>CAVSZQ010000001.1:0-108513 GCA_963732465.1 uncultured Actinomycetes bacterium
GGCGTAGTACGACAGCGCCGGGAGCTGCTCGATCGGATAGAGGACGAGCGCGTCGCCGGGGCCGCGCCGCTCCTCGACCCAGGCGGCCTTCTTCTGGAAGTCGTTGAACGGCGGGGAGGGGGCGAGGGAGGCGGCGAGAAGCAGGGCCCCAAGCCCGACGCCGTACACCGCGCCCAGTACTCTCGGCATCCGGACGAGGAGCACGGCGAGGAGGAGCGCGAGGCCGGGACGATGATCCCGAGGTACCTCCCCCAGAACATCGGGCGCGCCTCCGAGGCGAGCAGGAGGAAGACCGGCGGGTAGATCGCCCAGGCGAGGAGGACGCCCGTGTGCCAGCTCGGCCTTCGACCTGCGCGCCAGGCGAGGACGAGGCCCGCGAGCGACGACGGCGACGAGCGTCGCCACGATCGCGCCCGCGAGGCCGGGTCCGGCGCCGCCGAAGAACGCCGGCCCGGCCGTCAGCTCACCTCCGACACGTCGGACGAGCGCGAGATCCGGTTCCCACAGCCACGCGAGCGGGTCTCGATGGCTCGACTCGAGACGAGGAGGGCGCCGAGCGGGAACGAGGCCGGCCGCGAGCGCCAGCGATGGCGGAGGCCAGGCGCGGAGGCCGCGCCACCGCCGCGCGCGTGAGGCGACCGCGGCGGCGTGAATCGGCAGGAGGATGACCGCGGCGAGGACGCTCGAGTAGGCCGTCGCGAGCGCGCAGACGACGTAGAGGCGGCGCCAGGTCGCGTCCGCGCGGGCTCGTCGAGTGCGCGAACGAGACAGCCGAAAGCGAGGACCGCGAAGAGGATCCCGAAGGCGTACGCCCGTCCGTAGACGGACCAGCCGATCATCGCCGGGCTGCACGCGACGAGCGCAGCAGCGACCAGCGCGGCGCGCCGGTCCACGAGCGCGCGTCCCGTCCAGTAGACGGCCGGGATGGTGGCGATGCCCGCGAGCAGCGCGAGCGTGCGGACCGTCTCCTCGGACTCCGAGATGCGGAGGAGCGGCCAGAGGAGGACGGCGTACAGCGTCCCGTTCGCCTCGAACCGGAACGATCTCGAGCATTCCGACGAAGGAGCGCTGCGCGGTCGCGAGCGTGTACGCCTCGTCGAACGACAGAACCTTCTCGCCGAGCCTGGCAACCCGGATCGCGACGCCCGCCGCGACCGCGGTCAGGACGGCCGCCAGCAGCGCCCAGGTCGCAACCCGCGCTTCGCGCGTTTCGTGCTCGGCGAGCTCCGCCGCCCGTCGAGTGCCGCGTTCGCCGGCGACGACGTCGGTCATGCGGTCGCGTGCACGAGGCGGAGGTAGTCCTCGCCTCCGCGGACGCATGCGGCCGAGAACCGCGCGACGTTCGTGAGCGACGCGCAGTCCGCCTTCCGCCTCGCCTCGCTTCCTCCGTACAGCGACATCACGGAGCCGATGCCGTAGTAGCACTGCTGCCGGTGGTCGGCTGCCGTGGCGTTGCAGAGCACCGTCGCCGGCTTGCCGTTCTTGAAGTTCCCCGTCATCGCGCGCGCTGCGCCGTCGATGCATGTCCCCTCACCGCCTGCCTCGCGGGCGAGGGCGCAGAGCTCGAGGATCTTGACCGGGTCCTCGTGGGCCTGTCCGGCGGAATCACGTCCGAGCGACCGGAAGCACGCCGACACCCAGTTCGGCTCGGCTGCGGCGCAGTACTCGGCGGTCTTCTCCCAGTCGCCGTCCACGACGCGGAGGATCCGGGAGGTCACGATCTCGTAGCACTTGATCTTGTCCTCCTCCGCGACGGCGTTGCACGGGTAGACGGGGTCGTCGTCGCGGACGAAGCGCGACTTGAAGCCGTAGAGGGTCGAGATGTTCTCCATGAACACGCCGCCGTTGCACGACGTCCGCTCCCACGAGGTCGTGAGGCGATCGCAGGTCTTGAGCGAGAGCGGAAGCGTGTAGCCCGTCGTGATCATCAGGCCGTGACCGAGGCCGTGCAGGCACTGGTACGCGAGCCACACCGACGAGTTCTGCTTGACGTCGGCGCACAGCTCGCGCACGACCTCTCCGAGCGCTTCGGGCTCGTAGCCGCGGACTCCGATGAGCGAGCGCTCCAGGACTCCGTGGTAGTAGCCCGAGAAGCAGCTGGACGAGCCCTCGGCGAACGTCTTCGCCACGTTTCCCTTGTTGCGGGCGAGCGACGCCGAGCCGATGGAGTGGGCGACGCGATGGCAGTTCGGATCGGAGAAGTCGCCGTACTTCGCGTCGAACGCGGCCAGTGCGCGGGTCGGGCCGCGGTAGTAGGCGATGTTGCCGAACGCCTGCTCGACGCAGCGCTGCCCCTCGCAGTCCTCGAGGCGGGTGGTGTCGGGCTTGAAGCCGCCGGCGACCGGGTGCATCGGGAGCGCGGTCGCGAGCTTCGGCGGGCTGTCGTCCTTCGCGAACACGGCGACGGCGAGGCCGGCCTCGACCAGAGCGAAGAAAACGAGGATGCCGACGATCGCCCTCCGGCGCGTGACACGAGCACGGCGCATCTCCTCGCCATTATCGGCACGGGGCCAGCTGGTCCGCACCTGGCCGGAAGGTCGGTCCTACCGCTCTTCGGGCAGGGCGGGCAGATCGGCCGAGGCGTCTAAGGTCCGCTCGATGCCCGACCTCCAGACCCGGCTGGACAGCCACATCGTTCCGAAGGGCCTTTCGTACTTCGAGTACGGACGGCGTCTATGCGACGAGGTCGTGCTCCCGTGGCTCGCCGCCCGCCTCGACCTCACCGGGCTCGACGTCGGCGACTTCGGCGCTCACGAGGGCGGCATGCTCGACGGGCTGCGCGACTCGGGCCTCTTCGCGAGCGGCATCGGCCTCGAGCTCAGTGAGGACGTCGTCGCCTCGTCGCCCTTCGTCGCCGACGACCGCTTCCGCCTCGAGGTCGCGGACGTGACCGCCCGGGCGCCCGACGCGCCGACGTTCGATCTCGTGCTCATGCACGACGTCCTCGAGCACATCCCCGACTACGAGGGCGCCGTCGCGTCCGTCGCGAGAGCGCTTCGTCCCGGCGGACACCTCTTCGTCACGTTTCCGCCGTACTACTCGTACTTCGGAGGCCACCAGCATCACGCTCGAGGCTTCGTGCGGCACGTGCCGTTTCTGCACCTGCTCCCACGTCCGGTCTTCTTCCGCCTGGTCCGCCCGCCGCCGAGCGAGTACATGTCTGCGGACGCGGACTTCGAGGACATCCTCTCGGTTCGGGCGACGAAGCTCACGCTGCGTCGCGCGGAGCGCGCGTTCGCGCGCGCGAGGCTCGAGATCGTCGATCGCGAGCTCTTCCTCATGCGGCCCGAGTACACCGTCCGCTACGGGGTCAAGACGCGCCGCGCCGGCGTGCTCGGGCGGTTGCCGCTCGTGCGCGGGGCGCTGGTCGGCGGCGGGTTCTATCTGGTTCGGGCGCCGCGCTAACGCGCCGGCGAGATGCGGCCGGCGATGAGGACGCCGCTCGTGCCGAGGATCGCGTCGATCGTGGTCTTCGCCGCCACCGTGTGGACGACGACCGGGAGCGGAGCCTTCGCCTCACGCTTCGCGGTCGAGGCGAAGACGCGTAGCGAGGGGGCGACCACGGCTTCCGGTGGGACGGCGAGGTCGACCGTCCTCGGGTCGACGTCGAGCCAGCGGCCGCCGGGGTAGTGGCGCACGCGCGAGACCTCGAGCTGGAGGATGCCCGCACCGGCGGAGACGAGGCTGCCGCTCAGGCCGAGGCTGAACTGTGAGCCCGGCTTCGCGGCGAAGAGCGGGAGCAGCGCTTTCTTGAGGTGTGGATACGGGCTCGCGTCGGCGCCGCCTCCGGGATGCACCTCGAAGTGCAGGTGGGGGTTCCCGTTCGCGTCGCCGGAGTCGCCGTTCCACGCGATCTGCTCGCCGGCCGCGACCTTCGCTCCGTCCTTCACGCTGTACGCGACCTCGTGGCAGCGGCCGCGGTTGTCGTTCTTCGGCGTGACGTCGTTGTTGAGGTGGATGTACATGTACATCGTCCCGCTGCGCCCGTAGAGGTAGAGCATGCAGCCGCCGAGCCCGGACTCCCAGTACTTGACGCGCCCTGCTTCGACCGCGACGACGGGGGAGCGGTGCGGGGCCATGATGTCGATCCCCGCGTGCCGCCCGTTCGGGCGCGGATCGCCGTAGTTGTCCCACCACAGCGTCTTCGCGACGAGCGGGAAGACGAGCTGCGGGACGGCCGTGCTCGCCGTGCTTTCGCCGGCGGCAGGGCGCGGCGAAACCGACACGGCTGCTAGGGCGGCCAGGAGAAGCGTGAGAATGGCTGTCGTCCGGTGGCGTCTCATAGACGGGGGGTGCGCTCCGGTGCGCCGCTCGAAGGGCGGGACGCTAGCAGGGGTTGCGGCCGCCTGCATCGCCCGTGGCGGGTGATGGGCGTGGGGTCTGACTTCAGTCAGACCCCGGTTCTAGGTGTGCGATGCGACAACCCAGGACCGGGGTCAGGATGAATCCTGACCCCGGCGCGGGTCCTCCGCGGGTGGCCCGATTGACGCCGATAGAGTCAGGGCCGATGAAGATCGCCGTCTGCGTGAAGCAGGTGCCGGACGCGACCGTCCACAAGAAGATCGATCCCGCGACGAAGCGGCTCGACCGCTCCGGCGAGGCGGCGCTCAACCCGACCGACCTCAACGCGGTCGAGGAAGCGATTCGGATCAAGGAGAGCCAGGGCGACGGAGAGGTGGTTCTCGTGTCGCTCGGCCCCGAGAAGGCCGTGGACTCGCTGCGCAAGGCGCTCGCAATGGGCGCGGACCGCGCCGTGCTCGTCAGCGACGCCGCGGCCGCCGGATCCGACCTCGTCGGGACCAGCAGCGCGCTTGCCGGCGCGCTCGAGCGTGAGGGGGCGGACCTCGTTCTGTTCGGCCAGGCCTCGAGCGACGGCGACGGCGCCGTGCTCTGGGCGGCGGTCGCGGACCGTCTCGGCAGGCCCGTCATCTCGCAGGTCGCTTCGCTCACGGTCGAGGGAGACAAGGTCACCGGCAAGCGCCAGACCGAGCACGGCTACGACCTCATCTCGGCGCCGCTGCCCGCCGTCGTCGCCGTCTCCGACGCGATCAACGAGCCGCGCTACCCCTCGCTCAAGGGGATCATGGGCGCGAAGTCGAAGCCGCAGGAGACGGTGTCGCTGTCGGACTTGGGCGTGGACGCGGAGGGGGTGGGGGAGGCCGGTGCGAAGACGTCGGTGCTCGACCTGGGCCCGCCCGCGTCGCGTGGCGACCAGGTCAAGATCGAGGACGACGGCAGCGCGCCTCAGAAGATCCTCGACTACCTGAACGAGAGGCGGCTCCTGTGACCACCGCGCCGGAGTCAGGCTTCAGCCTGACCCCGTTCTTGGGTTTGCGCATCGGAGCGCGCGCATGAACTTCCTCGTCTTCCTCGAGCACTACCACGGAGCGTTCGAGAAGGGCGGGCTCGGAGTGCTGTCGAAGGCCGCCTCGCTGGGCGACGCGACCGGCGTCGTGCTCGGGCCGGGCGCGAAGGGGCTCGCCCCGAGCGCGGGCGCGTACGGTGCGTCCAAGGTCTATGCGTCCGAAGAACCGGAGCTCGAGTCCCCGCTCCCGCAGCCGCGCGTCGACGCACTCGCAGCGCTCGTCGAGAAGTCCGGCGCCGACGCGGTGCTGTTCGGCGCCTCCGTGCTCTCGGCCGACGTCGCCGCCGGGCTCGCGGCTCGGCTCGACGCCGGGCTCAACTGGGATCTCATCGATCTCTCGGTCTCCGGTGACGACCTCGTCGGCAAGCGGCCGGCGCTCGGGGATACGGTCGTCGTCGACGTGGGCTGGACCGGCTCGCCGCGTCTCGCGCTCTTCCGCTCGGGCTCGCTCGACCCCGCCGAGTCGGGCGGCACCGCCGAGGTCGAGGACCTCGACACCGAGTTCTCCGACTTCTCGACGCTCGCGACGCTCGTCGAGCAGACTCAGGAGGAGTCGAGCGGCCCGTCGATCGAGGACGCGGACATCATCGTCGCCGGCGGCCGCGGACTTGGCTCGCCCGAAGGGTTCTCGCTCCTCGAGGAGCTCGCCGCCGCGCTCGGCGGCGCAGTCGCCGCCACCCGCGCCGTCGTCGACGCGGGCTGGTATCCCGTACTCGACACAGGTCGGGCAGACGGGGAAGACGGTCTCGCCGAAGCTCTACATCGCGTGCGGCATCTCGGGCGCGATCCAGCACAAGGTCGGGATGCAGGGCTCGGGCACGATCGTCGCGATCAACAAGGATCCGAACGCGCCCATCTTCGACTTCTGCGACCTCGGCATCGTGGGCGACCTGCACCAGATCGTCCCCAAGCTGACCGAGCTCGCGCGGGCGCAACGGGGAAGCTAGAGGCGGGCATGGAATCGACAAACGCAGCGGCCGCGAAGCGGACGCCTTTAGGGGTGTTCGCGCGACCAGACTCCGCGCTAGCGGATTCTGGTCTTGCGCACTAATGGCGAAGCCGTCCGACTTCCCGCCTCCCTTCGGCCCGATCGACGCGATCGGCGTCCCGACCGACCCGCCCGAGGAGCGGATCGACGTCGGCATCGTGATCGTGGGCGGCGGCCCCGGCGGGCTCGCGTGCGCGATCCGGCTCGGGCAGCTGCTCGAGGAGAACCCGGAGGTGCGGGAGCGGTTGGGTGACGTGCCCGTAGCGGTCCTGGAGAAAGGCAAGCAGCCGGGCTCGCACGTCCTCTCCGGCGCGGTCGTGAATCCGCGCCCGCTCCGGCGGCTCTTCCGCGGGCGGCTGACGATGGCGGACATCCCCAGCTACGGCGAGGTGCCGGACGAGGCGGTTCACGTTCTGACCCGTCGCGGCTCGTACCGCATCCCGCCGCCGCCGACGATGCGGAACCACGGCAACTACATCTTCTCGGCCTCTGCGCTCAGCCGCTTCCTCGCCGAGCAGGCGGAGGCGCTCGGCGTCGCGGTGCTCCCGGAGACCGCGGCCACGAGGCTCCTCTACCAGCACGGGCGCGTGCTCGGCGTGCGCACGGGAGACAAGGGTCGCGGCCGGCACGGCGAGCCGCTGCCGACGTTCGAGCCCGGGAACGACATCGTCGCCGGCGTGACCGTGCTCGCGGAGGGCTCACAAGGACTCCTGACGACCGCGGCCATCGAGCGCTTCCGGCTCCAGGGGGAGAACCCGCAGATCTGGGCGCTCGGCGTGAAGGAGGTGTGGCGCGTCCCGCGGCCGCTTCGGAAGATCGTGCACACGATGGGCTGGCCGCTCCGCGCGCTCGCCGGCTACGGCGAGTTCGGCGGCTCGTTCATCTACCCGATGTCACAGCCTGGGGGCGACGACCTGGTCACGATCGGGTTCGTGGCCGGGCTCGAGGCGCGCGACGTCGAGTTCTCGGTGCACGACGTGCTCCAGGAGTTCAAGACGCACCGGCTCGTGTGGGACATCCTCCGGGGCGGCGAGCGCGTCGCGTGGGGCGCGAAGACGATCACGGAGGGCGGCTTCAACTCGTTGCCGAAGCAGCTGAGCGCGCCGGGCCTGCTCATGGTCGGTGAGGGGCCGGGCCTCGTGAACGTGCCGCGGTTGAAGGGGATCCACTACGCGATCGAGTCCGGTCGGCTGGCGGCGGAGGCGGCCTTCCGGGCGCTCGAGCGCGGGGAGGTGCCGAGCCGCGTGGGTGCCCTCGACTCCTACGACCAAGCGCTCAGGCAAACCAAGCTCTGGAGCGAGCTCTACGAAGTGCGGAACATGCGCCAGGCCTTCGACAAGGGCTTCTTCATGGGCGGCGCCCTCGCGAGCATGATGACCATCACGAAAGGCCGCGCCCCGAACAGCACCTTCCCGACCCATCCGAACTCGGGCTGGCCGCTCATCCGCACGGGCCGCGCGCGCAGCTATCCGAAGCCGGACGGCCGCTACATCTTCGACAAGCTCTCGTCCGTCTTCGCGTCGGGGAACCGCACGCGCGACGACCAGCCGAACCACCTCGAGGTCGCGCACCGCGTGCGCCGCCCGGTCGCCGAGGCCTGGGAGTGGATGTGCCCCGCGAACGTCTACTCGGTGGGCCGCGACCTCGGCGACGGCATGGTCACGGTCGAGGTCACGCCGTCGAACTGCGTCCAGTGCGGCGCGATCACCGCCAAGGGCGGCCGCCTGACCCCGCCCGAAGGCGGCTCCGGCCCCGAATACACGCTGACGTAGCGTCTCGGGGTCAGGCTTCAGCCTGACCCCGTTCTTGGGTGTGCGCCTGTTCGCGGCGAAGACCTCGCACCGGGGTGAGGCTGAAGCCTCAGCCCCAAGGCTAGGGCGTCGGCTGCTGCGCCGTTGCGGGCCGCCCACGCCTTCGCCATCGCCACGCGGTCCTCGAGCGTCGGGTGTGTTCCCGTGAGGAGGTGGATCCAGAGAGGTGGGTTCGGGTCGCCGAGCGAGGTCTCGGCGAGCGCGACCATGACGCCCTCGAGCGCGTCGGGGTCGCGGGTGACCTCGAGGGCCATCCAGTCCGCTTCCTGCTCCATGCGGCGCGTGACGACGTTCGCAAACGGAGCCGTCGCGAGCTGCATCACCGCGACGACGAGGAGCGCGAGCGGAATCGCCTCGGGAGAGCCCATCCCGCCCCGTTTCCTCGTCGCCAGCATGAGGATGAAGGCGCCGGGCAGCGCGAAGATCGCGAACCAGCCGATGCCCTCGGGCAGGTGGCCCTGCGAGTGGTGGGCGAGCTCGTGGGCGAGCACGAGCTTCTGCTCGCCGGTGTCGAACGGGTCCTGCAGCATCGTGTCCCAGAAGACGACCCGCTCGGTCGGCCCGAAACCGTAGGCATACGCGTTCGCGAGGTCGGTGTACTCGGCGACCTCCTGCACGTGGATCGGGACGTGGTCGAGCCCGAGCTCGGCCTCGTACTGCCTCCCGGCCTCGACCAGCTCGGTGTCGTCCAGCGGCTCGGTCGTGTAGTCGATGTACGGCCCGATGAACGTGAAGAGCGCTGCGATCGCGACGAAGACGCCCGCGCCCGGAAGCCACCAGTTGTCGCCGAGCCAGCGTGCGAGGCCCATCACGATGAGCAGCGCGAGGCAGAGGGAGAGGAACTGCGCGCCGAGGATCGCCCAGTCCTCGACCAGCCACTCGAGGTAATCGGCGTCCGTCACGTCGTAGCGCCGGGCCCACCAGTGCCCGACGATGCGGAAGGGCAGCGCGACCAGCCACACGATCGCGAGCCCGAGCATTCCGAGGAGCATCCCGGTGCCGATCGGCCCCGCCGCCGACTCGCGCGTGAACGCCGCGCCGCGGCGCGCGTAGAACCAGAGGGTGGCGAACAGCGCTATCTGAGAGAGCACGAAGAGCACGTAGAAGACGCGCTCGAACCTCTCGGCCCGGTCGACGAGGTCTTGATCGAAGACGTCGCCCGGATCGGGGAGCACGAGGTCGTTCGGCACCTCCGTCGGCCAGAGCAGCACCGCGCCGACGGCGACTGCTGCGACGAGGAGGACCCCGACGGCGGTTTTCAGAACGTGTCCCCGGTGGCCGGCTGCGGCGACGGGGGCGGCGAGTAAGCAGGTGGCGGGGCTGGCGGAGCAGGTGCCGGCTCATCGTCGACCGCCGGGCGTCGGCCCTCGAGCACGGGCGCCGAGTACGGGTAGCGGTCGGTCAGCAGGAAGAGATACGCGTACGTCTGCGCGGAGTAGCGAAGGCAGGCGGCGCTGAGATTGCGGAGGCCCTCGGGCATGCGCCCGGTGACGAGCGCGTACCACCAGCCGAGGAACGCGATCACGATCGCGACTCCGCCGAGCGCGCTCGCGAGGAGGAAGGCTGGAAACGCAAGGAAGAAGCGGAAGAAGGTCTTCCATCGGTTCTGCCGCTCGGGCGGCGCGATCTCGAGGTCGATCGGGTACGAGCCGGCACGGCCTGTGAAGCCGGGGAATCTCCGGCCGACGAGATGAACGAACGCGAAGACGTGCATCGCGTAGCGGATGTACGCCGCGATGAAACGGTGCAGCGCCGAGGGCACGCGCCCCGTGAAGAGCGCGGCGAACCACGCGACGATCGTCGCGAACTACACCGCGAATGAACCACAGCAACAGCCAGACGAAGTGCGGGATCGCGAGCAGCAGCCGGAAGATGACGGTGAGCCGTGGGCGCTCGAGATCATCCGTAACGACCATCTGCACCGGGTGCTCCGGCAGTTCCGAGAACTCCTCGGCGAGTGCGGGATCCGACGTCGGGTAGCGGCTCGTCAGCAGCAGTAGGTAGCCGTTTGCCTGTGCCGCGTAGCCGATCGTGTAGGCGGTGAGATCGCGCAGGCCCCGCGGCGCCCTTCCGAGCGCCAGGATGGCGAACCACGCGAGGAACGCCGCGGCGGCCGCGGCTCCCGTGAACGAAAGCGTCTCCCAGCTCCCGTATTCGTCCCCGCCAGTCGTCGTCGTGGTGCTGGGTCCGCCTCCGAACGCGATGCCGCCACCGAGGGCGGCCGCGAGAACGAGGGCCGGAAGCGAGAGGACGAGGCGGAATGCCGCGCTCCAGCGGCTCTGGCGTGCGGGCGGGTCGATCTCGAGGTCGATCGGGTAGCCCTGGCTGCCGCGGAACCACGGGTACGGATCGGCGGCGAGGAGCAGGTACGCCGAGACGTGGGCCGTGTAGCAGAGGTAGCTCGCGATGAAGTTGTGGAGACCGTCCGGCGCCTTGGCCGTGATGACGACCGCGAACCACATGATCACCGTCGCGACGAAGGTCGCGATTCCCCAGATCAACAGCCAGATGAAGAGGGGGATCGCCAGCAGCAGGCGGAAGAAGACCGTGAGGCGGCTGCGCTCGAGCTCGTCCTCCATCAGGAGCCGGATCGGGCGCTGATCCGGAGTCGCGACGGCCACGGGGACATTCTTATCGCCCCGGGGCGCGCCATGCGTCGGGTGACGCCTAGGTCAGGGGTCGTAGCGGCGGACGTCCGAGCCGGCGAAACTCGTGATCCACACCGAGCCGCCGAAGCGCTCGAGCGAGTACGCGCCTGGTCCTGCCGGGAAGGTGTCGAAGACGCGGCCTGCCGCGGGGTCGATCCTGTGGACGAGCGAGCGCTCCTTGTCGGTTACCCAGATCGTCGGCTGGCCCGAGACCGCGCCAACGGCGAGTCCGACGTCGCCCGGCGTGCCTTCGAGCGGGAGATGGCCGAGGAGCTCTCCCGAGCGCGGTGCGACGCGAAGGAGGGCGCGTTCGGTGGTCACCCACAGCTCGCCGCGTATGCACTGTGGGGCTCTGGGAGTTGACACGACGACGTCGACCTGCGTCGTCCGGCCGGACCGCGGGTTGATGGCGGTGAGCCAGGTGGCCTCACGACCATGACCGACCCAGATGCGTCCCGCGCAGAACGTAATCCCGGTTGGGTTCCCGCCGATCTCGAACACGCGGGTCGCCCGCGCGGTCACCGGGTCGACGCGGGTCACGACGCCGGTCTCGAAGCTCGTCACCCAGAGCGAGCCGGCGGCGAGGACAATGTCGAGCGGCGACGAGACGGCGACCGCGCGACGCCCTCCCGTCGCGCGGTCGATTCGCAGAACGCGGTTCGCGTTGTCCCGCGTGACCCAGACCGCCCGATCGTCGACCGCGATCCGGCACGCCCACCGGCCGACCCGGATCCGCTGCGCCACCCGGCCGGCACGATCGAGCCTGAGTACGGTGCCGGCTTCGTACACGCCAACCCAGAGCGAGCCCTCGTGCGCGGCGAGTCCGCACGGCGCGCGGCCGGTCGGGACGATCAAAGCTTCCTCCGGCGGTAGCCCTGGCCCAGGCTTACCCGCAGCCGCCGGCACGAAGAGCGCGAACACCGCGATCGCGACGAGAAGGCGCATGACCTCTCTTACATCCGGCGCGGCGTCACGGTTCCCATACGATCGCCGCGTGGATGCGCTCCCGGTCGGCCGCGACGACGTCGAGCGCGCGGCGCGGGTGCTCGAGGGCAGGCTCCACCGCACGCCGATCTTCACCTCCCGCAGCCTCGGTCCCGAGATGTTCCTCAAGGCGGAGCTCCTCCAACGCACGGGCTCCTTCAAGCCCCGCGGCGTCCTCACGAAGCTCGCGTCGCTGACGGACGAGGAGAGGCGCCGCGGCGTCATCGCCTCCTCCGCCGGCAACCACGCGGCCGCGCTCGCGTTCGGCGCCGCTCTCGAGGGGACGACCGCGCTCGTCGTGATGACGAAGGGCGCCAGCGAGCAGAAGCGCGACGCCGCCCTCGCGTACGGCGCCGAGATCGACCAGGAAGCCGAGTCGATCGCGGATCTCTTCGGTCGCATGGACGAGCTCCAGGAAGAGACCGGCCGCGTCCTCGTGCATCCGTTCGACGACCCGCTCGTTCTTGCCGGCCAGGGAACCGTGGGGCTCGAGATCCTCGACGACCTCGACGGCGTGGACCGGATCGTCGTACCGGTTGGCGGCGGCGGCCTCTTCTCAGGGATCGCGGCCGCGGCGGCGCCGGCCGACGTCGAGGTGGTGCCCGTGGAGCCCGAGACCTCGCGCGCGCTGCATGCCGCGCTCGAAGCAGGGGAGTCGACCTCCGTCGAGGCAGCCTCGGTCGCCGACGGCCTGAACGCGCCGTTCGCCGGCAAGCTCGCGGTTCGCACCGCGTCGGCGCTCGGCGTCGAGCCCGTGCTCGTGACCGAGGACGAGATCGCGGAGGGCTTCCGCTTCCTCTACCAGCGCGCGAAGCTGGCATGCGAGCCCGCCGGCGCCGCGGCCGTCGCAGCCGTGCTTGCGGCGAAGATCGAAGGCGGCCGGACGGTCTGTGTCGTCTCGGGCGGGAACGTCGCCGCGCGGACGGCCGCTGATATCCTGGCGGGCCGATGAAGGCCGAGATCCACCCCGACTACGTCCTCGCGCACGTGACCTGCTCGTGCGGCAACGAGTTCTGGACGCGCTCAACGAAGGCCGAGCTGCACGTCGAGATCTGCGCCGAGTGTCACCCGTTCTACACGGGCAAGCAGAAGCTCGTCGACACGGGCGGTCGGGTGGAGCGGTTCCAGCGCCGGCTCGAGAAGGCCGGCGGCTCGCGGCGTACGTAGCGCTGGAGATGCAGACCACAAACGCAGCGGCCGCGAAGCGGACGCCTTCAGGGATTTATGCGCGACCGGAATCCGCGCCAGCGGATTCCGGTCTTGCGCAGGACTGAGCCCGCATGGCATCCGTCAGCTACGGCGGCCAGGCCGTTCTCGAGGGCGTGATGATGCGCAGCGCGTCCAACTGGGCCGTCGCCGTGCGGACGCAAGAGGGCGACATCACGGAGATCGTCCACGAGATCACGTCGCCGATGTCGCGGCGGAAGCTCTGGCGCCTGCCGATCATCCGCGGCGTCATCGCGCTCGGCGAGTCGCTGGCGATCGGGTTCCGCGCGCTTGCGATCTCGGCCAACGTCGCGACGCAGGAGACGGACGAGAACGGCGAGATCAAGACCGTCATCACGCGCGGCCAGATCATCTTCTCGTTCGCGATCGCGATCGTTTTCGCGCTCTCGATCTTCAAGGTCGGCCCCCTGCTCCTCACGAGCTGGCTGCCGATCGATTCGACCGCGACCTTCGTGGTCATCGAAGGCCTGATCCGGGTCGCCGTCCTGATCGCGTACATCCTTCTCATCTCGCTCCTGCCGGATCTCCGCCGCGTCTTCCAGTACCACGGCGCGGAGCACAAGACGATCCACGCGCTCGAGCACGGCGAGGAGCTCACGACCGCGAACGTGCAGAAGCACAGCCTGATCCACCCGCGTTGCGGAACTGCGTTTTTGCTCTACGTGATGGTGATCGCGATCTTCGTCTTCGCTTTCGTCGGGCGGCCCGAGTGGTACTGGCTGATCCTGAGCCGCATCGCGCTCCTGCCGCTGATCGCCGGGCTCGCATATGAGGTCATCCGCTACGCGGGCAAGAACCAGGACAAGCGGATTCTGATGACGCTGCTCGCGCCCGGCATGTGGCTGCAGCGGCTCACGACGCGCCAGCCGACGGACGACCAGGTCGAGGTCTCGATCCGCGCGCTCGAGCGCGTGCTGGAGCGCGAGAAGGCCGAGACGCCCGAGGAGAAAAAGGAAGACGCGAAGGTCGAAGTGATGGCGTAGTGCCCCGGATCGTCCGGGAAGCAGCCGTCACCTGGACCGGAACGACGTCTCGCGGGTCGGGTGTCGTGAGCGCCGCGAGCTCCGGCGCTTTCGAGCTTCCCTTCACGCTCGCCTCGCGGGTCGGAGATCCGGAGGGGAAGACGAGCCCGGAGGAGCTGATCGCCGCGGCGCACGCCTCCTGCTTCGTCACCTCGCTCGGCAGCGAGCTCGCGCGGGCGGGTACTCCGCCGGAGCGCATGGACGTCCGCTGCACGATCACGATGGATCAGATCGAGAGCGGCGACCACCGCATCGTGTCTTCGCACCTCGCCGCGACCGCGGTCGCACCAGGCGCCGACGCCGAGTCACTCGCACGCGCGACCGAGGCGGCTGACGCCGGCTGTCCGATCACGGCGCTCATCAAGGCAAGCGCTACCGTCACCTGGGAAGCCAAACTCGAGGGAGGGGACTGATGGCTGCCGACCGCACGGCGAGCGTGACCTGGAGCGGCTCTCTGCTGGAGGGGAGCGGGACGATCAACAGCGTCGGGAGCGGCGCGTTCGGGCCGCTCGACGTGACGTGGGCCTCGCGCACGGAGGAGTCGGGCGGGCGCACGAGCCCCGAGGAGCTGATCGCTGCCGCGCACGCGTCGTGCTTCTCGATGGCGCTGTCGAGCGGGCTCGCGAAGGCCGGCACCCCGCCCGAGCGGCTCGAGACGTCCGCGACCGTGACCTTCGTCCCGGGCGAGGGGATCACGAAGAGCGCACTCACCGTCCGCGGCACCGTTCCGGGTATGGACGAGGCGGCATTTCGCGAGGCGGCCGAGGGTGCGAAGGCGAACTGCCCGGTCTCGAAGGCGCTCGCCGCTGTCCCCGAGATCACGCTCGACGCTTCGATGGCCTAGGGGTCAGGCTTCAGCCTGACCCCGGTGTTAGGTGTTCGCTCTTGACCGGGCGAACACCCAAAGGCGAGGTCAGGCTGAAGCCTGACCCCAGCGGCACCCGGTTACGATCATTGCCATGAGCACGATCGAACGTCTGGTCGACGATCTCGAGCGCACCTACGGCGAAGCCGAGGCACGAATGTCCGACCCTTCCGTCTACGACGATCGGCGGCAGGCGGCTGAAGCCGGGCGCCGGCTGAAGGAGCTCGAGACCCCGAAACGCCTCGCGGACGCGTGGCGCCAGGCGTACGCGGACCTGCTCGACGCGCGCTCCGATCCCGAGCTTGCCTCCATGGCGACGGAGCTCGAGAGCGAGGTCGCGCGGCTCGAGGAGGAGCTCAAGCTCGCGCTCGTCGAGAAGGACCCGGCGGACGAGAAGGACGTCATCGTCGAGATCCGGCAGGGGGTCGGCGGCGATGAGGCCGCGCTCTGGGCGGGTGATCTCTTCCGCATGCTCACGCGCTACGCCGAACGCCGCCGGTTCAAGACCGAGACGCTCTCGTCGAGCGAGAGCGAGACGGGCGGCTTCAAGGAGGTCGTCTTCGCCGTGAAGGGCGACGGCGCGTTCTCGGTGTTCAAGTACGAAGGCGGGACGCACCGCGTGCAGCGCGTGCCGGAGACCGAGTCGCAGGGCCGCATCCACACCTCGACCGCGACCGTCGCCGTGATGCCCGAGGTCGAGGAGGTCGATGTCGCGATCGAGGAGAAGGACTTGAAGATCGACGTCATGCGCTCGACCGGGCCCGGCGGGCAGAGCGTCAACACCACCGACTCCGCGGTCCGCATCACTCACTTGCCCACGGGGATCGTCGTCGCGATGCAAGACGAGAAGTCGCAGCTCCAGAATCGGCAGAAGGCGATGCGCGTGCTCCGTGCGCGGCTGTACGAGGCCGAGCGCGCGCGCCAGCAGGCCGAGCTCGACGCCGCGCGGCGCTCGCAGATCGGCACCGGTGAGCGCGCGGAGAAGATCCGCACCTACAACTTCCCGGAGAGCCGCATCACCGACCACCGAATCAAGCTCACGGTGCACCGCCTCGACCAGGTGCTCGAGGGCGCGCTCGACGAGTTCACCGAGGCGCTGCAGTCGGAGGAGCGCCGGCTGGCGCTCGCCACAGCGGCCGGTTGACCACGCGTGAGGCGCTGAGCGCGGCCGAGGAGCGGCTGGAGCAAGCCGGGGTCGAGACGCCGCGCGTCGACGCCGAGATCCTGCTCGCGCACGTGCTCGGAACGACTCGCAGCGGGCTCCATGCAGACAGTCGCCGCGAGCTCACGGACGAGGAGCAGGGGGAGCTCGAACGGCTCGTCGCCAGGCGCGCGACGCGCGAGCCGCTGGCGTACGTGCTCGGCGAGTGGGGGTTCCGGCGGCTCACACTGAAAGTCGATCGCCGCGTGCTCGTCCCGCGACCGGAGACGGAGGTCGTGGTCGAGCGCGTCCTCGCCCGCATCGCCGGACTGGAGGCGCCGCGCGTGCTCGACGTCGGCACCGGGAGTGGCGCGATCGCGCTCGCCGTCGCCGAAGAGCATCCCGGGGCACGGGTCACTGCGATCGACGCCTCCGAGGACCCGCTCGCGGTCGCGCGTGAGAACGCGGCTCGCGCCGGCCTCGACATCGAGCTCGTCCAGCGCGACCTCTTCGAAGGTCTGCCCGACGGCCCCTGGGACCTCGTCGTCTCGAATCCGCCGTACATCCGCGAGGACGAGCTCGACCGCCTCGGCCCGGAGGTGCGCGACTGGGAGCCGCGGGCTGCCGTCGTGGGGGAGGGGACGACCGAGGGCGTTGCGAAAGCCGCGCTGTCGGTCCTGCGGCCAGCGGGCGCGCTCGTGCTCGAGACCGCCGGCGGACGCGCGGAGCAGGTCGCGGAGCTCCTCCGGGAGCTCGGTTACGAAGATGTACGCATGACCGACGACCTGACCGGCTTGAGCCGTGTGGCCGACGGCGTGAAGTCGGCGTGACCGACGTCTCTGACGTCGTCGCGGCGATCCGCAAGGGCAAGGTCGTCGTGATTCCGACCGACACGGTCTACGGGCTCGCGTGCACGGCGTTCCGGCCGGATCCAGTGGCGGGCCTCGTGGAGCTGAAGCAACGACCCGCAGCGCAGCCGGTCGCGTTCGTCGCGGCGAGCGTCGGGTGGCTGTTCGAGTATCTCCCGGAGCTGCAGGGACCGGCGGCTGCGATCGCGCGCGAGCTCCTGCCCGGGCCGTACACCCTCGTCGTGCCGAACCCCGCGGCTCGCTTCCCGTGGCTCACGGGCGGGCGGCCGGATGCGATCGGGATCCGGGTTCCGGCGTTCGCCGGCGCGAGCGCAGAGGTCCTGGACGAGGTGCGCGCCGTTGCGGCGACGAGCGCGAACCTGCACGGTGAGCCGGATCCCCGCCGTCTCGACGACGTGCCGGACGAGATCCGTGGCGCTGCCGCGGCGGTGCTCGACGGCGGGGAGCTGCCGGGGGCGCCCTCGACCGTGCTCGATCTGACCGGCGCCGAGCCGGTCGTGCTCCGGGAAGGTGCCGTGGCTGCCGCGGATGCCCTGGCACGCATCGCCGGCATGAGCGGTTTGAGGGGTCAGGCTTCAACCTGACCCCAAGCGCAGTCACGGCGGCGGAGTAGCATCCTGCGGGATGGCCGTGGCGCCGCTGACCCTCGAGGATCTCCGAACCGCCGGCCTCGCGGACGTCGATCCCGACGTCGCCGACCTGCTCACGCGCGAGCTCGAGCGGCAGCGTGCGGAGATCGAGCTCATCGCGTCGGAGAACTTCACCTGGCCGGCGATGCTCGAGGCCGTCGGCAGCGTCCCGACGAACAAGTACTCGGAGGGCTACCCGGGCCGCCGCTACTACGGCGGCTGCGAGATCGTCGACGAGATCGAGCAGCTCGCGATCGACCGGGCGAAGGAGCTCTTCGGCGCCGAGCATGCGAACGTGCAGCCTCACGCGGGGGCACAGACGAACATGGCCGTCTACTTCTCGTGCCTCGAGCCCGGGGACACGATTCTCACGCTCGCGCTCGCCCACGGCGGCCATCTCACGCACGGCCTGAAGGTCAACTTCTCGGGCCGGCTCTACAACGTCGTCCACTACGGCGTCTCGCGCGACACCTACCTCGTCGACTACGACGAGGTGCTCGCCCTCGCGAAGGAGCACCGGCCGAAGCTCATCGTCTGCGGCGGGTCGGCATATCCGCGCTCGGTGAATGCCGAACGCTTCCGCGAGATCGCGGATGAAGTGGGCGCTCTGCTCCTTTGCGACATGGCCCATTTCGCCGGGCTGGTTGCGGCCGGGATCCACCCGAATCCCGTCCCGCACTGCGACTTCGTCACCTCGACGACGCACAAGACCCTCGCCGGGCCCCGTTCAGGGTTCATCCTCTGCAAGGAGGAGCGCGCCCGGGACGTCGACCGCGCCGTCTTCCCCGGGATGCAGGGCGGTCCGCTGAACCACGTCATCGCCGCGAAGGCGGCGTGCTTCCGAATCGCCGCCAGCGACGCTTTCCGCGGGTACCAGGAGCAGATCCGCGCGAATGCGGACACGCTCGCAGCGACGCTCCAGGAGGGCGGCCTCGACGTGCTGACCGGCGGCACCGACACACATCTTCTTCTCGTCGACCTGCGCCGCAGCGAGTGGACGGGCAAGGACGCGGAGGAGCGCCTCGCCGAGGTCGCGATCACGGCGAACCGGAACACGATCCCGTTCGACGAGCGCCCGCCGACGGTCGCCTCCGGAGTCCGCGTCGGCACGCCCGCTCCGACGATGCGCGGCTTCGACGAGGACGACTTCCGCGAGGTGGGCCGGATCATGTGCGAGGCACTCGGTTCCGAGCCGGACCTCGACGCGCTGCGCGCTCGTGCGCTGGAGCTCTGCGAGCGCCGTCCGCTCTATCCGGGCAAGGCCCCTTTCCCGACCTTTCTCGCCGAGGGCGAGAAAGGTTAGAAGAGCTCGATGGCCGAGCCAGCCCTAACCACTTCCGGCACGCGAAGCGTGACGGAAGTGGCTCACCCGCTCGTCCAGCACAAGCTCGGCCTCCTCCGCGACGTCACGACGACGACGCAGATGTTCCGCCAGCTCGTGAACGAGCTCACGCTGCTCCTCACCTACGAGGCGACGAAGGACCTTGCGGACGAGGCGGTCGAGATCGAGACGCCGCTCGAGCACACGACCGCGCGCCGCATCTCGGGGAAGAAGGTCGCCGTCTGCCCGATCCTGCGGGCTGGAATAGGGATGCTCGACGCCGTCCTCTCGCTCGTGCCTGGCGCGCGCGTCGGTTTCATCGGGCTGTTCCGCGACGAGGAGACGCTCGAGCCGGTCGAGTACTACGTGAAGCTCCCGGACGACCTTCCGGAGCGCGACGTGATCCTGCTCGACCCGATGCTCGCGACGGGCAACTCGACCGCGGCCGCCATCGAGACCGTGAAGCGCGGCGGCGCGACGTCCGTCCGGCTGATCGCGCTGATCGCGGCACCCGAGGGAATCGAGCGCGTGCACCGCGAGCATCCCGAGGTGCCTATCGTCGTCGCCTCCATCGACCGCGGCCTGAACGAGAAGGGCTACATCCTTCCGGGCCTCGGCGACGCAGGCGACCGGCTGTACGGCACGAAGTAGAGCCCACGTGTTCGACGAGCTGCGCGCGACGCCCGAGGTTCTCTACGGAGCCGGAATCGCGTTCGGCATCGTCGTCCTTTTGACGCCGGCGGTCGGCGGCATGGCGCGGCTGCTCGGCGCGGTCGACAACCCGGACTCTCGACGTGTGAACCGCCGCCCGATCCCGCGGCTCGGCGGCATCGCGATCTTCCTCGGGATCCTCGTACCCGCGCTCGCCTTCCTCGACCTCTCGGGGGAGAGCCGGGGCGTGCTCCTCGGCGCGGCGGTCGCGACCGTCGTCGGCGCGGTGGACGACTTCCGCGGGCTCTCGCCGACCGTGAAGCTCTGCGGACAGGTGCTCGCGGCCGCGATCCCGCCTGCGTTCGGCGTCTGGATCAGCGTCTTCACGTTCCCGTTCCTCGGCGTCGTCGAGCTGCCGGCCGGGATCGGTGTGCCGCTCTCGATGCTCTTCATCGTCGCGGTCATGAACATGGTCAACTTCCTCGACGGCCTCGACGGGCTCGCGGCGGGCGTCTGCGGGATCGCCGGCGTGACCTACGCGATCCTCGCGCTCTCGCTCGGGAAGGCCGATCCCGCGATCCTCTCGGCGATCGTCGCGGGCGCGTGCCTCGGTTTCCTCCGGCACAACTTCTTCCCGGCGAGGATCTTCATGGGCGATGCGGGCTCGCTCTGCCTCGGCTTCATCCTCGCCGCGGTCTCGATCCAGGGCCTGCTGAAGACGGCCTCGACCGTCGTCCTCGTTCTGCCGCTGCTCGTGCTCGCGGTGCCGATCATCGACACGTCGTTCGTCGTTGCGAAGCGGCTGAAGCATGGGCAGCCGATCTACACGGCCGACCGCAGCCACCTCCACCACCGCTTCCTCAACATCGGCTTCTCGCAGAGACGTGCGGCAGTGACGATGTGGCTCTGGTGCATCAGCCTCGCGGGAGCCGCGCTTGCGACCCGCTTCGTCCCGTTCCGCGAGCACGGCGACTGGCATCTCTGGGAGTCGCTCGCAGTCGTCGGCATCGCTCTCTTCGCGCTCGCGTTCTCGGTCTACGTCGTCTACCTGCTCGAGATCGTGAAGCTCGCGAACCCGAGAATCCGCCGTCGCGAACGCGAGCTGGCCGAGGCGGAGCTGGCCGCCGCCGCCACCGACGACTCCGAACGGGCAACGGCTTAGCGCTGGAGGTAGAAGCCGAGAGAAGCGCCAAGTTACAACTTGTAACTTGGGCTTTCGCCTCAGTCCGTCAGGACGTCGTACAGGGCGCTCGGCGGCGCCTGGTAGAGCGCCACTCTAAGGAGCGTCTCGCGTTTCCGGCGAGCGCGCTCGCGCTGCCTTCGAACGAGGTGAACGTGCTGCCGCACGCGCTCGTAGCTCGGACGCGGGAGCCCAAGAGTTGCTGCAATCACGCGAGCTCGCCTATGAGTCTCGGCGATTGGCTGCGACGCATCGTCGACATGAGCGATCGCTTCGAGAAGACGCCGATCGAGCCGAGGCGATGCGGAGTACACAAGTCGTACGGTGCCAGCGATCGGCTCACGACTTGGTGCCAAAAGTGCGCCGAAAGACCCCTAGTTACAAGTTGTAACTAGGCGCTCTTCTCTCGCGGCGTAGGTCGATGCTGGGCTTCGTCGCGCGGCGGGCCTACGTCGATCGGGTGAGGGCAGCTGCTCGGTCCACGAAGTCGGCGAGCACGCTGTTGAACTCCGGATGGCGCTGGACGCTGTGGCCGTTGCCGCTGAGAACTACGCGTTCGGCTCGGAGCTCGCGCTCGAGGACGTCGCAGATCGCGTCGAATGCCGGATGATGGGCGCCGGAGACGACGAGCTTCGGGAACGGGGTGGCCGCGAGCTCGGCGAGCGGGATCTCCGCTTCCGTCGGCGGGCGCTCGCGCATCAAGGCTCGCGCGCCTTGTTCGAGCTCCGGCGGGAGCGGGGAAGGCGGGTGGAAGTCGGAGCCGACCGCGACGAGGAACATGTTCAGGAACGCCTCCGGGTCGTCGGTCGGCCCGCGCTCCCACAGCTCGTCCGCGCCGGCCGCGAAGGCGTCGACTGCCGCATCGCCGGCGGCCACGCGAGTCGCCGGAGGCTCGACCACCGTCAGTGACGCCAACGGCTCCGGCCGCCGCGCCGCCGCGAGGAGCGAGATCACGCCGCCATACGAGTGCCCGACCAGGTGGTCGCGGGGCCGCAACAGCCCCGCGACGAGCTCGGCGTCCGGCTCGAAGTCGACGCGCTCGATCGGCGAGCCAGGCGGAAAGCCGGGCCTGTTCAGCACGACGAGCTCGAAGCGCTCGGCCAGAGGCTGCTGGGCGCGCCACGTGAGGTCGCCGTTCACGACGCTCCCATGGACGAGCACGAGACGCTCCACGCGGGCATCCTAACGCTGTAACGAACTCGCGTCTTTTCCGCAGCCGAATGGGAAATCGGCTGTCACAAACACGCTGATATGCTCCGGCCAGATGACGTCCGACGCGGATCCCTCGCCACAGTCGCTCGCGAGCGCCGGAGGGCTACTCCTCGGGGCGCTCGGGCTTGCGATGGCGGTGGGAGCGCTGGTCGGTTGGGCGCTCGGCGGGTGGGGTATCGGCCTTCTCGTCGGCGCAGTCCTGGGCATACCCCTCGGCATCTTCGCGGTGTACTACGTGTACTCCCGGGAGGAGGGCGCGGCGTGAGCTCCGGCATGTTCTCGACGCCGCGGCCGATTCCGAGCCGGCTCGCGCCCGCGATCGCGGGCGGAACGGTCATCGCCCTCGCCCTGCCGGTGTTCGCGATCGCGGGCTGGCCGCTCCGGGGCTGGGCGCTCGCGGCGGTGCTCTGGGTCGGCGCTCAGGCATTCGCGTTCGTACTGGCGCGCCTCTCGAAGGACGCAGATAACCTCGCCGCCGCAGGAATGCGCGGCATCGGGACGACATCTCGCGGGCTTCTCGTCGGCATTCCGCTCGTCGCGATGACCGTCGCCGACGAACGCGTCGGGATCGCCGCCGCCCTCGTCTATGCGCTCGCGTTCACGGTCGAGCTCGGCGTCGGGCTCGCGACGTACTTCGCGCACGATGCGAACCGGGAGGCGAAGGCATGAGTCGCCGCGCGCTCGCACTTCTTCTGACCCTCGCGCTCGTGCTCGCGCTCCCGACGGTCGCCCTCGCGCAGGAGGAGCCGGCCGCACCGCACGCCGAGGAAGAGGAGTTCGACCCCGCGCACGAGTGGGAGCTCCAGACGCTGGGGCCCGGAGCTGAAGATCGGGCCGATCGACATGTCGATCAACAAGGCGGTCGCGTACCTCATCCTCGGCGCGATCGTGTCGATCGTGATCGGGCTGCTGTTCATGCGCGTCGTCAAGACCGGCCCGCCCGACCGGCGGCAGGCGGTGGGCGAGACGATCTACGAGGTGGCGCAGGTGCAGGTCGCGGAGCAGGGCCTCCCGCACAAGGCGATCGGCCGCTGGTTCCCGTACGTCGCCTCGCTGCTGATCTTCATCTGGGTCGTGAACATGCTCGGGTTCATCCCGCTGCCGCTCTCCGACGAGCGCTGGGAGATCTTCGGCCTCGAGATCCCGACGCTCGCGATCTTCGCGGCCACCTCGACGCTCTCGGTCACGCTCGCGCTCGCCCTGATGACGTGGATCTTCACGCACGTCGAGGGCATCCGGCACAACGGCGCGTTCGGCTACTTCAAGAGCTGGATCCCCGACGTGCCAAAGGGCCTGCTCGTCTTGATCATCCCCGTCGAGGTGATCGGCCAGATCATGCGCCTCATCAGCCTCTCGGTCAGGCTCTACGCCAACATGCTCGCCGGCCACATGCTGATCCTCACCTTCATCGGCCTCATCTTCCTCACGCACTGGGCCGTGTTCCCGGTCTCGGTGCTCTTCGGGACGGTCTTCTACATCTTCGAGGTCGTCATCGTCGTCTCCATCCAGGCGTACATCTTCGCCGCCCTGTCCGCCATCTACATCGGCTCGGCCATCGAGCCGGAGCATTGATCCGCTAAAGGAGGGTCTCCGCCATGCTTTCCGCAATCTCCTTCTTCCTCGCCGCCGCCGAAGACGGCGCCGACGCCGGCAAGGCGATCGCGCTCGCGCTCGGCATCGGTCTCGGCTCGCTCGGCGCCGGCATCGGCATCGGGAACATCTTCGGCTCGATGATCCAGGCGGTCGCCCGCCAGCCTGAGCTGAAGAGCGAGCTCACCGGCATCCAGTGGCTCGGCTTCGCGCTCACCGAGGCCGTCGTCTTCTACGGCCTCATCGGCGGCCTGCTCGCCTTCGTCCTCATCTGAGCCGGATGCAGTTCTTTCTCGCCCAGGTGGAAGAGGAGAGCTCCGGCGGCCTGATCGACGTCGTCCCGGGGCTGATGATCTGGACGCTGATCTGCTTCGGGATCACGTTCTACGTCCTCAAGCGGTTCGCGTTCGCGCGCATCCAGGCCGGCATCGACGAGCGGCGCGAGCGCATCCGCAAGGCGATCGAGGAGGCCGACCGGGCTCGCGACGAGGCCCGCGCGCTGCTCGAGGAGCACCGGCAGCTGATGGGACAGGCGAAAGGCGACGCCGCGGAGATCCTCGCCGAGGCCCGCCGCGTGGCGGACGCGCAGCTCGAGCGGGTGCGAGGCGAGGCCGAGGAGGAGCGTCAGCGCCGGCTCGAGGAGACGAAGCGCCAGATCGAGGCGGAGACCAAGCGCTCGCTCGACCTGATCCGGGCCGAGGTGGCCGAGCTCGCGCTCGAAGCGACCGAGCGGATCACCGGCAAAGTGCTCGACGCGGACGACCAGAGGCGGCTCATCGACGAGGCGCTCGCGGAGCTCGACTTCTCCGTGATCGAGACGGAGAAGGTGTAGGCGAGGCGTTGGCTGTCGCGCATCGCATGTATGCCCGCGCGCTCTTCCAGGCGGCGCGGGAGGCGGACAGGCTCGAGCCCGTCGCGGAGGACTTCGCCGCGCTGGCGGCTGCGCTCGAGGAGTCGCCGCAGCTGCGCGCCTTCCTCCGCAATCCGCAGATCGACCCGTCGGAGAAGGCGGACGTGCTCGCCCAGATCGCGGCCGGGGCGGACGATCTCGTCCGCAACTTCCTCCGGCTCGCCGCCGAGAAGGGCCGCGCCGGGGAGCTCGCCGAGATCGCGACCGAGCTCGAAGTGCTCGTCGCCCGCGCGCAGGGCCGGCTGACCGTCGAGCTCACGACCGCGGTCGAGCTGTCCGACGAGGAGGCCCGCGCGATCGTGGGAACCATCGAGCGCGCCTCCGGCCGCACCGTCGAGGCGACGCGCTCGGTCGACCCGTCGCTCGTCGGCGGCGTCGTCCTCCGGATCGGGACCTCCTGGCCGACGGCAGCGTCCGCGGCCGCCTCGAACGACTTCGCAGAGAACTTGCAACGGCGCACTGACATGAAACCGCAGACGACACCATGCGGCCGCGAAGCGGACGCCTTTAGGGAATCTCGCGCGATCGGAATCTGCGAGAGCGGATTCCGATCTTGCGCACGAGCCGAGGAGCCCACGTGAAGCTACGCCCGGAAGAGATCACCTCGATCCTCAAGGATCGGATCAAGGAGTTCGACGTCGAGACCGACCTCTCGGAGGTCGGCACCGTCCTCCAGGTCGGAGACGGCATCGCCCGCATCTACGGCCTCGAGAACTGCGTCGCGCTCGAGCGGCTCGAGCTCGAGCACGGCGTCATCGGCATCGCGTTCAACCTCGAGGAGGACAACGTCGGCGCCGCGCTCTTCGGCCAGTGGCAGCACGTGAAGGAGGGCGAGCCCGTCCGGCGGACGGGCGAGGTCATGAGCGTTCCCGTCGGCGAAGCCCTGCTCGGGCGCGTCGTCGATCCGCTCGGCAACCCGCTCGACGGCCTCGGGCCGATCGAGACCACCGAGCGCCGCCCGCTCGAGTTCAAGGCCCCGGGCGTCGTCAGCCGGCAGCCCGTGAAGGAGCCGCTGCAGACCGGCCTCAAGGCGATCGACTCGATGATCCCGATCGGGCGCGGCCAGCGCGAGCTCATCATCGGCGACCGCTCGACCGGCAAGACCGCGATCGGAGTCGACACGATCCTGAACCAGCGCGGCGGCGACGTGATCTGCGTCTACGTCGCGGTCGGTCAGAAGGGCTCGACCGTCGCCCAGGTGGTCGAGAAGCTGCGCGAGGAGGGCGCGATGGAGTACACGATCGTCGTGTCCGCGCCCGCGCAGGAGGCAGCCCCGATCAAGTGGATGGCGCCCTTCGCGGGCTGCGCGATGGGCGAGTACTTCCTCTACGACGGGAAGCACGCGCTCCTGATCTACGACGACCTCTCGAAGCACGCGGACGCCTACCGGCAGCTCTCGCTGCTGCTACGCCGCCCGCCGGGTCGCGAGGCCTTTCCGGGCGACGTCTTCTACCTCCACTCGCGCCTTCTGGAGCGCGCATGCAAGCTCTCCGACGACCTCGGCGGCGGGTCGCTGACCGCGCTCCCGATCATCGAGACGCAGGCGGGCGACGTGGCGGCGTACATCCCCACGAACGTGATCTCGATCACCGACGGGCAGATCTACCTCGAGTCCGCGCTCTTCTTCTCGGGCGTGCGGCCGGCGATCAACGTCGGCGTCTCCGTCTCGCGCGTCGGCGGTAACGCCCAGCGCAAGGCGATGCGCCAGGTCGCGGGTCGCCTGCGCCTCGACCTCTCGCAGTACCGCGAGCTCGAGGCGTTCGCGCAGTTCGGCTCCGAGCTCGACCAGGCGACGCAACAGGCGCTCGGGCGCGGCGAGCGGATGGTCGCGACGCTGAACCAGCCGCAGTACCGCCCGTGGCCCTTCGAGGAGCAGGTCACCGCGATCTACGCCGGCGTCAACGGCTACCTCGACAAGATCCCGGTCCCGCAGGTCCCCCGCTTCCACGACGAGCTGCACGAGCACCTGCGCACCGAGGGCTCGATCCTGCAGTCGATCCGCGACCAGGGCGAGCTCACGGAGGAGACCGAGGCCAAGCTCAAGGCCGAGCTGGACAGGTTCCTCGGTGGCTTCAACATCGAGGAAGAGAAGGGCCTCGCCGGCTGACGCCGGCGAGGTTAGGAAAAGCATGGAATCTCGCTGTCCGCCTCTAAACCGTAGTCGCGGAGCGTAGCTCCGTGGCTACCGTCCAGGAGCTCAAGCGGCGGATCCAGTCGGTCCGCAACACGCGCAAGATCACACGGGCGATGGAGCTCGTGGCCGCGGCGAAGCTCCGTCGCGCGGAGCAGCGGATCACTGCGCTGCGCCCGTACGCGGAGACGATGAACGAGCTCATCGCGGGCGTCGGTCGCGCGTCGTCGTCGGTGCGGCTGCCACTGCTCGAGCAGCGTGAGGAGATCGAGACGGTAGCGATCGTCCCGCTGACGGGCGACCGCGGCCTCGCGGGCGCTTTCAACGCGCAGATCCTGCGCCGTGCGTTCGCGCTCGAGCGGACGCTGCAGGTCGAGGGCAAGAACGTGCGCTGGGTCATCATCGGCAAGAAGGGCCGCTCGACCCTCCTCTTCCGGCGTCGCGAGCTCGCCGCCGCGTACATGGGCTTCACCGACCAGCCGGCGTACTCCGACGCGCAGGCGATCGCACATCGCTGCGCCGAGCTCTTCACCGAGGGCGAGGTCGATCGCGTGACGCTCGTCTACAACACGTACATCTCCGCGCTGACCCAGCGCGTGACGGAGCAGGACGTGCTCCCGATCTCGGCCGACATCCTCGAGACCGACGAGGAGGAGCGCGAGGCCGACCTGCTCCGCGGCGACTTCATCTTCGAGCCGGAGCCCGAGGAGATCATGGAGCGGCTCCTGCCGGTCTATGTGGAGACGCAGATCTACCGCGCGCTCCTCGAGTCGACGGCGTCCGAACAGGGCGCACGCATGACGGCGATGCGGAACGCCTCGAAGAACGCGGGCGAGCTCATCGACACGCTGACGCTGCGCATGAACCGTGCCCGGCAGGCCGAGATCACGCAGGAGATCCTCGAGGTCGTCGCCGGGGCGGAAGCGTTGACATAACGGACGGGTTGGGGTCAGGCTTCAGCCTGACCCCGGTTTGAGGTTTTCCATCCGAGCGAACACCCAAGAACGGGGTCAGGCTGAAGCCTGACCCCAGGCGTTCGGTGACAGATCGCTAACAAGTCCGCTCGAAACGCGTAGAACCCACTAGCGGCGATGGCGACCCCTACTCGCGACACCTCCGTGGATACCATCCCGCCCGTGGAATCGGCCTTCGCGGAGCGCGGGAGTCAGCCCGAGCTCTTCGCGCGGGCGAGCGAGATCGCAGATCGCTTCGTCGACAACATCGAGACCGTCGTGTACGGCAAGCGCGACGAGATCAAGCTCGTCCTGACCGCGCTCATCTGCGGCGGGCACGTTCTGCTCGAGGACGTTCCCGGGACGGCGAAGACGGTGTTGGCGCGCGCGATGGCCGGGTCGATCGAGGGCGCGACGCCGAACCGGATCCAGTGCACGCCGGACCTCCAGCCGACGGACGTGACAGGCCTCTCGATCTTCGATCAGCGCTCGCGCGACTTCGAGTTCCGCGCCGGCCCGATCTTCGCCAACGTCGTGCTCGTCGACGAGATCAACCGCGCGACGCCGAAGACGCAGTCCGCAATGCTCGAGGCGATGGCCGAGCACCAGGTGACCGTCGACGGCGCGACACGCGCGCTTCCGACGCCGTTCATCCTGCTCGCGACGGAGAACCCCATCGAGTACGAGGGGACGTTCCCGCTTCCGGAGGCGCAGCTCGACCGCTTCTTCCTCCGCACCGCGCTCGGCTACCCGGAGATCGAAGACGAGCTCAAGATCCTCGCCGAGCAGCGGTACTCACATCCCCTCGGCAGTCTCCGCCCGGTCGTCACCGTCGACGAGGTGAACGAGCTGCGCGAGGCGGCGCAGCACGTGTACGTCGACGAGGTGCTCCAGCGCTGGGTCGTCGAGTTCGTGCGCGCGACGAGGGAGAGCGACTCGGTCGTCATCGGCAGCTCCGTCCGTGGAAGCCTCGCGCTCGAGCGGGCCGCCCGCGCATGGGCGCTCGTCGACGGCCGAAGCTTCGTCATCCCCGAGGACATCGAGCGCCTCTTCGTCCCGGTGCTCGCGCACCGGGTCGTTTTCACGCCGGGCTTCGTCGCCCGCGCGAGGTCGACCGGGTGGGCCTCCGCGATCGAGGAGTTCCGCCTCGGCTGCCTCGAGGTCGCGCCGCGGCCGGGCTCCGAGGAGGACCCGCTCTTCGAGGGTCCCCGACCGGTCTGATTAGGGGATGACGACGTGGAAGCCACAGAGACAGCGGCCGCGAAGCGGACGCCTTTAGGGGTTTTCGCGCGACCAGAATCCGCGCTCGCGGATTCTGGTCTTGCGCAGATGACCAACGCGGCCGCGAAGCGGACGCCTTAGGGGTTTGCGCGATCAGAGATCGCGTTAGCGATCTCTGATCTTGCGCACTACTAATGTCAGGCCGCCTCACCTTCCCGCTCGTCCCTCGTCGCGGGGTGATCGGCATCTCGTTCGGGACGATGCGGAGCCTCCGGCGCGGGGCCGGAACCGATCTCGCCGGCTCTCGCCCGTACCGGCCGGGCGACGACATGGACGTGATCGACTGGGCCGCGTCTGCGCGGCTCTCAACGGCGCGAGGTAGCGACGAGTTCATCGTTCGCGAGCGCTTCGCGGAGGAGGCACCGCGCGTCGTCGTCATCTGCGATCGCCGGCCGGCGATGTCGGGTTTTCCGTCGCCGCTCCCTTGGCTCGACAAGCCGCTTGCGATGCGCAACCTGTGGGAGCTCATCCTCGCGAGCACGGCGAGCGCGGGCGGCTTCGTCGGCTACATCGACCAGGGCGACGGCGAGTCCTTCTTTCGTGCGCCGCAGCTCGAGCGCAAGTTGCTCAAGCTTCAGAACGAGCGGCTCGAGTCGCCGGACTTCCGCGCGCCGCGCGATTGGCTCGAGCGTTCGTTCGCGCACCTCGCCGAGCACCGGCGCCAGGCGACGGCGGGGACATTCGTCTTCGTGCTCTCCGACTTCATCCCGCCGCCGCCGGACGACGTCTGGTTCATCGCGCTCGAGCATCGGTGGGACGTGATCCCGGTGGTGGTCCAGGATCCGACCTGGGAGCAGAGCTTTCCGGACGTGCGTGGCATCGTCGTTCCGCTCCGCGATCCAGAGACCGGGCGCGCTGCGCCGATTCGCCTGCGGCGCAAGGAGATCGAGGCGCGGCGCGAGGCGAACGAGGAGCGGATCGCGGGGCTGTTGGACGACTTCCAGCGGCTCGACCTCGATCCGATCCTCATCTCCTCGAGCGACCCGTCCGACCAGCTCGCCGAGTTTCTCGCCTGGCACGAGCTGCGGCGGACGCGCCGCGTGGTGGGAGCGTGAGCTGATGCCGCGAAGCCGGATCCTCACCGCGCTCCTGCTCGCGGGCGCCGGGCTCGCGGCCGCCGCGGTGGTGATGCTCGTCGCCTGGGATCGCGGCGGCTCTGGCGAGGCGACGGTCGGGCTGCCGACCGAGCCCGAGTCCGAGTTCGAACAGCCCGCCCCGTCGATCGAAGGGCCGCAGGTCGAGTTCGAGGACATCGGCGCGCGCTCGGTCCTGTCGCCGCGCGTCCTCCTCTTCGGAGACACGCTCCGTGCCGGCGTCGAGGTCGTCGTCGACAACACGCGCATCGATCCCGCGTCCGTCCGCGTCGCGATGAACTTCTCGCCCTGGCAGGTCCTCGGCGAGCCTGAGCGCATCCGGCGCGACGCCGGGACGACGACGTACCTGAGCACGCGTTGGACGTTGCGCTGCGTCATCAGCCCGTGCGTCCCTTCCGGCCAGGCCGCGCCGCTCGAGTTCGACCCTGCGCGCGTCTCGTACGTGGACGTGGGCCGGACGGACGGAGGGCGCAGCTCGACGCCCGTTGCCTGGCCGCTGCTGACCGTCTTCTCGCGGTTCGCGACGGCGGCCTTCGAAGGCGGCACCGCGACGTCGCCCGCGGCGCCGTGGCGCGCAGACATGCTGACCTTGCCCACGGTTTCGTACCGCGCCTCGCCGAGCCTGCTTGCGATCGTCGCTATCGGGCTCGCCGGGCTTCTCGCCGCCGGAGGAATCGCGCTTGTCGTCCTCGCGTGGCCACGGCGTGAGCCTCCACCGCCTCCGGAGCCGGAGCCCGAGCCCGTGGTTCTGTTGACGCCGCTCGAGCAGGCGCTCGAGCTGCTCGAAGACGCGTCGCGCGACGACGGCGCCGAGGACCGTCGCCGGTCGCTCGAGCTCGTCGCCGAGGTCCTCGCCGACCACGACGGCGCGCGGGACATCGTGCGGACGGCGAAGGTGCTCGCGTGGTCCGAGGATGCGCCGGAGGTCGGGGACACCAGCGACCTCGCCCAGCGCGTCCGCACCAGGCTGGAGGAAGAAGGCGTGCTCCAACGGAACGGGGACGGCGACGGAGACGACGCAGACGAGGGAGACAGCGATGCTGGGTAGCTCCCTGTGGAACCGCGACTCATGGAGCTTGACTCGACTGCGTCGGTCGCTGTCTCGCTCCGGACTCGACAGCCACGACGTCGACGCGCTTCGGCGACCATCGCTGCGGACCCGCATCCTTCGCGGGACGCTGCTCGTGGCCGCGATCGGACTCCTCACGGCCGCCGCGTCGTCGGCGAGCGACCTCGAGTCGCGCGAGAAGGGCCTGCTGCCGTCGGGCTCCGTCGGCGTCGTCGTCGTCGACCTCTCGCTCTCGATTGCGGACGAGGACTACGACGTCGTCCGGCGTGCGCTGCGCAGGCTCGTCGACGAGAACTCACCGATCGGCCTCGTCGTCTTCTCGGACGTCGCCTACGAGCTCCTGCCTCCCGGAACGCCGGCCTCGGAGATGCGGCCGATGCTGCGGCTACTGATTCCGCCCCGCCTCGGGCCGCCGGTCAACCCCTGGACCGACAGCTTTCGAGCGGGCACCCGTGTCTCGAGCGCGCTCACGCTCGCGCGCGACATCATCGAGCGCGAGGAGGTCGAGAAGGCGTCCATCCTCCTTGTCAGCGACCTCGAGACCGCGCCGGACGACGTCCCGGCCCTTGCGCGCACGGTCGACGGCCTGCGCCGGAGCGACATCGATCTCCGCGTCGTCGGCCTCGCTCCCTCGAGCGACGCGCGCGTCCTCTTCGAGGGCCTCCTGCAGGACGAGGCGTTTGCGGCGCCACTCGACTCCGACGATCCGCTCCCGTCCTCGAGCGACGCGAGCAGCAACCTGCCGACGGCGCTGCTCGCTCTCGGCGGCCTGCTCTTCCTCGCGCTCGCGCTGCACGAACGCTTCGGCGGGCGCCTGACGATCCCGCGGCCGGGACGTGCGACATGAGCGAGAGGCTCCAGGCGATCCTCGTCAACCGCAGCACGCGGCTCGCGGCGGGCGCGCTCGCCTGCTTCCTGGCGGCGTCGTTCTTCCTCCTTCTCGCGGCCGACGTGCGCAGCTGGAACGGAGTTCTTCGCGAGGGTGACGTCCACTACACGATCACCCCCGGTGACGAGAGCCTCTGGGGCTCCGAGGAGCGTCTTCCGATCGGCATCGGCAGCGCGTTGACGGGCGTCAGCGACGACGTCGAGTTCCGTGAGGCCGTCCGGGCGCTTCGGCTCGCTCGCCTCGAGGACGGAACGGTCTCGGACCCGGAGCTCGCGCTCCTCCGCAACGAGGCGCTCGCGCGGCTGGAGGCAATCGCAAATGGAAAGGGAGACCCGGTCCGCCGCTCGCGCGCCGCAGGCCTTCTCGGCGTGCTCGGTCTCGCGCGCCTCGCGTCCGAGACGCAGGACCGGATCGCAATCGCCGAGAGCACGATCACCAATCTTCAGCGAGCGATCAATCTCGATCCGAACAATGCGGACGCGAAGTTCAACCTCGAGCTCGTACTTCAGCGTGGGCGGGGCACGCAGCTGACGGAGGGTGCGGGCGGCGCGAACCCCGCGCCGGGAGGAGCAGGGGCGAGCGGCGCCGGCGCCGGCGATCCCGGCAGCGGGTATTGAGGCGACGGTGCTGGCCACGGGCGTCACATTCCTCTCGCCGCTCGGTGCACTGCTCGCGCTGGGCGCGATCGTGCCGCTGGTCGCGGTCCTGCTCGCCCGCCGACGCGCGAACCGCGTGCGGAAGGTCGTCGGCCTTTCTCGGCCGGCTGTTCGCCGCGTGCTCGTGCCGATCGCGGCGGTCGTCCTCACGGGAACGCTGCTTGGCGCCGCCGCCGCACAGCCGGTGCTCGAGCGCACGTCCACGCGGCACGTGCGGACCGATGCGGAGGTGTTCTTCGTCGTCGACGTCTCACGGTCGATGCTGGCGCAGTCCGACACGGGCTCCGCGACGCGCCTCGCGCGGGCGAAAGCCGTCGCCGCCGACCTGCGCAGCGACCTCTCCGACGTCCCGGCCGGGATCGCCTCCCTCACCGACCGCGTGCTTCCTCACCTCTTCCCGAGCTCGGACGCGGACGTGTTCGGGGTGACGCTCGAGCGCTCGATCGGAATCGAGCGCCCGCCCCCGCGCTCGTCCTTCGCCACCAGCGCGACGGCTCTCGGCGCGCTCATCAAGCTGAAGGCCCTCCGCTTCTTCCGGCCGGACACCGAACGCCGCCTGGTCATCGTCTTGACCGACGGCGAGAGCCAGCCGGTCGCCCGCGCGAGGCTCGGAACCATTTTCCGGCGCGAGCCCGTGATCGACACGATCTTCGTCCAGTTCTGGGACGAGGACGAGCGTGTCTACAACCGCGGCGTGCCGGAGCCGCAGTACTTCCCGGATCCCTCCGCCCGCGCGCTGCTCGACGGGATCGCCGCCTCGATCGAGGGCAGCGTCTTCGAGGAGCGGAGCGCCGGGACCGCCGCGCAGCGGGCAAGGCAGCTGCTCGGGGACGGTCCGACCGTCGTCGAAGGGAAGGAGCGGGGGAGGGACGCGCTCGCGCCGTACCTCACGCTCGCGGCGTTTCTACCACTCGGGCTCCTGCTCTGGCGCCCGAACCGCTAGGGCGAGGCAAGCCTCGCCGCAGCTACGACGCGCCGGCCGCTCCGAGCGCGCCCTCGCTCTCCTCCGCGAACCAGGGCTCGACCGCTTCCGGAAAGCCCGACTCGTCCATGTACGAGATCGCGCGGCTCGCGAGCCACACGAGCGCGGGTGGCGAGACCGAGCCGAGGGCGAGACGAACGGCTTCGTCGCCGTGCTGGGGAGAGCCCTTCTCGCCTCCGCGCGCCCGCCGCAGCCGGCAGAGGGCGAGCGCCGCGCGGTCGATGTCGGTCCCGTGGCGCTGGTACCACTCGACGCCGACCGACCGATCGACGAGCCCCTGGACCTGCGACGCGAGGTGGCCCGCGTCCTCCGCTGCGACGAAGTACCTGGAGTCGCGGCCTTTCTCGTCTCTGTCGGGCATCCGCATAAGTCCTCCTAACCGAATTTGAATCAGGACGTCACAGAAGTATGATCCTGCACTTGATCACGGCGATGAAGGCATCCGGATCGATTCGTCCGCGGCCGGCGTACGCCGACGCACGGTTTCGGTCGTATCGGGCGGGTGTCCGTCGGGTCATGTAATCGCAGGGCACCACTCGGATGGAGGGAGTACATGCGTAAACGTTCGATTTTGCTCCTCGTCGGGGCACTGGTCATTGCGGCCAGCCTCGTCGTAGGGCCGGCCGCCACGGCAGGCCCGCAGGGCACATCTGCTGGAACGGTCGTGTTCATCCACGACCAGGAGCCGCCCAACCTGCAGGGTCCGTGGGTCGGCAACAACCTCTACGCGACAGCGCTCGTTCTCAACAACATCTGGTACGGCGGCCAGATTCGCGACTCGAAGGGTGACCTTCAGCCTCGGCTGATGGCAGCCAAGCCGAAGGTCGTCAAGGCGAACCCGCTCACCGTGTCGTTCTCCTACAAGCCGACGGCTGTGTGGAGCGACGGCAAGCCGGTGACGGGCGCTGACTTCCGCGCGACGCACCAGGTCTTCATCAACCCGCAGAACAACGTGATCTCGCGGACGGGTTGGGAGGACATTCGCTCGATCAGGGCCAAGGGCAAGAACGTGACCGTGGTCTTCAAGACCCGGTACGCGGACTGGGAGTCGCTGGTCTCGGCCGGTGTCTACCCCGCTCACATCATCTCCGGCAAGAACATGAACGAGATGTTCCTGAACGACGTGCCGGTCTCGAGCGGCCCGTGGCGCTTCCAGAGCTGGCAGAAGGGCGTCCAGCTCACGGTCGTGAAGAACAATCGGTTCCGCGCCGGCACGCAGATGAAGCTGGACCGGCTCGTGTTCCGGTACATCCTCGACACGAACGCCCGCTTCCAGGCGCTCAAGTCGGGTGAGGGTCAGGTCATGGAGCCGCAGCCGCAGCTCCAGATCGCCGACTTCCAGAAGGACTCGAACTTCGCAGTCGACCGCAAGATCGGGTTCGCCTGGGAGCACATCGACATCCAGGTCGGCCCGAAGGGTCACGCGGCTCTGAAGCTCCCGTACGTCAGGCAGGCCCTGATCACGGGCATCAACCGCGCGCAGATCGCCGGGACGCTCTACAAGGACATCGCCCCGGGCCTGCCCGCACTGCAGAGCCACATGTTCAAGCCGTTCGAGTCGTCCTACAAGGAAAACTGGAAGAAGTGGAACTTCAGCCAGGCGAAGGTCATCTCGATCCTCAAGGGCAAGGGCTGCACCGGTGGGCCCGATCGCCCGAGCGCTGGGAACAGCGACATCTTCACTTGCCCGAACGTCGGCAAGCTGTCGTTCCGGTTCGGCACGACGACCGGTAACCAGCTCCGCGCGCTGACGTTCGAGATCGCTCAGCGCCAGCTCAAGAGCGTCGGCATCGAGCTCGTCCCGCGCTTCCAGGTTGCGGGCACGCTGTTCGGCACCACGCTTCCGTCCGAGGACTGGGACCTGATTCTGTTCACGTGGGTCGGCTCGCCGGCCACGCCGATCACAATCAAGGACCTGTACGGCTGCGGTGGCGACCAGAACAACATGAACTACTGCAACCGCAAGTTCTCGAACATCCTCAACCAGGTCTCGACGACGCTCGAGGCGTCTCAGCGCGCGAAGATGCTGAACGACGCCGAGCTCAAGTACATGGTCAACGACATCCCGTCGATCCCCGTGTACGCGCGGCCTGTGTTCGTCATCCGCAACAAGAAGGTGGCGGGCCCCGTCGTCAACCCGACGAACGAGGGCAGCCCCTGGAACGTCACCGGCTGGACGACGAAGTAGTCGACCGAATGCGTGACGTGCCAGGCCCAACGCCTGTAGCACTCCGAAGCCTCACCCCCGCGGTCGCGGGGGTGAGGCTTCACTTTCAACCAAGCAGGACTCCCTACGGAATGAGCGTCGGGCGCGGCGCATCCACGGCGGTCATTCCGAAGCGAGTTCTCTAAGATCAGGGGGCCCAAATGGTCCAGTACGTCATACGAAGGCTTCTCTACAGCGTCGTCGTCCTGATCGCGGCGAGCTTCCTCGTGTTCTTCTTCGTGACGGCCTCGGGCGACCCGCTTGCGGCTCTCGAGATCACGCCCAACGTCTCCCAGGAGACGGTGGACAACATCCGGGAGCGCAAGCACCTCGACGAGAACGTCTTCGTCCGCTACGGGTACTGGGCGCAGGAGGCGGTGACGGACAAGTTCGGGACGCGACTGCTCACGAACGAGCCGATCCTTCCCGACCTCTGGCGAGTGATGAAGAACACGCTGCAGCTCGTCCTCGTCGCCGAGCTACTGGCGATCCTCATCGCGGTCTCGATCGGGGTGTACTCGGCATTACGCCAGTACTCGGTCTTCGACTACTCGGCGACGACCTTCAGCTTCCTCGGAATCGCGATGCCGGTCTTCTGGATCGCGCTCATGCTCCAGGTGGCGGTCGTCCAGGTATACCTGTCGACCGGGCACAATATATTCCCGGTCGCGAGCCTCAACTCGGTCGACCCGGGCACGGGCATCGACTTCGTCATCGACAGGGCCCACCACCTCGTGCTGCCGGTGATCGTGCTCATGATCGCCCAGATCTCGACCTACTCGCGGTACATGCGGGCTTCCATGCTGGAAGTCGTCAACTCCGACTACGTGCGGACCGCGCGTGCCAAGGGCGTGGCCGAGACCCGCGTGACGATGAAGCACGCGTTCCGCAACGCGCTCATCCCGCTCGTCACGCTCGTCGCACTCAACTTCGGCACCCTTCTCGCCGGAGCGGTCGTGACCGAGACGGTCTTCTCGCTCGACGGCATGGGCCTGTACTACATCAACGCCCTGTTCACGAACGATCCCTATCCGATCATGGCCTGGCTGATGATCGTCGCGACGATGATCATCGTCTTCAACCTGGTGGCCGACATCGCCTACGGCCTCCTCGACCCGAGGGTTCGCTATGACTGAGCCACATTCGTCTCGCAACATGCTCAAGGCGACCGCGGAGACGGCAGCCGCGGGTGTAGGAGCCATCAGCGCCACGGACGCGCTCTCACACGAGTCGGGGGTCGAGCTCAAGGCGCGGAGCCAGTGGGCGTATGCCCGCATCCGGTTCTTCCGACACAAGCTCGCGGTCGCGAGCCTCATCGTTCTCCTGCTCATCGCACTCGTCGCGCTCTTCGCCAACCAGGTCGCGCCCTATGGGTTCGACGAGCAGAACTACGACATCATCAACCAGGCCCCATCGAGCGAGCACCTCTTCGGCACCGACCAGCTCGGTCGCGACTACCTCAGCCGTGTCATCTTCGGGCTCAGGACGTCGCTCTGGGTGGCGTTCTTCGTCGCGATCGTCTCGACGGTCATCGGCACGATCATCGGAGCGATCGCCGGCTACTACGGCGGGGTGATCGACAATCTGTTAATGCGGTTCACGGACCTCATCCTGGTGCTGCCGCTCCTCGCGGTCCTGCTCGCGGCGGCCAACTTCTTCAACAAGGACGGGAGCCCCTGGAAGGCGGCGTTACTGATCGGCGTCCTCGCCTGGGTCGGGCTGGCCCGCATCCTCCGCGGCACCTTCCTGTCGCTCCGCGAGAAGGAGTTCGTCGAGGCGGGCAAGGCGGCGGGCGCGGGCGACTTCCGCCTCATCGCCCGGCACATCCTCCCGAACTGCATCGGGACGATCGTCGTCTACATGACGCTCATCGTCGCAGGCGCGATCCTGCTGGAGGCAGCCCTCTCGTTCCTCGGTTTCGGTATCAAGCCGCCGAATCCGGCGATCGGCTCTCTGATCGCGGAGGGGCAGCAACAGGGATTCCAGACCTGGTGGCTCGTCACGTTCCCGGGTCTGGCGATCGCTCTCGTCGCGCTCACCATCAACTTCGTCGGTGACGGATTGCGCGACGCGCTCGACCCGACCCAGCGGATCCGCGCGTAAATGGCCGACCCCATCCTCGAGATTCGCGATCTCACCGTCGAGTTCCAGACGGAGGATGGGGTCGTGCACGCCGTGGACGACGTGAGCTACGACCTGCATCCGGGAGAGGTCCTCGGCATCGTCGGCGAGTCGGGTTCGGGAAAGAGCGTCTCGATGCTCTCGGTGCTCGGTCTCATCCCGATGCCACCGGGGAAGATCGTGACGGGCGAGGCGGTCTTCAAGGGTGAGGACCTGATCACGATGCCGAAGAAGAAGCTGCGGGACATCCGCGGCGGGCAGATGGCGATGATCTTCCAGGACCCGATGACGTCGTTGAACCCGGTGCTGACGATCGGCGATCAGATCGGCGAAGCGCTTCTGACGCACAACGACGGGATGAACGACGCCGGGGCGAAGAAGCGCACGATCGAGCTGCTCGAGCTGGTCGGCGTCCCGTTCGCGGAACGACGCGTCGAGCAGTACCCGCACGAGTTCTCCGGCGGCATGCGCCAGCGCGCCATGATCGCGATGGCGATCGCGAACGACCCGGTCGTGCTCGTTGCCGACGAGCCGACAACCGCTCTCGACGTGACGATCCAGGCGCAGATCGTCGAGGTCATGAAGACCGCCCAGCGTGAGACGCACGCGGCGATCGTGCTCATCACACACGATCTCGGGCTGGTCGCCGAGCTCGCCGACCGCGTCGTCGTCATGTACGCCGGCAAGGTCGTCGAGCTCGGCGATGTCTTCACCATCTTCAACTCGCCCCGCCATCCGTACACGGTCGGGTTGATGAACAGCCTCGCACGCGTCGACATAGATCAGCACCGGCTGGAGCCGATCCCCGGGCAGCCTCCCAGCCTCGTGAACCTCCCGCCGGGTTGCGCGTTCCACCCCCGGTGCGCGTTCTCGCAGGGTCGCGCGATCTGTCGCACCGACATCCCCGAGCTGCGGCGAACAGAGGAGGACGAGCACCTCTCCGCGTGCCACTTTGCCGAGGAGCTCGCCGCCAGTCACGTCACGGGCCTCGGAGTCGGCGCGTGAGCGACACCGCGACACAAACCGCGGTCGAGGCGGTCGACCAGCCGACGTCGGAGGAGGCGTCTCCGAACGGCGACGCCCTGCTCCAAGTCGAGCAGCTCGTCAAGCACTTCCCGATCAAGGCGGGCGTCTTCAAGCACACGGTGGGCCAGGTGCAGGCGGTCTCCGGCGTCGACCTGACGGTGCGCCAGGGCGAGACCCTCGGGGTCGTCGGCGAGTCCGGGTGCGGGAAGACGACGCTCGGCCGCACGATCATCAAGCTGCTCGAGCCGACTTCGGGCCGCATCGTCTTCGACGGCCGCGACATCACCAAGCTGAAGCGGCGGCAGATGCGACCGGTCCGCCGCGACATCCAGATCGTCTTCCAGGACCCGTACGCGTCGCTCAACCCGCGGATGACCGTTCGCGAGATCGTCGGCGAGCCGCTGCGGATCCACAACCTGTATCGCGGGGCCGAGGGACGACGCCGCGTCGAGGAGCTCCTGCGAACGGTCGGCATGAGCCCCGAGCACGCGAACCGGTTCCCGCACGAGTTCTCCGGCGGTCAGCGCCAGCGCATCGGAGTCGCGCGCTCGCTCGCGCTCAACCCGAAGATGCTCATCCTCGACGAGCCGGTGTCCGCGCTCGACGTGTCGATTCAGGCGCAGGTCGTGAACCTGCTCGACCAGCTCCAGGACGAGTTCGGCCTCACGTACCTGTTCATCGCGCACGACCTCTCGGTGGTGCGACATGTCTCGGATCGCGTCGCAGTCATGTACCTGGGCAAGGTCGTGGAGATCGGGACGCGCAAGCAGATCTACGAGGTGCCGATGCACCCGTACACGCAGGCGCTTCTCTCGGCCGTCCCCATCGAATCGCCGAACCAGCGCGGCAAGCGCGGCCGCATCGTCCTCCAGGGCGACGTTCCCAGCCCGGCCAATCCGCCGTCCGGGTGCCGGTTCAGGACACGTTGCTGGAAAGCGCAGGAGATCTGCGCCGAGGAAGAGCCGCCGCTCGTGCCGCGGCCGGGCGGAGAGCACCCCGTCGCCTGCCACTTCGCGGAGGTCCTCAACCCGCTCAAGATGGCCGAGCGCGCCGAGGCGTCGCGGCAGACAGCGGTCGAGGCGACTCCGAGCTAACAGAACAGCGCTTCATGACGTCCAATGAGGAAGTGAGCGCACTACCGTCCTCATCGTCGTGCCAGCGCGTCCGCGAGCAGGTGTCGCTCCTGCTCGACGACGAGCTGTCGCAGCTCGAGCGCAGGATGCTCGGCGCGCACCTTCGCCGCTGCGCGGACTGCGCCGCGTACGCCGACGACGTAACGACGTTCACCGACCAGATCCGCTACGCACCGATGGAGAACATGAGCCGGCAGATCGTCGTCCAGCGCCGCCGGCGCATCCCCGCCGCGATGCGCCTGCAGGCCGGGGTCGCCGCCGCGCTCGCGTTCGCCGCGCTCGGCCTCGGTAGCCAGCTCGCATCCGGTCCGAGCTCCGAGCTCTCCGGCTTCCGCCCCGTCACGAAGTATCCGACGCAGGCACAGCTCCAGCGGGAGATCGCGATCCTCGAGTACCTGCCGCTGCGAGGTTCACGTTCGGTTCTCCCGCGATGACGCCGGGATTCGACGCTTCCTAATCTGCTACACCGGACGAGATGACGAAGACACGTTCGATCCTTCCTCTGCTTGCCTTGGCCGCACTCGCGGCCGGGCTCGTCGCCTTCGCATCGGCATGTGGCGGGAGCGACGGTGGGTCGAGTGCGACCCGGGCCGAGTACGTCGAGTCCGTCTCCACGGCGCGGGACCGCGTCGACTTCGCGCTGTCGCGGATCACCAAGGCCAAGTCGCAGGAGGAGTTCCTCAATCGCATGAACGAGGCGGCCGCCGCCATCGACGGCGCCGCGTCGGAGCTCGAGGACGAGGCCGTCCTCGAGGGCTACGAGGACGAGACCGAGAAGCTCACGAAGGCGCTCCACCAGCTCTCCGTCGACCTCGAGGCGACCGCGCACGACATCGCGCAGCCCGAGTTCGCGGGCCTCACCGGCGGCGCGCAGGGCCTGAACTTCGAAAGCTGGGACAAGGCGAACCTTGCGCTCGCCGCCCTGATCGCCGACGGGATGAAGGTCCGGCTGATCGGGAACCACTGAAGAGCTCCTAGCTCTCCTGCTTCGAGCTCGTAGATAGACTCGCCGTCAGGCGAGCGCGTTCCCGCGCCGCCGCAGACGTTGCCATAGATCGCTGCATAGACCTCGCAACAGGAGACCCATGTCCGAGAACGGAGCGACCAGCACGAACACCGGCCGGATCATCGAGATCAAGGGCGTCGTCATCGACGCCGTCTTCACGGACCGGCTTCCCGAGATCTACACCGCGCTTTCGATCGACGTGCAGCAGGAAGACGGCACCGCCCGCACGCTGATCGCGGAGGTGCAGCAGCACCTCGGCGACGATCGCGTTCGCGCCGTCGCCATGGACTCGACCGACGGCATCTCCCGCGGAGCCGTATGCGTCGACACCGAAGCGCCGATCTCGGTGCCCGTCGGGCCTCCGACTCTCGGCCGTCTCTGGAACGTCATCGGCGAGCCGATCGACGAGAAGGGCCCCGTGCCCGACGACGTCGAGCGCTGGACGATCCACCGCGACCCGCCGGCATTCCGCGACCTGAGCCCGAAGATGGAGATCTTCGAGACAGGGATCAAGGTCATCGACCTCATCGCCCCGTTCGTGCGCGGCGGCAAGGTCGGGCTCTTCGGCGGCGCCGGCACGGGCAAGACGGTGCTCATCCAGGAGCTGATCCACAATGTCGCCCAGGAGCACGGCGGCGTCTCGGTGTTCGCCGGAGTGGGGGAGCGGACGCGCGAGGGCAACGACCTCCTGCTCGAGATGACCGAGTCCGAGGTGATCGACAAGGTCGCGCTCGTCTACGGGCAGATGAACGAGCCGCCGGGAGCCCGGCTCCGCGTGGGGCTCTCGGGCCTGACGATGGCGGAGTACTTCCGCGACGAGGGCCAGGACGTCCTCCTCTTCATCGACAACATCTTCCGCTTCGTGCAGGCGGGCTCGGAGGTGTCGGCGCTCCTGGGCCGCATGCCGAGCGCGGTCGGCTACCAGCCGACGCTGGCGACGGAGATGGGCCAGCTCCAGGAGCGGATCACCTCGACTACGACCGGCTCCGTGACCTCGGTTCAGGCCATCTACGTGCCTGCGGACGACTTCACGGACCCGGCGCCTGCCAGCGTCTACGCGCATCTCGATTCCACCGTCGAGCTCTCGCGCGCGATCGTGGAGAAGGGCATCTACCCGGCCGTCGACCCGCTCACCTCGGGCTCACGTGCGCGCCAGCCCGGCATCGTCTCCGCCGACCACTACAAGACCGCCAACGACGTCCAGCTCGTCCTCCAGCGCTACAAGGACCTCCAGGACATCATCGCCATCCTCGGCATGGACGAGCTGACCGACGAGGACAAGCTCGTCGTCAGCCGCGCGCGGCGGATCGAGCGCTTCCTCTCGCAGCCGAACTTCGTCGCCGAGCAGTTCACGGGGACGCCGGGCAAGTACGTCAAGCTCGAGGACACGATCCGCGGCTTCCGCGCGATCGTCGACGGCGAGCACGACGAGCTGCCGGAGTCGGCGTTCTACATGGTCGGCACCATCGAGGACGCGGAGGAGAAGGCTCGGAAGTCCGAGGCGGCAGTCGCCGCGTAACCGAGGGGCTGACGTGAATACAACCGACACAGCGGCCGCGAAGCGGACGCCTTCAGGGATCTACGCGCGCCAGCTCCTCGCGCGATCGGAATCTGCGCTAGCGGATTCCGATCTTGCGCTGAACCGAATCCGCACTCGCGGATTCCGATCTAGCGCACTAGCATGGCGGACGTCCACCCGAAGTTCGACATCGCCCTCGTCACGCCCGACGGGGCGGCGTTCGACGGCGAGGCGCAGATGATCGTCGTGCCCGGAGCGGCGGGCGACATCGGCGTCCTCGCGCGTCACGCGCCGCTCGTCGCCACGCTCCGCGCGGGCTCGACGCGCATCCATCTCGGCCCGAACGAGACCGACATCCTCGAGTTCGCGACCGGGCCGGGATTCTTCAAGGTGGAGCTCGACCGGGCGCTCGCACTCGTCGACGACGCGGTCGACGTGCGGGAGATCGACGACGAGCGCGCGCGGGCGCAGCTCGAGGAGGCGAAGGCGGAGCTCGAGAAGGTCGACGCGGGCGAGTCGACTGCCGACCGCTGGCAGCTCGAGCAGCGCATCATCCACGCCGAGAACCAGCTCGCGGTCTCGGGCCGCACGACCGGCTGACGAGCTAGGCGGTCGCGCGCCTGCGCGCGAGCGGGTTCCCGGACTGCGAGCCGCTCGTCGAGACGCTGCTCGAGCCGCCGACACCGGACAAGATGATCGAGCACGCGGAGAAGCTCGAGTTTTCCCTAACCCGCAGGCGCCGACGAGCGTCAGACTGCACGAGATCGCTACGCCCGTTGCAACCAACCGGATCGTGCTCGCGTGCGCCAGCGCCCTCGTTGCGTCGGCGATCGGAGCCACGGCCGGCGACGCCGCGAGCGCCGCGAGCGGCACGACATTCCAGGACGCGACCGCCGAGGACGCGGCGGCGCCGGACATCACGGAGGTCGTCGTCTCGAACAGCGATGCAGTGTGGCAGCACGACGGCCGCCCGCTCGCACGGCCGTCGCCGATCGTGACGTTCCGGATCGAGGTCCCGAACCGGCCTGTCCTCACGGAAGACATGCGGGTTTCTCTCTGGATCGACGCCGACGACGACCCGACGACGGGCCTGGCGGGTGACGTGCCGTTTCGCGGGAGTGACTACCGCGTCAACTGGGATCCGAAGCTGGGCGCGGACGCGGGGCTTAACTGCATCGGGTCCGGGTGCAGGTTCGCGGAGGCGCGGTCGCTTCGTTTCTCGTACGGGGGCGGCGCCACCTTCTCGGTCCTCGCCTCGGAGCTGGGCGACACGCGGCGGTTCCGCTTCTGGGCGCGCGTCTACTCCGGCATCGCGGGAAGCCGTGAGACAGGCTTGGACTTCAGCGCGGTGCGGATCGACGTCGCGCCCGAGCCGGACACCGCGTGGACATACCGCGTGCTCGTCCGCCCGAAGCGTCTGATCGCGGACGAGCTCTCGTCCGCGCCCGCGGTGCCGCGAGCGGGACGCCCGTTTGCCGTGCGCCTGACTGCGCTCCGCCACGACACGGGCGAGGCGGTTTCGAGCGGCCGCGTCACGTGCCGCGCGACCGTGGCCGGCGAGCTGCTCGTAGCTCGCTCGCAGCGGTTCGTGGCGCGGCGGGCGACGTGCGTCTTCAGGCTTCCCCCGGACGCGGCCGGCAAGACGATCCGCGGCACGATCCGGATCGCGTTCCGCGGTCTGCACGTCACGAGAGCATTCTCGAGCCGCATCCGCTGAGCCGAGCGCTTCGCCGCGCCTCAGACTGAAACCTGAGCCCACGCGCGTTCGGCCTCCTCATCCGCTAGCCTGCGAAGTCCCAGGACAGCTTTGAAAGGCAGCTTGGCGACCTGGATCAACAAAAACGCCTAAAGAGCCCGCGAGCCCTCTCGGCTCCCGACCTCTTTAGGCGGGAGTCGTGTTTATTCGTGAGAGACGTTCGCGGACAACTGAGAGAGCTACTCGCGGAGAGGATCCTCGTCCTCGACGGGTCGTGGGGCGTGCTCATCCACCGGCGCGGGCTCTCGGAGGACGAGTATCGCGGCGAGCGCTTTCGCGACCATCCGCGCGACCTCCGCGGCGATCCCGACCTCCTCAACCTCACGCACCCGGAGATCGTGGCCGAGATCCACGACTCCTACTTCGCCGCGGGGGCGGACATCGCGACGACGAACACCTTCACCGCGACCCGGATCGGACAGGCCGACTACGCGCTCGAAGGAGCGGCCGCCGAGATGAGCGTCGAGGGCGCACGACTCGCCCGTGCCGCCGCCGACGCCTGGACGAAGAAGACGCCCGACCGGCCGCGCTTCGTCGCCGGCTCGCTCGGCCCGCTCAACGTGACGCTCTCGCTCTCGCCGAAGGTCGAGGATCCCGCCTACCGCGCGGTCACGTTCGACCGCGTACGCGAGGCGTACGAGGAGCAGGTCGCCGCGCTGCGCGACGGCGGCGTGGACATCCTCATGATCGAGACGGTCTTCGACACGCTCAACTCGAAGGCCGCGATCGTCGCGGCGAAGGAGGTTGCGCCGGAGCTTCCCCTCTGGATCTCGTTCACCGCGATCGACAAGAGCGGGCGCAATCTCTCGGGTCAGACGTCGGACGCGTTCTGGGTCTCGGTCGAGCACGCGGAGCCGTTCATCGCCGGAGTCAACTGCTCGCTCGGAGCGACCGAGATGCGCCCGTTCCTCGAGGACCTCGCAAGCGTCGCCTCGACCTACGTCGCGTGCCACCCGAACGCGGGCCTGCCGAACGAGCTCGGGCTGCACGACGAGGAGCCCGGGGACACGAGCCGCTTCCTGCGCGCGTTCGCCGAGGACCGCCTCGTGAACATCGTCGGAGGCTGCTGTGGCACGACACCGGAGCACACGCGGGAGATCGCGCGCGCCGTCGCGGGACTGCCGCCGCGGCCCGTGCCGCCGCGCTCGACCCGGCCCCGCTTCTCCGGCCTCGAGCCGTTCGTGATCAACGAGGACACGGGCTTCGTGATCGTCGGCGAGCGCACGAACGTCACCGGCTCGGCCAAGTTCCGCCGCCTGATCGAGGCCGACGACTTCCAGGAGGCAGTCGACGTCGCGCTCGAGCAGGTACGCGGCGGCGCGAACCTCCTCGACGTGAACATGGACGCCGACCTGCTCGATGCGGAGCAGGCGATGACGACGTTCCTCAACCTCGTCGCGACCGAGCCCGAGGCCGCGCGGCTTCCGATCATGGTCGACAGCTCGCGCTTCTCGGCGCTCGAGGCGGGCCTGAAGTGCCTGCAAGGGAAAGGAATCGTCAACTCCATCTCGCTGAAGGAGGGCGAGGAGCCGTTCCTCGAGCAGGCGCGGACGATCCGCCGCTACGGCGCCGGCGTCGTCGTCATGGCCTTCGACGAGCAGGGGCAGGCGGAGACCGTCGAGCGCAAGGTCCAGATCCTCGGCCGCGCGTACGACCTCCTCACGGGCGATGCGGGGTTCGCGCCCGAGGACATCGTCCTCGACCCGAACATCCTCGCGGTCGCGACCGGAATCGAGGAGCACGCGGCGTTCGCGAAGGCGTTCCTCGACGCGATCCCGGCGCTCAAGGAGCGCTGTCCCGGTGCGCTCGTCTCCGGGGGCATCTCGAACCTCTCCTTCGCCTTCCGCGGGAACGACGCGGTGCGCGAGGCGATGCACGCATCGTTCCTGTACCACGCGATCCGCGCGGGGCTCACGATGGGGATCGTCAACGCGGGGCAGCTCGCGGTGTACGAGGACATCGAGCCGGAGCTGCTCGAGCGCGTCGAGGACGTGCTCTTCGACCGCCGCGCGGACGCGACCGAGCGGTTGGTCGAGTACGCGCGCACGGTGACGGGCGGCGCGACCGAGCGCGAGCTCGACCTCTCCTGGCGGGAGGCGCCGGTCGAGGAGCGGCTCGCGCACGCCCTCGTCCACGGTGTCGTCGACTACATCGAGGACGACGCCGAGGAGGCGCGTCAGGCCTTGGCGCGACCTCTCGACGTCATCGAAGGGCCGCTCATGGAGGGCATGAAGATCGTCGGCGACCTCTTCGGCGCGGGGAAGATGTTCCTGCCGCAGGTCGTGAAGAGCGCGCGGGCGATGAAGCGCGCCGTCGCCTACCTCGAGCCGTTCATGGAGGCCGAGAAGACCGAGCCGACGGCGGCCAAGCGGATCGTGCTCGCGACCGTCAAGGGCGACGTGCACGACATCGGCAAGAACATCGTCGGCGTCGTCCTCGGCTGCAACGGGTACGAGGTCATCGACCTCGGGGTCATGGTCTCCGCGGACCGGATCCTCGACACCGCGCTCGAGGAGGACTGCGACGTCGTCGGCGTCTCCGGGCTCATCACGCCGTCGCTCGACGAGATGGTGCACGTGGCGAAGGAGATGGAGCGGCGCGGGATGGAGCTGCCGCTGCTCATCGGCGGCGCGACGACGTCGAAGCAGCACACTGCGGTCCGGATCGCGCCCGAGTACGGCCAGCCGACGCTGCACGTCCTCGACGCCTCGCGCGTCGTCGGCGTCGTGGGCGACCTCCTCGACGGCGACCGGCGGATCACGGCTCGACGAGGAGAACCGCGCCGACCAGGAACGGTTGCGCGCGCTGCACGCGGAGAAGGGCCGCAAGCCGCTGCTATCGCTCGAGGAGGCGCGCGCGAACCGAACGCCGATCGAGTGGCACGCGGAGGACCTCGCGGTCCCGTCCTTCACGGGCGCGCGGCTCGTCGACGCCGACATCGCGGTGCTCCGCGGCTACATCGACTGGACGTTCTTCTTCCACGCCTGGGAGCTGAAGGGGCGGTTCCCGGCGATCCTCGACGACCCGGTGCGCGGCGAGGCGGCGCGCGAGCTGTACTCGAACGCGAATGCGCTCCTCGACGAGGTCGTGGACTCGGGCTCGCTGACCGCGCGCGGGATCCGCGGGTTCTGGCCCGCAAAGGCCGAGGGCGACGACGTCGTCCTCGATCTTGCACACGATGGGGGCGTTCGCTTCCCGATGCTCCGCCAGCAGGCCGACCACGCGGACTCGCGCCCGAACCGCTCGCTCGCCGACTTCGTCGCACCCGCCGATACGAAGCTCGAGGACTACATCGGCGCGTTCGCGGTCGGCATCCACGGGAGCGAGGAGCTCGCCGACCGCTACGCGGCCGAGCTCGACGACTACCGCGCGATCATGGTGCGCGCGCTCGCCGACCGGCTCGCGGAGGCTTTCGCCGAGTGGCTGCACCGGCAGACGCGCAAGGAGTGGTACGCGCCGGACGAGCGGCTTGCCGGCGAGGCGCTGATCGCCGAGCGCTACCGAGGCATCCGGCCCGCGTACGGCTACCCGGCGTGCCCCGATCACTCGGAGAAGGAGACGCTCGTTGAGCTCCTGGACGCGTCGCGCGCCGGGATCAGCCTCACCGAGTCGTTCGCGATGATCCCGGCGCCGAGCGTGAGCGGCCTCTACTTCGGCCACCCGCAGGCGCGCTACTTCTCGGTCGGGCGCATCGGCCGCGACCAGGTCGCCGACTACGCCGAGCGGAAGGGGATCGCGCTCGCGGAGGCGGAGCGGTGGCTACGCCCGAACCTGGCCTATGAAGCGGAGGATGTCTCAGTACGATGAAACCGTTGCGCCGTCTCGTCCTGCTCGCCACAGCAGTCGTCGCTCTCGTTGCAGCCGGGAGCGCGGTCGCGGATCACCTCGACCCGCAGAAGCGGATCACGCCCGCGGACCAGGCTCGCGCGCGGTCGATGCTGCTGAAGCATGCGGATCTTCCTGCTGGGTTCCAAGGGTCGCCGACGGGAAGCGGGGAGCCTCACGTCAACTGCTCCCAGGCCGTCAGCGAAGCCGACCTCACGCTCACCGGCGACGCGGAGGGATTGCAGTTCATTCGCGGCACCACGTCCGTGAACTCGGCGGCGCAGATCTACGAGTCGGCCGCCGACGCCACCGCGTCGTGGCGCAGGGGAACGAGCCCTGCAGGGATCAAGTGCCTGACGGACCTAGTGCGCCGGGAGTTCGCGAAACAGGGCATTCGCCTGATCTCGTTCCGCAAGATCGCCTTCCCTCGAGTCGCGCAGCGCACCGTGGCGTATCGCGTCACGCTCGCACTGGAGACCCCGCAAGGGACGGTGCGACTCTTCGCGGATGTCGTGGTCCTCGGCCACTCACGCGCGCTCACTCAGGTGTTCGTCGCCTCGGCGCTCACCGCTCCGAACCGGGCGGAGGAGCTCCGGCTCGCACGTCTCGTCGCCGGGCGCATGGCGCGGGCGATGACGTAGGGCATGTCCATGCGCCGTCTTCTCGCCTGCTTCGTCGTTCTCGCGCTCGTCGCCTCGGGCGCCGCGCTCGCCGGTCGCGGCGATCCGCAGAAGAAGTTCAACCCCGCCGATCAGGCGCGTGCGAAGGCGATGCTCGTCCGAGTGTCCGACGTTCCCGGATCCACGGGAACGAAGTCGAGCCCGTCGAACGACGACTTCTACTGCAAGGCCCTGGACGAGTCCGCGCTGACGATCACGGGTGAGGCCGAGTCTCCGGAGATCACGCGCGGGTTGTTCTTCGTCTCCGCGCTGAGCCAGGTCTACCAGTCGAGGCGCGACGCCGACATGGCCTGGCGCCAGGGCACGAGCGCTGCGGGGATCAGCTGCCAGAAGCAGGCCTTCCGCAGAGAGATCAGCGGCTCCAACGACCAGGTTCGTGTCGTTCCGCAAGATCCCGTTCCCGCGCGTGGCCGAGCGCACGGTCGCCTTCCGCGTCGTCGCGTCCACACAGGGCGTGCCTTTCACCATCGACGCGGTCGTGCTGATGCAGTCGCGGGCACAGGCGGCGGTGGTCACCGGCGCCGTCGGCGGCTCGGCACCGCCGAGGTCCGAGGTCGAGCGCCTCGCTCGCGCTCGTCGCCGGTCGCATGAAGACCGCGATGCGCGGCGCGTAGCGCCCTCATCCGGGCGCAGGCGACGGCTCGAAGACACCGAACTTTTCAGCCATGTCCCGCTGGAACAGGGCGAAAAGAGCGAATAGTGAGAAGCCCGATGAGGTGCTAGCGTCACCCGGAGCAGTGGAGTCGACAAGCCGTCTCGGTCTCCTTCGCCGCTCGCCGGAATTCGGGCTCCTCGCCATCGCGACGGTCGGTTCCAGCTTCGGGACCTACCTCGCTGCCATCGCGCTGACGATCCACGTCTATGACCAGACCGAGTCGGGCATCTGGGTCGCCGCGCTTCTGATCGCCGACTTCCTCCCGATCGTCGTCATCGGGCTCCTGCTCGGCCCGCTCGTCGACCGGCTCTCGCGGCGGAAGCTGATGATCTTCTCCGACCTCGCGCGCTTCGTCATATTCGTCGGGCTGGTATTCGTCAACGAACCGGCGGCGATCGTCGCGCTCGCCGGGCTCGCGGGGATTGCAACCGGCTTCTTCAGGCCGGCCGTCTACGCCGGCCTGCCCAATCTGGTGCCGGACGAGGAGCTGACGAACGCGAACTCGATCCTGCAGACGATCGAGACGCTCGCGTGGATGGTCGGCCCGGTCGTCGCCGGCCTCATGCTCACGATCTGGAGCCCGGCTGTCACGTACGGGATCAACGCCGTCACCTTCCTGATTTCGGCGGTGCTCGTCGCGATGATCGCGGAGAGCAAGCTGCGCTCCGAGGAGTCGCTGACCCGAGGCCACTGGCACGACGTCTCGGACGGGATCCGGCTCGTGCTCATGTCGCCGCCGCTTCGCGCCGTGCTCGTCGTCTGGAACGTCGCGCTCATCGGGAGCGCCGCGATCAACGTCGCAGAGGTCGTGTTCGCGAAGGAGGTGCTGGACGCGGGCAACGTCGGCTTCGGGATCCTCGTCGCCGCGAGCGGCGTCGGTCTCGCGCTCGGGAGCTACCTCGCCGCCCCCGCGCTCGGCAGGGTCGGGCTGCGGCGCCACTACGCCGGCGCGCTCGTCCTGATGGCCCTCGGCGCCGCCGGCGCGGCGCTGTCGCCGACCCTCTGGGTCGCGATCTTCTTCGTCATCGGCGGCGCGGCCGGGAACGGCGCGGCCATCATCGCCAACCAGCTGCTCGTGCAGCGCGGCGCCGTCGACCGATATCGCGGGACGAGCGCTCGCGACGATCATGAGCTCGAACTACGCCTTCCTCGGTCTGGCGATGGCCGCCGCCGGCGTCCTCACGGACCTGTTCGGCGCGCGGTGGGTCTGGCTCGGCGCCGGCATCGTGTACGGCGCGAGCGCCGTCGTCGCGCTCGCGATGACGCGCTGGCTGCCGGTTCGAAGCGGGGAGGACGAGCAGGCGCTCATCGCGCTCGCCGAGTCCTCCGCAAGCGCGCTCGCGCCGCCTGAACCGGAGGTCGCGGTCGCATTCCAGCTCGAGCCGCCGCCGGAGCTGCCGACGTACCGGCCCGAGCCGGTCTATGCGCCCGAGCCGGTCACCGCGCCGGAGCCGGAGTACGCACCGGAGCCAGTTCTGCGCCCGAGCCCGAGCCCGTCGTGGCTTCGGCCATCTCGAACGACGGGCCCGCGAGCCACGAGGGAATCGAGCGCATCGCGTCGCTGATGGAGGAGATCGAGCGGCGGCGGGCAGGTCGAAGCGCGACGGCGCGCCGCTCGGACGACGCGCGACTGACTAGGCTCCTCTCGTGGCGCGGCGGGAGTGGACGCTCGAGGAGCTGACAGAAGGCATTCGCGCCGGAGATCGCCGTGCTCTCGCGCGGGCGATCTCGCTCGTCGAGGACGGCGACCCGCTCGCGTACCCGCTCGTGCGCGAGCTGTACCCGGAGACGGGCGGCGCGGCGTCGTCGGCGTGACGGGCCCGCCCGGCGTCGGCAAGTCGTCGCTCATCGGCGCGCTCGTCCGGCACTCCACCCCCGTCGGTCGCGCGACGGCGTCGGCGCAGAGAGCAAGTCCGTCGGGGTCGTCTCGGTCGATCCCGTCGAGCCCGTTCTCGAAGGGGGCGCTTCTCGGTGACCGGATCCGGCTCTCCGACCACTTCACCGACCCCGGCGTCTACATCCGCTCGATGGGGACGCGCGGGCACCTCGGCGGTCTCGCCGAGACGACGCTTCAGGCCGTGCTGCTGCTCGACGCGTCCGGGAAGGACGTGGTCTTCGTCGAGACGGTCGGAGCCGGCCAGAGCGAGGTCGAGGTCACCGGCATCGCGGACACGGTGCTGCTCGTGCTCATGCCCGGGTCCGGGCGACTCGGTGCAGGCGCTGAAGGCCGGGATCATGGAGATCCCCGACGTGATCGCGATCAACAAGATGGATCACCCTGCCGCGAAGACGATGCTGAACGAGGTCCGGTCGATCGTCGGGCTCGCGGACCCGGGCAAGCGCCCGCCGATCCTGCTCACCGAGGCGATGCGCGGCGAGAACGTCGTCGAGCTCTGGGAGACGATCGAGGCGCATCGTGCCGGGCTCGCGGCCGACGGAGGCCTCGACGAGCGGCGGCGTCGCAACCTCGCGCGCGAGGTGTTCGCGGTCGCGTCGAGCCGCGCGAAGTCGCATCTCGAGTCGGCGGTCGCGGACGACGCCGAGCTTCGGCGCCTGCTCGAGGAGGTCGAGCAGCGAAAGCTCGACCCGCTCACGGCCGTGCGGGAGATCATGGAGAAGGTGTTCCGGGTTGGAACCACCGACGATCGCTGAGATCGAGGCGGCGCGCGAGCGGCTCGCGGGCGTCGCGCGCGAGACGCCGCTCTACCCGTCCGAGACCTTCTCGCGGCTCGCGGGGCGTTCGGTTCTTCTGAAGGCGGAAAACCTCCAGCGCACGGGCTCTTTCAAGATCCGCGGCGCGTACAACACGATCTCCTCGCTGTCGCCCGAGGAGCGGGAGGCGGGAGTCGTCGCGGCGAGCGCGGGGAACCACGGGCAGGCGGTCGCGTGGGCTGCGCGCGAGGCCGGGACGCGCGCGACGATCTTCATGCCCGAGGACGCGCCGATGGCGAAGGTCGAGGCGACGACGTCGTACGGCGGTGTGGTCGAGCTCGGAGGCGAGAGCTTCGAGGCTGCGGTGGCGGCCGCGCAGGAGCACGTCGAGCGCACCGGCGCAACGCTCGTTCACGCGTTCGAGGACGCGCGCGTGATCGCGGGCCAAGGGACGATAGGGCTCGAGCTCGCGGAGCAGGCGGCGGAGGCCGAGACCGTGCTCATCCCCGTCGGTGGCGGCGGGCTCGCGGCGGGCATCTCACTCGCGCTGCGCGAGCGCCGGCCGGGGCAGCGGATCGTCGGAGTCGTGTGCCGTCCGGGGCTGACGATCGCGGACGGGATCTCGGTGAAGCACCGAGGCGAGCTCGCCGGCTCGATCCTCGAGCGCACGCTCGACGACACCGTCGAGGTCTCGGACGAGGAGATCACCGACGCGCTCGTGCTCTGCCTCGAGCGGAAGAAGCTCCTCGTCGAGGGCGCCGGCGCGGTCGGGATCGCGGCGCTGCTGGCGGGCGAGAGCCGGCGGCTCGGGCCCGGTCGCGATCGTGCTCTCCGGCGGGAACATCGACGCGACGACGCTCATCTCTGTCGTGCGGCTCGGCCTGACGCGAGCCGGCCGCTACCTCGCGATCCGCATGCTCATCCCCGATCGCCCGGGCGAGCTCAGCAACGTGCTCGCCCTCGTCGCGCGCGAGCGGGGCAACGTCGTGTCGGTCGACCACCACCGCGAGGGCACGACGCAGACTGCGCTCCAGACCGAGGTCGAGGTCGTCGTCTCGACGCGCGACGAAGCGCACTGCGAGACGCTCCTCGCCCGGCTGCGCGAAGCGGGCTACGCGGTGGAGAGGCTCGGTCCACCGGCGTAAACTCGCCGCGATGCGGGGATGCCCTTCCTGCGGGTCCGAGAACTCGGACTCCGCGAAGTTCTGCTCGGAGTGCGGCGCTTCGCTTGCCGTCGGTCCGGCCGCGCGCCGTGAGGAGCGCAAGGTCGTCACCGTCGTCTTCGCGGACCTCGTCGGCTCGACGGCCCGTGCCGATCGACTCGACCCCGAGGACGTGCGCGCGATCCTGGCTCCGTACCACGACCGCCTCCGGCGCGAGCTCGAGCGCCACGGGGGGAACGTCGAGAAGTTCATCGGCGACGCGGTCGTCGGGGTCTTCGGCGCACCGGTCGCGCACGAGGACGACCCCGAGCGCGCGGTGCGCTCCGCGCTGGCGATCCAGTCGGCGATCGCGGAGCTGAACGAGGCCGACCCGGCGCTGGAGCTCGAGGTGCGCATCGGCGTCAACACGGGCGAGGCGCTCGTCAGCCTCGATGCGCGGCCAGAGGTGGGTGAGGCGATGGTGGCGGGGGACGTCATGAACGTGGGGGCGCGCCTCCAGAGCGCGGCTCCGCCCGGCGGGGTCCTCGTCTCCGAGCCGACCTACCGGGCAACCTCGCGTGCGATCGAGTACGAGCCGACCGAGCCGACCCAGGCGAAGGGGAAGGCGGAGGCGCTCGCGGCCTGGCTCGCCGTGTCGCCCCGCGCGCGGTTCGGCGTCGATGTGCTGCAGACCGGGCGGGTACCGCTCGTGGGCCGCGAGCGTGAGCTCGACCTCCTCGCGGACGCCCTCGCCCGTGCGCGTGCGGCGAGAGAGCCGCAACTCGTGACGCTCGTCGGCGTTCCGGGCATGGGCAAGAGCCGACTCGTGCACGAGCTCTGGCGGATCGCGGACGAGGATCCCGATCTCATCGTCTGGCGTCAGGGACGGTCGCTTCCGTACGGCGAGGGCGTCGCGTACTGGGCGCTCGGCGAGATCGTCAAGGCGCAAGCCGGCATCCTCGAGTCGGAAGGCGCGGGCGAGGCCGACGCGAAGCTGCGCTCGGCGGTCGCGGACCTCGTCGGCGAGGACGAGGCGGAGTGGGTCGAGCGCCATCTGCGGCCGCTGATCGGCCTCGGCGGCGAGGCGGAGGTCGGCGAGGGGATCAGGGCCGAGGCGTTCGCCGCCTGGCGCCGCTTCTTCGAGGCCCTCTCCGAGCGTGGTCCGACGGTGCTCGTCTTCGAGGACCTCCAGTGGGCCGACGACGGTCTGCTCGACTTCGTGGACGCGCTCGTCGAGCGCGTTGCCGGCGTGCCGCTGCTCGTGGTCTGCAGCGCCCGGCCGGAGCTGCTCGAACGGCGATCCGGGTGGGGTGGAGGAAAGCGAAACGCGCTCACCGTCTCGCTCCCGCCTCTGTCGGAGACCGACACGGCACGACTCCTGGCAGACCTGCTCGAGCGGCCCGTTCTCCCAGCCGAGGAGCAGGCGATCCTGCTGCAGCGCGCGGGCGGGAACCCGCTCTATGCGGAGGAGTACGTCCGCATGCTCGAGGGAGGAACGTCGATCGGCGATGTGCCCGAGACCCTTCAGGGCGTCGTCGCCGCCCGCATCGACGCGCTGCCCGCGGAGGAGAAGGAGCTGCTGCAGCAGGCGTCTGTCCTCGGGAAGGTCTTCTGGACGGACGCGCTCGAGGCTGCCTTCGGGATGGAGCAGTGGCTGCTCGAGGAGCGGCTGCACGCGCTCGAGCGCAAGGAGTTCGTGCGCCGCGAGCATCGCTCGGCCGTCGCGGGCGCCAGGCAATACGTCTTCGTCCATGCCCTCGTGCGCGACGGCGCGTACGGGCAGATGCCCCGCGCGACGCGAGCGCGAGCCCACGAGCGGGTGGCCGACTGGATCGACGGGCTCCCGTCCGACCGCGCCGAGGACCGCGCCGAGATGCTCTCCCACCACCTCGTCCAGGCGGTCGAGTACGGCCGCGCGGCGGGTCTGGACGTCGCGGCGCTCGTGCCGAGGGTGGGGACCGCGCTGAGTGAGGCAGGCGACCGAGCGTGGGCGCTCGGAGCCGCCGGCTCGGCACTGGCGTTCTACGAGCAGGCTCGCGTCACTCATCCCTCAGTGTCCGAGGACCCGTACTTCCAGCTCAAGATCGGTCGCGCGCTCCTCAACGTCGAGCTACGAGGCAGTGCGGAGCTCGAGGAGGCGGCACGGATGCTCGCCGAGTCCGACCCCGCCGCAGCCGCGGTGGCGGTCATGGCGGCCGGTGAGATCATCTGGCAGAAGGGCGACCACGACGGGGCCTTCACGTACTTCGCTCGGGCGGAGGCGGCGGTCGAGGACCTCCCTGACTCCCGCGAAAAGCTCGCCGTCAGCGGTCAGCTGGCGCGCTTCTACACCCTCGCGGGTCGGAACCTCGAGGGCCTCGAGCGAGCGGAGACGGCGATCGAGATGGCGCGAGACCTCGGGGAGGACGACTCCCTGATCGACCTTCTCAACACCAGGGGCGTTGCGCGCACGGCCCTTCCGGGCATGGACTGGCAGACCGATCTCGAGTCGAGCCTGACCCTCGCGCTCGAACGCGGGTCCTGGCGCGCGAGCCGGTCATACCTCAATCTCGGCTCGACCCTGCTCGGGTATGCCGCGGACATCGCGCGGTCGGACTCGGTGACGCGCGAGGGGCTGGCGTACACGGAGAAGATCGGGTTCCGATCGCCGATGGTGTGGTTCCGGTCGAACCTTGCCGAGTCGACCTTCCATCTCGGCAACTGGGCCGAGGCGCTCGCGCTCATCGACGCGGATCTCGCCGGGCCGGAGCCCCACTACATGTGGGCTCAGAGCTGGATGGTGCGCTCTCTCATCCGGCTGGCCAACGGCGACGCCGAAGGAGCGCTCGCCGACGCCGAGAGCGCGGCTGATCTCGGCCGGTCGATCGTCGACCCACAGTCGTACATCCCCAGTCTGGCCGCGCTCGCCACCGTCTCCGCTCGAACGGGGAAGACAGAGACGGCGACCGCTGCGATCGACGAGCTCGAGAACCTGCTACAGAGAACGGGCCAGTCGGGCGGCACGGGTGGGCCGTGGGTCGTGAATCTCGCCCTGACCCTGCTCGAGCTCGGGCGCGAGGGCGAGCTGCTCGTGTCCACCGCCCGGATCAAGACCACGACGCCGTGGCTCGAGGCTGCTCGAACGATTGCCGCAGGGGAGCCGGCCCAGGCCGCCGACCTCCTCGGCTCGAAGGGCTCGGTGACGTACGAGTCGGATGTCCGGCTGTGCGCCGCTCGGCGACTGTCCGCCGAAGGGCGGCATGCGGAGGCGGAGCGGCAGCTGACCCCCGCGCTCGAGTTCTATCGCCGGGTCGGCGCGACTGCGGCGGTGCGGGAGGGAGAGGCGCTGCTCGCCGCGGCGAGCTAGATGGTCGAGGCTCAGGCTCTCAGCCGCCGCAGCGGCGGAACTCGACCGTCGGCTTGCCGGAGGCTTGCCACGTGTCGATGCCGCCGTCGACGACTGCGCGCGCGTCGTAGCCGCGGGCGGCGAGGATGCTCGCCGCGATCGCCGCGCGCGGGCCGGACTCGCAGATCGTCACGAGCGGGCGGTCCTCTGGGAGGTCCGACGCACCGAGCGCCAGCAGGCGGTACGGGATGTTTCGGCTCCCGGCGATGTAACCGGTGTCGCGCTCGTCGCGCTCGCGCACGTCGATGAGCTCGGCGCCGTCGGCAAGAAGGCCGTCGAGCTCGTCGACGGCGACGAGGTCCATGGTCTGCGAGCCGCCGCCGAGCACGAATCCGGGGAGGTCGAGGATCGCAACCGACCGCAGCGCTCGCAGCGCGCGCTCGGCCTCGGCCTCGTCGGTCGCGGCGACGACGACCGGCCGGCCGGCATCGAGCACGAACGCCGCCTTGGTCGAGAAGCGCGAGCCGTCGATCGGGACGCTGAGCGCGCCCGCAAGGTGGCCGCGTGCGAAAGACTCGACCGGTCGCACATCCACGACCTGTGCGCCTTCGGTCGGCATCGGGATCTCGGAGGGGTCGGGCTGCGCTCCGACGAACGCGCCGCGGTTCAGCTCCACGATCGTCTCCATGTTCGGCGGTCGCGGGGCGGAGACCGAGGCTGCATCGGCGATGAACGCCTCGACGTCGCTCGCGGCGAGAGCCGGGTTGAAGCGGCGCTCGAAGCCGATGGTCGTCGACGCCTTCGAGCTCATCGCCTTCCCGCAGAGCGAGCCGGCGACGTGGCCGGGATAGACCTCGACGCCGTCGCCGAGCTCGACTAGCCGCCGCAGCGAGTGGAAGAGCCCCTCCGCGCCCTCGCGCGCCTCGACGGCGAGGTCGGGCCGCGCCGCGTCGCCGACGAAGAGCGAGTCGCCGGTGAGGACGAGCCAGGGCTCGTCGCCGCGCGAGGTGTCGCTCACGGCGAGGCAGCAGTGCTCGGGCCGGTGGCCGGGCGTGTGCAGGCAGCGCAGGACGACCGCTCCGACCGCGATCTCGTCGCCGTCTTCCATCGCGTCGTGCGGGAACTCGGCGCCGGCTTCCAGGTGGACGCTGATCGGCGTCCCATGCTCGAGAGCGAGTCGGCCGTGACCCGACAGGTGATCCGCGTGCGTGTGCGTCTCGATCGCGCGGACGATCCGCACCCCGCGCCGCTCGGCCTCCTCGAAGTACTGCTCGATCGCGAAGGCGGGGTCGACGACGACGGCCTCTCCCGCGCTCTCGTCGCCGACGAGATAGGACGCGCACCCAAGCGCGTCGTCGACGAACTGCGTGAAGATCACAGCGCGCGGGACGGTAGCAGCGGTCTCCGCTATTTCTCTTGAAGTGAGCAGAGTTTCGTGGGGTCTGACTTCAGTCAGACCCCGGTGTTGGGTGTGCGCGCCGGCAACCTGAGACCGGGTCAGGCTGAAGCCTGACCCCGCCCGCGGCGGCGCTGCCAGAACACGACGGCGAACGAGGCGACGACGACGAGACGAGGACGCCCAGGATCGCGATCGACGTTCCGCTGAAGGCGCCGTCGTCAGCCGGCGGAGCGGTCTGCGCCCTCCGGGACGATCGTCAGCGCCACCGGCCAGGTGACCGACTCGCTATCGGCCGCGTAGAGCTGGTCGCCCTGGAGCTCGACGGTGCCCGGCTCGACCGACACCGCCTCGAGGTCGATCTCGAAGTCGACCGGCGTGTCGGGCGCGAGCGTGCTGCCGCCGAAAATCGCGGCCCCGCCCTCGAGCGTCTCGTTCCAGCCGCTGCCGCCGCCGGTTCCGATGATGCGCAGCCCATCGGGCACGGTCAGCCGGAAGCCCGTCATCGGCTGATCGCGGTCGTTGTGGACCGTGAGAACGAACCGCTGCTTCGCAGCGACCGCGAGAAACGGGGGATCGACCGCGAGGTGGGCCAAGTCGCAGCCACAGGCAGGCCGAGCGCAGCGACCGACGCAAGCGAGAACGCGAGGAGCCGCCGGCACATGCGCGCATCATGCCCCGCAAGGGCTTCGGCGAACACCTAAGAACGGGGTCAGGCTGAAGCCTGACCCCGGTTTAGGGTTTGCCCCTCGGGTATCCCAGACGCAGGATCAGAGACCGAGGTGCCGCGCGATCACCATGCGCTGCACCTCGTTCGTGCCCTCGCCGATCTCGAGCACCTTCTGGTCGCGGTAGAGGCGCGAGATCGCCGATTCCTCCATGAAGCCTGCGCCACCGTGGAGCTCGAGCGCGTGGCCGGCCACGCGCGCCGAGAGCTCGCCGGTGTAGAGCTTCGCCATCGCGGCCTCGCGCGCGAAGTCGCGTCCCTGGTCCTTGAGCCAGGCAGCCTTGAGAACGAGCGCGCGGCCGGCCTCGATCTCCGTCGCCATGTCGGCGAGCTTGAAGCGCACCGCCTGGAAGGACGCGATCGGCTTCCCGAACTGCTCGCGCTCCTTCGCGTAGGCGTACGCGAGGTCGTAGGCGCCTTGCGCGAGCCCGACGCCCATCGCGGCGACCGAGATGCGCCCGCCGTCGAGGATCTCGAGGAACTGCTTGAACCCGGCGCCGCGCGGTCCGAGCAGGTTCTCCTCGGGCACCGTCACGTCCTCGAACGAGAGCTCGCGCGTGTCGGAGGCGCGCCAACCGAGCTTCTTCATCGGGGCCGAGATCGTGTATCCGGGAGTTCCGTTCTCGACCACGATGTTCGAGATCTCGTCATCGCCGGTGCGGGCGGTGATCGTGACGCCCCACGTGATGTCCGTGCCGGCGTTGGTGATGAACATCTTCGAGCCGTTGATCACCCACTGCCCGTCGCGGAGCTCCGCGGTCGTGCGCGAGTTCCCGGCATCCGAGCCCGCGCCCGCCTCCGTGAGCCCGAACGCCGCGAGCTTGCGCCCCGACGCGAGGTCGGGCAGCCAGCGCTCCTTCTGCTCGTCGCTGCCGTAGAGCAGGATCGGCATCGTCCCGAGCGACGTGTGCGCGGCGACGGTGATGGCGACGGAGGAGTCGATGCGGGTCAGCTCCTCGATCGCGATCGCGTAGGAGACGGTGTCGCCGCCCGCGCCGCCGTGCTCCTCGGGGATGGGCAGCCCCATGAGCCCCAGCTCGGCGAGCTCCGCGACGAGCTCGGACGGGAAGCGGCCTTCGAGGTCGAGCTCCGCGGCGACGGGTGCGACGCGTTCCCGCGCGAACGTTCGCACGGTGTCACGGATCAACTCCTGCTCGGCCGTGAGGTCGAAGTCCACGCCGCGCGGATCCTAGCCTGGCGGTAGGCTCCGCCCGTCCTGTTCGGAGAGGAGGAGTCGAGACGATGGCGAGCGTGCAGGAGTTCTTCGACGGTCTCGCGGCCCGCGTGCCGGCCGACCGAATTGCTGGCATGAACAACAGCTACGTCTTCGACATCGAGGGCGCCGGGACGTGGAGGGTCGCCATCGCCGACGGCCAGATCGAGGTCACCGAGGGCCCCGGGGATGCCGACGTCACGTTCTCGTCGAGCGAGGAGAACTTCGAGAAGATCGTGTCGGGCGAGCAGAACCCGACGACCGCGTACATGACCGGCAAGCTGAAGATCAAGGGCGACATGGGCGCGGCGATGAAGCTCCAGAAGCTGTTCTAGAGCTTCCTTGCGCAAGATCGAATCCGCTGGCGCCGGATTCGATCGCGCGACAACCCCCTAAAGGCGTCCGCTGTCGCGGCCGCCGGCGCCGCGGTCCTTCGAGTGACACGAGGGCTGCGCAGCCGTTAGGCTCGCGCCCGTGATCTGGGTCGTCCGCCTGCTCGTCCTGTGGGGGATCAACGTCCTCGCGCTGATGGTCGTGGACGCGATCTTCGGCGACAACATCGAGATCGAGCGCTGGGGCTCGCTGCTCATCGGTGCGTTCGTGCTGATGATCGGGAACGCGATCATCAAGCCGATCCTCGCGATCCTCACGCTCCCGCTCGTGATCATCACGTTCGGGCTTTCGTACTTCGCGATCAACGTCGCGATGCTCGCGCTGGCGGAGTGGGTGGCGCCCGACTTCTCGATCGACGGGTTCTGGACGTACGTCGGCGCGACAGTCGTCGTCTGGCTCGTGAACGTGACCGTCGGCTGGCTGCTCGATCGAATCCGCGGTTTCGACTAACGACCTTCCGGGGACGGTGACGACATGACGTGGGCCCAGTTCCTCCTCTACCTGCACGTATCGGCGGCGATCATCTGGGTCGGCGGCGGGCTGATGATGCAGTTCTTCGGCATCCGGGCCTCGATGTCGGGCGATCCAAAGCGGCTTGGCGAGCTCGGCGAGGACATCGAGTGGATCGCGAACCGCGTCTTCATCCCGTCCTCGCTCGGTGCGTTTCTCACCGGGATTCTGCTCGTCGTCGAGATCGACGGCCTGGGCTTCGGAGCGGACTGGATCGTCATGGGGCTTCTGCTCTACGCGACGACCTTCTTCGCGGGGCTTCTCTTCCTGGGGCCCGAGTCCGGTCGCATCGGGGCTCTCATGGAGCAGGGTTCGCCCGAGGTCGGCCCGCGCATGCTGCGGCTCATCATGTTCGCGCGCCTCGACCTCGTCCTGCTCTTCGGGATCGTCTACGTCATGACCGTGAAGCCCGAGCTCGACGACTCGGCCTTCCTCGAAGGCCTGCTCGCGGGCGCGCTCGCCTGCGGACTCATCTACTGGCGGTACAAGGTCGCGCTCGGCCAGCCGCCGCCCGGCCCCGGTCCAGCAGTCGGGACGCCGGAAGAGCCCGGCTAGGACACACTCGGCGCCGCCGTCGAAAGACGCCGAAGCACAACGCTCCCGCCCGTCGGCCGAGGGTACTCTCGCGCGCGTGCCCGACACAGTTGTCTTCATCCCCGCCTGGAACGAAGAGCAGAACCTCCCGGTCGTGCTCGACGAGCTTCACGGCGGCCTGCCGGCCGTTGACGTGCTCGTCGTCGACGACGGCTCGACGGACCGGACCGCGGACGTCGCACGTGAGCGCGGCGCCGAGGTCCTATCCTTCGGCGAGAACCGCGGGCTGCGCGCCGGAATCGCGGCCGGCTATTCGTATGCGCACGAGAAGGGCTATTCGTACGCCGGACGGGTCGACGCAGATGCCCAGCACCCGGTTGTGGAGCTGGCACGACTGCTCGCGATCGTTCGCGGAGGCGAGGCTGACGTCGCCATCGGCTCGCGCTTCGCCACCGCGGAGGGATACGAGTCCTTTCGATACCGACCGAGCCGTAGTCGCCGACTCGGCACGTCGGTCCTGAGGAGGGCGATGCGCACGGCTCTCGGCCATCCCTTCCAGGACGCGACAAGTGGCATGTACGCGGTCAACGCGCGTGCGATGCCGATCCTGGCGAGGCGGTATGAGAGCGGAGCCCCCGAGGTCGAGTCCCTGCTCCGCCTACGCGACGCCGGGCTGCTGGTCGCAGAGGTGCCCGTGCACATGCGCGAGCGCGCGAGCGGTGAGTCGAAGCTGCGCGGTCGGCGCGCGGTGCAGCTGGTGCTGACGGTTGCGATGACGCTCGTGCTCTATCGGCTTTGGCGGCGGGGAGCCCGGAGCTGACCGCAGACCGGCTCATCGTGGTGCTTGGTTACGCGAGCTCCGGCGAGACGCTGCACGAGGTCTGCGCCGCGCGCCTGCTCCGAGCCGAGCGGGAGTCGCGCGCGCACGATGCGGTCCTGTTGTCGGGTCTTTCGAGGGGCCGCCGAAGCGGCACGTCAGAGGCGGAGCTGATGGCGCGGTCGTGGAACGGTCACCATCGGTGGCTGTTCCTCGATCGGAGCGCACGTTCGACCTATGGGAACGTCGTCGGCGTTGCCGAGCTCGCCCGCAGGCTGAATGTGAGCGAGGTCCTCCTCGTCACGTCGGGATGGCATGCGCGACGCGCCTCTTCGCTTCTCACGTGGGCGCTCCACGACACGGGCGCGACTTACTGCATCGCGTCGACCGACGAGCGCGGCACACCCTGGGTCCGGTTCCGCGAGCTCGTGTACCGCGGCGCCACGCGAGCTCTCGTTCGGAGCGGCCGCCCGTTGCCTAGCCGTGTTGAAACGGGCGGGCGCAACGACATCTCGTTGATCTCCGAGGGTCCGGGCGCCGTCGCCGTTTCCTGGGCGGAATGACCGGCCCCAGCTTCTAGCTCTCGAGCTCCACGAGGAGCGCGCCGCCGGCAACGCGATCGCCCGCTGCGACGTGCACTGTCTTCACGGTGCCGTCGAAGGGCGAGTGAACCGGGATCTCCATCTTCATCGCCTCGAGCACGACGAGCGGCTTCCGGGCGACGACCGCCTCACCCGGCTCCACCTCGACCCGGATCACGGTGCCCGGCATCGGCGCCGTCACCGACGCGCTTCCTCCGGCGGCTGCGCCGCGCTTGTGCGCCTCGGCATCGACGTCGGGCGGCGGCGCCGGGGGAGGCGCTGGGAGGTTGAGCCGCCACGGCGTGCGCCAGGCGGAGGGCGCGGTGAGGACCGGCGTGGCCGAGAGCGACGCGTTCTCGACGAGGAACGCCGTCGTCGCCTCGCCCGCCCGCACGACCGCGTGCGCAACGAGCCAGCGAAGGAAGGCGAGGTTCGTGGTGACGCCCTCGACCTCGGTCTCCGCGAGCGCGGCGGCGAGCCGGTCGAGCGCCTCGTCGCGATCTCGGCCGTGCGCGATCACCTTCGCGATCATCGCGTCGTACGCGAGCCCGACCTCGTCGCCCTCCTCGACCCCCGCGTCGACTCGAACCCCTTGTAACTGATCGTTACTTGGCAGTCTGAGACGCCCGAGCGGACCTGTCTGGGGGAGGAACGTGCGCGGGTCCTCGGCATAGAGCCGCGCTTCGATCGCGTGCCCCTCGACCTTGTAACGATCAGTTGCAAGGCGTCCTCCCTCGGCGACGCGGAGCTGCTCGGCGACGAGGTCGACGCCCGTGACGGCCTCGGTGACCGGGTGCTCGACCTGGATGCGGCCGTTCAGCTCGAGGAAATAGAAGTCGCCTCCGTCGACGACGAACTCGACCGTCCCCGCACTGCGGTAGCCGATCGCGCGACCGAATGCGACGGCTGCCTCGGCTAGCGCCTTGCGATGCGTCTCGGGGAGGCGCGGGGCCGGCGCCTCCTCGAGCACCTTCTGATGGCGGCGCTGGATCGAGCAGTCGCGCTCGCCCAGCGAGATGACGTTGCCGTGCGCGTCCGCGAGGAGCTGCACCTCGACGTGGCGCGGCCGCTCGAGGTAGCGCTCGCTGTAGAGCCGCCCGTCGCCGAACGCACCGACCGCCTCGCGCTCCGCGGCGGCGAGCGCCTCGTCGAGCTCGGCGGGATTGCGGACGACGCGCATGCCGCGGCCGCCTCCGCCGGCGGCCGCCTTGACGACGAGCGGGAACCCGATCTCCTCCGGCGTCCCCTCGGGAAGCGTCGGCACTCCCGCCTCTCGTGCGATCCGCTTCGCGGTGATCTTGTCGCCGCCGAGCCGAAGTGCCTCGGCCGGCGGCCCCACCCAGGTCAGCCCAGCCGCCTCGACCGCCTCCGCGAAGTCCGCATTCTCGGCAAGAAACCCGTATCCCGGATGGATCGCGTCCGCGCCCATCTCCTTCGCCGCGCGAATGTGCTCCTCCGAGTGGAGGTAGCTCGCGATCTCGACGACCTCGTCGGCGCGGCGGGCGTGGAGGGAGCCACGGTCGTCGGGTGGGACGACGGCGACGGTCGCGATCCCGCGCTCGCGGCAAGTGCGGAACACCCGCACGGCGATCTCACCGCGGTTGGCCACGAGCAGCTTCCGGATCGGCACGTGCGGAACCTTAGGGCGCGAGGCGTTAGGCTCGGCCGCCAATGGCGCGGTTCATCCCTGTCGTGATCCTCGGGCTCATCGCGCTCGGCCTGCTCCTCGGCGGCGTCGAGCCGGCCTGGTGGATCGTCGGGCTGGTCGCGCTCGGGCTCCTTTTCACCATCGGGCTTAGCGTCAGCGTCTCGCTCGGTGGACGCTCGCTGCACGTCGCGCCCTACTTTCCCGCACTGCTCGTCGGGCTCGCGGCGGTCGGGCTGCTCGCTGCCGGTGTCTCACCCGCGTGGTGGATCACCGCGCTGGTCGCGGTCGGGATGGGCGCGATCGCGTTCATGGCGCGCCACTGACGCGCGGCTCGGACTACGTCCAGCCCGGCGGCCGCTTGTCGAGGAACGCGCGCAGGCCGTCCTGCCCCTCGTCGCTCGTCCGCCGCGCTGCCGCGATCTGTGCGGCCTCGATCCCGGTCGGGCGCTCGCGGACGAGGCGCTTCGCTTCCCGCACGGCCTCCGGCCCGCCCGCGAGCAACGCGTCCACGATCGATCCCACCGCGCTCTCTCCGTCCGCGGCGACCTCGTGGACGAGCCCGATCCGGAGCGCCTCCTCGGCGCCGAAGCGCTCGCCGGTCAGGAAATACCGGCGCGCGGCCGACCCGATCTGCGGGAGCACGAACGGGGAGATGACCGCGGGGATGATCCCGAGCCGCACCTCGGTGAAGCCGAAGACGGTCTCCGGATGCGCGACGGCAATGTCCGCGCAGGCGACGAGCCCGGAGCCGCCTCCGAGCGTGTACCCGTGCGCAAGGCAAACGACCGGCGCCGGGCACGCGTCGATCGCCTCCAGCATCCGGTAGAGGCGCATCGCGTCCTCGACGTTCTCGTCGTACGTGAGGTCGATCGAGGAGCGCTGCCACTCCACGTCGGCACCGGCGCAGAAGCTCGGCCCCTCTCCGGTGAGCACGACCGCGCGCGCGTCACCGACGTCGGCGAACGCTCCGTGGAGCTCCGCGATGAGCGCTGCGTCGAACGCGTTCCGCCGCTCCGGCCGCGCGAGCGTGACGCGAAGGACGTGGCCGTCGCGGTCGACTCGGAGCGCCCCCATCGCGCAGGACCATATTGTTTCGCCGTGGCTGTCAACCCACGTGAGCGTGAGGGCGCGCACGCGCCCTCACCCCGCAGGCATCGGAAACGATGGTTCACGGTCGAGCTCGAGCGGGTGGGGAAGACGGCGACGATGTTCAAGGTCCCGTTCGACCTGAAGGAGGCGTTCGGCCGTGCGCGCCCTCCCGTCAAGGTCACGATCCGCGGTCACACCTGGCGCACGACGCCTGGCGTGTACGACGGAATCGGCCACATCGTCGTGAACCGCGACGTGAAGTCCGCGACGCGTGTCGACGCCGGCGACCGCGTCCGGATCGAGATGGTCGTGGACACGGAACCGCGGACGGTTCGCGTTCCCACCGATCTTCGCGAGGCGCTGGCTGAAGAGGCGGCCGCGAAGGCCGCTTTCGCGAAGCTCTCGTACACCCACCGACGCGAGTACGTGGAGTGGATCGGGGAGGCGAAGCGCCCGGAGACACGCGCGCGTCGCATCGCGGGCACCGTCGAGCGGGTACGGCAGGGCCTGCCGCAGCGCTGATGCTCGGCGGGGCTCTCGCGGCGTCGGTCACGCCGCTTCGCGACGCGGGGAACGAGCTCGACGAGGACGCGTTCGAGCCGCTCGTCGGGTTCTTCGTCGATGCCGGCCTCGACGGAATCCTTGCGCTCGGGACGGCGGGCGAGGGGATCCTGCTCGAGGAAGTCGAGCGCCGTCGCGTCGGCCGACCTCTTCCTGCAGGCAGCCGACCGGCGGATCCAGATGGCCGTGCAGTGCGGCGCGCAGTCGACCGCGGAGACCGTCCGGCTGGCCGCACACGCCGCAGAGGTGGGAGCCGATGCGGTCGTCGTGATCGGGCCGCCGTACTTCCGCCTGGACGAGAGGGCGCAGTACGCGCACTTCCTCGCCGCGGCGACGGCGTGCTCGCCGCTGCCGTTCTACGTGTACGAGTTCGCGTCGACCAGCGGGTACGCGGTGGAGCCAGCGGTGCTGCGCCAACTTCGCGAGAACGCATCGAACGTCGTGGGGCTCAAGGTGTCGGACATACCCTGGGCAGCGTTCGAGAGCTACCTGCTGCCGGGGTTCGACATCTTCGTCGGCCCTGAGGCGCTGATCCACCAGGGTCTCGAGAGCGGCGCGGCAGGAGCCGTCTCCGCCCTCGCGTCGGCCTTCCCCCGCGACGTCGCCGAGGTCGTCCGGCACCCGACGGTCGAGGGTGCTGCGCGCCTGGCCGAGCTCCGCGCCTTCGTCGAGCGCTTCCCGCGGCAGGCCGCGCTCAAGCGGCTCCTCGCCCGCCAGGGTGTCCCGGTGCGCGAGGACGTGCGCGCGCCCCTTCGCTCCCTCACTGCGGAGGAGCGCGAAGGGCTCGACGCCTGGCACGACGCGCTGCTCTATAGCTCGAGCTCGTCGAACTCCTCGTAGACGTCGGGCTCGCGGCCGACGAGCTCGTGCGCGACGGCGATCTCCTCCGGCATCTCCTCGCCGAACGCGACGAGGCCGAATCGCTCGCTCGCCTCGTTCCACACCCAGGCGCTCGGCGGCTCGAGCTCCGGGAGCGTGTCCCGGAGCTCGTCGATCGTCGTCTTCGACTCGAGTAGGTTCCAGATCAGGAGCCGAACGATCAGCGCGCCGCCTCCGTTATCCGATCACGGAGACGTAGAAGGCGTGATCCTCGCCGTTGACGTTGTTCGTGGCCGACGTGAAGATGAACACGTGGTTCGCATCGTTGTTGGACGGGCACGTGATGCCTTCGGTACCGCCGCCACACGGCCCTGCGATGGTCGTTCCGCGGAAGCCCGTGTCGTTTGCAAACCCGTTTGACGCGAGGACGAGCTTGCCCGTCTGGGCGCTGCCGAAGTTGAAGATGTACCTCCCGGCACCCGGCTTCGCAGCGAGCGTGATGCCGCCCGACTGGGCCACGATCCCGCCGTCGGGCCTAACGAGCGCCCAGCGGGCTGCCGGTCCTGCCGGCCCCGCCGGCCCAGCCGGGCCCGCGGCTCCTGCCGGCCCTGCCGGCCCTGCCGGCCCTGCCGGGATCTGTCCCGCTCTGAAGTCGGCTCGGAGAAGCGAGCCGTTTCGCACCTTCAACGAGTTGACGGCGTTGTTCTTGAGCTGAACCGTGCCGACGCTGTTCCTCGGCACGAGCTGGCTGACAGCCGCGACGCTCGTGCCAGTTAGCGCCACCAGAAGCGCGATGCCGGCGACGACCATTGCCGCAGAGGGTCGGAAGCCGCGTACGCGTCTCATGTAGGTCTCCTTTCGATAGCCCCTCGGAAGCGGCGAATCCTAAGAGGTCGAGGCGACGACGCGGACGCTGAGGAGGCGGCCGCGGACACATGCCCGCGGCCGCCCCTTCGATGGCTAACCCGTGTTCGTGAAGGTCGCGACCCGGATCGCGACGATCTTGATGAAGTTCGCCTGCTTCGCCGGAACCGCCGAGCATGCGAGATTGACCGTTCCCGCGGCGGCGAAGTTGTTCAGCACGATGAGCGACAGGGATGCCGGCCTGTCGACGTCGACGAATCCCTGGGTCTCGTCGAAGTTCGCGCCGGCCTCCAGGCGGCACGTGACGCTCCCGGACAGCACGTTCGATGTCACGTAGGTCTTGGCCCAGATCACGTAGCTCCCCGCTGCGGGAATCGCGAGGCTGGCGACCGTCGTCTGTGCGCTCGGGATGTTGACCGGGCCGTTGACGAAGCGACCCTGCGCGTCGCTCGGCGGCACGACTCCAGCTGCGAGGTCCGCGGCTGCGAGCGAGCCATCCTGCACCTTGGCGCCCGTGACCGCATTGGCCGCGATCTTCGGCGCAGTCACGGCGTTGCTCGCGATCTTCGCGCTCCCTACCGCGTTGCTCGCGATCTTGGCGGCCACGACCGCATTGCCTGCGATCTTCGCGGCCACCACGGCGTTGTTCTTGATCTTTGGGCTGGTGACGGCGTTGTTCTTGAGCTGCGCTGTCCCCACGCTGTTCGACGGTGGTGCTTGGGCGACCGCTGCGCCTCCCGTGCCTCCAAGAACCAGCAGGAGCACGAGGCAAGCGGCAAGCGTCACCGACAGCAGGCGAGCTGCTCGGAGCATGATCCCCTCCTCTTGTCTGACTGGCAGGAGGGAGTCTACGCCGGTTGCGACGCCCGCCTACATGCGAAAGATGCCGAAGGTCGTCTCCGGCACCGGTGCGTTCGCGGCGGCCGCAAGCCCGAGCGCGAGGACGCGGCGGGTGTCGAGCGGGTCGATGATCCCGTCGTCCCAGAGCCGCGCGGTCGAGTAGTACGGGTTGCCCTCGGCCTCGTACGTCGCCCTGATTTCCTCGGGATCCGTGTCCCCGACCATGCTGAGGACGGTCGCGGCCTGCTCGCCGCCCATGACCGAGATGCGGGCGTTCGGCCACATCCAGAGCTGTCGCGGCTCGTAGGCGCGGCCACACATCGCGTAGTTGCCGGCGCCGAAGGACCCGCCGGTGACCACCGTGAACTTGGGCACGTCCGCGCAGGCGACCGCCATGACGAGCTTCGCGCCGTCGCGCGCGATCCCGCCCTCCTCGTACTCCTTCCCGACCATGAAGCCCGTGATGTTTTGGAGGAAGACGAGCGGGATCCTGCGCTTGCACGCGAGCTCGATGAAGTGCGCGCCCTTCTGCGACGACTCCGCGAAGAGGACGCCCTGGTTGGCGAGGATCGCGACCGGATAACCCTCGATGCGGGCGAACCCGCAGACGAGCGTCTCGCCGTAGAGCTCCTTGAACTCGTGCAGGCGCGAGCCGTCGACGATGCGTGCGATGACCTCGCGCGCGTCGAGCTCGTGGCGGAAGTCCTCCGGGATCAGGCCGTAGAGGTCTGCCGGGTCGCGCGCGGGCGGCTCGGGTTGGGTGAGCTTCCAGGGCGAGGTCGGGGGAGGGTCGAGGTTGCGGACGATCTCCCGCACGATCGCGAGCGCGTGCTCGTCGGAGGTCGCGTAGTGATCGGCGACCCCCGAGCGGCGAGTGTGGACGTCCGCGCCGCCGAGCTCCTCCGCGGTCACGTCCTGTCCCGTCGCCGCCTTCACGAGGGGCGGGCCGCCAATGAAGATCGTCCCCGTCCCGCGCACGATCACGGTCTCGTCCGACATCGCCGGAACGTAGGCGCCGCCTGCGGTGCACGAGCCCATGACTGCCGCGATCTGCGGGATGCCGAGCGCTGAGAGGCGTGCCTGGTTGAAGAAGATGCGGCCGAAGTGGTCGCGGTCGGGGAAGACTTCCGCCTGGAGCGGGAGGAACGCCCCGCCCGAGTCGACGAGGTAGATGCACGGGAGCCGGTTCTGGCGAGCGACCTCCTGCGCGCGCAGGTGCTTCTTCACGGTGAGCGGGAAGTACGAGCCGCCCTTCACTGTCGCGTCGTTGGCGACGATCGCGACCTGGCGGCCCTCGACGACGCCGATCCCCGTGACGATGCCGGCACTCGGAGCCTCGTCGTTGTAAAGGTCGTATGCGGCGAGCGCGTTCAGCTCGAGGAAGGCGGTTCCGGGGTCGGTCAGGCGATCGATCCGCTCGCGGGCGGTCAGCTTCCCGCGCGAGCGGTGCCGTTCGACGGCTTTCTCACCGCCGCCGAGCGCGATCTGTGCCGTCCGCTCGCGCAGCTCCGCGACGAGCTCCTCCATCCGCTCCCGCCGCGCCGCGAAAGCATCGTCGTGAGCGACGGTCGAGTCGAGCACTGCCACGGCGCGAGCTTACCGCTCGACCTCACGACCCCTCACAAGCAGCCATGGCCGCTACTGCGGCCGCGCTTACAGGGTCTGACCCTGTAAGCGTGAAAAGTATGCGCCGAACGTTCCACGGAGGACATGGCTCGCTGCGCCGGCGCTTGGCTTCGGAGACCCGATTCTGCGCGGCCGTCCTTACAGGGTCTGACCCTGTAAGTCCGACAAGAGCGCGCCAATGCTTCCACAGGCGGCGCGCTAAATGCGTTCCGCTTGCTCCGCTGGAGGCAGTCCGCGAGACTGGCAGGACCGCCGTCCGAGGGAGGGAAGCCGATGAGCGACACGGTCAAGTACGTCCTCGACGAGAGCCGTCTGCCGGAGGCGTGGTACAACCTCGCGGCCGACCTCCCGGAACCGCCGCCGCCGGTGCTCCACCCGGGCACGGGCCAGCCCGTCGGGCCGGACGACCTCGCGCCGCTCTTTCCGATGCAGATCATCCTGCAGGAGGTCTCGACCGACCGCTTCATCGCGATCCCGGAGGAGGTGCGCTCGGTATACCGCCAGTGGAGGCCGACGCCGCTCTTCAGGGCGCGCCGCCTCGAGCGCGCGCTCGATACCCCGGCGCGCATCTACTACAAGTACGAGGGCGTCTCTCCGGCCGGCTCGCACAAGCCGAACACGGCCGTCGCGCAGGCGTACTACAACAAGCAGGAGGGCGTCGCGAAGCTCACCACGGAGACGGGCGCCGGCCAGTGGGGATCCGCGCTTGCCTTCGCCGGAGCCGTCTTCGGGCTCGAGGTGGAGGTCTTCATGGTCAAGGTCTCGTACGACCAGAAGCCGTATCGCCGCGGGCTCATGGAGGTGTACGGCGCGAAGGTGCATGCGAGCCCGTCGCAGGAGACGAACAGCGGGCGCGCGATCCTCGAGGAGCACCCTGACTCGACCGGAAGTCTCGGGATCGCGATCTCCGAAGCCGTCGAGGCCGCTGCCACCCGCGTGGACACCAAGTACTCGCTCGGCTCGGTCCTCAACCACGTGCTGATGCACCAGACCGTGATCGGCCAGGAGGCGCAGCAGCAGCTCGAGCAGGCCGAGGACTACCCGGACGTCATCATCGGCTGCACGGGCGGCGGCTCGAACTTCTCCGGTTGCGCATTCCCGTTCCTCGGCCGCGCACTCCGCGAGGAGGCGTCGATCCGCGTCATCGCCGTCGAGCCCGCAGCGTGCCCGAGTCTGACCAAGGGCCTCTACGCCTTCGACTTCGGCGACACGGGTCACCTGACGCCGCTGGTGAAGATGCACACGCTCGGCTCGACCTTCGTGCCACCTCCCTTCCACGCGGGCGGCCTGCGCTACCACGGCATGGCGCCGATGGTGAGTCACCTCAAGGAGCTCGGCCTGATCGAGGCCCGCGCCTACACGCAGACCGAGGTCTTCGAAGCAGGAGTCCAGTTCGCACGCGTCGAGGGGATCCTCCCGGCGCCCGAGGCGAACCACGCCGTGAAGGCGGCGATCGACGAAGCGCTCCGCTGCAAGGAGGAGGGCGTCTCAGAGGCGATCCTCTTCAACCTCTGCGGGCACGGCCACTTCGACATGCAGGCGTACATCGACTACTCCGCCGGCAAGCTCGAAGACCACGAGTACGCGGAGGACGAGGTCGCCATGGCGCTCGCGGGGCTGCCCACGGTCGCGGTCTAGCCCACAGGCGCCTCGACCCGTTCGGACGTCTCGAGCCTGGACGAGACGATGGCAGCCGCCATCGCGGCCGCCGACGGGCCTGAGACCGCGGCGAGGAACGTCCCCGCGTCGATGGCGTAGGCCGTGACGGGACTGCACGCGGTCACCGTCGCCGTCCTGGGCACGCGGTGGAGCAGCGCGATCTCGCCGACGCCGTCCCCGGCGCCGCACGTGCGCAGCAGCCGATCGTCGACGCTCACCTCGACCTCGCCCTCCGCGATCAGCAGATAGTGGTCGCCGGGGTCGCCCCTGCGCATGACGACCTGTCCGGTCTCGAACGTGACCGGGACGAGCCGCTCGGCGAGCCGGTCGAGAGCGGTCAGCGGGAGTGGAGCGAAGAGCGGGTTCCTGCGAAGCAGCGCGATGTGCGCCTCCGCGAGCGCCGAGCGGCGGGCGGTGCGCACGATCGAGCGCGCGGTCACGACCGCGAGGAGCGGCAGGATTGCTCCCGCGGCGACGAACGCTCCGCGGATCCCGAACACGGCGATGAGCGCGGGCGCGAGAAGGCTGCCGAGCAGAAGCCCGATCCCGAGCAGTCCTTCGAGCACGCCGAAGACCAGCATGCGGTCCTCGTTCCGCACGCTCCTCTGCACGAGCGTGAAGCCCGAGATGTCGAGCACGGCGTTGCTCACGCCCGTGACGAAGAGCGCGGCGAGCGCGACCGCCGCGTAGGGCCACGCTCCGATGAAGACGAGCGGAATCCCCCAGCCTGCGAGAGCCAGCACGCAGACCGTCCCCAGCCGACGCCCACCGCCCAGACCCAGCGCGCCCAGAGCGCCGATGAAGCCGCCCAGCCCGAGCGCAGCGTTCAGCAGCCCGACGCCCGTCTCGCCCATGTCGAGCAGCTCGATCGAGGCGACGACGATGAAGGTGATGAGCAGGCCCCGGACGAAGATCTGCGCGACGAAGTCGCCGATGAGCACCGCCGCGCCGGGATACCGGCGCAGCACGCGAGGAGCGTCGGCCAGCCGGAAGCGCGCGATCGTGTCCGCTCCGACGCCGCCGCGCGCATCCGCAGCCTGTTCGAACTTGATGCCGGTCACCGCGGCCGCGGCGCCGGCAAAGGCCGCGGCGACGAGCAGACTCGCGGCGGCCGAGCCAGTGGCCGCGACGAGGACTCCGGCGAGGAGCGGGCCGGCGAAAGTCCCGAGGCCTTCGCCCATGCTCGAGGCAACGTTCGCCGCCACGAGCTCGCTGGGCGCGCGCGCGAAGGCCGGAAGAAGCGCGGCCTGGATCGGGCGGACGAGGGAGCCGGCTCCCGCGACGACCCCGGCGAGGGCGTAGGTCAGCTCGACCGGGACGTCGCTGGCGACGACGAGCGCCGTGGCCAGCGCTCCGGCTGCGCGGACGAGGTTGATGACGGTGAGCACGCGGTCGCCGCGGAAGCGCTCGACGAGGGTCGTCGCGAACGGTGCGGCGACGATCGCGGGCACCACCCGGACGGCGCCGAGGATCCCGGCGGCGAGCGCTCCTCCCGCGTCGTACGCGACCACGAGGAGGACGACCAGAAGCGCCCAGTCCGCTGCGGTCCCGGTCATCCAGGCGATCTCGATCCGCCGGATCGAGCGGTTGTGGAGCACCTCTTTGACGGCATGGGCCGCGGACGACGCGGCGTGCGGGCTCACGACGAGATGATCTCGCGTCCCGTTGCGTTTGTGGAGTCCCGCGCTTCGGGTAGACGGAGCGCATGAGCCGGCGCGGGGGGTGGGGCCGCCTCGGGCGGAAGCGCTTCCGCTACGTCGATTCGCGCGGCCGCCCGATCGAGGACGAGGAGGCGCTCGAGCGCGTCCGCTCCCTCGCGATCCCGCCCGCGTGGACTGACGTCTGGATCTCGCCGAACGCCGGAGCGAAGCTCCAGGCGACGGGAGTCGACAACGCGGGACGGCGTCAGTACCTGTACCACCCCGATTTCCGCGCCGCGCAGGAGCGCGCCAAGTTCGACCGGCTCCTGCTCTTCGCGAAGTCCCTTCCGACGTTCCGCTCGAGAGCCCGGCGGCATCTCGCGCTCGGCCCGTACGAGCGCGAGTGGGCGTGCGCGATCGCGGTGCTGCTCGTCAACCACGCGTGGTTCCGTGTCGGTACCGACCGGCACGCGCGCACCTCGCGGACGTTCGGGATCACGACGCTGACGAAGCGTCACGTCACGATCTCGGGCGACGAGATCGCGTTCTCCTTCCGCGGGAAGAACTCGCGGCCGGTCAGGCGAACGGTCGCGAGCAAGAGGCTCGCGCGCGAGCTCCGACGGCTTGTCGCGCTCGAGGACGGGGCGCGGCTCTTTCGTTACGAGCGCGACGGCGAGCTGTTCAATCTGAGCGCCGCGACGCTGAACGAGTACATCGCCGAGCACCTGGGAGACGATTTCACGGCGAAGGACTTCCGCACGTGGGGCGGCACTCTCCTTGCCGCGGTCGAGCTCGGAAAGCACGGGCCGGCGTCGAGCGAGACCGAGGCGAAGCGCGTCCTCGCCTCGGTTATGCGCAGGGTCGGCGAGGAGCTGGGGAACACTCCGGCCGTCGCGCGTTCGTCCTACGTCAGCCCCGTCGTCGTCGAGCACTACCTGGCCGGCCGCACGATCGAGGACTTCCGGCCCCGCGACGACGCTCGTCCGGCGAGCCTCCGTGCGGACGAGGCGGCGCTCCTGCGGATGCTCCGCTCGAAGCGCTGAGGGCGAGAGAAGCTCCGCCGTACGAGTTTTCCCGGAACGCCGGTTGGGGTAGGGCAAGAGAGAACCCGACAGAGAGGGAGGACTCATGCAGCAGCAGGTTCAGGAAAGTGAGAGCGTCGTGCAGGACAAGCTGGGCGACTACATCGAGGACGCACTCGCGCTCGAGGAGAGCGTCATCGACCAGCTCGACTCGATGATCTCGAGCGTCGAGCGCTCGCCCGTGCTGATGGAGATGCTCCAGCGGCACCGCCAGACGAGCCGCCTCCAGGTCGAGCGCCTGAAGAGCCGCCTCGAGCGCCTCGGGCGCGGCACGCCGATGCGCAAGCGGATCGAGGGGCTCGCGCTCACGCTCATGAAGAACGTCAGCGACGTGCTGCGTACGGACGCGCCCGGAAAGGTCGGCCGCGACGCCTACCTCCTCGCGCACACGCAGATCGCCGCGTACGAGCTCCTCAGCCGCACCGCGAGCGCAGCGGGCGACTCGGAGACGGTCGATCTCGCACGCACGCACGTCGACGAGGACCGCAAGTGCGCCGACGAGATCGTGTCGCACTGGGACGACTTCTTCCAGCTCACTCTTGCCGACTGGCTGGAAAAGGACGCTCAGAGGAGCACGCCTACCACCGTGTGACGCGGGCCGGGCTGGCCGAAGCCCGGCCCCTCACTAGGCCGCTTCTCGCTCTTCGAGCAGCTCTCGGTTCCGCGAGAGCTGCTCGAGCGCGCTCTCCTCGAGCTTGCGCGCGCGCTCGCGCGACAGCGAGAGCTCTCGCGCGACGGCCTGCAGCGACGCCGGCTCCTCGCCGGTGAGCCCGAAGCGGAGCTCGAGGATGCGGCGCTGCGTCGGGGTGAGATCGTCGAGCGCGCTCGTGAGCGCGCCGTCCCCGAGCCGCACGGCGACTTCCTCCGCGGGATCGGCCTCGGGCGAGGCGATGAGATCTCCCAGCGTCGCAGACTCGCCCTCGCCCACGGGCCGGTCGAGGCTTGCGAGCGTGCGGACCGCTTCGCGCGCCTGCTGGAGCCGGTCGAGCGGGATGTCGGCCGCCTCCGCGACCTCCTCCAGTGTCGGCATGCGCCCGAGCTGAGCCATGAGCTCGCGCTCCTTGCGCGACGCCTTCCGCTCGAGCTCGGCGACGTGCACGGGGACGCGGATGACGCGCGAGCGGTTCTGCACGCCGCGCTGCACCGCCTGCCTGATCCACCAGGTCGCGTAGGTCGAGAACTTGAAGCCGCGGCGCCAGTCGAACTTCTCGACCGCGCGAATGAGCCCGAGCACGCCCTCCTGGATGAGGTCGAGCAGGGACAGCCCGTGGCCCTGGTAGCGCTTCGCGATCGAGACGACGAGGCGGAGGTTCGAGTTGACCATGCGCTCCTTGGCCTCGCGGTCGCCGCGCTCGATGCGCTTCGCGAGCTCGATCTCCTCCTCTGCGGTGAGCAGCGGGTAGCGGCCGATCTCGTTGAGGAAGAGCTGCAGGCTGTCGGTGGTGACGGTCGCAAGCTCGCCGTTCCGGTACTCGCCCTCGCCGGCGTCCGAGCGGACGCAGTCGTCCGTGATCTCGATGCCGCGCCGCTCCAGCTCCTCGTGCAGCTCGCCGACCAGCTCGTCGTCGAGCTCGTGCGACACGAGCAGCGTCTCGAGCTCGGACAGGTTGAGACAGCCCTCGCGCTCGCCGTGCTCGACGAGCGCGACGACGTCGTCCGGGTAGTCGCCGGCGATGAACTCGGGGCGCTCGACGTCCGTGCGGTCGAGATTACTCATCCGAGTCAGGGATTCCCGGTGGCCGAGACGCAAAAACGCCTGGTCTGTTTGGCGCCCGAGGGAGCCGGGTACCCGCCGAGTCCAGTGAACCTCGGCGACGCGTGGACGGGCGAGCCCCTGAACGACCACATCCTCGGGGATCGCCGGCTTTCTGCCGATGAACGTCTGGTGATGCTGGAGGTGCGAGCGTGAGCGGGCAGTACCCGAGCTGGGTCGGTGCGCTCGCGGCTTCCGTGACCATGATCTTCCTCGGGGTGCGCACGCGGATGCTCTCGCTGCCCGAGATCCGGAGCCGCTGCTCGGCCTGCGGCCGTCTCGTCTGGCGCAGCCAGACCTGCCGCTGCGCGCGCGACTGACGCGGTGAGCCCGACAATTGAGTAAACGGAGCGACCGCGGCCGCGAAGCGGGCGCGCTTTCAGGTCCAGTTGCTTCGCGCGAGCGGAAGCCCCATTCGGGGATTCCGGTCTTGCGCACAACTAGCGCGGCACGCTGAGGAGCGTCTCGGCCTCGAGCACCGACTGCGCCGGCCTCGAGCGGTAGAGAAGCCCGTCGCGGAACTCGATCGCCCAGATCATCGGGTCGTCGCGGAGGATGCGGTCCTCGTCCATCCAGCGGATGCGCCCCTCGACGACGACGCGCCGGTCGTCCAGAGGCCGGTAGAGGTCCGCCTGGCTCTCGAAGAACATCTCGCCGAGCTCGTCGAGGAACTCCCGCATCGCCTCGCGGCCCTTGATCAGCTCGCCGCGCCGAACGGTCTTGAGGACGATCTCGACGTCGGGATGGATCATCTCGAGGAGCTGGTCCGTCTGGCCGCGTGCGAACAGGGCGAAGTACCGTCTCGCCAGGCGCTCGCTGTCCACCGTTCCCCCCGTGTGTGGCGCCGCTGCTATGCGCTCAGCCTATGGGTGCCGTCGGGCACAGGCAAGGAAGCGCCGCAGCGGGCGGGTCCCCCACCACCCGCTGCAGCTCGTTTGCTCCGCGCGAAGCCTCAGACCGCGGAGCGATTGAAGACGCCGACGGCCGCTAGCACGAGCGCCACCAAGAGCAGGAGGAAGAGGACCTTCGACAGCGCGACTCCTCCGCCGATCGCGAGGATCAAGAGCGCGAGCACGAGTAGCCAGATCACGACGTCACCTCCCAGCCGGTCTCCCCTTTCGGTTTCCCGGCGGGCGGAGGCTCGAAACGCCGCAGGCGTGAGCGTTTCGCAGGAGAGCGGGTCGGGTAGCGACCGCTAACCGATTCCGAACAAGGAGGGGAAATGACGCGCATGACCACGCCGAAGCAGCTCTTCGTGCACGAGCTGCAGGACATGTACTACGCCGAGAAGCAGCTCACGAGGGTTCTGCCCAGGCTTGCCTCCGAGGCGAACGACGGCGAGCTGACCCGCGCGTTCAAGAGTCACCTCAAAGAGACCGAGCGCCAGATCGAGAACCTGGAGAAGGTCTTCAAGAGCATCGGCGAGCCGGCGCAGGGCAAGACGTGCCCGGGCATCGACGGCATCAAGAAGGAGCACGACGAGTTCATGCAGGAGCACTCGACGACGCCCGTGCTCGCGGACGTGTTCCTGACCGGGTCCGCCGCGCGCACCGAGCACTACGAGATCGCCGCGTACACGAGCCTCATCGAGCAGGCGCGTGCACTGGGCGAGCGCGACTCGGTGAAGCTCCTCCAGGCGAACCTCAAGCAGGAGAAGGACGCCGCCAGGAAGGTCGAGACGATCTCGAAGCGGATCCTCAAGAAGGCGACGCCGGCGCGCGGGCGCTCGCGCTCGAACGGCGCTTCCGCGCGTCGCCGCTCGACGTCCGCACGCTCGACGCGCAGCGGCACCCGCTCCACGGCCTCGAGCCGTTCCGGGACGCGGCGCACGACGTCCCGCGCTCGCTAAGGGGAGAGAGGCCGCCGGCCGGCATCGCCCGCCGGCGGCAGCCAGCCGCCGCACACCCTGCCGCTCAGAGATCGAAGACCGCGAAGTCCTGACCCGTGACGTGCACTGCGACGTTGTGCACCGGGACCTCCCCGATCGAGCCGCGCGGAGCCCCATGGTGCGCGTGCCCGTGCACGACGAGGTCGGGCCGGTGCGCTCCGATCGGACCCGCGAGCCTGCCCGAGCCGAGAAACGCCCAGATCCGCTCGGGCTCGCCGACGAGCGTCGCCTCGACCGGCGCGTAGTGGAGCAGGACGATGCGCTTGTGGCAGCCCGAGATCGCCTCCAGGCCCCGTTCGAGCGCATCGACCTCGTGCGTCGTCTCCTGGTAGACGTGGCGCAGCGCCGGCTCGCCGAAGTCCGCGATCTCGGCCCCGGGAAAGCCCCCGACGAAGCCCTTCGTCCCGACGATGCCGACCTCGACGTCCTCGAGCTCGAGAATCGCGTGGCTGCGGTCGAGGACGACGATGCCTCCCTCCTCGAGCGCGGCCTTGACCTCCTCGCGGAGCCCGGAGTGGTGATCGTGGTTCCCGAGGACCGCGACGACGGGCGTGGGGAGGGGACGGCAGGCGTCCGCGAGGACGGCGGCTTGCTCGGGGAGCCCGTGCGTCGTGAGGTCGCCCGCGAGGAGGATCAGGTCGCTCGCCTCCGCGATCGTCGCGAACGCCCGCTCGAGCCGCTCGCGGAGCGGCTCCGAAGCGTGAATGTCGCCGGCAGCAGCGACGCGAATCGTCGTCCTCATCGGGATCGTGTACCCGTCGCCCACGTTCCGCGAACGCCCGAAACGGGTACTCCTTCGCGGCTATGACCTCAGCGGCGAAGGAGAGCGTCCAGATCCTCGGGACGACGATGAAGCACGCCGGAGCGGCGCTCCGCAAGGCAGCAGATCGACTTCATGCTCGGCGGTGGCATGGCCGTGTGGGCGCGCGGCGGACCGGCCACGGATCACGACGTCGACTTCTACGTCCGCGAGCGGGACGCCGACCGTGGCCTGGAGGCGCTCGTCGAGGCCGGCCTGCGCGCCGAGCAGCCGCCCGAGGAGTGGCTCTACAAGGCGCTACGACGGGCCGGTGCTCGTCGACCTCATCTTCCGCCCGGCGGGCGGGCCGATCGGCGACGAGCACTTCGCGCGCGCGACCGAGCTCGAGGTCCTCGCGCAGACGATGCTCGTGGCCTCGATCGACGACCTCCTCGTCACGAAGCTGCTCGCGCTGACGGAGCAGGAGCCGGACTTCGGGCCGGTGCTCGAGATCGCACGCGCCCTCCGCGAGCAGATCGACTGGGACTTCGTCCGCACGCGCTCTGGCTCGTCGCCCTTCGCGAAGGCGTTCTTCACTCTCGTCGAGGGCCTCGGCATCGTCGAGCCCGACGCCTCGCTCGCCGCGTAAGCGTTGGGGTCAGGCTTCAGCCTGACCCCGGGTTGAGGTGTGCGCTTCGGGGACGGCGCAGACCCAAGAACGGGGTCAGGCTGAAGCCTGACCCCAGGAGCTCGGCCAGGAAGTCCCGTAGGCGCCGCGAACAAGCCGGAATGGCGACCCCGGAGGTTCGTGTCGTCACCGTGCGCCCGAGGACGGTGCTCACGGTGCTCGCCATCGCAGCGCTTGTCGGAGTCGTGCTCTGGCTCGGTTACCAGGCCTGGCACGTCCTCACGTGGATCCTGATCGCCGCCTTCCTCGCCGCAGCCCTGAACCCCGCGGTCGAAGCGCTCGAGCAGCGCGGCTTACGTCGCGGCTCGGCCGCCGGGATCGTCTTCGTCCTCGCGCTGCTCGTCCTGACGGCGATCGGCTTCCTCGTCATCCCTCCGCTCGTCGGCCAGGTCACGGACTTCGTGGATGACGTTCCCGACCTCATCAACGACATCGTCGAGGGACGCGGCCCGCTCGGCTTCCTCCAGGAGGACTACGAGCTCGTCGACCGCATCGAGGAGGCCGTCGACCGGGGTGGCGCGGCCGGCGTGCTGGGGATCAGCGCGAGCGTGATCGACGTCGCCCGGAGCATCGTGACCGCCGTCGTCGGCGTCATCACCATCGTCTTCCTGACCCTCTTCATGCTCCTCGAGGGGCCGAGGACCGTGCACCGGTTCCTCAGCCTCCTGCCCGAGGCGACCCGCCCCCGCTACCAGCGCGTCGGCGGCGAGATCTACCGAACGATCTCCGGCTATGTCACCGGCAACCTCCTGATCAGCCTCGTCGCGGGCGTGACCTCGACCATCGTCCTCTTCGTCGTCGGGAGCGACTACGCGATCGCGCTCGGCCTGCTCGTCGCGATCCTCGACCTCATCCCGCTCGCCGGCGCGACGCTGGCGGCGATCTTCGTCTCGACGATCATCTTCATCGAGACCGACTGGATCCGCGGGCTCATCGTGATCGCGTTCTTCGTCGGCTACCAGCAACTCGAGAACCACGTGCTGCAGCCGCTCGTCTACGGGAGGACGGTGCAGCTCTCCCCGCTCGCGGTGCTCTGCGCGGTGCTCGTCGGCGCGGAGCTCGCCGGCATTCTCGGCGCGCTGCTCGCGATCCCGGTCGCGGGCTCGCTGCTCGCGATCGGGCGCGAGCTCCTTCTTCTCCGGCGCGAGTCGGCGATCGAGACGCCGCCCGGGGTCGACCTCGTCCTCGAGCCCGAGCAGCAGTAGTCGAAAATGAGATCGGACCCGACCGAAGCCGGGCCCGATCCACGCGTGCCGCGCTAGAAGGTGTCGTTCCAATCGCGGTGCGCCGTGCCACCCGGGCCGTAATAGGAGCCGAGCTGACCGCGATACGCGTCGTCCGAGATCATCGACGGATCGAACTCGGGCGCGTTCTTGATCTCGTCCTTCGTGCGGTTGACGAAGACCTTCTCCTCGGCCTCGTCGACCCGCTGAAGCACGCCCGCGGGGAGCATGACCTTCTTGCCGAAGATCCACGGGCCGGTGTCGGCGACGATGTAGCTCGAGCCGACCTCGTAGGTCGCCTCGTCGATCTTGCCGATCGACCCGTCGAGCGCCTCCACCTCGAAGCCCGTGATGTCAGTCGTGGCCGGGTTCACACCCAGGCTGGACTGCTCGCGATACGTCCAAACATCCGTCTGCATGCTCGAATTCCCCCTTCGGATCGGATTGCCTACACACGGGTCTTACTCATCGGGGCTACCCGGCTGGTCGAGGCCGAAAACGCGATGTCCGCAAGCGCTGTTTGCATTACGGGTGAGGCCGTGGTACTGGAATTCGTATGAACTGGAGCTCCGCCGATCTCGAGCCCCTCTTCGAGGCCATCCGCGCGCGCGGCCCGGCCTCGGACGCCGAGCGAAGCGTGTGGGCGTTCGAGCGCGCGCTCGTGGCAGCGCGGATCGACGGTGACATGCTGAGGCACCTCCTCGTCGCCTGCGTGTGCCTGGTCGCGCACGAGGAAGGAGAGACGCCGCGAGCAGTTCTCGAGCGGCTCTTCCGCCGCTCCGTGAGCGACGCCGAGTGGCGAACCGAGTACGCGCCGCTGTTCGGCTGAGACGGGTTTTCGACTCGGCCGAGCGGGTAACCGAACGGTGAGTGACGCCGCAACCGAACAAGCTCGACCACATCGCGCTGTACGTGCCCGACGCCGGCGGCGTCGCGGCGCGAATCCTCTCGCAACTTCCGTTCCGGATCATCGAGGAGTCCGACGAGTTCGTGCTCATCGGGCGTGATCCCGAGCTGGGGAAGCTCACGCTCTTCCAGGCCGACCCGCCACGCAGGGCCGGAGTCGTCCGGAGTATCGGCATCGGCATCCCGTGCGCGACGGTCGAGCGCACGATCGAGCTCGGCGACGGGCTCCGACTCGACCTCGTGCCCGCCGATCCCGAGGGCGAAGTCGAGGTCTCCTATCTCGCGGTCGTCACGCCCGATCCCGCTTCGAGCGCGCACGATTGGCTTCAGTTCGGCTTCGCGCCCGCGCCGAAGAGCGCGAGCGGGGTGCCTCGCGTTCGCCTTGGATCCCAGCACGTCGAGCTGCACGCGGGGACGCCCGACCCGACGAGCCGTCCGCTGCTCAACCACCTCGGCCTGCTGGTCGAGTCCCTCGACGAGCTTCGTGCGTGGGTCGATTCGATGGGAATCGCCGTGAACCGCGAGGTGGACGCGGAGAACAGCCGCGCGCTCTTCCTCGACGGCCCCGACGGGATCGAGCTCGAGTACATCGAGCACAAGCCGTCGTTCGCGCTCGCGTAGCCCTGCGAGAGGTTTGACGTAAGACGGAGCGATCGCGGCCGCGAAGCGGCCGCGCTTCAGGTCCTTTGCTCTTTCGCGAGACTGGAATCCCCGCTAGCGGATTGCCGTGTTGCGCACAACTTTGAAGTGACGAGCGACGCGGCGCGAAGCGACCGCAGGCCGCTGACGAGCGCGACCGCGCCGCAAGCGGTCGCCTTCGCTCTCTCGCGCGACCGGAATCCCCGCTAGGGGATTCCGGTCTTGCGCACAACTCAGTCGAGCAGGCCGGCCCGCTCGCGCTCGAGCAGGAGCCGTGCGACTTCCTGCGCGTGGCGCGCCGCGTTCAGATCGCCTTCCTGCGCCGCGACGATCGAGCCCTTCATGAGGATGTGCCAGCGTCTCGCGAAGTCCTCCGGCTGGGAGATACCGGCTTCGGCGGCGAGCGCCGCGAGGAACGTGCGGATGTTCGCGAGGTGCCGGACGGTCGCCTCGTGCACCGGGCTGGCCTTGTTCGGGACCTCGAGCAGCACGTTGATGAACGAGCAGCCCTCCATGTCGTCGCGCTGGAACCAGTCATGGAAGACGTCGAAGATCGCGAGCAGGCGATCCTCAGGCGTCGTCGCGCGCGCCTCGACCTCGTGCTCGAGCCACTCCTTCGACCATCGCATCTCGCGCAAGCCCAGGAACTCGACGACGAGGTCGTCCTTGGAGGCGAAGTGCCGGTACAGCGTCCGCTTGGCGACACCCGAGTGCTCGACGACCGAGTTGATGCCGACCGCCTGTAGGCCGTGCACCGAGAAGAGCTCGTAGGCGGTGTGGAGGATCCGCTCGCGCGCGGAGGCGTCCTCCGGCAGCGGCAATCCCAGCGTCGTAGTCGTCGGGGCTCCCATTCGGACTGTGCTTGCGACCTCGGTCACGCCGGCGCTCCGTCCCCCGTACGCTTGGTGTCGGGTGCAGCGATGATACAGGTCTGTCTACATCGGCGACCCCGCCGGGACGGAAGAGAATACGCCGCGGCATGATCGAGTTGGAGCCACGGAACAGCGAGAGCGGCCTCAGCCACCGGCCGGCGAGGCGCGCGCGCCTGGCCGGCCTCGGATTTGCCGTCGCGAGTGCCGGTCTGTCGGTTGCCACGATGGCAATCCTCGTCCCGGTCATCGGCGACCCGAGCTACGCGCTTCTCGTGGGCGCGGTCGCCGTCACCGTCTGGTACGCGGGCCTCGGCCCCGCGTTGCTCGTCGTGTTCATCGGCTGGGCGGCAAGCTTCGGGTTCTTCGTCGGCGAGCCTGAGCTCGTCGACCGGGGAGAAGAGGGCGAGCAGCTGCGCTGGGCCGCCTCGCTCATCGTCGCGCTGGGCGTCGTCTGGGTCAGTGCCGTCATGCGTCGCGGGCGGGAGCGCGCGGCCATCGCCGCCGAGGAGGCGGAGGAGTCGGTGCGCCAGATGACGGGCGTCCAGGGCCTCACGTCGGCGCTCTCCGCGGCCGTGACTCCATCCGATGTCGCCCACGCGCTCATCGAGCGTGCGCCGGTCCTCATGGGTGCACGTGGCGGGGCGTTGGGCCTGATCGACGGCCAGGAGCTCGTCATCGCCGATCCGCAGGGCGTCGAGTTGCAGACGCACCAGCCAGGCTTTCGGCTTCCGCTCCGGATGCGCGCGCCGATCACGCAGGCAGCGCTCACCGGCCTCCCGATTCGCGTGCCGGACCGGGAGACCTTCGAGCGCGAGTACCCGGACGGCGCCGCGCTCACGCTCTATGCGCACGGCGCGCTCGCCGTGCCCATCCGCGTCGGAAGCGAGGTCGCGGGATCGATGAGCTTTCTCTTCGACGAGGGGGGCTCGCCGCACGAGGACGCAGAGGCGATCGCCGCGATCGCGGCCGACCTCGGCGGGCAGGCGCTCGAGCGAGCGCGCCTGTACGCGCGGGAGAGCGAGTCGCGCCGCGTGCTCGACCGTGTCCTCCGCGTTGCGCCCCGCTTCCACGCGGACACGGCCGAGTCTGCGGCGAAGGCGGTCTGCGTCGAGGCACGGACGACCTTCGGCTCCGACTACGCGATGCTCTGGCGGCGAAAGGGCGACGAGCTCGCGCTCGTATGGGCCGAGCCGGAGAACGACGACCTCGCGCCGAAGCTCGTCGTCGACCTCGCGGAGTTCCCGAAGCTCCGCGACGCCGTCGAGAAGGTGGAGATCTCGTTCATCCCGGACGTGCAGGCCGAGGCGCGCGCGGGCGGGCTCTCCCGTACGCAGCGGCTCGACATCCGCTCCTCGCTCCGAGCGCCGATGGCGATCGGGGGCGAGGAGGCCGAGCTCGTCCTCATCGTCGCGTGGACGCGTGTGCTCTCGGAGCCGGATCCGTCGACCTTCGCGCTCGTACAGCGCTTCGCCGACCAGGCGAGCCTCGCGCTCGAGAGTGTCGAGCGCCGGCGCGCGCAGGAGGACGCCGCGGGACGTGCCGAGGAGACCCGCCGCCTGCAGGAGATCACCGCTGCGCTATCGGTCGCGCCGACGGCGACCGACGTCAGCGGCATCTGCCTGGAGCACGCGCTGTCCGCTGTCGGAGCCGAGGCCGGGTATGTCGTGCTCACGCGCCCGGAGGGGGTCCTGGTCGACGTCATGGCGACCAGCGGCTTCGAGCCCGAGGAGATCGACGCTTGGGCCGCCCACGCGGTCGACGCCGACGTCCCGTTCGCACGCGCGATCGCGAGCGGCGAGGCCATCTGGGCGCTCACCCCGGAGGAGATGGCTGTCTTCCGCGGTATCGAGAGCACGACCGACAGCGGCTGGGCCGCGCTCCCGCTGCGGACCCCGGCCGGGATCCGGGGAGCCCTGCACTTGTCGTTCCGCACGCCGCGTGTCCTGAGCGAGGGCGAGAGGCGATGGCTCCAGGCTGTCGTGTCACAGTGCGCGCAGGCGCTCGAGCGCAGCCGGCTCTACGACGCGGAGCAGCTTCTGCGCGTGCGCTCGGAGCGGCTCCAGAACATGACCGCCGCGCTTGCGAACGCGCTGACCCGGGCCGACGTCGCGAACGCCATCGTCTCGGAGATCGGCTCCGCGGTCGGTGCGGACGCCGCCGCGCTCGCCGTTCTCGTGGAGGACAGGGGGATCCTGCGAACCGTTGCGTGGCACGGCTTCGACGAGGACGAGCTCGGCGACCGCTTCTTCGAGGTTCCGCTCGATGTCGCGCACCCCGGGATTCGCGCGATACGTCGGCGGGTGGCGAGCTTCTACGAGACGCTGGAGGAGCTCAACGCGGAGTTCTCCGACCCGGGGATGGTCAGCGGACACGAGTCGTACCTCTACGTCCCGCTCGTCGCGGGCCGTCGCGCCAACGCCCTCCTGGTGCTCTCCTGGGCCGACCCCTACCCGCTCTCACAGGACGAGCGCCGGTTCGTCGAGGCGCTCGCCGGGCAGGCGGCGCAGGCCCTCGACCGGGCGACGCACTACGAGACCGAGCAGACGATCGCGGAGACGCTCCAGCGCAGCGTCCTGCCCGAGTCGCTCCCGCGCATCGAGGGCACGCAGCTCGCCGCGCGCTACCTCCCCGGAACGGCCGAGCTCGACGTCGGCGGCGACTGGTTCGACGCGATCTCGCTCGCGGGCGGGCGCCTCGGCCTCGTCGTGGGCGACGTGGTCGGGAAGGGCGTGCAGGCCGCGTCGACGATGTCGCAGCTCCGCAACGCGCTGCGCGCCTTCTCGCTCGACCGCATGAAGCCGTCCTCGACGATCGCCCGGCTGAACCTGCTGGCGGAGGAGGTCGTCGACACCGCGTTCGCGACCGTCGTCTACGTCGTGGTCGATCCGGTGGCGGGCGTCTGCCGCATCACCGCCGCAGGGCATCCGCCCCCGCTCGTCGCCTACCCGGATGGGCGCGTCGCGTTCGTCGAAGGCGGTCGCGGGCTTCCGCTCGGGGCCGGGCCGGACACGAAGTACGGGCAGGCAGTCGTCGAGCTGCCGGTCGGCACCGTGCTCCTGCTCTACTCGGACGGGCTCATCGAGCGCCGCGGCCGGCCGATCGACGACGGCCTGGACGAGCTCCGCCGGACGGTGATCGACGGCCCGCGCGAGCCGGAGGCACTGGTCGAGCATGTCCTCGACCGCATGGTCGGCGAGGGGGAGCGAGGGGACGACATCGCGCTTCTCGCAGTCCGGCTGCTGGCCGTGGCACCGCGACCGCTGAACCTCCGCGTTCCCAGCAGCACCGACTCGCTCGACCTCGTGCGCGAGGCGCTTCGGACGTGGCTGACGGGGACCCCGCTGAGCCGCGTCGACTCGCAGGACGTCGTGCTGGCGGTATGGGAGGCGTGCGCGAACGCCATCGAGCATGCAGCCGACCCTGGGGAGGACTGGATCGAGGTACACGCCAACGTCCACGACTCGCGCGTCCGGGTCGCCGTGGACGACACCGGGCGCTGGACCCCGGCGACGGAGCGCGTCGACCGGGGCCTCGGGCTCCGGCTCATCTACGCGTCGATGTCCTCCGTCGACATCGAGTCCCGCGAGGAAGGCACGCGCGTCACGTTCGAGAAGGCGGTCGAGCCGACGGCGTAGGTCCACGAAGAGAGCCCGCGGTGCGGGCTCTCGTGGTCGGTCTTAGAACAGCCAGATGAGCAGCAGGATGATCAGGATCAGTGCAATGAAGCCGCCACCGATGTACATGCGGTCTCCTTTCGTTTCAACGCCTTCCTGATTCCCACCTCCGGCGTGCGCCGAAACGTTTGCCGCTCGAGCGACGGGGCATCCAGCCGATCGAGAGGTAGCGGATCGCAAGGAGGCTCGGATGCGTGCACTCGGGAGGAGCTCCTAAGGCGGAGCTGGCTGCTTGGGAAGCCGTTTGTCAGCGCCTCGGCGAGGGTATCCCTGCGGTCGTGAGCGCGGCTTCCTACGCACCCGCGACGAGCGCGGGTGCGCTCGACGAGTCGTGGGCTCGCCCTGGGCTTCCCGTGCACGCTGCGCTTTCCGTGCGCGTAGGCTCGTCGCACACAGACACGCGCGCACCTGCGCGTTCGGCCGGCTGCCCCACGGCGCCGGCGACCCGATGAGCCCGCTGATGGAACGTGACGTCGACGCATTGCTTCGCGCCTATCACCGTGACGGTGATCAGGACGCGCGCGAGCGCGCTCTCATCGAGCTCATGCCCCTCGTGCGCGCGCTCGCGAATCGCTACGCCGGCCGCGGCGAGCCGCTGGAGGACCTCGTGCAGGTGGGATCGCTCGGTTTGATCAAGGCGGTCGACCGCTTCGACGTCGATCGGGGCGTCGAGTTCTCGAGCTACGCGGTGCCCACGATCGTCGGCGAGATCCGGCGGCACTTCCGCGACAAGGCCTGGGCGATGCACGTGCCCCGGCGCCTGAAGGAGCTGAGCGTCCGGCTCTCGCGCGTGCTCGACGAGCTGACGACGGAGCTGGGCCGTTCGCCGACCATGGCCGAGCTCGCGGAGGCGACGGGCGCCGACGAGGAAGAGGTCATCGACGCGCTCGACTCGGCCCAGGCCTACTCGACGCGGTCCCTGCACGCACCGTTCGAGGACGGCGGCGACGACACGCTCGCGGAGAAGCTCGGCGTGGACGACCCCGGCTTCGAGGAGGTCGAGGACGGGTCGCTCGTCGCAGCCGGGCTCGATGCGCTCGACGTGCGCGAGCGCCGCATCGTCGAGCTCCGCTTCTTCGAGGAGATGACCCAGTCGCAGATCGCGGCCGAGGTCGGGATCTCGCAGATGCACGTCTCTCGGCTGCTTCGCCGGGCGCTTACGATCATGCGCGGTCGGATCGAGGAGGTGTCGACGGGCGATGAATGAGACGGTCGTGCGCCTCTCGTTCCCAGCCAAGGCGGACTACCTGCTGCTGGCGCGGCTCGCGCTCGCGGGCGTCGCGCGCAGCCTCCCGGTCGGGCCCGAGCTGCTCGCGGACCTCAAGCTCGCGGTGACGGAGGCGTGCGGCAACGCCGTGCGTCACGCCTACGGCACCGGCGAGGGCTCGGTCGGAGTCGAGTTCGTCGTTCGCGATGACCGTTTGGAGCTGATCGTGGAGGACGAGGGCACGGGCATCGGCCTCCCGGTCGAGGAGCTCGTCGCCCCGTCCGAAGAGAATGCGCCGGGCGAGCCGACCGACGGCGGCATGGGGATGGCGATCATCCGCGCGATCGTGGACGAGCTCGACGTGCGCGAGGGTGAGGACGGCCGCGGCACCGTCGTGCACATGACGAAGTACCTCGAGGGCTGAACCCGGCTCTGGGGTGAGGCTTCAGCCTCACCCCGGTGTTAGGTGTTCGTCTGCGCCAACCCAAGACCGGGGTCAGGCTGAAGCCTGACCCCGACTACGGTGCTAACGCGCCGCGCCAGCCTCCAGCTCGGCAAGCGCGTCCCCGAGCGACTCGGAAGTCGGGAGCACGCGGTCGAGCGTCGTGATCTCGAAGATCCGGCGCGCGGTGCCCTTCGGCAGGACGACGCGGACCTCGCCGTGACGCGCATCCACGGCCCGGACGGCGCGCACGAGGATCCCGAGCGCGGTCGAGTCCATGAAGGAGACGCCGCGCAGGTCGACGACGATGCGGGACGCTTGCGACGTGCGCTCGAACGCTTCGTCGAGATCGCCGGCGACGAACGCGTCGAGCTCACCGGACGCGACGACGACCGTCGCGCCCCCGTTCTCGTCGACGTCGATCCGATGCACGCCACCAGGTAACCAGGCGCGTGGCCGCTACGCGAGCCGCTTGCTGCTGATGGCGTTCCAGATGAAGAGGATGACCAGCGCGCCGACAACGGCGGCGACCCACGTGCTCAGATCGAAGAACTCGTCGATCGGCTCTCCGAGCCCGAGCGCGGTTGCGAGAAAGCCTCCGACGAGCGCTCCTGCGATCCCGAGAAGAGTGGTGACGATCAAGCCCGCGCGCTCCCCGCCGGGCATGAGCGCCTTCGCGATCATGCCGGCGAGGAGCCCGAGGACGATCCAAGCGATGATGCTCAACTGCGCTACGAGCGATCGCGCTCGATCACGGTCGTGTTCTGTCCGCCGCCTTCACGGGCACCGAAGCCGCCCCAGCTCGACCAGAAGACGAGCGAGAGCAGGAGCCCGATGATGCCGACGACCATGAGGATGACGCCGACCGCGGTGATGTCAACGCTCGAGACCTCGGCATTGACCGCCCACGTGAGAACGGCACCGACGGCGACCATCAGGATGCTGAGACTGATTCCCATGTCACTTCCTTTCGCTGGATGCCGGTTCTCGTTCCTTCCACCGGCGCCACGGGAGATACCCGCCTGTCTCCCGGCAGAAACCTGAGCTGGAGGCCTGCTGTGGAAGCCAACGACACCGCAGCCGCGAAGCGGCTGCGCTTCAGGTCCTTTGCTCTTTCGCGCGAGCGGAATCCCCGCTCGGGGATTCCGCTCTGGCGCAACTACTAGCCCGGCGACGGCACGAGATCGTCCGGCGTCTCGGAGACCTGCGCCACCTCTGAGATCCCGACGATCCCGAGCGTGCGGGCCACCGCCGCGCCCGGGTCGAGCACGAGTCCGAAGCGCTCCCGGCCGAGCCGGCGCGCCATTCGGAAGAGGACATGGAGCGCGGCGCTGTCGATGAAGAGGAGACGGTTCAGATCGAGGACGAGCCTCGCTCCGTCCGCCTCGACCAGTGCTTCGAGACGCTCTTCGACCTCGTGGGCGTTCGTGAGATCGAGCTCGCCCGCGACGTCCACGATGACGAGGGTCGGGTCGTCGGTCGGCCGCTGCAGGAGGTCGTACGACGTCACTTCGGCTCCTCGTCGAGGGAACGGGAGCATAGTGGGCCGGCCGCGGCACAACAGCCTGTTTGGCGAGTGCGAACGTCCGGGAAAGGAGCGCGGATGAGCGAAGCGAACGAGGTTCCCTTCGCACATCCGGTCGAGCGAGAGCGCCACCGAAGGTTTGAAGAGTTCTCGGAGTGGGGTAGATGGGGAATACGCATGGGCGCAGCCGGCGCGTCAGCCCACGACATCGACCGCAGCGGGAACGCTGGCGGTGAGTTCAGCGTCGCCGAAGAGCGCCTCGACTCCGAAACCGTCGTCATCGCCATCCACGGCGATGCCGATCTGACTGCCGCCGGCGAGCTGCGTGACCGGCTCGGAGAGGCGATCGCAGGCGGGCCGTCCGTGCTCGTGCTGGACCTCTCGGACGCGACCTTCCTGGACTCGATGGCGCTGGGCGTGTTCCTGAGCGGAATGAGGAGCCAGCGTGCGCGTGGAGGACGCTTCCGCGTCGTGGCGCCGCGCGAGGACATTCGCCGCATCTTCGAGCTCACGCTCCTCGACCGCGTCTTCGATCTCGACGTATCGCGGCAGGATGCTCTGACCGCGGCCGGCGCGAGCCCCGCGGCGGCGCGTGGGGACTAGCGCGACGCGTCGTCGAGCGTCGAATGGACCGGCAGCATCGTGTCCACGGCTGCGATCTCGAGGACGCGCAGGATGCCGGGATCGCGAGTGACGAGCGACAGCGTGCGACCGGACGCTTCCGCGCTCCTCGCAGCGCTCACGAGGACGCGCACCGCTGAGGAGTCGACGAAGGTGCAGCCGCCGAGATCGATGACGACGCGCGCGCCGTTCGCCGCGTCGAGCGCCTCCTCGAGGGTCCCGCTCGTCGCCATGTCGAGCTCGCCCTCGACGTGCACGACGACCGCGCCGTCCGGCAGCTTCTCGGTCGTCACGTCGACGTCCCCCGCCCTTGCCACGAGAGCGAGTGTAGGCGAAGGTGCGGGAAGCCGGTGATCACGACCGACCAGATCACACTGACGATCCCGACCGAGAGCCGCTTCCGCGGGGTCGCGACCCTCGTCCTCGGCGGAGTGGGGAGTCGGCTGAACCTCCCGTACGAGCGCGTCGACGACCTCCAGCTGGCAGTTCTGAGCCTGCTCGAGGCGTCCGACGGCGACCGCATCACGGTCGAGGTCGAGGCAGAGCCGGAGAAGGTGCTGGTGGCAGTGGGCCCGTTGGACGAGGGTCGCGCGGCTGACGGCGGTCTCGCGCGTGTGCTCGACCCACTCGTGGACTCGGTCGAGCGCTCGGCTCGCGACGAGGGCGTCTGGCTGACGCTCCGGATCGAGCGCTCGTAGGCTCGCTCACACCGGTCGGTTTCAGCCGTCCGCGGTTTGGGTACGCGAGGAGCAGAAGCGCGGTCCTTCTTCCTAACCGCGCCTCGCCCTAGGCCGAGCAGCCCACCCGCGGACTGGAACCGCGACCCCCCGACGAATCCAGTCCGCGAGGCTCGGCCTCTTTTCGTTTCGAGAACCCCGCGGCCGGGCACCCCTGATGGGTGAGTCCTTCCGGCGTCACCCGAACACTTCCGGCGCTCCTCTTCGTCCGCCAGCGCCAGGACGGCGCGTCCCGGCGCATGGAGAGCCTCATCGCCTGGGTGAAGGTGACGCAGAAGAAGCGCCTCCGTGTCATCGACGTCGACGCCGACCGCAACCCTGCGCTCACGCGCGAGCTCGACGTCACCGAGATCCCCTCCCTCGTGCTGATCAAGGAGGGGCAGGTCGTCGGCCGCCTCGACGGGCGGGCGACCGGGCGCCAGATCGACGAGCTCATCAAGCCGCATCTCGCTGCCTGACGACGACCGCGTTGCGGCGCTAGAGGCGCAACACCGGCCGGGTCCGTAACGGAGTAAGCTGGACACTCACAAGCTCCCTCCTTCCGCTGCTGCGCTCGTGACGGGTCGCGCCTGGTCTGAGCCTTACGGAAGGAGAACGCTGTGGCCGACACGGCAAGCGCGCTCGATCCCAAGAGCCAATCGAAGGCCATCTCGAACGGCATCGGGGCGGTCCACCGCGAGCACTACGGTCGCGGGGCGGACCGCATTCGCACGCTCATTCACCAGGACACGGTGCTGACCACGCTCGAGGACTGCTTCACCACCGTCGAGAAGAGGATGATCGACGAGGGAGAGTTCGTGCAGGTGCGTGAGACACGGACGATGTTCCAGGACTGGATGCGGCCGCGCTTCACGGAGATCGTCGAAGGGGCCACGGGACGCAAGGTTTGGGCGTTCTTCTCGCAGGTGACGCACGACCCGGACTTCGCGGCCGAGCTCTTCTTGCTCCAGCCGGCGCCATCAGGTTCGGACGGCGGCGCACCGAGGCATTGACCTTCGGTACGAACGCGATAAGATCGATCCTCGGCGTTCGGGCTCATTTGAAGGGCCGCAGACGTCGTACATAGGTCGCGCGCCTCGGCGCCGGGGCTCTGTTCGGGTCTCGCGCCCGCGCCGGAGAATCAATGAATGCTTTCAGTCGAGTCTGCGGAGGCACCCCCGCTCCCCCGTCAAGAGCCTCCGTTTTGGCAGCCGCCCCGCGAGTCCCCCAAGGGTTCGTGCTTGACCTGCCCAATTCGCGGGGCGGCTGTTCCCCGTTCGGTGAGTCTACGGCTCAGTCGGCCAAATTGGTAGCGAAACGCACATTTGCTTAGGGGGACGTCGGCGCTGGCAAGCTCCCCGAACGACCTCAGCAGCCGCCGTAGCCGTACTCGAGCGACTTCCGGCAGAACTCGGCCTCGTCCGCCGTGAAGAAGTGATGCACCTTGTCCGGCTTACGCACGAAGTAGAGGTAGTCCACGTTCGCGGGCCGGGCGGCTGCCCGGATCGAGGCGAGCCCTGGGTTGCCGATCGGCGTGGGCGGGAGGCCCTTGAAGCGCCGGGTGTTGTACGGAGAATTGCTTCGGAGGTGCTCGTCCTTGAGCGGCCGTGTGCCGGGGATCCCGAGGCCATAGCGGATGGTCGCGTCGATCCCGAGCGGCATGTCGCGGTCGAGCCGGTTGAAGATGACCGCCGCAACGAGCGCCCGCTCCCGCGGTGCGACCGTCTCTCGCTCCACCATGGACGCAATGTTGAGGACCTCGTACGGGTTGCGACCGCGCGCCCGAGCTCTCCGCAGGTCGACGCCGGTCCACCGCTCCTCGAACGCCGCGAGCTGCTGGCTGACAAGCTCTTCCGCCATCGTCGTCGGCGTGAACTCGTACGTCGCGGGGAAGAGGAAGCCCTCCACGCTCCGCCGCGTCAGGTACCGCCTGAAGCTCCGCGGCGCAAGAGCGCGAGCAACCGCTCGCCGGTAGGCCGTTCCCGTCAAGCGCGGCGTGATCTTCCGCTTCGCGATCGCGATCCGCCGCACCTCGGCCACGCGGTCGACCATCTGGCGTGCGCTGAACCCCTCGGGAAAGATGACCCGCAGCGTGGTCTGCCGGCTCGCGGCGAGGCCCCCGGTGGTCGCGCGCCCGTCCGTTGCGAGGCCCGCCAGCAGGCCGAGGGCGGCCGTGAGGAGGAGGAGCCGGACGCCGTTCATGCCCGATCAGTCTGCCTGCCAACTTGCAGGCCAGTGGGTGAGCTCGTCGTCGTTCGCTAGGGTCGGATGACCTTCCACTGCGACCGAGAGGAGCTTCGGGCATGGCGTCCATTTCGGAGCGGGAGAGCAGGGAGATCGAGGCGGCAAACGCCTCCGGCACCACTCCGGTCGTCTTCATCCACGGCCTCTGGCTGCTGCCGAGCAGCTGGGCCAACTGGGCGGACTTCTTCAAGCGGGCCGGTTACGCGCCGCTGACGCCGGACTGGCCAGACGATCCGGAAACGGTTGAAGAGGCGCGGGCGAATCCGGACGTCCTCGCCAAGAAGACGCTGAAGCAGGTTGCCGACCACACGGCCGACGTGATCGGCAAGCTCGAGACGAAGCCCGCTGTGATGGGGCACTCGACCGGCGGATTGTTCGCCCAGATGCTCGCCGGCCGTGGGCTCTCGGCAGCCACGGTTGCCATCGACCCGGGCGTGTTTCGGGGCGTCCTGCCGCTGCCCTTCTCCACGCTCAGGGCGACTGGAACTCTCTTGTTGAACCCCCTGAATCGAGGCCGCGCGATCACGCTCACCTTCGACCAGTTCAAATACGGCTGGACGAACGCCCTCGATGAGGACGAGGCGAAGCGCCTCTACGACACCTACCACGTGGCCGCGTCTGGGATCGCCCTGGCCCAGATGGCCAACGCCAACCTCAACCCCTGGACCGAGTCGAAGGTCGACACGAAGAACCCCGATCGGGGCCCCCTGCTGATCCTCGACGGGGAAAAGGACCACACGGTTCCCTGGGCGATCGCCAACGCCGCCTACAAGCGGCAGCGGCGCAACCCGAGCGTGACCGAGATCAAGAAGATGCCCAACCGCGGCCACTCGCTGACCGTCGACCACGGCTGGCAGGAAGTCGCGCAGACCGCGCTCGACTTCGTCGAGCGGTTCGTCCCGGCCAAGCCGAGCTAGCCAGGCTACCTCGCGGCCGGAAACCCAGCAGGGGAGACAGGACTCGAACCTGCAACCCCCGGTTTTGGAGACCGGTGCTCTGCCAGTTGAGCTACTCCCCTGAGAGTGCTGCCGGGTTGCGCCGTCGAGTGTAGCCGCGGGTCGGGCTAGGCTCCGGCCGTGCACCGGCGGGCGCTCGGGCTGCTGTTCGCGGTTCTCGCCGCCGGGCTTCTCGCGACGGCGGTCTTCTCGGCGCTCGAGGGCGGGCGCGCGTGGGTGATCGCGGTCGCGGCGGCGGCGCTCGGGCTCTGGATGGGCGATCTCGCGCGGCGTGCGCTGATGTATCGACGGTGAGAGCGTTCTAAGGAATACGGCCTCGCGCGGCGTATTCTCTTTTCCGTGGCTGCGGTGCCCGACCAGACGCAAACGCTATGGCAGGACTACCGCAAGTCGCGCGACCAGCACCTGCGCGACCGCCTCATCCTGACCTACGCGCCGCTCGTGAAGTTCGTCGCCGGCCGGGTCGGCGCGAGCCTGCCCTCGCACGTCGACGAGCAGGACCTCGTCTCGTACGGCCTGCTCGGCCTGATCGGCGCGATCGAGCGCTTCGATCCGGGTCGCGAGATCAAGTTCGAGACCTTCGCGATGGCGAGGATCCGCGGCGCGATCATCGACGAGCTGCGCTCGCTCGACTGGGTGCCCCGCTCGGTGAGAACGCGCGCGCGCCAGATCGAGCGCGCGATCGCCGCGCTCGAGAAGGAGCTCATGCGGGCGCCGACCGACGAGGAGATCGCGAAGAAGCTCGGCGTGACGAAGAACGAGCTCGAGGACAGCCTGACCGAGATCTCGCGTTCGTCCGTCGCCGCGCTCGACGAGCTCTGGTCGCCTTCAGGCGGCGGAGACCAGATCGCCCTCATCGACACGATCGAGGACGAGGCCGGCCCCGACCCGGAGCTCTCGCTCGAGCAGACGGAGGTCAAGGAGGCGCTCGCCGAGGCGATCTCGAGCCTCCCCGAGCGCGAGAAGCTCGTCGTCACGCTCTACTACTACGAGGAGCTGACCCTCCGCGAGATCGGCGAGGTGCTCGGCGTCACGGAGTCGCGCGTCTCGCAGCTCCACACGAAGGCGATCCTGCGCCTGAAGGCGCACCTCTCGGGCGCGCAGCGCGAGCCGGCCGAGACATAGGGTCGGCGGCCGAGGGCGAGGCAAGCCTCGCCCTACGATGTCGCGCCGAAACCGAGCCCGAGGAGGACGAGACGCCCATGCCCGAGCCCGCCAGGATCCGCAACGTCGCCGTCGTAGGACATCGCGGGACGGGAAAGACGTCGCTCGTGGAGGCGCTCCTGTTCCAGTCCGGCGCGGTGAACCGACTCGGTTCGGTGCAGGCGGGGACGACGATCTCGGACGCCGACGAGGACGAGCACAACCGGCAGCTCTCCATCTCGATGTCGCTCGAGCACGCGATGTGGCAGGAGCGGAAGCTCAACCTGCTCGACATCCCGGGCGACCCGGCGTTCCAGGGCGAGCTCCGCGCCTCGGCGCGCGTCGTCGAGGGGATGCTCGTGACGGTCTCGGGCGTCATGGGCGTCGAGGTCGGGACGACGCGCGCGTGGAAGCTCGGCGAGGAGCTCGGGCTCGCGCGCCTCGTCTTCGTGAACATGCTCGACCGCGAGCGCGCAGACTTCTTCCGCACGCTCGAGATGCTGCGCACGCAGCTCTCGCCGCAGTGCGTCGCCGTGCACATCCCGATCGGCGCCGAGCACGAGCTGACGGGCATCGTCGACGTGCTGCACATGTGCGCGTACACGAGCCCGGAGGGCGACAAGGAGGGCGACCCAGGCCCGATCCCCGACGAGATGGCCGAGCTCGCCGCGGAGTACCGCGAGAAGCTTCTCGACGCGGTCGTCGAGACCGACGAGGCGCTGATGGAGCGCTACCTCGACGGCCAGGAGCTCGACGCGCATGAGGTCGCGACGGCGCTGAAGGCCGCGGTCACGAACGGCGAGGTGTTCCCCGTCGCGTGCGGCGTCGCTTCGAAGAACCTCGGGCCGCACGCGCTGCTCGACCTGCTGGTCGAGGGCGTCCCGTCCCCGGCGAAGAAGGGCTCGCCGATCGACGTCGACGGCGCGAGCATCGCGCTCTTCGTCTTCAAGACCGTCGCCGACCCGTTCGCGGGCCGCATCAACCTCTTCCGCGTGCTGAAGGGCACCGTCACGCCCGAGGCGACGCTGGTCAATCTCCGGAGCAAGTCGAAGGAGCGACTCGGCTCGCTGCTCGAGCTCCAGGGCAAGGAGCACAAGCCGACGGGCGAGTTCGTCGAGGGCGACATCGGCGCCGTCGCGAAGCTGAAGGAGGCGCAGACGGGCGACCTCTTGGCGGACAAGGAGGTCGCGATCGAGGTGCCCGACTTCGGGTTCCCGGAGCCGGTGATGAGCTTCGCGATCACGCCGAAGGCGAAGGGCGACGAGGACAAGGTCGCGACCGCGATCCGCCGGCTCGCCGAGGAGGACCCGACCCTGCGCCTACGCCGCGACCAGCAGACGGGCGAGGAGATCCTCTCCGGCATGAGCCAGATGCACGTCGAGGTCGCGCTCGAGCGCGCGAAGCGGCGCTTCGGCGTCGACATCGAGCTCCACCCGCCGCGCGTCCCGTACCGCGAGACGATCCGCAAGGAGGCGCGCGCGCACGGCCGCTACAAGAAGCAGACGGGCGGCCGCGGCCAGTTCGGCGACTGCCACATCGTCGTGTCGCCCACCGAGGAGGGCTACGAGTTCGTGGACAAGATCGTCGGCGGCGTCATCCCGCAGAGCTTCCGGCCGGCGGTCGACAAAGGAATCCAGGAGGCGATGCACCACGGAGAGCTCGCGGGTGCGCCCGTGCAGGGCGTTCGCGTGGAGCTCGTCGACGGCTCGTACCACACCGTCGACTCCTCGGAGATGGCGTTCAAGATCGCGGGCTCGATGGCGTGGAAGGACGCGTACATGGCTGCGGACCCGGTGCTCCTCGAGCCGATCATGGAGCTCGAGGCGACCGTGCCGGACGACGCCGTCGGCGCCGTCAACGGCGACCTCAACTCACGCCGGGGCAGGCTCCAGGGAATGGAGCCGCTCGGCGGCTTCACGACGATCCGCGCCGAGGTGCCGATGTCCGAGCTCCTGACCTACGCGCAGTCGCTCACGTCGATGACGGGCGGGCGCGGCGACTACTCGATGCACTTCCTCCGCTACGAGGAGGTTCCCGCGCACGTCGCGCAGAAGGTGATCGAGGAGACGAAGCGCGAGCGCGAGGCCGCCCAGCTCACTGACGAGAGACGCCCGGGGTCAGGCTTTAGCCTGACCCCGTCTTTGGGTTTTCGCCCTGCGCACTAGTCACGGTCCTGGTAGCGGAGCAGCTCGACGAACGATGCTCCGCGCCACAGCACGTAGTCCCAGTCCATCGAGACGTCCTCGGTCTCCACGTACCGCTCCGGCGGCGCATCAGGGCGAAGGTCGATTCCGAACGGGAAGTCGCCGGTGTCGCTGCCGATGATGAAGCAGCCCGGCATCCTCTCCTCCGTCTCGAAGTCCTCGTTCACACCGGGAAGCTGCTCGGCCTCCCAGAGGACGATCGAACTCCCGCCGGGGAGCGGTCCGTCGGCGCCGTTCGCGAGGCGGAGGAACGCGAGATAGTCGTCCGGAAGCGCTGCGCCGTAGGTCTCGTGAACGTGGTCGGTGAGCCGGCGCAACGCGTCCTCGGAGATCGGCTCGCCGCAGTCGAGCGACTCCAGAAAGCGGGTGAGCTCGTCGTTTCCGGCGGGTTCGCTCACCGCGCACATCATGGTGGCTCGACCCGGCCGAAGCCAGCCATGTTGTCCACATTGTCCACAGCTGTGGATAACTCGTTTCCCTGCTAGGGTCCCCGCCCATGCGAGTGACGAAAGCGACCGTGATCCGCGCTTGCGCCGTGTGCGAGCGGACGCTTCTGCAGGGCGAATACACGGTTCGCTTCTCGCCGGACGGGGTCGAGTTCGTCGACGTGTGCCCGCTCTGCCAGGAGATCGCGCTCGACTACGGGTGGGTGCGCGAGGGCGGCCCGATGTCACGCGCGCTGTCGCCGCACGCGCGCCGCAAGCGTCCCCGCTGGGCGCAGCTCCTCGGCGTGGGGCAGCAGGAGCCGGAGCCCGTCGTGCCCGAGCCGATGCTTCGCCGGCTGTCGGACGGCGAGGCGGCGTTCGTGGAAGCGGCAGACCTCTTCAACGCGAGCCTGTTCCGTCGCACGATCCAGGGCGTCGCGCGTGCCCTCGGCTCGCCGCTCGTCTCAATCGTCCCGCTCTCGGGCGTGAACAGCGAGCTCGTGCTCACGTTCGCCTGGGAGATCACCTGGTACCAGTACCGCGTCATGCCGGAGGCGCCCGCGCCGATCCGGCTCGCCGACCGCGGCGCCGACATCGTCGAGATCGAGCCCGCGTTCACCGACTGGAACGCGCAGCTCGACGAGAGCGGCCGCGTCGTCCCCGAGATCTCCGCTAGGTAGCTGTGCGCAAGCGCGGCCGCTTCGCGGCCGCGGTCGCTCCGTTTCACCGCAAGTCGTCTCGCAGGATCTCCTCGAGAGCCGCCGTCGCCTCGTTCGGGTCGAACCCCCACGGGCCGGGCCCGCCTTGGAAGCCGATGACGCCGTCGGAGCGCACGACGTAGATCCGCTCCGGCCAGGCTGAGAACGCCTCGCTCACGGCGTCGTCCATTCCGTCGACGAGCACAGGAAGCGACAGCCGCATGCGCTCGGCTCCCTCGCGGGCGGCGGCGAAACGGTCGTCGAGCGTCACGTGCTGTAAGAGCAGAACGCCCTCGTCCTCGTTCGACTGCATCTGCCAGCCGTCGACCGAATGAGCCTCGGCGATGTAGACGAAGGCGAACGAGGCCCGGTCGCGGAACGCCCGGTACATCGATTCGACGTCGCCGGACCGGCGACGGAAGGGCGGTCAGGTGAAGCTGCCGAAGACGAGCACGAGAGGACGCTTGTCGAGCAGCTCGGCTAGGCCTTGTGAGCCTCCGTCCTCGAGACGCAGCAGCCCGAGCGCCGGCATCGCGTCACCCTCGCGCAGGCGGTCCGGCCGCTGGTAGCGGAGGATCGTCGAGACGATCGTTGCGCGCTCGGCCGGGTCGTCGATGCGCTCGACGTACTCCCGATCGCGAGGGTTCAGCCGGCTGAGGTCGGCCGCGTCCACCACCGGGACGATACGCCCCACTTCAGAACTCGAGACCCGCGAGCCCATCCGAGTAGCTCGTCGACGGATGGACGGGTCAGGCCGGTCGCCGAGTCCGACGTCGACGAGCAGCGTCGGAGCTTCGCGTCGCCGAGCCCACTCGCGCGCCTCGGGCGTGATGTTGTCGTCCACCCACGCGGCCGCCCGGTCGCCCGCGAAAGCGGCGACTCCGGGAACCTTCTCGCGCGGATCGAACGGGATCGGCGGCAGGGCGACGAGCGGGAGCTCGGCGAGACCGAAGAACGGCGACAGGACGCGGTTCGCGTCCGCTCCCCAGCCGGAAGCCCAAACGATGTCGAAGGCGGCGCCGAGCTCCTCGAGCCAGTGGCGGTGGACCGCCGCGAGCCGCACGGGCTCGTCGTCCTCGGGGAAGAAGTCGTACTCCGTGAAGCCGTCCGGGCAGTCCGGAAACGGGTTCAGCACGCCGTCGACGTCGAGGAAGAGCAGGGGCCGAGCCACGGGTGCCTAGACTGCCAGCATGGCTACCACGGAGACACGCAGCTTCCAGAACTTCATCGGCGGCGAGTGGGTCGACGCCGCCTCGGGCGAGACGTTCGAGTCGACGAGCCCTGCCGACGGCGAGACGATCGGGGTCTTCCCGAAGTCCGGCGCGGAGGACGTCGACCGGGCGGTCGCGGCGGCGAAGGAGGCGTACGCGGACTGGCGCCTCGTGCCCGCGCCGAAGCGCGGCGAGATCCTGTTCGCGTTCGCGCAGCTCCTCGTCGAGCACAAGGACGAGCTCACCGACCTCATGACGCACGAGATGGGGAAGGTCAAGGCGGAGGCCGGCGGCGACGTCCAGGAAGCGATCGACATGAGCTACTACATGGGCGGCGAGGGTCGGCGCCTCTTCGGGCAGACGACTCCGTCCGAGCTCCGGAACAAGTTCCAGATGTCCGTCCGGATGCCGATCGGCGTCATCGGCGTCGTCACTCCGTGGAACTTCCCGATCGCGATCCCGTCGTGGAAGATCGCGCCCGCGCTCGTCTCCGGGAACACGGTCGTCTTCAAGCCGGCGACCGACACGCCTGCGCTCGGGCAGCGCTTCGTCGAGCTCCTCGACGAGGCCGGCGTCCCGAAGGGCGTCGTCAACATCGTGCACGGCGGCGGGGGAGCGGTCGGCGACAGGCTTGTCCGGCATCCCGACGTCCCGGTGATCACGCTCACGGGCTCGCGCGAGACCGGCGTCAAGGTTCTCGAGGCCGCCGCCGAGCGCCTGAAGCACGTCCACCTCGAGCTGGGCGGCAAGAACGCGATCATCGTCATGGACGACGCCGATCTCGACCTCGCGCTCGAAGGGATCCTCTGGTCCGCGTTCGGAACCACCGGGCAGCGGTGCACCGCGACGAGCCGCGTGATCGTCCACGAGAGCCTGCACGACACGCTTGCCTCGCGCCTCGTCGAGCGCGCGGAGGCGCTGCGCCTCGGTCCCGGCTGGGAGGACGACACCGACGTCGGCCCGGTGATCAACCGCGCTGCGCTCGAGAAGATCGACTCGTACACGCAGATCGGCAAGGACGAGGGCGCGACGCTGCTCACCGGCGGCGTGATCGCGGACGAGGGCGACCTCGCGAACGGCTTCTACTACCAGCCGACCATCTTCGGCGACGTCGAGCCCGACATGCGGATCGCCCAGGAGGAGATCTTCGGGCCGACGCTCTCGCTGATCCGGTTCAAGGACGAGGCGGACGCGATCCGCATCTCGAACGGGATCCGCTACGGGCTCTCCTCCTCGATCTTCACCCGCGACGTGAACCGTGCGTTCCGCGCGATGCGCGACCTCGAGGCCGGGATCACGTACATCAACGCGGGCACGATCGGCGCCGAGGTGCACCTCCCGTTCGGCGGCGTCAAGGAGACGGGGAACGGGCACCGCGAGGCGGGGCAGGCCGCGCTCGACGTCTTCACGGAGTGGAAGTCGGTGTACGTCGACTACTCGGGGACGCTCCAGCGCGCGCAGATCGACAACGCGTGACCGCGAAGGTCAACCTGGCGGACGCGCTTTCGTCGTTCGACGAGGCCTTCCAGCCGCGGATCGTCGGCCACTACAACGACAGCAAGATCATGGTCGCGAAGACACGCGGTGAGTTCGTCTGGCACTCGCACCCGGACACGGACGACTTCTTCCTCGTGCTCGACGGGCGCCTCACGATCCAGCTGCGCGACGGTGACGTCGAGCTCGGGCCGGGGGAGATGTACGTCGTCCCGCGTGGGGTCGAGCACTGTCCGAAGGCCGAGCCGGAGGCGCACATCCTGCTGATCGAGCCGACGGGGACGCCCAACACCGGCGACTCGACGGAGCGGGAGGCGGCTCCCGAGCGCGAGCTCTGACGCGCGCCAAGCTTGTCTGGTTCGTGCCTGCCGAGGCGCTCGGCGTGACCCGCGACGCGGTCTTTGCTGCGGGTGGCGGCCGGATCGGAGACTACGAGCGCTGCTCGTGGTACACGGCCGGGACGGGGACGTTCCTCGGCGGCGACGAGACGGATCCCGCGGTCGGGGAGCGGGGGAGAGAGGAGCACGTGCCGGAGCTCCGGGTCGAGGTCGTCGTCCCGGCGGAGGCGCTGGACGATGCAGTCGCGGCTCTCCGTGAGGCGCATCCCTACGAGGAGCCCGCGTACGACGTCTACGCACTCTTCGACGCATGAAGGCGACGCTCTCGACCGACGGAGGGTCGCGCGGGAACCCGGGCCCGGCGGCCTACGGCTACGTGCTCGAGACGGAGGACGGCACCGTGCTCGACGCCCGTGGCGAGCCGATCGGCGTCGCGACGAACAACGTCGCCGAGTACCGCGCGCTCGTCGAGGGGCTGCGCGCAGCGGCGCGCGCGGGCGTCGACGAGCTCGAGGTCGTGTCCGACTCCGAGCTCCTCGTGAAGCAGATGCGCGGCGAGTACAAGGTGAAGAACGCGGCGCTGCGCGAGCTCTCGCTCGAGGCCGCGCGCATCGCGCGCGAGATCGGAACGGTGCAGTACCGAGCTGTTCGCCGCGAGTTCAACGAATTGGCGGATCGCCTCGTAAACGAGGCGCTCGACTCCTAGCGCAAGACCGCGATCCGCTAACGCGGATCCCGGTCGCGCGAAAACCCGCGATCGCCTCGTAAACGAGGCGCTCGACGGCTCTAGCTAGGAGGGTCGAATCGAAGCCCGAGTGGGCTCTGCGCCAGAAGCAGAGCCCATCCGGTCCCCGACAACCCCGTTTCCGCTCCTCCCCCGAAGTGCGGTTGCCCGATCGAGGGAGAGTCTGTCGTCTGCGCGGGCACGCGACCCAATACGTGCGGTGGGTTCGCAGCCCGCCCAAGGTCTAGTCGTGAGCGTCGGGAAGCCGCCCCGCCGCCCGCGGCTATACTGCGCCCCGCTCGCGGATGTAGCTCAGTTGGCTAGAGCGTCTGCTTGCCATGCAGAAGGTCGTGGGTTCGAGTCCCATCATCCGCTTCAGAAGGTCGAGGGTTCGAGTCCCTTCATCCGCTCTCAGGAAAGCCCCGCTCAGGCGGGGTTTTTTCATTGCTAGGAAACCCTGGGTTGCCGCATCGCGACGGGCAGTCAGGAATAGTCAGGAGTGGGTGCTCTCGAACCCGTTGGCGAAGCGATGAAACGCCGTCTAGCCCGAGCTTTCGACAACGGCAAGCGTTCGAGCATGCAACCAAGGAACGACGATCTTCCAGAGCACGAATGCGAGGAGCCACACGCCGCCGACCATCGCCAGGGCCACGACGGTCTGGGTGCGCCCCTCGATCCGCGCCGAGCCCACGAGCACGGCCCCTTGCAGGATGAAGCCGATTACCAAGAACGGCAGCCCGAGAGTCGCCTCAGCTTTCTGGCGAGACATGCTGTGAGCGAGACCCTGAGGGAAGCCGACAGACGTGATGCCGCCAAAGTCCATCCCCGTGACGCTTTTCGGAACCTCGTCCGAATCATCGCCGGCGTCTTGGTCATGAATGCCAGCGCGAGCATCACCGCGCCCGCCACGTCGCAGGCGAGCCCGACTGCAGCGACCCTGTTCCCCACGAGAAGTAACAGCCTGAGATGGGCGACTCCTCTTAGTTCAACCCGCCCGCGTCCAGCTCGCACTCCTCAATTCGCAGCGGCTCCGCCAGCTCAGGATCGTCGCCGCGCACCTCCTCGATGAAACGCTCCGCATCCGCCCGCCGGATGAACACATCAAGGGCGTCACCGAGCGGTGACGTGGACGAGAGCGAGTCGTCGATGATCGCGTAGACGATCACGACCCGAGCTTGAGCGCCGATCCGAGCCGATGCCGCACGCTTCAGCACGTCGGAGACGACGGCCTGCTCGTCGCGAGCGTCCTTCGCGTAGACCTTGAGCGTGAAGCCTGCGTCCGCGTGGCCGGTGAGACGGGCGAGCGTCGTCGCCGGGAGCTCCAGGTCGGTCGCGGCATCGACGCGTAGCTGTGCCTCAAGCTGTGCCAGCTCAGGCGCTCCGCGGTCACGGAAGCGTTCTGGGGTGCGCCTGCGTGCCTCAGCGCTGAGTGACAGGCACCCGGCGCTTCGCTCCGTCGCAATCAAGGTCGCGCAACCGGGACTCGGGTAACCACGGGTTCTTGACATTTCTCGACGCACCGACCTATTGTGGTTGGAAGATCAGCAACTAGGAAGGGGGCGCTGAGACTCGGTACCGGGTCGCGACGGTTTCCTGCGGCGCTGGGACTGTTCGGCCCAGGCCCGCTGCGGGAGGCGTTCGTGGCGGCCGTGCCGGACCTCGATGGAGAACAACTGGGGATCGGCGCCGTGAAGAGCTCTACGCCAGCCTGCGCTTCGATATCGCCGGTGAGAGCACCGGCAGCGTGGAGGCGGCCGAAGAGCCCATCGCGATCGACCTGGCGGAGCTGCGGGGCCTGACGGCCGACGAGCCGGCGTACGGCGCCGCGCTGACGAGGATGCTGCTTCGGGAAGGCGACGTCCGGCCGTTCTACGAGCAGGCACTTGCCGTCGTCGAGAGCAAGGCGGAGAACGAGCGTCCGACACTTCATCTGCGACTGCACATCGACGCTCCACGGCGGTTCCACGCACTGCGCTGGGAGTCGCTACGCGATCCGAGGTCCGGTGTCCCGATCGCAACGCAGACGGGCGTGCTGCTCTCGCGCTACCTGAGCAGCCCCGACTGGCGACTGATCCCCCCCGGGTCGGGCAGCACGACCTGCGCGGCGCTCGGTCGTCGTCGCCGCCCCGATCGGACCTCGGCAAACTATCGCCCCGGTAACCGCGTGCTCGCTCGGTCGGCGGGGTGGACGAAGAGCTCGATCGGGCACAAGCGAAGCGCTCTCGGCTTTAAGAGGAACGTCAAGGTGCTGGGCGCGAGACGGGAACGCGACGCTGGGGGCGAAACTGCTCGAGGCGCTCGATCAGGGCGTCGACGTGCTTGTACCTCGTTGTGTCACGGCGGGGTTGAGCGACGACGTGCCGCTTCATCTCTCCTCGAGGGTAAGGACCAAGAAGGCCGACCCAGTCGACGGGCGCAAGCTCGTTGAGCGGCTGGCTTGGTGATCGATCGTCGTCCGTCCGTTCGCGATGCTGTGCTCCTGCCAGTCCGACATTCGGCGGGCAACGGGCTACGGAGGGGCGACGACGGTGAGCTTTTCCGCGCTGGGGCCGCGGCTCGCATCGGCCGGGCGTGTCAGCGGTCGTCGCGATGCAGGGCAACGTATGGATGGAGGACAGCCGGGAGGTTCGGCCCGGCGTTCTTCCGCGCGCTCACCGAGGACGGCGTCGTCGATCGGCGCGATGGCTGTCGCGCGGGGCAGCAGACGATCCGGGACCGCGTGGATTGGTGGGTGCCGGTGCATCTTTTCGCGGCTACGCTCGGGCCGCACGTACTACCCGCCCAGATCTTCGCGGAGCGTGCCGAGCATCACCTGGAAAGGGCTGGGGGCCTCCAAATCCAGTACGGGCAGCTTCACGCCCGTACTCGGCCCGGGGCTGGCCGACGCCATCCTCGGCTCGCGCCAGGACATCGCCCGCAGCTTCGTGGAGCGGTGGCAGATGCCGCTAGGGGCGGGCATAGCCAGGGCGATCTGGCCCAGGTAGCGCAGTACCTGCGCGTGCGGAGCGCAGAGGGCATCGTCCGTACCCAGCTCTTTGGAGTTTTCTCGCCCAGGGAGATCGCCAAGCGTCGCGACGCGGCGACCGGGGTCCGGATGATCCCTACTGGCAGCTCGCGTTCGACGAGAGCACTGCCCGTGGCTCTCCATCCGTCGAAGTTGGACGACGGGGCTGCGCAAGGACGATCCGGGCGATCCCTTACCGCGTCATGGCCGCGGGGTTGCCCGTGAGCGTCTACGTCACGACCGCATGGACGGATCTGCTCCAGGATGCGCTGCGCAACCCTGGTCCAGGGCGGGAGCCGCGGGAGCCGATCACGAAGGTCTTCCGCTGGAACGACAAAGGCATCACCGATCCGGAGGGGGACGAGGACCTCACGGAGGAACCGACGAAGGAACGGCCGCTCGTATACCACCTGTTCGGTCGCTACGACCATCCCCAGTCGCTAGCGTTCTCACGGAGGAGGACTACTTCGCCTGGTTCACCGCCTGGCTCACACCAGCGGAAGAACATCCCGAGACATCGTGCCGGGGGTCGGCTCCTGGCGAGAGTCGCTGCTCTTTCATCGGCTTCCGCCTCGACGACTGGGACTTTCGGCGTCATCTTCCACGCGATCAAGAGCTTCGGCGGGCGCGAGCTTTCTGAGGGGGAACCCCCACGTCGGGGTACAGCTCAGTCCGGAGAGCCAGGCCTGATCGAGCCCGAGGCGGCGAAAAATTTACCTCGAGTCCTACTTCGGAAGTGACAACGTCAACATCTACTGGGGCGACACGCGACGCTTTTCTCGACGGAGCTACGCGAGCGCACCGGGGGGCTCAAGACATGAACATCACCGGGCCACCGAGACCGCCGGCGGGGCCGAGGCGAGCACGACGACAACCCGTATGTCGGGCCTCGCGCGTTCCGCACGGGCGAGCTGCTCTACGCGCGAGACCGGGAGACGCACGCGCTCGCCGATCTGCTCGTCGCCGAACGCATCGTCCTCCTGTACGCGCCGTCGGGCGCGGGCAAGACCTCGGTGATCCGAGGCTGCCCTCAAGCCGCTGCTCGCGGAGCGGCGGTTCCGGCCGACGATGCCCCTTGCGGGTCAAAACATAGAGCCGCCGAGAAACAGGTTCAAGTTCACAACCGCTACGTCTACAGCGCCGCACTCGGGCTTTGCGGTGAGGAGGCAGCGCCGCCCGCCAAGCTTGCGGAACTCACGTTCGAGCAGGTGATCAGCGAGGTGGAGACGCAGGCCGACGACGGCTTCCTCGTCCTGATCTTCGACCAGTTCGAAGAGATCCTCACGGTCGATCCCACCGACTGGGACGCCCAAGCTGGTCCCCTTCAAGGAGCTCGGCGCAGTGCTGGCCGGCGGACACATCTGGACGCTCTTCTCGATGCGAGAGGACTACATCGGCGGTCTCGACCGTTACGTCCGCTACCTCCCCGGGCACCTGCGGGCGACCTATCGCCTCGACTTCCTCGACCGCTCGGAAGCGAAGGCCGCGATCCAGCTGCCGGCGTTCGCCCGGGGGATCGAGATCACCGATGAGGCAGCCGGCGAGCTCGTTCGCCGCCTCGCTCTCGTCAAGGTCCAGCGCCCTGGCGGCGAGCTGGACGAGGTCGACGCGCCCTACGTCCAGCCGGTCCAGCTCCAGGTCGTGTGCCGGAAGCTCTGGAAATCCGTGCGCAAACAGAAGGGCGGCGACTTTCGCACGATCGACCTCAGCGATGTCGAGGCGCACGCGGACATCCCGAGCGCTGCGGAGCTACTACGCCGCCACCGTCGAGGAGGTCGCGCAGGAGACGGCGGTCGAGGAGGTGGCGATCAGGGACTGGTTTCAGAAGGAGCTCATCACCGCCGAGCGCTTCCGGAGCCAGACCGTTATCGGGCCGGCGTCAGGAGACGTGCGACCCGAGGATCGTGCTCGCGGCGCTCGAGTCGGCCTACCTCATTCGCAGCGACACGCGGGCGAACGTCCCCTGGTACGAGCTCACCCACGACCTGCTCATCGAGCCCATCCTGGACGACAACCTCAAGTGGGTGCGGCGCCGCCTCGAGCCCTGGCAGCTGTCGGCGCGTGCATGGGGAGCGGATGGCCGGGCGGGCCGGCTCCTCCACGGTCCGGAGTTGCGGAACGTCAACCGTCGGTTCGAGATGTCCGACCTCAACGAGCTCGAGCAGCAGTTCATAGAGGCAAGCGAGCGAGCCAGAGAGAGGGAGCACGGGAGACTTACCCGCCTGCAGGACATAGTCTCGCTGGTCGGTGCGGTCGCGCTCCTCGAGGCGGCGGTGATTCTCGTCCTCTTAGTCTTCCTGCTGGTGCGCTGACCTCAGTCGGTCCGAACCGCGGCAGCGGGATCGCCGAGGACGACGTAGTTCTGAGCATCGTTGCGCTGCGTCCACAGACGTGCGAGCTCGGCGTCGGAAACCACGAATCCGGCGAAACCTACTCGCTCGAGAATGTCACTCATGCTCGTTGAGAGGGCGGCGTAGCGCTCGTTGAAGTCCTTCATTGCGTGCGCGATCGGCTGACCAGAGGAGGATCCGACCCGTCGCGTTCTGGAAGGGCAGCAACTGCGCGCCTCCGTCCGACACGAACGGATCGCCAGGCGAGGTCGACATGGCCGATAACCACGCGAGCGCGCCGCCTCGAGGGTGACCCAGGAGCTGCTTCGGTAGGGC
>CAVSZQ010000002.1:0-150620 GCA_963732465.1 uncultured Actinomycetes bacterium
GAGCATCACCCAGGGCCCGTCCAACTCGACCGCGAGCACGACCGCGCAGTTCCAGTTCTCCTCGAGCGAGACCGGCTCCACCTTCGAGTGCCGCCTCGACAGCGACCTGGCCTCGGCCTGGGCGAGCTGCGCGAGCCCGAAGACTACCTCGGCCTCAGCACCGGCTCCCACCGCTTCGAGGTGCGCGCGAAGGACGCGGCGGGCAACACCGACCAGACGCCGTCGCTGCACACCTGGACGATCACGACCGCGCCGCAGGACACGACTGCGCCGGAGACGACGATCGACAACGGCCCGCCGGGACGACGACGATCACGACCGCGACCTTCCAGTTCTCCTCCACCGAGACCCCGGCGACGTTCGAGTGCAAGCTCGACGCGGCGGCCTGGGCGGCATGCACCTCGCCGGTGAACCTGACCGGCCTCAGCCTCACCAGCCACACCTTCCAGGTGCGGGCGAAGGACGCGGCCAACAACGGATCAGACGCCGGCCTCGCGGACGTGGACGGTGCAGGCGCCTCCGCCGGTGAACTGCGGCTCGCAGATGACCGCCTCCGCGGACGCCGACGCCTGGATCATGCAGGGCGACCTCGAAGAACAACGGCTGCGACTGGAACCTCAAGGTCATGGCGAAGGGCTCGAGCAGCCTGCGCGCGCTCGTCCGGTTCGACCTGCCGACCGCCCCCGCGGGCTGCGTCATCGACACCGCGACGCTCCGCCTATATGCCGGCGGCGTAAGGACGGCCGGACGATCGAGGCGGTGCGGCTCAACGGTTCCTGGAACGAGGGCGGCGTCAACTGGACGAACCAGCCGTCGACGACCGGCGCCGCCGCGACCGTCGGTCGGGCGGGAGCTCGGGCTGGCGCGAGTGGGGCGTCGCAGAGCAGGTCCAGGCGATGTACTCCGGCACCAACAACGGCTTCCTCATCGCGACTCGAACGAGGCCAGGCGACGCGGAGCAGCAGTACTACAGCCGCGAGAAGGGCTCGGACATCCCGCAGCTCGTCATCCGGTTCAAGGCAGCTCCCAAGTCGCGAGAACGGAATCCGCGAGCGCGGTTCCGCTCGCGCAGAGCCGCTAAAGCCGGCCGCTTCGCGGCCGGATCGCACTGGCTAGAGGCTTGTCGTCGAGCGCTCGCAGCGCCTCGAAGATCGCCTCCGAGAACGTCGGGTACGGCTGGATCGTGTCGAGCAGGACGTCGACCGGGACCCGTGCGCGCACCGCGAGCGTCAGCTGGCCGAGCCACTCGCCCGACTCGGGGCCGACGGCGACCGCGCCGACCATGACGCCGTCCTTCGTGTCCGCGGCGAGCTTCAGCAGGCCCGGACGCTTCGGCCGCTCGTACGTCGAGAGCCTGCCGCTCTCGATCGTGTAGCTCGCGGTGACGAGCGACTCGCCCTGCGTCGTGCCGACGCCGCGACCTGCGGGTCGGTGAACACCGCCGCGGGGATCGCGCGGTAGTCGGCGACGATAGTCGCTGCCGGCCACATTCGCTGCCGCGACCCGCGCCTGGTACTTGCCGACGTGCGTCAGGAGCGCGACGCCGGTCGGATCGCCGATCGCCCACACGTCCTCGGCCGCCCGTAGACGCTCGTCGACGGTGACGCCCTTGTCCGTGACCTCGACGCCGAGCTCCTCCAGCCCGAGCCCCTCGACGTTCGGGTGCCGCCCGAGCGCGACGAGCACGCGCTCCGCCTCGACCGGCTCGCCGTCGGAGGTGTGGATGCGAACGCCGTCGCCCGTCGCCTCGGCCCGCTGCGCCCGCACGCCGGTCCGCACCTCGATTCCCTCGGTCTCGAACCGCGCCTGCAGGAGGCCGCCCGCCTCGGCGTCGACTCGCGCGAGCAGGTGGCTGGAGCCTTCGAGCAATGTCACGCGCGCGCCCATCCGGCGGAAGTACTGGCTGAGCTCCACGCCCACGGGGCCGCCGCCGAGGACAACGATGCTCTCCGGGATGCGCTCCGCCCAGACAGCTTGGTGGTTCGTCCAGGGCTCGACCTCGTCGATGCCGTCGATCTCCGGGATGCGCGGGCTCGAGCCGGTCGCGACGACGAGCGTGCCGTACTCGAGTTCCTCGTCACCGACCGCGACGGCGCCCGGACGCGCGACGCGCGCTTCACCCCGCACGAGCGTCGCGCCCTGGTCTTCGAGCCAGTCCGCGTGCCAGGAGTCGTCGCGGTTGCTCGTGACCCAGGTGCGCCAGTCGAGCACCTGCGCGACGTCGAGCTCACCCGTGACCGCCTGCTCAGCCCCCGGCGCCAGCCGTGCGGCCGCGAGCGCCTCGCCCGGCCGCAGTAGCGTCTTCGTCGGGATGCAGGCGTAGTACGAGCACTCCCCGCCGGCGAGCGCGCGCTCGACGACGACGATCTCGACGTCGCGATCGAGCCGCCGCAAAGCCCCGACGAAGTGCTCGCCGCTCGACCCCGCCCCGAGAACGACGACGCGACCCCGAGCAGCCATAGAGGGCAGCCTAAGCCCTGGGTTGGGGGTCAGGCTTCAGCCTGACCCCGGTCTTAGGTCTGCGCTCTTCTCACGGAGAGGGCGGGATTTGAACCCGCGACGCACCTTTCAGCACGTACGCGATTTCCAGTCGCGCTCCTTAGGCCGCTCGGACACCTCTCCAGGCCTGCACAGGGTAGTCGCTCGTGTACGCATCCTCCCGCCGTGAGCGACGCCCTCTCCGACCGCGCGTTGAACCGCGGGACCCTCGCGCGCTCGACTGACCTAGCCGCCCGCGGCCGTCGAGACGTACGTCGCGACGTCCAGGATCTGCTGTTCGGTCAGCTGGCCCTCGAACGAGGGCATCGCGCCCTGTCCGTTCGTCACCCGGTCGACTGCGAGCTCGAGATCCGGCTGCGACTCGTCGAGGTTCGGCCCGATCGCGCCGCTCGTGCCCGCGTCCGCGAGCGTGTGGCAGGCTCCGCAGCCTCCGTCGCCGAGGAAGATCTCCTTGCCCGCGACGGGATCGCCCTCGGCGGCCGGAGGCGCCGGCTCCGTGGGCTCGGGCTCCGTCGGCTCGGGCTCCGTCGGCTCGGGCTCCGTCGGCTCAGGCTCCGTGGGCTCAGGCTCGGTCGGCTCCGGCTCGGTCTCGCCGGGCTCGGTCTGCTCGACGGCCTCGTGCTCCTCCCCCACCTCTGCCAGCAGGATGACGGCCGTCATCTGGCCGACGAAGAGCACGATGCAGCCGGCGATGAACCAGCCGAGGGCGCGATTGGGAAACTCCGGCCACCGCCGAGGCACGACCATCGAGGCGACGAGCGCGAGGATGATGAAGACGACCGCGGTCGAGAGCAGCCCGATCTCCCAGCCCGTCAGCGCCAGCGGCGGCACGGCGAGGACGCTACCACGGTCTCAGAGCGCGATTCTGGGCCTACTGCTCGAGCGGCGCCATGGTCAGCCCGAAGCCCTCGAGCTGCTTCCAGTAGAGCTCCGCGAGCTCCTTGTGGCCCGTCCAGACGATGGCCTGCCCGGTGTCGTGGATCCGGTTCGCGAGCTGCATCCCGCGGTCGTACCCGACCCCCGGGAGGACGCTCGAGAGCGCGAACGCGACCCCCTGGAACGTGTTGTGGTTGTCGTTCCGCACGATGACGCGCCAAGGCTTTCCGAGCCCGGTCCCGCCACCTTTCGAGGTCCGCTCACGCGGCGGCGTGATGGTCGACGCTGCCACGAGCGGACCGTACCACCCGCACCCGTACTCGGCTAACCTAAGCCGCTCCCGGGCGCATAGCTCAGCGGGAGAGCGCTCGCTTCACACGCGAGAGGTCCCTGGTTCGATCCCAGGTGCGCCCATGCTCCGCTCAAAGATGCAGGCTGGCGGCTCAGCCAGTTGGGATGGTTGCATCAGCGCCGCTCCTCCGCGAACCGCTCCATCGCCCGCTCGAGGTCGGAGAGGTCGTAGTGCCCATAAAACTGCTCGGTCGTGCGGTGCCTCCCAGTGTCGAGTCCGAGCGAGTCGGGAGCTTGACTCTTTCGTCACACAGCACTAGCATCGTTTGTCTATCGACCAAGAGGAGCTATGAGCTTTGCGTGCTCCTTCGTGACTGCGGCGAGCAACGCCGATCGAGTCGACGGTCGATGAGTCGACGTCGAAAAATCCTGCGGCCCAGTGACCCTCAGGGGAGGTCTCGACATGCCGCTGCTTCCTACCGCGCCCATACGCCCCGATCTTGAGCCGATCCCCGCACGACGACGAAAGCAGCTCAAGAGCCTCCTCGAGCGCTCGCTGACGCCGTCTCAGGTCTCGATCGACGCTCAAACCGGTCGAATCGTCGACCTGCGGGGGACATTCGGCAAACCGCGGCGGCGGTTTAGTCCGCAGACCGCAGCCCGCGACTTCCTCAGCGCCAACGCTACCCAGATCGGGCTCTCGAGCAAGCTGCCGGGCTTGCGGTTCCAGAAGGCCGAGCAGGTCGGCGACTTCTCTCGGGTGCGTGTCCAGCAGATGGTTCGAACGACTCCCGTTTTCGCGAGCGGCGTCGTCGTTGACGTGAACACGACGGGACAGGTCGTAAGCCTGTGCGCGAACATCGCCAAGGTCCCGGCTATCTCGACGACGCCGCAGGTCCAGGTCGGCGAAGCAGCGGCGACTGCGCGAGCCGCGCTCGGAATCGAAGCCGACCTCGATCTACCAGGGACGCTCGTCGTCCTCGACCGCGCTTCCCTTCTCGGGGAAGAGGCAGCACCAGAGCTGGCCTGGAAGTTCGAGGTCGAGAGTGCCGACGGGAAGCAGCAGCTCTTCGTCAACGCGGCGACGAACGACGTCGCCCTGAACGTCCAGACCCCCGTCGAGGTGAGCGAAAACCCGGCCTCTTGCCCCTTCAACCCGCTCCCGCAGTACCACGTGAACGACGCGACCGGCGTCCCCGACTTCGTGACCTTCGGCCCGCGCGGTCTCCTTCTGCCCGAGTCGACCTCAGGTGACCCTATCCGGGTCTCCTTCGCGTTTTTCGAGCGCTACCCGCTCATGTTCGGAACAGGCGACGTTCCCAATCAGCTTCGCCTCGTCCGCATCGATCGTGACGTCGAGTCTCCGCATCAGACACACGTCGTGCTCCAGCAGATCTGGGCCGGGGTGCCTGTCTTCGGCTGCGAGCTGCGGGTCCACCTGACCGCATCGCTGGCCGTGTCCTCGATTAGCGGCAACTACCTGCGCGACCCGCGGGTCGTCCCGGTCCCCTCTATCTCGGAAGACGCGGCCCGCTCGACGGCGATGCAGGCGATCGCCTCGCTCCGTGCGGCCTGGAAGTCGGACGGCCGCCGGAGGCGGCGGTGGCGGCCGCCTAGCGGGGAAAGGATCGTCCATCGCGAGTTCGATCCCCTCGACTTTCCCCTCGTCGATGTGGACCGGCGCGAACTCGATCTCCTCGACGAGGTCCGATCGGAGATCCGAGATCGAGGCCTCGTCATCTTCCCGGGCGTCCTTTCTCGGATGGGAGGCGGGCGGAACCACCTCGCCTACCGATTCGAGACGTGGGAGGCCGAGCTGTTCGTCAGCGCCGAGACGGACGAGATCGTCTTCGCCCTCCCCAAGGTGCAGACAGCGGAACGGCTCGTCTACGACGCGAACGGCGGCAACGAGCTCTCATCCCCGACGCTCGTCGTGAGGGATGGCGCAAACGTCGGCGGCGCTGCCCCGAACGCGGAGGCGGCCGCCGCCGATCCGCTCATCCTGCGAACGCTGGCGTTCTACACGAACTTGGGCCGCTCCTCCTGGGACGGAACGGACCGAGCGGTAGTCGTCGTCTCGAATGCCGGCCTCGTCTTCGCCGGCTGCCCGAACGCATTCTTCGACCCGTTCCGGGGCCAGATGTGGTTCTGCGCCGGAGAGCTCGACGGCGACGTGCTCGCACACGAGTTCACGCACGGCGTCAGCTTCACCACCGCTGGAATGCTTCCCCTGGACGAGCAGGGGGCGCTGAACGAGCACTACTCGGACGTGATGGGTGTCCTCGCCTTCCCTGACGCAACGCCGGGCGTTTGGGTGCTCGGGGAGGCGAGTGGCTTCTCGCGTGACCTCAAGAATCCGACCGTCGCGAACTACGCCGGCTTCCTCCAGCGTGGCCCGGGCTGCACGAGCCCGCTCGACCCACTCACGAACCCCGCCTGCGACGCCGGCTTCGTGCACTCGAACTGCGGAATCGGAAACCGAGCTGCAGTCCTCCTTGCCGAAGGCGACGGGACAGCTGGTCATCCCGGCGTCGGGCGCGACCGCCTTGGCCGTCTCTTCTTCGAGACGCTGACGAAGCGCATGCACCCGTGGTCGACGTACCTCGACGAACTGCACAACACCTGGGAGACGGCCCGCGTCTTCGCCGCCTCTGGAACGAGGGTCTTGGACACCGCCACGCCTGCTCCGGACGACACGCTCGACTTTTCCGGTGTCCAGAACGAGGTTACGTGGGCATTCACGCAGGTTGGCGTGGACCCGCGACTTCAGACTGGCTGGTTCCAGGTCGTGGGCGGACTCGCCGGTGGGCGCGGCACGATCAGCTTCAACGTCGGTGAAATGCTCCCGGCCGGCACCACCGTCACCGATGTCGAGCTCATCGTCCGGGCTCGAGACCCATTCGGCGCGGGTATTCCGTGGTGGACGGGCCGCTCGTCGGTCTCTGCCGGCGGTACGGTGACGTTTCCGGGGGCCGTCTTCGGCGCCTCGGTGACCGGACACGGAATCGGAACGGGGAACAAGCAGGTGGACGTGCGCTTCTTCCACTCCGGTTTCATCCCGCTCGACATCATGGTCGCTCTCACCACCGCCGGCGCAGCTCTTCCGACGCAGATCGCGTTCGTGTCGCCGATGGTCGCGCACTGGGACGTCGTCGTCGGCGGCAAAGGTGACGACACGATCAATTCGGGAATCTCGATCCAGGGAGGGCCGGATGCGCGGATCGACGATGTCGAGGTCGAGCTGCTCGATCGAGACGGAAACCCGATCGCCGGCATGGCCGCGGGGCGCGGTGACCCCGACGCGGTCGTCCACTACGGCTTTCTTGGAGCGTTCAGCTGGGGAGCGCGGGTGACCTCCGACGGAGTCGGTGGGCGCGACGAGACGGTTGGCGTCCATTGGTGGTTCGATATCGGCGTCGCATGCCGCTACCGCGTCAAGTACTACGCGAGTGGTACGAACGTCGCACCCGGCTAAGGAGCCGAGTCAGCCCTGCGCGCGCCCGACCGCCGAGATCTTCCCTCCCGCGCACGCACGCGCAGGTGGGGCGTACTCTGAATCGCATGATCGGCCGGCTCGCCGCGTTCGGCGCGGTGGCGTTGGCTGCGGCAACGATGCTCGCGTCATCCGCGCAGGGCACGCCCGCGGACGTCCGGATCGACGTCATCTCCGCTACACCCCGTCCCCCGCGGGCGGCTCAGCCCTTCGAGCTCGTCGCACGAGTGGAGTTCGCCCCAGCGCCGGGGTCGATCCATTGCAGCGTCTGGGCCGGCGGAAAGCGGTTCAGGAACATCCGCCTCGTGTGGGAGAACTCGATCGCCCGATGCTTCTTCCGCGTGCCGGCGAGTGCGCGAGGCAAGCCCCTGACGGTCGGGCTGGTGGCAGCCCTCGGCGGTTCGCGCACGCGCGCGACGCTCACGTTCAGGGTCTCCTGAACGATCCGAGCGTGACCGAACGGAAATCGGACGTGATTCTGTTCGTCGACACGTCGGAAGTCCGTGAGGGAGCGCTCGAAGCTCTGAAGCCCGCCCTCGACCGGCTGGTCGACTTCGTCGAGGCGAACGAGCCTCGGCTCATCGCTTACAACGTTTACTTCAGCGAAGACGGCACACGGTTGTCCGTCGTGAGCGTGCATCCCGACTCCGCGTCCTTGGAGCACCACATGTCGCGCTCGCGGCACCTCTCTCTTTCGGCCTCGATGAGCCGCAGTTCAAACGGGCCGCCACGTCGACTTCCTGGAACGACCCACAAACCCGTCGTGGGGCGCGTGTCTTGCTGCCTCGACGCGAACACGGGCGATACCGTGGAGCAGATGTCAGGTCCAGGCTCCCCGCGGTTCGCCGCGGCGAGCGGCGCTGTGGCGGCTCTCGCGGCGAGCCGACCTCGATCCACCTCCTTCGGGCCCCGCCTCGCCTTATCGCGTAACGCTTCGATCGGCTCTACGCCGCGGCTGACGGCAGCGGGTCATCACCGACTTCCTCGAGCCGAGGTCAACCCTCACGACTCGAAGAGCCGCGACGCGCGCGCTGGCCTCTGCGGTCTGCTTGCTTGCTGCGCCGCCGAACGACCGAGACGAAGGCGATCCCGACGACCAGAGGTCCGAGCGCGGTGAGTAGCCAGGGCCAGTCGTCGGCGCCGGCAAGGAGCGCGATCGCGTAGCCGATCACGCCAAGGAACACGACGTCGATCGCTAGTGCGTGAGTCACCGACCAAGGCGAGAGTGGCTTCGAAATAGTGAGAGGATCCAATGTAAGGAGCCGGACCCTAGGAGGGACGCCGCTGTCGAGGAAGAAGCCCGCTCCGCCCTTCTCGGAGGCCTCCTCTGGTTTCTTGGAGCTGAGTTCGCCCCATATGCGCTCAATTTTTTGGCCTCGCTCTCCAAGCCTCCACAAGATGTCGCGATTCCGAAGATCGAGCACCCATAGTCCGAAGCTAACCACGAGGATGAGCAGCGCATTGAGCGACGAGACTGCACCACCGCTGACAATCAGTCCGATCGCGGCGAGGTAGATCGCGAGCGTCTGAAAGCGCATGCCAGTCATCGCCGTGACGTACGAGGAGAGGGCACCGTACTCGGCACGCAGGTTCTCGTGGCTTGGACCCGGGTCAGACATTCATACGATTGAGTGGATCACTCTACGGCCCGCTCCGGCTAACGACCTTGAATCGTCAAGGGGTCGCGCCGAGGAACGGGACTCCTACGTTCTCCGCCGGCCGACCGCGTCGTCCGGGCGGTGGGCGCCCTTGGTGCCGCAACGGCGCCGCTACCAACTCGGCTGCTCGGGGCCAAAAAGCCCCTGCGGGCCTTCATCGGCCACGTCGAGCCGACATTCGACTGGACGCTCGTGGCCGGCGACACCGGCCAGTTTCTGACACCGCCGCTCATCGACGCCGTCTACCCGAGGCTGTACAGGAAGGAGCCCGTCGGGCTCGCGTTCGACGATTACTACCGCGGAGTCGGCGTGCTCTACGGCAAGCTCGAGGACGCGCGAAAGGCGATCGACAGGGGAACCGCCGGTGCCCGCGACCTGGCGACGTACTACCGCCTCACCGCCTCCGACCGCGAGAGCCTTGTCATCCTCGGCGATCCCACGGTGGTGATTCCGCCGCTGCCGAGCCAACGGACGTGAGACCGCTCGGACTTCGCCCTGATCGAGTAGGCAACAGCGCGCGCAGCTAGGGGCTTGCGAATTTGCGCACGTGGTCGAGGAGCGGCTTGGCTTTCGCGAGGGCGCCGTCCTCCTCCTCGACGATCGCGGCGAACGCCTTACGGCACCAGGCCGCGCGCTCGTCGTCGGTGAAGCCCGCGCCGAGGACGAGGCCGATCAGGCGGTCAGCGCCGTCGAGGCGTCCCCAGAGGTAGTCGTTCTCGCGGCCTGCCCGGTCGAAGAAAGCGCCGAAGTGCATCTTCCCGAAGCCGGCAAGCTGCTTCGGCTTGCTCGGATCGAGCGGCGTCAGCAGCGTCGTGTCGCGCGGGCTCATCCGTACGACCTCGATCGCGTCGCGTTCGCCGGCATCGGCGACCGACTGGAGCGGGAAGAGAAGGACGTCCCAGTACGGGAAGCCGAGGTAACGGACGAGTAGATCGGCGCGCCTCTCCGGCTCCCAGCCTTCGCTGAGCCCGAACAGCCGCGCGTAGAGCGTCTCGGTGGTACCGGCAAGCCTCTCGTCGACCGCGTTGCCGAACCCCTCTTTGAGCCCGGCGAGCTCGGCGGCGCGTGCACCGGCGTACTCCGCCGGTCCGCGCTCCGCTTCGATCCACGCGTCGATCGGCTCCTGGGCGAAGATCCCGAGCACGTCCGCCGTCATGTTCGTGAACAGCTTCCGGCCGTCCATCGTGGCGACGAGCAGCTCCCGCGCCTCCCACAGCATGCGCTTGCCTTCGTCGAGCTCTGCGCGCGTCGGGTAGCCGGGCTCACCGGCATGCACGTACCAGGCGCTGAGGCCGTCGGTTGCGAAGCGAAGCCGGCGCGCCCGGTAGGCGAGGTCGAAGGTGCGCAAGAACGCGACCAGGTCTTCGGCCGGAGCGTGCCGGCCGGCCGCATCGCGTCGCAGGTGCGTGTCCGCCCAGGAACGGACAACCCCGCGCACGAACGTCGCCTGGTTGGAGTCATCCGGGAAGTCGGAAAGACGGCAGATCGTCCGCGCGAAGCTGTCGACAACGAAACTCACCTTGCTGCGGAGGTAGGTCGGGTAGGCGAAGCCGGCGGCTAACTTCGCGTCCTCGTTGATCCGGGTGCGCCACTCCACGATGTCGGCCGGGGACTGCTCCTGCGTGAGCCGGTCGAGGTCGGTGCCGACGATCTCCTCGATTCGCTTGCGGATTGGCTCGAACGACGTCTCGACGATCTCCTGGATCCGAAGGACGCGCTCGTTGTGCCTGTTGACCTCGAGGATGTCATCGAGCACGGGTTCCTCGCGTGGCAAACCCGAGATGGAGGCGAGCACGGTCGCGATCGGGCTGGGCGCGCCTCCCCCGGGTGCCGCGCCGCCTCCGCCGCCGGGGTCGGGCTCGAGGTACAGCAGCCGGCGCTTGACCTCGGACTCGGCTGCACGCCGCTTGATCGCGGCGATCGCGTATCCGAACGGCTTGTTGTCGAGCACGCCGCCGTCGATGAAAAATGTCGCGCGCGGGTCCGCGTCCGCGAGCTCGTAGATCCGGAAGAGCTCCGGCAGCATGCGCGAGATGTCGCCGGCCTCGTTCGCGACCGCCGACCGGAACGACGCGAGGCTGACGGGCGGGAAGGCGCCGGGGAAGCTCATCGTCGTACGCGCCGAGAAGGCGAGCGCGCCGTTGTGAGCCTCGTCGAACTGGTCGACGCCACCGCCGAGACGGAACGAGAGCACGTGCCGGTGCGCCCGCTCCCCGATCAGCTTCGGATCGGCGATGGCGACGTCGCGGCGGTAGCCGTGGAAGTCGGTCACCGTGACGAAGAGCTCGAGCGGGTGCGACGGCGGCATCAGCGTCTCGAGCTCCGCCGGCTGCGAACCGGCCGTGTCCATGTCGCGAAGTGCGCCGTACATCCATCGCGCAATCGCGTCCCCCTTGAGCACCGGCTTCTTGACGGCGCCCGCGAGTAACAGCGGCACTTTCAGCAACGTCGGCAGCCAAGCGGGGCCGCGCAGCAGCACCTTGATGTCGCCGCGCTCCAGCCACAGGTCACGCAGCGGGTCCTGCGACCGGTTGTGGGCGAGCGCCTTCGAGAGGTAGACGCCGTTGATCCCCCCGGCCGACGTTCCGGCGACGACATCAACCACGACACGAGTGCGGACACCGGCCGGGTCGCGACGGGCGAGCTTCGCAAGCAGCTCTCCGTACACCCGCTCACTCGCCGTTGTGGCGGCTCCGCCGCTGTCGGCGAGCGCGGAGGCCTTGACGAGGCGCTGGAGCTCCTTCGTCGTCCCGTGCATGTAGATCGCCAGCGATGCTCCGCCATAGAGGACGACGGCGAGCCGAAGCTCGCGCACCTCCCCGCCCTGGGCAGCATTGACAGCAGGAGCCTCAGGGACGGACATCAGTCGCCATCTCCTTTCGGCGGCAGGACGAGGACCCGACATCCTCTCTCGCGATCGCCGGTGGTGCAAGCTCCTGGGTCTAGGGAGGCACCCCCACGCGCATGGTGAGCCCTGGCGCGCCCCCGCCAATGCACCGTCAGTTCTCGCTCAATGCTCTTCGTGCCGAACGGACGACGCCATTGAGGATCGGCGAGTATTCGAGGTGGCGGCGCTCACGCGCATCGAACTGAGTGGCTGCAGCGTCGACGTGGCGCACCTCGTGCCCAGTGACGGCGAGAAGCGGTGCGAACTGATTGATGAGCTGTAACTGCAGGTAGTGGTATACATGCGCCTCGCCGTGGGTCAGTAGACCACGAATCTCGGTCTCTGAGAATCCGTCGAGATCGGTTCGCACCAGTCGGAGGAGGTCGACGGTTTCGTGGTCCAATCCGTCCAATGTGGGATCGGACAACGAGAAGACGTACTTGTGGGCGAGCCAGCCCTCGCCCGTCGGATAGCGCATCGTCTGTTCGGTGGTGAGCTGATACTTCATGATCTCGACCACGCGCGCGAAGATGCCCGCACTCCCGAACATCGAACGACCGACGACGGGCACATAGCCCAAGACCAGCGAGCGAGGCGGCTTCGAGAGGATCTCGAAATAGCCCCCGCCGTCGCTGATCAGAACGACATTCGGATTCTGCCTATAGCTGAGAGTCCCAAGTCCCGTGTTGTCGACGACTCCGCCGTCGCTAAAAGCGAGCCAATTGAATGCGTCGCCTGCCTCTCGCCCAGCCTTGGACAATTCACCGAACCCAGGCTCGAAGCCGTATCCGATCTCGACCGCGGCGTCGAAGAACTCGGAACGTTCGCGAAACAGGGGCGGAAAGAGCCCTGGTACGGCCGACGACGCCGCGACGGCGACACCCAGTGCCACGTCTGTGCGATGACCGTCTGGCGTCAGCAGCATCTCTGAGTTCATGCCGAACAGCCCATCCCTCGAGAACGCCCACGACTCGCCATTGTTCAGACAGGTGACGTTGAGGAGGATCAGAGGCCGCTCCGGCAGGTCTCCGATCCTGGCCTCGCCGAAGAGGACGCGTCGATACTCATCGGCGAGAAGATCCGTACGCGTGTGGCGTCTCACGTACCACTGGTACGCAAAGCGCGGATCGAAGAGTCGCCGAACTACTGCACCGCGCACACCTCTGCGGATACACGTGACCATCTCCTGTTCGAAGACATCGAAGTCGAACTCCCGCTCCTCCTTCTGCGCACGCGCGACGGCGATGCCGTATGCAGCCGCGACGATCGAACCGCCCGAGACCGCGGAAATAGAGTCAATACGCTCCAGAACGCCGACCCTGTGGAGCCCGCGCATGACGCCAAGGTGGAAGAGGCTGGCTCGAAAGCCACCCCCCGAAAGGCAGAGGCCGACCGAAAGCTCTTTCGCCGACTGCCAGTCGCCGTCCCCGGCTCTCTTGTCGAACCACGGGTTGGGCAGCATTGTGGAAACTCTCCCCGAACGTCTGACGGTAGTCCAAGCTTAGGCTCGGGACGCTCCGCGACACAAGGCCAGGGACTAGGCGTAATGTCCTCTTGTGAACGAAACGACTGCGAAGCCGACGAAGCCTGCGCCCTTCGATCAGGTCTGGCTCAGAAACGACCTGACGGCGCTCATTGACTCTCTTTCGATCGCAGAGAAGCGCAAGCACTTCCTCCGCTCGCGATGGCTCGAGAGCCTGCTCTGGATGGAGTCTGCGGCGCAACGAACGCGTCGGCGTTACTACGCGCTCAGGCTCTTCACCGTTGTAGGCGCTGTTATCGTCCCGGCGCTGGTAAGCATCAACGCCGTCGGACAGCCGAACTCCTTCGTCACCTGGCTCACTTTCGCAATCAGCCTGGTCGTCGGCGTAAGTGCGGCAGTCGACAGCTTTTTCGACTTCGGCGGTCGATGGCGCCACTATCGAAGCATCGTCGAGGAGATGAAGACGGAGGGCTGGGATTTCCACGAGCTCAGCGGCGCATATGCGGCGGACGACGCAACGCACGAGACCGCTTTCCCGGTGTTCGTGAAACGAGTCGACGCTCTCCTCACGCGCGAAACACAGTCCTACATCGCGGAGATCGCGACGCCGCCGCAAGAGAAGAGCACGAGCGACTCGTAGCGAGCATCCACTGCTACAGGCTCGGCTCCGTCCAGTACGCCGATGACATGAGCCTGCTTGCCGCGGGGAGGAGACGCGAAATCGGCTTGCCTTTATCGGGTTCGGCGTAAGCACGGTTGACAAACCGTTGACCAATGACGCTCGATCGGTACCTACGGCATCTCCGTTCGACAACGGAAGTGCCTCGTGAGCAGGGCTTTCTCGTATGGGCGGTGCAGGGCTCGAACCTGCGACCACCTGCGTGTAAAGCGGGCCAGGCGCGTATCTGCGCACGACGCCGCGTGACAAGACCGTATGGAGTAACGGCTCGACCTTCCAGCGAACCACGCTGCGCAACCAGTGGCGTTGACCAGCGCGTTGACCAGTTCGTAGTCACCCGGGTGGCACCCGGTCGGGTGCGGGTAAGCGCGCCCTAACGCCCGCGCGGCTGCCCCCAGCCGGACGGCCGGATACCGTCATCACCGGGGGTGAGCAGTTCGTGTCATCCATCCCGGGAAGGAAGCAGCGCATGGCCTCACTGGTCCTAAAGATGTCCGTCTCGCTCGACGGCTACGTCGCACCAATCGACGGGAGCACCGACTGGATCGCTGCGGGAGGCTCCGATGACGCCCTCAGTTGGACCGTCGAGACCGTGAGCAACGCGGGCGCGCACCTCATGGGTGCCACCACCTACGCGGTGATGGCCACCCACTGGCCCGGCGCCTCCGGGCCGTTCGCCAAGCCGATGAACGAGATCCCCAAGGTCGTGTTCTCGGACTCGCTCGCGTCCGCCGACTGGGGCGAGACGACGATCGCCGCCGGAGACCTGGCCGAAGCCATCACGCGGCTCAAGCAGGAGCGCTCCGACGGATACATGCTCGCCCACGGCGGGGCACGGTTCGCCCGATCGCTGGTCGAGACCGGCTTGATCGACGAGTACCGCCTTCTCATCCACCCGGCCGTCCTGGGCGCGGGCGAGCGGATCTTCCTCGCACCGCTCACCATCGAGCCGATGAGCACCACCGTCTTCAGCGGCGGAGCCGTCGCCCACGTCTTCGCGGCGCACCCGTGATCGAGCTCTTATGTCACGTGCTTCAGTCGGCCGTCGCCGTTGCGTACTGCGGGCGCCCGGTGGGCCGGTAGATCTGGATCGTCACACCGCTGGGGGTGGCCCGCGAGTCGACCAGCTCAAGTGCCATGTCCGGCCCGGTGGCGGGGAATAGCCGCGTGCCCTGGCCGACGACCACGGGATAGGTGAGCAGGGTGATCTCGTCGACCAGGTGATTGTCGACGAGCCAGCGGACCAGGTTGCCGCTGCCGTGCACTTGCAGCTCGCCTCCCGGCTTTGCTTTCAGCTCGCCGACGGCGGCCGCGACGTCTCCGGAGAGGACGGTCGTGTCCGCCCATTGCGGGTCGGTGAGCGTGGTCGATGCCACGTACTTGGGCCGCGTGTTCAACGCCACTGAGATCGGGTTGTTGCCCTCATTTGCCCCCCAGGAGCCGGTTCCCCAGGAGCCGGCAAAGATCTCGTAGGTCCGCCGGCCGAACAGGAACCCATCGGCGCGCTGGAAGACCTCGGCGAGGAACGTCTCGGCCTCGTTGTCGAAGAGCGGCAAGGCCCATCCGCCGCGCTCGAATCCGCCCCTGCGGTCCTCATCCGGCCCGCCGAGGCCCTGCATCACGCCGTCGACAGAGACGTGCGTGATGGTCGTCAGTTTCATGGCCACAGGTCCCTTCTCATTGGTTTGGTCGTCGTTCGGTAAGACCGGACCGCCGCACCGATCTCATCGATCATGGCACGGTCCGCGTGGCAGCTCATGCTGTCGCGCGACCCGAACCGGCTACGTCGAGTGCAGGTACTCGCGGATCTGCCGCTCGCCGCGGCGCATCGCCCAGTTGTGGTTCGACCGGAACAGCGGGCGCAGCACGGGACTCAGATGCCGGATCAGCGCGTGGTTCACGGACGGCCGCCAGTCGAGGGTCGCCACCGTGCCTTCGGCCGTCTCCGTCAGCGTCCATTCGCCGGTGCCGTCGAAGTCCTTCGAGAGGCGGGAGAAGATGCGCCGCGGGCGCTCCGCCTCGATCACCTCGAGGCCGAAGTTGACCTTGTACGGCAGGTACGCCTTCACGAGCAGCTCGTTCCGCTTCCCCGGCTCCGGCGGCGCCTCGTCGCCCGTCGCGCGGATGACGAAGTCCGTCCACCAGCGCTCGTATCCGAGCACGTCGCCGATCGTGTCGTAGACGCGTTCGATCGGCGCCCGCACGACCCAGCGGTCCAGGAAGCGGTAGGCGGCAGGCATCGGCCCGATATTCGCACGACCCGCGGTACCGGTTCAGGCCAGGCCCGGCGCGGGATAATCCGCGCGTGGCGGTCGAGCTTCGGACGCCGTTCTGCCGCGAGCTCGGCATCGAGCATCCGGTGCTCTCGGTCGGGTTCGCTTCCGGCGCACGGGCCGAGCTCGTCGCGGCGGTCTCGAACGCGGGCGGGTTCGGCGTGCTCGGCGCGAGCGGGTTCGAGCCGGACTTCCTCGCCGGCGAGGTCAGGCGTACGCGAGCGCTGACCGATCGCCCGTTCGGGATCAACCTGATCATCGCGGAGGATCCAGGAGCCGACCTGGAGGAGGATCGCGCGTTCGTCCGCGAGCAGATTCGCGCCGCCGCGAGCGAGGGAGTTGCAGCAATCGTGCTGTTCTGGGGCGATGCGAGTCTCTACGTGGACGGCGCGCACGCGCATGGTGCGAAGGTCCTGATCCAGGTCGGCTCCGTCGAGGAGGCAGTCGCGGCTGCGGCCGCCGGAGTCGACGCGGTCATCGCGCAGGGAGTGGAAGCCGGAGGCCACGTCCGCGGGACGAACTCGATCTGGGAGCTCATCCCCGAGGTGGTCGAAGCCGTCGCACCGGTGCCCGTGCTCGCATCGGGCGGCATCGGTGACGGTGCCGGGCTCGCCCTGGCGCTACAGCTAGGCGCGCAGGGAGTCTCGCTCGGGACGCGCTTCGTCGCGAGCGACGAGGCGTGGGTGCATCCCGAGTTCAAGCGTCGAGTCGTCGAGAGCACCGCCGAGGACACCGTCTACACGGCCGACCTCTACGACGTCGGCTGGCCCAATGCCCCTCATCGAACGCTGCGCAACCGCACCTTCGACGAATGGGAGGCGGCCGGGAGACCTCCGTCGGGGGCAAGACCGGCCGAAGGCGAGTCGATCGGGACTCGCCTCCTCGCGACGGGCGAGGCGCGCGACTGGCTGCGGTACGCGACCGGGATGCTGACTCCCGGGTTCGAGGGCGACTCGGAGTACGCGCCGCTGTGGGCCGGCGAGTCGTGCAGTGTCGTGAACGACATCAAGCCCGCAGGCGAGATCGTGCGCGACCTCGTTCGCGAAGCCGCCGCGCGGCTCACCTAGTTCAGTCAAGCAGCTCGGAGATGAGCGTCTGCACCCGCCTGTCGAGCTCGTCTCGAATCCGCCGCACCGTCTCGAGGCTCTGCCCCGCCGGGTCGTCGAGCGTCCAGTCCTCGTAGCGCTTGCCCGGATAGATCGGACAGGCGTCGCCGCAACCCATCGTGATCACGACATCGGCAGCTCGAACGACCTCGTCGGTGAGCGGCTTCGGGTACTCGTCGCCCATGTCGACGCCGAGCTCCTCCATCGCCTCGACGACAGCCGGGTTGAACTTCTCGCCCGGGTCGCTGCCCGCCGAACGGACGTGGATGCGACCGTCCGACCGAAGCCTCACCAGGCCCGCCGCTATCTGGCTGCGACCCGCGTTGTGGACGCAGACGAACAGGACCTCGGGCATCTCCTTCGTCATCAGCCCCTCCACCTGCGCCAGCGCCTTCAGACGCTCGCGGGCGAAGCGGTGCGCGAGCACCGGCACGAAGACGTTGATCTTGCTCGGACCGAGCAGATCGACCGACTCGGAGATATATCGCTCGATGGTCTCCTTCGAGAAGATCCCTGCGAACTCGTCCGCGAGTGCTTCGGCCGCCTGCCTGACGTGATGCTGGGTCACCGGGTCGAGCATCTGGCTCATCGGGTCACTCCCCTCGGATATCGACCGCGATCTATGCGCTGGAGTCTTGCGCGGTCATCGATGCGTGTCAATATCCAAGTGGTGAAGCCGCTCGCGACCTGACCGCAGAGTGCCCGCCGCTCCTCGAGGGGCGTCCCCTGGACGGTGTCGAGGCCGAGACGCTCGCGAAGTCACTCAGAGTCCTCGCAGACCCGGCGCGGCTCCGGCTCCTCAGCCTGATCCAGTCGCAGCCGGAGCACGAAGCCTGCGTCTGCCACCTGACCGAACCGCTCGGCCTGAGTCAGCCGACGGTGTCACATCACCTGCGCGTACTGCTCGACGCAGGGCTCGTCGAGCGCGAGCAGCGTGGAAGCTGGGCGTTCTTCAGGGTGGTGCCGGAGCAGCTTCGCTCGCTGCGCGAGCTGCTGGCTTAGCGACTACGCGACGTCGAGAGGCGCCGAGCTGGGCTCGGATGCGACGCTGTGGTCCGCCGCTAGCTGCGATCGTCCGAGACCTCATTCGCCATGCGGCCGCGCGGCTCACGTAGAACCGGGACGCCGCTCCGCGGAATCGTGATCGCGCTTGCCGACGATCCGCTTGAGCTTGTCCGGGTGCTCACCTTCGAGCGCGTCAAAGTGAGCGCGATCGACTCTCGCTCTGGCCTCGTTGTCACGTCGTCGAGCCTCGCATGTCGAGCAGCGAAGCTCGAGGTTGGGAGAGACGTAGGAGCCGCCTTCCTCGATTGGGCGGATCAGGCACCAGGCGAAAGCTTGGACGGAACCACAGTCGACGCAGCAACCTTCGTCGCGCGTCCAGACCTCCTTCCGTGTCTCTTCCGAGATCTGTGGAGTACTGGCACCGTCGGCCGGCACTTGCCAGACAGTGGCGAGCACGCTCTCGGTTGACTCACGCTGCCGGAGCGCCTCGAAGTCGCGGTCTAGTACCCACCCTTTCACCTCGTCGGAGCGAAGGCCCTGGTCGCCCCACCAGAATCGATCGCGATACCACCACCAGCGCCAACCGCCTGTCGTCGTCACCGAGACCGGCTCGCGCCGCTGAGCCGTCGACAGTCTCGTGAACTTCTTCTCGGTCAAGTCGACCTGGTGACGCGACGACTGGAGGCGGTACGTCCTCGTCTCCCCGCGATTTGCCTCGACCGGTAGGGAGTCATGCTCGAGAGCTCGAGCACGAGCTTCCTTGAGCGCAAGGCGCTTGCGCTCGCGCTCCAGGTCGGCACGCGCCGCCCGCAGCTTCCGTCCCTCCTCGGCTGCTCCCTCCAACGTCCGGAGGGCTTCGGCCACCAGCCGCACGTTCATCGTTGCTTCGAGCACATCGAGCTGAGCCTTCTCGAGCTTGCGCGTACGTCTAGCCGAACGCTTGTCGTTCGTCGCGGTCGTCAGCACCGCCACGGAGGCCGTCGTGTCCTGGACAAGCATTGAACTGAAGTCTTCGCCCCCCTCGGGGCTCTCCCTAAACCGCCCCGATCCACGCCTTAGTCGGCCGCCCGATCCTGAGGCGTCGCAGGAAAACCTGCTGACGCACTGTGAGTGATGATAGGACAGAGACCCCGAGCGGCGGGCATTCCCCGGCTCGACGTGGCTACAGCTACTCGATGTCGAGAGGCGCCGAGCTGGGCTCGGCTGGGACGCCGTCGTCGGGCGATTCTGCGAGCTCGATGCGATCCCGCCCCGACTTCTTCGCCTTGTAGAGCGCGATGTCGGCACGGATCATCAGATCCTCGAGCGGCTCCTGCATGTCCCACTGAGCGATCCCGACCGAGACGGACCGGAGGTCGCTCGTCGACGCGCGGACGCGATCGAGGGCCGTGACCGCGTCCGGGGCGATGCAGTTCGGCAGCAGCAGCGCGAACTCTTCGCCTCCGAGGCGTGCGAGGAGGTCGACGTTGCGGACTGCGTTCCACCAGCGCGCGGCGCACGTCTTCAGGAGAGCATCGCCCGCGGCATGGCCGTGGGCGTCGTTGTACGCGCGGAAGTGGTCGAGGTCGAGCAGCGCGAGGCAGGTCGGATTCCCCGAGCGCGATGCGCGCGCGAGCTCGCGTGCCGCGCGCTCGTCCCACGCACGGCGATTCGGGAGACCGGTCAGCTCGTCGGTCTGCGCGGCGTTCGCAAGCCGATCGAGCAGCTCGGCTCGCGCGAGGGCGGCGCCGATAGTCGCGGCCATCATCTGGACGACGCGCAGCTCGCGCTCCCCGAACGCGTGGGGTCGGCCGGCATAGACCTTGAGCGCGCCGACCGCCTTGCGCCGGTGCATGAGCGGGACGATGACCATCGAGCGCGCGCCGGCCGCTCGCGCGGATTCGAGATCGACGCGCGGGTCGCTGCCGGCGTCCTGGCACCAGAAGATCTCGCCGGAGCGGATCGTGCGGCCGGAGAGCGTCGTCGCGACGTTCATGCGCATGTCGCGGAACTTCTCCGCGCCCCCGGCGACCGCGCGGTAGACGAGCTCGTCGCCGTCCAGCATCTCGACCACGCCCGCGTCAGCGCGCGTCATGCGCTGCGCCCGCCCGGCGATCTCGTCGAGCACGGCGTCGAGCTCGAAGTCCGAGGCCAGCACGGCCTGCTGCATCGCTACGAGCTCGGTCAAGAGCCCGATGTCACGAGATTCGGTTGCTTCCTCCACGGCACCGTTTTCGGCTGCAAACGGCCCTCTCCTGATCCCCCAAAACGCGTCAGCCGTTACTGGCGAGCTTCCACAGCGCGTCGTTTCCGAGCGGCTCACGAACCGCCTTGCCCTCGCCGACGAGAGCGAGAAGCGTCCGCTCCGCAGCCTCGTGGTCGGGGTAGAGGTCGGGGCCGGTTGCGAGCAGCGCCGCGACCTCGGCCGTCGTCAATCCGTCGGGGAAGTACGCGAGGAGCGGCTCCGCGCTTTCGGGAGGCGGCGTCACCTCGATCGACGGATCGAGGTTCGCAATCACGACGTCGTAGGCAAGCACCGGCTGCCAGCCGCCGGCGACGAGCCGGCGCCCGTCTTGCTCGAAGACAAGGGAGGGAGCCGTGTAGCGCACCCGCCCGTCCGAGGTCGTTGTCTTTCCCTGGGTCTCGGCGGGAGACCCGGCAGCCGAGCGCGTCTCCGACTTGTCCTGCTCGTAGGCGTCGGCGACGTCTGCATCGTCGAGGCTCCCGACGATGGCGTCGGCGTCGACGCCCGGGACAGCGCGAAGCGCATCCCGAATGTGCTCGTCGTCGTCGAGGAGGAGCGGCGTCGTGAAGTAGGCGAGCTGGAGCGCGCGCAGCACGCGCCGCTCGCTCCCGGGAGCACGAAGCCGCGCAGCGACGACCGCCCGACATCCGCGGCCGGAACCCGAGAGCCGCTCCTTCGGCGCGAGCCGGAACGGCATCCCGTAGCGCTCGCGGAACTTCATGTGCCCCATCACCGAGAGGGCGGGCGTGTACCCGCGTTCGACGAGCCGGCTCGCATCCTCGCGCAGCCCGATCATCACGAGCCGCCACTCGAGCTGATCCGCGTAGCGCCACTCGATGACACGCAGCGCCGGGCTCGCGGAGTACGCCCACGGGCACGCAGCGTCGGTGTAATGGGTCGCCTGGATCACCGGTCGCCCCGATCGTAGTCCTAGAGCGAGGTGGTACCCTCCGGCTGCCCGGCCGCGCTAGGTGGGGAGTCAGCGGTTCCCTGAACCCGAAATCCGCTCCATGCGGGGCCGAACGCCGTCCGAGGGACGGTGTCTTCGGGACTGGGTCTGCGCACGTGGTGTTGACAGATCGGGTTCCGCGCACTGGGAGCGTCCGAACCGCGTCAGGTCCGGAAGGAAGCAGCGCTAAGGACTCCCTCTCAGGTGCCGCGGCTCCGCCCGATCCGAGCCGGCGACGCGGTCACCTCCGGGGACGTCCGTTTCGAAGACGGCCCGCGGGGCCGGGCTTACTCGCTCCAAGACCTCAGCTGATTGAATCCGAGAGGTGAGCGCGCTCTACCGGAAGTACCGCCCTCAGGGCTTCGACGAGGTCGTCGGACAAGAAGCCGTCGTTCGCACCCTCACGAACGCGATCGAGCACGACGCCGTGCGGCAGGCGTACCTCTTCGCCGGGCCACGCGGGACGGGCAAGACCTCGATGGCGCGGATCCTCGCGAAGGCGCTCAACTGTGCAGAGACGGACGGGGCGAGCGCGCACCCGGACAAGACGTGCCACGTGTGTGTCGCGATCGCGAACGGCACGTCGCTCGACGTCGTCGAGATGGACGCAGCCTCGCAGCGCGGAATCGACGACATCCGCGAGATCCGCGAGCGCGTCGTCCTCCAGCCCGTCGAGGGACGCCACAAGGTCTACATCCTCGACGAGGCGCACCAGCTCACGGACGCGGCCTGGAACGCGCTACTGAAGCTGATCGAGGAGCCTCCGCCGCACCTCCTCTTCATCTTCTGCACGACCGACCTCAGCCAGGTCATTCCCACCGTCCGGTCGCGGTGCCAGACGTTCGTCTTCCAGCGGCCCCGGCTGTCGGAGCTCGTCACCCTGCTGCGCCGGGTGACGGACGGCGAGGGGATCGAAGCGCAGGACTCGGCGCTCTCGCTCATCGCGCGGAGCGCGCGCGGCTCGTTCCGCGACGCCGTCTCGACGCTCGACCAGCTCGCGGCGGCGACGAACAACTCGGTGGACGCGCAGTCCGTGCTCCAGCTCATCGGCGCGGTCGAAGAGGACACGCTCCTGCGGATCTGCGACATGGTCGTCGACCGCGACACGGCCGGCGCGCTCGTCTTCATCGAGCAGCTCGCCGAGCAGGGGCAGGACCTCGGCCGGCTCGTGACGGACCTCCTCGAGCACCTGCGCCATCTCCTGCTCGTGCAGCACATGGGCGAGGTTCCCGAGTCGCTGCCGGTGACCGAGGAGACGAAGGAGGCGCTCCGCCAGCAGGCGAACCAGCTGCCGGAGCCGACCGTGCTGCGACTCATCGACCTGCTCGCGGTCGCGCTCGAGGACATGCGCCAGGGCGGCGACCCGCGCCTCCCGCTCGAGCTCGCGATCGTGAAGGTGACGCGGCCGCACGCGGATCTCTCGCGCGAGTCGCTCGCGCACCGAGTGGAGCTGCTCGAGGCGGGTCGTTCGCCGGCAATCAGCAGCGGACCGTCAGTTGAAGAGAACGTCACGCGGCCGGCGCCGGCCGAGGCGCCGGCCACAGGAGACAGTCCTGAGTTGAAGCTCGAGCAAGTCGCCGACGCGTGGCAGCGCTCGGTCGTCGAGCTCGTGCGCGACCGTCAGCCACCCGCGGCGAGCCTCCTTGCTGGCACGAAGCCGACGAAGCTCGCCGGCGACACGCTCACGCTCGAGTTTCCGCCCGGGCACGACTTCCACCGCACGAAGCTCGACGAGCCGAAGTACAAGGACTTGCTCCGGGAGGCGCTCTACGAGGTCACCGGCCGCCGGCTCGCGGTCGTGCTCGAGGCGGGTGAAGCCCCGCCGGAGGGGGAAGCCTCGGACGAAGAGCCAATGTCCGAGGACGCCTGGATCGCGTCTCTCAAGGACACCTTCGACGCCGAAGAGGTGGACGACGAGAAATGAGCTTCGACATGAACAAGATGCTGCGCGAGGCCCAGCGGATGCAGGAGGAGCTCGCAAAGGCCCAGGAGGCAGCGGCGAGCGAGATCGTCGAGGCCTCCGCCGGTGGCGGCATGGTCACGGTCAAGGCGAACGGCGCCGGCGACATCGTCGAGATCAAGATCGACCCGCGCGCGATCGACCCGGACGACCCCGAGATCCTCGAGGACATGATCCTCGCGGCGGTGAACGAGGCGCTTCGCTCGGCGCGGGCGCTGATGGAGTCGAAGATGTCCGGGCTGATCCCGGGCGACCTCGGCGGCCTCGGCGGGTTGCTCGGCGGCTAACTCGGGTCCGGGGTCAGGCTTTAGCCTGACCCCGTCTTTGGGTGTTCGCTCTTGGACGAGCGCAAACCTCACACCGGGGTCAGGCTGAAGCCTGACCCCCCAGACCCGTCCGAAACGGACGGATACGCTCCTGCGGTGCTCAGCCCGGCGGTCGAGAACCTCGTCACGCAGCTGTCGAAGCTGCCCGGCATCGGCCGCCGCACTGCGCAGCGACTGACGTTCCACCTGCTCTCCGCCACGCCCGCGGACGCGCTCGAGCTGGCGCGGGCGATCGAGGAGGTGAAGTCGCGCGTCCGCTTCTGCCGCGAGTGCGGCAACCTCACGGAGGAGGAGCTCTGCCCGATCTGCACGGACGAGCGGCGTGACCGCTCGGTCATCTGCGTGGTCGAGCAGCCCGTCGACGTCGTGTCGCTCGAGCGGACGGCCGAGTTCCGCGGGCTCTACCACGTGCTCGGCGGCGCGCTCTCGCCGCTCGACGGCGTCGAGCCGGACCACCTCCGGATCGGCGGCCTGCTGGCGCGGATCGAGCGCGGCGGCGTCGAGGAGGTCGTGCTCGCGACGAACCCGACGATGACCGGCGAGGCGACGGCCGCGTACCTCGCGGACCGGCTGCGGGACAAGGTTCGCGTCACGCGCCTGGCGAGCGGGCTCCCGGTCGGTGGCGACCTCGAGTACGCGGACGAGGTGACGCTCGGGAGGGCCCTAGCCGGCCGACGGGACATGTGAGGAGCTGGAGACGTTTTCTTCGCAAATTGCGACTTTCCGGTATCCGACCCCCTTGTATCGGATAACGACGGATCGTAGGGTGCACCTACTGAACCGGCGGGCCTTCGGGTCAGCCGGTTCAGTGTTTAACGGGTCGGTTTTCTGAGCACGCCTGACCCCGACGTACACTCCTCGCAGATGGGCACGCAGCCGCGGATCGGCGTCGTCGGCGCGACCGGCGCGGTCGGACAGGTCACGCTCGGGCTGCTCCGCGAGCGGGGCTACGACGACGTGCGCGCGTTCGCGTCCTCGCGCTCAGCCGGGGCGACGCTCGACAGCGGGATCACGGTCGAGGAGGCGACTCCCGGCGCGCTACGAGATGCCGGGCTCGACGTCTTCCTCTTCTCCGTCGGAACCGGCGCGAGCCGGGAGCTCGTCCCGCACGCGGCGGAGTCGGGCGCGCTCTGCATCGACAAGTCGGCCGCGTTTCGGCTCACCGAGGGCATCCCGCTCGTCGTGCCGGAGGTGAACGGGTCCCGCGCGCGCGAGAACGGCGGCATCGTCGCCAACCCGAATTGCAGCTCGATCCCGCTCACGCTCGTGCTCGCGCCGCTACGCGATGCCGCCGGGCTCCGGCGCGTCCGTGTGGCGACGTATCAGTCCGCGTCCGGTGCCGGCGCGCAGTCGATGGAGCGCCTGCGCGGCGAGGCCGCCGACGAGCACAACCTGCGCATGGACTGGGACTTCGACGGCGTCGAGTTCGACGAGGAGACGAAGATCCGGGAGGAAACGCGGAAGATCCTCGAGCTGCCCGAGCTGCCGATCAGCGCGTCGTGTGTCCGGGTGCCCGTCATGGTCGGTCACGCAGAGTCGGTCTGGCTCGAGACCGAGGAGCCCCTCTCGCCGGAGCAGGCGGAGTCGATTCTCGGCGGCGCGCCGGGCGTGCGGCTCGAGCAGTTCCCCTCACCCGGCGCCGCGCGAGGGCTCGACGAGGCCCTGGTCGGCCGCATCCGGCGCGATCCGACCGACACCGACGGGCGCGGGCTCGTGCTCTTCCTCGCCTGCGACAACCTGCGCAAGGGCGCGGCGCTGAACGCGATCCAGATCTTCGAGTCCGTCCTCGGCGCGGCCCGCGCGGCCGCCTGAGGAGCTACGCGCGGCCGAGCAGGCCGAACGTCAGGCGCCGGAGGCGTGCGCGCCGCCGCTCCTCGGCCGCTTCCCATTCGGCGAGTCTTACGAGCCGACTCTCGAAAATCGCTCGGATCCCGCCGAGCTCGGCTCGGACGTCGGCCAATCCGTCGCGCAGCGCCTCGCGCTGCTCAGGTGTCAGGTTCCTCTTCATCTTCCTCGCCGAGGATAGCCAGGATGCGCGCGAGCCTCGCCTCGATTCGCATGAGCGACTCGACGATCGCCTGCACGTCCGCCCACGTCAGCGGAGGATCGGAGTCGCGTCGTCGCCACATTTAGCGATCCTGCCCGCGGCGAGTCCCCTCGTCTAGATGGCTCGACGGGACATGGCCGGAGCGACCTAGCCCGGCGGGGCAGGCGCGGGCGCAGGATGAAGCGCCTCGCGCACGACCTTGAGCGCCTTCTCGCGCACACCTTCCTCCGCCGGCTGGAGGCCGCCGAAGTCGAGCCGGGCGAGCTCGATGCGCCCTGCCGATCGGAGCGTCCGGAACCCGAAGTCGGCGAGGAAGTCGCGCGGAAAGATCGTGCGATGGACGAGGAAGCGCTCGGCCGCGGAGGTTCCCTCGCGGTAGCGGTAGGCGAACGCCTCGAGCGCGCGGGCGCCTTTGTCCCGCGCCTCACCGATCGCCGCGAGGAAGAGCGACTGCTCGACCCACGGCTGCGCGTCGGAGACGAGGTACGCGCACGTCACCAGCACGGCATCGTCTGAAGGCGGCCCCGCAGGGAGGTCCGCCGCACGCGGAAACAGCCCGGCCGGCCCGTACTGCATCGAGCCGAGCACGCGCCCGTCGTCGTCGCGGTAGATCGACCCCCACACTCCCCACTCCGTCTCGGCGCGCTCGATCCACTTCCGCTTCTCGGGCTCGCGGTTGCCGCGCGACTGCCACCAGACGCACGTCTGGCAGACCGACGGCGCGATCTCGAGCGTCGCTCCGGTCAGTCCCGCCAGGCGCGTCGTCATCGCTTCGGCGGAGGCGGCCCGACGGCGTCGAAGACGACGTCCACCGACGCCGGCGTCATGTTGGCCATGCGCGAGAGGTACTCGGAGACGCGCTTCTGCACCTCGACAGCGACGTCTGCGGAGGCGCGGCCCCACTCGAGCGCGAGGACGATCTCGACCGCCAGCGTGTCCTCGTCGCCCGTGACCGCGACGGCCTTGCCGCGGTGAAGCGGGCTGTCGGCGAGCCCGGCCACGCCGTCGACCTCCCGCGCGGCATCAGCCGCGTACCGGGCGAGCACGTCCGGCGAGATCGCGGATTCGGCGTCGGCCATCTACCTCGATCGTACAACCAGCTCGGTGACCTCCGGCCGGGCGAAGAAGCGGAACGGGATGAACGTCGTCCCCAAACCAGGCGACACGTGCAGGACGGTCGAGCCGTAGCGATAGAGCCCCTCGACGTCGCGCGCGCCGATGTGCGCGAGGCCGATCTTGCGGCGCGGGAACGGGATGACGATCTGGCCTGCGTGCAGGTGGCCCGCGAGGATGAGGTGGAACGCTCCCTCCGGGATGCGGCGCGCGATGCCTGGGAAGTGGCAGAGGAGGATGCGGAAGTCCGCGTCCGGGTCGGCGAGCCGGTGCGGCTGCGCGCGGCGCAGCGCATAGTCGCCGGGCTCGACGCCGACGAGCTGAGCTCTCCGGCCCCGCAGCTCGACGTCGACTGCGCTGTCACGGAGCAGCGTGACGCCGTCGAGAGCGTCGAAGACCTCAGGGTCGATGCGTTGCGAGAACGGGTCGCGGCTGTCCGCGAAGTCGTGGTTCCCGAGGACGACGTAGCTCGTCCCCAGCCGGCCGAGGAGCTCGCGCAAGAGCAGTACTCCGCGCCGCCGCGAGACGAGATCGCCGGTCACGCATACGAGATCGGGACGCCGGTCGGCGATCCAGTCGACCGCTTCCTTGCACGCTCGCGTGCTTCGCGAGGGCATCCCCAGATGGAGGTCGGAGAGGTGCGCGATGCGAATCCCGTCGAGCTCGCGAGGAAGCCCCTCGACCTCGACCTCGAGGACGCGCTTCCGCAGCCAGCCCGCCTCGAACCACCCCCAAGCCACCGCCGCGAGCGCGGCGGTGGCTAGGGCCGCGGCGAGCCAAAGCATCCTGCGTTCCTAACCGTTTGAACGAGGCCGCGAAGCGGACTCGTTCAAACGGCCAGCTTGTCGGTGACGGGATCGACCGAGATGACGTGGCGGCGGAACCTGAGGTCGGAGCCGTCGAGACCGGCCGCGACGCCGATGAGCTGCGAGAGGTGGAGCACCGGCATCTGGAAGTCCTTGCCGGTCTGCTCGCGCAGCTTCAGCTGCCACGCGTCGAGCGAGAGGTGGCAGAGCGGGCACGGCGTGACCATCGCGTCGGCACCGGCCTCCTTCGCCTGCTCGATCGGCTGGATGAGCTCGGCGAGCGCGACGTCCTCGCGTGCCTGGATGATCGGGAAGCCGCAGCACTTGATCTTCGCCGGGTAGTCGATCGCCTCGCCGCCGCACGCCTCGATGATCCGCTCGAGCGACGTCGGCTTGTCCGGGTCCTCGAAGCCGAGGAGCTTGGACGGGCGGAGGATCTGGCAGCCGTAGAAGGGCGCGACCTTGAGCCCCTTGAGACCCTTGTGCGCCGCCTCCTTCAGCAGCTCGTAGCCTTCGCCGACGGCGATGAGCCAGAGGAAGTGCATGACCTCGACCTTGCCGGAGTACGCCGGCGCGCCGACCGACAGCAAGTTCGTGTTCACGCGGTCGAGCAGGTTGTCGTCGTGCTTGAGCGCGTGATTCGCCTGGCGGAGGTTGAGCGTGCAGACGTTGCACACCGTCATCAGCGTGTCCGAGCCGGTCGCCTCGGCGTACGCGAGGATGCGCGCGTTCAGGTGGAGGTAGTAGTCGGGCTCCGCCTCGTGGATGTCGCCCGCGCCGCAGCACGTGACCGACTCCAACTCGATCAGCTCGAGGCCGACCTTCGGCGCGAGCGCCTGCGTGGAGGTGTCGAGCTCCCTCGCGGAGAGCGCTGCCAAGCAGCCCTTGTAGTACGCGACCGTCCTCACTCGGTTGTCTCCTCTCCGACGTCGCCCGGCAGCGGCTTCGGCTTCGGGAACGAGCCCTCGCCGTACGGGTCGCGTTTCTCCGCCTCGTCGAACTCGAGGTGCATCAGCGCCTTCTCGGACTGGACGATCCCGTCTGCGCCTTGCTTGCCCTGTGACTTGACGATGTCGTAGAGCGCGCGGGCCTCGCCGACGTCCTTCGCGACGTGCGGCGGCACCGGCGGCGGGACCTTCCCGCGCTTGGCGAGGTTCATCGCGAAGCCGATCTCCTTGATCGAGCTGACGACGCCCTGCGTCTTCGGCACGAGCTCGGTCTCGCGCAGCCAGCCGGTGGTCTTCGCCGAGGTGACGAACCATTTCGCGTGCTTCGCGCCCATGTCGTGGTCGATGCCGTGGGCCATCGCCTCCGCGCCGAGCTTCGCGATCGCGTCGCGGGGGTCGACGCCCTTCGGGCATCGCTCCTGGCAGAAGTAGCAGCGCGTGCAGTCCCAGATGCCGTGTTCCTCGGAGTACGACTGCAGGCGCTCGGTCGTGGTCCGGTCGCGCGCGTCACCGACGAAGCGCATGCCCTTCGCGAGCGCCGCCGGCCCGAGGAAGTCGGGGTCGGCCTCCATCGAGTTGCACTCGGAGACGCAGCAGCCGCACATGATGCAGAGCGCCTCCTTGTGGATCACGTCCACCTGCTCCTGGGCGACGACGAACTCCTTCTCGCCGGGGTCGACGTAGCCGGGGTCGAGGTACGGCTTGACCGCCTTGATCTTCCCCCAGAACGGGCTCATGTCGGTGACGAGGTCCTTGATCACGGGCATGTTCCCCATCGCCGAGATCACAGGCACGTGGCCCGCCTGCGCGATGTCGTACATGCGGGTCTTGCACGCGAGCACGGCCGCGCCGTCCATCCGCATCCCGCACGAGCCGCAGATCATCATGCGGCAGCTCTTGCGGTACGCGAGCGTCCCGTCGACCTTGTCCTTGATCAGGTCGAGGACGTCGAGGAGCGTGACCCACTCCGGTGCGTCCACCTCGTACTCGCGGAGCGCCTTCTGCCCGGTCTCCGCGTCGTAACGCCAGATCTTGAGCGCGACGTCCATCTAGTACTTCCTCTCCTCGGGCTGCCACTTCGTCATCGTCACGGGCTTCCAGTCGAGCGACGGTGCGCCGTCCTCCCAGCTCACGAGCGTGTGGCGCAGGTAGTTCTCGTCGTCGCGGTCGGGGTAGTCGTACGGCCGCGCGTGTGCGCCCCGGCTCTCCTTGCGTGCGATCCCGGAGACGATCATGCACTCCGCGAGCTCGAGCAGGAAGCCGAGCTCGAGCGTCTGCGTGAGGTCGGTGTTGAACACGTCGCCCTTGTCGTCGACGACGACGCGCTCGTAGCGCTCGCGCAGGCGCTGGACGATGTCACCCTGCTCGATCATCTGCTCCTCGCGTCGGAAGACGCCGAAGTTCTCGTGCATCGTCACGGCGAGCTCGTCGCGGATCTGCCACGGGCGCTCGCCGTCGCGCCGGTCGAGCAACGACTTCAGCTCGCGCTCGGCGTCGGCCGTCGCCGACTCGGGCACGGTGACGGTCGTGTGGGACATCGCCCAGTCGGACGCGTGTGCGCCGACGCGCTTCCCGTACGTGATCGTCTCCATCAGCGCGTTCCCGCCCAGCCGGTTCGCGCCGTGGACGGAGACGCACGCCGCCTCGCCCGGCGGCGTACAGGCCGTCGAGCGTCGTCCGGCCCCAGACGTCCGTGTCCACGCCGCCCATGTGGTAGTGGGCACCCGGCCGAACCGGGATCGGCTCGTAGATCGGATCGACGCCGGCGAAGGTCATCGAGAGCTCGCGCGTCCCGTGCAGCCGCTCGAGGATCCGCTCCGGGCCGAGGTGGCGAAGGTCGAGCAACACGTTTCCGTCGATCCCGCGGCCCTCGTCGATCTCCGTCTGCTCCGCGCGCGAGATGACGTCACGCGAGGCGAGCTCCATCGCGTTCGGCGCGTAGTTCACGAGGAAGCGCTCGCCCTGTGAGTTGAGCAGGTACGCGCCCTCGCCGCGGCAGCCCTCCGTGATGAGAACCCCGGTCGGCGCGAGCGTCGTCGGGTGGAACTGCATCATCTCCATGTCCTTGAGCGGGACGCCGACGCGGAGCGCGAGCGCCATCCCGTCCCCCGTGCAGGCGTACGCGTTCGTCGTTCCCGGTGTAGAGCCTCCCGGCCCCGCCCGTCGCGAGGATCACCGTCTTCGCGCCGATCGAGTGGAGGCCGCCTTCGAGGAGGTCCCAGGTGATGACCCCTGGCAGCGGTCCTCGTGGACGACGAGCTTCCACGCGAAGTGCTCCTCGTAGGTCTTGATGTCGCGCTTCATGACCTGCTCGTAGAGGACGTGGATGAGGACGTGGCCGGTGATGTCGGCCGCGTACGCGGTTCGCGGCTCGCCGGCGGCGCCGAACGGCCGCTGGGCGATGCGCCCGTCGGGCGTGCGCGAGAAGACCGCGCCCCAGTGCTCGAGCTCGTACACGTCGCCGGGCGCCTCGTCGCAGAGGATCTGGATCGCGTCCTGGTCGCCGAGGTAGTCCGACCCCTTCACGGTGTCGTACGCGTGCTTCTCGGGGTCGTCCTCGGAGGCGTTCCCGAGCGCCGCGTTGATGCCTCCTTCGGCGGCTCCGGAGTGGCTGCGGACGGGGTGGATCTTGGAGATCATCGCCACGTCGGCGCCGGCGTCGAAGGCCTCGATCGCGGCGCGCATCCCGGCGCAGCCGGCTCCGACGACGACCACGTCGTGCCTCGCATCCACGCGAAGGACGCTACCTGATGGACACTGAGCCTTCGGCCTGGAACCGCGGCGTCTAGCGGGCTCTGACGAAGACCGCGCGAGCGCTCGCGGCGGCGCTCATCGGCACCGTGCAGGAGCGGTTCGAGCTACGGCACGCGCCCGCCCACGAGCGGAATCTCCAGCCCTTCGCCGGGGTTGCCGTCAGTCGGATCGGCACGAACGACGGGAAGGACGCCGAGCAGCGCGGGCGGCACGTGATCCCCGTGCGCGAGCTCCTCACGCTTCCCCGTCCGGAGACGTTCACGGTCAGCCGGAAGACGAATGGCGCGAAGAGCGCGTTCACCGCCGTGCCCGTGCCCGTCGCGACCGAGCACGCGCCGGCGCCGGCGCACGAGCCGCTCCAGCGGACGAGCTTCGAGCCCGCGCCCGGCACCGCGGTCAGGTTGAGCCGCGTCCCCGAGTTCCAGGTCGTCGTGCACGTCTGGCTGCACTGCAGGCCCGGGCACGTCCGCCTGCACGCCGCCCGTGCCCGAGATCGTGACCGTGAACGGCTGCTGGCGGTCGAGCTGGACGAGCCACGGCGCGTCCTGAGAGTCGCCGAAGCCCGCCGAATGCCCGTAGTAGTCGTCGCGACCCGGATCGAGGAGCAGCGACGAGAACGGCACGCCGTCGTCGATGAACGGGTGCATGAGGTCGCTCTGGTTGTCGCACGTGTGCCCGTCGTTCGGCGCGGGGCAGTCGTGCGGCGCGCCGTCGGGAACCGCGCCGAGCGTGTGGAGGAACTCGTGCGCCACAACGGCGGCCGTCGGGACGCCGGCGCAAGCCTGCACGTACACGACCGCGAGCCCGAGCCCGGTGTTGTCGCTTCCACCCTGCCCGCAGATCTGGGCGTTCGTGACCGGGCCGTCGTAGTAGACGACGTACTTCGTGAAGGGCGAGCGGAAGTTCCCGGCGAGGAGCTGAGTTGAAGATCGTGCCGAACCGCCCGTCCGGCCCGGCCAGCTGAGCGCCCGAGAGCTGCATCCGGAACGTCGTCAGGTCGAGCTGCTGCCCGCACGGGAGCGGTGCCAGGTCGTTGCGCGGGGTGCGCGCCGGATCCTCCCGGCGCCACCAGGCGTCGATCTCCTCCGCGTCGGTCTGCATCGTGTTCGCGAACGAGGAGAAGCGGTCGCCGCCGTCCGAGGGCATCGGCGTAGATCCAGTGCACCGGGAAGCCGGCGAGTGCGTTGGGCGTGAGATCGGCCTGCGCCGGAGTTCCGCACCAGGTCGCGGTCGCGCGCGCGGGAGCCCGCACCGCCGGCAAGGCATCGGCGTCCGAGAGCGCCGTCGTCTGCACGCTGATGAGCCCATGAGCACCGTGATCGTGGCTCGAGCGGCTCGTCTCGCTCCAGGCGAACCACGCTGCGAGCAGCGCGGGGAACAGAACCGTGGCGAGAAGGGCGCTTTTCATCCGCGGCAGGCTACAGCCGATGCCTACTCACGGATGCGAGACGGTGACGGTGACGCGACCGAGACCGCCAGTCTGCGTCACGCGGACGAAGAGCGAGCGCTGGCCGCAGACGGTGGTCGCCGTGGTCTTTACGCGCTGGCCCGTCCACTGCGCGCGGCGGATCACGTTCTGCCGGTTCCCGGAGACGAGCGCGACCTCGTGCGTCCCGTTCCGCGGCAGCGTCGCGCTCAGCCGAAGCTCGCCGTCGAGCGGCGTCTCGACCGGGATCCACCAGACCTTCTTCGTCCGCTTGCCGAACACGCGGCGGTTGACGGCCTTCTGGCCTGCCGTCCACGGCGTCAACACGTCGCGCTCGGCCGCGACGAGGGCGGCGTCGCTCGGGAAGAAACTTTGCGAGATGATCTCCCACGTCGCCGTGGTGATGCCGACCTTGCGCTCGTCCATCAGCCGGTAGGTCTCGGCCCAGGCTTCGCCCGGGTTCAGCGAGTAGTTGCGCCCCTCGTTCCCCGGGAATGCCTCTCCGCGCGACACACGAGCACATACGCCCGCCGCGCTCGACCAGTTTTTCGGCCCCCAGTCGAGCGCACGCCACGGCGTGTTCACCCGGTGCGCCGCGATGTGGTGGCCGTACTCGTGCCGGACGACCTCCTCCGCCGTCGTCCCGCCCTCGATCAGCGTCTCGCCGAGCGAGATCATCTCGTTCCGGAAGTAGCAGCCGAGCGCGCGGGCGCCGCAGAGCTGCTGCACCTCGACGAGAGGCGCGATCCGCGCCGTCAAGCGACGCGATCTCGGGTCCGTGCGTGAGCGAGACGAGGAACTCGGCCCACTTCTCCGGCGTCTCCGCCGGCAGCAGGTCGGAGACGAAGACGTGGACGACCTCGCCGGTCGACGCCGTGACCGGGCCTCCGCGCCACGTCGACGGCCGCGCGTGCGGCGCCGTTGATGGTCGACGGGCCGGCCTGGCCGTCGAACGCCCGCGCGTATGTCGTCGTCGGGGCGGCGGAAGCCGCGGTGCCAGCTCGAGATCCCGCCTCCTGCCGCCGCCAGCACGATCAGCGCCGAGACGACGACGCCGGCGGCACGGAGGGACGCCATTTGCGCGTTATAGCGGCGGAGTTGTAAACGCCGTCTAAGAATCGAGACGCGCGGCCCGGCGGCCGCGACACCCGGCGAGACGCCGTCGAAGCGCTCGAAGTTCCTGCGGAACATCTCGGCGAGCTCGCGCGCCTTCACGTCGTAGGCGCTCGGATCGGCCCAGGTCGAGCCGGGGATCGAGCAGGCTCGCCTGGACACCGGGAACGGCGACCGGAACCTCGAACCCGAACACGGGATCGATCCGGTACTCGACGCCCGCGAGGCCGCCCGACAGCGCCGCATGCAGGAGCGCGCGCGTCGCCTTGATCGGCATGCGGTGCCCCTGGCCGTACGGCCCGCCCGTCCAACCGGTGTTGACGAGCCAGACCGTCGAGCCGTGGCGGTCGAGCTTCTCGCCGAGCATCCGCGCGTACACCGACGGCGGCTGCGGCAGGAACGGCGCCCCGAAGCAGGCCGAGAACGTCGGCTGCGGCTCCGTGCACGCCGATCTCGGTGCCGGCGAGCTTCGCGGTGAAGCCGGAGAGGAACCAGTACAGCGCCTGGTCGCGCGTCAGCCGCGCGAGCGGCGGGAGGATCCCGAACGCGTCGGCGGTGAGGAAGACGACCGTCTCAGGATGACCCGCGCGCTTCGCCGGCAGCGCGTTCGCGATCTGCTCGAGCTTGTAGGCCGCGCGCGTGTTCTCGGTCTTCGAGGCGTCGTCGAGGTCGAGCACGCCGTGCTCGTCCATGACCACGTTCTCGAGCACCGTGCCGAAGCTCTGCGTCGTCTTGTAGATCTCCGGCTCGGCCTCGGCGGACAGCCGGATGACCTTCGCGTAGCAGCCGCCCTCGACGTTGAACACGCCCTCGGCGCCCCAGCCGTGCTCGTCGTCGCCGATGAGGTGCCGCCCGGGTCCGCGGACAGCGTCGTCTTCCCGGTGCCCGAGAGGCCGAAGAACACCGCGACGGAGCCGTCGTCGTCCGTGTTGGCCGAGCAGTGCATCGGGAAGACGCCCTCGAGCGGAAGCCGGTCGTTCATCAGCGTGAAGATCGACTTCTTGATCTCGCCCGCGTAGAAGGTGCCCCCGATCAGCACCTCCGAGCGCGACGGGTGGAGCACGATGAACGTGCTGCGTCCGGGTTCCGTCCTCCTCCGGGTCGGCGTCGACGGAAGGCGCGTGCAGGACGAGCGCCTCGACCTCCATCTCCTCGAGCTCGTCCGGCGTCGGGTCGATGAAGAGCGTCTTCGCGAAGAGCGCGTGCCACGGGCTCTCGGTCACGACGCGAACCGCGATGCGGTGCGCCGGATCCGCGCCCGCGAACGCGTCGACGACGTAGACGTCTCCCTCGCCGAGCCTCGCCGTGACCTTGTCACGCAGGCGCTCGAACGAGTCCTCGGAGATGTCGGCGTTGACGTCGCTCCACCAGATCCGGTCCTCCGACTCCGGCTCGCGCACGATGAACTTGTCCTTCGGCGAGCGCCCGGTGTGGATCCCGGTGTCCACGACCAGCGGCCCGCCCTCCGCGAGCGCGCCGTCGCCGCGCGTGAGCGCGTGCATGTAGAGCTGCGAGATCGTCGGCTGCCAGTGGATGCGGCCGCGAACCGTGGCGATGCCGTGCTCGGACAGGCCCTCCCGGCCCGGGACCATCGTGATCATCGAGCCCTATCGTAAGCGCGAGGCGGGTACTTTCGCCGCAGTCAGCGTTTCTTGGCGAAGCGCTCGAGCGCAGTCGAGACCGGGCCCAGCCAGGCCTGCGCACGCGGGAGCGTCACGAGCCTCCGTTCCGGGCACGCAGCGCGACACCGTGGAGGCCGCGTGGGACGAGCGTGTAGGTGCCTACCGCGCCGGCGGCCCTCGCGCGCTCGTACCCCGCGCGGGAGTGGCTCGGGCTGACGCCGGGAACACCGGGCAGCCAGCGGTCCCACGCTCCCTGTACGACGTCGAACCGCATCCCGTCGAGCGTGTCGACTTCGAGCTCGGCGGGATCCACGGCGCGAGGCCGAGGACTGCTCGCGTGGCGTCGTGGCCCGCCGCGGCGATGGCGACCGCGCCTCCCATCGAGAACCCGACGAGGATCGCGGGCCGGTTCGCGTGCTCGAGGGCGGCGACGGCATCCGCTCGGCACGAGGCGAGCTCGTTCCAGCTCTTCGTCCGGTAGCGAACCTCGACGAACGCGACCTCGGGAAAGCGCGGAGCGAGGTTCGCCGCGAACCACTCGCTCGTCGCGCTCCACGTGCCGGGGACGCGCTTCGCGCTTCCGCCGTTGACGAGGATCGCGGCGAGCGGCGCGGTCTCGTTTCGGATGCGAGCCTCGGCTCCGGTTGGAAGCGCGAAGTAGTTGGGGTCAGGCTTCAGCCTGACCCCGGTCTTGGGTGTTCGCGTCGGCAACCTCAAACCGGGGTCAGGCTAAAGCCTGACCCCACGCACATCCTCAGCCGGCACGCCTCCGTCCCGCGACGCAAGCTCCGCGAAGCGCCCGCCGAGCGCGAGCAGCTCCGTCGTACGTCCCGATCTCGACCACGCGCCCGCGATCGAGCACGACGATCTGATCCGCGTCGCGCACGGTCGAGAGGCGGTGCGCGATCGCGATCGTCGTCCGCCCCTCCGACGAGCCGCTCGAGCGCCTCCTGCACGAGCCGCTCGGTCTGCGTGTCGAGCGACGAGGTCGCCTCGTCGAGCACGAGCACGCGCGGGTTGCGGAGGATCGTGCGCGCGATCGCGATCCGCTGCTTCTCGCCACCCGAGAAGCGGTAGCCGCGCTCGCCGACGACGGTGTCGTAGCCCTCGGGCAGCGTCGCGATCAGCTCGTGGATCTGCGCCGCGCCGCGCCGCGTCCTCGACCTCCTCGTCGGTCGCATCGGGCTTCGCGAAGCGGAGGTTCTCGCGCACCGACGCGTGGAAGAGGTACGTCTCCTGCGAGACGACGCCGACCGTCGCCGCGAGCGACTCGAACGTGAGCTCCCGGACATCGACGCCGTCGATCGAGACCGTCCCGCGCGTTGCGTCGTACGAGCCGCGCGACGAGGTACGCGCACGTCGTCTTCCCCGAGCCCGTCTCGCCGACGAGCGCGGTCTTCGTCCCGGCCGGCACCTCGAAGGACACGTCCTCGAGCGTCCAGGCCGCGTCGTCGTAGCCGAACCAGACCTCGTCGAGCGCCACCTCGCCGCGCGGGTCCTCGAGCGTGCGCGTCCCCTCCTCGATCTCCACCTTCTGGTCGAGGTACTCGAAGATCCGGTCGAAGAGCGCGAGCGAGCTCTGCACCTCGAGCTGCACGCCGAGAAGGCTCCCGATCGGGAAGAAGAGACGCGTCTGGAGGGTCGTGAACGCGACGAGCGTCCCGATCGTGATCGTCGTCGAGCCCTGGGCGATCGTGAAGCCCGCGAACCAGTAGACGAGCGCCGGCATCACGCCGAACGTCGTCTGGATCGCCGCCATCATCCAGCGCCCGGTCATGCGGCTTCGCACCTCGAGCTCGGCCAGGCGCTCCGACTCGCGCGAGAAGCGGTCGGCGAGGTCGTCGGTCCGCCCCATCGTCTTGCCGAGCAGGATCCCGGAGACGGAGAGCGACTCCTGCACGATCGAGGACACGTCCGCGAGCGACGCCTGCCGCTCGGCGGTCACCTTCTTCCGCTGCTCGCCGACGCGCTTCGTCAGCTAGACGAACAGCGGCAGCAGCGCGAGCGAGAACGCGGCCAGCCGCCAGTCGAGCAGCACCATCGCGACGACGGTCGCGAGCACGGTCGTCACGTTCGCGAGCACGGAGGTCGCCGTGGAAGTGACGACGTTCTCGATCCCGCCGATGTCGTTCGCGATCCGGCTCTGCACCTCGCCCGTCCGCGTGCGCGTGAAGAACGCGAGCGACAGCCGCTGCAGGTGGCGGTACACCTGCGTCCGCAAGTCGTGCATGACGCTCTGGCCGATGCGGTTCGAGAGCAGCGTCTGCCAGACGCCGAGGACGCCGGTCACGATCGGGATCGCGACCATGCCCGCGACGAGCGCGGTCAGGAGGCCGACGTGCTCCTCGCGGAATGGCCGTCGTCGAGCACCTCGCGCAGGAGGAACGGCGAGACGACGCCGAGCGATGCGGAGAAGACGATGAGCGCCGACACCGCGCCGAGCCGCGCGCGGTACGGACGGAAGAGCCGCACGATCCGCTGGAAGTTCGCCCGCCGGACGGCAGGGTCGGCCGGACGCTCCGGAGGATCGTCGCGGCATGAAGCGATCGAAGCGGCGACCCGGCATCTCCGTAAGCGTACGGCGGCACGTGCCGCTGATAGCGGGCAGGCGCGGCCGCGCGACGGGCTCGTCAGGTCGTAATCGTGAACGGCGTCGTCGCCGTTCCGGCAGTCGTCGTGACCGCGAGGGTCGTCGTACCAGGGCTCGTGACGCTGTCGGGGATCGTGACCGTGACGCGCGCGTCCGACGCGGAGGTGAACTCGAGCGCCGTCTGGCCAAGCCTCGCCGACGTGACACCTGCGAGACCACGTCCTACGATCGTCACAGGGGTGCTCTGACCGCCCTCGGCCTCCGAAGGCTCAACGGACTCGATGGCAGGTGGCTGTGGCTCCAGTCGGGCCGGCATGAGAATGACATCGGCAACCCGCTTCATGAGCTGCCGGAACACGTCCTCCCGGTAGCCGACGACGAACGCGACGAGGTAGTAGAGAAGGTTCTTCGGCGTCCCCGTCGTGGACTCGTCCGGGTCTGGCCGCCGACGGCGAGAATCCCCGCCTGGAACGCGAGAACACTCAACGTGCCCACGACAGCTCCGACGACCGGCCGGGCCCAGTGCCAGTAGCAGTACTCGGGATTCCAGTCGCGTCCTCGGTGCTCGAACACCCCCGTGAGCGACAGCAGCGCCGCGCCCACTGCGCCGAACCATGGCACGAGGAACGGAACCGGCCCGAGGAAGTCGTCCCGAGGGTCGATCTTGTCTAACCGATAGAGGACGACGAACAAGCCAAGGACCAGGAGGTAGGAGATCTGGATGAAGAAGACGGCCTTGCGGCTCGAACCCTTTGGGTGCGCTGTGGAGTTGGTCATTGACGTCCCCGTTCTGTGGCTGACGACAGGGGAATCCTTCTCAGGCGAATCACCTGGTGTCAAGAGTCACGAGGGTCGCGCAGGACGCCTTCGCAGCGACGCGAAAACCTGCCGAATGGAGACGAGAGCCGCGATCGACCGCTTCCTCGAGCACGGCGGGCTCGGGGAGGCGACGCAGCGTGCGTACCGCTCCGACCTGAGCTCGTTCGGCGCCTGGCTCGACGAGCGGCGGCTCGCAGTCGACGACGTCGACGCGCGGGTCCTCGCGGAGTGGGTAGGCGAGCTGGGTCGCGGCCGCAACCGCCTCTCGCCCGCGACGATCTCGCGGCGGCTGGCGGCGGTGCGCTCCTTCATGCGCTTCACCCTCGGCCCCGAACGCGTGCCGGACGCCGCCTTCGCACCGCGCCGAGCGCGTCGCCTGCCGGACGCGCCGAAGGAGGCCGAGATCGACGAGTTGCTCGAGCTGATCGACGGCGACGCGCCGCTCGCGCTCCGCAACCGCGCACTGCTCGAGCTCCTCTACTCGGCGGGGCTGCGGAGCGCCGAGGCGATCGGGCTCGACCTCGGCGACGTCGACTTCGAGCGCGAGACGCTCCACATCCACGGCAAGGGCGGCAAGGAGCGCGTCGTCCCGCTCGGAGAGGAGGCCGCGCACCAGCTCGCGCGCTATCTCGCCGACGCGCGTCCGAAGCTCGCCCGCGGCGCCGTCGACGCGCTCTTCCTCTCCGTCCGCGGGCGCCGCCTCGACACGAGCACCGTCCGCAAGCTCCTCCGACACCCGCACCGGCTCCGCCACGCCTTCGCGACGCACCTGCTCGAGGGCGGCGCCGACCTCCGGACGATCCAGGAGCTTCTCGGCCACTCCTCGCTCTCGACGACACAGATCTACAGCCACGTCGACGCGAAGCGCCTGCGCCGCGTGTACGACCGCACCCACCCGCGCAGCTAGTTGTGCGCAAGACCGGAATCCCCGAGTGGGAATTACTGCCTCTGCGCAAGATCGGAATCGGCTAGCGCCGATTCCGATCGCGCCACGAGCTTGGCGCGCGGAAGATCAAGGACCTAAAGCGCGGCCGCTTCGCGGCCGCGGTGGCTCCGTGACACCCCAAAGCCTCTAGCCAAACGCGAGAGGAGCCGCGGCGTCCCCACCGAATCCAATCGAGCGCCGTGGCCGCCACAGCTCCCCGCCCCGACCTCGACGTCGAGCGCTTCCTGCTCGTGCTCGCCGCGCAGCGCTCGCCGCGCACCGTCGACGCGTACCGGCGCGACCTCGCGTCGCTCGCCGGATCGTGCAAGGGCAGCGTCGGTGAGGCGACAGTCGAGGACCTCGAGCGCTGGATCGCCTCGATGCGCGCCGACGGGCTCGCCCCCTCGACGCTCGCTCGGCGCGTCTCGGCCGTGCGCACGTACTTCCGGCATCTCAACCTCGTCGGAGCGCGCTCCGACAACCCCGCGGCGGCGATCAAGCTTCCGCGACGCGGGCGGCGACTCCCTCGCGCTATGTCACCCGTCGAGACCGAGCGGCTGATCGACGCCGCGACCGGCACGTCGCCGCGCACGCTCCGGGACCGCGCGCTCGTCGAGCTTCTGTACGGAGCCGGGCTGCGCGTGTCCGAGGCGGTCGGCCTCGAGAAGGGCGCCGTCGACCTCGACGACCGCATCGTCCGCGTCGTCGGCAAGGGAGGAAAGGAGCGGCTCGTCCCGCTCGGCCGCCCGGCCGCCGAGGCCGTTCGCCGCTACCTCGCGCTCGGCCGCCCCCACCTCGACCGCCGCTACCGCCCGGACCTCTTCCTGAACGCGCGCGGCGGGCCGCTCACCCGCGCGGGCGCATTCCTCATCCTGCGCCGGCTCGCGGAGAAGGCCGGGCTCGAGCCCGAGCGCGTCCACCCGCATCTCCTCCGCCACTCGTTCGCGACGCACCTGCTCGAGGGCGGCGCCGACCTGCGGTCAGTGCAGGAGATGCTCGGCCACGCCGACCTGGGGACGACGGAGCGATACACGCACATCTCGGACCGCCGCCGCCGCGAGGTCTACTTCGACGCGCACCCGCACGCGCGCCGCCGCAAGCCGCGAACGCCACCGGCTGAACCCACGAACCTGGCTACGCCCAGGGAAGGCGGTCCCAGAACGAGGGCCGCTCCCGCCGTGACGGCTCGTACCCGACGTACGCCTGCCTCCAGTCGGAAGTCTCCTCCTTCACGCTCGCGCCGTATTGCGCCGCGAGCTCCGACACCGGGTAGTGCAGCTGTTCGTCATCCGTCCGCACGCCGGCCATCAGGATCGCGCACGGCCCGTCGCCGGCGCCCACGAAGATGTGCTCGGTCCCGGCCGGGCTGTGGAAGAAGTCCCACGGCCCGAGAAGCCGCTCCTCGCCCTCGACGACCAGCCTGCACTTCCCGGACAGCACGAGGAACGCTTCCTGCTGATTCTCGGAGTGGTAGAGGCCGTTCGGCTCGCCCGGCTCGAGGACGTGGACGTGGAGGCCGAACTGCGGGAACGGGACCTCCTGGCTCTCGAAGTTGCACGCGGAGCCGAGTCTCTCGTGCGTCGCCCACGCCGCATCTCGCACGTTCACGACGAACCAGCCGTCAGTGGTAGGTGCGAGGCCAGAGCCGGAATCCTCGAGCCGCGCCTCGGGCACGCCGCGAGCTTACCGCTCTAAGAACTTCGCAACGACTGCGGCGCGAAGGCGGAAGACGCCCGGCGCGGCTGCGATACTCGCCCGCCTGACCGACCTCGCTTCACCCCTCCACCAGCTCTTCGGCTTCGACGGCTTCCGGCCCGGCCAGGAGGACGTCGTCCGCGCCGCCGTCGACAGCCGCGACACGCTCGCGCTCATGCCGACGGGCTCCGGCAAGTCGCTGACGTATCAGCTCGCCGCGATGCTCAGGGCCGAGCCGACGCTCGTGCTCTCGCCGCTGATCGCGCTGATGAAGGACCAGGTGGACAAGCTGCCGCCGGAGATCGCCGCGACGGCGACCTTCGTCAACTCGTCACTCTCGGCCGAGGAGACGGCGTCGCGGCTCGCCGACGTCGCGGCCGGGAAGACCCGTCTCGTCTACGCCGCACCCGAGCGCCTGAGGCAGGCGCGCTTCGTCTCGATGCTCGCCGAGGTCGGGATCGGGCTCGTGGTCGTGGACGAGGTGCACTGCGTGAGCATGTGGGGACACGACTTCCGCCCCGACTACCTCTTCATCCGGCGCGCGCTCGAGGAGCTCGGCGCAGCCGACGCTCCTCGGCATGACCGCGACCGCGACGCCCGCGATGGCGCGCGAGATCGGCGACGCGCTCGGGAGGACGTTCGAGGTCGTGCACACCAGCGTCATGCGCCCGAACCTCCGCTACGACGTGCAGGAGGTCGCGAACGCGGAAGACCGACTCGCGATCCTGGTGGAGCGCCTCCGTGCGCTACGCGGCGGCTCGGCGATCGTCTACGCGCGCTCGCGCCGTTCGACGGAGGAGGTCGCTCGCGTCCTCTCCGGCCACGGCTTCCGTGCCGAGCACTATCACGCAGGCCTCGAGGCCGCGGAGCGCACGCGCGTCCAGGACGACTTCGTCTCGGGCCGCATCCAGGCGGTCGTCGCGACGACGGCGTTCGGGATGGGGATCGACAAGCCGGACGTGCGCCTCGTCTGCCTCGTGAACTACCCGTCCTCGCTCGAGGAGTACGTGCAGATGATCGGGCGCGCCGGACGCGACGGCGAGCCGAGCCAGACGCTCCTCCTCGCGAGCCCGACCGACGCCACGGCGCTCCGGAAGTTCGCGGTCTCGGACGTCCCGCCCGCCTCGGCTCTGCGCGCGGTCTACCGAACAGTGCTGGCACGCAGGCGGCCTCGTCGATCCCGACGAGCTCGCCGGCGCCGTCCTCGAGCACGATCCGCGAGTCCTCGTCGGCATGCTCGACCAGGCGGGCCTCCTACGACGGAGCTTCGACGAGGGACGGCTCATGCGGATCGAGGTCCTTCCGGCCCCGGACGACGCAAGCACGCGGGTCGTCGAACTGCTCGAGCGGGCCGCGCTCGTGGCGGAGTCGCGCGCCGACCGCATGGTCGCGTTCGCGGAGAGCCGCCTCTGCCGGCACGAGCAGGTCGCTGCGCACTTCGGCGAGGACTTCCGCGGCCCATGCGGCGCCTGCGACGTGTGCGCACCGCTCACGACAGGCGTCGCGTCGCTCGCGAGCCCTCCTCCGCCGCTGCCCGAGGACGTCGGCGAGGCGATCGTCGACGCAGTCGCGTCGCTGAAGTGGCCGCTCGGCCGCCGGAGCCTGGTCGCAACGCTTCGCGGCTCGCTGAAGGCCCCACCGTCCGCGCGCCGCTCGTCCGCGTACCGCCTACTCGCCGCGGCGACGGATGCGGACGTTCGCCGGTGGGTGCAGTTGCTCGAAACCGGTGGCGCGCTCGTCGAGACGACGACCGACGACGGCTTCCGCGTGCTGCGCGTCGATACCGCGGTGAGCCCGCCCCGCATCCGGACGGCCGCCACGCCAAGCGACGTCGACGAAGACCTCGTCGAGAGCCTCCGCCGCTGGCGCTCCGAGCGCTCGCGCGAGGACGCTGTCCCCGCGTACGTCGTCCTCCACGACGCGACGCTCCGGGAGCTCGCCGCGATCCGCCCGCAGACGAAGGGCGAGCTGGCAGGCGTGAAGGGCTTCGGCCCCGTGAAACTCGAGCGCTACGGCGACGACCTGCTCGAGGTGCTGGCAGCAGGGGCTCAGGCTTCGGCCTGAGCCCGGACTGGGTGCAACGCTCGTGGTGTGCGAGCGCGCGGGAGTGCCCTTCGAGAGGGCGAGTGCGCGCTACGCCGGCTGCGACTCGGCGAGTTGCTCTCGCACTCGGCGCGCCATGGCCAAATTGCGCTTGCGCTCGTAGCGGTCGAGTGCCTGCGTGAGCGCGGCGGCGGCTTCGTCGCGGCGGCCCTCGGCGGTAAGGATCTCGGCGAGGTCGCAAAGCGCATCTCCCTGGTAGCTGAGGCCGGTCGTGCGTTCGGTGATCGCAACTGCCTCGCGGGCGAGCGTCTCGGCCTCCGCGTGCTCTCGCCGGTGGGAAAGAACGCGCGCCTGCGCCTGGCGCCAAAATGCCTGCGTGACGAGATCCTCCGCGTGACCGAGTGCGCAGCCCTGCTGTGCTCGCGCCTCAGCCTCGTCGTAGTGACCCAACGCGCAGAGTGAGCGGCCGAGCAGTGGCGCGTATGTCGAGAGGTTGTTGAGACGATGATGCGCCTCCAGTCGCTCACAGAACATGCGCAGGTAGCGGCAGGCTGCCTCGTCGTCGCCGGCGAGCGTTGCAACCTCGGCGAGGTAGTTCTCTCCTCCTTCGTCGGTGAGCTCGCGCAGCCGATCGCTCCCCTGGAGCGCGAGCGGCCACGCCTCGGAGGGTCGGTCGAGCATCGCCAGCAACCGGGCCTGGTTGAGCACGAGACCAGGATGAGATGAGCTCGGCAGCAGCTCCGCCAGCGTGCGCAGGAGGACGTCCGCGGGCTGGGAGCCGAGCACGAAGTGGTACGCCGCCCATGGTGCTGCCGCCTGTACCGGCCGCCCCGCCAGGCGCGCATGCTGGAGCGCGCGCTCGCGGCGACGAGTAATCTCATCCCAGTTGCCTCGGTGGTTGGCGACCTCCCCCAGCGCGTTCCAGACGTGGGCGAGGCCAGCGTGGTCACCCGCCTCTTCGAGCACCGGCACCGCCGTGTTCGCGAGCGCGTCCAGCTCGTCGACCGTGTCCTCGAACTCCAAGCGATAGCGGGCGGAGACGACCCGGCCGAGGAGCTCCGCGGCCGCGTCTCCTGTCGCGACGGCGCGCTCGGCCGCCTGCTCCGCAATCGCCGCTGCCCGCCGCGGCGCGGTTGCAAGCGCTTGCGCGAGATCCACCTCGAGGTGTACGTCGAGCCGGAGCGGACGCGTGAGCGCGAGCGAGCGCTCGAGCATGGACGCGGCGGCGCGGTCGTCGCCACGCCCGAGAGCGCGGCGGCCAGCAGTAGCGAGCCGTTCGGCAGCCCGCTCTGCAAGGACTGGGTCGGTCTGCTCGAGCTCCGACTTGTAGCGGGCCGCCTGCTCCAGATGGTGACCGAGGATCTCGTCCAGCTCGACGAGATCGGCGCCCCGCTCCTCGAGCCAGTCGGCGAAGCGCTCGTGCAGGTCGGCACGGACTCCCTTTGGCAAGGCCTCGTAAGCGGCGTCGCGAATCAGCAAGTGGCGGAAGCGAAAGGCCTCTTCGCCCGCGAACTGCGGCGTGTCGGGCCGCACGAGCTGCTTTCGTACGAGTGCGACGAGCTGCGGCGCCAGCGGCTCGCCGTCGGCCAGAGCCTGAACCGCGCTCTGATGAAAAACGTGTCCCTCGACCGATCCGCGCTCGAGAACGTCCCGCTCGGCAGGATCGAGCTGGTCGAGGCGAGCCGCGAGAAGCGCCTGGATAGTCGGCGGCACGCTGACCTCGCCGTCGCCCGACGCCTGCACGAGCGCGAGCATCTCTTCGAGGAAGAGCGGGTTTCCTTCGGCGACGACGGCGATGCGCTCGCGCAGACCTGGCTCGACGCCTCCGAGCTCGTCGAGCAGGAGTGCGGTCTCGGCGGCGTCGAGGGGCTCCAGGAGCACCGTCGTCGAGTTCCACTTCCCACCGCCCCAGGACGGACGCTTCTCGAGGAGCTCCGGTCGGGCCAGGCAGAGCAGCAGGACGGGCGCGTCGCGCGAGAGGTCGGCGACGTGCTCGACGAGATCGAGCAACGTCTCCTCCGCCCGATGCAGGTCATCGATGACGCAGACGATCGGACGCTCGTGTGCCTGCTCCTCGATCAGCTTGCGGAAGCCCCACGCGATCTCCTCTGCCGACGTGGCGGCGTCCGACTGGCCGAGCAGCGACCTGATGGGCACCGCTGCATCGCCCTCCGGCACCGAATCGAGCTGCTTGATGATCTCGACCACCGGCCAGTACGTGATCCCCTCGCCGTACGAGAGGCACCGGCTATGGAGCACGAGGGCCTCGACAGCATCGAGGAACTCCGCCGCCAACCGCGACTTCCCCACTCCCGCCGATCCGAGCACGGTGAAGAGCTGGCACGAGCGGTCGTGAACCGCCTGGGCGAAGGCGTCCCGGAGCCGCCGGAGCTCCGTCTCGCGACCGATCATCGGCGTCGCGAAGCTGCGGGCGAGCTCGGCGTGTGCCGAGATCAGCCGGAACGCAGGTACCGGCTCGCGCTTTCCCTTCAGCTCGAGCGGCTCTACGGCTTCCGCAACAACAGCGCCGCGCGCGAGCGCCAGCGTCTCGGCGCCGATCAGCACTTCGCCCGGAGCCGCGGCTTGCTCCAGCCGAGCGGCGACGTTGACCGCATCGCCGGTGGCGAGCCGCTCGGCGGTTCCGGTGACGACCTCACCGGTGGTGACGCCGATCCGACCGCTGATCCCGAGCTCGGAGAAGGCGTCGCGCATCTCGACCGCGGCGCGGCAGGCACGTAGGGCGTCGTCCTCGTGCAGGGTGGGCACGCCGAAGACCGCCATCACCGCGTCGCCGATGAACTTCTCGACCGTGCCGCCGTGTGCCTCGACGATTCCCTTCATCCGCTCGAAGTACCGCGCGAGCAAGGCCCGCAGCGCCTCCGGATCAGTCGACTCGCCCAGTGCCGTCGAGCCGGTCACGTCGCAGAAGAGCACCGTCACCGTCTTTCGCTGCTCACGTTCCCGCGCGACAGACTCGAACGGCGCCGCGCAGTACGGGCAGAAGCGAAAGTCGCCCTCGCTTGCGCGGCCACAGCTCGAGCACGTCGGCATGCACGGCGAGGCTAGAGCATTCGATGCCAGTCCGAAAGCCATGACCGGTATGGGCTCGAGCGGGCGAGGCACTGCCGCCTGCGCGGAGCGGCATCGAACGACGACGCCAGGCTACAGCCTGACGATTGTGGCCATTTCTCAGGCGCCCGGCAACGACTCGTCCAGGATCTTCTGCGCCTGCTCCTTCCGGAACGCGCGCAGCCGCCGCTCCAGCTCCTCGTCCCCGAGCGCGAGGATCTCCGCCGCGAGCAGCGCGGCGTTCACCGCCCCCGCTCGGCCGATGGCGAGCGTCCCCACGGGGATACCCGCCGGCATCTGCACGGTCGAGAGCAGCGAGTCGAGCCCGCCGAGCTGCGTTCCCATCGGAACCCCGAGCACGGGCCGGAGCGTCTTCGACGCGACGACCCCGGCGAGATGCGCCGCGCCGCCCGCGGCAGCAACGAACACCCGCGCGCCACGCGCTTCGACGTCCGCCACGAAAGCCTCCAGCGCGTCCGGCGTCCGGTGCGCCGACAGCACACGCACCTCGTGCGGGATCTCGAGCCTCTTCAGCGTCTCGACACAGTGCTCGAGCGTCTCCCAGTCGGACTTCGAGCCCATGATCACCGCGACCTGCGGGCTCAGCGCGCGACCCCCTTCCGCTTCAACGCCGCATGCACCACCCGCGCAGTCTTCCGGAGCTCGGCGTCGGCCTCGTCGTCTTCCGAGATGCCCTCGAGCAGCTGGATCGTGTCTCGATGCGCGGTCCCGTTCTTGAGGCAGATCACGGCCAGCCGGCGAACCGCGGTGTTCGGGTCACGCGCCGCGAGCTCGTGGAGCAGCGGTCGGAACCCGTTCACATCGCCGGGATGCGTCCGCGACAGCCCCTCGAGCGAGATGAGCGCCGACCCGCGCGCCGCCGGGCTGTCGTCCTCGAGCCCGCGGCGGAGCAGCTGCAGCTTCTGGCGGAAGCGGAATTGCGCGATCGCGCGGTAGGCCTGCGCGCGCACGCGGTAGTCGGCGTCGCGCGCCGCGTGCTCGATCTCCTCGTCCCACTGGACTCGCATGGCGGCGAGAGAGCGCTCGTCGCCGGCCTGCGCCAGCTCGTCGGCCTTGGCCGCCGCTTCGGCGAGGCTCATCGGACGTCGTCGAGAGACCGAGCGCCCGGCCCGACGTAACGCGCTGCGGGCCGGATGAGTCGAGCGACTGCCTTCTGCTCGAGGATGTGCGCCGACCAGCCCGCGACCCGCGCGCAAGCGAACATCGCCGGCGTCAGCTTGGCGGGGATCTGCGCGACGTCGAGGACGACCGCCGCCCAGTACTCCACGTTGGTGGGCAGCTCGCGCTCGGGGTGTCGCCGCCTAAGCTCGGCGAGAACCGCGACCTCGAGCGCCTTTGCCGTCTCGACGCGTGGTGAGCCCAGCTCTTCCGCGGTGCCGCTCAGGAGCGTCGCCCGCGGATCCTCGGCGCGGTAGATGCGGTGCCCGAACCCCATGATCCGCTCGCCGCGTTCGAGCATGTCCTTCACCCAGCGCTCGGGATCACCCGTCGCCGCGACCTCGTCGATCATCGGGATTACGTGCGCCGGCGCGCCACCGTGCAGCGGGCCCGACAGCGTCCCGATCGCCGCGGACAACGCGGCACCTGCGTCGGCGCCGGTGGACGCGGCGATACGCGCGGTGAAGGTGGAGGCGTTCAAGCCGTGCTCGGCCGTGCAGATCCAGTAGGTGTCGATCGCCTTGACGTGAGCGGGATCCGCCTCGCCGCGCCAGCGGAGCAGGAACTTCTCCGCCGCGGTCTTGCCCTGCGCCACGACCTCGTCCGGAACCGGTTCGGCGTGACCGTCCGCGACCCTCGCCGAACGAGCGACGATCGCCATCACCTGCGCCGACAGCCGCGCGAGGTCGTCACGAGCCTGCTGGTCTGAGATCTGGTGGAGCTTCCCGAGCCCCCACACGCCGGAGAGGCGGGCGATCTCGGACTGGGCGTCCGATGGCGCGTTGCCGGTCAGCTTCGGCGGCTCGTACGGCTCCGGCTCGGGCATTCCCGGCTCGAGGCTCTCGTCGACGAGCAGTCCCCAGACCTTCTCGTAGGGGACCTTGCCGACGAGCTCAGTGATGTCGACGCCGCGATACCGGAGGGAGCCGCCCTCCTTGTCGGGCTCTGCGATCTCGGTCTCGACGGCGACAACACCCTCGAGACCGGGCTTGAAGTCCGCTACCTCGCTCATCGCCGGGAGACGCTACCTGACTCAGTTAGTGCGCAAGACCAGAATCCGCTCGCGCGGATTCTGGTCGCGCGAGGATCAAGAGCAAGAGCGCCGCTTCGCGGGGTTAGTGCGCAAGACCAGAATCCGCTCGCGCGGATTCTGGTCGCGCGAGGATCAAGAGCAAGAGCGCCGCTGCGCGGGGTTGGTGCGCAAGTTCGGAATCGGCTAGCGCCGATTCCGAACTGCACGAAAACCCCTAAAGCCGGCGCTCGCGCGCCGGGTGCTCGCTACATGGCGAAGGTCTCGGGGTTCCGGGCGGTGACGATTCCGGCCGCAGATACGATCCGCTCGCCCATGGGCCATCGCGTGACCCTCATCCCCGGCGACGGGACCGGCCCCGAGCTGACGGAGGCCACGCGACGCGTTCTCGAGGCCACCGGAGTCGCGCTCGACTGGGACGTGCGCGAGGCGGGCGTCGAGGTGATGGAGAAGGCAGGGACGCCGCTCCCCGACGAGACACTCGAGTCGGTGAAGACGAACGGGATCGCGCTCAAGGGCCCGATCACGACCCCGATCGGCACCGGCTTTCGCTCGGTCAACGTCGCCCTCCGCCACGAGCTCGAGCTGTACGCATGCCTCCGTCCCTGCAAGACGTATCCCGGCGTCCGCACGCGCTACGAGGACGTTGACATCGTCGTCGTGCGCGAGAACACCGAGGACCTGTACGCCGGCATCGAGTACGAAGCCGGAAGCGAAGAGGCCGACACGGTCATCACGACCCTGAACGGCCTCCAGCCGAAGCAGATCGCGTGGGGCTCCGGCATCTCCGTCAAGCCGATGAGCGTCGAGGCATCGGACCGGATCATCCGCTTCGCCTTCGACTACGCGCGCGCGAACGGGCGCCGCGAGGTCGCGGGCGTGACGAAGGCGAACATCATGAAGTTCACGGACGGCCTCTTCCTGGCCGTCTTCCGCGAGGTCTCCAAGGACTACCCGGAGATCGCCTCGCGCGAGGTGCTCGTCGACGCGCTCTGCATGCAGCTCGTCCAGCGCCCGGAGGAATTCGACGTCCTCGTGCTGCCGAACCTGTACGGCGACATCGTGAGCGACGTGACGGCCGGCCTGGTCGGCGGCCTCGGGGTCGCGCCGGGCGCGAACATCGGAACGAGCACGGCCGTCTTCGAGGCGACCCACGGCTCGGCGCCGCGCTACAAGGGTCTGAACAAGGTCAACCCGACCGCGATGATCCTCTCCGGAAAGCTGATGCTGGAGCACCTCGGCGAGCGCGATGCCGCCCAGCGCCTGGAGCGCGCGGTCTCGGCCGTCATCGTCGAGGGCGAGCGCGTGACATACGACCTGAAGCCGACGCGCGACGACCCGACCGCGGTCGGCACGTCGGAGTTCGCTGACGCAGTCATCGGCAGGCTTCGAGATGACTGAGAGCCGAAGCGTCCGCAAAGCGGACGCCTTTAGGGATCTTCGCGCGACCGAAATCCGCGCTCGCGGATTTCGGTCTTGCGCACTACTGAGCCTGGGGGACAAGTGAGACAGAAGGTGACGGTGGTCGGAGCGGGCCTCACGGGCCGCACCATCGCCCAGGAGGTCGCGCGCCGCGACTACGCCGACGTCGTGCTCGTCGACATCGTCGAGAACCTGCCGCAAGGGATCGCGCTCGATCTGAACGAAGCCGGGCCGGTGCTCGGCTACGAGCCGACGGTCGTCGGGTCGAACTCCTACGACGCGAGCGCCGGCTCGGACCTCGTCGTCATCACCGCCGGCGTGCCGCGAAAGCCGGGCATGAGCCGCGACGACCTCGTGACGACGAACGAGAAGATCGTCGCCTCGGTGACCGAACAGGCGATCGCGCAATCGCCGGATGCGATCATCATCGTCCTCTCGAACCCGCTCGACGCCATGTGCCACGTCGCGAAGGACGTCTCGAAGCTGCCGAAGGCGCGCGTGTTCGGGCAGGCCGGGATCCTCGACACGGCGCGCTTCCAGGCGTTCATCGCCTGGGAGACCGGCGCCTCCGCGAAGGACGTGCACGCGCTCGTCCTCGGTGGTCACGGCGACCAGATGGTTCCCGTGATCTCGACGGCGACCGTCGGCGGCGTGCCGCTGACGAAGCTCGTCCCCGAGGAGCGGATCGACGCGATGATCGAGCGAACGCGCAAGGGCGGCGGCGAGGTCGTGGAGCTGCTCGGGACGTCCGCGTGGTACGCGCCCGGCGCGGCGGTCGCGGAGATGGTCGACGCCGTGCTTCTCGACCAGAAGCGCCTGCTCCCCTGCACCGCGTACCTCGAAGGCGAGTACGGCACCGACGGCCTCTACATGGGTGTCCCGGTCAAGCTCGGCGCGGGCGGGATCGAGGAGATCGTCGAGCTCGACCTCAGCGATCGCGAACGCGCGTGGTTCGACGAGTCGGTTGCGGCAGTGCGCGACGTCGTCTCCGTGCTCGGGAGCTCGTAACCCGACGCCGTGGACCTCGGCCTCCGCGACCGGACCGCGATCGTCTGCGGCGCGTCCGAGGGGATCGGGCTCGCCATCGCGGAGGCGCTCGCCGAGGAGGGTGCGAACGTCGTCATGCTCGCGCGCCGGCCGGAGCAGCTCGAGCGCGAGGCTACGCGGCTCGGCGGGCTTGCCGTGCCCGGCGATGTGAGGAGCCCCGAGGACATGGAGCGCCTCGTGACCACGACGGTCGACGCCCACGGCGGCATCGACATCCTCGTCAACAACTCGGGCGGCCCGCCGCGCACGCCGGCCGTCGGCCTCACCGCCGAGCAGGTGATCGCAGCCGCGGATCTCCTGCTCGTCTCCGTCGTCCGGCTCACCGGCCTCTGCCTCCCGTATCTGGAGCAAAGCGACGCAGGCCGCATCGTCAACATCACCTCGAGCACGGTGAAGGAGCCTTCCGACAACCTCGCGCTCTCGAACGCGGTTCGCCCGGGCGTCATCGGCTGGGCGAAGACGCTCGCGCGCGAGCTCGGCCCGAAGGGCATCACCGTCAACTCGATCGCGCCGGGCCGGATCGACACGGCGCGCGTCCGCGAGGTCTATCCGGACGGCCCGACCGAGGCCGATCTGCGAGCGATCCCGCTCGGCCGGCTCGGACGGACGCGGGAGATCGGGGACGTCGTCGCGTTCCTCTGCTCCCCGCGCGCGTCCTACGTGACAGGTACCGTGGTCGCGGTGGACGGCGGCCTCGTTCGCGGGCTCCTCTAGGGAAACTGGGCGACTGTGAAGCGCTTCGCCGGCGTCGCCGTTGCCCTTGGCCTGATCGGGCTCGTCACGGCTTTCGTGCTCTGGATCCTCCCGGCCGACGAGTTCATCTTCACACCGGGGGACCCGAAGCCGCTCGAGGACAAGGTGACGGTGGAGGGCGGCAAGCCGACCGGCACTGGAGCCGTCTACTACGTCGACGTGTTCGTGCGCCGCACCTCGCGTCTCGAGGAGCTCTTCACGTTCCTCCGGCCCGAGGGGTCGACCGTCGTCCCGGAGCAGCAGCTGCTCCCGCCTGGAACGTCGGAGGCGGAGCGCGACCGGCAGACCGTGGCACAGATGCAGCGCTCGGAGCTCGTCGCCTCGGCCGTCGCGCTGCGCGAGCTCGGGCATGACGTGCAGGCGACGCCGGAAGGCGCTCTCGTCGTCGAGGTCGCCCCGAACGTCCCCGCGGCGGGCAAGATCGAGGTCGGCGACGTCATCGTCGAGGTGGACGGCAGGCGCGTCCTCACGCCGGACGACCTCCGCCGGGAGATCGGGCGCCGGAGCCCGGGCGACGACGTCAGCCTCACCGTTCGCCGCGCCGAAGAGGAACGGCTCGAGCTCGTCGTCAAGACGGTTGCGGCCGAGAGTGCTCCGACGCGACCGATCATCGGCATCATCGTCGACCAGGAAGCGGACATCGATTTGCCGCTCGACGTCGAGATCGACCTCGGCAGTGTCGGCGGGCCCTCCGCCGGTCTCCCCTTCGCGATCGAGATCGCACGGATGCTCGGACGGGACGTCACGCACGGCTGCCGCATCGCGGCGACCGGGGAGCTCGCCCTCGACGGCACGGTCCTGAGTGTCGGCGGCCTGAAGCAGAAGACGATCGGCGCGCGCGAAGAGGATGTGGATGTCTTCGTCGTCCCCGCAGGGCGAAACGCGGAGGACGCGCAAGAACATGCGGGAGACCTCGACATCGTCCCTGTGGACAGTTTTCAACAGGCGTTGCGACTGTTGACAACATCCCCCAGGAAGTGCTGATTTTGCAGGTCTTTTTACTCACCTGAGAACAGCCGCAAATTGCGCCCGATTTCCCGGACCCCAGACTTTTGGGGGGTTGTAAGACGGGCCTCGACGCGCAAAGAATGACCTCTCTGGTCGACGAGGGGCGACCGGCACAGACTATGAAGACGACTCGCCCACCGACCACCTGTGACGACTGCTTTTTCCGGCGCCAGGGCCTCTGCGCGCTTCCGGGAAACGAGCCGTGCCCCACGTTCCGGGCCGCCTCGGCCGGTGTCCTTACGCCGCCCAGGCAGGCGCGGTTGGTTCCCCGGGCGCTCGCGCCTGTGGCCGTCGGCCACGCGGCGTAGGATCTCCGCATGGAAGGGCAGCGCCCGACGCCGGAGCGCCGCGACGTACCGTGGTCGCTGATCATCTTCGGGGTCCTGGCGCTGTACGCGGCCCTGATCATCCTCCTCAATCGGGAAGAGGTCGACATCGACTTCGTCTTCTTCTCCGGGAGGATCTCGAAGCTCGTCCTCATCCTCCTGTGCATCGGGATCGGCTTCGCCGCCGGGTTCATGTTCGACCGCTGGCGCGTGCGCCGGCGGGCTACGGAAGCCTGAGCTCGGCTTAGAGCAGGGCGGCGAGCCGCGCGATGCCCTCGACGATCCGCGCCGGCGTCTCGTAGCTGAAGGCGAGGCGGGCGGACGACGCGCCTTTGCCTGAGCCGGCAGGGAAGAAGTCGGAGCCGGGGACGATGGCCACGCCGTCGGCCGCGGAGTGGGACGCAAGCTCGGTCGTGCTCGTGCCTCGGTCGAGGTCGAGCCAGACGAAGTAGCCGCCCTCGGGCCGGCTCCACGAAGCGTCGCCCGGGAAGGAGCTTTCGAGCGCGTCGAGCATCGCATCGCGGCGCGCGCGGAGCTCCGCCCGCACTCGGTCGAGGTTGGGCTCGAACAACCCGCGCTCGATGAACTCGTGGATCGTCGCCTGCGTGAGGAACGGCGGCGAGATGTACGTCGAGACTGCCCGCGCCTCGAACGCGGCGGCGGCGTCGCCGGCCGGGAGCACGAAGTAGCCCACTCGGAGCCCAGGCGCGACCGTCTTGGAGAACGACGACGTGTACGTGACGAGATCGCCGGCCACCAGCTCGTGCAGAGCCGGCGGCGACTCACCCTCGTAGCGAACGAGCCCGTACGGGTCGTCCTCGAGCACGGGCAGGCTGTACTCGCTCGCGAGCTCGGCGATGCGGCGTCGTCGTTCGGTCGACAGCGTCCGCCCGCTCGGGTTCTGGAAGGTGGGGATCGAGTAGAGGAACGACGGAGGATCGCTCGTCCCCCGGAGCTCGCTCTCGAGCGCCTCGGGCTCCAGGCCTTCGTCGTCCATCGGCAGAGAGACGATCTCGACCCCTTCGCGGGCCAGGATCTTCAGCGGGCGGTCGTACGTCGGCGCCTCGACGAGCACGCGGCCCGGACGCCGCTCGAGCATCTCGCCGGCGAAGAGCGCGAAGCCGAGCAGGCCGCCGATCGTGAGGACGACGCGTCCCGGATCCACGCCGTGGCGAGCCGCGATCCATTCGCGCAGCGGTGCGTACCCGGCGCCCGGGCCGTACGCGAACACGCTCGCGCCTTCGCGGCTTGCTACCGCGTGCGCGCAATCGGCGAGCTCGGCCGCCGGGATCAGCTCGAGTGCGGGCGCACCGCGCGCAAACGAGATCGCGGTCGTCGTCACGCGTGCGAGCGTACCCGTGCCGCGTCGCTCGCCCGTTCCTCCAACTGCCCCCAGGGGCACTCCCGTGTCCCTGAATTCACGCTACGCGAAAGGCAGCGCCGCGTGTGTGTCAATTGTGCGCCGAGTGTGTGGCATCGGGCGCGACCGCGGGCCGACCGCGATGTGCATGCCCGGCTCTAGGAACGCGCGATCTCGGCGACGATCTCGGCCGTCTCGGTCGGCGTCATCCCGACCCGGATGCCACGCGCCTCGAGCGCGTCCTTCTTCGCCTGAGCGGTGCCCGCCGAGCCGGAGATGATCGCGCCCGCGTGACCCATCGTCTTGCCGGGCGGCGCCGTGAACCCGGCGATGTACGCGACGACGGGCTTCGTCATCCGCGACTCGATGAACTCCGCCGCCTTCTCCTCCTCGTCGCCGCCGATCTCGCCGACCATGACCACGTACTCGGTCTGCGGATCCGCCTCGAAGCGCTCGAGGATGTCGATGAACGACGAGCCGACGACAGGATCGCCCCCGATCCCGACGATGGTCGAGTTGCCGAGCCCGAGCTGGGTGAGCTCGTGGCCGATCTGGTACGTGAGCGTCCCAGATCGCGAGACTAGGCCGACTGCTCCTTCGCGGAAGATCTCGCCGGGGATGATCCCGACGTTGGCCTTGCCCGGCGAGAGCGCGCCCGGGCAGTTCGGCCCGATCAGCGTGACGTCGCGCGGACTGCAAGAACGCGTGAATCCCGAGCATGTCGTGTGCGGGCACGCCCTCCGTGATGCAGATGACACTCCGCACGCCGGCGTCGATCGCCTCGTACATCGCGTCGGCGGAGAACGCCGCCGGCACGAACACCATCGCGGTGTTCGCTCCGGCTTCGGAAACAGCATCCGCGACGGTGTGGAAGACCGGGATGCCATCGACGTCCTGCCCGCCCTTGCCGGGCGTGACTCCCGCGACGACCTGCGTCCCGTAGTCGCGGTTGCGCAGGCCGTGGAAGCGTCCCTCCGAGCCCGTGAGGCCCTGGACGACGAGCCGCGTGTCGCTGTCGACGAGAATCGCCATCAGCCGGCCCCCGCGAGCTCCACCGCCCGGCGCGCCCCGTCGAGCATCGTCGCCTCGGCGTGCACGTTCGAGGCGTTCGCGTCGCGCAAGAGCGCCCGTCCCTCCTCCGCGTTCGTGCCATCGAGCCGAACGACGATCGGGAGCTCGATGCCCATCTGCTCGAGCGCCTGCAGGATGCCCCGCGCCACCTCGTCGCAGCGCGTGATGCCGCCGAAGATGTTGAAGAAGATCGAGCGAACCTGCGGGTCGCTCGTGATCACCTCGAGCGCGTCGACCACGCCCTGCGCGTCGCCGCCGCCGCCGAGATCGCAGAAGTCGGCGGGCCGACCGCCGACGAACGTGACGACGTCCACCGTCCCCATCGTGAGACCGGCGCCGTTTCCGAGTACGCCCACCTCACCGTCGAGCTTCACGTACGTCACGCCCTTCTCACGCGCGAGCGCCTCGAGAGGATCCGCCGCATCGACGTCACGCAGCTCGGCCAGGTCGGGGTGCCGGTAGAGCGCGTTGTCGTCGACCGTGAACTTCGAGTCGAGCGCACGCACCTCGCCGTCGGTCGTGACGATCAGCGGGTTGATCTCGGTGAGCATCGCCTCGCTACCCGTGAATGCCGCGTACAACTTCTCCGCGATAGCCGCGATCTGCTTTTGCTCGGACGGATCCGTCACGCCCGCGCCGTAGACGAGCCGACGCCCGTGCCACGCGTGGTACCCCTCGAGCGGGTCGACGTGGAGCCGCACGAGCGCTTCCGGCGTCGACACTGCAATCTCTTCGATGTCGACCCCACCCTGCGTCGTGAACATGAACAGCGGCTTCTTCGCGCTCCGGTCGAACGCGATCGAGAGGTAGTACTCGCGCGCGATGTCGGAGGCGCTCTCGACCCAGGCCTTCCGCACCACGTGCCCACGGATGTCCATGCCGAGGATCTCGGTCGCCCTTGCCTCGGCCTCGTCCGGCGTCTCCGCAAGCTTGATCCCGCCGGCTTTCCCGCGCCCGCCGGTCAGAACCTGCGCCTTGACGACGACCGGCCCTCCGAGCTCCACCGCAGCGTCCCGCGCTTCCTGCGGTGTCGTCGCGAGTCGGCCCTCGGAGACCGGGATCCCATAGCGCGCGAAGAGCTGTTTCCCCTGGTACTCGTAGAGGTCCAAAGCGCGGGCGAGTCTACCCGGCAGCGGGACCGGCGGCCCCGCCTACGCGCGATCGGAATCCCGCTCGGGGATTCCGATCTTGCGCAAAGTCCGTCTACCCGGATGGTGTGCGAGCATGCTCTGGTGAGTAGGACAACCGTCCTCGTGCTGGTCGCGCTCGGCGCCGCAATCGCCGGCTTCGCCTTCTCGTCCAACGCGCGCCGCACTGCGGGCGAGCCGGGCGTTATCTCGCGAAGCGTCGCCGCCGGGCCGCAGAAGGCGACGCTCGGCTGGGAGGAGATGTACGGCGAACGAGGCGAGCAGCTCATCTTCTCGGTCGAGAGCTTCGAGGTGATGCAGGCCGGCTGGCGCGCCGAGGTCTCGGTGGAGAACGAATCCTCGACGTCGTACGAGCTCGCCTCGACAGTCCAGCGGCCGTTCGGCGTCATGGTCTTCGCGTCGGCCAACTTCGACGTGCTCGAGCAGCAGAACGAAGACGGAACGCTTCCTCCCGTTCGTCCCGCAGTGCGCTACGAACCGCAACTCCCGACCATTCTCGAGCCGGGAAACTCCTGGTCGGGAACCATCTCGGCACCGGGCTCGCTGGTCGCGAACGGCTGGGTGCGCGTGGTCTTCGGCGGCCTCATCTCGGTCGTACGGCCGAACGAAGTCGTGGTGTGGATCTCCGACCACACCTACCGGCTCCGACCGTGAGCCGCCGGGCGCCGCGCGTGATCTAGGTCACGCGCGTGTCGGTCGCGCGCTCATCCGTCCTCGAGCACGCAGATGAGCTGGCCGTGGACGACCTGCGTCCCCGCGGCGACGTCGAGGCCGGAAACGACGCCGTCTCGGTGTGCCGTGATCTCGTTCTCCATCTTCATCGCCTCGATGACGCAAATCAGGTCGCCGGCGGCAACGCTCTTGCCGTTCGCGACGTCGACCCGGAGCACGACACCTTGCATCGGGCTCGTGACCGCGCGCGTCGCATCGCCCGATAGGCCCGTGCTTCGCTCCCGGCGGCGTCGCGCAAGCTCTGCCCACGGCGGCTCCGTGGTGTGGATGCGGATGTCATGCCGCCGTCCGTCGACCTCGACGGCGACGACGCGCTCCCGAGTCGCCCGAGACTCGTCCGAGGCCGGCGCTACTCTTGTTTGCCGATGCGACAACAGATCCTCAATCTCCTGCACCTGGCGCGCCAGCTCCTCGGACTCAACGAGCGAGCTGCAGGTGCCGCCGTCGATGAAGCACGCGTGCGCGAGCAGCGCGCGATGGAACGGGATCAGCGTCGTGGGGCCCTCCACGACGAACTCCTCGAGCGCACGCAGCATCCGACGCCTCGCCGCCTCGCGATCGACGTCGTGGACGATCAACTTCGCGACCAGCGGGTCGTAGAGATCCGATACCGAATCGCCCGCTCGAACACCCGAGTCGACGCGGACTCCGATCCCGCCCGGCTCGTCGTAGGCCGTGATCCGCCCGGGCGACGGAATGAACCCGCGCGTGGCGTCCTCCGCGTTGATGCGGCACTCGATCGCGTGGCCGCGCAGCTCGACGTCGCTCTGCGAGAAGGACAGCGGGGCTCCACCCGCGATGAGGATCTGCTCGCGAACGATGTCGATCCCCGTGACGGCCTCTGTGACGGTGTGCTCGACCTGGACCCGCGTGTTCATCTCGAGGAAGAAGTACGAGCCGTCCTGGGCGAGGAGGCCCTCGATGGTGCCGGCCGAGCGATAGCCGACCGCACGAGCCGCGTCGACGGCGATTTGCCCGATTCGCTCGCGGAGCTCGGCGTCGACGGCCGGCGACGGCGTCTCCTCGACGAGCTTCTGGTGGCGACGTTGAATGGTGCAGTCGCGCTCTCCGAGATGGACGACGGTTCCGTGCTCGTCCGCGAGGATCTGCACCTCGACGTGGCGCGGGTCGTCGAGATACCGCTCGACGAAGACAGTCGCGTCGGCGAAGTAAGCCTCCCCCTCGCGCCGTGCAGACTCGAACGCCCTGTCGACCTCGGAGGCCGCGCGAGCGATCTTGAGACCCTTTCCGCCTCCCCCGGCCGAGGCTTTGATCGCCACCGGGTAGCCGATCTCCTCGGCCGTCGCCCGGGCATGATCGACGTCCGCAGCGGCCTCGAGCGCGCCCGGGATGATCGGTACGCCGGCGGCACGCATGCGCTCGCGCGCGGCGATCTTCGAGCCCATTGCATCGATCGCATCCGGAGGCGGCCCGATCCAGACGAGCCCAGCGGCGAGCACCTGGCGACCGAAGTCGGCGTTCTCCGCGAGGAAGCCGTAACCCGGATGCACGGCATCTGCGCCCGCTCGCAACGCGGTCTCCACGATGACGTCCGCTCGGAGATAGCTGTCGCTCGCCGGCCCGGGGCCGATCAAATACGCCTCGTCGGCGACGGCTACGTGCAACGCCCCGCGGTCCGGCTCCGAGTACACCGCGACTCGTCCGATCTCGAGCTCACGGAGCGTGCGGAAGACGCGAACAGCGATCTCGCCGCGATTGGCAACGAGCACCTTCGAAAACACCGGCATGCGACGCGTATTCTCCTGAACGGTGAACCTCCCCGATCAGCTGACGGTCGCCCGCGTCGCGGCGGTTCCGGTCGTGGTGCTGCTGTTCGCCTGGGACTTCCCCAATCACGCGTACTGGGCGACAGCCGTCTTCGCGGTCGCAATGGCGACGGATCAGATCGACGGGTGGCTCGCCCGCCGCCGCGGTTCGAGCTCGCCGCTCGGAAAGCTTCTCGATCCCGTCGCGGACAAGGTCCTGGTGCTCGCCGCGCTCGTGATGCTGATCGGAGAAGGCGTCGCGCCGGCCTGGATGGTCGCACTCATCGTCGTGCGGGAGATACTCGTCTCCGGGCTCCGCCTGGCGGCCGTCGAGCGTGGAGTCGTGCTGGGCGCTCGAGATCTCGGTCGGGTCAAGACGTGGGCCCAGGCACTGGCAGCCGGGATCGCGGGTCTTGCGGCCGCGGGAGCCTGGAGCGAAGACGTGGCCTGGTGGGCGCTTCTCGCCGCCCTCGCGGCCACGTGGGTCTCAGGGCTCGACTACGCCCGAGTCGCGCCCCGCGTCCTGCGGGGCGAGAGCGCCTAGCGCGTCCACCGCGAGCTCGCCGTCCACAGCCTCTCGCGCGGCCGCACGCCTCCATGGGCTGTCGTACGCGGTGCGGAGTTCGACCGACATCCCGGCCGCTGCAAGCGCGGCGTGGAGTGCGTTGGTCTCGGACTCGCCGAGCCGAGGCGTGACGTCGAGCGGCACGGGGCTCAAGGCTAGTCGCGGCCGGCGAACTTCGCGCCTACCATCGCTCGATGGAGGTGCGGCGTCTCTTCGATCCCGCGGCGTTCCTCGCCTCGACGACGTCGCTTCTGCTCCGAGACGAGGCACGGCACAACCTGATCCTCGGCATCGCCGGGACGCTCCGCGACCAGCCCGACCGCTACGACGAGTTTCGCCTGTGGGTGGTCGAGCACCGGGGTGAGGTAGCCGCGGCGGCTCTGCAGACGCCGCCGCACAACCTCGTGGTCGCGCAGCCCTCCGAAGACCACGCGCTCGTTGCGCTCGCAGACGCGATCGCCAGTGACAGCGTTGAGCTCCCAGGCGTCGTTGCCGCCCTGCCCGAGGCCGACCGCTTCGCGGACTCGTGGGAGACGCGCCATGAGGTAAGGCGTGTCCGACGTGTGTCGCAGCGGATCTACCGGTTGACCCTGCTCCGCGCTCCCGACGACGTTCCCGGCAAAGAGCGCGTCGCGACGGCGGACGACGTGCCGCTTCTCGTCGACTGGGTCGAGGCGTTTGCGGACGAGGCGCTGCACGCAGCGCCCGGGCCGGCGTCCGACACCGAGCGTGTGGTCGCCGCCCGGCTGAGGGGAAAGGAGAGCGGCTTCCTGCTCTGGGAGCACGACGGTCCGGTATCGCTCGCCGGTTGGGGCGGGCCCACGCCCAACGGGATCCGCATCGGACCTGTCTACACACCACCGGAAAAGCGCGCACGCGGCTACGGAAGCGCAGTCACGGCGGCTGTCTCGGAGATGCAGCTCGCAAGCGGCAGGCAGTTCTGCTTCCTTTACACCGATCTCGAGAACCCAACCTCGAACTCGATCTACATGCGCATGGGCTACGAGCCGGTGTGTGACTCGGTCGAGTACGCCTTCGAGCCGGTCTCGTCGTAGAGTGCCGGGGTGGCGGAGTGGCTCCGCACCTACTGGGACTTCAACGACCTCGCCGGCAGCGAGGCCCGCTTCAAGGAGCTGCTCGCGGCTGAGAAGGACGCTGCGTGCGCGCGGAGGTGCTGACGCAGCTCGCCCGAGTAGAGGGGCTACGCGGGAACTTCGACGCCGGCGAGCGGCTGATCGAGGAAGCGGAGGCGACTCGCAGGAGACAGCACGGCCGCCGCCGTGCGCATCGATCTCGAGCGAGGCCGCCTCCGTCGCTCGGGCGGCGACCCCGCGGCAGCCCTCCCGCTCTTCGAGTCCGCGTTCGCCCGCGCGAGCGAGGCCGGCGAGCTGTTTCTCGCCGCGGACGCAGCTCACATGGCCGCGCTGGCAGCGCCGGACGAGGCGGGCGTCGTCGAGTGGACGGACCAGGGGATCGCGGTCGCAGAATCGGACGAGTCCGCGCGCTACTGGCTCGGGCCGCTCCTCAACAACCTCGGCTGGGAGCACTACGAGCACGGCCGCTTCGAGCAGGCGCTCGACGCGTTCGAGCGAGCGCTTGCCGAGCGCGAACGCGATCCGGAGAACACCGAGGCGATCGAGCTCGCCCGCTACGCGACCGCGAAGGCCCTTCGCGCGCTAGACCGATCGTCCGAGGCGGTCGCGCACGCCGAGCATGCAGTGGCCTCGGCTGAGGCCGAAGGCAGACCGGACGCCTGGTATCACGAAGAGCTCGCCGAGAACTACGAGGCGCTCGAGCGCTACACCGACGCAGCGATCCACGCCCGGCGCGCACTTGCCCTGCTCACGGAGGGCGACCCGACGTTCGACCAGGAAGGCGACCGCGCAGCTCGTCTCCACGAGCTCGCCGATCCCCACCGCTAGTAGGAGGGCTTGGCGGGAACGGGAGCCCGCCGGCACCGGCACCTGCTTTGCCGAAGTCTCTCCTAGGCCGAGCTGTGCGCGAGCGCCTCGAGCCGGTCGACGAGTGAGGAGAGCACGGCGAATGCCTCCTCCACGGGCTCGGGCGACGTGAGGTCGACGCCGGCGCGGCGCAGGACGTCGAGCGGATACTCCGACGCACCGGCGCGCAGGAAGTCGAGGTAGCGCTCCGCGGCGCCGTCCTCGGCGTCGAGCACGCCCCGCGCGAGTGCGTGGGCTCCGGAGATTCCCGTCGCGTACTGGTAGACGTAGAACGGCGCGTAGAGGTGGGAGAACTGCGCCCACGTGATCCCGACACGGTCCCGGTCGAACGTGAAGTCCGGCCCGTACGCCTCCGCGAAGAGGTCGGCCATGCGCTCGTCGAGCAGGTCGGCCGTGAGCCCCTCGCCGCGCTCGACCCGCTCGTGCGCCTCCCGCTCGAAGCGGGCGAGCGTGGGCATGATGAAGAAGTAGCGGTGGAAGTTCGCCATCGCCTCGTCGAGCACGGCAAGCTCGAGCTCGCGGTCGTCGATGGTCTCCAGGAGATAGGCGCGTAGAAGCGCCTGGTGGAAGTTGGACGCCACCTCCGCCACGAAGAGCGCGTAGCGGGACGAGATCTGCGGCTGTGTCTGCCACGAGAGGTACGAGTGCATCGAGTGGCCCAGCTCGTGCGCGAGCGTGCCGAGGCTCACGGCGGTCCCGTCGAAGCTCATGACGATGAAGGGGTGGATGCCCGGCGCGCCGGACGAGAAGGCGCCGCCCATCTTGCCCTGGTTCGGATAGACGTCGATCCATCGCTCCTCGAGGCAGCCGCGTCGGACGGTCGCCACGTACTCGGAGCCGAGCGGCGCGAGCGCCTCGCAGATCCACTCGACGCACTGCTCGTAGGTGAGGGGCGGCGGTGAACTCCCGAGCGGAGCCCAGAGGTCGTACGGCTGCAGCTCGTCCACGCCGATCAACTCCGCCCGCACGCGCCAGTACCGGTGCCAGGTCGGGAGGTTCCGCTCGAAGGTGGTGAGCAGGTTGTCGAAGACCTCGAGCGGGATGTTCGCCACCGACAGTGAAGCGGCGCGGGTCGATTCGTGCCGGCGCGCGCGACCGTCGAACACGTCCTGCTTGATCGCCGTCGTGTACGTCGCCGTGAGCGTGCTGCGGACGCCGCGATAGCCGTCCGCGTAGCTCTCCCAGGCGCTGCGGCGCAGATCCCGATCGGAGCTCGCGAGCAGGCCGTCGATCGATCCCTGCGTCACCTCCGCTGTCTCGCCAGAGCTTTCGGTCGCCGCCGCGAACTCGAGGTCGCTGTCGACGAGACCGCTGTAGATGCCGAAGGGACCGGCGTGGGCGTCGGCGAGCATGCCGAGGAGCTCCTCGATCTCCGCCGAGCGAACGTGCGCGCCGCGCCGGAAGAGATCGTCGAAGTAGTGGCCGTACTGGGCGAGGGCGGGCTCCTCGTCGGTCCATTCGCGGAGACGATCGTGTCCGAGCGCGAGCAACTCAGGCTCGATGAACGCGATCGCGGCGAGCGCCTGTCCGAAGACCCCCCGCGCCCTCCCGCTGCGCGCGACTGCCTCCTGGTTCGTCGTCTCCACGGCATAGCCGAGCGAGGCGTAGACGTACACGTGGCCGAGGCGCCGCACGAGCGCGTCGCGCGCGGCCAGGGCGTCGATGAGTACGGCCGCTCCCTCAGCGAGCTTTCCGGAGAACGCTTCGAGCGCGGGCAGATCCGCGGTGATGCCTTCGAGCGCCGCCTCCCAGTCCTCGACGGTCGCGAAGACGCTCTCGGCGTCCCACGTCCGCTCGACCGGGACGTCGCTGCGTGGCGGTGTCGACTGCGCCGGCGTCACAGCGGAATATTGCCGTGCTTTCTCTTCGGCCTCGGCTCGCGCTTCGTGAGCGCGGTCTCGAGTGCGGAGATCAGCACCGGCCGCGTGCGTCGCGGCTGGATGACGTCGTCCACGTAGCCACGCTCGGCCGCAGTGTACGGATTCGCGAAACGCTCCTTGTAGTCGGCGATCAGCTCCTCGCGGCGAGCGGCGGCGTCGTCCGCGTCGGCAAGCTCGTTGCGAAAGACGATGTTGACCGCTCCCTCGGGGCCCATGACCGCGACCTCCGCCGTCGGCCACGCGACGTTGAAGTCGGCGCGGATGTGCTTCGACGCCATGACGTCGTACGCCCCGCCGTACGCCTTGCGGGTGATGCAGGTGAGCTTGGGAGCGGTCGCCTCCGCGTAGGCGTACAGCAGCTTCGCCCCGTGCCGGATGATTCCGCCCCACTCCTGCGCCGTCCCGGGCAGGAAGCCGGGAACGTCGACGAACGTGACGAGCGGGAGATTGAACGCGTCGCAGGTCCGGACGAAGCGGGCCGCCTTGACCGACGCGTCGATGTCGAGCACGCCCGCGAGCGCCGACGGCTGGTTCCCGACCACGCCGACCGCGTGCCCGCCGAGCCGGGCCAGCGCGCAGACGATGTTCTCCGCGAAGTGCGGCTGGATCTCGAGCAGCTGCCCGTCGTCGACGACGCGCTCGATGACCTGCTTCATGTCGTAGGGCTTGTTCGGGCTGTCGGGGACGATCGTGTCGAGCGCGGCGTCCTCGCGATCGACGGGATCGGCGGGCGGAGCATACGGCGGCGCTTCCAGGTTGTTCTGCGGGAGGAACGAGACGAGGTAGCGCGCGTCCTCGAGGCACGTCTCCTCGTCCGGAGCCGTGATGTGCGCGACGCCTGACTTCGTCGCGTGCGTCGCCGCGCCGCCGAGCTCTTCGAAGCTGACATCCTCGCCGGTAACCGTCTTCACGACGTCAGGCCCCGTGATGAACATGTACGACGTCCCCTCGACCATGAGCACGAAGTCGGTGATCACTGGCGAGTACACGGCGCCGCCGGCGCACGGGCCCATGACGAGCGAGATCTGCGGCACCACGCCCGAAGCCTGCACGTTCCGCCAGAAGATTTCCGCGTACCCGGCGAGCGAGACCACACCTTCTTGTATGCGGGCGCCGCCCGAGTCGTTGATCCCGATCACCGGACAGCCGTACTTCACGGCCATGTCCATGACCTTGCAGATCTTCTCCGCGAACACTTCGGACAGCGAGCCGCCGAAGACCGTGAAGTCCTGCGAGAAGACGAAGACCTTGCGCCCGAAGATCGTCCCGTAGCCCGTGACGACAGCGTCGCCCCACGGACGGTTGTCACGCATGCCGAACTCGACCTCGCGGTGGCGCACGAATCGGTCGAGCTCGACGAACGAGCCCGCGTCGAGAAGCTTCTCGAGCCGCTCGCGAGCGAGCAGCTTGCCACGCTCGCGCTGGCGCTCGATCTGCTTCTCGTTACCCGCGTGACGCGCCTCGTCGGCGAGCTCCTCGAGCCAGCGGAGCTTGGCCTCGGTCGTGTCGTGCGTCTCGCTCATTCGGAGCGAAACAGCGGGAGGTGGCCGAGCGAGACGATGCCCTCGGTCTCGCGTTCGTCGCCTTCGGTGAACACCGCTGCCTCCGCGACCACCTCCCCGCCCGCGCTTCGAACCACGGCACGCATTCCGTCGAGCGTGCTACCCGTGCTGATCACGTCGTCGACGAGGATGGACCGCCGTCCGGCGACGAGCGGCTGGTCCTTCTCGTCGAGATGCAGCGTCTGAGCGTGACCGGTCGTGATCGACTCCGTCGTGGCCGTGATGGTCTCGCCCATGTACGGCTTGTACTGCTTCCGCAACACCACCCACGGCCTATCGAGGACCCGGCCGAGCTCGTAGACGAGTGGGACGCTCTTCGTCTCGGCGGTGACGAGCACGTCGTGCTCCACATCGCGAAGCCGGCGAGCCAGCCCACGCGCTGATGCCTCCACGATCTCCGTGTCGCCGAGGAGGTTGAAGACCGCGATCCGCAGGCCCGGTGCGACCTCGAACAGCGGCAGGTCGCGCGCGACGCCCTCGATCTCGATCCGGTGGGTCTCCCGAACGGACACGGCAGCCACGAGCATCGCAGGACCGCCCGTCAGGCGCGGCGCACTCGCGTCGGGCGTGCGTAGGCTTGCCGCGTGACGGCTCCCCTCGACCGCTCGACGACGTGGCCGTACGAGAACGGCGAGCCCGGACGCTTCTCGTACTCGCGCTATTCGAGCCCGACGGTCGAAGAGGCAGAGCGCGCGCTCGGCGAGCTCGACGGCGGCGAGGCGCTGCTCTTCGCGTCGGGCACAGCCGCATCGACGGCGGCCGTCCTCGCGCTGCTCTCGCCCGGTCAGACGATCGCGCTCGCGGAGGGCGCGTACTACGGGACGGGCGTGCTGCTGCGCGAGCTCGCGCGCTGGGGCGTCGAGCACGTCGAGTTCGACCAGACCTCGGCTCCGCCTCCCGACGTCGACTTCGTCTGGCTCGAGGCGCCGTCCAATCCGTTCCTGACCATGCCCGACTTCGAGGCCGCCGCCGCGCACCGCGGCGCCTGTCCTCTGCGACTCGACCGCGGCAACGCCTCTCAACGTGAAGCCGCTCGAGCTCGGCTGCGACATCGTCCTCCACTCGGCGACGAAGTACCTCGCCGGGCACGACGACGCGCTCGTTGGGGCGCTCGTCTTCCGAGAGCCGGAGACGGCGGCGCGCGTGCGCGAGTTCCGCAGCCGAACCGGCGCCGTCGCAGCTCCGGACGTCGCCTGGCTCCTCCTGCGTGGGCTCGCAACGCTCGAAGTGCGCGTCGCGCGACAGACGGCGAGCGCGCAAGTCCTCGCCGGGCGCTTGGCAGCACACGCTTCGATCGAGACCGTGCGCTATCCAGGCTTCGGCGGGCTCCTCTCGTTCGACGTCGCCGACGCGGAGACCGCACGCCGCGTCGAGACCTCGACGCGCCTCATCCAGAACAAGACGAGCCTCGGCGGCGTCACGTCGCGGATCGAGGCGCGCGCCCGCTGGGAAGGCGATCGCGTCCCGCCCGGCCTGCTTCGCCTGTCGGTCGGGCTCGAAGACCCGGACGAGCTCTGGGCCGACCTCGAGCAGGCGCTCTCATGAGTTTCGCCTCCTTCCTCGACCGGATGATGCGCGGGAAGCCACAGAACGATCCGGCCGAGGTCGACCAGATCGTCGTCAAGCAGCTCCGCGGCATGGGCGCCGATCTCAGCCGGCCGCGGCACGTGCGCCACTTCCTCTACTTCGAGCGGCAGAGCAACGCGCAGCGCGCGGCGGAGGAGATCGAGCACGCCGACTACACGACGACGATCACGGCTCCCACCGAGGAGGTTCCGGTGTGGACGGTGGTCGCCGAAGGCTTCCGCGTCATCGGTTCCGACACCGTTGTCGCGTTCAGGGCGTGGTTCGAGCACGTCGCCGCCGAGAACCACGGCGAGTACGACGGCTGGGAGCCCGCGAAGAAGCCGTAACGAGACGTGCGACGGCGGGTACCGTAGAAGCATGCTCTTCACACGCAAGAAGACCGACCTGCCCGAGCGCGAGTCAGCGCTCCCCGGCAGGGACACACCGATCGAGATCTCCACGCCGCACCTCGTCCTCGGCACGCCCATCACCCCGCCTTTCCCCGACGGCTACGAGAAGATCGTCGTCGGCATGGGCTGCTTCTGGGGCGCCGAGCGGATGTTCTGGCGCGCGCCGGGCGTCTACACGACCGCCGCCGGCTACGCGGGCGGCTTCACGCCGAACCCGACGTACCAGGAGGTCTGCTCCGGCGCGACCGGCCACACCGAGGTCGTGCTCGCCGTCTTCGATCCCGAAGTCACGAGCTACGACGAGATGCTCCGCATCTTCTGGGAGGGCCACGACCCGACGCAGGGCATGCGCCAGGGGAACGACGTCGGCACGCAGTACCGCTCCGCGATCTACTGGGAGACCGACGCGCAGCGCGACTGCCGCTCTCGCCTCGCGCGACATGTTCCAGCAGGAGCTCTCGCGCGCCGGACTACGGCCAGATCACGACCGAGATCGCGGAAGCCGGGCCGTTCTACTACGCCGAGCCCTACCACCAGCAGTACCTCCAGGCGAACCCCGGCGGCTATTGCGGCCTCGGCGGCACCGGCGTCTCCTGCCCGATCGGCACGGGCGTCCAGACCGCCGGCTGAGCGCTACGGCCGGCTCGATCTCCCCTTCGTCGGCCTCACGAGCAGGCCGCTCCGAGGTGAGGCCGGTCCCGCCCGCCAGCCGCGCGGCGATGTACACGGGGATGACCGAGACCAGGATCACGAACAGCGCGACGACGTTGACGATCGGCAGCTCCGCGGGCCGTGCGAGCGTCGAGAAGATCCAGATCGGCAGCGTCTGCTGGGCACCGGCGGTGAAGACGGTCACGATCACCTCGTCGAACGAGAGCGCGAAAGCGAGCAGCCCACCGGCGAGCAGCGCCGACCGCAGCTGCGGGAACATGACGTAGCGGAACGTCTGCCAGCTGTCGGCGCCGAGGTCCGCTGAGGCCTCGTCGAGCGAGCCCGCCGTGCGGCGCATGCGGGCGATGACGTTGTTGTAGACGACGACCACGCAGAACGTCGCGTGGCCGAGGACGATCGTCACGAGGCCGAAGCTCAAGCCGAGGGGCCCGAGGACGTCGAGGATCGTCGCCTGCAGGGCGAGGCCCGTGATGATCCCCGGCAGCGCGAGCGGGAGGATCACAACGAACGAGATGGTCTCCCTCCCGAAGAAGCTGTAGCGCGACACCGCCATGGCCGCGAGCGTCCCCAGGACGACCGCGACGACGGTCGCGCCAAGCGCGGCGAAGAGCGACAGTCTGAGCGCCTCGCGCACCTCCTCGTTGTGGAACGCGACCGAGAACCAGCGGGTCGAGTAGTTCCGGATCGGCCACTCCTGCGTGACGTTGCGGTTGAACGCGTAGAGGGCGATCAGGAACAGCGGCACGTAGATGAACGCGAGCGTCAGGCCGGCGCCGAGGCGCAGCAGCACGCGGGTGAGCTTCGACTCGACCATCAGAGCGACTCGAAGGCCCGGAGCCGGCGGGCGACGACGAGGTAGAGGATCATCACGACGATCGGGACGAACGCGAACGCGGCCGCGATCGGGAGGTTCTCGCCCCGTCGCTGGTAGATGAGCGTGCCGATGAACTGCTCGCTCGTGATCAGGCTCGGCGCGATGTAGTCCCCGAGCGTCAGCGAGAACGTGAAGATCGAGCCTGCAACGATCGCGGGGAACGCGAGCGGCAGCACCACCCGGATGAACGTTGTCGATGCGCGAGCGCCGAGGTCAGCCGAGGCCTCGAGGAGCGAGTTCGGGATGCGCTCGAGCCCCGCGTAGACGGGCAAAACCATGAACGGGAGCCAGAGGTAGGTGAAGACGAGCCAGAGCCCGACGCTCGAGATGCCGTCGAACTGGATCCCGATCGGATCGAGAACCCAGTTGATGACCCCACTGCCGGAGAGCATCGTCCGCCAGGCGATGATCTTCACGAGGTAGCTCGCCCACAGCGGCATCAGCACCGCGACGACAAGGATGTTGCGCGTCCGCGGCGACGCGACGCGGGCCATGTAGTACGCGATCGGGAACGCGAGGATTACGTCGGCGACGGTGACGAGCGCCGCCATGCGGATCGTCCTCCAGGCGACGTCGCGGTACAGATCCTGCGTTACGAGGTCGCGGAAGTTCTCGAGCGTGAACTGGCGGACGACCTCCGCGGTGAAGGGATCGGTGTCCCAGAACGCCGACAGGAGCAGGACGACGAGCGACCCGAGGTAGAAGACGACCATCCACCCGACCGGCAGCGCCAGCAGCGCGGCGAGCCGGATGCGCGGGTGCCGGTAGAAGAACGTGGAGAGGCGCCGCCCAACCCCGGGGCCGGCCGGCGCTCCGACCGCATGATCGTGAGTCGTCATCTCGATGAATCGGAGGGCCGGCACGACGCCGGCCCTCCGAACACCTCCCTAGGCACTTCGCGAAGCGAAGTGCCTATCCCTTGATCTCCGCCCAGGCGGCCTCCCAGTCCTCCTGGGTCTTGCAGACCTCGCCGCGGTCGTCGCCGCAGTCGGCGGTCGGGGTGGTCCAGTAGTAGATGTCCTCCCACCACGTCTCGTCGTCCGCGTGGAACTCGTCGCAGTGGTTCGGGTTCGTCGTGAGCTCGCACGCCTTCAGGTTGACGGGCGCCTCGCCGAAGCCCTCGGCGACAGCCGCCTGCGCCTCCGGCGAGATCATGTGATCCATCCAGAGGTACATGCAGTTCGGGTTCTGCGCCTCCGAGGAGATCATCCACGTGTCCGACCAGCCGGTCGTTCCCTCCTGCGGCTTGATCGCCGTCACGGGAACTGCCGGATCGGCGTTCGTCAGCTGCAGGTACTGGTACGGCCACGTCGTCCCGACGACGCTGTCGCCGCTCGTGTACTCGGCGATCTGCTTCGCGACGTCGCCCGGCCAGTAGTTCAGGCCCGCCGCGGCCTGCTTCTTCAGCAGGGCGACAGCGGCGTCGAACTGCTCCTGGTCGAGGAAGTACGGGTTGTCGATCCCGAGCTCCGGCTGCGTCGCCTTGAGGTACAGGGCGGCGTCGGCGATGAAGATGGAGTCGTCGTAGATCGAGATCTTGCCCTTGTACTTCTCGAGCTCCGCGTCCTCCCAGATCACGGCCCAGCTGTTCGTGTCCTCCGGGACCTGGTCGTTGCGGAACATCAGGTAGTTCGGGCCTCGGCCGTGCGGCACGCCGTACGGCTGACCGTCGAGGCTGTTGTAGTCCTTGCCCTTGATGCCCTCCTGGACGTCGGCGTAGTTCGGGATGAAGTCCGTGTTGATCGGAGCCACGTCGCCCGTCGTCATCAGCCGGACGCTGGCGTTCCCGGAGGCCGAGACGCCGTCGTACTCGCCGGTCTGCATGAGGCTGATCATCTCGTCCGAGCTGCCGCCGTCCTTCGTGTTCACGGTGCAGCCGGTCGCCTGCTGGAACTCGTCCGTCAACTGGGCATAGCCCGCCCACTGGACGACGTTGACGGCGCCTTCCTCACGGGCGAGCTCCTGGATCTCCTCGAGCGACGACCCGAGGCCCTCGATCTCCGTGCTGGCCTCGCCTCCGTCGTCGCCTCCGCCGCAGCCGGCGGCCACCACGCTAAGCGCCGCGACGAGCAGAGCGAGCGCCGCCCACGAGACCACTCGCTTCTTGCTTCTCATTCTGTTCCTCCCTCCGTGCTCTCGATTTCCGATTCCTGCTCGGGGCGCCACCCGACCCGGACGCGGCGTCCCTTGGCCTCGAGCACCTCGCTCGAGCCTTCCTCGAGGTTCTGCTCCAGCACCTGCAGCCGGCCGCCCTGCTCGAGATCGACGTGGTACCGCGTGACCGGGCCGACGTACTGCACGTCGCTCACCACGCCCCACTCGACATGCCAGCCTTGCTGCGGGTCTCGGCCGTCCTCGATGAGATCGATCTTCTCGGGCCTGACGGTGTACCGCCTCCCGTTCCGCTCGATCACGTTCGACACGCCGACGAAGCCGGCGATGAACTCGCTCTGCGGGCGCTCGTAGACCTCGGCCGGCGGCCCGACCTGCTCGATCCGGCCTTCGTTGAAGACCGCGATCCGGTCCGACATCGTGAGCGCCTCCTCCTGGTCGTGCGTCACGTAGACGAACGTGATCCCGACCTCGCGCTGGATCGCCTTCAGCTCGATCTGCATCTCCTGGCGGAGCTTGAGGTCGAGCGCGCCCAGGGGCTCGTCGAGCAGGAGCACCTTCGGCCGGTTGACGATCGCGCGCGCGAGGGCGACCCGCTGGCGCTGTCCGCCGGAGAGCTGCGCCGGCTTGCGGTTGGCGTAGCTCGGGAGGCGAACCATGCCGAGCGCCTCCTGCGCCCGCTGGCGGCGTTCTCCCTTCTTCACGCCCTTCACGCGCAGGCCGTACTCGACGTTGTCCTGCACGGTCATGTGCGGGAAGAGCGCGTAGTCCTGGAAGACGGTGTTGACCGGGCGGTCGTACGGCGGCAGGCGCGACACGTCCTCGCCGGCGAGCTCGATCGTGCCCGCGTCGGGCGTCTCGAACCCCGCGATCATCCGCAGCGTCGTGGTCTTGCCCGAGCCCGAGGGTCCCAGCATCGTGAAGAACTCGCCGCGCGCGATCTCGAGGTCGATCGTGTCGACCGCGACGACGTCTCCATAGCTTTTCCTCAGGCCGGCGACGCGAATGTCGGGCACGCCGTCAGGCGGCAAGCGACTCCTCCAGGATGGAGATGCCTTCGTCGAGCTCCTCTGGTGCGATCGTCAGCGGCGGCAGCAGCCGGATCACGTTTCCGAACATCCCGCACGAGAGCAGCACGAGCCCGCGCTCGAGCGCGGCAGCGGTCACCGCTTTCGCGCGATCGGGCGACTTCTCCTCGAGCTCGAACGCGAGCATCGGGCCGAGGCCGCGGACCTCGCCGATCTCCGCGTGCCGGCTTGCGATGTCGTCGAGCCGCGCGCGCAGCGTCTCGCCGAGCTGCTGCGCCTGGGCGAGGAAGTCCTCGTTGGCGACGAGGTCGAGGACGGCCGTGGCCGCAGCGCACGACAGCGGATTTCCGCCGAACGTGCCCCCGAGGCCGCCGACGTGGACCGAATCCATGACCTCGGCCCGGCCCGTGACAGCCGCCAGCGGGAGGCCGCCGCCGATCGACTTCCCGGAGATGAGGAGGTCGGGCTCGACTCCGTCGAAGTGGTCTACCGCCCACATCTTCCCCGTGCGGCCGACGCCCGACTGCACCTCGTCGTCGACGTAGAGGATGCCGTGGCTGCGGCAGATCTCTTGTAGCCGCCGCAGGAAGTCCTCCGGCATCGGGATGAAGCCGCCTTCGCCCTGAACCGGCTCGAGCACCACGCACGCGACCGACTCGGGGTCGACGTCACTCCGGAAGAGATTCCGGAGCGCCTCGATCGCCGCGTCGGTGGAGACGCCGCGGTACGGGTATGGCACCGGCGCGCGGTACACCTCCGGCGCGAACGGGCCGAAGCCCTTCTTGTAGACGAGCTTGGCCGTCATCGTCATCGCCAGCAGCGTGCGGCCGTGGAACGCGTTCTCGAACACGATCACCGCCTGCCGCTTGGTCGCCGCGCGCGCGATCTTCACCGCGTTCTCGACCGCCTCCGCGCCGGAGTTGACGAGGATCGAGCGCTGCTCGCCCGAGCCGCACGGCGAGAGCTCCGCCAGCCGGCGGCACACCTCGACGTAGGGCTCGTAGGTACCCACGACCGCGCACTGGTGGAGGTAGCGGTCGAGCTGCTCGCGGATCGCCTCGACGACCGCCGGGTGGCGATGGCCGACGTTCTGGCAGCCGATCCCGCCGGCAAAGTCGATGTAGCTGCGTCCGTCGGGGTCGGTGATCCGCGCGCCCTCGGCGGCCGCGACGACGAGCCCGGGCGTCGTGACCCCCGGGGCGACGTACTTCGCGCGCCCGGCCGCGATCCGTTCCGCCCGCGCGCCTTCGGTCACCGACATTCGGCGATTATGCACCTACTTGAGCGGAAATTCAGTGTGTACGCACACGGACCGCGTGCCGCCGGACGGGTCGGTGTCTACCATCCGAAGGCGCCGGAGTAGCTCAGCTGGTAGAGCACTGCTCTTGTAAAGCAGATGCCGTGGGTTCGAGTCCCACCTCCGGCTCTCGACCGTTGTCCGTCCGCGCAACATCGTACACTTGTTCGATGGAGCACCCGAAGGACGTCGGCGACCGGACGACCATGGCGATCATGCTCGCGCTACGCCAGGCCGGCTACGCGATCTCGGTTCCGTTCGGTGAGAACACGAGATACGACCTCGTAGCCGACGACGGCGCTTGCCTTCATCGCGTCCAGTGCAAGACCGGGCGGCTGCGGAATGGATCTGTGGTGTTCGTGACGGCGAGCTCGTACGCTCACCACGCGTCACCCAAGGTCCGGACACGCCACTACCAAGGCGAGATCGACCTGTTCGGTGTGTATTGCCCGGACACAGGAGCTTGCTATCTGATCCCAATCGACGACGTGCAGACCACCAGGTCGGCGATGCTCCGAGTGGAGCCGTCGAAGAACGGTCAGCGAAAACGGATCCGGCCCGCGGCCAACTATCAGATTGGCACAGTCACGATCCCGAGCTACACATTGATCACGCCAGAACCTCGCGCGTCTTCTGGTGCGCGAGGATCTTCCGCTTGACGCGCTGGAGCGCGTTGTCGATCGTCTTCGTGTCGCAGCCGAGGTCCTCGGCCATCTCCTCGTACGAGTTGCCCTCGAGGTAGAGCCGAAGCGCCTCCGACTCGAGTTGCGAGAGGCCGCTGCCGAGGCAGAAGACGAGGCTTTGCAGCTCCTCGGTCGAGATCACGCAGACCGACGGATCGTCGACGCCCGGCCCGGGCAGCGCGTCGCCGAGCGTGCAGTCGCCCTCCGACTCCTGACCGGCCGGCGTGTGACTGAAGGACACGTACGTATTCAGCGGAGCGTGCTTGTAGCGCGTGGCCGTCTTGATCGCGGTGATGATCTGCCGCGTCACGCAGAGCTCCGCGAAGCTGCGGAACGAGGTCTGCATGTCGGGCCGGAAGTCCCGGACCGCCTTGTACAGGCCGATCATCCCCTCCTGGACGAGGTCGTCGCCGTCGCCGCCGGCGAGGAAGTACGAGCTCGCCTTGAGCCGCACGAACCCCGTGTACTTGCGCAGGATCGCGTCGAGGGCGTCGCTGCTTCCGTTCCGGGCGCGAAGGACGAGCTGGAGGTCTTCAAGCTCTCGTTGAGCCTTCTGGACGGACTTTGGTGCGGCGGCGGTGCGAGCGGCCATCGATCTAACCCCCTGGTTTGCGCTTAGCGGTGCGGGTCTCTCGGGATGTCTGTGCTGTCGCCCCCGAGCCAAGCTTCACGTTGAACTTGAGGGAGAAGCTAGCACCATCTGCGCGGCGTTACAAGGGGTTTGCGAAAATTGCAGGTTGCTAAGAACATATGTTCGCGTCGGCCGCACCGAGCGGTTCGGTTCACCCCACCACGAGTGGGTGTTCTCTCTGCCACGATGCGCGCAATGACCAGCACCGTCCTCATCGTCGACGACCACCCGAGCTTTCGAGCGTCGGCGCGAGCCGTGCTCGAGGGGGAGTTTCAGGTCGTCGGCGAAGCTGCGGACGGTGCGAGCGCGCTCGAGGCCGTTCGCGCGCTGCGGCCGGACGTCATCCTGCTCGACGTTCAACTCCCGGACATGGAGGGGTTCGCCGTCTGTGACGAGATCGAGAACGGCGACGGCTGGGAACCGAGCATCATCCTCGTTTCCAGCCGTGACATGACGGACTACGGTGACTCGATCGCCGCATCGTGCGCGGTCGGCTTTCTGCCCAAGGCAGACCTCTCGTCCGAGGCCGTGGCCGCGCTCCTAGCTTGAACCGGATCGCTATCGCCTTCGGCGGCGCGCTCCTCCTGGTGGAGATCGCGCTCACCGCGGGGCTCGTCGGCTCGAGTCTCCACGACGACGCGTCGTGGCTAGCACTCGCGCTCGTGCTCTTCGTCTCGACCGCATTCGTCGTCAGCGGGCTTGTTGCCCTCGCGCGCCGTGCCGAGAACCACACGGGCGTCTACCTGGCGGCCGTGGGCTACCTCGCCCTCTTCAGCGCTCTCGTGTTCTCCGCGAACGAGTGGATCTTCGCTATCGGCTACGCCCTGGAGGCGCTCGTCTGGGCGCCGTTCGCCGCGCTCGTGCTCGCGTATCCGACGGGCGTCCTGCAAGGGCGGCTCGAACGAGCACTTCCCGTGCTCGTCGGCACGACGCTGCCCATCGCCGCCGTCCTCGTCCTGCTGTTCGACAGCACGCCCGCTCCGGCGAGATGCGACGCATGCCCGGAGAGCCCGATCGTGATCAGCGATCGACCGGGTCTCGCCGGGCTCATGGACGGCGTCTCGACGTTCGTCGGCCTCACTCTGATCGCGCTCGGCCTTGCTCTCCTCGTTCGCCGGTGGCGTACGGCGAGCCCCGCCCTGCGACGGCTGCTCTGGCCGGTCCTCGCGGCGGGTTCGGCAACGCTTCTCGCCATCGGCGTGCTCGTGATCGTCGACGAGCTCTACGACGACGCGGCCGACGCGCTCGCCCTCGTCCTGGTGCTGTGCTTCGTGAGCGTGCCGGTTGCCTTCCTGGTCGGGATCCTCCGCAGCCGGCTCGCACGAGGTTCGGTGAGCGCGCTCGTCCTCCGCTTGCAGGAAGGCACTGAGCTTCACGAGGCTCTCTCGGAGGCCCTTCGCGACCCGACCCTCGAGATCGCGTACTGGCTCGACCCGGAACGCGGGCTAGGCGGAGCCGGATGGGTCGACGCGCAGGGCCGACAGGTGCCCCATCCAGAGCCCTCTCCCGGCCGGGCGGTCACCTTCGTCGAACACGGCTGGAGTCTGCGTGGCCGCCGTCAAGTACGACGCCTCGCTGACCGAAGAGCAGGAGCTCGTCGACGCGGTCATGGCGTCGGCGGGCCTCGCGCTCCACAACGAACGGCTTCAGGCGGAGCTGCACGCCGCGATCAGGCTCACGGGCGCGCTCGCCGAGACGTCGCCGAGCATGCTCTCGAACGTCGACACCGAAGGTCGCATCCTCAAGGTCAATGACGCAACGGTTCAGGCCAGCGGGTACTCCAACGAGCGCGAGCTGCTCGGGAAGTACTGGTGGGACGTGTTCATCGACGCCGACGACCACGAGGCGATGATCGAGCGGTTCAAGGCGGCCGGGCCGGATTTCCCGCCTTCCGAGTACGAGAACACCTTCACGAACGCACGAGGCGAGCGTCTCGTCATCTACTGGCGCAGCGCACCGGTGCTCGACGAGGACGGTCGCGTCGTGAGCATCGTCGGCGGCGGCCTCGACATCACCGAGCGGAAGCAGCGCGAGGAGGAGGCCGAGCTCCGCAGCGGGTTCCTCGATGCCATCCGAGACGCGATCCCGAGCTTCCTCGTCGCCGTCGACCCCGAAGGGGTGGTCATGGAGGACGGCGTCAACCCTGCGTTCACGCAGGCTTTCGGCTGGACGAAGGAGGAGATGGACGGCCGGAGCTTCCTCGACGTCATCTCCGACCAGGACCAGTTCGAAGGACACATGGCGATCGCGAATGCGGCGAACGGCGTGATCCAGCCGGAGCGCGAGTCGTGGTGGGTCGGACGCGACGGCGCTGCGCGTGCGGTCGCATGGAGCGCGCGACCGGTCCTAGATCCGCAGGGACGCGACATCGTGCTCGTCAGCGGGTCCGACGTGACGATCAGGCGGCGTCAGGAGGAAGAGCTCCGTGCCTCCCGCGCCCGGCTCGTCGAGGCGGCGGACGACGCGCGCCGCAAGCTCGAGCGAAATCTGCACGACGGGGCGCAGCAGCGCCTCGTCGCGCTGTCGGTGTCGCTCCGGCTCGCGGAGTCGAAGCTCCAGACCGACCAGGAGACCTCGGCCCGAATCCTCTCGGGCGCGCGCGAGGAGCTCACACACGCGCTCGCGGACCTGCGCGAGCTCGCCAGAGGCATCCACCCCGCCGTGCTGACCGATCGCGGGCTCGCGGCGGCCGTCGACGCCCTGGTCGCGCGCTCACCGGTCCCGGTCGAGGCCGACATCCCGGCCATCGAACTTCCTCCGGCGGTGGAGGCGGCGGCGTACTACGTCGTCGCGGAGGCACTCACGAACGTGGTCAAGTACGGGCGCGCGTCCGTCGCCGAGGTGTCGGTGGAGGCGGACAACGGGATCGTGAAGGTCACCGTGGCCGACGACGGCGTCGGTGGTGCGGACCCGATGCAGGGCTCAGGGCTGCGCGGGCTCGCCGATCGAGTCGAGGCGCTCGAGGGACGCCTCGTCGTCGTGAGCCCGCTCGGGAGCGGAACCACGGTGCGGGCCGAGATCCCGATCACGTCGCTCGCGTAGCTTCGCGCTCGCCGATGCGGCCGCGCTGCCTACACTCGCCGGCGTGAGCGTCCTTCCCACCGGCACCGTGACCTTCTTCCTCGCCGACGTGGAATCGTCCACGCAGCTGCAGGAGGACGATCGCCTGGACTATCCGCTCGTGATCGGAACCGTGCGGACCGTCCTGCGGCGCGCGATCGTGGCGCACGGCGGGTACGAGGTCGACGCCGTCGGCGACGAGCTCCTGGCCGTGTTCTCCGAGGCCGCGCCGGCCGTCGCCTCAGCTCACGATGCGCAGCGCGGGATGCGCGACACGAGCTGGCCGCACGAGCTGGACGTGCGCGTTCGCATCGGCCTGCACACGGGCGAGCCGACTTTCGGCGAGGAGGGCTACACCGGGCTCGACATCGTGCGGGCGGCGCGAATGGCGCAGGCAGGCCACGGAGGGCAGATCGTGCTCTCCGCAGCCGCGCTCGACGCCGCTCCAGGAACGCAGGCGCGCGACCTCGGCCAGCATCTCATCGAAGGGCTGCGCGAGCCGGAGCACATCTTCCAGCTGCTCGCCGACGACATCGCGCGCGACTTCCCTCCGCTCCGGAACACCAGCACGAATCTCGGCCACGCCATGAAGGTCGTCATCGCGGACGACGCCGTCTTGCTCCGCGAGGGCGTCGTGCGCCTGCTGAGCGAATGCGGGTTCGACGTGGTCGCACAGTCCGGCAATGCGGAAGACCTGCTCCGGCATGTCGCGATGCACAAGCCGGACGTCGCCGTCGTCGACATCCGCATGCCGCCGACGCACACCGACGAGGGCCTGCGCGCCGCCGCCGAGATTCGGGATCGCTTTCCCGAAACGGGTGTTCTCGTGCTTTCGCAGTACGTCGAATCGACCTACGCCATGGAGCTCCTCTCGGACAACGCGGAGGGCGTCGGCTACCTGCTCAAGGACCGCGTCTCCGACGTGGAGCAGTTCGCGTCGGCGGTGCGACGGGTCGCCGAGGGCGGCTCCGCGCTCGATCCCGACGTCGTGAGCCAGCTCATCGGCCGCCGCCGCCGGGACGACCCGCTCGAGCAGCTGACTCCGCGCGAGCGTGAGGTGCTCGAGCTGATGGCCGAAGGGCGTTCGAATCAGGCGATCGCCGACCAGCTCTTCGTAACGCTCCGCGCGGTCGAGAAGCACGTGACGAGCATCTTCTCGAAGCTCGACCTGCCGGCCTCGACGACCGATCACCGCCGCGTGCTCGCCGTGCTCGCGGCGATTCGCACCTAGCGCCCGCCCGAGCTCGAGGCGCGATGTGAAACGGAGCGACCGCGGCCGCGAAGCGGCCGCGCTTTAGGTCCTTTGCTCTTCCGCGCGGAATTCGACTAGCACTACCGGGGGTAAACCCCACCCTGCGTTGTGCGGCCCACTGCAGCCGAAGACGCGTGAACGCCGCACTGTGCGGCGCTCCTGCCCGGTGCGACCGTAGGTCATCCGACAACGACCTGCGAGAGGAAGCGAAATGTCACCTTTGAAGCACAGCACCAACGTCGCGGCCCGCATGGGTCGCTGGAGCGCGCGCCACCGGAAGATCGCCATCTGGGGCTGGCTCGCGTTCGTCATCGCGTCTTTCGTGATCGGCATGGGCGTCGGCCTGCGCACGATCGACGAGTCCGACTACAACGTCGGCGAGGCCCGCCGCGGCGATCACATCATCCGCGACGGCGGTTTCGAGGTGGACGAGCAATCCGAGTTCGTGCTCGTCGAATCGAAGACGGCAAGCGCGAAGGATCCCGAGTTTCGCGCCGTCGTGAACGAGGCGCTCGCGACGCTCGATCGATTCCCGCAGGTCACGAAGGTTCAGTCGCCCTACGCGGCCGGCAACGAAGGACAGATCTCGAAGGACGGCCACGCGGTGCTGATCCAGTTCGTGCCGAAGGGCTCCTTCGAGGACGCCTCCCTCTACATCGACGAGATCACGAACGCGACGGCCGAGGTCCAGGCCAAGAACCCCGACTACTACGTCGGCGAGGCCGGCTCGACCTCTACCGGGAAGGCGCTCGACGAGCTGTTCGCGTCGCAACTCGCGAAGGCGGGGCTCCTCTCCATCCCGCTGACGCTGATCATCCTCCTGCTCGTCTTCCGCTCGCTCGTCGGCGCCACCATCCCGCTCCTGCTCGCGCTCACCTCCGTGTTCGCGACGATGGGCCTGGTCGCGCTGCCGAGCCTGATCGTCCCCATGGACGAGTCGATCTCCGAGGTGATCCTGCTGATAGGCCTCGCGGTCGGCGTGGACTACTCGCTGTTCTACGTCCGACGCGAGCGTGACGAACGACGCGCCGGGCGAAGCGAGTCGGCGGCTCTCGAGGCGGCCGCAGCCACATCCGGCCGGGCGGTGCTCATCTCGGGGATCACCGTGATGATCGCGATGGCCGGGATGTTCTTCTCCGGCGACAAGACGTTCATGTCGTTCGCGATCGGGACGATGATGGTCGTCGCGGTCGCCATGGTCGGCTCGCTGACCGTGCTGCCTGCAGTGCTGTCCTGGCTCGGAGACCGCGTCGACAAGGTGCGCGTCCCGTTCCTCGGCCGGCTCAAGACAGGTGGCGACGGCGAGGGCCGCGTCTGGGGAGCGATCCTTGATCGCGTCCTCCGGCGTCCGCTCGCCTCGGCAATCGCGGCAACGGCGGTGCTCGTCGCGCTCGCGGTTCCGGCGCTGAGCCTGAACCCCGCACAGTCCGGCCTCGACGCGCTCCCCGCGTCACTCGAGGAGCTGCAGGCCTACAACCGCGTCAACGACGCGTTCCCGGGCGGCGCGACTCCTGCCGTCGTGGCGATCGCCGGCGACGCATCGGATCCCGAGCTCCAGGCGGCGGTCCGCGACCTGCGGACGCAGGCGCTGGCCTCGGGCCAGGCACTCGAGCCGATCGACGTGGTCGTCGCACCGGGCGGCAAGGCGATGCAGGTCGAGATCCCGCTGGTCGGCAAGGGCACGGACGACGAGTCGAACGCGGCCCTCGCGACGCTCCGCGAGCGGGTCATCCCCGCGACGCTGGGCCAGGTCGACGGCATCGAGTACGCGGTGACCGGCGATACGGCAGGGTCGAAGGACTGGAACGACGCGATGAAGTCGGCGGTGCCGATCGTGTTCAGCTTCGTCCTCGCGTTCGCGTTCCTGCTTCTGCTCGTCTCGTTCCGCTCGGTCGTCATCCCGCTGAAGGCGATCCTGATGAACCTGCTGTCCGTCGCGGCCGCCTACGGCGTCGTCGTGGCTGTCTTCCAGTGGGGCTGGGGCGAGGGCCTGCTCGACTTCAACTCGAACGGAGGCGTCGCGTCCTGGCTGCCGATGTTCCTGTTCGTGATCCTGTTCGGCCTCTCGATGGACTACCACGTGTTCATCCTGAGCCGGATCCGCGAGTACTACGACCGCGGCATGTCCACCGAGGACGCGGTCTCGCACGGGATCAAGTCGACCGCCGGCGTCGTCACGAGCGCGGCGACCGTGATGGTGCTCGTCTTCGGCGTCTTCGCGCTGATGCCGATCATCGACATGAAGGAGATGGGGATCGGGCTCGCCGCGGCCGTCCTCATCGACGCGACGATCGTCCGGGGGGTTCTGCTCCCCGCGACGATGAAGCTGCTCGGTCGCTGGAACTGGTACCTGCCCCGCTGGCTCGAGTGGCTCCCTCGCCTCGAGCACGAGCGGTCGGTCGACCCCGGAGCTATTGCGCAGACCGGAGTCCGCTAGTCGCGGATTCCGGTCGCTCGGCAAACCCCTGATCAGGTGGGCGCAGCGAGCAGCCGCCTGAGTTGGCACACTGAGAAGCGCCCCCGGCCGGTTGTGCCGCAGCGACCGGTCGGGGCGCCTTCGCGTTCCGAGGGCGAGGCAAGCCTCGCCGCTACAGACCTCGCCGGAGCCGCTCCAGTCGTTCGCGCGTCTCGTCGTCGAGCCGGTCCCGCACCCTGCCGCCGGCGCCGCGCTGCTCGGGCTCGCTCTCGCGGTGCCGTTCGGGCGCCAGCTCCGCGAGGAAGAGCCGCGACGTCAGCTTGCGCACTTCCTGCCCGGACACGCGGCGGACCGCGTCGTCGGAGGAGACGATGCAGACCTGCTCCTTGCCGCGGTGGTCGGCTGCGAGCCGCTCGAGGAGATCGTCTGCGTGAGCGGCCCAACGCACCTCGAGCGGCCCGACCGTCCGTTCGACCCCTGGCCCGTCGAAGACGATCACACCGCGCGCACCCTTCCCGGCGACGAAGCTCGCGAGCATGTCCACGAGGTCGTTCGGGTCGGTGTACTCGCTCGCGTGCATGAGGTTGTACCCGTCGAAGAGGTACAGGGTCGTATCGGCCATTCAGGGTCCCCGGAAGCGCATGGTTGTGCGAGAGAGAGGCGCCAAGTTACAAGTTGTAACTCGAGGTCTTTCCACCGCGCTGGCGGCGCGCCTCGTAGAGGAGGATCGCCGCGGCGACGCTGACGTTCAGCGAGCCGACCTTGCCGGAGAGCGGGATCGAGATCACCGCGTCGCACGTGCGGCGGACGAGCGGCCGCACGCCCTTCCCCTCCGCACCGAGGACGACCGCGGTGCCTCCCGCGAGATCGGCGTCCCACATCGAGAGCGAGCCCTCCGAGTCGGCGGCATACGTCCAGAGGTCGTCGCCTTTGATGTCGGCGAGGTAGCGCGCGAGATTCGGGACGACGGCGACCGGGAGGTGCTCGACGGCGCCGGCGGACGCACGAGATACGGCGGGCGTGACTCGCGCGGAACCGTGCGCGGGAAGGATCACGCCGGTCGCCCCCGCGCCCTCCGCGCTGCGAACGACTGCGCCGAGGTTGTGCGGGTCGGTGACCTGGTCGAGGCAGACGAGCAGCGGCCTCTCCGCCCGGGCGAGCTCGTACGCATCGGCGTAGCGGAAGGGCTCGGCCCACGCGACGACGCCCTGGTGATCGCGCGTGCCCGCGGCCTCGTTCAGCAGTCGCTCTGGCTTCACCTGCACGCGCGGCCCGGACTCGAGCCATGGAATCTGATCCGCCGCACGCTCCGTCGCCCACGTCTCGAGGACGTCTCTCGGCCCGCGGTAGAGCTCCCGGACTGCCCGGCGACCGTAGACGAGCTCGCGGGTGGTCACCTGCGCGGCACGAGCCGGTACCCGCCGGGCTCGTCGCGAGCCTCCCAGCCGGCGGCCTCGAGCTCGTCGCGGAGGCGATCCGCTTCCTCGAAGTCGCGGGACTCACGCGCGGCCTGGCGGCGCGCGGCCAGGTCGACGATCTCCGCAGGCGCCTCTTCCTCCTCGGCGAGCGACTCGAGGCCGAAGATCGAGAGCGCGCGGCGCAGGAGGTCGTGGTCGCGCCACTCGTGCATGACCGCGAGCGCCGTCGGCGTGTTGAAGTCGTCGTCGAGGGCGGCCGAGAAGCGCTCCCAGGCATCGGGTGGCGCGGGCTCGTGCGGGTTCCGGAAGACGTCGCGGAACCCCTCTGCGCGCGCCTGCGCAGCTTCCATCACCTCGGGCGTGAAGTCGATCGGCTTCCGCCACTGGCCGGTGAGGAAGTAGAGGAGCAGCGCGTCGCGGCCCCAGGTGTCGATCGCGTGGCGAAGCGTCCGGACGTTGCCGACCGACTTGGCCATCTTCTCCCCTGAAAGCTCCAGCATCCCGTTGTGTATCCAGATGCGCGCGAACGGGCGGCCCGCACCGCGCGACTGGGCGAGCTCGTTCTCGTGATGCGGGAAGCGGAGGTCGTTCCCGCCACCGTGGATCTCGAACTCGGGACCGAGGAACTTCTCGGCCATGGCGGAGCACTCGATGTGCCAGCCGGGCCGCCCCATTCCCCAGGGCGACTCCCACGCGTAGTCCTCGTCCGGCTTCTGCGTCTTCCAGAGCGCAAAGTCGCGCTGGTCCTCCTTCAGCTCGCTCGGCTCCTGGGCGACCATCTCGTCGAGCTTCGCGCCCGAGAGGCGGCCGTAATCGGGAAACGACCCCACGCGGAAGTACACGTCGCCACCGGCCTCGTACGCCATGTCCTTCTCGATCAGCTCCTCGACGAGCGCAATGATCTCCGCGATCGTCTCGCTCGCGAGCGGCTCGACGTCGGGACGTCCAAGACCGAGGTCGTCGGTGTCCTCGCGGTACCACTGCGTCGCCAGCGTTGCGAGCTCGCGGCTGGGGATGCCTTGCTCCGCCGACGCCTCGTAGATGTTGTCGTCGACGTCGGTGATGTTCGCCACGAGCTTGACGGCGTGTCCCTTCGACTCGAGCCACCGCTTCAACCAGATGCCGAGGACGTACGGGCGCGCATTGCCCACGTGCACGCGGGCATACACGGTCGGGCCGCAGACGTACATACCGATTGGATCGGGCCCCGGCTCGACGTCCACGGTTGAGCGCGTCAGCGAGTCGTGGAGGCGCATCCCGCCAAGTTACAAGTTGTAACTAGCGTTTTCAGGCGCCCGCGACCCGGGCGAGCGCCTCGTCCCGCGAGATCGCCGAGAGGATCGCGGCCAGCTCCGGCCCGGTAGAGGCGCCGGTGAGCGCGAGCCTGAGCGCGCGCAGGTCGCCGCCGACCGCTTTCAGCTCGCGCACGATCGCGCGCGACTCTTCGTGCGACAGCCGTTCCGGCGCCGCAGCGCGGAGCTCCGCGAAGCGATCGAGGGTGGGCCTCGCTTCGGCAGGCAGCTCGATCTGCTCAGGCTCGGACACGAGGCGGGCGTACTCGCGCGCTTCCACAAGCGAGCGTGCACCCCGGAGAACAGGCGCCGCCGCGAGCGGCGCTCCCGCAGCCTCCGCAAGCTCCTCGTCCTCCATCGCCGCGATCGCGTCCGTCGCCAGGCGGCGGAGTCGCGCGAGGTCGAGGTGCACGTCGTGCTCCGGCAGCCCGAGCTCGTCGAGGTACGCGCGCACGGCCGACGCCGGGAAGCCATCCTCGCGGAGCTCCGCGACCGACGAGTGCCCGTGACGCTTGGAGAGCTTCTTCCCGTCAGGCCCGAGGACGAGTCCGTGATGGATCACCTCGGGCAGTTCCCCGCCGACGGCGCGTGCAATCCGCTGATGCAGCTCGAGGTTGGGCCGGTGGTCGGAGCCGCGGATGATCGTCGTGATCCCGAGCTCGAGGTCGTCGACGACGGACGCGAGCTGGTACGTCGCGGTGCCGTCGGGCCGCAGCAGTGTCGTGCCGTCGCGGCCGAGACGCACTGCACCATCGTCGTCCCGCGTCGCCGCGCCTGTGTCCAGCGCGCGCTCGCCGGCGGCTGCGTAGAGCTCTCCGCGCTCGCTCTGGCGAACGGGGCCTTCGTCGAAGGCGACTCCCAGCCACTCGAGGTCCGCGAGGATCGCCGCCTCGCCGCCCGCGACGCTCCGCGAGAGATCGGTGTCGTCGATCCGGAGTAGGAAGACGCCGCCGCGCTCGTCTACGTAACGCCGGTTCGCGACCGCGGTCAGCGCGTTTCCGAGATGGAGCGAGCCCGTCGGGCTCGGCGCGAACCGGACTCGCGCTGCGCTCACGCGTCGATGGTGACGTGGCCCGGCTGCGCGGCGACGCGGTCGAGCCACGCGCGGATCGCGCCGTACGGCTCGAGGTCGAAGTCGCCCTCGTGCGCGACGTGCGTGTACGCGTAGAGCGAGATGTCCGCGATCGAGTAGCGCTCGCCGACGAGGAACGAGCGGTCGCGCAAGCGGCTCTCCATCGCCTCGAGCGCCGCGTGCCCGCCCGCGAGCAGCCGCTCACGCTGGCGCTCGAAGCGCTCCGGCTCGCCGGAGTACGTGAGCAGGAACCGCGCAACCGCGATGTGCGGCTCGTGGCTGTACTGCTCGAAGAACATCCACTGGAGCACCTGCGCGCGCTCGTACGGATCCTCGGGCACGTACGGCGTCCCGTCGCCGAAGTACCAGAGGATCGCGTTCGACTCCGCGAGCGGGCGGCCGTCGTCGAGCACGAGCGTCGGGACGCGCAGCGCCGGGTTCAGCTCGCCGAGCAGCTCCGGCCTTCCCGAGCGGTCGACCACGTCGACCTCCTGCGTCTCGTACTCGAGCCCGAGGTGCGCCAGGAGCAGTCGCACCTTGTAGCAGTTGCCCGAGACCGGCGAGTTGTAGAGCAGCACGGCGGCTAACGCTAGTCGGGATTGAGCGCCGGGGGCACCGCAGCACCCCCGACGCTCGTCGGGCCTGGCCTGCGGCCATGATTCGCCCGGCGTCGCCAAACGGTTCGTGCCGAATGTGTCGACGTCCGGATCGGCGGCGGCGGAGTCCTAGTTCGCGATGCGCCTGGCAGCTGCACTGGCTCTCGTCGCGCTCGCCGCGTCTTGGCCGGCTGCTTCCGCGAGCCCGAACACGGAGCGGAAGCCGGGTGCCGAAGCACAAGGCGGACCGGGGCGCATCGTCGCCCGTCCTGGCCGCGGCGGCGGCAGCTGTGAGCCGGGCGAGCACACGCTGAGGCTCGGCAGCGGTCGGACCGCGCTCATGCGGGTCACGCCGGGCGGCGGCAGGCGCGGAAAGGCGCTCGTGCTCGCGCTCCACGGTGCGGGCGGCGGCTCGCGAGACGGCCTCTACGCCTTCCGGGGCGGCTGGAACGCGCGGGGCGTGGTCATGGTCGCGCCGTCGTCCTGGAACAGCACCTGGAGCTTCCTTCGTGGCCCCGACATCGACCTTCAGTTCATCGATCAGGCGCTCGCGCGAGCGTTCGCGCGCTGCCGGATCGACCCGCGGCGAGTCGGCGTCGGCGGGTTCTCGGACGGCGCGACTTACGCGCTCACGCTCGGGCTGATGAACGGCGACCTCTTCCGGGCCGTCATGGCCCTGTCACCGGGGGGCGTGTTCGCCGAGAGCGCTATCGGAAAGCCGCGCGTGTTCATCTCGCATGGTTCCCGCGACACGATCCTTCCTCGATCTCGCACGAGCGACGTCATCGTGCGCGAGTTGCGCAAGTTCGGCTACCGCGTGACGTACCGCAAGTTCCAGGGCGGCCACGAGGCGCCGCCGGAGATCTCGCGCGACGCGGTGCGCTGGTTCCTCGGCGGCTGACGCCGAATACGATCGCGCTCGTGGAAGAGCTGCTGCTCGGCTGGTTCGAGACCGCCCGGCGCGACCTTCCGTGGCGGCGGACGCGCGACCCGTACGCGATCCTCGTGAGCGAGGTCATGCTCCAGCAGACCCAGGTCGAGCGCGTGGTGCCGCGCTACCTCGCCTGGCTCGAGCGCTGGCCGAGCGTCGAGTCGCTCGCCACGGCAGCTCCCGCGGACGTGATCCGCGAGTGGCAGGGACTCGGGTACAACCGGCGCGCTCTCAACCTCCATCGCGCGGCGAGGCAGGTCGCGGAGGCGGGCTGGCCGGAGGATCTCACGCAGCTTCCAGGAGTCGGGCCGTACACCGCCGCCGCGCTTCGTTGCTTCGCCTTCGGTGAGGACGTCCTGCCGGTCGACGTCAACGTCGCACGCGTGGCCCGCCGCACGGGTCACTCGTTTACAGCGGCTGCCGCGCAAGCGCTCATGGACCTCGGCGCGACGATCTGCCTCGCACGCGTGCCTCGCTGCGCCGTTTGCCCGCTCGCCCCTCGCTGCCCCTCCCGCGGCACCCGCGAGGAGCCGGCGCGCAAGCAGGGCCCGTTCGAGGGCTCCTTCCGCCAGCGCCGCGCGAAGACGCTGAGAGCGGTCGCGGAGTCGGGGGGCGACCTGCAAGCGCTCGACCACGAAGCCGTCCGCTCGCTCGAGCGGGACGGCCTCGTGGTCGTCAGCGGCGGCGTGGTCGCGCTCCCCGGCTAGAGGACGGGGCAGTTGACGACGATCGGCATCGCCCGGATCGTCACCGTGCCCGCCCTCTCGGCGGCGCGCACCGCGGCGGCCGAGCGAAGCACGCGCGCGTTCGACGCGTCCTTCCAGGTCACCATCCGGACCGCCCACAGCGGCGTGTAGTCGGCCTTTCCGGGGACCGTGTCGATGACGTTGCGCTGATCCCGGTGCCCGTTGGTAAACGCCCAGATCGGAGCGACCTTGTTCCCCTTCGCGAGCTTCACCGGCCCGAAGTCGAGGTACGAGACGACCTGGCCGCGGTAGAAGCCGAGCGTCACGTCCTGGGAGAACGTCATGACGGGCCCGTCCGCGGCCGCCGCCGGAAGTGCCGCCGCGATCGCAACACACGTCGTCGCCGCAAGCACAGCCACGAGCTTCCTCATCGGAACCTCCTTCGTCGCTTCGCATCCGACGCTACGCGGCGTCTCTTACGCCCGGCTCACGCCCGCATGAACATCTCCTGAAGCCGCCGAAGCGTTCAGATACTCGTAATGGCCCGGCACGGGCGCCGGCGGCTTGAATTCTCCACATGAGCTCCCACAGAACCATTGCCGCGGCGCTCGCCGCGCTCGCCGTCATGCTCCTCGCAGCGCCTTCGGCCCTGCCCTCGACCTCCGTGCTGCCCAAGCCGCCGGCGGTCAAGGTGAAGGACGATCAGTTCGGCAACATCCTCCAGAGCAAGAACAACCTGCCGCTCTACTACTGGAACGTCGAAAAGCGGGCCGGCGGGAAGATCCGCTGCGTCGGCGAGTGCGCGCGTCTCTGGCCGCCGCTCATCGTGAAGTCGCGCAGCGCCGTCAAGGCCACCGTTCCGGGCATCAAGGGGAAGTTCGGAGTCGTCCGGCGCGCCGACGGCAGGCTTCAGGTGACCCACCGCGGTCTCCCGCTCTACGCGTACCACGACGACCCCCCGAACACGGTCCTGTGCGACAACGTCGACGGCTGGTTCGTCGTGCGCGTCTAGAGGCCGGGCGTACTGTGTGTGAGTGCCCGCGGAGCCGGTGACCACGGTCCTCGTCGTGGACGACGAGCCGATCGTCCGCGAGGTCGTCGTCCGGTATCTCGAGCGCGAGGGGTATCGAACGCTCGAGGCGGGCGACGGCGAGCGCGCGCGTGAGCTGCTGGAGCGCGAGTCGCTCAACCTCGTCGTCCTCGATCTGATGCTGCCCGGCACCGATGGGCTGGAGCTGTGCCGGTGGATCCGCTCCTCCTCCGAGCTGCCGGTGATCATGCTCACCGCGCGCGGCGAGGAGGCGGATCGCATCGTCGGGCTCGAGCTCGGCGCAGACGACTACGTCACGAAGCCGTTCTCGCCTCGTGAGCTGACGGCTCGGGTGCGGAGCGTGCTGCGCCGCTCGACACGCGTCGAGCCGACGGCCGAGCGTCTCTCGTTCGGCGACGTCGAGCTCGAGCGGGCGACGCGCGACGTGCGCAAGGCGGGAGCTCCGGTGAGGCTGACCGCGCGCGAGTTCGACCTGCTCTGGTTCCTCGCCAGCCATCCGCGGAGGGTGTTCTCGCGTGGCCAGCTGATGGCGAGCGTCTGGGGCTACATGGCCGCGCTCGACACCGGCACCGTGACCGTCCACATCCGCCGGCTGCGCGAGAAGATCGAGCGCGATCCGTCGAGCCCGCGCCACCTCGAGACCGTCTGGGGCGTCGGCTACAGGCTCGTGCCGTGATCGGACCTGCGCTTCTCGTCGCGGTCGCGACGCTCGCGGTCGGGCTCGCGCTCGCGTACCTGCTGCGCCTCCTCCCCACCGTGCGGCTTCAGCTGGCGGGGCTCGCGTTCCTCGCCGTCCTGCTCCCGCTCGGTGCCGTCCTGCTCTCGGGCTGGGTGATGTTCCACATGGGCGACGACGTGAAGATCCTCGCCGTCACCGCCGCCTCCGCCCTGACCGCGATCGTGGCCGCGCTCGTCGTCGCGAGGTCGATCGCGAACGCCGTCGATCGCGTGCGCGATGCCTCCGCGGAGCTCGCGCGCGGAGACCTCGACGCTCGCGCTCCGGAAGGCGGGCCCGCCGAGGTCGCGGACCTGGCCGCCTCGTTCAACGAGATGGGCGAGAACCTCCGGCGGCTCTTCGACACCCGGCGCGAGCTGGTCGCGTGGGCGAGCCACGATCTGCGGACGCCGCTCGCGAACATGCAGGCGATGCTCGAGGCGCTCGAGGACGGGCTCGGCGAGCCCGACGAGTACGTCCCGGCTCTGCGCGAGCAGGTGCGCGTGCTCTCACGGCTCGTCGATGACCTCTTCGAGCTCGCGCGGATCGACGCCGACGCGCTGACGCTGGAGCTCCGGCAGCTGCCGGTCGCACCGGTCGTCCGTTCGAGCCTCCTCGGCGTCGAGGCCGAGGCGCGGCTTCGCCACGTGAGCCTCGCGTCGGAGGTCGATCAGGAGCTCACCGCGAGGTTCGCGCCCGACAAGGTCGAGCGCGTGCTGATGAACCTGCTCACGAACGCGCTCCGGCACACACCGAGCGACGGCGCGGTCGCCGTTCGGGTGGACCCACTGCCCGGCGAGGTCCGGGTCGTGGTCGAGGACACCGGCGAAGGGCTGGACCTGGAAGCTCGTGCACGCATGTTCGAGCGCTTCTGGCGCGGGGATCCCTCACGTTCGTCGCGCGGCGCCGGGCTCGGGCTCGCGATCGCCCGCGGCCTCGTCGAGGCACACGGCGGCCGGATCTGGGCCGAGGACCGCGAAGGCGGCGGCGCGCGCGTCTGCTTCACGCTGCCGGCGAGCTGATCAGAACCGGTGGCGCATCCAGACGTTCGGCTCGACGTACAGGCCCTGGTCGCGTTCGAGGTCGATCTCGACGGGAACGAGCGCACCCGGGACGACGTAGGCGCTGGACTCGGGGAACACCATCCCCGTCCACTCCTCCCAGTCGGCGACGGCTCCCGGGATCACCATCGACCGCGGAGCGACCTTCAAGATCTCACCGCCGAAGCGCTCGTGCGTGCGTAGCCACGGATCGAGATGGGCGCCGTCCTCGCGCCGCCAGCCGACGTAGCGCTCGATGTCGGCGAGCGGGTAGCGGTGCTTCAGGCTCGGGCGCACCGGCGCGATCAGCGAGCCGTATCCGTGGAGACGGCCGATCTCCGCCATGCGCTCGATCATGCGGACGCTGAGCCCGCGCCCCTGGTAATCGGCGGAGATCACGATCTGGAGCGCGCAAACGACGTTCGGCGAGGGTGCGTCGTCGGCAAACGAAGCTTCGAGCACCGCGTCGAGACCTCCCTCGGGCAGGGTCTCCGGATCGCCGTCCCAGGCCGTCGGGACGACGTTCGCCTCCGCGGCCACGATGTCGCGCTCGTCGTCCCACGCGAAGAACTGAAGCTCTGCATGCTCACCTCGCACGCGGCCGAAGAACGCGTTCGCAACCGGATCCTGGTGCATGAACGCGGGCCACATATCCATGAGCTCGCGGGCGCGAGGGCGCAGGTCCGGACGCTCGGCCATCGTCGGCATGCGGATCGGCATCAGCCCGGCCTGTCTAGCAGCGCGACGGCCTGCGCGGCGAGGCCCTCGCGGCGACCGGTGAACCCGAGGCCGTCGGTCGTCGTCGCACGCACGGTCACGCGGCCGGTTTCGACACCCAGCGCCGCGGCGAGCTTCTCGCCCATCTCCGAGCGCGCGTCGCCGATACGCGGCTCCTCACCGACGAGAACGCAGTCGGCGTTGACGAGCCTGAAGCCGGCGTCGCGCACCTCGCGGTAGGCCTTCCAGAGCAAGTCGAGCGACGAGGCTCCCCGGTACTCCGGATCGTCGGACGGGAAGAAGGTGCCGATGTCGCCGAGGTCGGCGGCGCCGAGCAGCGCGTCGATGAGGGCATGTGCGACCACGTCTCCGTCGGAGTGGCCCGCCAGTCCCTGGGCGTGGTCGAACGTCACCCCGCCGAGGACGAGCGGGATCCCGTCCGCGAAGGCGTGCGCGTCGACGCCGAGTCCGACCCTAAGCTCGCTCATGGGCAGGTGTCCTGCCCATGAGCGTGGAGGGGTGTGGGGAACCGGGAGGTTCTCCACGCTTTCAAGAAGAAGGGGGCACCCTCGCCTTTCGCGAGAAAGGAAAACGCCGCGGATTCCTGTCGCGGCAAAGCATGCGGAAACATGGTTTCCCCCACGACCGCGAGCCGAAGGCGAGCGGTGCTCATGGAAGCGAGGCTAGCGCCGCGGGAAGGTCCGCGAGCGAGTCGATCGCGGGAATACCGGCAGGAGTGCGCTGCAGCCGCCCCCACGGGCCTCGACGGATGTGGACCGCGACCAGGCCGGCCGCTCGCGCGGGAAGCACGTCGTTGTCGACGCGGTCGCCGACATACGCGACCTCGGCCGGCGCGCAAAGAGCGAGCTCCACGACCGCCGCGAAGAACCGCGGGTCGGGCTTCCGCACGCCGAGGCTGGCGGACGAGGAGATGACGTCGGCCGGGAGCTCGGCGGAGCGCGCCCAGCGCTCGAGCGTCTGCGACTGGTTCCCGACGATGCCGACGCGCAGGCCGGCCGACCTCAGATCCTCGAGGCACGCGATTGCGTCCGGGTAGAGGTCTTCGAGCCCGTACTCGATGCTCTCCCACCAGCCGTCCGGCCGGTCGATGCCGAGGTGGCTCCAGAGTAGGTCGTGCTCCTCGCCGCGCTCGATCGTGACGCCGAGCGCCGCCCACACGACGTGGGGCTGGAGACCGGCGCGCTCGCAAAGCTGGCGCCACCAGCGCTCCTCGTCGACGAGCGTCTCGCCGACGTCGAAGAACACTGCTCTCAGCGCCACGTGACTGTCTTGTTGCAGGGCCTGGCCCTGCAACAGCGCCAAGAGTGTGGCAATGAGTCCACAGGCGGACTGTCTCTAGGTGTCGCCGAGGAGCGCGTCGACGAGCTCGAGGTCGGCACGCGTCGTCACCTTGAGCAGCCTCGGATCGCCCTCGACGACCGCGACCCGGCCGCCGGCGCGCTCGACCAGCATCGCGCAGTCCGTCGCGCCTTCGAGGCCACGCGCGAACGCATCCAGGATCGCCGGTGCGAGGAAGGCCTGCGGCGTCTGCGCTCCGACGAGGTCGTCGCGGGCGACCGTCTCCACGACTACGCCCCGCTCGACCCGCTTCACCGTGTCGGGCAAGGGGAGCGCAGGCACCGCGCCGTCATAGCCCTCGCCGAGCGGACGCAGGACGCGCTCGACGACGTCGTTGGTCAGCAACGGCCTGGCCGCGTCGTGCACGAGCACGACGAGCGCCGACTCCTCGTCGACGTCCGCGAGGGAGGCTCGCACGGACTCCGCGCGCGTCGCGCCGCCGGTCACGCATGACACGACCTTCGACGCCGCGAGCTCCTCGGCGAGCAGGATCACCGGCTCCTCCCAACCGGCCGGCGCGGCGACGACGATCGCGTCGACGAAGGGGCAGAGATCGAGGCGCTCGAGGCTCTCGGCAAGCAGCGGGCGTCCGCGCAGCTCGGCGAACGCCTTGGGACGGTCGAGCCCGAGCCTTTCTCCCGCTCCCGCAGCGACCAGCAGCGCCCAGACCCCGCCGCCTTCGGCGGCGCGGTTAGAAGGAGAACTTGTGCTCAATAACCTCCGCTGCGCAGCAGCGGAGGCTACGCACTCGCCGCGGCCGCCTTCGGCTTCGCCTTCGCCTTCGGCTTCGTCTGGCCGGCACGCGACAACACGTCGTCGAGCCACTCCGCGGCCTCGTCCTCGCTCATCGCCTTCGCGTACATGAGCTCGGAGGCGAGGATCTTCTTGGCCTTGACGAACATCTGCTTCTCGCCCGTCGAAAGGCCCTTCTCGTTGTTCCGGACGGCAAGGTTCCGGACGACTTCCGCGAGCTCGAAGATGTTGCCCGTCTTCATCTTGTCGCGGTTGTGCTTGAAGCGACGGTTCCAGTTCTTCGGCATCTCGGTGGATCCGCCGGACAACGTCCGCACCACCATCGTCACCGTCCGCTGGTCGATTACCTGTCGCAGACCTACCCGCTCGGCGTTGTCGCAGGGAACGTTGACCGTCATGTCGTTGTGCAGGATCTGGATGGTGAGGTACTCGCGCACCTCGCCGAGGATCTCCCGCTTCTCCTTCTTGACGATCGTCCCAGCGCCGTGATGCGGATAGACCACCTTGTCGCCAATGTCGAACAAGCCAGCCTCCCCGGAGTGTGTTACAGAGTTTTCCGACGCCATCATGAAAAAGCGCCGACAGCGTCTCCCCTGCCGGCCACAGGGGAATGATAGCGGTTTTCTCACGGCTCCTTAACGGAACCTCAACGTCCTAGTGACCTGCTGCGAGCAACGCGAATCAGGCCGCGGCAGACCGCCGTTCGAGCCCGGCATCGAGCGCTGTCCGAAGGGTATCTGCATGGGCGACCCGGAGCGACGAGCGGCTTTTCGGCCCAGCCGGAGACACGACGACCTGGATGCCGAGCTTGGCGCACTCTTCGATCCTGCGCTCGGCCTGAGACGCGGGCCGCAGGCGGCCGGTCAGCCCGATCTCCCCGAACGCCGCAAGGCCTTCGCGGACCGGGGCGCCGCGCGACGCCGACGCGATCGCGAGCGCGACCGCGAGATCGGCGCCCGGCTCCTCGATCCGCACGCCCCCGGCGACGTTGACGAACACGTCGGCGCTTCCGAGCGAGAGGCTCGCATGGCGGCCGAGCACCGCGACGATCATCGCGAGGCGCTTTGGGTCGACACCGGTTCCGACGCGACGCGGCATCGCGAGGTCGGTTGGTGAAACCAGCGCCTGGATCTCGAGCAGCAACGGCCTCGTCCCCTCGAGCACACAGCCGACCGCCGCGCCGATCTCGCCGGGATGCGTGGATCCGAAGAGCTCCGAGGGATCGGCGACGCCGACGAGCCCTCCGCCCGTCATCTCGAAGACGCCGAGCTCGTTCGTGGAGCCGAAGCGGTTCTTGGTCGCGCGAAGGACGCGGTGCTCGTGGTGCCGGTCGCCTTCGAACTGAAGCACGCAGTCGACGAGGTGCTCGAGCACGCGCGGCCCCGCGACGGCGCCGTCCTTCGTCACGTGCCCGACGAGAATCGTGGCCACTCCCGCGCTCTTCGCGACGCGCAGCAGGCGGCCGGTGGCCTCCCGAACCTGCGCGACGGATCCGGGCGCCGAGCCCAGCTCGCTCGACTGCAGCGTCTGGATGGAGTCGATGACGCAGACGTCGGGACGCTCGGCCTCGAGGGTCGCGCAGACGGTCTCGAGCTCGGTCTCGGCCAGGATCCCGACGGTCTCGGCCCCGCCCAGGCGCGCCGCGCGAAGCGAAACCTGCGCGGCCGATTCCTCACCGGTGACGAGGAGCGCGCGGCGCCCGGCGCGTGAGATCGCACCGAGCGCGCTGAGCAGCAGCGTCGACTTCCCGACGCCCGGCTCTCCCCCGACGAGCACGAGCGACCCGGGCACGAGCCCGCCTCCGAGCACGCGATCGAGCTCCGCGACCCCGGTCGAGATTCGCTCGCCCTCGGTCACCGACACTTCGCCGAGCGGGGTCGGCTTCCGCGCGCCGGCCGTCGCTCGGCCGCCGCCGTCGGTCGCGTGCAACTCCTCTGCAAGCGTTCCGAACGCGCCGCATCCAGGGCATTTGCCGAGCCATCGCGAACTCACCGTCCCGCAGTCGGTACACACGTGCTGGACGAGGACCTTCGCCACGTGTCCAGTCTAGGAACGGCGTCCGACGCCGTTCGTCACGAAAGTGCGCCGATCCGCTTGAAACTCAGGCGCAAGTGCATAAGAGTGCCCTGCACCGCCGCAGACGACCCACCGAAAGGACGGCCCCCATGGATCGATTCAACGCCCTTGGCCGCGGAGCACAGCTGATGCTCGTCGCGGGCGTGCTCCTACTCATCTCGCTCTTCCTGCCCTGGCAGGACATCGGCGTCGACGAAGTGCTCGGAGTCGACGTCGACGATTCCGTCAGCGGATGGCGGGGCTTCGCGGGGGTGATGCTCGGCCTGCTGACGATCGTCACTCTGGCGTGGCTGGTCGTCCGCCTCCTCTCGGTGAACATCCCGCTTCCGGTCTCGACGGCGATGACAGGGGCCCTGCTCGGGGTTCTGGTCGGGGCCTTCGGGATAATCAAGCTCCTGTCGATCCTCGGGGACTACCAGACCATCTGGGCGTGGATCGGCACGATCCTGGCCATCCTGGTGGCGGTAGGTGCGTACCTGCAGGTTCAGGAAGCCGGTGGCATCGACACGCTACGCACCGAAGCGTCGTCGCTCAGTGCAACCACCTCGACGACCGCTGCACCCCCGACCGCGTCGAGCGCACCGGAGGCCGCGCCGCCTCCTCCGCCGACCGCGGAGCCGTCGCCGCCGGCCGAGCCCGCTCCGCCGAGCGAACCGGAGGCCCCCAGCGCCCCGGAGGAGCGTCGGGAGGACGTCTGAGGGAACGCGATGAGACAGTGCGCGCCGCGTTCGCGCGGCGCGCAGGATCACCGAAAAAAGGGCACACAAGCAGCGATTTCCGAGTACGGTCTGGTTACCGATGACATCGGATGCTGACGGCTTCCTGGACGAAGGGCCGCCACGAGGGCTGGCCGTAGAGCGAATGAAGGAGCTCTCGTGGGGCGCGAAGATCGTGCTCGCCGGAGGCCTGCTCCTCTTCTTCAGCCTGTTCCTCACCTGGCAGAACCTCGAGATCGTCTACCCCGGAACCGGGACGGGAACGCAGATGCTCGACGGCTTCGACGCGCTCGGGCTCGTGATCGCGCTGCTGACGATCGGGCTCGTGACGCTCGTGTTCGTCGCCAAGGTCGCGGACCTCGACGTGTCGCCGGACGTGGCCTGGGAGCTATACGCCCTGATCCTCTCGGTCGCCATCCTCGGCCTCGTGGTCGCGAAGAACCTCACCGACGCCGACTCGGCGTGGGCGAGCTACCTCGGAGTGATCCTCGCCGCGGTGGTCGTCGTCGGCGCCTATCTCGACTGGGCGCACTCGCGACCGGGCGGCGACTCGCTCGTCCGGCGCCGGCGGCGTCGAAGCCGAAGCCCTAAGCCAACCGCTTGACGAGCAACACGCGGTCCTCGCCCTCGCCGTCGTAGTCCTTCGCCACGCGGTCGACCTCGAAGCCGAGCGACTCGTGGAAGGCGACGGAGCGCTCGTTCGCCGGTGACGTCACGCACCGGACGATCGACCGTCCCTCGGCGCGCACCTCGTCGAAGAACCGCTCGTAGAGCAGGCGACCGACGCCGGCGCCGCGCTGCTCGGGCGCGACCCCGACGAAGTGGATGTACGCCTCGTCCGGCTCCGTCTGGGAGAGGAACCCGCACACGAAGCCGGCGAGATCGTCGCCGTCCTCGGCGACGAAGCTCGTCCCCTCGAAGTGGAGGAAGAAGAGCCGCGGAAGCATCGGGGCCATGTCCCGGCCGTCCCACCAGACGTTGACGCGGCCGATGACCCGCCCGTAGTCGGACGGCTTCGCGTGCCTCAGCGTGACGGCCATCGGCACGAGGCTAACCGACCTGTGCGCAAGACCGGAATCCCCGAGTGGGGATTCCGGTCGCGCGGTAGAGCAAAGGACCTAAAGCGCGGCCGCTTCGCGGCCGCGGTCGCTCCGTTTCACATCAAGCCCCGCGAGCGAGGCGAGCCTCGCCTACGACTCTTCCGGTGCCTCCTCGAGAGGCTCGTCGGGAGCGCCGACCGCGGCCGGAACGGGCGGGCCTTCGATGATCCGGATCTCGACCGGGGGCTCGTCCGGCTCCGGGTTCTCGCGGCGGTCGACGATGATCGTCGACGACGTCGAGAGCTCGCGCCCCAGGATGAAGTCGGCGAGCGGATCCTCGATCAGGCGCTGGATCGCGCGGCGCAGCGGCCTCGCACCCATGGCCGGGTCATAGCCCTGTTCGACGAGCAGCTCCCTGGCCTCGTCGGTGAGCTCGATGACGGTGCCGTGCTTCGCCATCTCCGCCCGGACCCGCGCCATCAGCAGATCGACGACCTGGAGGATCTCGGAGCGCTCGAGCTTGTGGAAGACGATGACCTCGTCGATGCGGTTCAGGAGCTCCGGCCGGAAGACCTTCTTGAGCTCCGACATGACCCGCTCCTTCATCTCGTCGTAGGTCAGGCCCTCCTCGTCGCCGCTCGAGAAGCCGAGCGTCTGGTTCTTCGAGATCTGGGCCGCGCCGAGGTTCGAGGTCATGATCACGATCGTGTTGCGGAAGTCGACCTTCCGCCCCTGCGCGTCCGTGAGCTTCCCGTCCTCGAGGATCTGGAGCAGGATGTTGAACACGTCCGGGTGCGCCTTCTCGATCTCGTCGAGGAGGACGACCGAGTACGGCTTGCGGCGGACGGCCTCGGTGAGCTGGCCGCCCTCGTCGTAGCCGACGTAGCCGGGCGGGGAGCCGACGAGCCGGGACACGGAGTGCTTCTCCATGTACTCCGACATGTCGACCTGGATCATCATGTCCTCGTCGCCGAAGAGGAACTCGGCGAGCGTGCGCGCGAGCTCGGTCTTCCCGACGCCGGAGGGGCCGAGGAAGATGAACGAGCCGGTCGGGCGCTTCGGGTCCTCGATCCCCGCGCGGGCGCGCCGGATCGCCTTCGCGACCGCGACGATCGCCTGGTGCTGGCCGATGACGCGCTTGTGGAGCTCGTCCTCCATGCGGACGAGCCGCTGCGACTCGGCCTCGGTGAGCTTGAAGACGGGGATGCCCGTCCACATCGAGACGATGTCGGCGATCTCGTCCTCGCCGATCTCCGGCTGCTCCTCGTCCGCCTGGTTGCGCCAGTCGTCCTCGAGCTCCTTCTTCTTCTGGCTGAGCTTGCGCTCCTTGTCGCGGAGCTGCGCCGCCTTCTCGAACTCCTGCGCCTCGATCGCGCCCTCCTTGTCCGCGCGCACCTTCTCGATCTCGTCCTCGAGCTCGCGGTAGCGCGGCGGGGCGGACATGGTCGCGATGCGGACGCGCGAGCCGGCCTCGTCGATGAGATCGATCGCCTTGTCCGGCAGGTGGCGGTCCTGGATGTAGCGGTCGGCGAGCGAGGCGGCTGCCGACAGCGCGTCGTCCGAGATCTTGCAGCGGTGGTGCGCCTCGTAGCGGTCGCGCAGGCCGCGCAGGATCAGGACCGTCTCGTCGATCGTCGGCTCCTCGACGCGCACCTGCTGGAAGCGCCGCTCGAGCGCGGCGTCGCGCTCGAGGTACTTGCGGTACTCGTCGAGAGTCGTCGCGCCGATGGTCTGGATCTCGCCGCGCGCGAGCGCCGGCTTGAGAATCGAGGCCGCATCGATAGCCCCCTCAGCGGCGCCCGCGCCGACGAGATTGTGGAGCTCGTCGATGAACAGGATGATGTCGCCGCGCTGGGTGATCTCCTTCATCACCTTCTTCAGGCGCTCCTCGAACTCACCGCGGTACTTCGAGCCGGCGACGAGCGCGGCAAGGTCGAGCGTGTAGATCTGCTTGCCCTTGAGGATCTCGGGCACCTGGCTCGACGCGATCTTCGCGGCAAGGCCTTCGACGACGGCCGTCTTGCCGACTCCGGGCTCGCCGATCAGCACAGGGTTGTTCTTCTGGCGGCGTGACAGGATCTGCATCACGCGCTCGATCTCGGTCTGGCGGCCGACGACGGGGTCGAGCTTCCCCTCGACCGCGAGCTTGGTCAGGTTGCGGCCGAACTGGTCGAGGAGCTTCGAGCTCTTGGTCTTCTCTCCTTGCGGCGCACCGGCGCCGGCCTGGCGGCGACCCGGGCCGGAGAGCATGCGGATGATTTCGTTGCGGATCTTTTCCGCATCCGCGTCGAAGTCGAGGAGGATTCGCGCAGCCACACCCTCGTTCTCGCGGACGAGGCCGAGCAGGATGTGCTCGGTGCCGATGTAGTTGTGCCCCAACGAGAGGGCTTCGCGCAGCGCCAGTTCGAGGACCTTCTTGGCGCGCGGCGTAAATGGAATTTGCCCCGTGGTGACCTCGTCGCCCTGGCCGACGATGCGCGCGACCTGGGCGCGGACTTCCTCCACGGTGATGTCGAGAGACTCGAGCACGCGGGCGGCAAGGCCCTCCTCCTCGCGGAGCAGGCCAAGCAGGATGTGCTCGGTGCCGATGTAGTTGTGTTTCAGCGCCCTCGCCTCGTCCTGCGCGAGAACGACGACCTGCCTCGCCCGTTCAGTGAATCGCTCGAACAAGTCCTCCGACCCTCCTTTGCCCACCGTTACCGCTCTATCTCAGTCTATCTCCCGGGGGTTCGCTGCGATCCCGCAGTCCGGATTGAAAGAACCTCTCTGATCGTAGCCGACGGTCATCGTGATGGGTCCCCATGCGCCGGGTTCGCCCGCCGAGGGCGGTACCCTTCCCCGGTCTTGGCGGAAAAGGCGCTCATCACCGGCGGCGCGGGCTTCATCGGCTCCCATCTCGCGGAGCTCCTGCTCGACGCCGGGAGCGAGGTCTGGGTCCTCGACGACGTCTCGACCGGCTCCGACCGCAACGTCGCGCAACTGACCGAGCGCTCGGACTTCCACCTCGTCGTGGAGTCGGTGCTCTCGCCCGCTGTCGTCAGCGAGCTCGTCCACAAGTGCGACGTCGTGTACCACCTCGCAGCCGTGGTCGGCGTCCAGCTCATCGTCGAGCAGCCGGGACACACGCTTCTCACGAACATTCAGGGAACGGAGAACGTGCTCGAGTACTGCACGAAGTTCGGGAAGCGAGTGCTGGTCGCGTCCTCGTCGGAGGTCTACGGAGACCACCCCGAGGAGCAGCTCTTGCGTGAGGATGCACGCCGGATCTACGGCCCGACGACCGCCCGCCGCTGGGCCTACGCCGACTCCAAGGCCATCGACGAGTTCCTTGCGCTCGCCTGGCACGAGGAGCGCGACCTCGACTGCGTAATCGTCCGGCTGTTCAACACCGTCGGGCCCAGGCAGAGCGGTCAGTACGGCATGGTGATCCCGCGTTTCGTCCAGGCCGCACTCGCCGACCGCCCGCTCGAGGTGCACGGCGACGGGACGCAGACGCGGTGCTTCTGCCACGTCGCGGACACCGTGCGCGGGCTCAAGGGCCTCATGGACGACTCGGCGACGTCCGGCGAGCTGTACAACGTCGGCTCGCAGGAGCGGATCTCGATCAGCGACCTCGCGCGGCGGGTCATCGGGGCCGTGGGGAGCTCGTCCGAGATCGCCTTCGTCCCCTACGAGGACGTGTTCCCGCACGGCGCGATGGAGGAGATGTTCCACCGCGAGCCGTCGATCGAGAAGATCGGCACGGCGATCGGCTGGGCGCCGACCCGGACGCTCGACGAAATCCTCGCCGACGTGATCGCGTTCGAACGAAGCCGCGTCGAAGCCGCAGCGTAGGGTCGAGGCTTGCCTCGCCCTCAGGCTGCAACCTCGCGGCCGCCGACGCGCGGAAACGTCGGGAGCCTTCCTGCGGCAAGTAGGTCGCCGATCTCTTCCGGCGGAAGCGGCTGCGAGTAGTAGAAGCCCTGGCCGACCCGGCAGCCGATGCGCCGGAGGGCGTTCGCCTGCATGGGCGTCTCGACGCCCTCGCCGACGACCTGGAGGCCGAGCGCCCGAGCGAGATCCACGATCGCCTGCAGGAACGCCGTCCGCTCGTCGACTGTGCCGAACGCACTGACGAACGTGCGGTCGATCTTGAGGGTGTTCACCGGGAGGTCCTGGAGGAGCGAGAGCGAGGAGTAGCCCGTCCCGAAGTCGTCGAGCGCAAGGTCGACGCCGAGCGCCGTCACGTCATGGAGCACGGCGATCAGCTCGTCGCGAGGGCCGGCGAGGACGCTCTCCGTGATCTCGAGCGTCAGCGCCGAGGGATGGAGGCCCGACGCAACCAGCGCCGCCTCGACGTCCTCCACGAGGCTCGTCCGGCGAACCTGCCTCGGAGCGACGTTGACCGAGAAACGCAGCCCGGCCGCGGCGGGAGAGGCGGCGCGCCAGGCGGCGGCCTGGCCGCACGCCTGCCCGAGCACGAAGCGGCCGATGTCGACGATGCGGCCCGTCTCCTCGGCGAGGGTGACGAACTCCGCGGGCGCGAGCAGCCCGCGGGTCGGATGCCGCCACCGCACGAGCGCCTCGAGCCCGACGAGCATTCCGGTCGCGAGCTCGACGAGCGGTTGGTACTCGAGCACGAACTCGTCCTCGACGGAGGCGCGGCGCAGGTCGGCGACGAGCTCGAGTCTGCCCGCGTCACCCTCGTCCATCCGCGGGGCGTAGAGGATGTAGTGCGCGCCGCCGCTCTCCTTGGCGCGGAACATGGCGACGTTGGCGCAGCGGAGGATCGCGTCCGCGTCGTCGCCGGCCGCGGCGCCGACGCTGGCGGTGACGAAGACCTCGCGGCCCTCGATCTCGAAGCCCGACTGAAAGCCGGCGACGATTCTCTGCGCGGCCTCGGCTGCCGCGGGGAGCCCGTCTGCCGCCTCGATGAGGATCGCAAACTCGTCCCCGCCGATGCGCGCGACCGTGTAGCTCGGGGGCAGCGCGTCGCAGAGCCGGCGCCCGAAGGCCCGCAGGAGCGCGTCGCCCGCGGGGTGGCCGAACGCGTCGTTCACGGCCTTGAAGTCGTCCAGGTCGACGAAGAGCACCGCGACGCTCTCGGGGCTCCCGGCACGTACGACGAGCGCGTGCTGAACGCGATCCATGAACAGCGCACGGTTCGGAAGCTCGGTCAGCGGATCGTGGAACGCCTGGTGCCGAAGCTGCTCCTCCGCGCTCTTGCGATCGGTGACGTCGAGGAGATAGCCCTGGAGCACGGGATTCCCTCCGTCGGGATCCGCGATGATCCGCCCCTCGTCCTGCACCCACACGACGCGGCCGTCGCGCGCGACGAGGCGGTACTCGACGTTCAGCGGCTCTCCCGTGGCGTGCGTGCGGGCGTGAGCGGCTTGGACGCGCTCGCGGTCGTCCGGATGGAGCATCCGAATGAACAGCGACGCGTCGTTCGCCCACTCTTCGGGCGGGTAGCCGAGCAGCGCCTCGATCTGAGGGCTCGAGTAGATGTTCGAGCTCTCCTCGTCGATGCGGTCGACGTAGACGGTGAGCGGCAGCTGCTCGACGAGCGTTCGGTAGCGCGTCTCCGCCCGGCGAAGCGCGTCCTCGGCCAACTTGCGCTCGGTGATGTCGAGCGCGAATCCCTGCCGGAAGGCCGCGCCTCCCTCGGGCGGCTCGACCGCGACCGACCGATCCTCGATCCAGACGACGCGCCCGTCGGCGGCCAGCATGCGGTATTCGAGCCTGAGCGGCTCGTCGCGATCGTAGGCGGCCTGCTTCTCGGAGAGGACCCGCTCGCGGTCGTCGGGATGGATCGAGCTCTCGTAGATGCCCGGCGTCGTGATCCACTGCTCGGGCGTGTACCCGAGGATGAGCTCGACCTGCGGGCTCAGGTAGCTCGGCTGCGAGATGACGTGCTCGGCGGAGTCCACGTACGAGATCAGCGGCAGCTGCTCGACGAGCGTGCGATAGCGGAACTCGGCAGCCGCGAGAAGGTCCTCGGCGTGGCGGCGCTCGCTGACGTCGCGGATGCAGGCGGTGAAGAGCGGCGGCCCCGGGATGTCGACACGGCTGATCGCAAGCTCTGCCGGAAAGATCGAGCCGTCCGAGCGCATCGCCTCGACTTCGATCCGCTGGCCCACCAGCCCGCCGGCGCCCGGCCCGGGCCCGTCGGCCGTCCAGCGAGCGAGTGCGCGGCGGTGCGCGTCCTGGTGCTCGGGAGGCACGATGAGTGTCGCCAGCTCGAGACCCAGGATGTCCTCCCGCACGAAGCCGAAGATCCGCTCGGCTGCGCGGTTGAACTCGAGGACGTGACCGCGATGGTCGATGGTGATGACGGCGTCGAGCGCCGCGTCCAGCATCGCGTGCGCGTGCGCTTCGTCCTCGCGCAGCGCGTCGGTACCGGCGCGCCCGCCGTGGCGGCTTCCCGTAGGCACACCTGACTATCGTCAGCCCGAAATCACCCGCTGAACCCTGAAAGGGGTAACGGCTGCGCTACGTGCTGCGGAGCGCGGGAAACAGAATCACGTCGCGGATCGTCTCCCGCCCCGAGAGCAGCATCGCCAGCCGGTCGATGCCCAGGCCGAGACCGGCCGTGGGCGGCATCCCGTAGGACAGCGCCTCGACGTAGTCGGGGTCGCCGGGGACGCCCTCCACATACTCGGACTGCTCGTCGAAACGTCGCTGCTGCGTCTCGGCATCGTTGATCTCGGAGTACGCGTTGCCGAGCTCCATTCCAGCCGCGAAGAACTCGAAGCGCTCGGAGAGCGACGAATCGTCGTCCATCGTGCGTGCGAACGGGGAGAGCTCGACCGGGTGCCCGTAGACCATCGTCGGCTCGATCAGGCTCGGCTCGATGAAGTGCGAGAACGCATGGTCGACGAGCTGCGTCCAGTCCTTGTCCGCCTCGGTGTCCACCCCGCGCTCGGTCAGCCACGCGCGCAGCTCCACTTCGTCCCGCGTCCAGAGCTCGAGCTTCTCCAGGGAGTCGACGAAAGCGATCCGCCTCCAAGGGGCCTTGAGATCCACCTCGTGACCGCGGAAGGTCACCGTCGTGGTTCCGAGAACCTCCTGCGCGACGCGCTCGAGCATCGTCTCGATCCGCGCCATCGCGTCGCGGTAGTCCGCGTACGCCTCGTACCACTCGAGCATCGTGAACTCCGGCTGGTGCTTGTAGGACACGCTCTCGTTGCGGAAGTCCTTGCCGATCTCGTACACCCGCTCGAGCCCGCCGACGATGAGGCGCTTGAGGTAGAGCTCGGTCGCGATGCGCAGGTAGAGGTCGGTCTCGAGCTCGTTCGAGCGCGTGACGAACGGATGCGCGAAGGCGCCGCCGTAGCGCGGCTGGAGCACCGGAGTCTCGACCTCGACGAACCCCTCCTCGTCGAGGTAGCGGCGCACGGCGGTGACGATGCGCGTTCGGAGAAGAAACGCCTCGCGCGCGTCCTCGTTCATCAGCAGGTCGAGGTAGCGCTTGCGGTAGCGCGTCTCCTGGTCGGTGAGGCCGTGGAACGTGTCCGGCAGCGGGCTCTCGTTGCGCGCGAGCACCTCGAGCTCGTCCACCGCGAGCGAGGGCTCGCCGCGCCTCGACTTCGCGGGCTGGCCGGTGACGCCGACGAGATCACCGAGGTGCACGTCGAGCTCACCCGTCTTCGCCGGTGTCGCACATGAGCTGGATCCGGCCCGAGCGGTCGACGAGGTCGAGGAAGACGAGCTTCCCCATCTCGCGGCGCGCCATCGACACGCCCCGCGAGACGGCGCGACTCCTCGAGCGTCGCGCCGGCGTCCAGATCCTCGGTGGCCGCACGCACCGCCGCGATCTCGTCCCGGTCGGGAAAGCGCTTCGGCTCGGGCATAGCCGGCGAGTCTAATCGGGCGCGGGCTCGATCCACCGCACGCGGCCGAGATTGGGCGTCGCCGACACGGTGGCCATCTGGCCCTGCCGGAGAACGCTGTACTGACGCGCGTCGACCCGAAATGCCCGGATCGCGCGGGAGCTGCCGTCGTCGACCGCGGCGAAGTAGCGCTTCTCCTTGTCGTCGTTGTCCTCGCCGAAGGCGCGGAGCCTCAGGATCGGGCCGGTGACCTCGTCCGACGTCCACTGGTCTTGAACGGCCATCACGGCGACCGCGATCCCGACGACGACCATCAGGCAGAGCGCAACGAGGTAGGCGCCGGGAACGAGACCGGACCAGCCGTCGCGTCTCGATTCGGCGAGCGGCACACCCTGCGAGTACAGACCGAGCCCTCCGACGACGGCGATCCCGATCCCGCCCAGAAGCGCAACGCGCGGGTCGATCCCCCAGCCCGGCGGCCAGATGCGCGGATACCTGATGCGCACGGGACGCCAGCGGCCGCCGTACGAGCTCCACGCGTGCGTGTCCGACTCCGTTCCCATCGGCAGCGGTCGGCTCGCGCCGGACGCGGCACCGAGCGCAGCGCCATATGCGAGCAGCCGGTCCCAGAGCGGCACCGTGAGCGGCGAGTACTTCTCGAAGACCTCGTTGGCGGCGAGCTCTGCGCGGACTCCGAGCCACCGCGACGCCGCCTCGAGGCCCGCCGGCGTCTCGCGCTGTGGATGGCGGCGGAGGATCCAGTTCAGGATGAGGTAGGCCGCTCCGAGGACGACGATCGCGACGCTGTACGCCTGGAGGGCGATCGCCGACAGCGCCGGCAGCGCTGCCGCGCCGATCAGCCCGAGGTACTTCCAGCCCGCGACCGCGTCTCGCGAGAGCCCTCGCGCCTTGGCGTCCGCGACGACCTCGGTGTCGAACCCGCGCCTCCATCGCCCGGAGACCTCCTCGGGCCCGGTCGTGAGCGCGTCCGCCGGAGCGACGCCGCCGCTCGAGACCTTCTCCAGATGCTCGAGCACGCGCCGTTCGTACGGCGTCAGCGCCTCCTCGCGGCGGGGGCGGAGCCGGAGGTAGAAGACGCCGGGCCCACGCTGCTCGACCTCCGCGAACCCCCGCGCCGCAAGGTCGATCAACGTGGCCGCGACGGCCTCGTCAGTCACGCGAAAGTCGTGGACGAGGAAGTTCGCGACCGCAGGCGGCTCCGGGCCGAGCTCGAGCGTCCTCGGGCCGACCGGCGGCTCGGCCGGCGCGCGGGACGCGAGCAGAAACGCTGCAGCGGCGAGCCACAGCACCCCTGCGGCCACGCCGAGGAGCACGATCTCCAGTTCCTGCCCGGTGAGGTCGAGGGCCGCCATCGCCCTCGTATCGTGTCGCGCCAGCTGGACGACCCAGCTGGAGGGGCGCGCGGGCCCGGCGCTAAGCCGCCTTGATCTCCATGATCTTGAACTTGATCTTGGAGCCGCGCGGCGTCGCCACCTCGACCGTCTCGCCCTTCTTGCGGCCGATGATCGCCTTGCCGACGGGGGACTCGTTCGAAAGCTTGCGCTCCGCCGGGTTGGCCTCCGCGGAGCCGACGATGAAGTACTCGACCGTCTCCTTGGCGTCGACGTCGCGCAGGCGCACGACCGAGCCGACCGAGACAACGCTTGTGTCCACGTCCTTCGTGTCGATCACGCGCGCGTTCGCGAGCCGCTCGTCGAGCTGCGCGATGCGATGCTCGAGCATCATCTGCTCGTTCTTGGCGTCGTCGTACTCGGCGTTCTCGGCGATCTCCCCGAATGCGCGGGCCGCGGCGATGCGCTCGGCCACCTCGCGGCGCCTGTCGGTCCGCAGGTGCTCGAGCTCCGCCTTCAGCTGCTTGTAGCCCCCCGGTGTGAGGATCACGTCCTTCACCAGCGCCCTCCCAAAGTCCCCTCCGAAACGAGATAACGGGGCCGCCCGACCCCGAGAACGGCCGGGAATGGTAGCTACCCCGTTCGGCCAGCGTCAACACTCTCAGCTAGTGCGCAAGAGAAGATCCCTAAAGGCGTCCGCTTCGCGGCCGCAGGGCTACCGTGCAACCCTCGCCATCTACGATCTCGCAACGGTGATCGACCTCCGCGAAGCCTGGCGCATCGGCCCTGTCGAGGTGCCGACCCGCCTCGTCCTCGCCCCGATGGCGGGTGTCAGCGTGCAGGCATTTCGCCGCCAGGGAAGGCGCTACGGAGCCGGTCTCGTGTGCTCCGAGATGGTCAGCTGCGCCGGCATCGAGCACGGGAACGAGCGCACGCTCGGCTACCTGCGCGTCGCGGAGGACGAGCATCCGCTCGCGATCCAGCTCTTCGGCTCCGATCCGAAGATGCTCGGCAACGCGGCGCGGATGGTGGAGGCGGTCGGTGCTGACATCGTCGACATCAACTTCGGCTGCCCCGTGCGGAAGGTGACGAAGACGGGCGCCGGCGCCACGCTGCTCGAGGATCCGGATCTCGCATGCCGGATCGTGGAGTCGGTGGTCTCCGCGGTGGACGTGCCCGTGACCGTGAAGCTGCGCCGCGGCCTTCGCAACGGCTCGCGCGCGTGCCTCGAGCTCGGGCCGCGGCTCGTCGAAGCCGGGGCGTCGTCGCTGACGCTGCACCCCCGCTCGGCGGAGCAGATGTACACCGGCACGGCGGATCACTCGCTGACAGAGGAGCTCGTGTCGCTCGTGGACGTCCCGATCGTCGCGTCCGGGGACGTGACGTCGAGGGCGCGCGCGCAGGCGGTGCTCGCGACCACGGGCGCGGAGGCGGTCATGGTCGGCCGCGGCGCGCAGGGGAACCCGTGGGCGCTTCGCGAGATCGTCGACGGGGACACGAGCGAGGCGTCGCGCGAGGAGATCGTCGCCGAGCTCGTGCTCTTCGCGCGGGAGGCGGTCCGCGAGCTGGGCGAGCGCCGCGCGTCCAGCTTCCTGAAGAAGTTCTACGGCTGGTACCTCGGCGGGGGCCGCTTCCCGCGGCAGTTCCGGCAGGAGCTGCTCCAGCTCGACTCCTCCGAGGAGGTCGAGCGCCGGCTGCTGGCCTCGACGCCCGGCGCGATCCCGCTGCTCGAAGCGCTCGAGGCCGAGGTCCCGACCGGCGGCGAGATGACGCTCGAGCTACCGGTCTCGATCTACGGCGGCGGGTAAGCCCTCCTACGGCTTCCACGGCCGCAGCCGCGGGATCCAGCGCGGTACGGCGGCGCGGTAGCGCTCGTAGTCGGCGCCGTACCTCCGCACGAGGCCGGGCTCCTCGACGAGCGGCATGTAGATCGCGTTGACGGCGGCCGCAAGCGCGAACCAGACGAGGAGCGGCCACGACCCGAGAAGCGCGGCCTCCCCGAGAAGACAGAAGAGCACCCCGCCGATCATCGGGTTTCGCACGTGCCGGTACGGGCCGTGAACGACGAGCTGGGACGTCGGATCCCAGGGCGCGAGCGTCCCGCGGCCGATCCGCACGAAGAGCGCGATCGTCCAGGCGATCAGCGTCGCGCCGACTCCGAGAAGGGCGAGGCCGAGAGCCACCGGCAGGAGTGCGAGAGCTTCCGGCAGGCCCCAGCCGACCGAGACGGCGTCGCTACTCCGGACGAGAAGCGCGGGAACGACCACGACGACGGTTCCCGGCAGGAGAAGGATCGAGAGCCCGTGTCTCAACGCGAGCACGGGCCGGGCTCATTCCTCCGAGCCGCCCGCCAGCGCAGTGGCCACACCGAGCCCGACGTACACCGTCCCCGTCACGTAGCGCTGTGTCGTGACGAAACGACGCGAGCGGCGCAGGAGACCGCCTGCGGTTCCCGCCGCTATCGCCCAGAGCGAGTCCGTGATCAGGCCGAGAACGGCGAACAGGAGTCCGAGGATCGCGATCTGGACCGCCGGATGCGACGCATCTGGATCGACGAACTGCGGCAGGAACGCGAGAAAGAAGAGTGCCGTCTTCGGGTTCAGCACGTTGACGACGATCCCCTGCGCGAAGGCGCGGCGGAGGTTCCGCTCGCCGCCCAGGGCGACGTCTGCCTCCGGCCGCCGCGAAAACAGCGTCCAGAGACCCAGCCCGATGAGGTAGACCGCGCCCGCGATCTTCACAGCCGTGAAGGCGACCGCAGACGAGACGACCAGCGCCGACAGGCCCACGGTCGCGGCCGCGATGTGCACGAGCGTGCCGACGTGGATCCCGAGTACGGACGCGAGCCCCGCGCGACGGCCATGGTGGATCGAGCGGGCGACGACGTAGAGCACGGCCGGGCCCGGAACGAGCAGCAGCGCAAGAGCCGCGACCGTGAAGACGGCGAGGCTGGCCGCGTCGGGGATCACGCATTCAGCTCCCAGACGAGGCGCAAGCCTTCGAGCGTGAGAAACGGGTCGACGCGCTCGATCGTCCGCGAGTGCGGCGCGACGAGGTCCGCAAGCCCCCCGGTCGCGACGACGCCTGCCTCCACGCCGAGCTCCTCGCGGATCCGCCCGACGATGCCGTCGACCTGTCCCGCGAACCCGTAGACGAGGCCGGACTGCAGCGCGCTGACCGTCGTCTTCCCGATGACGGTCGGCGGCGCCGCGTAGTCGACGTTGACGAGCCGCGCCGCGCGCGCGAACAGCGCCTCCATCGAGATCTCGATCCCCGGCGCGAGGACACCGCCCACGAACTCCCCTCCGCCGAGACGACGTCGAAGTTGGTCGAGGTGCCGAAGTCGACGACGATCACCGGCGCGCCGTAGCGGCTCTTGGCGGCGACGGCGTTGACGATGCGGTCGGGGCCGACCTCACGCGGGTCGTCGTAGCGGATCGGGATTCCGGTCTTGACGCCCGGCCCGACGACGAGCAGCGAGGCGCCGTCCCACTTCGCCGCGAGCAGCTCCCACTCGCGGATGAGCACCGGCACCGTGGAAGCGAGGCAGATGCCGGTCACGTTCTCTGCGTCGAGCAGCCCCGCGAGGAGGACGCCGAGCTCGTCAGCCGTGGACGAGCGCTCCGTCGCGAGCCGCCAGCGGTCGGTGAGCTCCGTCCCGTCGTAGAGCCCGAGCGCGGTCTGCGTGTTGCCGACGTCGACGGCGAGTAGCACGGCGTCGTGCTCTACGCAGATCGCAATTCGCTAGCGCGAATTGCGATCGCGAAACCCCTGAAGGCGTCCGCTTCGCGGCCGCTGTCGCTGCGACGTCTCGACCGCCCAGCTCACCGCGCGCTCACTACGTGGCGTCGTCTTCGCCGCGGAACTGCTGCCCGATGCGCTCGGCGAGGTCCTCCGCGGTCAGTCGCGGTTCCTCGCCCTCACCGCGCAGCTCCTCGATCGTCACGTCGCCGGAGGTGTAGACCTCGGCGCGCGGGATGATCCGGCTCGGCCGGTTCTTGTCCCACACCCAGACGTCCTCCATGCGCACGTGGAAGAACGGGTAGCTCGCCTGCGGCAGCGACTCGACCTCGAGCTTGTTGCAGAGGTAGGTCGCGTCCTGCGTGAGGACGCAGTAGCGGAACAGCGAGAAGACCGCCGAGTACTCCCGCTTGAGGGAGAGCTCGAGCTCGGCCTCGAATTCGTCGAGCTCGTCGAGATGCGACATGGCGCGTCAGTTTAGCTTTGCGAGCGCTTCAGACACCTTCCCGAGCCCGGGAATCTCGAGCTCGGGCTCGAGGTCGGCGAGCGGCTCCAGCGCGAATCTCCGCTCGTGGAGCCGCGCGTGCGGGACGCGGAGGCCGGGCTCGTCGACCACCTCGTCCGCGTAGACGAGCAGGTCGAGGTCGATCGTCCGCGGCCCCCAGCGCCGATCGTCGCGGACTCGCCCGAGCTCCTGCTCGATCCTGAGCATCACGTCGAGGAGCTCCCAGGGCGAGAGCGTCGTCTCGAGGGCGACAGCGGCGTTCAGGAACGGCGGCTGGTCGACGACGCCGACAGGCTCCGTCTCGCGCAGGCGCGACAGCTCGAGGACCTCGATGCCGTCCGCGGCAGCGAGCTCGTCGACCGCGCGGAGGATCGTGACCTCCTTCTGCCCGAGGTTTGCGCCGAGACCGATGAACGCACGTGGCATCGAACCGCGTGGGGTCAGGCTTAGCCTGACCCTCCTGCGTTCCACGATCACTGCCGCGTGCTCGACGGGCGGCTCGAGGACGACGTCGGGCTTGCGCACACGCACTCGTACACCCTCGACGAGCGGGAAACGCTCGAGCACGCCGTCTGCGACAGCGCCTCCCAAGCCTTCCAGGAGCAGCTTCTCCGGCCCGGCGAAGATGTCGCGGACGAGCTCGGCGAGATGGCGGTAGTCGACCGTCTGCTCGATGTCGTCGCTCGCAGCCGCAGCGTCGTCCACGTCCACCCAGAGGTCCACCAGGAAGCGCTGCCCGAGCCTGCGCTCGGCCTCGAGGTAGCCGTGGTGCCCGAAGACCACGAGGCTCAGTAGCTCGATCGTCATGCCGTGACCTTTCCCCGCTGCACGGCAGCCGCAACCGCGAGCGCCTCGACGGTCTCGCGGACGTCGTGGACGCGGAGCATCCACGCACCGCGCTCGAACGCCGCCACGGCGGCTCCCACCGACGCGGAGGTCGTCCCCTGCGGGCCTTCGTCGCCGAGCACGCGCGCGAGCGTGCTCTTCCGCGAGAGGCCCACGACCACCGGCCTCCCGAGCGTTGCGAAGGCATCGAGCCGCCTCACGAGCTCGAGGTTGTGGTCCGGCGTCTTGCCGAAGCCGATGCCCGGGTCGACGCAGATCCGCTCCTCGGGAATTCCCTGCAAAACCGCCCACGCGACGCGCTCCTCGAGGAACGCGAGCACCTCGCTCACGACGTCGTCGTAGCGCGGCGCGCTCTGCATCGTTCGCGGCTCGCCCTGCATGTGCATGAGGCAGACGTACGCGCCGAGCTCCGCGACGACTCCTGCCATGCCGGCATCGCCGCGCAGCGCGGTCACGTCGTTGACCATCTCGGCGCCCAGCTCCAGAGCCCGGCGCGCGACGGCCGCTTTGGACGTGTCGATGGACACAGGGGCTCCGACCAGGCCCTCGAGGACCGGGACGACGCGGCGGAGCTCCTCGTCGGCGCTCACAGCCTCCGCACCCGGGCGCGTCGACTCGCCGCCGACGTCCACGAGCGCGGCGCCCTCGTTCAGCAGCCGCCGCCCGTGGGCGATCGCTTCGGCCGCGGAGCCGAACTGTCCGCCGTCGGAGAAGCTGTCAGGCGTGACGTTGACGACGCCCATGACCGCGGGTCGCGGCCAGCGCTCCTCGAGCGGCGCTGCGGAGCGTGTCACGTCCTCCAGCGTATCCGGCCGGCTGGTAGACACGTGCTGAGCGGGTCCGTATTGTCCGCGCAGGATGGAGAGCGGCCAGCCGCAGAATCCGACCCCCGGCGAGGGCGAGGCTTCGTCCACGCCGCCGCCGCCCGAGCAGTCACCGCAGCCGCCGCCGGTCGTCGTCCAGGTTCCCGCCGGCCAGGCGCCGCAGGTCGTGTACGTCCAGCAGGCGCCGGCCCAGAAGACGAACGGCTTCGCGATCGCGTCGATGGTGCTCGGCATCATCTGGATCTACTGGATCGGCTCGATCCTCGCTCTCGTCTTCGGATACATCGCGCGCGGCCAGATCAAGCGCTCGCAAGGACTTCAGAGCGGTGACGGGATGGCGATCGCCGGCATCGTCCTCGGCTGGATCGGCATCGGCGTCCTCCTGCTGCTCATCATCCTCGGCATCGGCATCGGCGTGTCCGAGGGCGGTTTCGAGTAAGGAGCGCTCATGTCCGAGCCCGACGTCACGCCTACGAGTCAGTACCCGCCGATGCCGCCAGAGCAGCAGCAGCAAGTCGTGGTCGTGGAGCGCCGCGGCAACGGGATGGGCGTCGCCGGCTTCGTCCTCGGTCTGCTGGGGACGCTCTTCGGGATCCTCCCCTTCCTCCTGCTCGGGCTGCCGCTCGGGATCCTGGGAGTCATCTTCAGCGTGATCGGGCTCCGGCGGGCGAACGCCGATCCGACCCGCGGCGCCAAAGGGCTCTCGATCGCCGGCCTCGTCCTCGGAACGATCGGGGTCGTCCTCACGATTCTCTGGCTCATCCTGATCGGCAGCGCGCTCGCCGAGCTCGACACGACCTGACGCTCCGCGCCGCCGACAGGCACCATTCCCGCGTGAGCTGGGAGCTTCGTGCGCGCTAGCGCGTCCCGCGTCCTCGAGCCGTCAGCTGGACGCAGCGGGCTCCGCGACGACGGCCGAGCTGCCGGCCGTGATCGCGTGGTTCAACTTGCTCTGCAGATATCCCGAGTACGCGATGTTCACGATCGGGACGAAGCAGAGGACGAACTGCGTGCCCGCTCCCATGCCGTCGGCGTGGGTCGCCTCGCGAACCCTGCTCCAGCTCCTCCAGATCGACACCAACGCCGGGATGATGATGAGGGCACCGAGCGTGACTGCGACTACGCTGAGCCCCGGCGACCACGCGTTGTTGCGCGCCAGGATCTTCGCGTCGCGATTGATCAGGTAGTACCAGACCAGACCGCCGATTCCGAGTGTCACGATCGAGATCAGGTACCAGAGCCAGAAGTTTCTCGTACCGGGCATTCGTCATCCTCCCCTTCTCGACTGGAGCAAGCCTAATGCCGGGCCTGAGTGAAGTCGAACTCGATGAACACGCGACGCGGGTGACGTCACGGGCGGCCCGCGACGGGGCCCTGCGCGTCCTCGCACCGGCGCTCGTCGTGCTGGCGCTCGTCACCGTCGTCGCGATCGCCGCCGGCGGCTCGACTCCGACCGGATCGAGCGACTCGCGCGCGCCGGCGGGGATCCTCGTCGACTCGGTCTTCAGTCTCATTCTCCTGCTGTTCGCGATTGCCGCTGTGATCCTCGTCTACGGGCTCACGCAGCGGGAGGCGATCGCCCGGGAGATCGCGATCAGGCGCTACCGCCGGTTCAGCTTTCTCGCCTTCGTCTTCTTCATGCTGATCTTCACCGCACTCCTCTCCTGGGGCATGCAGGCGTACGAGCCCAGGCCGGCGGTCGACGAGCTCGGGGAGCAGGGGTTCCCGGGCGAGGGGCTGCCTCCGGCGCCGGGCGAGGACGGCGCTGTGACTCCGTACGAGCCGTCGTTCGTGTGGGAGCCGATCGCGCTCGTCCTCGGACTTGCCGCCGTCGCGGCCGCGACCTGGTTCGTCGTGTCGCGCCGAAGGCGGGCGCGACAGCGTCGTGGTCGGGACAAGGTCGCCGAGGCGATCGCAGAAGTCCTCGACGACACGCTCGACGACCTGCGTGCGGAGAAGGATCCACGGAAGGCGGTCATCGCCGCGTACGCCCGGCTCGAGCGCGTCCTCGCCGTTCACGACCTGGGCCGGAACGAGGCGGAGGCGCCCGGCGAGTACCTGGCCCGAATCCTCCCGCGCCTCGAGCTCGAGCGAGGCTCGGTGCGGCGCCTCACCGACCTGTTCACGCGGGCTAAGTTCTCGCATCATGAGGTCGACGCGGGCATGAAGGACGAAGCGATCGACGCGCTCACGACCGTGCGCGACGAGCTGCGAGCCGCCGACGAGCGCCGCCGCGAGGAGCTCACAGCGCTCGAGGCCGTCCCGGAGCGCCCTTGAGGAGCGACATCCGTGCGGGGGTCCGCCTCCTCGCAGCCCCGACGATCGCACTCGCAGTCGTCGCCGCCTTCGTGCCGGGCCGGCTCGGCCTCGCAGCTCGCATCTACGCGCTGATCCTGTGCGCGGTGGTGATCGGCTACACGGTCAAGCTGCTCCGAAACGCGTTCCCGCCCGCCACGCCTCTGCATCCCCCGGCCGGGCGCGTCGCCCGTGGGCGCCGGATTCCACCGAGCCTCGCCCGCATCGAGAACCAAGCCGCTCTCGGAGTCGCGGGAGCCTTCGACCTCCATCACCGGTTCAGGCCGAGGCTGCGATCGCTTGCCGGCGGGCTTCTCGCAACGCGACGTCGCCTCTCCCTCGACCGCGATCCGGCTGCCTCGCAACGAGCACTCGGCGACACGACCTGGGAGCTGGTGCGACCCGATCGGCCGCCGCCCGAGGACCGGCTCGCACGAGGACTTCCTATCTCGGAGCTGCGTTCCGTCGTCGAATCACTCGAGCGCACGTGACCATGGAGCTGCGTCAGGTACAGGAGCTGTCCGAGCAGGTGCTCGACGAGGTCGAGCGCGCCGTCGTGGGCAAGCGCGGCCCGCTCGAGCTCGTCTTCCTCGGCTTCCTCGCGGACGGCCACGTTCTGCTCGAGGACTATCCGGGGCTCGCGAAGACGCTCGCCGCGCGCTCGTTCGCGCAGGTGTTGAGCATGCGCTTCACGCGCATCCAGTTCACGCCAGACCTGATGCCGTCCGACGTCACGGGCTCGTCGATCTGGAACCAGCGCGACTCCGACTTCGAGTTCCGGCCGGGACCGATCTTCACCAACCTCCTGCTCGCCGACGAGATCAACCGCGCCCCGCCGAAGACACAGGCGGCGCTGCTCGAGGCGATGCAGGAGCGCCAGGTCACCATCGAGGGCGCGACGCACCGGCTCGAGCCGCCCTTCCTGGTCATCGCGACGCAGAACCCGATCGAGTACGAGGGCACCTATCCGCTGCCCGAGGCCCAGCTCGACCGCTTCCTGCTGCGCACGGCGTTCGGGTACGCGAGCCGCGACGACGAGGTCGAGGTGCTCGGCCGCCGGATCGAGCGGCAGGTCGACGACGTGGAGCTCCGGCCCGTCGTCGACCGCGAGACGCTGCTCGAGATGCAGGCCTCGATCGAGGCCGTGCACGTCGCGGAGAGCGTTCGTGGGTACTGCGTCGACCTCGTCGCTGCCACGCGGGCCTCGCAGAGCACGGCCGTCGGTGCCAGCCCCCGCGGCAGCCTGGCGCTCCTCAAGCTCGCCCGCTGCAAGGCTGCTCTCGCCGGACGGGATTACGTCGTGCCGGACGACGTGAAGACAGTCGCCGTCCCGGCGCTCGCCCACCGACTCGTCCTGCGGCCCGAGCTCTGGGTGCAGCGAGTGTCGGCGGAGGACGTCGTCCTCGACGTGCTCAGGGCCGTCCCCACGCCGCCGGCCGAGGACGTGGCCGTCGCCGCCGCCGGTGAAGCGCAGAGGTAGCCCGAGACTCGCGGGGTACGCCGTCGTCGCCGCATTCGGGCTCGTGGGCGCGCTGGCGCTGCGCCGCCCCGAGCTCGCGATCGCGGCGGCGCCGTTCGCGCTCCTGCTCACGCTCGGGACGAGCTTCGCCCGCGATCCGAGCGTCGACGTCGACTTCGCCGTCGACGAGGAGCGCACGATGGAGGGCGCAGCGGTCGGCGCCGAGCTGACCGTTCGCGCAGCGACGGCTGTGGACCGGCTCGAGCTGCTGCTGGACCTTCCGGCCGGCGTGGAGCGAGCCGACGGCTCGCCCGCCCGGGCGTTCCGGCTGGGCGAAGGCGAGGAGCGGGCCATCTCGCTCCAGCTCCGCTGCACGACGTGGGGGCTTCACGACGTCGGAGCGTTCGAGATACGTGCGCGTGACCCGTTCCGGCTTGTCGTCTGGGAGGGGCGCGTCGAGCGCATGCACGAGATCAAGGCCTATCCCCGTCCCGAGTCGCTGAGCCGAATCCTCGCGCCGGTCGAGACGCAGGCGTTCACCGGCAGCGAGGTGGCGCGCGTCAAGGCGGACGGAATCGAGTACGCCGACATCCGCGACTTCGCGCCCGGCGACCGCGTGCGCGCCATCAACTGGCGGGCGTCCGCGCGGCGAGGGAGCCTGGTCGTGAACGAGCGACACCCCGAGCGCAACACCGACGTCGTCCTCCTCGTGGACAGTTTCGTGGACGTCCGCGGGCCGGACCGCAGTACGCTCGACGACGCGGTCCGGGCGGCCGCGACGCTCGCGACGCGCTACCTCGAACGGCGCGACCGTGTGGGGCTCGTCTCGTTCGGCGGAGTCCTGCGCTGGCTACGGCCGGGCATGGGCGTGACGCAGCGCTACCGGCTGATCGAGAGCCTGCTCGAGACGGGGGTCGCGCCGACATACACCTGGCGCGACGTCAACCGCATCCCGTCACAGATCCTCCCGCCGAAGGCGCTGGTACTCGCGCTCACGCCGCTGGTCGACTCGCGCTTTGCAACCGCGCTCGAGAACCTGCGCGCCCGCGGCTTCGACCTCGTCGTGGTCGAGGTCGACCCGGTCTCCCTCGTTGCGGCCGGCCCGAGCGAGACCGACCAGCTCGCCTACCGCCTCTGGCTCCTCGAGCGCGAGGTACTCCGCTCGCGCCTGACGCGGCTCGGCATCGGCGTCGCGCGCTGGAACGACGAGGTCTCTCTCGAGACGGCGCTCGAGGGGGTGAGGACATTCAGGCGATACGCCAGGCTGGCCCGCGCATAGGCACCGCAATCGCGGCGCTCGCGTGCGCCACGGGCCTCGCGGCCCTTCCGCTGGCGCGCGCCGAGAGGGAGGTCGTGCTGGACGCGGGCTGGCGCATCTCCGCCTTCGCTCTCCTCGCCCTGGTCGCGGCGCTCGCGCTCGGATGGGCAGCATTCATCCCGGCGTCGCTGGCCGCGCTCGGCGGCTTGTACGGGCTCCAGCTCGCCGTGGACGACGCGGCGCTCGACCTCGCGTCGCCGCTCGTGGCGGCGGGCCTCGTTGTCACCGCGGAGCTCGCGTACTGGTCGCTCGAGGAGACCGAACAGATCGAGGGAGAGCGGGGAGACGTGGTGCGGCGATTGTTCTACGCGGTCGCGCTGGCCCTCTGCGCCTTCGTCGTCGCCGCGTTGCTGCTCGCGCTCGTCGACGTCGTGCGCACCAGCGGGCTCGCGGTCGATCTGATCGGCGCGACAGCCGCCGCCGCTGTCCTCGCGGCGGTGGTTCTGCTGACACGACGTCAGGCTCGCGCCGGAGGCTAGGCGGCATTGTCCGAGTCGCACTGGGGCGAGCGGACGCCGAAGGGCGCGCTCCTCACGGTTCTCGTAGCCGTCGCGCTGATGGCCGGTCTGATCGCGCTCTTCAACTGGAGTCCCTGGGAGCGTCCGAGCGAGCTCGACTGGTTGCAGGCGTACGAGGCGTGGTCCGAGCGCACCGAGGCCATGCTCGGAGACATCGCGCTCGTGCAAGCCTCGTGCGAGTCGGCGTTCGACGATGAGGTCGGAGGCCCGCCGACGCAGCGGCTCGAGCCCGCGGCGGAGGCGGCGCGCCGAGGCTGCGCCGAGCTCTCGCCGGACGGCTGGCAGCGCGCGCAGTCGGACGTCGTCCGTGTGGTTCGCGACGTTCACGCGGCGGAGGTGCCGCCGAGGCAGCGGCGCGACTTCTCGGAGCTTGCCCGCTCGATCGCAGGCCGAGAGGTGAAGGTCTACTGCTGGCCGGTAGCGGGCTGGGCGCCGTTCGCCGAGCACTACGCCATCCTGCGGGCGGACGACGAGATCTCGCTGAGAAGCGTGTCGGACACCACCGAGAACCGGATCGACCTGGAGCCCGGCGTCTGCGGTGCCCTACGGGGCTACGTGCGGCGGTATCGGCCGCCGGCGCTCAGCAACGAGAACTTCGAGCTCGCCCAGGCGCTCGTCATCCTGGCGCACGAGGCCGAGCGCCTCAGGTCGCCGTCCACCTCCGAGGTGGAAGCGGAGTGCTACGCCGTCCAGCACGTCCGCCCGTTCATGCGCGCCGCGGAGTACGACCTCGACTACCAGACCGAGATCGCGCTCCAGGCGTGGCAGCTTCACTACACGCAGTTGCCTGCGTTCCACCGGACGCCCGAGTGCCGCAACGGCGGGCCGCTCGACCTGCATCCGGGCTCGGACGCCTGGCCGTAGGCCCGGCTAGATCGTTCCGCGCACGCAGTTGCCGCCAGCGGTTAGCGGCCGAGCGAAGCGCTCCGTCGCGAGCGCTGCGGCCGCGACCGACGGCCGCGGCCGAGCACGTTAGGACGGCGCGCCCTCGGGGGGCGGCGGCTGCATGGCCGTGCCGGGGATCGGGCGCGGCTGCGGCTTGAGCTTCGGGCGCTTCTCGGCGTCGGCCTCGGGCTCCGCGACCTCCGGAACCTCCTCCGGGAAGACCGACTCCTCGGCCTCGCCCGCGAGCAGCCGCTCGTACTGGTCCTTGTCGATCGTCTCGCGCTCGATAAGGATCGCGGCGAGGCGGTGGAGCTCGTCCATGTGCGCGCGGAGCACCGCATGCGCCGACTGATGCGCCTCCTCGATCACGCGCCGGATCTCGTCGTCGATCTCCTTCGCGATCTCCTCGGAATAGTCCGGCTCCGAGCCCATGTCCCGCCCCAGGAAGGGCATCTCGTGGCTCCGGCCGAGGACGCGCGGGCCGAGCTTCTCGCTCATGCCGAAGCGCATGACCATCTGCTTGGAGGTCGCGGTGACGCGCTCGAGGTCGTTGGCCGCGCCGGTCGTCACCTCGTGGAAGACGAGCTCCTCCGCCGCGCGCCCGCCGAGCGTCATCGCGAGCTCGTCCATGAGCGCGGACTTCGTCGTCAGGTAGCGGTCCTCGGTCGGGAGCGAGATCGTGAGCCCGAGCGCCTGGCCGCGGGAGACGATCGTGATCTTGTGGACCGGGTTCGTGTGCTCGAGGTAGTGGCCCGACGAGCGCGTGGCCCATCTCGTGGTAGGCCGTGATCTTGCGCTCCTTCTCGGAGAGCAGGCGGGCCTTCTTCTCCGGGCCCGCGATCACGCGCATGATCCCTTCCTCGAGCTCGTCCTGCCCGATCATCTTCTTGCCGCGGCGGGCGGCGAGCAGGGCGGCCTCGTTGATCAGGTTGCTGAGAGGTCGGCGCCCGTGAAACCGGGAGTGCCGGCGGCGAGCGTGTCGAGGTCGATCTCGCGCGCGAGCGGCTTGCCGCGCGAGTGCACCTCGAGGATCTTGCGGCGCCCGAGGCGATCGGGCCGGTCGACGACGATCTGGCGGTCGAAGCGGCCCGGCCGGAGGAGCGCAGGATCGAGGATGTCGGGCCGGTTCGTGGCGGCGATGAGGATGATGTTGTCCTTCATCTCGAAGCCGTCCATCTCGACGAGGAGCTGGTTCAGCGTCTGCTCGCGCTCGTCGTGGCCGCCTCCGAGACCGGCGCCACGATGGCGGCCGACCGCGTCGATCTCGTCCATGAAGATGATGCAGGGCGAGGCCTGCTTCGCCTGCTCGAAGAGGTCGCGCACGCGCGAGGCGCCGACGCCGACGAACATCTCGACGAAGTCGGAGCCCGGAGATCGAGAAGAACGGCACGCCGGCCTCGCCGGCGACCGCTCGCGCGAGCAGCGTCTTACCCGTGCCGGGCGGCCCGTACAGGAGCACGCCCTTCGGGATCCGCGCGCCGAGCGCCTGGAACTTCTTCGGGTTCTCGAGGAACTCCTTGATCTCGTGCAGCTCCTCGACCGCCTCGTCCGCGCCGGCGACGTCCTTGAAGGTGACCTTCGGCGAGTCCGGCGACATGCGCTTCGCGCGCGACTTCCCGAAGCTCATCACCTTCGAGCCGCCGCCCTGGACCTGGTTCATGAGGAAGATCCAGAACGCGATCAGGATGACGAACGGGAGGATGTTGATGAGGAGCGCCCACCACGGCGACGAGCCGGTTCCCTTCGAGTCGAAGGGGATGTTCTCCGCCTCGAGGAGGTTCTGGAACTGCGTCGCCGACTGCGGCGTCGGGTAGTTCACCTTGGCCTTCGTGCCGTCCGGCAGAGTGAAGCTGATCGACTGCGGCCGCGGGTTGAAGACGATGTCGTTGACGCCTCCCTGCTTGACCTCCTGGATCAGCTGGGAGTAGGTGTACTTCCGCTCGTTCTTGTCTCCGCGCAGGATCGTCTGGCTCGCGAGATAGACGAGCAAGACGATGATGATGAGCGGAAAGAGTGCGCTGCGAAAGAAGCGATTCACGTCAGTTGAGGGAGGGTAGCACCCTGTTTCTTCGGCACCCAGGCGTCCGGACCTGTATCCCCGTTACGGGGTCGTTCAGCGCCTACGTGGCGCTCGGCACGAGATCAGGGTGCAGGACGGCGACGTACGGGAGATTTCGGTACCGCTCGGCGAAGTCGAGCCCGTAGCCGATGACGAAGCGGTTCGGGATCTCGAAGCCGACGTAGCGCACCGGGACGTCGATCTCGCGGCGCTCCGGCTTCGTCAGGAGGGTCACGACCTCGAGCGAGGACGGCTTCCGCGCCCGCAGGTTCCGAATCAGGTACGAGAGCGTGAGCCCCGAGTCGATGATGTCCTCCACGACGAGCACGTCTCTCCCGGCGACGTTGATGTCGAGGTCCTTGAGGATGCGGACGACACCTGACGAGTCGGTCGCCGCGCCGTAGCTCGAAATGGCCATGAAGTCGATCTCGCACGGCACGGTCAGCTCGCGCATGAGGTCGGCCATGAAGAAGACGGCGCCCTTGAGGACGCCGACGAGGAGCAGGTCGCGACCCGCGTAGTCGGCCGAGATCTCCACGCCGAGCTCGGCGATCCGGCCCTGCAGCGCCTGCTCCTCGATGAGGATCTCGCCGACGCCCTGTTCCAGCTCCGCCTGGGTCACAGGGTCGTATCCTTCCATGCCCGGACGGTTCCTTCCCAGCCAGGTGCTTCGGCGATGCCCGGCACCGCCACGACCTCGTCTCCCGAGACCACGAGCGGCCAGCTGTCGCGCTCGGCCCTCGGCACCTTGGCGTCCACCAGGAGATCCTGCACTTTCTTGCGCCGCCCGGCCAGGCGATCGCCGGAGCGTCGCGTCCGCACCTCGAGCCCGGGCACCGAGCTCTCGATGCGCCAGGGGCCGAAGCTGACGGCGCCTTCGCCTTCGATCCGGACCGTGTCGTACTCGCGGACCGCGCGGAGGCCGCGCCCCAGGTCGGCTGACTTCGTCCCGTCGCTCGTGGCCAAGCAGCTCCGCCAGCGTGCGCTCGAGACCGCGCGGGAGTCGAGGCCGCTCGTCGGCGAGCGCGAGGAGATTCTGCTCCGCGCCAGGATGTAGCTCGCGCAGCAGCGGGAGGATCTCGCGGCGGATCAGGCCGCGCTTCGTGTCCTCGTTCGTCGAGTCCGTGCGGAACGGCAGGTCGTGCTCGCGGCAGTAGGCCTCGGTCTCCTCGCGCCAGATCGAGAGCAGCGGACGGACGACGCCGTCCTCGCGCTTCGGCTTGATCCCCTTTGCGTTCCCCGAGGAAACGAGCCGGTAGAGCACGGTCTCGACCTGGTCGGACGCGGTGTGCCCGGTCGCGCGAAGCCCGAGCCGCTGCCCATACCCTTGGTGAGGCGGTAACGGAGCTCGCGCATCTCCGCCTCGTTCGAGGGCGAGGCAAGCCTCGTCCTAAGGTCGACGATCTCCGCGCCCATGAGCTCCCGGCAGTGGCGCGCATCGGCCTCCGACTCCGCACCGCGCTGGCCGTGGTCGACGTGCACCGCCGAGACCGCGTAGCCGAGCTCGCCGAGCACGTGCCAGAGGCAGGTCGAGTCGGCGCCGCCGGAGACGAGGCAGGTGACCTCGTCGCCGGGCGCGATCAGGTCGTGCTCGCGGATGAAGCGCTCGACGCGCTCTGCGATGTCAGTTCCCATGCCGGCATTGTGACCTCCCCGGCTAGTCGAGGTCCGCCGCGTCGACGACCTTCGAGGCGGCAGGAAAGCGGTACTCCACCGGCTTGCCGTAGTCGAACAGCTCGAACCTGACCCGGGTCCTCAGGGTCTCGTCGGATGGCGTGAGGAGCAGCTGCCGCACCAGGCCACGCTCGTCCAGCCAGACGTCGAGAGGTACCTCGTCGAGCTCGAAGTCGTCGACGAAGACTCCCACCATGGTCCCGAGGATGCCCCGCTCCTCGGGGACGAGCTCTTCGTAAGCGTCCAGGTCGACCATCGTGCGGACTCGCGTCGTCGCGACCCCACGAAGCCTCTCGCGCCCCACGGTGCTCACCTCGCCGGTGGCAGCCCGCACGAAGTCGAGCATCTCGCGACGGTCGAACACCGAGCGCTCGCTGAGCGAGACAACTCCGTAGTGAGCGGTGTAGTTGCGGGAGTCGGCGCGCAGCCAGGACTTGCCCGCCGGAAGGTCGTCGATGAAGGCCGGGAAGCGTATGTGGAACCCGTATCCGTCCCGGAACACGTCGAGCTTCCATGCGCTCGGGTCGTTCTCGTCGAGCACGCCGCCGCGCACCAGGAGATCGCCGGCGACCTCGAAGACGTTCGAGAGGTCGTACGAGAACCGCGTCCAGTTCGCGACCGCGTCGTACTCGCCCTCACCGGTGAAGAGGAAGAGGCTCGACTTCGCTCCTCCCCGCTCGGTCGACTTCGCTGCGAACTCGAAACGCCCACTCTCAGTGTCGGCGCTGGCGGTCGCGGCCTGCGCAAGCCGCTCGAGCGCGGGTGAAACCTCCCCCGAGGCGCCGCCGCACCCGGCCAGGACGACGGACGAGCCGGCGATCGAGAGCACTGCCGCCAAGCGTCGCATCTCAGGAGGTCGACCCTACCAAGGGTCTCGTTCGCTGTTTCGTGACTAGTCGAGAGCTGCGGCGTCGACGACGTCGTCCGCGGGCGGGAGCTCGACCTCGACGTCCTCGCCGTAGTCGTACAGCTCGAACATCACCGACGCCTGGGCCGACTCCGTCGTTCCCGGCTGTGCCGCCGAGAAGGACATCTCGAGCTGCCGGACGAGGCCCTCTTCGTCGAGCCACACGTCAACGGGGAGCTCGGTGCTTCCGAGCTGCTCGAGCATCTCGTCGACCATCGTGCCCGCCTCCTCGCGCTCCGATGCCGGGACGAGCTTCTCGTACTCGGCGAGGTCAACGGTCGCGCGGTAGTGGGTCGTCGTGACTCCGTGCAGCTCGTCCGTCCCGACGATCTCGACTTCGCCGGATGCAGCCCGAAGGAAGTCGAGCATCTTGCTCCGGTCGTCACTCGTGAACTGCTGGAACTCCGAGAGGTCGAAGCCCTGCGCCCGTGCTTTCGCGCCGGCGTCCATGCGAACCCAGGACTTCCCCTCCGGAAGCTCCGAGTCGAGCGCCGGGAAGCGCATGTACATCGTCTCGCCGTCCTGGATCGCCTCGATCTGCCATGCGCTCGGATCGTTGAAGTCGGGCGCGCCGTCCTTGGGAGCTCCGAGGCCGGTCAGCAAGCCGCCGAGAAGCTTCGCGAAGGACGAGAAGTCGAACGTGAACTCCGATCGATTCGACTCGGTGTCGTATGCGCCGGTGCCGGAGAACGCGAAGGACTCCGTCGTCCCCGGCATCGTCGCCTCCAGTGAGAACCCGAAGCGCCCGCTCGAGACGTCCGCGCTCGTCGACGCCGCCTGAGACAGCTGCGCGAAGCTGATCGGCTCGCCGGTGACGGACGTCCCGCCTCCGCCGCCGCAGCCGGCGAGGGCGGCGAGAGAGCCGAGCAGGCCGAGGAAGGCCGCGAGCCGCAGACGCCGAGTCATCCTTCCCAACGTCGGCCTGCTCAACCGACCGCTCGACCCTCTCCGGAGTGATCGCGGAAGTGCGGATCCGCGCTCCATCCCTCCAGGAGGCTAGCGGCGCGCTCCAGCTCATCCCGGGTCAGCCGGTGCGGCACGGCGTGCTCGACCGGCGACGCCATGAGCGCAGCTGGGATCAGGCCCTCCGCCCCGTCCAACACGTAGCGAATGGCGAGCGCGTGGCCGATGACGAGCGCCCGCTCCTCCGAGCGTTCGAGCAGCGTCCGGAGCGCGCGTGCGTAGCGCGCCGCAGCCTGCGCGCGGCTCTCTCCGCCGCCGGGCGCCTCCAGCGAAGGCGACTCGGCGGCCGCCCACGCGCGGTACTCGACGAGCTGCCCGCCGTCGAAGCTCCCGAAGTGGATCTCGTTCAGCTCGGGGACGACGATCTGCGGCACCTCCCGGCCGGCGAGCGCCTGCTCGAGCGTCTCCTGGGTGCGCCGGTGCTCGGTCGCGACGCCGACATCGATGCGCTCCTCCGCCAGGAGCCGTCCGAGCTCCCGCGCCTGCTCGACGCCCTCCTCGGTGAGCCCCTCACCGGGCGCCGTGGACGCGGCGAGGCCGCCCCGGTTGGAGCGCGCGAGCGCGTGCCTCGCGAGAAAGATCTCCCTCAAATCAGGACCGAGCGGTAGTCGAGGACGTGCTTCATGCCGATCGCCTCGTACAGGCGGATGGCGGCTTCATTCTCGGCGCGCACGAAGAGGCAGACGGCCGGGACGCGCTCGAGGAGGAGGCGGCAGAGGTCGCGCAGGCCCCGCGCGCCGTTGCCCTGCCGCCGTGCCGCCGGGTCGACCCAGACCTGCTGGAGCTGCACCGCCGACGGCGTCCACGCCGACGCCTCGGCCTTGAAGAGGATGACGCCGTCCTCCTCCCACAACCACGAGCGAGCCTCCTCGATCTGCGTCCGCGTCCGCCAGCGGAAGCCGTCGGGATCGCGGCGCATCGGATCGATGCCGATCTCCTGCTCGTGGGCCGCCGCGCAGGCCGGGAGGAGCAGCTCGAGGTCGGACGCCTCGGCGGGACGAAGCCCGGTCTCGCCCGCCGCGGGCGGCTCGCGGATGAGGTAGACCGGCTGGCCGGGGCGGTCCTCGCGCGGCGGCGGCAGGCGCAGGCGCGCCTCCGCCCACAGCTCGGAGACCGCATTCGCCTCGCCGATCAGCATGCGCGGCGTCGCGCGCGCGACTTCGCGGGCGAACGCGCCGCAGCCGACGCCCGACGGCACCGCGTTCACCCCGACGTGGCACAAGGCGCTGAGCTCACCGTCCTTCGACACGCCAACGAAGCGCCCGGCCTTGCGCCTCGCCATGTCCTCCAGAAAGACCCGCTCCACGGGGTCCTGCGCGCAGAAGCGCAGGATCTGCTCGCGGTCCGGCTCGTTGAGTTTTCCGGGCATGCCCGGAAAACTCTAGGAGAGCAGGTTCGCGCGGTGCTCGCTAACCGGAACCCGTAGGGTTCCGGCCGTGCCGATCCACCTGCGCGCGGAGCCGGGCGACTACGCGGACGCCTGCCTCCTCCCCGGCGATCCGCTGCGGGCGAAGTACATCGCCGAGACGTTTCTCAGCGACGTGAAGCAGGTGAACGCCGAGCGCGGACTCCTCGGCTTCACGGGCACGTGGGAGGGCAAGCCGGTATCCGTGCAAGGCACGGGCATGGGCTGCCCCGGCGCGACGATCGTGTTCGAGGAGCTGATCCAGCTCGGGGTGAAGCGGCTTCTGCGAGTCGGCACGTGCGGCGGGCTCCAGCCCGACCATGCGCTCGGCGACCTCATCGTCGCGATCTCGGCTGTGGCGGCAGACTCGACGGCGACCCACCTCGTCGGCGGCGAGCCACACTGCCCGACTGCGAGCTGGGAGCTGATCCACGAGGCCGTGCACGTCGCGAAGCACTCGGGAGAGACGATGCGCGTCGGCCCGATCGTCTCGAGCGACCTCTTCTACAACCCCGACCAGGGCCAGTACGCACGCTGGTCGGAGCGCGGTGTCCTGGCGGTCGAGATGGAGGCGGCGGCTCTGTTCACACTCGGCGCGCTCCGCAAGGTCCACGCGGGCTGCCTGCTGACGGTCAGCGACATCGTCGTCGAGGGCGAGTTCACGCGAATCTCCGACGAGGACCTCCGGGCGGCGGTCGACCGGATGACCAGAATCGCGCTCGCGACGGCGACGGCCGATTAGCCCAGCCGCGACCAGAACCGTCTTCCTCGTCAACCCGGCGTCGGCGGGAGGCTCGACGGGCCGCCGCTGGCCGGAGATCGCGCATCGCGCGGCGACGCTCGGGCTGCCGGGGGACGCGCTCCTCTCGGAGGCGACCGGGACAGCTCGCGGAGCTCGCTCGGGAGGCGGTCGCGGGCGGTGCGACGCTCCTCGTCGTCGTCGGCGGGGACGGCTCGGTGAACGAGGTCGTCAACGGAGTCGCCGGAGCGGAAGGCGTCGAGCTCGGCGTGATTCCGCGCGGGACCGGCTACGACTTCGCGCGCACGTTCGGAATCCCGACCGACGTGGAGCGGGCTGTGAGGGTCGTGCTCGACGAGAACACGCGGGAGCTGGACGCCGGCCTCGTGACCTACCGGACCTGGGCGGGCGCCGAGGCCCGGAGCCACTTCGCGAACGTGGCGAGCGCCGGCATCAGCGGCGCCATCGCGAAGCGCGCGAACGAGGCCTCGAAGGCGCTCGGCGGGAAGATCTCGTACTACTGGTCGACGCTAGCCGTATTCGTCCGCTGGCAGGCGGGCGAAATGCGCGTGACGGTCGACGGCGAGACGCGGGCAGGGAAGATGATCGACGCGATGGTCGCGAACGGCCGCTTCCTCGGCGGCGGGATGATGATGCTCCCGGAGGCGGAGCCCGACGACGGCCTCTTCGACGTGCTGCTGTTCGGTGACATCACCAAACGCGACCTCGCGTTCACGCTGCCGAAGACCTACAAGGGCAACCACCTGCCGCATCCGCGCCTCGAGCTGCTGCGCGGGCGAGTGGTGACGGTCGACGCGGACGAGCCGCTCCCGATCCAGCTCGACGGGGAGCAGCCGGGTACGACGCCCGCGAGGTTCGAGGTCGTGCCGCGGGCGCTGCGGCTACGCGTTCCGGCCGGCTAGCTCGACTCGCCCGCGAAGCGGCGCTTTGGGTGTTCGCGCGACCAGAGTCCGCGCTAGCGGATTCTGGTCTTGCGCGCTACGGGCCGGGCTTGCGGGAGCTCGACGCCTTCGTCGATGAGCGCGACTTCTTGAGCGCCGCGACCTCGCGCTCGAGCTTCGCGACCCGCGTCTGGAGCTCGTCGATCCCGCGCACCTTGCGGCTCAGGTCGTCCACGCGAGCCCGCAGGTCGTTCATCGCGGATGCAACCCGCTGCCCACCCGGCAGCTCGGTCAGCTTCTGCAGCGCCTCTTCGCCCGCGTCCGCCAGGCGTCCGACGATGTCCTTCTGCGACTTCGCGCGAGTCTTCGTGGTTGCCATGGGAGAAGTCATATCACCGCGCGCGGGCGTTGACATGCCCACCGAAGCGTGATCGAATCCTCGCGTCATGCGGCACAAGCGAGCGGTGATGCTGGCGGCGCTCGGGGCGGCCATCGGTATCGGCGTCGGCGCCGCTGGGGCGGCTCCTACGGCGGTCGACGTCACACTCGACATCGGCGCCGCAACACAGCGAGGTCAGAACCTCCCGCTCGTTCCGAACGGGGGGACCGTGACCGTGACGCGCCTGAACTTCGTTGCCGGCTCGGTTGCCGAGCTGATCACGCCGCAACCGGCGGCCGTGAAGGTCCGATTCGAGCTTGCGCCCGGGCTCAGCTGGGGCTCCGACCTGCCCGATCCAACGGAGGACTGCACGAGCACGCCGACGAGCGGGGAGTGCCAGACCCCCGCGCTCCAGCCCATCACCGGTCAAACAGGGTGGGGTTGGCAGTGGGATGTCGTGGCCGAACGCGCCGGGAGCTACGTCATCAGGTCGGCGATTATCGAGGCCTCGGAGCCCGATCCTGACCAATCCAACAACTCGTCCTCGATCACCGTCGTCGTCTCTCCGTCGGGAGGAGGCTCGGGCGGAGGCGGAGGCGGCGGCGGCGCTGCGGTGGTGGCCGGCGGTGTCAAGCTCGCGCCTGCGAAGCCGAGGGCCGGCGCGACCTTCGTCGCGTCCGTTCGGGTCACGAGAGGAGGATCCCCGGTCCGCCCAGCCGGCGTCACGTGCTCGGGGTCGCTCGGGAAGGCCAAAGTCAAGGGTGCGCCGAAGGCTGCCAGCGGGGTCGCCTCATGCCGCTTCAAGACGCCGAGGAGCGCCAAGGGCAAGGCGCTGGCCGGAACGATTTCGTTCCGCGCGGGTGGCGAGCGCTTCACGAAGCGCTTCGCGGCGCGGTTGCGCTAGGGGCTGCCGAGCGCGTCGATCACCGCGACGAGCGTCTCTCCCGCCCCACCGTCGATCCGTACGACCGCCTGGTCGTCGAGCGCCGTCGGCCCACGATTGACGATCGCGAAGGCGCGGGACTCGAGCGGCAGCCCGGCCACCGGCCATACCTCGAGCGTCGAGCCGACGACGAGCATGAGCCCGGCGCGTCGCGCGAGCTCCATCGCCCGCTCCATCGCGCCGGGCGGGAGGAGCTCGCCGAAGAGCGTGACGCCCGGCTTGAGCACCTCGCCGCAGTGGACGCAGAGCGGTGCGGGATGCTCTTCGAGCTGAGCGAGAACGCCTTCCGTGTCCAGCGTCCAGTGGCAGCGGAGGCACTGCGCGGTGCGGATCGAGCCGTGCACCTCGACGACGTCTCGGCTGCCGGCGCGGCTGTGCAGCGTGTCGATGTTCTGGGTGACGACCGCCTCGACGAGCCCGCGCCGCTCGAGCTCGGCGATCGCACGATGGCCGTCGTTCGGCTCCGCCTCGAGCAGTGCGTGGATCCGCTTGCTGTAGAAGCCCCACACGCGCTCCGGGTCGCGGCGAAAGGCCTCGATCGACGCGACCTCGAACGGGTCGACATTGGCCCAGATCCCGGTCGGCGAGCGGAAGTCCGGGATCCCGCTCTCCGTCGAGATGCCGGCTCCGGTGAGGACGACGCACGGCTGCCGCTCGCGGACGAGCGCGGCTAGGTCAGCAACAGCCACGGCGCGATCTTAGGGTTGCCGTTGTGAGCGGCTTCTCGTTCTCGACCGAGATCAAGGTGCGCTTCGCTGAGACCGACGCGCAGGGGATCGCACACCACGCGTCCTTCGTCGTGTGGCTCGAGGTCGCGCGCGTCGAGTACCTCGAGCAATTCGCAGGCGGCTACCAGGCGATCCGCGACGGCGGCATCGAGGCGCTCACGACCGAGGTGAACGTCCGCTACCACCGCGCAGCTTCGTTCGACGACCGCCTCACCGTCGAAGCGCGCTGCGTCGACATGCGTGGCGCGCGGTTCCGCTACGAGTACCGCGTCAGCCGCGGCGACGAGCTCGTCGCGGAGGCGTACACGAGCCACGCGGTCGTCGACGCGGCGACGTATCGACCGATCCGCGTTCCCGCCTGGCTCGCGGACGCGATCGCTACGGCTGAGTCGGGGGCGGAGTAGAGCCCGGCGGCTGCGTCTCTCCGGGCGGCGGCTGGTCGGCCGGCTGCTTCGGCTTCTTCGGCTTCTCCGGCTCCGGCTTCTTCGCCCCGACCCGGATGATCCGCGTCTCCCCCTTGTACGAGGTGTTCCAGGTCTCCTCGTCGATCAGCGTCCCGTCGGGCGCGTAGATCGTCCGCGTCACGGTCGTCCGGCTCGGCGACGAGCCCTCCTCCTCGACGACGGTCTCACCGACGGGCAGGGTCCGATCCTTGACGCGCTTGACCGGCGCACTCCCGGTGACGGTCATCGAGCCCTCGGAGCTCTCGACGCGCCGCCGCTCGCCGCCGTAGATCGAGACCGTGATTCCGTCCGACTCCGGGAACCCCTTGACCAGGACCCAGTTCTCGGTGTCGTTGACGAACTTGAGGTCGAGCGACGGCCAGTAGACGGTCGCGTCGCGGCCGAGCTGGTAGCGGCTGATGTACAGCGAGTGCGGGTTGCGCTCGGTGATCTCGAGGCCCGCCTCCCACGCGGCGTTGAACACCGTCGTCGCGACCTGCGAGGTGCCGCCGCCGACCTCCTCCTCGAAGCGCGTGCCGATGATCACAGGCGCCGAGCGGAATCCACGCTCCTCGGTGCGCTCGCCGATCGCCTCGTTCAGCGAGAACGTCCCTCCAGGCGGGACGAGCGTGTCGTCGAGGTGCATGACGCCGAGCCGGAGGTTCGTGATCCGGTCCCAGGTGCCCGAGTTGTAGGTCTTGTAGCTCGCCATGCGCGTGTCGATGCCCATCGCGAGCGCTTCCTTCGTCGTGCGCTCGGGGAGGGCACGGACGATGGAGACGTTCGCGACGCGGTTCGCGCGGAGAAGTCGCGGCCCGCAGGAGCGCCGAGGACGTGCGGCGGACGTCGAGCTTGGTGCCGTTGCGGGCCGGCACGACCTGGATCGCGTCGCCCGAGACACTGAAGCCGGCATCGCGGGGCGGGTTCCCTACGCGCTCCGAAAGCGCATCGAAGTAGTCGTCCGCGCCCGGGCCGCCGATGGTGAGTCGCCTCGCGCCGTCACTCGGCAGTACGAGCAGCTCCGCGATGCGCCGCTTGGGAAGCCTCCACTGGCGCTTGTCGCTGCGGAGGAACACCGGCGCGGACAGCGCGATGCGTGCGCGGCGCGCGGGTGCGGCGAGCATCTCCGCCGTCACGGACGGCGCGGCGACCGCGACGGGAAGCGCAACCGCCTCGGCCGAGCGGTCGAGCGAGCCGAGCGTCCGCACCACGAGCCGCGCGGCCGGTTCGTGCTGAAGGCGGCGGCCGGACTCTTCCTCGATGACCTTGACACGCAAGCCCCTGCGGACGAGCGCCGCGCTCGTCGCCTCGCGGTTCGTCGCCACCTCGATCTTCTCGAGAGCGAACTCGAGCGCGGGGTCGGAGACGGCGACCCGGGGGAGGATCTCTGCTCCGAAGAAGCGCGTGTGGATCCGTCGGAACCCGCGGATCGGGCCGAAGCCGCCTCCCTGGCGACCGGCGGCCGCGACCGCGCCGCGCCAGTCCGGCTCGACCCCGAGCTGGTTCGCCGCGAATGAGAAGCTCTCCTCGTCCGCGACGAACTCGACGGGCTTGGCCGCGACCTCGTCGAAGCGGGCCGCGAGTAGCGTGACGGCCTGGCTCTCGGTCAGCCCCCCGACGTCGATGCCGGCGACCTCCGTGCCCTTGGCGAGCTCGGTACGCGATCCGGCGAACGCCAGCCCGAGCAGGACCGAGACCAGCGCGAAGACGCCCGCGAGGATCGCGAGCGAGACGAACGCCGACCGGGTTCGGCCCTGTCGACGCGCGCGGTGAGAGAAAAGCGGCGAATCGGCGCGCACCGAGCCGCGGATTGTAGCGTCCGCCCTGGCTTTCCCCTAGAAGACGAAGAGCTCGATGCCGCCGGAGACGTAGAGGCCGACGCCCGTGATGTAGCCCGCGAGGTCGGAGCAGAGGAACGCGATCGCGTTCGCGATGTCCTGCGGCTCGCCGTGGCGCTTGAATACCGTCCGCTGGACGATCCGCTCGTTCATCACCGGGTTCGCCATGTGGAACGCCTCCGAGCCGATGACGCCCGGAACGATCGCGTTGGCGGTGATCCCGTGGCGGCCGCCCTCCATGGCGAGCGTCTTCGTCAGCCCGAGCACGCCCGACTTCGTCGTGGAATAGCTCGCCTGCCCGAACCCGCCGAGCGTCCCCGCGACCGAGGCCATGTTGATGATCCGCCCCCAGCCGCGCTCCTTCATGTGCGGCCACACCGCCTGCGCGCAGTTGAACGAGCCGCTGAGGTTGACGCGCAGGTCGCGCTCCCACAGCTCCGGGCTCTGGTCGTGGAACTGGCCGACGTGATCGAGCGTCGCCGCGTTGTTGATCAGGATGTCCACCGAGCCGAGCTCCTCGACCGTGCGCTCGACGGTCGCCGCCACCTGCTCGCGGTCGGTGACGTCGCACTTGAGCGCCAGCGAGCGCCGGCCCATGCCGCGTATCTCCTCCGCCGTCGACTCGGTGTAGACGAGCCCCTGCGTGCGGGCGACGGTCGCGAGCGAGCCGAGGCTGTCGGTCTCCTCCGAGAGCTCCGACTCGACGAGGATGTCCGCGATCGCGACGTCCGCGCCCGCACGAGCGAGCGTGAGCGCGTCGGCCCGCCCGAGCCCCCGCGAACCGCCCGTCACGAGTGCGACGCGACCTGAGAGATCGATCTCGATCGCCACCGTGCGATCCTACGCCGCGTGCAGCGCATGGGCGTCGAGGAGCGGAGGGCCCGGCTCGTCCGCCGCCACCGGCTCGATCCCACCGCTCGTGCCAGCAGCGCGCTCGAGGTCACGCGCAGCCTGGTCGTGCTGCACGCCACCGACGCCGTCACCGTCTTCCTCTCGGTCCAGGCGCGTACGTCGGGCGTCGCGCCGGAGGACATCGAGCGCGAGCTCTACGACGAGCGTGTGCTCATCCGCATGCTCGGCATGCGCCGGACGCTCTTCGTCATGCCGCGGGACCTCGTGCCCGTCGTGTGGGCGGCCTGCACGCAGGCGATCGCAGCCCGCGAGCGTCGGCGGCTCGAGGGATTCGTCGCCGACAGCGGGATCTCGAAACGCCCCGCGGCCTGGCTCGACAGCGCGGGGAAGGCAGCGCTCGCAGAGCTCGAGGCCCGAGGTGAGGCGCAGACGACCGACCTAACGAAGGCTCTACCGGCCCTGGCGAAGAAGCTGCGGTTCGGCATCGGGACGAAGTTCGAAGCGACGCAGAGCGTGGGCGCGCGCCTGCTCCCGCAGCTCGCGATGGAGCGACTGGTCTTCCGCGGCCGCCCGCGCGGCACGTGGATCAGCCCGCAGTTTCGGTGGGTGCCGGCGAGCGCGTGGCTGGGAGAGGAGATCACCGGTCGCTCGATCCAGCGGACGGCGCAGGCAGGGCTGCTTCGGCGCTGGCTCGCTGCGTTCGGGCCGGCGACCGAGACGGACATCCGCTGGTGGGCCGGCTGGACTGCCCGCGAGGCGCGTGCGGCGCTGGCCGCGATCCCGCACGTCGAGGTCGACCTCGACGGCACGACCGGCTTCGTGCTCGCCGACGACCTCGAGCCGGCGGCGCCCCCGGAGCCGTCCGCGGCGCTCCTCCCCACGCTCGACCCGACGACGATGGGCTGGAAGGAGCGGCGACTGGTACCTCGGCCCGCACGGGCCGACTCTCTTCGACTCGAACGGCAACGCCGGGCCGACGGTGTGGTGGGACGGCCGCGTCGTCGGCGGCTGGTCGCAGCGCCGCGACGGCGAGATCGTCTACAAGCTGCTCGAGGACGTCGGCTCGGACGCGGTCGCCGCGGTAGAGAAGGAAGCCGAGCGCGTTGCCGAGTGGCTCGGCGACGTCCGCTTCTCCCCCGGCTTCCTCCCGCCCTTCCAGCGGTCGCTGGCCGCGTAGGGGCGAGGCGAGCCTCGGCCCTACAGCTCGATCACGTTCCCGAACGGATCAGCGACGTACGCGTAGGGCGTGCCGGGGGCGTGCTCGCCGCGCTCGAGCAGCGCGCCGCCGGCGGCGACGACCTCCTCGATCGCCGCGTCCAGCGCCTCGCCGTCCGCAAGTGTCAGCCCGACGTGTGCCGGGTTGCGCTCCGCCTCCGGACGGGCGTCGAGCGCGAAGATCTCGCCGCCGCCGAGACGGACGAAGACGAGCTCGTCACCGACCCGGAACGCCTCTTCGGCGCCGAACGCAACCCGGTAGAACGCGAGCGCCCGCTCGACGTCTTCGACGTGCAGGTGGACATGGTCGAAGCCCGCGGTCCGAGCCACACGGGCAGGCTACTCCGACGGAAGGAAGATCTCCTTCGCGATCACGAGCCGCTGGATCTGCGACGTGCCCTCGTAGATCTGGAACAGCTTCGCGTCGCGCATGAGCTTCTCGACCGGGTACTCCTTGATGTAGCCGTAGCCGCCGAAGACCTGGACGGCATCGGTCGTGACCTTCATGGCCGTGTCCGCGGAGAACCGCTTCGCGAACGAGGAGTAGAGCGTCGCCTTGCGGCCGTAGCCCTGGTCGAGCATCCAGGCGGCCTGCCAGGTGAGGAGCCGCGCGGCCTCCGTCTCCGTGGCCATGTCCGCGATGAGGAAGTTGACGCCCTGGTGCATCGCGATCGGGACGTCGAAGGTCACCCGCTGCTTCGCGTACTCGACCGAGTACTCGTACGCAGCCTGCGCGACGCCCACGGCGCCGGCGGCAGTCCCCGGACGCGTGAGGTCGAGCGTCTGCATGGCGATCTTGAAGCCGTCGCCCTCCTCGCCGAGCCGGTTTGCCGCGGGGATGACGACGTCGTTCAGCGCGAACGCGGACGTGTCGGTCGCGCGCTGGCCCATCTTGTCGAGGTGCTTCTCGATCGAGACGCCCTCGGCGTCCATCGGCACGACGAACGCGGTCAGGCCCTTGTGGCCCTTCGACTTGTCCGTGGAGGCGAAGACCGTCGACCAGGCGGCGTGTCCCGCGTTGGTGATGAACATCTTCGACCCGTTGAGGACGTACTCGTCGCCACGGCGCTCGGCCGTCGTCTTGATGCGCGCCGCGTCGGAGCCGGCGTCCGGCTCGGAGAGCGCGAAGGAACAGAGGATCGGCGAGTCGAGCAGCGGCGGCAACCACTCGCGCTTCTGCTCGTCCGTTCCGGCGATCAAGACAGGCCCGGCACCGAGCGTGTTCGCGACGATCGAGACCGCGATCCCGGAGCAGCCCCACGAGAGCTCCTCGCCGATGAGCATCCCCTCGAAGCCGGGCAGCCCGGCCCCGCCGTACTCCTCCGGGATGTGGACGTTCATCAGCCCGAGCTCGTGCGCCTTCTCGACAAGGTCGGCCGGGTGCGTCTGGTTCTCGTCGTACTCGGCGGCCTTGGGGCGAATCTCCTTCTCGGCGAACTCGCGCACGAGGGCGCGAAGCTCCCGCTGCTCTGGGCTCAGCGCGAACGAGATACCGCCCGCGACGCCCGTCTCAACTGCTGTCATCTGCCGGCTCCCGTGCTCGCTCGACAATGCTCGATTGACTAGTCAGTCAAGATTCTAGGCCGGGCTCGCTGCCCGGGTCAAGCACCGCGGTGACGTGGATGAGGTTGCCGTCGGGATCCTCGAAGAACGCGAGCTTCTCGCCCCACGGCATCTCTCGCGGCTCGGTCACCTGCTTCAGCCCGAGCGAGCGCAGGCGCTCGGCCGCCGCGTCCGTGTCGTCGGCATAGATACAGAGCTGAAACGCGCCGAGGTCACGCTCAGCCGGCCAGTCCGGGCAGCGGCGGCGCCACAGCTCGCCCGATCCCGATGCCGGTCTCGCCGAGCTTCAGGAACGCGAACTCGATCGCCCCCGTGTCGGGGAAGCGAAAGCCCAGCTCGAAGCCGAACGCGTCGGTGTACAGGGCGACCGAGCGCTCGACGTCGCTCACGTGCAGGATCGGAAACGGCTCTCGGAACATCTCCCCTCCTCTGGTTTTGGGCTGTCGAACGGTCGACGAACGGGCGGTCTCGAGCCAGGCACGAGGCTATGCTCCGGCTCGTGGCAGTGACCGAGAAGCCAACCGCGATCGACCCTTCCGACTTCCTCGCGATCGACGCCCTCCTCGACGACGAGGAGCGCGCGATTCGCGACACTGTCCGGCAGTTCGTCCGCGAGAACGTCCTCGAGCAGGTCGGCGACTGGTTCGAGAAGGGCTACTTCCCGCGCGAGCTCGTCCCGGAGCTCGCGAAGCTCGGTCTCCTCGGGATGCACCTCGAGGGCTACGGCCTCCCGGGCGCGAGCTCGGTCGCGTACGGCATCACGTGCATGGAGCTCGAGGCCGGCGACGCGGGCGTCCGCAGCGCCGTGTCCGTCCAGGGCTCGCTCGCGATGTTCCCGATCTGGAAGTGGGGCTCGGAGGAGCAGAAGGAGCGCTGGCTCCCGCCGATGCACCGCGGCGAGATCATCGGCTGCTTCGGGCTGACCGAGCCCGATGCCGGCTCGGACCCGGGCTCGATGCGAACGCACGCGAAGCGCGACGGCTCGGACTGGATCCTCAACGGCACGAAGATGTGGATCACGAACGGATCGATCGCGGACATCGCAATCGTGTGGGCGCGGACGGACGACGGGGCGATCCGCGGCTTCATCGTGGAGAAGGACTTCGCGGGCTTCTCGGCGCCCGAGATCCACAAGAAGTTGTCTCTCCGCGCGTCCGTCACCTCGGAGCTCGTCCTCCAGGACGTGCGCGTGCCCGACGAGAACGTGCTTCCGGACGCGACGACGCTGCGCGGCCCGCTCTCGTGCCTCAACGAGGCGCGCTACGGGATCGTGTGGGGCGCCGTGGGCTCGGCCCGCGCCTGCTTCGAGAGCGCGCTCGAGTACTCGAAGGAGCGCATCGTCTTCGGCAAGCCGATCGCCGGCTACCAGCTCACGCAGGAGAAGCTCGCTGAGATGGCGCTCGAGCTGAACCGCGCCTCACTCGTCGCGCTCCATCTCGGCCGCATGAAGGACGCTGGCACGCTCCGCCCGGAGCACGTGAGCCTCGGGAAGATGGGCAACGTCCGCGGCGCCATCGAGGTCGCGCGGACGCGCGCGCACGATCCTGGGCGCGAACGGCGTCACGCTCGAGTACCCGGTCATCCGGCACGTGAACAACCTCGAGTCGGTGCTCACCTACGAGGGCACGCACGAGGTGCACACGCTCGTCGTGGGCGAGGCGCTCACCGGGCAGAACGCGTTCCGCTGAGAGAGCGGTCGCCGGGCGACCGTAGCCGCCCGGCGAAGCTCCGCTACTTCTTCTTCACCCGGTTGAAGAAGTTCTTGTCGAGCCACCCTGCCACCCGCTTTCCGATGCCGACGCCCTGCACGTCGGCCGCTCGGAAGTGGATGCCCTGGTACACCCGCGCGTTGATCGTATCCCGGGCCACGTCGGTGAACCGCACGTAGTTCCGGGTCACCGGTGCCGGCGGGGTCCCGATCGTCGCCGTGACGCCGAAGCTCATCCGGTCCTTCCCGAAGAACACTCTCCCGGCATGCATGAACGCGCCGGTGACGCAGTTGTAGCCGGACGTGTGGTCCGGGTACGGAGGCGAGCCGATGAACGACGTCCAGGCTGGATCACCCACCGTGGCAGAATTGCCGTCGTCGTTCCCCAGCCTGATGGCGGTGACCGGGCGCCAGAAGTTCCAGTACGCCTTGTCGTCCCAGCAGTTGATGAGGGCGTCCGCGCCTGCCATGTTCAGCATCGCGAAGAGGCGAGCCTCCGCGGCGAGCGTGGTTCCCTCGCGTTGCGCAATCGTACGGAAGGTCCGGTTGTACATCTCGACCGGATTCACGACGTAGAATTGCGCCACTGCGAGCTGCTCGGGCGTGCGCGCACTGGCGGTCGTCGTGCCGTTCCCTCCGAGCGACTTCACTTCGTTGTATTCCCTCGTGTACGCGTCGCTCGTGATCGGGTTCGGCCCCTTCGAGCGGAACTGCGACGCGCTCCTCAGCAGGAACGGCTGCACCTTTGCGACCCAGGCGAACGGGTCGTTCAGGTTCGCCGGCGGCGTCGGGCGCCACTGGCCCATGGTCTCGCCGACCGTGAACGAGAACTGCCCGTACCGGCCGTCGCTCTCCCGCTTCGAGAGCATGGCCTTCGCGGCCACGCTTCCGGCTCGTACACCGGCCGTGACCGCCCGACGGCCGTCCTTCGACGTCGCGGCCGCGATCGACTCGTCCCGGAGACCGTGAAGGCGGTCGATGATCGCCTGCGGCAGCGGCGGGACCAGCACGATCCCGACGAGGACGTCGTGCGCCGCAGTTGCGACAGCAGCTGCTTGCGAAGCCGATTTCGGCGACTGCCGCAAGCCCTTGAGGTACGGCTGGTGCGTACGCTCGATCGAGTTGACGGCGTCGTAGACGGCTCCTTGCACCATCGCGAGGTGCAGGATCGACACCGGAGGTGTGAGTCCGGCGCCCGGAACCGGAGCGGTCGCCGTGTTCACGAGCGCGTCAACGGCGTGCGCGTTCCACTGCAGCACTGCGTCTTCTGGCGGCCCAGGTTGTGCTGGCGCCGCAGCGCCCCCAAAAACGAGCGCCCCAACCGATATGAGCGTGACCATGGCGGCGAGCGCCACCGACCACGCGGCCTTCGGTTCCCCTGACATACCCCTCTCCTTTCGTCTCTCTCTTCTGGACGGCTGTCACGTGCCGCTGCTTCCCACTCGGGACGTGACCGCCCTGACAACGCGGAGCGGCTCGAGGCCGGCCCTCTGCGCAACAAGAGCGGCCTCCCGTCCCGAGGCAGCGTCGAAGGTGAAGAAGCAGATCTCGTCCTCTGGGACGTGGATCGATCCTTCGAAGCTGACGCGCGTCCCCTCGCGTGTCAGCTCGTCCACGACCGAGCGCGCCCGCTGCTCGCGCGCAGCACGCCCTCCGGCGTCGCCGCGGGCGAGATACGTCTCGACGAGGTAGCTCGGCACTCGTCCGAGGCTAGGCGCCGAACGCCGCGTTGTAATCGCGGGAACCCCTGAACTTTGCTCGAGTCAGCGCTGCGAGTCGAGTGTCCGCGCGAGCTCGGTCCGGGAGCGCACCCCTAGCTTGGCGTAGATGTGCGTCAGATGCGTTTCGACCGTCCGCTCGCCGAGGACGAGGGCGGCGGCCACCTCGCGGTTCGTACGCCCCTCGGCGACGAGCGCCGCGACGCGTCGTTCCGCGGGCGTGAGCCCCTCCTCGCGCCGCCGCCCCCCGATCCGACCGAGCTCGCCCCGCGCGTGATCTGCCCAGCCCGCTGCGCCGAGCTCCTCGAAGACGGCGACCGCCTCGTAGATCGCCTCGCGCGCAGCGCGCTTCTTTCGCGCACGACGGCGCGTCGTCCCGAGTGCCAGCAGCGCCCGCGCGCGGCCGAAGCGGTCGCCGACCAGCTCGTGCCGATCCGCTGCTTGCTCGAGGAGCACCTGACTGTCCTCGACACGCCCTCGTGCGGCCGCGATCCGCCCTCGGCAGCGGAGCGCCTGGGCGAGGACCCACTCGCGCTCGAGCACTGACGCGGCTCGCTCCCACGCTGTCGTCACGTCGATCGCCTCGTCGATGCGCTTGGCGGCGAGCAGCACCTCGACGTAGTCGGCGCGCCACCAGCGGAGGCCAGGCTCACCCCATCCGGCGACGTCGGCGGTTCGCTCCGCCTCCGCGAAGCGTTCGGTCGCCCCCGCGACGTCCCCCTGCCAGGCGTAGACGACCCCGCGTATTGCCGGCGGCCCCGGCAGCAGCGCACCCTGCCGCTCCGCCAAGACCTGACCGCGCTCGGCAAGCTCACGCGCGCCCTCGAGGTCCCCCTGGTGGGCCGCGACGAGCCCTAGCGGGAAGACGTTTTGAGGATCCTCGGCGTCGTGGCGCACATACAGCAGGCTCAGTTCCCGAGCGCGCTCCGCGTACTCCGCCGCGAGCTGCCAGCGGCCGCCCTGGAGCTCGACGAGCGACAGGTACCACAGTGCCTGCGCGCTGACCCGCTCGTCGCGCTCGACGCCTTCACGGTCGAGGCGCTCGAGCTCGGCGCGCGCACGCCCGACGTCAACAGACCAGACGAGGGCGTGCGAGAGGCAGAAGCGGGCCTCCACAAGCCGTTCGCGAGCCTTGGCGAACGAGGCCAGCTCGCATGCCTGCTCCGCGATCCGGATCGCATCTCCCTCCCCGGCGGTGAAGCGCAGCATGGAGAGCGACGCCAGGGCGCCCGCGCGCAACCCATCGTCACCGAGCTCCGTAGCCAGCTCGACCGCCGCACGCGCGTGCTCCTGCGCGGCGGCCATGCCTTCCGTGAACCGGAGCTCGAGGGCGAGCCGCTGGTGTGCGAGGAGCCGCACCCTAGGCTCGGTCGCCGGCTCGCGAAGCGCTGCGCGCTGAAGCGCGATGCGGTCCGCGAGCCGGCCCGACTCGAGCTCGCTGAGAAAGATCAGTGCCTCCGCACGCTTCGACCCTTCCTGCACCCGCTCTTCTATGACCCGCCCCAGCGCCCGAGCGCGATCCGCTTCCCCTGCGGCCAGATGAGCACGGGCAGCGGTCATCGTCCGACGCTCCTCGTCCTGGCGAGCGGCGGCCGGCGTGAGTCGGAGAGCATGCTCGCCGAGCTCGGCGGCGAGGACTATCGCGCCCCGCGAGCTGGCTACGGTCGCCGCCTCCTCGAGTGCGGCTGCGATCTCCGCATCCGGCCCCGCCGCGGACAGCGCGAGGTGACGAGCGCGCTCCAGCGGATCGACGACGATATCGGCGAGGAGCCGATGGGCCTGCCGTCTCGTCCCCCCTGGGAGGCTCTGATAGAGCACCGACGCGAGTAGCGGATGCGTGAAGCGGACGGAGCCGTCGCTCGGCTCGAGGATGCCGGCCGCGAGCGCAGGCTCGAGCGCGGAAGGCCCGACTCCGGCAGCGTGCAGCAGCTTCGTCGACGGTGCTCCGAGCGCGGCGACGAGCACCAGCGCGTCACTCGTTGCCGACGGAAGCTCGGCCAGTCGGGCGCCTACCAGCTCTTCGAGCGTCTCGGGCACCTGCAGCGGTTGTGTCGGATCGACGACCGGCCCGAGCGCACGGGCGAGCTCAAGGGCGTAGAACGGGTTACCGCCTGAAGCCTCGTGGATCCGGATCAGCGTCGGACGAGCGAATACCCGGTCGAGGCGTTGCTGGAGCAGCATGCCGATCGCCCCCATGCTGAGCGCACCCACGGTCACGCGCGTGATCGCATCGCGGTCGAGCGCGCGCTCGAGCTCGGACTGCTCGGTCACCTTCGCCGGGCGGCGCGCGAGCAGGAGGACGAGTGGCATGTCCAGCCGGCGCAACGCGAAGGCGAGTGCGCTCGAGGAGGAGCGATCGAGCCACTGGAGGTCATCGGCGGCGACTGCAAGCGGCCGCTCCGCGGACAGGAGCTGGAGGGCGTTCCGGACCGCGACGCCGAGCGCATGCGGATCCGCGCGCTCCTCAGCCTCACCGAGCAGAAGTGCATGCTCGAGCGCGCGGCGGCGGGGCGTCGCGAGCGCCGGCAGGACCTCATCCACGACACCGTCGAGCAGGTCGCCGAGCCCGACGAAGGCGAGTCCCTCCTCGGCCTCGGACGGACGCAACGAGAGAACGCGGTACCCGCGGTCCCGTGCCGCGTCGACCACGGCGAGCCAGAGCGTCGACTTCCCGATTCCTGCCTCGCCCTCGAGGACGAGTGCTCGCGGTCCGTCGTCCCCGCGTCCGAGAAATGCGTGGAGCGCCGCGAGCTCCTCGTCTCGACCGACGATCTCGCTCGTCACCCTCCTAACAATTGCCGAGCGGACGCGCTCGAGCAACGAAAACCGTCTAGTCCTCGCCGTCCCAGTAGTCGAGGATCGGGCCAGGACGCGAAAGAAGGACCCGCTCGCCCTTGACATCGCGCGCGCCGAACTTGCCGCTGTCCGGGTACTGGACGAGATCCGGCCGGATCAGCGTCGAGAGCATGAGCACGCGGATGGGCGCGTCGGTCTTGTTCGAGACCTGGTGCAGCCCCTCGCTCCCTCGTGGGAACGCAACGACGTCGCCCTCGCTCAGGTCGGTCTCGCCTTCCGGCGTGCGTAGCGTCGGCTGCCCGCGGACGACGAGCATCCACTCCTCGTTCGCGTGATGCGTGTGGTACGGCCAGAGCCGGCTGCCGGGCTCGAGCTCGTACATGCTCCCGCCGATCAGCTCCCCGCCGATGTGATGCCCGACCCAGGCGTCCTTGCTCTCCCAACCGGGCCGGTCCTCGGTGCGGTCCCACTCCGGATCGCCGTTCAGGTTGAAGATCTTCGGCATGGCCGCGAGCTTACGTTGCGAGCCCGCCCGAGCGCGATCTCGATCGCCGTCCGCTCCGCGCGCGCGACCTCCTCGTCGCCATCCGGTAGCTGGCCGAGCACCCAGCCGGTGAGCACCTCCTCGAGGCCGCCGTAGACGATCCAGCTCGCGAGCCGCGCGTCGAGGTCGCGGCGGAAGGCTCCGTCGGCCTGGCCCTGCTCGATGACGCGCTGGAGGATCGCGAAGGCCTCGCCCACCTCGTCGACCTGGGACTGCAGCTGCGGGCTGCGCGCGACCTCGCGCACCATGACCGTGACGAGATCGGGGTCGTTGCGCCACGTCCGGAGGAGGATCTTGGCGATGCCCTCCAGCTTCTCCGGCGCGGACTCGTCGGATGCCTCGACGGCCCGGAAGCGTTCCAGGAGCTCGCCGAAGTTCTCGCGGAAGACGGTCTCGAGCACCTCGTCCTTCGAGGCGAAGTAGTGGTACAGGAGCCCGTGCGCGACGCCGGCTTCCGTCGCGATGTCGCCCACGCGCGAGCCGTGGTAGCCGCGGCGCGCGAAGACCCGGACCGCCGCGTCGAGGATCAGGCGGCGCTTGTCGGTGGCAGTCGGAGCGATTGAACCGTCAGTCAACGAGCCTGAGGATAGAGGTTAGGCTCACTCGCCGTGCAACCGCTGTCCGGAACGCTCGTCGTCGACTTCACTCGCTATCTCCCGGGCGCCTATGCAAGCCGAGAGCTGCTCCGGCTCGGTGCGCGGGTGGTCCACGTCGAGCCGCCCGGCGGCGACCCGATGCGCGAGACGTCGGCCGCGTGGGACGCCGCGCTCCGCGGCGGAACCGAGTCGGTCGTGTGCGAGCTCCCGGCCGACGCCGACTTCGCGCGGGCTCTGGCGGGACGCGCCGACGTCGTGCTGGAGAGCTTCCGCCCCGGTGTCGCGGAACGGCTGGGAATCGGCAGGGGCGACCTCCCAGAGCGCGTCGTCTACTGCTCGATCACCGGCTTCGGGGGCGGCGGGCCGCATCGCCTGCGCGCGGGGCACGACCTCAACTACCTCGGCTGGGCGGGTGTGCTCGAGGACACTGCGCCCGCATGGCCACCCGTCCAGATCGCCGACCTCTCCGCAGGGGCGCTCGGCGCCGTCGTCCAGGTGCTCGCCGCACTTCTCGAACGCGGACGGACCGGCGTCGGCGCGCACCTCGTCGTCTCGATGACCCACGGCTCACACGATCTCGTCTCGCACCGCCTGGGCGGCGAGCCCGTCGAGCGCATGCTCACGGGAGGACTTGCCTGCTACCGCACCTACGCGACCGCGGACGGCCGTCACCTGACCGTCGGCGCGCTCGAGCCGAAGTTCTTCCGGCGCCTGTGTGAGGTCGTCGACAGGCCGGAGCTCGCAGAGCGCCAGTACGGCGACGAGCAGGCGGCGCTCGCGGCGGAGCTCGCGACGGTCTTCCAGGCGAAGCCGCTGGCCGACTGGCTCGAGCTCTTCGACGGCGAGGACGTCTGCGCCGGCCCGGTCTGGACGCGCGAGGAAGCAGCCGCAGCGTTCGGCTCGTCGGCACCGCTCGGCCAGGCGCCGTCGCTCGGCGAGCACACGGAGCGCTGGCGGACCGAGCTCGGCCTGTAGGGGCCGGGCATGCCCGGCCCCTACGTCACGGTGAGGCCGAGCGCAGCCGGGAGCGCGAGCAGCGTGTCGATCCGGTCGAGCTCGCCGGGCCGCAGGCCGTCGCGGTCGAGCAGGATCGCGCGGATCCCCAGCGCGCGGGCGCCCTCGATGTCGTCTTCGTAGGAGTCCCCGACCATCGCGGTCTCCTCGGCCGCCGTACCGAGCGCCGCCAGCGCGGCGACGAAGATCGACGGATCCGGCTTCACGCGCCCATGGGCCCGGGAGCCGATCATCGCGTCCACCTCGAGCCCGTGGTGGACCGCAAACTCCTCGAGATCGCGCTGGCCGTTCGAGATCAACCCGATCTTGAGGCCGCGATCGCGGAGGTCGGCGAGCACGGGCAGCGCGTCCTCGTAGAGGAAGAAGTTCTCGTGCCGCTCCCACTCGCGGACGATGTCCTCCGCGCAGTCGCGAGCGGAGTCGGCGTCTCCGCCCATGCCCCTGACGATGCGCTCCGTGAACGCGATCCAGACCTCCTCGTCGTGCACGAGGTCGCGCTTCGCCTGGAGTCCGACGATCGCGTCCGTCCGCGCCTGCTCGAAGCGTTGCGGGTCGAGCAGAAGATCGTGGCGCTCCCCGACGCGTCGGTACCCCTCCGGCCCAAGCTCGGGCCCGGGACGAAAGAGCGTGAAGTCGACGTCGAAGAGGACGGCCTTCAGCATCGAAAGGAGGATAGGTGCCACGGCGAACACCCAAGACCGGGGTCAGGCTGAAGCCTGACCCCCCAACGCAAATGTGTTCCGGGAGGGGGGAAGTTGGGGGAACCGGGGTTCCCCCACATCAAGTATCGGGGTGCCCAGATTTGAACTGGGGACCTCTCCGACCCGAACGGAGCGCGCTACCAGGCTGCGCCACACCCCGAGCCGGGAAAGGGTAGCGGCTAGGAGGACTTGGCGAAACAGGCGCCATGCCGCCGGGCTTGCGCCGGATCGCCGCGATGCGGCGTCCTCAGTCGCACCGATACCTCGGGTATCGGCGCTCCTTGCGTCCTTGCCTCGCGACGACCCGCGGAAGCCCTGCGACGGGGCCCGTTCCGCCAAGCCCTCTGCGATCGGACCGCCGTTGCATCGACCGGCGAGAGGCGGCTATGCTCAGAAGCGATGAAGGTCGTTGTTGCGAGGCGGGCCGCTTGACCCGCCGAACCAGAGCAGGTGTTCGCGAGCCCGACCCGCGCGATTCGCGCAGGCGGGCTTTTTTGATGCCGTTTTTCACATCTCGAGGAGGATCCAGATGGCCAACCACCTGACGCCGGACGAGCTCGCCAAGGAGATGGGGATGGACCGCGAGGAGGTCATCCGCATCTGCGTCGAGGAGGGCGTTCCCATCTACCACGGGAAGATCGACAAGACCCTGTTCGCGGCGTCGCTCGAGGCGGTCGGGTCGGCCGCAGGCTCCTCAGCGCAACGCTAGGCCCCGCCGAGGGCGAGGCAAGCCTCGCCGCTACGACGCTTTCGCGCGTGCCTTCGACTTCGAGCGCGAGGCAGGCTTCTTCTCGGCCTCGTCGCCCTTCTTCGCCGCTGCGACGGAAGCCTTGAGCGCCGCCATGAGATCCACGGTCGGGGCTTCCGCCTCCTCCGGCTCGGGGATCGCGATCTCCTCGCCGCGGGTCTTCGCCTCGAGCAGCGTCTTCAGGTCGCGCCGGTAGTCGCTCTGCAGCTCCGCGGCGTCGAAGTCGCCGAGCAGGCTCTCGATCACCTGCTTCGCGAGCGCGAGCTCCGGCTTCTTGACGGCCGTCTCCTCCACCGCCTCCGAGATCTCGGCGCTCGAGTAGACGTCCTCGGCGACGAACATCGTCTCGAGCGCGAGCGAGCCGTCCTTCGCGCGCACGAGGCAGAGGCTCTCGCGACCTGAGCGCACGAAGCGGCCGAGCGCGGCGGTCTCGGTCTCGCGCATCGCCTCGAGGAGCAGCACGTACGGCCTCCGCTGCGCCGCAGTGGCAGCAGGCACGAGGAAGTAGTGCCGGTCGAAGAAGGTCGGATCGACGGAGCCGGCCGGAACGAACCTGCGGATCTCGATCGAGCGCGAGTCGTCGACCGCTCGAGCGCCTCGAGCTCCGAGTCCTCGACGATGACGAATTGCCCCTTCACGATCTCGAACCCCCGCACGATCTCGTCCTGTGTCACTTCGCGGTCGTGCGTCGGGCACCAGCGCTTCTGCTTGATCGGTGTCGCGCACTCGCGGTGCAGCAGGCGAAAGGAGACATCGGACTGGCGCGCGGCCGGCTTCGTCGCGGGCGCGAGCCCGACCGGGATCGAGACGAGGCCGAAGCTGAGGGATCCGTTCCAGGAAGTTCGCATCAGGCAATTGTATGGGTGAGGCTCGTCTCACCCTAAGCGTGGACCACGCGTTTTCGCCGCCCATGGGCAAACCCCTCTCAGTAAGCTCACAGGAGTGACCGAGACGGCGTCTGCGCCCGCCACGACGAACCCGCCGAGCAAACGGCGGACGATCGCGCGCCTGTGGCGCGACGCGGTCGCGGCCGACCGCTCGACCCCCGCGTACCTCGTCGAGGACGACGGTGGGGGCTGGCGCGAGGTCTCCTGGAACGACGCCGACGAGCTCATCCGCGCGTACGCGAACGGGCTCCTTGCGCGCGGCGTAGCCAAGGGCGACACCTTCGCGATCCTGGCCCAGAACAGCCTCGACTGGGCGCTCATGGACTTCGCGCTCGCGCAGATCGGCGCGGTCGGCGTCCCGATCTACGCGAACAGCTCGCCGCGCGACGTCGCCTACCTCCTCGAGCACTCGGAGGCGGTCGGCGTCGTGTGCGAGGACGCGGAGCAGCTCGCGAAGGTCGAGGCTGCCGCGGAGGAGCTCGCGAAGCTCGAGCACGTCCTCACCTACCACGACCTCGCGGGACTCGCCTCGCACGGGATCGACTTCGCCCGTACGCAGCCGACGGCGCTCGACGACGCGTCGGCGGCGATCGAGGAGGACGACCTCTACACCGTCATCTACACCTCGGGGACTACGGGGCCGCCGAAGGGCTGCATGATCCGCCATCGCAACTACTACGCGATGACGAGCGTCGTCGACGACATGGACGACCACTACCAGCCCGACGACTCGATGCTCCTGTACCTCCCGCTCGCGCACAACTTCGGGCGCCTGATGCTGCTGAGCGGCGCGTATGTCGGCTTCCCGATCGCGTTTCTCGCCGACCCGCTGCGCGTCGCGGACGCCATGCTCGAGGTCAGGCCGAGCGTCCTCCCCAGTGTCCCACGGGTGTACGAGAAGGTGTATGCCGCGGTGCAGGCGCGCTTCGACGAGGCGACCGGCGTCAAGCGCCGCCTGATCGACTGGGCGCTTCCGATCGGCTACGAGGTCTCGCGCCTCGAGGGCCAGGGAAAGCCGATCCCCCGCGGGCTTGCCGCAAAGCACCGGGTCGCCGACCGCCTCGTGTTCGCGAAGGTGCGCGAGCGGCTCGGTGGACGCCTGCGCGTCCCGATCTCGGGAGGCGCGCCGCTCGCGAAGGACATCGCCGAGTTCTTCGATGCGATCGGCATTCGCATCCTCGAGGGCTACGGGCTCACGGAGTGCACGACCGCCGCGAGCACGAACCGGCCGAACCGCTACCGCTTCGGCACGGTAGGCCCCGCGCTGCCCGGCTGGGAGGTCAAGACCGACGAGGACGGCGAGATCATGATCCGCAGCGACAGCGTCTTCGCCGGCTACCTCAAGGACCCGGAGGCGACCGCGCAAGTGCTCGCGCCCGACGGCTGGCTCCGGAGCGGCGACATCGGCGAGATCGACGCGGACGGGTTCATCTCGATCACCGACCGCAAGAAGGACATCCTCGTCACGGCGGGCGGGAAGAACGTCGCTCCGCAGAACATCGAGAACGACCTCAAGACCTCGAAGTACGTGTCGCAGGCGCTCGTCGTCGGCGACCGCCGGCCCTACGTCGCCGCGCTGATCACGCTGGACGAGGTCGAGGTCGGCAAGTGGGCGGCCGAGCAGGGGCTCGACGGCGACATCGCGTCGCTGTCACGCGACGAGCGCGTCCAGGCCCTCGTCCAGTCCGTGATCGACGACGCGAACCTCGATCGCTCCCGCTTCGAGCAGGTGAAGCGCTTCGTGATCCTGCCGCGCGACTTCACGATGGAGCACGGCGAGGTCACGCCGACGCTGAAGCTGCGGCGCCGCGCGGTCTCCGAGCACTTCCAGAGCGAGATCGAAGAGCTCTACACGTCGTAGCCCGGAGGGCGAGGCTATGCCTGGCCGCTACGGCAGGCGCTTCGCGCCGTAGTAGCCGTAGTAGCTGCTGAGACTGGAGATCTTCACGACGTCGCCCGTGTGCGGCGCGTGGACGAACTGGTCGCCCCCGATGTAGATCCCCATGTGACTGAGCCCGTCGAAGAAGACGAGATCGCCCGCCTGGAGCTGGTCACGCGGGACGTACGAGCCGTAGTTCCAGATCGACGCCGCGTGGTGCGGGAGCGAGACACCGACCTGCGCGTAGACGTACATCACGAGTCCCGAGCAGTCGAATCCCTGCGACGGGCTCGCTCCGCCCCAGACGTACGGCGTGCCGAGGTGCTGGAGCGCGAGCGGGACGACCGCGCCGTACTTCGAAGCCGCGAGGTCCGGGTCGAACTCCGGAATCTCCGTCTGCGAGTAGGTCGTCGACGCCTGTTGGACGGACTGGGCGGCGGCCTCCTGCGCTGCGAGCTGGGCGGCCGCGCGCGCCCGGGCCTGCGCGGCGAGCTCGGCCTGCCGGCGCCGCTCCTCCTCCTGCATGCGCTGGATCTCGTCCTTGACCAAGGCGAGGAGCTGCTCACGCTCGGCGAGCTGTGCCTCGATCGAATCCTTCGTCGCGGCTCGGTCGGCGACTCGCTGAGCCTGCTCGGCTCTGGCGTCCTTCAGCGTGCGGCGGTGCTGCTGAACCTGGCTCCGATACTCGCGGACGTCGGCCAGGATCTGCGCGTCCTGGGCCGACACGCGCTCGATCGCGTCGAGCTTCGCGATGATGTCGTCGAGGCTGCGCGACCCGAAGAGCACCTCGAGGGTCGTGTCGCCGTCGCCGTTGACGTAGATGTCGTGCAGGCGCTTGGCGATGCGTCGCTGCGAGACGTTCAGGCTCTTGCGAGCGGCGACGAGATGCTTCGCGTTGACCTCGAGCTTCCCGTCGAGCCGGTCGAGCTCGACGTTCGCGAAGTTGTAGGCCTCGATCGCGACCGCGAGGCTGGCGTCGAGCTTCTGCAGCTCGACCATGATCGCCTCGGCCTGGGCCCGTTTGTCCTGGATGTCGGGGTCAGCCGAGGCAGCTCCCGCGCCAAGCAGGAGCGCTCCGGCGCAAGCCGCGAGGAGGACGATTCTCGGCGTCCATCCGGGTGTCGAGCCCCCAATCCTGACCCTGCGTCGACTCCGGACAGACCCGCCGGTGGCGGTCTGGCCCGTCACAAGTCGCGGAGCCTAGCACCCTTCCCGGACGCCTGCAACCGCAAACCGCGGCCAAAATCTCTGCAAAGTGACACATTCACGAGTGGCACATACGGCGCGCTGCCGAACGCGACTCTGTTAGGGTCGCCGCCGCGTGGTCAGGGGAGCACGAAGGTGCGGCTGGTTCGTCGCTGCGGTGGTATTGGGCGTCGTTGCCGTTGGCGTGGTCCCGGCGGGGAGCGCCGAGGCTCCCTCGTACAAGCTCCGGGTCGACGCGGTCGCCTACTCGCTGCCCGGGAAGACGGCGAGCGGGATCCCCGTCGGGAAGGGCGTCGTCGCCGTCGACCCGAAGCTGATCCCGCTACGGACGCGGATGTACGTGCCGGGCTACGGGCCGGCGATCGCCGCGGACGTCGGCACCGCGATCAAGGGCCGCATCATCGACCTGTGGTTCCCGACGACAGCCGAGGCGCGCGAATGGGGCCGCCGCACGGTCGTCCTCACGGTCTACCGCTAGCCGCGTAGCGACCTAACCTAAGGCGATGCTTCGGGGTCGGGTCGCAGCGGTCGTCGTTGCCGTCGTCGCGCTGGCCGGGGTCGCGTCCTCCGCACGCGCCCAGTCGCCCGACCTCGCGCGGGCGCTCGAGCGCGCGCTGGCCACTCCCGGAGTCGCGTCGAGCCGTACCTCCGCGCTCGCGATCGAGCTCGAGACCGGACGCGTGGTGTACGAGGCAAACGCCGAGCGGGCGCTCGCGCCTGCATCTGCGGAGAAGCTCGCCGTCTCGTTCGCCGCGCTTCGCCTGCTCGGCCCCGGATACCGCTTCCGCACCGAGGTCGTGGCCGAGGGCGAGCTCGACGGCCGCGTCTGGCGAGGCGACCTCTACCTCGTCGGCTACGGCGATCCGACACTCGGGATCGCCGACCTGCAGGCGCTCGCGCGGGACGTGAAGGCATGGGGAATCGCGCGCGTCGCGGGCCGCGTGGTCGGCGACGAGACGCACTTCGACTCGAGCCGTGCAGCGCCCGGCTGGAAGGCGTCGTTCCTCGGGCTCGAGTCGCCCCCGCTCTCGGCGCTGTCGGTCGACGACGTCGACTTCCGCGGCGCGAACGAGTCCGCCGCGGCGGCCGCCAGGGCATTCGCCGCCGCGCTCGAGCGGCGGGGCGTGTCCGTCTCGGGAGCAAGGATCGCGGGACGAAGACCTGCGGACGCGTTCCCGCTCGCGCAGGACTTCTCGGAGCCGCTAGCGGAGATCGTGCGCCACATGAACCGCGAGAGCGACAACTTCGTCTCCGAGATGCTCCTCAAGGAGCTGGGCGCGAGTGTGGCGCGGGACGGCTCGACGGCGGCCGGAGGCAGGGTCGTTCGCGACGCCCTCGTGGAGGCGGGCATCCCGGTGAACGGCGTCCGGATCGTCGGACGGCTCCGGGCTCTCGCGCCTCGACCGCCTCACCGCGCGCTCGCTCGTCGAGATCCTGCGCGCCGGATCTGCCGACCCGGAGATCCGGGACGCTTTCGTCACCTCGCTTGCGGTCGCCGGCGTCTCGGGAACGCTGAAGCGTCGTCTCGACCGTCGCCCGACGCGCGGACGCGTGATCGCGAAGACCGGGACGACGAGCCAGGCCTCGGCGCTCGCGGGCTTCGTGCGGCGACGCTACGTGTTCGCGATCCTTCAGAACGGCTCGCCCGTCCCGTACTGGTCCGCGCGCGCGGCGCAGGACCGGTTCGTGACGCTGCTCGCACGCTCGT
>CAVSZQ010000003.1:0-394953 GCA_963732465.1 uncultured Actinomycetes bacterium
GCACCTTGAAAACTCCATAGCGGCAGTAAAACGTGTTCTTTCGAGTCAAGAGACGAAGGGCACACGGTGAATGCCTTGGCGCCAAGAGCCGATGAAGGACGTGGGCGGCTGCGATAAGCCCCGGGAAGGAGCTGACCATCCATTGATCCGGGGATTTCCGAATGGGGAAACCTACGCGTGGTAATGCGCGTGTACTCCTGCCTGAATACATAGGGCAGGAAGAGGCAAGCCGGGGAACTGAAACATCTTAGTACCCGGAGGAAAGGAAAGAAACCTCGACTCCCTGAGTAGTGGCGAGCGAAAAGGGATCTAGCCCAAACCGATGCGATGTGATAGACGGCAGTCGTTGTCGTATCGGTGTTGTAGGGCTCGTCTTGATCCGTCTGCCGGCGGGTCGGGAAGTTACAAAGTCGCGTGTTAGTCGAATCGACTGGAACGTCGAACCACAGCGGGTAACAGTCCCGTAGACGAAAGCACGCGGCCTTCCTGGACGAGTACCTGAGTACGGCCGGGCACGGGAAACCTGGTCGGAATCTGCGGGGACCACCCCGTAAGGCTAAGTACTCCTTGGCGACCGATAGTGAACTAGTACCGTGAGGGAAAGGTGAAAAGTACCCCGGAAGGGGAGTGAAATAGTACCTGAAACCGTGTGCTTACAAGCGGTCGGAGCAGGCTTTGTCCTGTGACGGCGTGCCTTTTGCATAATGAGCCAGCGAGTTGCTCTTCGACGGCAAGGTTAAGGAAACGGAGCCGTAGCGAAAGCGAGTCTGAACAGGGCGTTCAGTCGTCGGAGGCAGACCCGAAACTGAGTGATCTACCCATGGGCAGGTTGAAGCGGGGGTAAGACCCCGTGGAGGACCGAACCGACTTCGGTTGAAAACGGAGCGGATGACCTGTGGGTCGGAGTGAAAGGCTAATCAAACTCAGAGATATCTGGTTCTCCCCGAAATATATTTAGGTATAGCGTCACGCGTTCACTATTGGTTGTAGAGCACTGTTTGGCCTAGGGGCCCTACCAGGTTACTGAAGTCAGGCAAACTCCGAATGCCGATAGTCCAGAGCGTGGCAGTCAGACTGTGGGGGATAAGCTCCATGGTCAAAAGGGAAACAGCCCAGACCGTCAGCTAAGGCCCCAAATTCTCGGCTAAGTGGGAAACGATGTCCGATTGCACAGACAACCAGGATGTTGGCTTAGAAGCAGCCACCATTCAAAGAGTGCGTAACAGCTCACTGGTCAAGTGATCGGGCGCGGACAATGTAACGGGGCTCAAGCCGAGAGCCGAAGCTACGGACTTCTGCTTCTGCACTATGCTGGAGTGGTAGGGGAGCGTTCCCATGCCGGCGAAGCGGCGGCGTAAGCCAGCCGTGGAGGCATGGGAAGTGAGAATGCTGGCATGAGTAACGAAAGAGGGGTGAGAAACCCCTCCGCCGAATGCCCAAGGGTTCCTGAGTAAAGCTAATCTGCTCAGGGTTAGTCGGGACCTAAGCCGAGGCCGAAAGGCGTAGGCGATGGCCAACCGGTTGATATTCCGGTACCACGTATCCACCGCTATCACCGATGGCGGGACGGGGTAGGATAAGGGATCCCAGGCGCTGGTCGACCTGGGGCAACCGCGTAGGGCGGACGATAGGCAAATCCGTCGTCCATCAAGCCTGAGACGGGAAGCCCACCCCAGAGATGGGGGAAGTCCCTGAATCCATGCCTCCTAGAAAAGCGTCTAGGGAGGTGGAGCGTGCCCGTACCAAAACCGACACAGGTGGGCAGGTAGAGAATACTAAGGCGATCGGAAGAACCCTGGTTAAGGAACTCGGCAAAATGGCCCCGTAACTTCGGGAGAAGGGGCGCCCCGGTAGGGTGACCGGATTTACTCCGGAAGCCCGAGGGGGCCGCAGTGAAACGGCCCAAGCGACTGTTTACCAAAAACACAGGTCTCTGCTAAGTCGCAAGACGACGTATAGGGGCTGACGCCTGCCCGGTGCCGGAAGGTCACGAGGAGAGGTTAGCTCTTCGGACGAAGCCTTGAATCCAAGCCCCGGTAAACGGCGGCGATAACTATAATCGTCCTAAGGTAGCGAAATTCCTTGTCGGGTAAGTTCCGACCTGCACGAATGGCGTAACGACTTGGGCGCTGTCTCAACGAGGGATCCGGTGAAATTGTAGTCTCGGTGAAGATGCCGAGTACCCGTGGCTGGACGGAAAGACCCCGTGAACCTTTACTGCAGCTTTGCGTTGAAGTCTGGGATACGTCGTCCAGGATAGGTGGGAGGCTTTGAAGCAGGAGCGCCAGCTTCTGTGGAGCCACCCTTGGGATACCACCCTTCGTGTTCTGGGCTTCTAACCCGGCACCGTTATCCGGGCCGGGGACAGCGTGAGGTGGGCAGTTTGACTGGGGCGGTCGCCTCCTAAAATGTAACGGAGGCGCGCAAAGGTTCCCTCAGCACGGTTGGAAATCGTGCGTAGAGCGTAAAGGCATAAGGGAGCTTGACTGCGAGACTGACAAGTCGAGCAGGGACGAAAGTCGGCCTTAGTGATCCGGCGGTGGAGAGTGGAATCGCCGTCGGTCAACGGATAAAAGGTACTCCGGGGATAACAGGCTCATCCTTCCCAAGCGTTCACAGCGACGGAAGGGTTTGGCACCTCGATGTCGGCTCGTCGCATCCTGGGGGTGTAGCAGCTCCCAAGGGTTGGGCTGTCCGCCCATTAAAGCGGCACGCGAGCTGGGTTCAGAACGTCGTGAGACAGTTCGGTCCCTATCCGCCATGGGCGTTGGAGGTTTGCGAGGAGTCGTCTCTAGTACGAGAGGACCGAGATGAACAGGCCTCTGGTGTATCAGTTGTCCTGCCAAGGGCACTGCTGATTAGCCACGCCTGGATGGGATAACCGCTGAAAGCATCTAAGCGGGAAGCCCACCTCAAGATGAGACCTCCCATCTCCTCGAGGGAGTAAGGGCCGTGGTAGACCACCACGTTGATAGGCGGGACGTGCAAGCACAGCGATGTGTTCAGCGGACCCGTACTAATTGCCCGAGGTCTTGACTTTGAACACGTTTTGCCGCTATGGAGTTTTGAGGGTGCGCGGCTGCGAGCTCGCCGGCGCTTTCGACAATTTGGGCGGTCATAGCGACGGGGATACACCTCTTCCCATTCCGAACAGAGAAGTTAAGCCCGTCAGCGCCGATGGTACTCGGGGCGCAAGCCCCCGGGAGAGTAGGACGCCGCCCACCTTTTCGCAAGGCTGGAACCCGCTAGCGCGGGTTCTCAGCCGCGCAAATCGTGAGAGCCCCTAAAGGCGGCCGCTTCGCGGCCGCTATCGCACCTACCTGCTCTTCTCGAGCCCAGTCTCGTGCGAGGATGCCTCAGCGCGCGTCAGTCGAACTGGCCTTCGGGGCCGCCGTTCGTCGTGCCTCGGCGGAGTGGGGGTTGTCGCCGTTTCGCGACGCGGTTGCGCCGAGCTCGCGGAGGCGGCGGAGTCTCGTCTCGAGCGGTGGGTGGGTCTTGAACATGCGCGCGACGCCCTCGTCGACGAACGGGTCGATCGGGATAGAGCGGCTCGGTTGCCGGCGACGCGGCGAACTCGATGAGCTCCGACGCGCGGTCGAGGCGATGCAGGGCGTCCGCGAGGTCGTGCGCGCTGCCGGTCGTGCGCGGCTGCGAGCGCGTCGGCCGCGAGCTCCCTGCTCGGTCGCGAGCAGGATGTTGACGAACGCCGAGGCGATCGGGGCGAAGACGTAGAGCAGGAAGCGCGAGAACCAGCCTCCGATGCGGCTGAGCTCGACGAGCGTCGTCGCGAAGAGGACGACGGACGTCTGGACGAGCACGTCCCGTCGCCGGACGTGGGCGAGCTCGTGCCCGATCACCGCCTCGAGCTCCTCGGGCCGGAGCGCGTGCAGCGCACCGGTCGAGACGGCGAGCGACGAGCTTCCAGGCCCGCGGCCGACCGCGAAGAGGCGCGGGAAGCCGTCGTCGATGAGGTAGAGCTGCGGTGGGCGGACCTGCATGCGCGCGGCCGACGGTGTCGGCGGCCGAGCGGAGGCGCGGGTCCTCGGCGATCGCGAACGGCCGGGCGCCGAGCATCCCGAGCAGCGCCCGGTCGCCGTAGCGATAGACGCCCGTCGCGGCGAGCAGCGCGCAGAGCAGGAAGAGCAGCGCGGTCGTGAGGCCGCCGATGAGCCAGCCGAGGCCCGAAGAACGCGCCCGCGAGCAAGGCGACGAACGCCCAGGCCTTGGCGAGATTCAGAACGGCCGCTCCGCGCGGCACGGCCTCAGCGCTCCCTAGTGCGCAAGACCGGAATCCGCTCAGCGCGGATTCCGGTCGCGCCAAGACCCCTGAAGGCGTCCGCTTCGCGGCCGCTGCGTCTGCGGCTTTCGCTTCGAGCGGTCGCGACTTAGGCCTCACCCGCGTCGTCCTCGGTGAGGCCGCGGGGAGGCCAGTCGGGCTCCGGCGCGTCGCATCGGCTCGAGCAGTGCAGCGACGCGACGTTCTGGAGAGGGATGAGGATGTGTCCGTTGAGCTCGACGTGGGGGACGTCCTCGATCGAGCAGTACGCGGTCAGCACGCCGTCCTGGTACTCGCCGCCGAAGAGCGCGACCTCGACCTGCTCGCCCTTGTACTTGTTCGTGTAGTCCTCCACGAGGCGGTCAGTCTACTGCGCTCGAGATTCCCGTCCTCGGACCGGCGATCTCGGACGACCGTGCGCAGTTCGCGAGTACGGCTCGATCGCGTCGCGCGGATCCGTCCGCCGCAGTAGGCCCGCCGGGGCCGGCTCGAGCAGAACGGCTCGGATGCGGCCCGCCGTGCGTGACGACGAGGACGCTGCTCGTCCGGATGCCGAGGGCGATCTCGACGGAGACCCGGCGACGACGCGCGCGGCCAGCTCCTCGAAGGTCTCGCCGTCGTCCCAGCCGGCCACGCGTCCGTCGACCCAGCGCGCGAACCCTCCGGGAACCGCGCCTCGACCTCCTCGACCGTGAGACCGGCCCACGAGCCGACGTCGACCTCCCGCAGCCGCTCGTCGGCCTGGACGCCGATCCCAGCCGCGCGCCGACGATCTCCGCCGTCTCGAGTGCGCGCCGGAGCGGGCTCGCGTAGGCGGTCGCGAACGCCTCGCCGGCGAGCTGCGCGGCGAGCTCCTCGGCCTGCGCGCGCCCGACGTCGTTGAGCGGGACGTCGGAGTGACCCTGGAACCGGCGCTTCGCGGTTCCAGTCCGTCTCGCCGTGCCGCGCGAGCACGATCGTCGTCGCCACGCGGGATACGCTAGCCCGCCCGTGGACCTCGGACTCGCCGCCGGAGGTGCCTCGTGACGGGCTCGACGGCCGGGATCGGCCTCGAGACCGCGCGGCTCCTCCTCGGGCGAGGGCGCGCGGGTCGTGACCTGCGGGCGACGGGACGGCCCGGCGGATCTGGGCGCGACCGCGCACGTCGTCGCGGATCTCTCGCAACCCGGGAGCCGGAACGTGCGGTCGGCGAGGCCGCGGACGCGCTCGGCGGGCTCGACGTGCTCGTGAACAACGTCGGGCATCGCCCGCCAGGCGCGCTTCGAGGAGGTGCCGGACGACGAGTGGGACGCGTACTGGCAGCTGAACGTCATGAGCTACGTGCGCGCGATCCGGGCGGCGCTGCCGCATCTCCGCGAGGGCGGCGGCGCGATCGTCAACGTCTCCTCGACCGCGGGCAAGCGCCCGTCGACCGGCATGCCGCACTACTCCGTGACGAAGGCGGCCGTGCTGTCGCTCTCGCGGCTCGTCGCCGATCTCTACGCCAAGGACGGGATCCGCTGCAACGCGGTGACGCCCGGGCCGACCGCGACGGACGCGTGGCTCGGCGACGGCGGGCTCGCAGATCAGCAGGGCGGCGACCGAGACGAGGTGCTCGAGCGGGTCGGCGCGGGCCGGCCGCTCGGCAGGCTCGCGCGACCGGAGGAGATCGCGGCGGTGATCGTCTTCCTGGCGTCCGAGCGCGCGTCGTACGTCACCGGCTCCGCGTGGAGCGCCGACGGCGGCACCGTGCCGATCATCGTCTGATGCCGCAGCCGTACTACCGCTTCGAGCGTGGAGATCGCGGGGTCGGCGCACGCCTCGTTCGAGGCGCGGATCCGGGCGCTCGAGGAGGGCCTCTCGCCGTTCGCGGTCCGCTCGTTCGAGACGCGCGGGCGGGAGCTGCCGGAGGAGCGTGCGGCGTGCGGACGCCGTTCCAGCGCGACCGCGACCGGATCGTCCACTCGAAGGCGTTCCGGCGGCTGAAGGGCAAGACGCAGGTCTTCATCGACCCCGCGGGCGACCACTACCGAACGCGCATGACCCACACGCTGGAGACGACCGCGATCTCGCGCGTCGTCGCGCGCGCGCTGCGGCTCAACGAGGACCTCGTCGAGGCGATCGGCCTCGGTCACGACATGGGGCATACGCCGTTCGGCCACGCGGGCGAGGACGCGCTCGACGAGGCGGTCAGCGAGCACTTCGACCGGCGCTTCCGGCACAACGAGCAGTCGCTGCGGATCGCGCGCTCGCTCAACCTCACGCACGAGGTCTGCGACGGGATCCTCACGCACACGGGCGAGCAGGAGCCGGCGACGCTGGAGGGGAAGATCGTGCGGCTCGTCGATCGCGTCGCGTACATCAACCACGACATCGACGACGCGGTGCGCTACGGGCTGCTCGACGAGGACGACCTTCCGCGCGAGGAGATCGCCGTGCTCGGGCCGACGGGCTCGGCGCGGATCGACCGTCTCGTCCACGACATCGTGGACGTCTCGGAGGGCGTCGGCGACATCCGCCAGTCCGAGGAGGTGGGGGAGGCGATGCTCTCGCTCCGCGCGTTCATGTTCGAGCGGGTCTACCTCGGGCCGCAGGCGGCGCCGGAGCACGAGCGGGCGCACGCTGTCGTGCGCGCGATCTTCGACTCGCTGGTGGAGCGGGGCGACGAGGTCGACGAGATCGTCGACTACATCGCCGGGATGACCGACCGCTTCGCGCTCGACTACGCCGAGTCGCTGTAGGCCGCTGCGAGGAGGCTCTCGCCTCGGCGGACGAGCAGCTCTGCGCCGACCGAGCGGAAGAAGCCGAGCGCCCGCTCGATCTCGGCCTCGCCCTCCGCGCGATGACCCGCCTGGATCGCGTCCTCTCCCGCAAAGAGCCGCGTATACGCCTCGAACGTCGCGGAGCCGAACTCGGCGAAGAGGTCGCCGACTCGTCTCAGCTCACCACGCACCCCCGCGCGGGTCAGGTCCTTCCACGGGCCTTCCGGGGAGAGTTCGACGATCGCGCCAAACTCCTCGCGGACCCCCAGTGGGCCCGCGACGATGACGAGCACGCTCGCAGCGCTCGTCATCCCGACGTTCTCGCGTGCCACTGCGATGGTCTCCTCCGCAGCCGCTCGTGCCTCATCCGGTTTGTCGAGAAGAACGAAGTTCAGCGCCGTGGCGGCAAGCGACGGGAGGATCCGCTGGGGGTCTTTGGCTCGACGTGCGTGCTCGAGGACGAACTCGCGATCCTCCGCTGCGCCGGCGAGGTCGCCCCGCGCGAGCCGGATGGAGGCCCTGGCCTCTCGGACGATTCCCTCGGCGTAGTGCGGCGACGACGCGCAGTCGGCGATGAACGCGTCGGCCGCCTCGGCTGCTTCGTCCCAGCGCCCGAGGGTGAACGCCGCGTAGATCGCGTTTCCACGCATGAATCGCAGGCCGTCCCTGTCGCCGAAGCGTTCCGCGAGCTCCTGACCCTTGGGATAGAGCTCGTCGCCACGGCGGAAGTCCCCTTCCCAGATCGCCATCACAGCGAGGTTGTTCAGTGTCGTCGCCGCCACGGGCGAGTTCGCTGCCAGGCCGATCTCGAGCGCCTTCTCGAGCTCCTCGCGGCCGGTCCAAAGCTGGATGCGGCTCTTCGAGGATCCGATGGTGGTGAGCGCGTGGGCGCGCAGCTCGTCGAGGGCGAGCGTCTCCGCGAGTGCGAGCGCCTCACGTGCAATGGGTATCGCCTCCTCGGGCGCACTTCCGAGCATCCGAAAGCGCGCCGTAAGGGCGAGAACGCGCGCCTTGGAAGCCGACGCACCGCGGTCGGCGACGAGCTCGTACGCCCGCGAGAAGTGCGGCTCAGCGGCGCCGCGGTCGCCTCGGTACCAGGCGCCGTGTCCCAAGAACGCCTCGGCCTCGGCTGCAGGTTCGGATGCGCCCACCCCGAGAAGGGCGTCACGCGCTTCCTCGAGCGCGTGCTGCCGTCGATCGTCGCCCACCAGATGGAGCGATCGCGCTCTGCGGAAGAGAAGGTCCGGTCGCTCGGCGTCGCCTTCCGGCCACAGAGCCAGCGCATCCTCGTACTGGGCGGCGGCCACGAGATGGCTGTTCAACGCGTACGCCCGGTCGCCGGCGTCCCGGAGAGCGAGCCGTGCGCGGGTCGCGATCGCGCTTTCGTCACCGCCGCTGGCTCTGACGAGATCGAGCGCAGAGCGCCAATGGTGTGCGAGCAGCTCGGCGTGGTCTTCGGAGCGTCCCAGGCCCTCGATCCACTCGGCCGTCCTCCGATGCTTGTCGGCGCGATCGGCCCGTGCGATCTGCCCGTACGCGACGTCGCGGACGAGCGCGTGGGCGAACGCGAACTCGCTCTCGCCCTCCAGCGACGAGCGCTTCTGACGGCGGACGAAGCCCTTGCGCTCGAGGGTGTGGAGGGCTCCCACGACGTTGCCCGGTTCTCGCTGGAGCGCACTCGCCCAGAACACCTTCCCGACGACTGCCGCATCCTGGAGGAGCCCTTCTCGCCGTCGGGCAGCCCGTCGAGGCGCGCGGCGATGATGCCCTGCAGCGTCTCGGGGAGCGGCAGCTCGTCGGTCGAGCCGCGCTCGAGGAAGAGGTCGGCGAACTGCTCGGCATAGAGCGGGTTGCCGCCGGCCCGCTCCAGGAGTGCCTGCTGTGACTCGGCGGCGATGAGCGGCTTTGCGAGGAGCTGGCCGATCAGGAGGGTCGTCTGCTCATCGGAGAGCGGCCGGAGCGCGAGCGTCGTCGCGTTGAGCTTGCCGCCACCCCAGCCGGGTCGGCGCTCGAGGAGCTCAGGCCTGGCCGTGGCGATCACGAGCAGCGGGACGTCAGTCACCCAGTCGACGAGCTCGTCGACGAAATCGAGGAGGCTCTCGTCCGCCCAGTGCAGATCCTCGAAGACGAGCACGAGCGAGCGCTCCTCGGCGATGGCCTCGAGAAACCGGCGCCATGCCGCGAATGCTTCGTTGCGCCGGTCGCCGCCGAGACCTGTTTCGCCTGCGAGGCCGACGAGAGCGAGCAGGTGTGACTCGACCCACGCCTCGTCCCCCGAGCCCGCCAGCGCTGCCTCGACGGCGCGGTGAATCTTCGCTTCGACATCGCTCGGCGTGTCCTGCTCGAGGACGCCGGCCTGAGCCTTGACGATCTCGCCGAGCGCCCACAGCGTGACGCCGTCGCCGTAGGCGAGGCAGCGTCCCTGCCGCCAGGTGATGAGCTCGGGATCGGCGTCGGCGACGAGGGAGAGCTCGTACACGAGCCGGCTCTTGCCCATGCCCGGTACGCCGACGAGCGTCACGAGCTGCGAGACGCGCTCGTGTCGGGCGCGGTCGAAGGCGTCTCGGAGAACTGACAGCTCGCGGTCCCGTCCGACAAGGCTCGTCCGCGCTTCGTGAGCGACGTCCACGCCGAACCGCGCGCGAGCCGTGACTGCCTTCCAGACGGGTATCGGCCTGCGACTTCCCCTTGGCCTCGACCGCCGGCGCGTCGTCGTAGTCGATCGTCTGGCGGGTCGCCCGATACGTCGTCTCGTCCGCGAGGATGCCGTTGACCGGGGCGGCGGACTGGAGGCGAGCGGCGGTGTTCACGACGTCGCCGGAGGCCATGCCCTCGCCCTCCGCCGGGCTCGCGTCGAGCGAGACGAGCGCTTCACCGGTCGTGATTCCCACGCGTAGCTCGAGGCCTTCTTCGAGGGCGAAGTCGCGGATCGCGAGTGCCGCTCGGACGGCGCGCTCCGGGTCGTCCTCATGGGCCACGGGAGCTCCGAAGAGCGCCATGACTGCGTCGCCGATGAACTTCTCGACCGTACCGCCGTAGCGCTCGAGCTCGGCGCGGACGCGCGCGTGGTAGGGCCGCAGGATCGCCTCGACGTCCTCCGGGTCGAGACTCTCCGCCTGCGACGTGAAGCCGACGAGGTCGCAGAAGACGACCGTGACCACCTTGCGCTCTCGGCGCGAACCCCCCGCCATGGGTAAGAGAGTATGGCGTGAACGCCGAGTAGTCTCATCCGGTGGCGCGGATCAAGGACTCTTCGGTGCGGGATGTCGTCGCGGCGGCCGACATCGTCGAGGTGGTCGCGGGGCGTACGCAGCTCCGGCGCGCGTCCGGATCGCGCTACACAGGGCGCTGCCCGTTCCACGAGGAGCGCACCCCGAGCTTCTCGGTGAACCCGGTCGACAAGCTCTACTACTGCTTCGGGTGTGGGAAGGGCGGCGACCTGATCTCGTTCGTCCGCGAGACGGAGAACCTCGACTTCGTCGGCTCGATCGAGTGGCTCGCCGAGCGGTTCCGCGTCCCGCTCGAGTACGAGGAATCGTCGCCGCGCGTCGACGCGGAGCGCAAGCGGCGGGAGCGTCTGCTTGCGCTCCTCGACCAGACCGCGTCGTACTTCGAGCGCCTGCTGTGGGAGGGCGACGGAGGGAAGCCGGTGCGCGAGTACCTCGCGTCGCGGGGGCTCGGGGAGGAGGTCGCGCGGGAGTTCCGGCTCGGGCTCTCGCCGGGCAGTGGGCTCGCGGCGAAGGTGAAGGAACGCGGGTTCTCGCTCGACGAGCTCCGCAGCGCCGGGCTCGCGACGGTGCGCGGCGGCGACTACTTCCCGATGCGGCTCATGTTCCCGCTCTCCGACGCGCGCGGGCGCGTGCTCGGGTTCCAGGCGCGCAAGCTGCGCGAGGACGACCCGCTGCGCGGGAAGTACGTGAACTCGCCCGAGGGCGATCTCTTCCACAAGGGCTCGATCCTGTACGGGCTGAACCTCGCGCGGACCGCGATCTCGAAGCAGGACCGGGCTGCAGTCGTCGAGGGGAACACGGACGTGATCGCGCTGCGCCAGTCCGGGTTCGAGCCGGTCGTCGCGTCGATGGGGACGGCGCTGACCGAGCGACAGCTACGGGAGCTCGGTCGGCTGACCCGGAAGATCTTCCTCTGCTTCGACGCCGACGCGGCCGGGCAGGAGGCGACGCTCCGCGGGATGGAGCTCGCCGCTGCGCAGGGGTTCGACGTCAAGGTCGTGACGCTGCCGCGCGGGCAGGACCCCGCCGACGCGCCCGACGGCTTCGAGGACCGGCTCGCCGGCGCGGAGAGCTACCTGCTCTACCGAGTGCGGCTCGAGCTCGAGCGCGCAGCCGATCGGCAAGCGGCATGGATTCGGGTGCAGGACGTGCTCGCAAGGTTCGAGGACTCGCCGCAGTATCAGGACGCGCTTCGCCTCATCTCGGACCGCCTCGACCTGCCGCGTGAGACCCTCGCCGGTCTGGCGCCTTCGCGCGGCAGTCCCGACACCGACTCGGCCGAGGCGCCGAGGCTGCTCGAAGCAGGCGATCGGCTCGAGCGCGATGCGCTCGCCGCCTGTGTCGCGCACCCGAATCTCGTCCGCGGGTTGACCGAGCTCTCGCCCGAGCACTTCGACACCGAGCTCAACCGGCGATTCCGTGCGGCGCTCGTGTCGGGTCGCGACGATCCCGAGCTGACGCCGCTGAAGGCCGAGCTCGACGCGCGGGCGGCACGCGAGGCGCTCGACGAGCGGACCGGGCAGGAGCTGCTCCTCCGGCTGCGTGAGCGGAAGCTGAAGCGCGATCTCGCGGGAGCGGATCTCGCGCGCACGACCGAGCTCCAAGCTCATCTCGCGAAGGTCCGGCAGGCGCTCGCCGAGCTGTCGTAGAAATACGGCTGCGCGCTGACGTGCCAGCCCGGACGTGTCCCTCGCGGCCCGAGAAAAGCCGTGTCCCGCAGAGTCATCACCCGCACGGGCGCTACGTCTGCGACCGGCGGTGTCTGACACGGGGTCATGTCTTGAAACGACGCTTCGCGACCCCCGGCGAGGCAAGCCTCGCCCCTACGAAGACGGCGCCTCTTCGTGATCCACGCGCGGGTCCGGTAGCCAGCCGAGCCAGGACGGCAGGTACCAGTTCCACGGCCCGAGCAGCTTCATGCTGGCCGGGACGAGGACGCAGCGCACGATCGTCGCGTCGATGAGAAGCGCAGCCGCGACCCCGAAGCCGACCTGCTGCGTCTCGACGAGGTCGCCGCTCGCGAAGCCGGCGAACACGACGATGATGATCAGCGCGGCACCGGTGATCACTCTCGCGGTCGTGGCGACGGCGTGCAGGACAGCCTCCTCGTTGTCGCCGGTCTTGAGGTAGCGCTCGCGGATCCGGCTCAGCAGGAACGACGTGGTAGTCCATCGAGAGCCCGAAGAGCACACAGAACAGGAAGAGCGGCGCCCAGGTGGTCACGGCCTCCGTCTCGCGAAGGCCGAAGAGCTCGTTGCCGATCCCTTTCTGGAAGACGAGCACCATGAGCCCGTACGCGGCGCCGACCGAGAGCAGGTTGAGGACGATCGCTTTCGCGGGCAGCACGATCGAGCGGAACGCGATCGTCAGGAGGACGAAGCTGAGCCCGAGGACGAACGCGATGATCCGCGGCAGCCAGGTCTCCATGAGATCGTTGTAGTCGATCACCTCGGCGGTCTCGCCCGTCACGTAGACCTGGGCGTCGACGCCCTCGAACACTGCCGGGACGTCTTCCTCGCGGAGTCGCTCGACCGCATCGCGCGCGCTCTCGTCCCGGCTGTCTCCGACGACGAGCGCCTCGACCACCGCGAGCCTTCCATCCGGGGCGACCTCGATCTCCGGGTTGCGAAACGACGGCCCTGCCTCGAGTCTCTCCGCGAGCGCTTGCACCGCTGCCCGGACCGCCGGATCGCTGTCGTCGCCCTCGACGGCGACGATCACGAAATCGGCAGTGCCGACGCCGAACTCTTCCTCGAGCGCTGTGAAGCCCTGCCGGGAAGGGGTGTTGTCGGGGAACGAGCGAATCCCCGATTCCGAGAGCTGGAGGTCGAGCACCGGCGCCGCCGCCGCCAGGAGCAGCCCAGCCGAGAGCACGAGGCTGACGACCGGCCGCCGCATTACGGCGCGGGCGATCGCCGACCAGAAGCGTCCCTCGCTGCCGGCGGACTCCACGGCGCGGCCGACGAACGGGACTCGAAGCGCATTCACGCGATCTCCGAGGAGCCCGAGTAGCGCTGGGACGAGCGTGAGCGCGGCGAGCACGGCCACGAGCCCGACGGTCAGCGCGCCGACGCCGAGGCTGCGCAGGACCGAGTCCGGGACGAGCAGGAGCCCGGACATCGCGAGCACGAAGGCGAGACCGCTGAAGAGCACGGCGCGGTTGGCTGTCCCGCCGGCTCCGCCGATCGCGTCGAGCTTCTCTTTGCCCGTCGCGCGCTCCTCCCGGTAGCGGGACACGATGAACAGTCCGTAGTCGGCCGCGATCGCGAGCCCCATGATGGTCGTCATCTGGAACAGGAACACGGAGAGTTCGAAGCCCTGCGAGAAGACGGCGGCAAGCCCGAGCGCGATCCCGATCGAGAAGAAGGCGACGACCAGCGGGACGAGCGCAGCGACGAGCGTGCCGAAGACGAGGATCAGGATGACGAGCGCGGCGGGCAGCCCGAAATAGAGCTCGCCCTTCTTCAGGTCTTCGTCGAGGATCGCGTTGAGGTCGTTGTCGGCGCTGCACTCGCCTGACAGGAAGACCTCGAACTCGCCCGCGTCGGCGGCTTCCACGATGCCGGCCAGCGTGGCCGCTCCTGCCTCGCAGTCGCCTTGCAGACCGACGGGGATGAGCGTCGCGTCGCGCTCTTCGGAGACGAGCGTCTCGTCGCCGCTCGAAAAGAAGCTCTCGGCGTTGTGGGCGACTCCGCTCTCCTGCACCTCGGCGAGCAGCGCGTCGACCTTCGCGCGGAACGCGGGGTCGTCGACCGTCGAGGTTGCGGAACGGACGAGGATCAGCTCGTTGACGTACTCCTCCTCGGGATCCGGCGGAAAGTGGCTGCCGATCGCCTCGTAGCCCTGCTCCGACTCGGGGTTCGACGCGAGCTCGCCCTCGGTCGTCAGATCGAGCAGCGCGCCGATCGTCGCGATGCCGACGACGAGCGCGAGCACCCAGGTGCCGACGGTGAGCCACGGGTGTCGCGCGCTCGCTCGGGCGAGGCTTTCGGTCGACAACATGTGTCAGTCGGCGGGGTAGCCGAGCTCGCGGAGGAGGTCGCCCGCCTCCGCCTCGACGTCCGCGAGCTGCTCCGCGTCGAGATCACGGCGGTAGCGGCCGACCGACGAGGCGTGCGCTCGCCCGAGCGCCTCTGCGAGCGGTGCTTCCGGTCCGCCGAGATGGCTCGCGAGCGTCGCCGCGACCGTTGCAGGGTCGGTCGCCACCTCCTCGTAGCGGAGCTCGAGCAGCGGCACCGGCGCCGAGCGGGCAGCGCTGACGTAGCGCCGCCATGCCCAGGCTGCGCGGCGCGCGTCCGTTGTCTTCTCGAACTCCTCGCGCCGCTCCGGCTCGACCCAGAAGCGCGCGTAGGCGCCGTACGCGAGGCCCGCGTCGTCCGCGCCCGACCGCGCGGGCCGCAGCCACTGCTTGTCGAGCAGCGAGCCGACGACATCGCGCCCGTCGCGAACGATGTGGACGATCTGCGCCTCGGGGAACGCGAGCGCGACGGCCTCGAGGAGGTGTGCGAGCTCGGGCGTCTGCTCCACCGGCCGCACCGCTCCGACGAGGCCGACACGGCGGGCGACTGCGAGCGTGCGACGCAGTCGGCGCGCCGCTTCCGCGGGCGAGAGCGAAGCGAGCTCGGGCACGGCCGCCTTCACGGGTGCGACCTCGCCGAGGTCGACGAAGCCCGGCAGCGACCCGATCGCGCCGGCCAGGAACGTCGTGCCCGAACGCGGCGAGCCCACCACGAACACAAGGCGGTCGTCGAGCCGGCCGAGGCGCTCGCCGAGAGACCCTCCGCGCCGCGGAGCCAGCCGCTTGGCCACGCGGAGCTGAAGAGCGGCGGACTCGAGCAGGCGCGGCACGGGCGGATTTTCGCAGGGCGACCGAGGTGCGGTCGATTGACACGTTGCCGTTGCTGGACAAGAGTACGGACACGAGCGGCGGCGGAACCCAGCGCAAGGCGCAAGCGACGAGGGTGAGCGTCGCGGGCGTCGCGGCGTGCGGAGCCCTCCTTTTCGCCAGCCTGGCGGTCGGGGCGGCGTCATTCTCGGACGCGGTCGGCGACCACAACGAAGCGCCCGACATCACGTCGGTGCAGGTCTCCGAGGCCGCGGACGGCCTCGTCACGATCGTTGTCGGCGTTCGCAACTACCAGTCGCTTCCCGCCGACAGCTGGTTCAACCTCTGGTTCGATCTCGACTCGAACCCCAATACGGGTGACGCGGGCGACGAGACACTCGTGCGCTACGTCTCGTCGGGCGAGCTCGAGATCTACGACTTCGACGGCGCCGAGATGGTCGAGCGGCCGCTGCCGACGGGTATCACCGGCCGGTACAGCGCGGGCATCCTCACCCTCACGGTGCCGAAGGCAGACCTCGGTGGTGACACGATCTTCGGCGTACTCGCCGTCAGCTCGCGCCTCCAGCAGATCGGGCAGAGCCAGTTCATCGCCTCGGACTTCTCGCCGGATCGCGGGCGCTCGGCGTACACCGGACCCGCGCAGGCGGCCTATCCGGATCCCTCCAACGACGAGGACGCTGCTCCCGACATCACCTCCGTGCGCGTGACGGACGACAAGCAGGGCTGGATCACGTTCTCGATCGGGACTCCGAACTACACGAGGCTTCCGGGTGAGTCGATCCTCGCGGTCGCGATCGACCGCGACGGGCGGGTCGCGACGGGCGACGCCGGGGCCGAGCTCCTGATCAGGAGCATCGGCGGAGAGCTCGTGTACGAGAAGTGGGACGCTGCCGCCCGCGCCTGGGCCGACGGGCCGAGAACCGCCCGGGTTCGGCTACGGAACGACGCGCGGAGCATCACGGTCGAGATTCACCGCGCCGAGCTCCAGAACGCAGCGAGCTTCGGCTTCGCGCTCACCGCGCTCGACGTGAACACGCAGGCGGAGTCGGTGCTCGCAGCCGACATCGCGCCCGACAACGGCGGCTTCTTCCGCTACACGCTCGCGAACAAGCCCGCGCTGACTTTGACCGTCCAGCGTCTGTTCGCGACTCCCGCGCGCCCGCGCGCCGGCAAGCCGTTCGCCGTGAAGCTCGCCGCTCGCCGCTCGGACACGAACCGTGGGATCACCGCCGGCGTGGTGACCTGCCGCGTGCTCCTCGACGGGAAGCCGGTTCGCGCGCGCGGCTCTGTCGCCGGTGGCGCGGCGAGCTGCTCGCTGGTTCTGCCGAAGGGCTCCGCCGGAAAGCTCCTGCGCGGGACGATCGCGGTCCGCGTGAGCGGGAAGTCGACCTCGGCCGACTTCGCGTACATCGTTCGCTAGCCGGCCGGGAACGGCGGACTCCACCTGCTACCGCCCGGCGCGCCGCGAACGAGCGCGGGCTTCGGTACGCCGCCGGGTTATGGGTCAGAGATGACGACCACCCGAACCGGAACTCCAACCACGCTCCGCTTCGACAGGTCGGCGGTTGCCTTGGACTCGACGAGCCCTTCCTCGTCTTCCGGCCGCACCGCTACGACGATCTCGTCCGCCGCGAAAGTCGCGAGCGCGTCCCGGATCGCAAGCTCGACGTCGGCTTCGCCGGCGACTGCCTCCACCGTCTCTCCTGGAAGCTGCTCTGCCGTTCGCTCCGCAACCTCCTCGGCGTGGCTGAACGCGCGCTGGTCGTTCGCCAGCCAATCGAGGACTCCCTGTCGGACCACGGGCACCACGACCTTGATCCGGTCGGCGTCGCCGACCTCGTCGCGGAGGGTCTCTTCGGCATGCTCGACCGTGCTGACGACCAAGACTTTTCGCACGCTCGACTTCTTCCCGAGATGGTCGACGGTAAACACGCAGGCCAGCACGGAAGCAGCAGGCCGGGAGAGGGGGCAGTCTGTTCCTTGTGACGGGCCAGACCGCTAAAGAACCCCTCTCCCTGTAGTGCCGCCTAGCAGGGTCTACCCGCTCAGGGCCGTGCAGGAAACTCACTCGACCGAGGGACTCGACCGAGTCGCTCCTGTACCTGGCAGGATCGGCCACTCGTGTCGAGGTGAACTTCGGGTGGGAAAGTCCAGCCCGCGCGCACGCATAGGATCGCCGCGTGCCCCTCACGCGGAGTGAGAAGGTCGAGCTCGTCAAGCGGGTTCCACTCTTCGCGGAATGCACGAAGGCGGAGCTCAACGAGGTTGCGATGAGCGCGGACGAGCGGGATGTACGGCAGGGCGACAGCTTGACGGAGGAGGGCCGGCGCGGCCGGGAGTTCTTCATCCTCGTCGAGGGAGCGGTCGCCGTCAGGCGGGGCGGGAGGAAGCTGGCCGACCTCGGTCCCGGAGACTGGTTCGGCGAGATCGCGATCCTCACGCACAAGCCCCGTACGGCGACGGTGACGGCGACCTCACCCGTCCGCGTGCTCGTGATCAGCGATCGCGCGTTCCGGCGACTCGTCGAGACGACACCGCGGATCGCGCTGAAGGTGCTTCGGAGCGTCGCGGAACGGCTCGAGCACGACGCCCGCAGCTAGGGATCCCCGAAACGAGAAGGGCCGCCTTTCCGGGCTCTCTTCACTCCCGGGTAGGGCTCGAAGACGGAAGAGTCGGCGTCGGCTCCGACAGCCCCTCGATCTGCTTCTCGGTCTGCTCGACCGTTGCCCGCAGGCTGTCGGCGTTCACCTGTGCCGACGCGGCGCGCTTCTTGCCCGAGAGTTCGACTCAGCTATTCGTTCTTGTCGAAATCCCAGCTGCCGTGACCCTCGACATCGTCGTCGCTCGGGTCGAGCTGCGCTGGTTCCTGCGCGCGGCCGACGGGCTCGTCCTCGTCGTCGCACAGAGGAAGCGGAATTATCTCGTCCGCGATCTCTTCGCGCTGTTTGGGATTTTCGTTCATCGGAGGCATGTGATCGGAGGCATGTGAATTGTGCTCTCGTCCCCTAGACGCCGCAAGGACGCGGAAATCTTCCTCGGGGAACATGGCTACGAGGGGGAAGGCATCTAGTCGCGTGCCGAGGAGCGCCTCTTCGCTGGGATAGCCTCCGACGAGGAGCCAACCGTCCGGAAGGAGCACATATGCCTCTAGCTCGTGTCGTCACCTTTACCGGCGTCTCCTCGGACCGCATCGGGGAGATCAAGCGGGAGATGGATGAAGGCGAGCAGCCTGAAGGACTCAACCCGTCTGAGATGTTCGTGCTTCACGACGCGGACTCGAGCGAGGCGATCGCAATCCTCATCTTCGATAGCGAAGAGGACTACCAGCGCGGACACGAGGTGCTCGACGCAATGCCGACGCCCGAAACCCCTGGGCAGCGGACATCGGTCAAGCGCTACGACGTCGCGATTCGAAGGAGCAGGTAGCGAGCGGAGGTACAAAGTTCGGTACGAAGCGAGGGCGCCTCACCAGGCGCCCTCGTCGTTTCTGGCGCTTTGCAGGCACTTCGCGACTCCCCGGGTTGGACTCGAACCAACAACCCTCCGGTTAACAGCCGGATGCTCTGCCAATTGAGCTACCGGGGAAAGCAGCCGTGGATTGTAGCCGCGGCTCTCGGCGGGAAGGACGCAGCGGGCGCGGGACGAAGGACCCGTCATGCGTCGGCTCGCCGTCGCTCTCTTGGCATCCCTCGCTCTGGTCGGCGCCGTCGCGCCGGCCGCGAACGGGGCGAGCCCGCAGACCGCGGCCCTCCAGGTCGCGCTGCGCGCGCATGGGCTGAGTCCCGGCCCGGTCGACGGCGTGCACGGGCCGCAGACCCGCCGCGCGCTCCTCTCCTTCCAGCGGAAGCGCGGGCTCGTCTGCGACGGGAAGATGGACCGCAAGACGAGGCGTGCGCTCGGATCGCGCGGGCGGCCGCTCCTCGGCCAGCGGCAACTCGTCGTCGGTGCCGTCGGGTGGGACGTTGCGGTGCTCGAGTTCCGGCTCCGGCGCCACGGGCTCCCGGTGCGGGCGATCGACGGGCGGTTCGGTGCCGCGACCGCCGCGGCTCTCCGCCGCTACCAGCGAAGCCGTTCGCTCGACCCGGACGGGATCGCCGGGCCGAACACATATCGCGCGCTCACGGGCCGAGGCAGCCGAGCTCGCGCCCCGGTTCGCGTGCACGTCGTGCGCCCGGGCGAGAGCTTCTACTCGATCGCCGAGCGCTACCACGTCAGCCCGTGGCAGCTGGCGCGCCGAAACCGTCTCTCCCTGATGCGGGTCATCGTCCCGAACCAGCGGCTCGTCCTTCCGAAGGGTGCTCGGCTCGCCCGGCCGGCCGCGACGGGGCCGCCCGCCAGCCGCGAAGAGATTCGCGCCGCGATCGACCGCTGGTCGCGCTTCTACGGCGTCGACCCGCAGCTCGCCCGCGCGCTCGCGTGGATGGAGTCCGGGTTCCAGCAGGACGTGGTCTCGAGCGTCGGCGCGCTCGGGGTGATGCAGCTGCTCCCCGAGACGTGGGAGTTCGTCGACACCGTCCTGCTCGGGTTCCGGACGCCGCGCACGTACGCCGGGAACGTCCGCGCCGGCGTCAGGTACCTCCGCTGGCAGCTCGACGAGTTCGGCGGGAACGTGCGGCTCGCGCTCGCGGGTGGTACCAGGGGGCGCGCGCGGTGCGGGAGCGAGGGCTGTACCGCGAGACGAAGGAGTTCGTCCGCATCGTGCTCGCGCTCTACGGAACCGTCTGACCCTCGATCTCGTCCTCGCCGAGGGCGATCGCGACCGCGTCCCAGAGGTCGAGGTCCGTCGCGCGGTCGCGCGCGGCGACGAAGGGCTCCCGCAGCTCGTCCGGTAGTGGGCCCGAGTAGCGGTCCCGGCCGATTGCCTCCCAGCCGGGGTCGGGCGATCGCGACGTTTCGGCGACGACGGCGCCCCAAAGGGTCCCGGCGCGCTCCAGGTCGCCTCGCTCCAGGGCAACGCGCGCGAGTGTGGTCAGGGAGTAGAGGGCCCAATGCCGGTTCTCCTGGTCGCGGAGGAGACGCAGCGCGTCCCGTGCATGCGCGTCGGCAGCCGCCACGTCCCCGTGCGCGATCGCCACCTGCGCGAGCGTGTCGAGCTGGCCCGACCGCCACCAGTCCCACCCGATGTCTCGCGCGAGGTCGGCGCCACGGAGGATCAGCTCCATTCCTTCCTCGAGCTGACCCTCGATGACGAGGACCTGCCCGAGGACCGAGTAGTTCGGGATGTCGACCTTCGGGAAGCGGCCGCGGGAGATCGCCACCGACTCGTCGACGAGAGTCTTCGCCGACTCGTGATCTCCTGCGATGAGTGTGCTCATCGCAAGCCGGTGCGTCAGGGCGGCCACCGCGCGCTCGTCGCCGATGTCTCGTGCGACAGCGAGCGACTCGTGGTAGCGCTGCCGGCCGTGGTCGCGCTCCCCGGAGAGATCGAGCGCGCCGCCATGGGCTCGGAGCGCGCTCATCCGGAGTCGAGGCGGGACGTTCTCGGCTCGGTCGAGCAGGTCGGCAAGCCGCCGGGCACCCTCGACCTGCGCATGGGCGTTCCAGAAGTTCTCGAGTGTGACGGCGAGCTCGAGTGCGAGCGTGAGGTCGTTCTGCGACGCCCAGTCGAGCGCGGCGCGGAGATCGTCCCGCTCGGCCAGAGCGATCGCAAGGTCGGAGACGTACTCGGAGTCCTCGCGGAGGCCGGCGGAGTGGGCGATCTCGAGCATGCGCTCGGCGTGACGCCGCTGGACGCTCCCGCGCCCGCCGCTTGCGTCGAGCTGCTCCGCGGCGTACTGCCGGATCGTCTCGAGCATCCAGTAGCGCTCCTCGCCGAGCCGTCCGGTGCGCCGCCGGAGCAGGCTGCGGTCGAGGAGTGAGGCGAGCGTGTCGAGGTCGGCATCGCCGACGGCCTCCGCCGACTCGATCGTGCAGCCGGCTGCGAACACGGACAGACGCGCGAAGAGCTCGCGCTCCTCCGGCTCAAGAAGGTCGTACGACCATGCGATCGTCGCGCGAAGCGTCGCGTGCCGCTCGTCCGCGTCCCGCGTGCCCCTGAGGAGATCGAGCCGCTGCCCGAGACGGTCGAGCAGCTGGGTCGGAGCGAGCAGCTTCGTGCGCGCTGCCGCCAGCTCGAGCGCGAGCGGGAGGTGATCGAGGCGTCGGCAGATCTCGCCGACCGCATCGCTCCGTTCGATGTCGGGGCGAATCGCCCGTGCGCGCTCGAGGAACAGCGTCACGGCCTCGTCGTCGGCGAGCGGCGGCAGGTCGTACTCGACCTCGCCGCGAATGCGGAGCGGCTCACGAGATGTGGCGAGGACACGTGCCGTCGGCGCTGCTGCGACGAGCTCCGCGATTGCGGGTGCGGCGTCGGGAAGCAGGTGCTCGAGGTTGTCGACGACGAGGTGGGTTCGCCGAGCACCGACGGCGGCGGCAAGAGCGGCCGGCTCGAAGCTCGACGCTCCGAGGCGATCGGCGATGGCCGGCAACACGAGGGAGCTGTCGTGAACGGGCGCGAGCGGGACGAAGAGTGTCGCTCCCTCGGCCTCGTCCGCGAGCAGCCGCGCGAGCTCGATCGCGAAGCGCGTCTTCCCGGTGCCGCCCGGGCCGACGATCGTCAGCACGCGCGGGTCTCCCTCGAGCACGAGCGACACTGCCTCGAAGAGCTCCCGCTCGCGGCCGAGGAAGCGGGTTGGGGGAGTTGGGAGGTCGATGCTGCCGGGCGTGCGCAGCGGAGGAAAGGCGCCGTCACCGAGCTGGAAGAGCCGGGTCGCGCCCTCGAAGTCCTTCAGCCGGTGGAGGCCAAGGTCGAGAAGCGGCTGGCTGTCGAGCAGCGCCGCTGTCGTGGGAGAGACGACGGTCTGTCCACCGTGCGCGAGCGCGCCGACGCGCGCCCCTCGATGGACGTCGATGCCGACGTAGCCCTCTCCCGCAACGCTGGGAGCGCCCGTGTGCAAGCCCATCCGCACCCGGATCGGACCCTCCGCCAGGGCCTCGTGCCCCGCCGCGGCCGCCGCGGCCGCGCCCGACGCGGTCGGGAAGGCCACGAGGAACGCGTCGCCCTGCGTGTCGACCTCGACGCCGCCGTGCTCTGCGAACGCCTCTCGCAGCAGACGGCGGTGCTCGGCAAGCGCGTCTCCGTACGCCTCCGGGCCGAGCGCGTGGAGCAGCCGGGTCGAGCCGGCGATGTCGGTGAAGAGGAACGTGACGGTGCCGGTGGGCAGGTCCGCGCGCACCGCGTCACTCCCTGAACCAGTGGATGATGCTCAAGAGCGCCATCACGACAAGGAACCCGCCGGCCACGATGAGGATCCAATCCAGGACCGGGACCGGGAGAAGGAACCAGCCGCCCGCAACCGCTGCGGTGCCGATGAGCAGGCCTTTCAAGGCCTGGAGCAGCACGCCCCGGTCGCGGCGCTCCGGCGGCGGCGGAACGAGGCTCGCCGGCGAATAGAAGTCCGGGCCCTGCGGGTCGTAGAGCACGAGGTCACGCTCCAGGGCGAGCTCGACGAGCGCGTCGACGACATCGCCCGGCACGCTCCAGGTGAAGTTCATCACGACGAGTCGATCCGACGGCTCGGCCGTGAGCCCCCATTTCGTCGCCGCGCCGGCGGGCGGGCCCTCGGGAGCGCTTTCCGCGGGCCAGCGCCGGAGCACCTCGTCGTAGAACTCCTGTACCTCCGGGCTCGGCTCGAAGTTCCTCTCGTCCTCTTCGCGGATGAGCGCGTTCCCCTCTTCCGTGGTCTCGACCAGCGGACGCTTCCAGACGTAGAGGTCGTAGCTCATGCGACGCCGCGGTCAGCTCCCGTCGCGCATGAGTTGGTTCAGCGGCCGAGCGCGCGGATCGAGGACGTTCTCCGCCTGCTCGGCGCCGGTGACGGGAAGGCCCGTGCGATCGAGCAGGCCGACCTGCACCAGGAGCGACGCCTGGTCCCAGTAGATGTGCTCGTGGGAGAGCTTGTCGCCCTCGAACCCCGCGACCACGCAGAACGCGAGCTTGACGTGCCTGCCGGTCGGCGCGATGCCCGGTAGGAGCTGGTCCATCTCGATGTCGTGGGTGAACGAGAGAACGAGCTCGTCGACGACCTGCTTCTCGCCGACCGTCCGCGACACCGGCGTGATCTGGACGTCCGTCGGCCACTTTCCGATGAAGTGCTGCCCGTAGAAGCTGCGCACGTCCTCGCGACCGACGCCTCCGGTCATCACGGGCACGTGGTTGACGTACGGATCCTCCGTCATCGTCGCCATCGTCGCCTCGAGGTCGAGGTGGACGAACTCCGCCGCGACGTGCTCGTCGAAGACCGCGCCGATGTCCGAGCTACCTGCCATTCGCTACCGCCTCCTTCCGTGGGAGAGACGGAGCGAAACCTAGATCGCTTCGGCTGTTTCGTGTGCAGGAGCGAGCCGCGCGCGCATGGTCGCGACGGCCTCGGGGCTCCAGTCGATGAGCGTGTAGCGCCGGCCGAGCTTCGCGGCGACCGCGCCGAGCGTCCCGCTCCCGGCGAAGAAGTCGAGGCACCAGTCGCCGGGCCTGGTCGACGCGAGCACCATCCGGCGGACGATGCCCTCCGGCTTCTGCGTGGCGTAGCCGGTGCGCTCAGCGCCGTTCGTCGGCACGATCGTGTGCCACCAGACGTCGGTCGGGAGCTTCCCGCGCGCGGCCTTCTCGGCGGTCACGAGGCCGGGGGCCATGTACGGCTCGCGATCGACCTCTTCGGAGTCGAAGTAGTAGTGGCGAAAGTCCTTGACGTAGACGAGGATCGTGTCGTGCTTCGCGGGCCAGCGGCGGCGCGTGCGGGCGCCGTAGTCGTAGGCCCAGATGATCTCGTTGAGAAAGCAGTCGCGGCCGAAGATCTCGTCGAGGAGCAGCTTGCAGTAGTGCGCTTCGCGATAGTCGACGTGGAAGTAGAGCGTGCCCGTGTGCGTCAGCAGTCGCCGCGCGTGGCGCAGGCGCGGCTCGAGGAAGCCGAGGTAGTCGTCGAAGTCGTCGCGGTAAGAGGAGCGCTCGAGGACCTCGCTCCGGTAGCGGCGCCCGCCGAACCCGACGCGGTCTCCGTTGTCGTCCGGGAGCGTCTGCAGCCGCATGCGGGTCTGCGTCTTGCCGGTGTTGAACGGCGGGTCGATGTAGACGAGCTGGAAGGTCTCGTCGGCGAGCTCCGCGAGCAGCGGGAGGTTGTCACCGAGGAGGATCTCGTCTTCGAGCGGCCGTCGCACTCCTTGCGACGATAGGGGCGAGCCCGGATGTCCTCGCTATGGTTGAATCGCGCCCATGCTCCTGCGGGAGGTCTCGTACGTGCGCCCTGCGTCCGTCGAGGAGGCGATCACGCATCTGTCCGGGACGTCCGGCGCGCGGGCGCTGGCCGGTGGGCAGACGCTCGTCAACGTGATGAAGGCGCGCGCGGCGGCTCCGGAGCTCCTCGTCGACCTCGCCGACCTGGACGAGCTCCGAGGCATCGGGTTCTCGTCCGACGGGCTGCTCGAGATCGGCGCGATGGTGACGTACACGCAGCTCGAGGCGTCGTCGGAGGTCGAGGTCGCACGCCCGATCCTCGGCGAGGTCGTCGCGACGATCGGGGACGTGCAGGTACGGAACCGCGGCACCGTCGGCGGCAACGTGTGCGTGGCGGATCCGACAAACCATCTGCCCCCGCTCCTTGCCGCGCTCGACGCGACGTTCACCATTCGCGGCGCCGACGGCGAGCGGACGGTCTCGGCTGACGACTTCTTCGTCGGCGTCTACATGACCGCGGTCGGCGAGGGCGAGCTGCTGACGAAGGTCTCGGTGCCGCCGTCGAAGGGCGCCGGCGACGGCTTCGCGGGGCTCACGATCGGCAAGCACGGGACGTACGTCGTCGACGCGGCCGCGACCGTCGGCGACGAGGGCGTGCGGATCGTGCTCGGCTGCGTGTCGGCGATTCCCGTTCGCGCGACCGCGATGGAGGAGAAGCTCGCGGGCGGTGATTTCTCGGAGGATGCGGCGAAGGCGGCCGCCGAAGGCCTCGGCGCGACGCTCGACCCGCCTTCCGACGTCCACGGCTCGGCCGAGTTCCGCCGGCACCTCGCCGAGGTCTCCGCAGTTCGGGCCGTGCTCCAGGCAGCGAGCCGGAGGAAGGGCGCCTAGCGTGGCCGGCCCGGAGACGAGCCGCGTGATCTCGGTCGAGGTCAACGGCGAGCAGATAGAGATGGAGGTCGAGGCGCGGCGGCTCCTCGTGCACTTCATCCGCGACGACCTCGGGCTGACGGGAACGCACGTCGGCTGCGACACCGGGAACTGCGGCGCGTGCACGGTCCACCTGGGCGGTGAGCCGGTGAAGAGCTGCATGTTGCTCGCGGTGCAGGCGGACGGCGCCCGGATCGCCACCGTCGAGGGTCTCGCCGCCGACGGCGAGCTGACCCCGCTCCAGCAGGCGTTCAACGCGCACCACGCGCTCCAGTGCGGCTACTGCACGCCGGGGATGCTGATGAGCGCGAGCGCGCTGCTCGCGAAGAACCCGAGCCCGAGCGAGGAGGACGTGCGGATCGCGATCCAGGGCAACATCTGCCGCTGCACCGGCTACGTGAACATCGTCGAGGCGGTCGTCGCGGCCGGGAAGGGCTCATGAGCACAGTCACCGACACCGAGCAGGCGAAGACTCTCGAGAAGGGCTTCGTCGGGCAGTCCATTCCCCGCAAGGAGGACCAGCGGCTCGTCCAGGGTCTCGGCACCTTCTTCGACGACGTGCGCCGGCACGGGATGGGCTACGTCCACTTCGTCCGCTCGCCGTATGCGCACGCGAAGATCGTCTCGATCGACGTCTCGAAGGCGCTCGAGATCGAGGGCGTGTACGGGACCATCACCGGCGACGAGGTCGCGATCCAGACGGACCCGTTCTTCGAGATGTCCGTCGAGCCGGGCGGGAACATCAAGGACTACGCGCTCGCGGTCGGGCGCGTGCGGCACATGGGCGAGCCGGTCGCGGCCGTCTGCGCCGCGACGCGCGAGCTCGCGCGCGACGCTGCCGACCTGATCGAGGTCGAGTACGACGCCTTGCCGGTCCTCGTCGACGCCGAGGAGTCGCTCAAGAACGAGACCGTGCTGCACGACGACGCGGGCTCCAACGTGGTCTGGTCGGGAATCTTCGACTGGGGCGACGTCGACATCGCGCTCGCCGACGCCGACCACGTCGTCAAGATCGAGAAGCTGCACTTCCACCGCTTCTCCTCGACGCCGCTCGAATGCGCGGGCGCGCTCGTCGAGTACGACAAGGGCACGGGCGAGTGGACGCTCACCTGCAACCACCAGATGCCCGGCGTCGGCGCGATCTGGATGGCGCCGGCGCTTCGCACGGGCATCGACAAGCTCCGCTTCGTCACGCACGACATCGGCGGCGGCTTCGGCAACAAGATCTGCCTGCATCCGCAGTACGTCGTCCTCTGCCTGATGGCGCGGAAGCTCGGGCGGCCGGTGCAGTGGACGGAGTGGCGCACCGACCAGCACACGGCGAACGCGCACGGGAACGAGCGCACGTTCTTCGACATCGAGGTCGCGGTGAAGGCGGACGGCGAGATGACCGGGTTCAAGGTGCGCGCGCTCGACGACTGCGGCGCCTTCCCGCGCTACGAGCCGCTCGGCTGCATCATCTGGGCGCAGGTGACGCCCGGGATGTACTCCTGGCGGAACATCCGCGTCGACTTCACACAGGTCTGCACGAACAAGTCGCCGGTGTCGCCGAACCGGGGCTACTCGCGCATGCAGCACCTCTGGCTGACCGAGCGGATCATCGACATCGTCGCGTCGGAGCTGGATCTGGATCCCGTCGAAGTGCGGAAGCGCAACTACGTGAAGACCGAGCAGATGCCCTACGAGACGCCGAACGGCTGCTTCTACGACTCCGGCGATTACGCGGCCGCGCTCGACATGGCGCTCGAGCTCGTCGACCACGGCTCGATCGAGGCGCGCCGGGAGGAGGCGGCCTCCCGCGGGAAGCTCCTCGGGATCGGAATCGGCTCCACGCTCGACTCGGGCACGAACAACTTCGGCCAGTCGACGCTGCTCAATCCCGACCTCCAGTTCTCGGGGAACAACGAGGCGGCGTCGGTGAAGCTCGACATCTTCGGCGAGGTCGTGGTCACGCTCGGCACCGTCCCGCAGGGCCAGGGGCACGAGACGACCGCGGCGCAGGTGGTGGCCGACATCATCGGCTGCTCGCCCGACCAGGTGAACGTGCGCCGCGGCCACGACACGTGGTTCAACTCGCATGCCGGGTTCTCGGGGACGTACGCGAGCCAGTTCGCGTTCACCGGCCTCGGCGCGGTGAAGGGCGCCGCCGAGCTCCTGCGCGGCGAGATGATCCAGCTGGCCGCGGCTGTGCTGCAGGCGCCGGAGGAGGCGATCGAGCTCTCGGACGGCTTCGCGCGGATCAAGGACGGGCCGCCGGAGGCCGCGCTCCCGTTCATGGCGCTCGGCGCGATCGTGAACGCGAACAACGCGTTCCTCCCACCCGACTTCAACCCGACGCTCAACCACCGCTACGTCTGCCGGCCGTACTTCGGGATGGTCGACAAGGAGAAGAAGACCGGGCAGCTGACGCTGACCTACGCGACGCAGATCCACGCGGCGGTGGTCGAGGTCGACCGGGAGACGGGCGAGGTCGAGATCGTCGACTACGCGGCCGTCGACGACTGCGGCGTCCGCATCAACCCGATGATCGTCGAGGGCCAGGTGCACGGCGCGACCGCGCACGCGATCGGCGCCGCCCTCTCGGAGGACTTCGTCTACGACGAGGACGGCATCCTCCTCACCGCAAACTTCTACGACTACCACGTGCCCCACGCACTCGACATGCCGCCGCTCAAGACGGGCGCGATGGAGTCGCCGTCGCCGGTCGCGCCGCTCGGCGCGAAAGGCATGGGGGAGGGCGGAGGCGGTGGGATCCACTGCATCTGCGCCGCGATCCAGGACGCGCTCAGGCCCGCCGGCAAGCCAATCGTGTACACGAGCTGCAACCCGCCGCATCGAGTCTGGTCGATGCTGCGCGACCCGGAGTCGACACGCGCGAACGTCTCCGTGGAGTCCCGGTGAACGTCTCCGGGACGAAAGAGCTCTCTGCGCCGCGCGACGTCGTCTGGAGCGTCATCAACGAGCCGTCCGAGATGGCCAAGCTCATGCCCGGCGTCGAGAGCTTCGAGATCAAGGACGAGACGCACTGGTCGGCGAAGGTCAAGGTGCCGCTCGGCCTCGGCGCGCTCGCGATGACGATGAACTTCGAGAAGCTCGAGGAGCGCGCGCCGGAGTTCGCGTCGATGCGCGCGAAGGGAACGGGCGTCGGCGCGCTCATGGATATGACGACGTCCTTCACGCTCTCCGAGGCGGGCGAGGGCACGTCGATGGTGTGGGAGGCCGACGTCAAGATCGCAGGCCCGGTCGGCGCGATGGGGCAGCGCGTCCTCCAGCCGATCGTGAATCAGCAGGTGCAGCAGGTGCTCGCCGCGCTCGAGACGCGCGTGTCGGCAGCCGCCGGCACCACAGCGCAGGACTGAGCCGACTCCCCTCCCTTTAGCCGGGCTTTACCGCGCTCCTGCCGCGCCTGAAGCGGGCTGCGTTCTCCTGTGCCAAGCGACCGCGACAAAGACGGTCGAGACCACAGGAGGCAGAGATGACCCGTACCACCAAGCTCTTCGCGGCCGGCGCGCTGACCACTCTCGTGCTCGCGATCTCGGCACCCGCGCAGGCTCAGAGCCCGGACGCGTTCGAGCGCGCCGTGCAGAGCCGGCAGCCGAGCCCCACCGTCCTGCGCGTCCCGGATGCGATCGACCGCGCGGTCGCGGCGCACGAGGCGCAGAAGAAGCTCGCGGCGATCGACGCCCGCGAGCGGGCGCTGACCGAGCGCCCGCTCGCGAAGGCGGTCGGGCCGGACGCCTTCGAGCGGGCGGTCGTGAACCGCACGGCCGAGCTCACGGCGCAGACGGCGTCGATGCTCGACAACCGCGAGCGCGCGCTGGCCGTGCGTCCCACAGCTGCGACGCAGGCTGCGGGCTCGGACGGCTTCGACTGGGGCGACTTCGGCGTCGGAGCGGGCGTCGGGATCGGCCTCGTGCTCCTGCTCGGACTCGGGACGATCGCGCTCCGCCGCAACGAGCGGATGTCCACCGCCTAGCCCCGGAAGCCGGCTCGGAGATAGCGGGCGGGCCCTAGGCCCGCCCGCTCTGCGTGCGTGCTTCGTCGCGGAGCCCGTCGATCACCCTGCGGCCAGTCGCGGCGCCGGTGACGTTCTTCCTCCGCTCGTGGAGCTCGACGACTTCCTCCATGGCGCCGATCGCCTCGTCGTACCGACGCGCGAGACGAAGGACCTCCGCGAGATCCGCCAGCGCGGAGACCTGGGCCAGGATGAAGTCGCCGGACCCGGCGAAGGCAACCGCCTCCCGAGCCAGCAGTTCGGCGCCGGCCAGGTCGCCCGCCCGCGCGAGGAGCTTCGCCCGCATTCCCAGGTCGAGACTGCGGTTCCACACGTCGTTCGGGCGCGAGTGACGAGCCGCCTCCTCCACGAAACGCTCGGCTTCGGCGTACCGGCCGTCGTCGTAGCTGAACTGCGCCCGCAGGAGCGCACCGGCGGCGTAGTGGCCGCCGCGCCCCATGTGCCGAAGCGTGTCGTAACCGGTTCGCAGCATGTCTTCGGCCGCCGGGCGGTCGTCGAGCAGGACGAGCGCGAACGACAGCCCGAACATGACCCATCCGAACACCGGGCCGTGCTCTTCCGTCGCCCTTCCGGCGAGAGCGGCGAATCGCCTTGCCTCCTCGGCGTGCCCGCGCGACGCCTCCAGCCAGGCGAGGGCCGCCGTGACCATCGGCTCGAGCTCGGGTCGACCCGAGGCCTCCTCGAGCAGCTCCTCGCAACGGGCGATGGCCTCGGAGACGGGCTCCGGGCCGAAGAGGAGCGTGACCAGCAGCCACTCCTGGATCTCGGCTTCCTCAAACCGGTCGTCGGCGCGGCGGGCATAGGCGAGGGCACGCTCGGCCGCTGCGGTGCTCTCCTCGGCGCGCTGGTCGAGGTAGTGCGCCTGGCCGGCGAGGCGCCACGCTCTGGAGAGTCCGAGCTCGTCACCGAGCTCCTCGAAGGCGGCGATCGCCTGCTGCGCAGTCTGCAGGAGCTCGTGCCCCGTGAGGTCCGTCCCCGAGAACAGGCGAAGGAACCCGCGCTGAACGAGCGCGTGAGCGGCAAGCCGACGATCGCCGGTCGTCGCGGCCGCTTCGACCGCCTCGGTCAGGATGCGATCAGCCCAGGCGAGCTCGAGGACCTCCGGCACGCTCTGGACGGCCCGAAGGTTGGGAACGAGCTCGACTCGCAGCGGGTCGCCGGCCGGCAGCAGGGCGGCCGCTCGCGAGGCGAGGTTGAGACCGGCAGGGACGTCGGCGCGCTGGAAGGCGCGGCGCGCCGCCGCCCCGAGGCGCTCTGCGGCCCGCCGGCCGAGGTCGGCACTGCGCGCGCCGGCCTCTCCGAGCTGTGCTCGGTAGAGCGCCGCTCGCTCGAGGTGATAGCCGAGGATCTCGTCGAACTCGACCGAGCGCTCACCGGTCCGCTCCTCCAGCCACGCCTCGTGGTGCTCGTGGAGCGCGGCGCGTCTCTCCTTCGGAATCGCGTCGTACGTCGCGTCACGGATCATCAGGTGGCGGAAGCGAAACGCACGCTCCCCGGTGAAGACGGGTCGCTCCGGCCGGATCAGCTCCTTGCGGACGAGCGACGCAAGCGCGGTCGGGGCGTCGCTGCCTCCGCTCAACTCGGCCACGGAGCTTTCGTGGAAGACCTTGCCCTCGACCGCGGCCGCCTCCAGGGCGGTGCGCTCGTCGGCGCCGAGCTGATCGAGGCGTGCCGCGAGGAGTGCCTGGATCGTCGGCGGCACGGGAACGCTCGCGAGATCGCGGGCGGCCGTCCAGCGTCCGTCCTCCCGCACGAGGGCTCCCTCGTCGATGAGCATGGAGAGCATTTCTTCGACGAAGAGCGGGTTGCCCTCGGCCGCGCTCGCGATTCGGTCCTGCACCTCTTCCGCCAGCGTCGCCTCTCCCACGAGGTTGGCGACGAGCTCCGCGGACTCGTCTTCCGAGAGCGGCTCGAGCAGGACAGTGGTCGCGTTCAGCTTGCCGCCGCCCCAGCTCGGGCGGACGTCGAGAAGATCAGGCCGCGCGACGCAGAGAAGCAGGAGCGGCGCGCCTCGCGACCAGTCCGCGAGGTGCTCGACCAGGTCGACGAACCTCTCCTCGCCCCAGTGCACGTCGTCGAAGACGACGACGACCGGGCTGCGCGCGGCGAGGAGTTCGAAGAACGTGCGGACCGCCGCGAAGCCCTCTTCCAGGCCGGCGCTCCCTTCGCGCAGTCCGATCAGCTCGGTCACGCGCGCGGCGACCTCGGGCTCGTCCTCCACGAGCGCCGCGATGCGGGCCGTCGCGTCGTCGCTGGACTCGCTCTCCTCGATGCCTGCGACGTCCTTGACGGCCTCGAGGACCGGCCAGAAGGTGATGCCCTCGCCGTAAGGCAGGCAGCGCCCGCGGGCGACCAGCGCCTGACCGGAGACATCGCCGAGGAACTCCTGGACGAGCCGCGACTTTCCGACTCCCGCCGGCCCGAGAATCGTGAAGAGCTGGCACGCCTGGTCCGTCGCGGCCTGCTCGAACGCGTCTTGCAGGCGCCGTCGCTCCCGCGTCCGGCCGACCATCGGCGAGGTGAAGCGGCCGCCGTCCCGCGCGGGTGCCGCGCGGCGAGTCGTCTCGTCGAGGAGAAGCGTGTCCGGCTCGGCCGTCTGCGCCAGCTCCGCCGCACGGGTCAGCGGCTCGCCGGTCGCACGTAGCTGCGTCGCCGCACCACCGGTCATGACCTCCCCGGTGCTGATGCCAATCCGGGTACGGAGCTCGACCGCGGCCTCGCGCTCGAGCTCGTGTCCCACTTCGAGCAGGCGCGCGAGCATCTCCTCCGCCGCCTTAGTCGCCCGGCCGGCATCGTCCTCGTGGACGACGGGGAGGCCGAAGATCGCGGTCACGGCGTCACCCGTGACGTGCTCGACCGTGCCTTCGTGCTTCTCGACGGCGGCGGTGATGGTCGTGACCGTGCGCGCCAGCACTCGCTGCAGGACCTCGGCGTCCAGGCGGCTGCCGTCCGCGGAGGTGACGTCGATGTCGACGTGCACGGCGCTGACGGTCTTACGCTCGGCGCGCCGGTCGGTCGCGGGCTGCGACGCGGCGCGCGTCACGGCGTGCGGCCCGGCGACGGGCTCCGGCGCCGGCTCTGCGGACGTTTCGAGCTCGAGCGCCCGATCCTGGCGCAGGATCGCCTGGTGGAGCTCACGGAGTGAGCGGCTCGGCTCGATCCCGAGCTCCTCCACGAGCGCGCGCCGCGCGTCCTGGTAGACGCCGAGAGCCTCGGCCTGCCGGCCCGAGCGGTACAGCGCGAGCATGAGCTGGCCTCGGAGACGCTCGCGCAGTGGATGCTCCCGGACGAGCGTCTCCAGCTCTCCCGACGAGCGCCGCGTGGCGCCCCGCCGCGAGGTCCGTCTCGATCCGCGCCTCGAGGCAGGCGAGCCGAAGCTCCTCCAGGCGGCCGATCTCGGCCTGCGCGAAGGGCTGGTAGGCGAACTCGGGCAGCGGCTCGCCGCGCCAGAGCGCAAGCGCCTCGCGCTCCTCGCCCGCGGCGGCCAGCCGCTCGAATCGGGCGAGGTCGAGCTCGTCCTGCTCGACGCGCAGCAGGTAGCCCGGCGAGCGCGTCTGGACACGCTCCTTGCCGAGCGCCTTGCGGAGCTGGGAGACGTAGACCTGGAGCGTCTTCCTCCCGCTCTCCGGTGCCTCCTCGTCCCAGAGTGCATCGATCAGGCGATCGGTCGACACGACCTCGTTGGCATGTAGGAGCAGCATCGCAAGCAGCGCACGCTGCTTGGCGCCGCCGAGGTCGATCTGCCGCCCATTCTCGACCACCTCGAGTGGGCCGAGAATCCTGAACTCCATCCCCGCCTCCTTCTGAGTCGCGACTATGCCCGCGGTTGCGCGACCGGTCAACGGCCGTGACGTGTTAGTGATTGCGCCGACGTGTCGGCGCCGTTTCGAATCGGGGTCATGCAGCTCACGATGGAGCCGCTCGAGGAGATGCTCGAGTCCGCTCGCGTCATGGACGAGGCGGGCATGGACACGATCTGGCTCGCGGAGGCCTACCCGTGGTGGCGCAAGCACGGGATGGAGGCGCGGTCGTCGACCGTCGTGTCCGCGCTGATGGCGCGCGAGACCCAGCGGCTGACGATCGGCTGGGGGATCATCTCGCCGTTCACGCGGCACCCGGTGCAGGTTGCGATGGACGCGCGGGTCGTGCAGGAGGCGGCGGGTCCGGGGCGGTTTCTGCTCGGCTTCGGGACCTCGAAGATCTTCCTCAACAACATCCGCGCGCAGACCTCGAAGACCCTCGGCCCGATGCGGGACGCGGTGACGATCGTGCGCGGCGTCCTCGGCGGGGAGCCGTTCGAGTACGAGGGCTCGACTTGGAGTGCGTCGGTTCCGGGGCTGGCGAGTGAGGCAGTGACGCCGCGCGAGGTGCCGCCGGTCTACATCGCCGCGACGGCGCCGAAGATGCAGGCGCTCTCGGGCGAGATCGCGGACGGCTGCCTCACGCCCTCGATCACGACTCCCGCGTTCGTGCGCTACACGCGCGAGAACGTCGCCGCCGACATCGACATCGGGTGCACCGTGGTCGCGTCGATCCATGCCGACGATCGCGCTGCCGGTCGCGACGGCGCGCGCGAGATCGCCGGGATGTACCTCGCGAACAAGTTCCAGAACATCCGCGGCTCGGCCGACACGCTCCTCGAGCTGGCGGAGATCGAGATGGAGGAGCTTGCGCCGGTGGCGGAGGCGATGGAGCGAGGGAGGGAGGCTGGCGGCGAAGGCGGAGGTGACGGACTCGCTCCTCGACCGCTGCAAGCCGATCGCGGGCACCCCCGAGGACTGCGTCGCGGCGATCGAGGAGTACCGCGACGCCGGCTGCACGCACGTCATGCTCGAGCTGTGGGGCGACCGCCGGCACGACCAGATCCGCCTCTTCGGCGAGAAGGTGCTGCCGCACTTCCGTGGCTGAGCTGCGCATAGACCGCGACCGGCTCGTCGAGTGGGCTTCGCGCGCGATCGGGACGCCGAGCTTCACCGGGTCGGAGCAGGCGATGGCCGAGCTCATGGCGCAGACGTTCGCCGACATGGGCCTGCAGGTGCAGTGGCAGCAGGTCGAGGAGAACCGCGCGAACGTGCTCGGGACGCGACCGGGCGCCGGCGGCGGGCCGAGCCTCATGTTCAACGGGCACATGGACACGTCGTACTCGGGGCGCGAGGCCTGGCTCGCGCACGTGCCGGGGTTCCAGCCGAGCGCGTTCGTGGAGGACGGGCGGCTGTACGGGCTTGGGATCTCGAACATGAAGGGCGCGCTCGCGTGCTACGTCGAGGCGGTGCGTGCGCTCGACGATGCGGGCGTGCGATTGCGCGGCGACGTGCTCGTGGCCGCGGTGTGTGGCGAGATCGAGAAGGCGCAGTGGGCCGACGCCCAGGGCGCCGAGTTCCGAGGCTACGCGGCCGGGACGCGGCACCTCGTCACGCACGGCGGTGTCGCGGACATGTGCATCCTCGGCGAGCCGACGGAGTCGAAGGTCGTGCTCGGTCACTTCGGCTCGCTCTGGCTGCGGATCTCGACGCAGGGCCACTTCATCCACACCGCGTTCAGCGAGGGGAAGCGTGGGTTGAACTCGATTCTCCGCATGCGAGAGGTGCTCGACGCGGTGCTCGAGTGGATCCCTGAGTGGGAGAACGATCCGGCGAACGCGTACCGCGGGGCGAAGGCAATCGTGAACGTCGGTGGGATCGAGGGCGGCTTCGGCTGGCGCGTCTCGCGGACGCCGCATCGCACCGACCTCTTCCTCGACGTGCGCGTTCCGCCGACGAAGGAGATGGCGGCGGCGCGCAGCGAGGTGCTCGCGTTCGTCCGGACGCTCGCGGAGCGGTTCCCGGAGTACGGGGTCGAGGGCGAGGTCTACGTCACCGCTCCGGGCGCTGAGATCGACGAGTCGCATCTGTTGGTCGCCGCGCTCGACGAAGCGCATGCGGAGGTGTTCGGGGCGGCGCCCGAGCGAGACGTGACGCGCTGGTTCTCCGATGCGTCCGCGCTCACGCGGTACGGCGTCCCGACAGTGAACTACGGCACGTCGAGCGGGCTCCTCGACACCGTGAAGGGCGAGAACCTCGAGATCGACGGCCTCGTCAAGACGGCGGAGGTGTACGCGCTCGCCGCGATGAGGATCTGCGAGGTGGCGGAGTGACCTCGGCCGAGTTCCGGGAGCTCATGGAGCGGCTCGCTCGAGCCTGGTCGACGCAGGACACCGAGCTCGGGCTCTCCTGCTTCACTGAGGATGCGGTGTACATGGAGCCGCCCGACATCCAGCTCTACGTGGGGCACGAACAGCTGCGGCCGTACTTCGCCGCGCTGACCACGGAGAGGATGCGCTTCCACACGCTCGGGTTCGACGATGTCTCGCAGCGAGGCGCCGGCGAGTACACGTTCGGAACGGAGGACGCCGAGCAGCTTGACCACGGCGTCGCGGTGGTCGAGATCGTCGACGGCCGCATCGAGGTCTGGCGCGAGTACCAGCGCAAGGGGCCGCCGTCGTTCGCCGAGTTCACGGCCACCGAGGGCAAGGCTTGGCACTGGCACATGGGGAACTACCCGTGAGCTGGACGTGCCCGGACTGCGGCCGCACGTTCGCGCGTACGAAGCAGAGCCACGTGTGCGGGACGTGGACGGTCGAGGAGCATCTCGAGGGCGCGGACGAGCGGGCGCTCGACCTGTACCGGCGCTTCGTCGCGGTGGTGGAGGGCGGCGGCGAGTTCGACTTCGCGCCCACGAAGAGCCAGATCGGCCTGCGCGGCTCGCGCCGGATCTTCGCGGGCGTGCGGCTGACGTCGCGGGGGCTCGAGGGATATCTCGACCTGCCGCGGGCCGTCGAGAGCCCTCGCTTCCGGCAGGTCTCGTCGTACACGAAGAAGCTGAGCGTCCACCACTTCGTGCTCGAGGAGCCGGAGCAGCTCGACGACGAGTTCGCGGCGTGGATTCGCGAGTCGCACGCGGTCGGGCGGGGAGAGGCGTGAAGGCGCTCGACGAGTTCCTGCCCGTGTACGAGTTCTCGGAGCGGCACCGGCTCGCCATCGCGGCGTCGCCGGAGCGGATCGACGCCGCAGTGCGCGCGGTCTCGCTCGCGGAGATCCCGGTCGCCCGGGCGCTGTGGTGGCTCCGGCGGCTCGGTCGCCCGAACGGCAACGTCGGCCAGCCGTTCGTCTCGGGCGCGCTGGAGAGGTCGGTCGTCCTCGACGACGTGCCGGGCGAAGGGGTCGTTCTCGGGCTGACCGGCCAGTTCTGGCGTCTGCGCGGCGGCGACGCGGGGCCGCGTCCGCGGTCGCGCGAGGAGTTCCTCGCGTACGACCGGCCGGATGCGTGCAAAGCCGTCATCGACTTCCGCGTCGGCCCGGCGCTGCTCTCCACCGAGACGCGGGTGCACGTGCCCGATGCGGCCGCGCGGCGCAAGTTCCGGCGCTACTGGCTCGTCATCCTTCCGTTCAGCGGACTGATCCGGATCATGTTCCTGCGCGCCGCGCGGCGGCTAGCCGAGGCGCCGGCGTGAAGCTCGTCACGTTCGGCGAGGACAAGAGTCGCGTCGGCGTGCTCGACGGCGACGAGATCGCCGTTCTCGACGTGCCGACGATGCGGGAGTGGTACGAGCGAGGCGGTGCGGACGAGACCGGCGAGCGGGTGGCGCTCGCGGAGACCCGGCTGCGCGCGCCGATCGTGCCCAAGAAGTTCTTCCACACGGCGGGCAACTTCCGCGAGCACGAGGAGGAGTCGAAGCGCGTCGGCTGGGCGCACGAGATCGCGCCGTGGATCGTGTTCTTCCAGAACGTGGACGCGATCGTCGGGCCGGACGAGCCGGTGGTCTATCCGGAGCACCTGACCGAGGAGCTCGACTACGAGCTCGAGCTCGCGGTCGTGGTCTCGAAGCCGGGGAAGTGGTTCTCGCCGGAGGAGGCGCCGGAGTACATCGGCGGCTACGTGATCTTCAACGACATCACGGCACGGGACATCCAGCGGCGCGAGATGCGGTCGGGCGTGTTCTCGTTCTGCAAGGCGATCGACACGTTCTGTCCGCTGGGGCCGTGGATCGTGACGCCGGACGAGATCCCGGATCCGCACGACCTCGCGATGGAGCTGCGCGTCAACGGCGAGGTGCGGCAGACGTCGCACTCGGGGCGGATGAGCGTGACGATCCCGGAGATCCTCAGCCACTACTCCGCGCTCGGGTACTCGGCGGGCGACGTGGTCTCGACGGGGACGGTTTCAGGCGTCGCGGGGTTCTCGCCTGAAGCCGCCTCGCTCTACCTTCGCCCCGGAGACGTGATGGAGGCCGAAATCGAGCGGATCGGCGTTCTACGCAACCCGATTGTGTCGTGGGAGAGCGCCCACGGCGAGCCCGCACCGCCCCGAGTGCGCTGGTAAACGGCAACAAATTTGTGACGATCGCTTCACACCCGGCCACTCCGGACAGGTTCGACCTGTCCATGCGGGACGTGTCCCAGGGTCAGACCCTGGCCATGTCCAGCTCAGACCTCGGCTCGATTCACCCTAGGATCGCCCCGTGCCCTGGCCGCGGGACGACGCGAAGCTCGAGCGCGTGCGCGCGCTCATGGCCGAGCGCGGGCTGGACGCGCTCGTCGTGCGGGCGCCCGACAACGTCCTCTACCTGACGAACTTCTGGGGCATGAAGGGCTACGACGCCTGCGTCTTCCCGCGCGAGGGCGAGCCGACTCTGATCTGCCTCGAGGCGTCGGAGGAGGACGCGGCGCGCACGGCCTGGACAACGGACGTGCGGCTCTTCAGGGGCTACGACCCGGACGACCCGCGGCCCCCGACGGCGCGCGTGCTCGAGCTCGCCCGAGCTGCCGCAGCCGAATACGGCGGCGCGGTCGGACTCGAGCTCACGCTCGGGACCCAGGCCGCCGACCGCATGGTCGGCGAGCCGACGACGTTCACGCGCGAGTGGTTCCACGCCTTTGGCGAAGACGCGCAGGACGCAACCCCGCTCCTCGCCGACGCCCGCGCGATCAAGACCGCACAGGAGATCGAGCGCATGCGCCTCGCGAACGACATCGCCGCCGCCGCGATGGAGCACTGCCGGCTCGTGATCGAGCCCGGAATGACGGAGGCCGAGATCGCCGCCGAGTGGGAGGGCTTCGTCCACGGCGAGGGCACGGGCTGGGAGGGCAAGGTCGAGCTCGCGCTCGGGTTCTCGCTCGTCTGGTCGGGGCCGGGGATCAAGACGTTCACTGCCACCACCAACCGACCCGTGGTCGAAGGCGAGCCGACGCTCTTCGAGATCTGGGTCTGCGCCGACGGCTACTGGTGCGACCACACGAAGAACCTCGTCGTCGGAGAGCTCACGCCGACGTACCGCGAGCTCGAGCAGAACCTCCTCGCCGTCTACGAGGACGCAGTCACGTTCGCAAAGCCAGGCGCGAGCCTCGCCGAGCTCGACCGCCGCATCCGCGCCGGTATCGAAGGCATGGGGTTCGCCGGCCAGCCCTCCCACCCGATAGCCCACGGAGTCGGGGCACGAGCACACGAGCCCCCGTACGCGCACCAGGCCGGCGGCGGCGAGATCCGCGAGGGCATGGTTCTTGCAATCGAGCCAGGATGCTATATCGAGGGCGGCGGCGGCCTCCGCGTCGAGGACAACTTCCTGATCACGGCGAGCGGTGCCGAGAAGCTCTCGTCGTTCCCGGACGGAGTCGTGACCGCTGGGGTCAGGCTTTAGCCTGACCCCGGCGGCGACTGGATGCGATAGTCCCGCCGATGCCGATCGACCGCTCGAAGCTCTGGACGGGGGACCTGAACGCGAAGGCGCTCGAGCCGCAGCCGCGCGTCACGGTCGGGCTCTACGACACGACGCTTCGCGACGGCGAGCAGACCGTGGGCGTCGTCCTCGGCCCCGAGGACAAGCTCGAGATCGCACGCGCGCTCGACGCTGCGGGCGTCGACCGGATCGAGGCCGGCTTCCCGCGCGTATCCGAGGACGACGCCCGCGCCATTGCCCTCATCCTCGAAGCCGGTCTCGACGCCGAGATCTGGGGTTTCTCCCGCGCCGTCGGCGCCGACGTCGCTGCGCTGCTCGAGCTGGGCATCCAGGCCTCGGTCATCGAGAGCCCGATCTCCGAGGGGAAGCTCGCCGCGCTCGGAGTCTCGCGCGACGCGATGGTCGAGCGCATCCGCTCGGCGGTTCAGCTCGCGACGAGCCAGGGAATCAAGGTCGCGTTCTTCGGCGTCGACGCGAGCCGCGCCGACCTCGCGTTCGCGAAGCGCGCGTACGCGCAGGCCGTCGACGCGGGCGCGAAGGAGGTCGTCGTCGTCGACACGCTCGGAATCGCGACACCCGAGGCCGCCGCCTTCCTCGTCAACGAGATAGCGGAGGAGCTCGACTACGCGGTGCCCGTCCACTGGCACGGCCACGACGACTTCGGCCTCGCCACGGCTGCGGCGATCGCGGCCGTGCAGGCGGGCGCGACCTGGGTGCAGGGAACGGTGAACGGGATGGGCGAGCGCGGCGGCAACGCCGATCTCGTCGAGGTGGCGCTCGCGCTCGAGGCGCTCTACGGCATCCCGACTCGCCTGCGATTCGAGCAAGTCCGCGAGCTCTCGCAGCTCGTCGAGCGCCTCGCCGCGACACCGCTCGCCCCGTGGAAGGCCGTCACCGGCGAGAACCTCTTCGTCCGCGAGTCCGGCGCCGTCGCCGCGCAGTTCCACGACCCGCCCGCGATCGAGCCGTACTCGTCGGAGCTCGTCGGCGCGAGACGCGGCATCGTCCTCGGCAAGAAGAGCGGCCTGGACTCGATCCGGATCAAGCTCGAGGAGCTTGGCCTGTCCGCTCCCGCGGAGCAGCACGCGGAGCTCCTCGAACTCGTGAAGCAGGCGGGAGCGAAGAAGCGCGGACTCGTCAGCGATTCCGAGTTTCGCCGCCTCGTCGCGCGCAAGCGCGCGGAGGAGGAGATCGCCACCGACCCCGATTGACCGTCATTGCGGACGATGGGATACTCGTTCGCACCTGGCAATCGGGCGAAGTGAGGTGCGCGATGAGGTTCGGGCTCTACACGGAGATCCAGCTCCACCCCGGGAAGACGCCAGAGCAGATGTTCGGCGAGGTCCTCGAGCAGATCGAGAACGCCGACCGCCTCGGGTACGACGTGTACGCGGTGATCGAGCACTTCTTCTTCCCGAAGTTCTCGATCTCGGCGAACCCGACCGCGCTCTTCGCAGCGGCCGCGCAGCGCACGAAGCAGATCCGCTTCCGGACGATGCTGCACGCGCTCCCGTACCACAACCCGCCCGTGCTGGCCTCGGCAATCGCCGTCACCGACATCCTCACCGGCGGCCGATACGAGTTCGGGGTCGGTCGCGGTCACGGCTGGATTCCCGAGAAGGCGGGCGTCCCGCTGGACGAGCACGCGCGCCCGCGCTACGAGGAGGCCGTCGACCTGCTGTTCGAGGCGCTTCGCGAGGAGCGCTTCTCGCACGACGGCACCTACTTCCAGGTCGCGGACTCGCACGTCGTGCCGTTTCCGGAGCGGAAGTTCAGGGTCACGCTCGGCGGCACGTCGGACCGGACATACGAGCTCGCTGCGGAGAACGGGTGGAGCGTCGCCGTGCCTCCGCTGCTGCCGTACGTCGCGCTCGAGAAGCAGCTCGACCTGTACCGGACAAAGTGCGAAGAGCACGGGACCACGCCCGACATCGTCTGGATCCACGCGTGCCACATCGACGAGGACCGGGACACCGCGCTCCGTGAGGCTCGCGACTGGATGGTCGGCTTCATCAAGGGCAACGCCTCGCCGCTGACCGAGTACGACAAGCCGTCGACCGAGGGGTTGCTCAAGGCGGATTACGGCTTCTACACGGCGGGGATCATGGAGCAGCTCGCCGAGATCCCGTACGAGCAGCTGATCGAGGAGGACTACGTCTGGGTCGGGACGCCGGACGACATCCTCGAGCGCATCGAGCAGACGCTCGAGATCTGCCCGGGGATCGCCGAGATCGCCATCACGGTCAACGCGGGCGGCGCCGAGCAGTGGATGGCCATCAAGAACCAGGAGCTGTTCGCGAGCCGGGTGGTCCCGCGCGTGAGGGACCGGGTCGAGGCGGCCGCCCACGCCTGAGCGCGAGCGCCGGTGATCGAGCGGGTCTGCGTGAACCGCAAGCGCGAGCGGACGACTATTGACTGACACGGGACGTGATTCGATACACGACAGGCTCGGGAGACCCAAGCGGTCGGAGGAGGAGAGCATGAGACGACCCGGCAAGTGGGCAGCGCTCGCGGCTGCTTCGGCGATGGCCGCAGGTGCCACCGTCGTCGCGGTGACCGGCGCCAGCGCCCGCTCGCAGCAGGACGGACCGATCATCATCGGAGCCGCGATGGACCTGACGGCGAACATGTCGCCGTACGACACGCCCGCGCTGTACGCGGCGCAGGCGCAGGTGAAGAAGATCAACGCCGCCGGCGGCGTGGGTGGTCGGCAACTTCAGATCAAGGTCTGCGACCACCAGCTGAAGAAGCAGAAGGCCTGCGCCCTCCAGCTCATCCGGCAGGGAGCGCAGGTGGGGATGGTCACCTGCGACGTCGAGTTCGCGGCACCCGCGACCCAGGCGTTCATCGCCAGCGGCCGACTCGCGCTCTCCCCCTGCATCGGAACCGATCAGCAGGGACCGAAGCGGTTCGGCCCCAGAGGGCGCCTGGCATTCACGCTCGGGAACATCGCCCAGGACGAGGGAGCGGCGATGGCCGAGTACTCGTACAAGCGGGGCTGGCGAACCGCGATCATCGTGCAGGACAACCTGCTCGCCTATTTCCGCGACATCGGGGCGGCGTTCAAGGTTCGCTTCCGGGAGCTCGGCGGTGAGATCGTGCAGGAGGAGTCGTTCACGTCGTTCTCCAACACGATCAACAATGCTCTCGGGAGGGTGTCTCGCACCCGGGCGGACGTGATCGTGTTCCCGACCGCTTTCGACGGCCTCGCGCCGTTCGTGGGCGGGCTCAGGAGCCTCGGCAACGACACCCCGATCATCAACTCCTGGGGTGGCGACGGAAACTACTGGTGGCCGAAGAGCCCCAAGGTCACGAACTACTACTACGTGACCTACGGCTCGATCTTCGGGGACGACCCGAACAGGACGGTAAATGCGCTGGTGCGGCAGGTGCGGGCCTTGAACAAGGGTCAGCTGCCCGCGACCGGGAGCTTCATCCCGGGGGCCGACCTCGTCGACGCCCTCGTCGCGGCGATAAGGCGGACCAACGGCTCGACGAACGGCGCGCGTCTTGCGGCGCAGTTCGAGAAGTACAAGCGTTTCCCCGTCACGTCGGGACGGATCACGTACTCGAAGAACGTGCACGGGGTCACCGGGCGCGCCTATCGCGTGATGCTCGTGAACGACAACAGGGCGAGGTTCCAGCGGTTCTGGAGGACGGCGAAGCCGGCGAACATCGGCTGAGCGGGTCGCCTTGACCGAGGCGCAGCTGCCAGAGCCCGAGCGGTGGCCCGGAGCAACCCTCCGGGCCACCGCCGTCTCGCGGTCGTTTCAGGGCGTGCACGCGTTGCGGGAGGTCACCCTCGAGCTGCGACCGAACGAGATCGTCGGTCTGATCGGGCCCAACGGGGCGGGGAAGACGACGCTCGTCAACGTCATGAGCGGCTTCGACCGTCCCACCGCAGGGACGGTCGAGCTCGAGCGCCGTGACATCACGCGCTGGAGCCCGCACCGGCGCGGCAGAGCCGGGCTTGCGAGGACGTTCCAGCACAGCCACTCGTTCGGGAACCTGTCGGTCCGCGAGAACGTCGAGGTGTCGGCGCTCGGGGCCGGGGCGAGCTCACGCCGGGCGCGGCGCAGGGCCGGCGAGCTGCTCGACCTCCTCGGGCTCGCGCGGTACGAGCGCGCCACCGCCTCGACCCTCGCGCACGGGGACGAGCGAAAGCTCGAGGTCGCTCGCGCGCTTGCCATCGAGCCTCGTTTCATCCTTCTCGACGAGCCCGCTGCGGGCCTACCCGAGGCCGAGATCCCCGACTTCACGGCCGTGCTCCGGTCGGTGCGCGACGAGCGCGGGGCCGGAGTCCTGCTGATCGACCACAACATGGCGCTCGTGATGGCGGTGTGCGACCGGATCCATGTGCTCGACCAGGGCCGGACGCTCGCAGAGGGGGCTCCGGACGACGTGCGCGGCAATCTCGACGTCGCCGCCGCGTACCTCGGGGAGAGCGCGGTCCACGAGGAGGCCGAGGTCGATGGCACAGCCTGAACCCCTGCTCGAGGTCCGCGACCTGGAGGTGCGGTACGGGACCGTACCGGCCGTCCGCGGGCTCTCTCTCGAAGTCCGGCGGGGGGAGATCGTGGGATTGATCGGGCCCAACGGCGCCGGCAAGTCCACGGCCTTGCACGCGATCATGGGCGCCGTTCGCATGAGCGGCGGGGACATCCGTCTGGCCGGGGGCTCGCTCCGCGGTCGCCGCCCCGAGCAGATCGCGCGGGCGGGAGTCGCGCTCGTGCCGGAAGGTCGCCGCATCTTCGCCGAGCTCACCGTCGAGGAGAACCTGCGCCTCGGTCTTGCCGCGCGTTCCGGCAGGGCCGGCGTGAAGGAGGCCCTCGAGGAGGTGTACGCGCTCTTCCCGGTCGTCCGCGAGTCGCGCGCCCGCACCGCAGGTCACCTCTCGGGAGGACAACAGCAGCAGCTCGCGATCGCGCGGGGGCTCGTGGCCTCGCCTGACGTGCTCCTGCTCGACGAGCCGTCGCTCGGCCTCGCGCCCTCCGTCGTCGACAAGGTTTTCGACGTGCTGGCGGCCATCCGAGCGCGCGGGATCGGCGTCCTCCTCGTCGAACAGCGCGCCCAGCGCACGGTGGCGCTCGCCGACCGGACTCACGTGCTCTCGAACGGCGAGCTGCGAATGACTCTGGGCCCGTCGGACGCGGGCGACACCGCGCGGATGGTTGCCGCCTACTTCGGGTCAGCGGGGCGATGACCCAGGATCTCCAGATCCTCCTCGACGCCATCGCGCTCGGCTCGATCTACGCGCTGATGGCTATCGGGATCGGCCTCGTCTTCGGCGTCCTCCGCCTCGTCAACTTCGCCTACGGCCAGCTCATCATGGCCGGCGGCTACGCGATCGCGCTCACGGGCGAGTACCCGCCGCTCGTCTCGGTCGCGGTCTGCTTCGCAGTCGTCTTGACGCTGTCGCTCGCCATGGAGCTCGTCGCCTTCCGCCCGCTCCGCAGTGCGTCGCCGACGACGATGCTCGTCGCCACGTTCGCGATCAGCTACCTGCTCCAGAGCATCGCGCTCGTCAAGTTCGGCGCGATCGGGAAGTTCGCCGTCGCGTTCCCCGGCCTCTCCCAGTTCGTGACCGTCGGCGGTGTCAGCGTTCGCTGGATCACGCTCGTCGCGATCGGGACCGCGATCGTCGCCTTCGCGGCGCTCGCGCTGCTTCTCGGGCGCACGACGATCGGGCTCCAGATGCGCGCGGCGTCGATCGACTCCCAGACCGCACGCCTGCTGGGCGTGCAGGCGAACCGGGTCATCACCGTCGCCGTGCTCATCGCCGGCCTCCTCGCGGGGATCGTCGCCGTGATCCTCCCGATGGCGCAGTCGCCCCTGGTCTCGCCCGACACGGGACTGCGCGAGACGATCATCGTGCTCGTCGGCGTCGTCGTCGGGGGAATCGACCGGCTGCTCTCGGCGACGCTGGGCGGCTTCACGATGGGGTTCGCGATCGGCGTTCTCTCGGGCTACCTGCCGAGCACCGGCTCGTGGCCCTTCACGAGCAGTGTCTACCTCGACTCGGCGCTCTTCATGCTCGTGATCGTGGTGCTTCTGCTCCGTCCGGACGGGCTCTTCGTACGCGGGCGTCGCGCGGCGGTGGAGCGGATGTGAGACGACCTGCGGACCTTGTGGCGCTCGCGGGCCCGGTCGCGGTGGTCGCTCTCGTCGGCCTGGTCGGGAGCATGGGCTTCGTCGACCCCGACCTCGAGATCGAGTTCCTCGGCGCGCTCGTCTCGGTCGCGATCGTGGTCTCGTTGTACGTCTTCGTCGGGAACTCCGGAGTCGTCTCGTTCGGCCACGTGAGCTTCGTGTCGGTCGGCGCCTTTGCCGCCGGGGTGATGACCGTCCCCGTCGAGCTCAAGCCGACGATCGTTCCCGGCCTCTTCCCGCTCCTCGCGGACCACTCGGTCGGCAACGTCGCGTCGCTCGCCCTCGCGGCCGGCGTTGGTGGGAGCTTCGCGCTGCTCGTCGGGATCCCGCTCATGCGCCTCTCCGGGCTCGCGGCGGGTATCGCGACCTTCGCGGTCCTCGGGGTCACCTTCAACATCCTCTCGAACTGGGAGAAGATCGGGCCGGGGCCGCTCACGCTGACGACCGTCCCCGAGACGACCGATCTCGGCCAGGCAACAGTGGGAGCAGTCGCCGTCATCACGGTTGCCTTTCTGTACCAGCGCAGCCGCTTCGGGCGGAAGCTGCGGGCGGCGCGCGAGGATCCGGCGGCCGCGCGAGCGGCGGGGATCGACATTCACCGGGAGCGGCTGTGGGCGTTCGCCCTCTCGGGCGCGCTGTCAGGATTCGCGGGCGGCCTTCTCGTGCACCTCGCAGGCACGCTTCAGGCCCGCGACGTGTACCTCGAGCTCACATTCCTCAGCCTCGCGATGCTCGTCGTCGGTGGGGTCGGCAGCCTCTGGGGAGCGGTCGTCGGCGCCCTTGCGGTCAGCACGCTCGACTCCTTCCTCCTCGACGCCGAGAGCGGCGACATCGGCGTCGTCAACGACCTTCTCGGCGAGCCGCTCTGGGGTGGCAGCCGGCTCGTCGGCGTCGCGGCCTTCATGGCCGCCGTTCTCATCCTGTTGCCCGAGGGACTGACGCGGGGACGGGAGTTCCGTCTGCCCGGCCTCGACCGGTGGCGCAAGGGTGCGCAGGGGGCCTCCGCGTGATCGAGCGCGTCTGCATCGTCGGCGCGGGGACGATCGGCAGTCTCTTCGCCGGCCACCTTGCGCGGGTCGCAGACGTCTCCGTCGTCACGCGGCGACGCGTGCACGCCGAGGCGCTGAACGCGCATGGGCTGCGGGTCACGGGTCGCAGCGAGCTCGAAGTACGCGTCCACGCGACCGACGATCTCGAGGAGCTCCCCGACCCCGACCTCGTCGTCATCGCGTGCAAGGGAAACGACTTGGACGCCGTCGCCTCCGCGCTTGCGGGCAGATTTCCCGAAGCGATGCTGATGACGGTCCAGAACGGCCTCGGCGCGGAGGCGGTCGTTCGCACGCACGGCGAGTGGTCCCTCATTTCGGCGATCACCTTCATGAGCGGGACCCGGCACTCCGACACCGAGGTCGAGTACGTGCTCGACACGCCCACGTGGCTCGGGCCCTACGGGGATACGCCGCTCGAACGCGTGGAGGAGATCGCGCAACTCATCGTCTCGTCGGGTCTCCGAGCCGAGGCATTCGCCGACCTGCGCCCGGCGCAGTGGTCGAAGCTGATCTTCAACGCGACCGTCAACGGCGTCTCGGCGCTCACCGATCTCCCGCACGATTCTCACTTCGCGCAGACGGATGCGTCCTTCGACCTCGGCGGCCTGATCCGCGCGCTGATGGACGAGGGGAAGGCGGTCGGGGCGGCCGCGGGCATCGCCCTGCACGACGATCCTTGGGAGATGAACGTGCTCGCGACGCAGCGCGGGAGCGCGCACCATCCGTCGATGCTCGAGGACGTGCGCGCTCGCCGTCCGACCGAGCTCGAATGGATCAACGGCGCGCTCCTTCGTGAGGCGGAGAGGCTCGGCGTCGCCGTACCCCTGCAGGCGGCGGTGTATGCGCTCGTCGAGGGACGGGAGGCGTCGTACTCGTGAAGGTCTGCGTCGTCGGCTGCGGCGCCGTGGGGTCGCTGTTCGCGGCGCATCTCGCGCAGCTCGACGACGTCGAGGTCTGGGCCTACGACCTCGACCGGGCGCACGTGGACGCGATCAACGCCGACGGACTGCGGCTGACCGGTGCGGGCGACGTCGTCGGCCGGCTGCGGGCGACGAACGACGCCGTCCGAGCTACCGGCCTGCGACTTCGGGATCGTCGCGACGAAAGCCATGCACACGGGCGGAGCGATCGCGGCGACGGCGCACGCGTTCGCGGACGGCGCCGTCGCGACGGTGCAGAACGGGGTCGGCAACGAGGAGACGATCGCGAAGCATGTCTCTCGCGTGATTCGCGGCACGACGTTTCCCGCCGGAAAGATTCTCTCCCCGGGCGTGGTTCAGTGGGACGTGAAGGGCGACACGACGCTTGGGCCGTTCGAGCCCAGTCCGGCGACCGCGAACGAGATCGAGCGCCTTGCGGATGCCTGCACACGTGGCGGCATGCCGACCTCCGCCGTGGCCGACGCGCGCCCGGCCCAATGGCGGAAGGTCATCTTCAACGCCGCGACGAACCCTGTCGGCGCACTCACCGGCCTCACGCACGGGCGCGTCTGCGAGCGGCCGCTGCTGCGCGCGCTCGTCACCCAGCTCGTCGACGAGGGGAAGGCGGTCGCGGCGGCGCAGGGCATCGTTCTCGACGCCGACCCCGAGGACCTGATCGATCACGCCGCGAAGCCCGAGGTCGCGTACGACCACAAGGCGAGCATGCTCCAGGACGTGGATGCGCAGCGGGCGACCGAGATCGACTACCTGAACGGCGGCATCGCCCGCTTCGGCCGCGAGCTGGGCGTGCCGACGCCGATGAACGACGCGGTCACTGCACTCGTCAAGGCACTGGAGGACTCATGGCGCTAAGCCCCGAGCTGGAACGCCGGTACACGAACGTCCGCCGCGCGATGGCCGAGCACGAGCTCGACGCACTCGTCGTCTCCGGAAGCGAGTACTCCGGCTTCGAGGGCGCGGTGACGTACCTCTCGGGATTCCAGATCGTCCACCGCTACGCGTACGTGGTCGTCCCGGCGGAGGGCGACCCGACGGTCGTCTTCCCGAGCGAGGCCCGCTACGTCGGCGAGCACGGCACGGCCGAGATCGAGCAGGTCTTCCACGACCGTCCCGGCGAGCACATCGCCGAGCGCGCACGCGGAGCGGGGTGGAGGCGGATCGGCGTCTACGGCCTCGACTACGTCATGACCGTGCGCGACCGCGCCGCGCTCGACGGGCTCGAGCTGGTTCCGTTCGACGTCGAATTCGACCTCGCGCGCGCCGTCAAGAGCGAGGCCGAGCTCGAATCGGTGCGCGACTCGGTCCGGATCAACCAGCGCGGCTTCGAGATCTTCCTCGAGGCCTACGAGCCCGGGAAGAGTGCCGCCGAGGTGATGGCCGCCGCGGAGGAGTGGTTCGTGGCCGAGGGCTGCGGCCGGCTGACGATGAACATGGTCCTCACGGGCACCGACGAGTACGCGCGGCCGGAGTTCAAGATCGCCCGCCGCGAGGAGAAGCTCCCGCGCTTCCTCCTGCCGTCGCTCGAAGTCGCGGGCCCTGGGATGCACTGGGTCGAGGTCTCGCGCGCGATCGCGGCGCGCGAGCAGGAGCTCTCGCCCGACACGGAGCGGATGCTCGAGGCGTACGACGAGTACGACGCAGCCGCGCGCCGCGCGATGCGCGCGGGCGCCAGCTGCCACGACGTCCATCGCGCCGTGTCGGCCGGATTCACCGAGCGCGGCTTCCACCTCGGCCACGTCACCGGCCACTCGATCGGGATGACGATGATCGAGTTCCCGAAGATCGGCGAGGGCGTCGAGACCGAGCTCCGCGAGGGCATGGTGCTCTCGATGCACCCTCACGCGATCGCGGCGAACGGGGAGGACTGCCTGTACATGCAGGAGACCTGGCTCGTGACCGCGGACGGCGGCGAGCCACTTTCCACACTCCCGATGCAGGTGTTTCGTACGTAGGCGATGAGACCCCGCGCGACGCCGCGGCCGCGAAGCGGACGCCTTTAGGGGTTTGCGCGACCCCAATCCGCACTCGCGGATTGGGGTCTGTGCACCACGAGCCGGGTACAATCCCGCGGGTGAGCTGGCCGTGGCTCGTCGTTCTCGTCCTCGCGGCCGTACTGGTCGTCGCGGTCGAGTGGCCGCGCCTCGGGCGCCGCTTCGGCGCGGAGGCGAGGCGGGATCGCGAGCGCCGGCAGCGCAAGGCGAAGCTCCGGGTCGTCACGACGGAGGACCCGGAGAGCGACGAGTTCATCCGCAGCGTCCAGCGCGACCTAGACGCGCTGCCGACGATCGAAGAGAAGGACCGCAGGACCTAGTTCTGCGCAGACCAGGAATTCGCTCGCGCGAATGCCTGGTCGCGCGTAAATCCCTGAAGGCGTCCGCTTCGCGGCCGCTGTCGCTGCCTCGACTAGCCGCGCACGGTGAAGGTCGCCGTGAACGTCCTCGTGTTCGGGAGGATGCGGGCGACGTTCTCGGTGTTCTTCGTCTCCTGGTAGTCGGAGACGCGGATGCGGACGCGATGGCGACCGGACGCGAGCCCATTGGTCGAGATCCGGATCACGCCGTCGCGGAAGAGCGTGGACACGCCGTCGCCGTCGATCGCCGCACGGATGGATGACGGGTACACGCCCGATCCCGCGTCGGTCGCCCCGATGCGCAGCGGTGTGCCGGCACGCACCGTCGGCGTCCGGAGCCGGAGCACGGGCGGCGTCACGTCGTTGATCCAGAGTCGGAAGTTGAAGCGCCCCGCACCCGCGCGCGAAGCGCTGTCGAAGACGGCGTAGTAGTCCCCGGGGAGCGGCGCGAGCGCGCCTGCAGCCGGAACGGTGTTGCGGAAGCCCTCGAGATACGGGTTGTGGTGGATCGGCAGCCCGGCGTAGCCTGTCAGCCGGTTCTCGTCGAGGCCGGCGACGACGCGCGGCTCGACGCGACCGCGCTGCGACGTGATCACGACGCCGAAGTTCGCGGCGCGGCGCGGGATGCGCACTCGGTAGACGGCCTCCGGCCCTCGCAGCTCGGTCGTGACCCCGACGCCGCGCGGATTCTCGGGATAGCGGTAGCGAGAGACGTGCGCCGGCTTGCCGGCGGTCGTTCCCCGGAAGATGCCTGCCCGGCGCAGCAGCGACACCCGGTGGCGGCCGAGGCGCTGTTCCGTGTAGCGGCCCCAGAACGGGATGCGCCGTACGTCGGCACCGCGGCGGAGGACGAGGTAGCCGGAGAAGTCTCCCGCTTGCGGCCCGCTTCCGACCCGGATCTCGTACGCGAGCTCGCCCGGGACAGTGACCTGCGCGGACGCGAGCGCGAGGGAGACGCCGCGCGTCGTACGGCGCGCCTGGACGGACGCGTTCCACGTGCCCGCTCCGCTGCCGGCGTCGCTCAGCGCCACGCGTCCTTCGGTCGCGGCGCCTCGGCCTTCGAGCAGACCGAACGAGATCCCGGTCGGCTCCGCGAACAGGAGCGGGTTGTCCGCCTTCGCGAGCGTCACGACACCGCCACCCTGAAACTCAGGGCCGGGAGCACCGTTGCCGCCGACCCGCCCGTCCGTCGCCGTCTGCACCAGCGCCGACTTCACCTGCGCCGGCGTCCAGGTCGGGTGGCGGTGGACGAGGAGCGCCGCCGCTCCAGCGATGTGCGGCGAGGCCATGCTCGTTCCGGACAGCGACGCCCATCCCTCGGGCACGGACGAGAGAACGCCCACGCCGGGTGCTGCCACGTCGGGCTTCTGGCGGAGTGACATCGTCGTCGGGCCGACCGCGGAGAAGTCGGCGTGCACGCCCGAGGCCGACGTCGCCGCCGACCTCGAACGCGGCGACGGTGATCGCGGCCGCGGAGTTCGCGGGAGACGAGACGGTGCCGGCACCGAAGTCGTTGAAGTCGTTGCCGGCGGCGACGACGGGGACGACGCCCGCCCGGGCCGCCGCGTCGAGCGCGAGCGCGACGACGTCGCGGCGCGGCTCGATCTCCGGCTCGCCGATCGAGAGGTTGATGACGTCCATGCCGTCGCGCACGGCGGCCTCGATCGCGGCGACGAGCTCGGGCGCGTTCCCGTTCGGGCTCAGCCCCGAGTCCGTTCCGACGAGCGCCTTGTAGTTCCCGATGTACGCGCGCGGCGCGATGCCCGAGACCCGCCGGCTGCCCGTCGCCTCGGTGCGCGGGTTTCCGGCCGCGATGCCGGCGACGTGCGTGCCGTGGCTCGAGTTCTCGCCGTCGACGGGGACGCTAGCGCGCGGGTACCTCACTCGCGGCGGCGGCGAACGCGCGCGCGACGATCACCTTCGCGTTCGTGAACCGCACCTGCCCCTTCGGGAAGCCGGCCGGCATCGTGTAGCCCGTCGGATCGAAGAACGGGTGCTCGTGGTCGACACCCGTGTCGATGATCCCGATCTTGACTCCCTGGCCGGCGGTCTCGAGCGCGGCGCCCCAGAGCGCGGTCGCGCCGATCGCCTGCGGAGTCGTGTCGAGCTGCGGCTCGTAGCGGGCGGAGTCGTAGACGTCGCGGACGCCGGGGAGCGAGCGGAGACGCGCGACCTGGTTCCCCGGGAGATCGACTGCGAACCCGTTCGCGACGAGCCGGTAGCGCCAGCGGACGTCGGCCCCGGGAAGGCTGCGCGCCAGCTCGTCCCGGAACGCGCGCTGCTCGGCCGCGATGCGTGCTGCGCGTCCCGGCGCATACGCGAGCGGCGGCGAGTCGAGCGCGACGACGACCTGGACGCGCGGCGCGCCGCGAGCCTCCTCCACGACCGTCGCACGTCCCGCGCCGAGCGCGAGAACCGCCAGGGCGAGACCGGTGAGAGCGAGGAGGCGTGTCATCGAGGAGTCAGACGAGAAGAGCGCCGGAAAGGCTGCTGCGATGCGGATGAGAGGACTTGAACCTCCACGCCCTTACGGGCACACGGACCTGAACCGTGCGCGTCTACCAATTCCGCCACATCCGCGCGGAGGCGGCCATTCTAGCCGCCGCTCAAACGTAGCTTTCCGGCACCGGCCCGACGATCTCCATCGAGTGCCGACGTGCGATGTCGTCCAACTCGCCTTCGTCCACGTCAGCACGTCGGATGGCGTCGCTGAGGTCGTCGAAGTAGCCGACCATGACCGCCGGGAAGTAGAGGTTGAGCTTGCGGCTCGGCACCGACCGCCACCCGGAATCCATGGCGCATTCCCTTCGGGATGAAGATGAACGAGCCGGCCGGACAGCGGATTTCGCGATCGTCGAGGAACATGACGTACTCGCCTGCGAGGACGTAGAAGGCCTCGTCGGCGTCGTGGTGGATGTGCAGCGGCGGTCCGAAGCCCGGCGGCTCCTCGGCCTCGAGGAGCGAGAAGACTCCGCCCGTCTCGTCCGAGCTTGCCTTGACCGTCATCCCGAACGCGCCGAGGTCGATCGACCTCCCTTCGTCTGGCCCAAGCACGAACGCCCCGCGTTCACCCGTCATGTGACCTCCCTATTCGGCTGTGGCGGGGACCTTGCCGAAAGAGTGGTTCAGACCGCAGCCAGCGCTGCGAGCACGTCGTCGGCGTGCTCGGCCGGATTCACCTTCCGCATGACGTTCGCGAGGCTCCCGTCCGCGTCGATGATGAACGTCGAGCGCTCGACGCCCATGTACTTCTTGCCCGCGAAGCTCTTCTCGACCCAGGTGCCGTACGCCTCGGACGACCGCGTGATCCTCGTCGGCGAGGAGCGTGAACGGGAGCCCGTACTTCTCGCGGAACTTCACGTGCTTCTTCGGGCTGTCGGGGCTGACGCCGAGGACGATCGCGCCGCTCCGCTCGAACTCGCCCCACGCGTCGCGGATCCCGCACGCCTGGGCCGTACAGCCCGGGGTGTCGTCCTTTGGATAGAAATAGAGCACGACCGGTCTGCCGCGAAGAGCGGACAGGGTGATCACTTCTCCTGAATCTGCCGGCAGCGAGAAGTCGGGCGCAGACCCTCCTTCCTCGACCATCGAGCGATCGTAGCCGCGCAATCTCGGCAAGCGGCCGTTGCGATCAAGCTGGACGATGAGCATGCTGCCGGCATGACCGACCGCGAGGACTTCCTGGACTGGGTCAAGACCACGCTGTACGAAGCGGAGCTCGCCCTGCACAACGGCGACGAGGCCCCACGTCGGGCGCTCTGGTCCCGCAACGAGCCCGTGAGCGTCCTGGGCGCGTGGCGCAACGCCCATGGCCAGCATGAGCTGGACGAGCTCTTCACTGCTCTCGCGAAGAGCTTCTCCGACTGCACGTCGTACGCGTTCGAACTGCAGGCGTATGACGTGGCGGGCGACATGGCCTATACCGCCGGCCTCGAGCACACTTCGGCTTCCATCGACGGTCAGCCGCGCAGCTACACCTTGCGCGCCACGCAGGTGTACCGCCGCGAGGGCGGCGAGTGGAAGGTTGCCCATCGCCATGGCGACACCGTGACCGAGTGACGGGAGCGCGAGCCGCGGATACGCGCTTACCGTGAAGCCGTACGCTCGGGAGGGAGCCCGCCTCGAGCGCTAGCTGCCCGTAAGCCGGTCGTAATACGCGCTTGCGATCTCCAGAGCCTGCTCCTCGGATACAGATCCCGGCGGCCCAAACAGATTCACGGTGTAAACGAATGCGCCGTTGGTGAACCCCATCCAGTACTCCTCGATCGGCTGTTCGTCTGCAGTCCCAACCCGCTCGATGTCCTCGGCCGTTGCGATCCGCTGGACGCCGCGTGCATCGGGAAGGTCATCCACGTCGAAGGTGCTTATCTGCACGGCACAACTCATGGGGCATGGCTTCATCGAGTCCGTTTCCAGCCAGTCGAGTGCGCTCGTCGCCCCGTCTTCAGACTCGAGCTCGATAAACGAACTGACGACATGCGGCGAGGATCCGGGCGTATGCGTCTCTCCGAAGAAGCGCGTGTCGACACCCGCACCCTTGAAGCCGGCGTCCTGAAAGACCGTGGTCATCTCCTCCGTGTCGGGATCGACCGAAAGCTCGCTGCGTACCGCGATGAACTCGTCGAAATCGACGGTCGTCTGCCGCGTCTCGACAGGATCGGGCTTCGAACCGGGTGCATCCTCCGCCGTGACGAATCTCTGCGCGAGCGGGACTGGTGCAGCCGCCGTCTCATCATCATCACCGCCGCAGGCGACGAGCGTGATCATTGCCAGCGCTGCAAGGAGAGGGATGGCGAAGCGCACCGCGGACGATCCTAGGGAACCGAGCAGCGGTCTACAACGATGGAGCGGATCGCCCGCGGTTCGGGCGTAGGATCCAGGCCGGGATCCATGGACGAAGTTGTGGTCGGGGATGTGCTGGAACGCGGCCGGATGTCGTTCGCGAACGCCGCCTGGGCCGACGCGTTCGAGGCGCTGTCGCGCGCCGACGAGGCGGGCCTTGAGCCGGACGACCTCGAGTTGCTCGCGAGAGCCGCGTACATGCTCGGTCGAGACGAGGATTACGTCGACGGCCTGACGCGCGCCCACTACGCCCACCTCGATGCGGACGACGTGCCTCGAGCGGCCCGCTGCACCTGGTGGATCGGTCTCAACCTGCTGCTCCGGGGCGAAGGAGCTCCCGCGATGGGGTGGTTCGCTCGGGGAGAGCGGCTGCTCGAGCGCGAGGAACGAGACTGCGCGGAGCGCGGCTACCTCCTCCTCGCCCGGATGCTCCAGAGCTTCGACGAAGGCGACTTCGAAGCTGCGCGAGCCGCGGCGGCCGAAGCGGTCGAGATCGGCGAGCGCTTTGGCGACCGTGACCTGGTCGCGCTGGGCGTCATGGATCAGGGTCACGCCCTCCTCGAGCTGGGACGAACCAGAGAAGGGCTCCGGCTCGTGGACGAGAGCATGGTCGCGGTCACGAGCGGGGAGCTCTCGCCGATCGTCGCCGGCATCCTCTACTGCAACACGATTGCCGTCTGTCAGGGCGCGTACGAGCTGCGGCGCGCGCGAGAGTGGACGGACGCCTTGACGCTCTGGTGCGAGCGCCAGCCGGGCATGGTGGCCCACACCGGGGTCTGCCTGGTGCATCGCGCCGAGATCATGCAGCTGCGGGGGTCTGGCAGGCGGCGCTCGAAGAGGCGGAGCGCGTCGGAGCGCAAGGGGTGTTGAATCAACTCGCATCGGGACGCGCCATGTGCGTTCGAGGCGACCTACATCGCCTGCGTGGCGACTTCGGCGCGGCCGAGGAGGAGTATCGCGCTGCGACGAGGCGGGGCATCGAGCCGCAGCCGGGCCTGGCGCTGCTCAGGCTCGCACAGGGAGACGTCGATGCTGCGATCGCCGCGATCCGCCGCGTCGTCGGCGAGGCCGACGAGCCGCTGCTGCGGGCGGGGCTGCTCCCGGCCCACGTCGAGATCGCGCTCGTGGCGGGCGAGGTCGGCGAGGCTGCGCGGGCCGGCGACGAGCTCGAGGCGATCTCGGGAACCACGGAACCGACGCGCTGGCCGCGATGTCGGCCTGCGCCCGAGGCGCGGTGTCGCTCGCGCGAGGCGATGCGGCTGCCGCGCTCACGGCATCGCGCGAGGCGTTGCGCGCGTGGCAGAAGCTGGAGGCGCCGTACGAGTCGGCGAGGGTGCGCGTGCTCGTCGGGCTCGCGTGCGCGGAGCTCGGGGATCGCGACGGCGCCGCGCTCGAGCTGGACGGCGGCGCGCAGCGTGTTCGAGGATCTCGGCGCGCTGCCGGACGTTGCACGTGTCGACTCGATCCTGAAGCCCGATCGTGCGGCTCGGCCCACGGGCTCACCCCGCGCGAGCTCCAGGTGCTGCGCCTAGTCGCTGCAGGTGAGACCAACAGGGCGATCGCGTCACAGCTCGTGCTCAGCGAGCGGACGGTGGACCGGCACGTCAGCAACATCTACGCGAAGCTCGGCGTGTCCACGCGTGCTGCGGCGACCGCGTACGCCTACGAGCATCGGCTCGTCTGACACGGCCGAAGTACCCATCGGGCGAGCGATCGAAGTTGGGTAGTTCCGCCGAAGCCGCTGCGGCTTCCGACTCCTAGCTTCAGTGGCACACCATGTCCGAGCGAGGAGGAGTCCGATGAGCAAGGAGTTCGACGCGATCGTTGTCGGAGCCCGCTGCGCAGGATCGCCGACCGCGATGTTGCTCGCGCGCAAGGGCTATCGAGTCCTCGTCGTGGACCGCGCGACGTTCCCGAGCGACACGATCTCGACGCATCAGATCCATCGGCCGGGCGTCGCTTCGCTCGAGAGCTGGGGCCTCCTCGACCGCGTCGTCGCGACGGGATCCCCGCCGATCGACACGTACGCCTTCGACTTCGGCACCTTCACGATCACGGGTGCGCCGGGAACGGCGTACGCGCCTCGACGGACCGCGCACTGGACAAGGTTCTCGTGGACGCGGCCTCGGAAGCCGGCACCGAGGTCCGCGAGGAGTTCACGGTGGAGGGTCTCGTGTTCGAGGACGGCCGTGTCGTGGGGATTCGCGGGCACGGGAAGGGTGGCGCGACTGTGACCGAGCGCGCCGCGGTCGTCGTCGGAGCGGACGGCCGCTACTCCCTCGTCGCAGACGCCGTCGACGCGGAGGAGTACAACGAGAAGCCGAAGCTCCTCGCCAGCTACTACAGCTACTGGAGCGGCGTGCCGTTGGACGGGCGCTTCGAGACCTGGATTCGCCCGTACCGCGGGTTCGCGGCGTGGCCGACCAACGACGACCTTCTGCTGGTCATAGCGGGTTGGCCCTATCGGGAGTTCGAGGCGAACCGGAGCGACATCGAGGGCAACTTCCTCGCCACGCTCGACCTCGCACCCGATTTCGCCGAGCGAGTGCGCTCGGGCAGGCGCGAGGAGCGCTTCGTCGGGGCAGCCGTGCGCGGGTTCTTCCGCAAGCCCTACGGGCCGGGCTGGGCCTGGTGGGTGACGCCGGCTACAACAAGGACTACATCACTGCGCAGGGGATCAACGACGCGTTCCGTGACGCCGAGCTCTGTGCGAACGCGCTCGATGCGTCTCTCTCCGGCACGCGGAGCTTCGACGACGCGATGCGCGAGTACCAGTCCACTCGCGACGAGCAGGTGCTGCCGATGTACGAGCTCACGGCGGAGTTCGCGTCGCTCGAGCCACCACCGCCCGAGCTGCAGCAGGTGCTCGGAGCCGTGCACGGCAACCAGGAGGCGATGGACGGGTTCGCGCGGGTCATCGCCGGAGTGACGTCGCCCGCGGAGTTCTTCTCGGACGAGAACGTCGGGCGGATCTTCGCCGCAGCCGCGTAGGCGAGGGGATCATCGCGCGCGCCCAGGGTAGGGTGCGCGCGATGGTCACCGTGCACGTGGTGGTCGGCGTCGCGGTCATCGCGGTCTGCGCCGGCGCCGCGATTCTCGGCTTCGTCTCCTACCGCCGCCAGCGCGCGGGGACGACCGTGGCGCACGTGCTCGCGCTCGCGCAGACGGCGCTGATCGCGCAAGCGGGCGTCGGCCTCTTGCTCCTTTCCGATGGGCGGCGCGCGCCGGACCGCCTCCACTACGCGTACGGCGCGTTCGCGCTCGGGGTCGCGCTCTCGCCGTGGTTCTACGCGCCAGAGGAGGGCGCGAAGCGGCTGCTCTGGTTCGCGGGCACGACGCTCCTCGCGGGAGCGCTCGCCGTGCGAGCATTCACGACCGGATGAGACGCCTCTGGGACTCCATCCCGCCGCTCGCACGCGGCCTCGGGATCGTCGCGATCATCGCGGCGGTCGTCGTCGTGCTTTCGCTCGAGCCGGTGGTGGCGACGGTCGGCGGGATCCTGAGGATCGCTTTCTTCCTGGCCATCGCGTTCTTCCTCTTCCTCGTCTGGCGGGAGCGCCGCGGCGATCTCGAGGCCTGGTCGGAGCGGAACCGCCGCATCTTCTACGCGGCGATCATCTTCGCCGTCGTCGTCATCGGGCTCGCGATCGGCTACGGCACGCGCGAGGGCAACGACGTTCTCGCGCTCGTCGCCGCGCTGGCGGCGTGCGCGTACGCGATCGTCCGCGTCTGGCGCCTAGAGCATCAGTACTAGTACTAGAGCATCAGTACTCGTAGAGGCTTGATGCGAAGCGGCACCGCGGCCGCGAAGCGGTCGCGCGCAGTAGTTACGGGCAGGCGGAAGATCGGGCCCTGGCCGAATCGTCGGCGCGGCCGGGTTCACCGGATGCACGAGGCTCAGGGTGTAGCGGTACGAGCCTGCGCGCAGGCGCCGCGTGCCGAGATCGACCCGGACCGTCTCGCCGACCTCTGCGCGCCCCTTCCGCCCGAGCCGCGTAGCGTGCGTCACGGCGTTCTCGAGCCGGAGGTGGTAGGCGCAGTCGAGCGTGCAGCGGAAGGTCGTGCGGAAGACGCCGCGCTTCGCTGCCGACCGCGTCCCGAAGCGCAGGAGTGACGTCGTCACCGACAGTTGCAGGTCGGGGCAACGTGCGATCGATCCGCCGGTGGAGCGGTCGAGAGCCTCGGTCACGCGCGGGAGGCTCGACTTGGCGGTGCCGTCGACGTAGTAGATGCCGGACTGCCAGGCCGCGCGGTTTCGCTCGTCCCGCGAGAGGAAGAGCAGCATCCCCTCGACGTGGGGCTGGCAGAACGCCATCCCGAGCGCCTGCTCGTAGAACGTGGCCTGGGTCGGCTCGTCCACGGGCCGGGTGGTCGTCGGCTCGGCACCCGTGTAGAGGCCGGACTTGCCGTCCGGGATCAGCGACTCCACCCCGAATTCCGCGTACAGGATCGGGAGGTTGGATCCGCGCTGCGACGTGCCGTCGAAGGCCTGGCCGAGGAGCGTCACGAGCTTGCCGTAGTCGGCGATCGCGATGGTCGTGCTGAGCGGGTGTGCGGTGGTCGGCGCCTGGCTCGAGTTGTCGGTGTACGGGTGGATCGCAAGTGCGTCCATGACCGGCGTTGTGCGTCCGCTCGCGCGGTAGGCGACGCCAAGCTCCTGTATGAACCTTGTCGGCGAGTGCGTCGGGCGAATACCGTCGTGTCGGTCGGTTCCGCGCGGCGAGATCGCGCCGCCGTAGACGCGCACGGTCGAGGAAACGGCCTTCAGCGCGTCATACGTGCGCGCGAGTAGTCCGAGGTAGGCAGCCGGGGAGGCGCTCCGGCCGTCCAGCTCGAACTGCGGGAGCCAGAAGCGGTTCAGGTTCGGCTCGTTACCGACGATGACGTGCCGGATGTCGGGCACGCTCCGTACGAGCGCTGCCGCGCTCGCCGCGAAATCGGATCGCGCCTCGTCCGTCAACGGCGTCGTGCGTGAGCCGGGGTGCATGACCTGGGTGTAGACCCGCACGTTGTGCCTGTCGGCGGCTTCGGCGACGTTGCGTAGGACGCTCAACTCGGCGTCGGAAGGCCGCGTCTGGCCCGGGTTCCAGAAGCTCGTGATGCGGACAGCGCGGTAGCCGGAGACGCGGAGCAACGCCATTCGCGTCTCCGCCTCGACGAGGCTCGAGACGCGCACGTCGTCCTCGACCGCGCCGACGGTGAGGCCTGGCCCGGCCTCGGCCACGGCGGGAAAAGTGAGCGCAAGCAGGGCAATTGCCGCCGCAAGGAGACCCCTGGTCACGGGGATACGCTAGCGAGGGAATGCATGAAATCCGTGAAGAAAAGCTTCGGACGCTTCCGCGCAAGCCCGGCGTCTACATCTTCCGCGACGAGAAGGGCGATGTCCTCTATGTCGGAAAGGCGAAGTCGCTGCGCTCGCGCGTCCGCAGCTACTTCCAGCGTGGCGGCGACGGGCGCGCCGCCCTGGCCCAGCTCGCCCCGCGGATCGCGGACGTCGACGTCATCGTCACGCGGAACGAGGCCGAGGCACTCATGCTCGAGCAGAACCTCGTCAAGCGCCACCGGCCGCCGTTCAACATCCGGCTGCGCGACGACAAGTCGTTCCCGTACATCGCGGTGACGCTCGAGGACGACTACCCGCGCGTCATGTTCACGCGCGAGCGCCACCGCCGCGGCACCGTCTACTTCGGTCCGTACGCGAATGCGAAGAAGGTACGGGAGACGCTGGACGTCCTGAACCGCGTGTTCAAGTTCCGGCCGTGCGAGGGGCCGAAGCCCGGGCGCCACTCGGGAATCCCGTGCCTCGACTTCCACATCGATCGCTGCTTCGCGCCCTGCGTCGGAAACATCTCGCAGCAGGACTACGGCAAGGTCATCGACGGGGTGATCGGGTTCCTCTCCGGCGACACGGAGCCGATCCAGCGCGAGCTCGAGGAGCGGATGCAGGAGGCCGCCGCGGGGGAGCGCTTCGAGGAGGCTGCGCGCTACCGGAACCGGCTGTTCGCGATCCGGCACCTCGCCGAGCGGCAGGCGGCGGACAAGCGCGCGGTCGGCACGGTCGACGTCATCGGCCTCGCGATCGAGGGGGACGGCGCAGCCGTGCAGGTCTTCCCGCTCCGCGACGGCAAGATGATCGACCGCTACGCGTTCCATCTCGAGAACGTCGTCGAGCAGGACGAGCTGGCCGTGCTCGAGGCGTTCGTCGTCGAGTACTACGGCTCGGCGCCGAGCATTCCGCCCGAGGTGCTGGTGCCGCCGAGCGCGGCCGAGAGCACGAGCGCGATCGCGGAGTTCCTCTCCGAGCGCCGCGGCTCGCGCGTCGAGGTGCGGGCGCCGGCGCGCGGCGAGAAGCGTCGGCTCGTCGAGCTCGCCGTCGAGAACGCGCGGCTCGAGGTCGAGGCGGACGCGGAGCATCGCGAGCACGAGCGGCAGCGGCGGATCTCGGCTCTGGAGGAGCTCCGAGAGTCGCTCAACCTCGAGAGCCTTCCGCAGCGGATCGAGTGCTTCGACGTCTCCAACATCCAGGGGGAGTCGATCGTCGCGTCGATGGTCGTGTTCATCAACGGGCGCTCGCGGAACGCGCACTACCGGACGTTCGCGATCCGCGGCCTCGACGGACAGGACGACGTCGGCGCGATCCGCGAAGCGGTCTCGCGGCGCTTCGCGCGGCTGCGCGACGGCGATCCCGACGAGAGCTTCTCGTGCCTGCCGAACCTCGTCGTCATCGACGGCGGCCGCGGACAGCTTGCGGCCGCGCTCGCGGCGATGGAGGAGCTCGACCTGGCGCGCGTCGCGGTGGTCGCGCTCGCCAAGCGCGAGGAGGAGGTGTTCGTCCCGGGCGAGCCGGTGCCGATCCGGCTCGACCGCACGAGCCCGGGGCTCCAGCTCCTGCAGCGGATCCGCGACGAGGCGCACCGCGTTGCTCTCCGCTATCACCGCCAGAAGCGCGGGACGCGCTCGATGGAGACGATCTTCGAGACGCTGCCCGGCGTCGGTCCGGCGCGGCGGCGCGCGATCCTCCGTCACTTCGGATCGGTGGAGCGCTTCCTCGACGCGTCGCAGGAAGAGCTCGAGGGTGTGCCGGGGCTCCCGCAGAAGACCGCGCGGACGCTGTACGCCCAGCTGCACAAAGCCGGGCCCTCTTAGGCTTCTACGTCCGCATGCGCTTCGACGAGTCGAGCACGTGCTGGACGCGGATCGTGCGGAGTGTCAGCGCGATCGCACCGAAGCCGAGCACGATGTTCGTCGTCACCGTCGTCAGCTTCATGCCGACGCTGAACGCGAGCAGGTCGGAGGCCGAGACCGCGCCGCGGAAGACGTAGAGCAGGAACGCCTGCTCGGTGCCGATGCCCGCCGGCGTGAGCGGCAAGAGCGTCGCCACGCTCGCGGAGACCTGCACGAGCAGCACGTTCTCGAGCGACTGCGGGATACCGAACGCGTCGAGCAGGAACCAGATCGTGACCAGCCGGAGCAGCCAGTCGCCGGCCTGCCAGGCGGCGACCGAGCGGAGGTAGAGCGTCGGGCTTCGGAGGACCGAGAACGCCTGCCGAACGCGGCCCCAGAAGTTCACGACGTGCCCGCTGATCCACCAGCCGAGTACGCCCAGCGCGATCAGCAGGCCGGCAAGGATGAGCTCGGCGGCGAGCGGGTTGTCGAGGAACCAGGCGAACTCGAAGCTCGGGAGCTCCGGTAGCTCGCCGAGGCCCGGCAGCTCGTCGAGCGAGACCGCGGCCCAGACGAGCAACGTTGTCGCGGCAGCCATGTCGAAGAGCGAGAGCACGAGCGTGCTCGAGACCACGGTGGTGTAGGTGCTGTCCCTGATCGCTCGATGCGCGAGGACGATCCGTACCGCATCTCCCGCGCGGATGGGCACGATCGCGTTGACGCCCACGCCCGCGAGATAGGCGCCGTAGATCGGCAGCCAGCGGACTTGGCGAGCCGGGTAAGCGGCGGCGAGGACGTTCCGCCAGGCCATGCTCGTGCATGCGAGCTTCGCGACGTGGGCGAGGATCGCGAGGAACGCAGGAAGCGGCTCGACCGAGGTCAGCTGGTCGAGGAAGGCGTCGATCCCGTCGAGGACGCGGGCCATCTCAGGTGGCGAGGGGGTCAGGCTTCAGCCTGACCCCGGTCTTGGGTGTTCGCGTCGGCAACCTCAAACCGAGGTCAGGCTAAAGCCTGACCCCACCAGAGCTCTAGCTCTCGGGGCCGAGGAACGGATAGCGGTAGTCGGTAGCCGAGACGAACGTCTCCTTGATCGTGCGAGGCGAGACCCAGCGGATGAGGTTCCACATCGAGCCCGCCTTGTCGTTCGTCCCGCTCGCGCGCGAGCCGCCGAACGGCTGCTGGCCCACGACCGCGCCCGTCGGCTTGTCGTTCACGTAGAAGTTGCCGGCCGCGTAGCGGAGCGCGTCCTGCGCCTCCTCGATCGCGGAGCGCTCGGTCGCGAAGACCGCGCCCGTGAGCCCGTACGGCGCCGTCTCGTCGACGAGCCGCAGCGTGTCGTCCCAGCGCTTCTCGTCGTACACGTACGTCGTCACGATCGGGCCGAAGAGCTCGTCGCGAAGCAGGCGGAAGCTCTTGTCGTCCGTCTCGATCACCGTCGGCCGGACGAAGTAGCCCTCGGAGTCGTCGGTCTCGCCGCCGGCGACGATGGTCGCGCCGCCCGAGCGGGCCTCCTCGATCGCCTGGCGATGCGTCTCGAAGGCGGACGCGTCGATGACCGCGCCCATGAAGTTCTGGAAGTCGGAGACGTCGCCCATCTTGATCGTGGAGACGTCCTCCTCGAGGCGCTCGCGCACTTCCGGCCAGAGGTTGGACGGGATGTAGAGCCGGGATGCGGCCGAGCACTTCTGGCCCTGGTACTCGAACGAGCCGCGCACGATCGCGGTCGCGACCGCATCGGCCTCGGCGGAGGGGTGGGCAAGGATGAAGTCCTTGCCGCCGGTCTCACCGACGATTCGCGGGTAGTTGCGGTACGAGCCGACGTTCTGGCCGACGGTGTTCCACATGCCGTTGAAGACCTCGGTCGAGCCGGTGAAGTGGATCCCGGCGAGCTCCGGGCTCGCGAGCGCGGCCTCGCCGATCTCGGCGCCCGAGCCGAAGACGAGGTTGATCACGCCGTCCGGGAGCCCGGCTGCCTGGAGCAGCCGCATGACGTAGTAGGCCGAGAGCGCCGCAGTCGACGCGGGCTTCCAGACGACCGTGTTGCCCATCAGCGCGGGCGAGGTCGAGAGGTTGCCGCCGATCGCGGTGAAGTTGAACGGGCTGACCGCGAAGACGAAGCCCTCGAGCGGGCGGTACTCCATGCGGTTCCACGTGCCGACGGGAGAGGTCGGCTGCTCGGAGTAGATGCGCGTGAGGTACTCGACGTTCCAGCGCCAGAAGTCGATGAGCTCGGCGACCGCGTCGATCTCGGCCTGGTGCACGGTCTTCGACTGGTTGAGCATCGTCGCCGCGTTGAGGGTCGTGCGCCACGGGCCGGAGAGGAGCTCGGCGGCGCGGAGAAACACGGCGGCGCGCTCGTGCCAAGCGGCGCGCGACCAGTCCTCGTGCGCGGCGCGCGCCGCGTCGACGGCCTGCTGGACGTGCTCGGCGCCGCCCTTCGCGACGTCGGCGAGCACGTGGCTCTTGCGATGCGGCATGACGGCTTCGAAGGTCTTGTCCGTCGAGACGTCCTTGCCGCCGATGACGAGCGGGATCTCGATGCGCTCGTTCTCCATCGCGTGGAGGCGGTTCCGGAGCTCCTCGCGCTCCGGTGAGCCCGGAGCGTAGGACTTGACCGGCTCGTTGTCGGGCGGCGGCGGGCGAAAGAAGCCGGGGGCGCTCACGCGCCCGATTGTAAAGTCGTCCGAGGTGCGGGCGCGGTTCACGCAGTACACGGTGCCGGGCTGGGGCGTCGGCGAGCTCTGGACGAACGACGAGCTCGTGCTCGCGCACGAGTTCCGGTACGGCGCGGAGGCGGACGAGGAAGACGTGGCTTCTGCGGACGCGAGAGCAGCGCCCCCCATGGGGGCGGCAAGCCCCCCAACCGGCACGCTACCCGGGAAATCCGCACAGCGTGGGGATCGGGTCCGTGCCGACTTCGCAACATCTGCCGGCCGCCGAGCACTTGCGCGCCTTGCGGCTCGTCTCACCGCCGCGCGAGCTCGAACCCGACGAGCTCGTTGCCCGCTTCCAGGCGTTCTTCGCCGGCGATGACCCAGGTTTCGACGACGTCGAGATCGACCTCGAGTGGGCGACCGAGTTCCAGCGTGCCGTCGCCGAAGCGCTCCGCCGCGTCCCCCGCGGCGAAGTCGTCAGCTACGGCGAGCTCGCGGCGCTCGCCGGCTACCCCGGCGCCGCGCGAGCCGCCGGCACGTTCTGCGCGCACAACCGATTCATGCTCATCGTCCCCTGCCACCGCGTCGTCGGCGCGAGCGGCCTCGGCGGCTACGGCTCCGCCGGTGTCGGGACGAAACGCCGTCTGCTCGCCCTCGAAGGCGTCCAGCTGTGACGACGTCGGAGGACGTCCGCGAGGAGCTGGCGCGCATCGCTCCGGAGCGGAAGTGCGACCGCCTCGCCGAGCTCTCGGCGCTCTTCCACTCCGCCGGCAGCCTGCATCTCCGCGCGAAGGGCGAGTGGGGGCTCCACCTCGATCTCGGCAGCGGGGCCGCCGCGCGACGGGCGTTCCGCCTCCTCCGCGAGCAGGGCATCCGCTCGGAGATACGCACCTACCGCCGCCGGGCGTTCGACCGCGCGACCCGCTTCCAGCTCCACGTCGAGGGCACCGACGAGGCACTCGTCGTCCTCGTTGCGGCAGGGGTTCTCGACTCGGAGCATCGCCCGCTCGAACGCCCTCCGCAGAGCGTCGTCGCGCGAGCGTGCTGCCGCGGTGCCTACCTGCGCGGCGCGTTCCTCGGAGGCGGCTCGCTCTCGGTGCACGCATCCCCGCACCTCGAGCTGCGCACGGCCACCCTCGACTCGGCGGAGCTCCTCCGCGACATCGCCGCCGCCGACGAGCTCACGCTCGGCATCGTCGAGCGCGACTCGCACGCCGCCGCCTACGCGAAGAGCTGGGAGACCATCGAGTCGCTGCTCGCGCGTGCGGGCGCCTCCGAGACCGTGCTCGCGCTCGAGGAGCGCGCCGTCGTCGCGGGCATCCGCGGCCAGGCGAACCGGCTTGCGAACGCCGACCATGCGAACCTCGTTCGCACCAGCCGCGCGTCGCAGAGCCAGCTCGACGCGGTCGAGCGCCTTCGCGCCGACGGCACGCTCGAGCGGCTTCCGGCGCCGCTCCGTGAGGCGGCAGACCTACGGCGCCGCCATCCCGCCGCTTCGCTGCGCGAGCTGGCCGCGCGCACGGACCCGCCCGCGAGCAAGGCCGCGGTGCACCGGAGGCTGCGCCGGCTCGAGGAGCTGGCGGGCAGCCGCTAACCCATGCCCCGTTAGACTCGACCCTCGGAAACGAGGCCATCACGGACGAAGGAGAGGGATGGGAATTCGCGTCGGCATCAACGGGTTCGGCCGCATCGGGCGGAACTTCTTCCGGGCTCAGCACGCGCTCGGCTCGGACCTCGAGATCGTCGCGCTCAACGACCTCGGCGACGCGAAGACGATGGCCCATCTTCTGCGCTACGACTCGAATCTCGGCCCGTTCGAGGGCGAGATCGAGCTCGCGGACGGCGTCCTCAAGGCCGCCGGGGAGGAGGTCAAGATCCTCTCCGAGCGCGATCCCGGAGCGCTTCCCTGGGGTGACCTCGGCGTCGACGTCGTGGTCGAGTCGACCGGCTTCTTCACCGATCGCGAGGGCGCGGGCAAGCATCTTGCCGCGGGCGCGAAGAAGGTCGTCATCTCGGCTCCCGCGACCGACCCCGACATCACGGTGGTCCTCGGCGTGAACGACGACGCGTACGACCCCGACGCGCACCACCTCGTCTCGAACGCCTCCTGCACGACGAACTGCGTCGCGCCGATGGCGAAGGTGCTCCACGAGCTGGGCACGATCACGACCGGCTTCATGACGACGATCCACGCGTACACGAACGACCAGGTCATCCTCGACTTCCCCCACAAGGACCTACGCCGTGCCCGTGCGGCCGCGATCAACCTCATCCCGACCTCGACCGGCGCCGCGAAGGCGATCGGCCTCGTGCTCCCCGAGCTGCAGGGGAAGGTCGACGGGATCTCCGTACGCGCGCCGGTGTCGACCGGCTCCCTCACCGACCTCGTCGTCTCGCTCGAGCGGGAGACGAGCGTCGAGGAGGTGAACGACGCTTTCCGGGCAGCGGCGGGCGGAGCGCTCCAGGGGCTGCTCGAGTACACCGAGGACCCGATCGTCTCCTCGGACATCGAGCAGAACGCGCACTCGTGCATCTTCGACAGCTCCCTGACGATGGCGCGCGGCAACACCGTCAAGACGTTCGGCTGGTACGACAACGAGTGGGGATACTCGTGCCGGCTCGTCGACCTGATCGGGAAGCTGCTGCCGTGAGGTTCTCGCAGGTCCGGCTCCTCGTCGACGACTTCCCCGCGTGCTTCCGTTTCCTCCAGGACAGCCTCGGGCTCGAGTGCACCTTCGGCGGCGAGGACGACGGCTACGCGAGCTTCAAGGCCGGAACAGGGACGCTGGCGGTGTTCCGGCGCGACGAGCAGGCCGAGGTGATCGAGCTCCGCGCAGCCGGCGACGGCGCGCTGACCGTGCTCGAGGTCGACGACGTGGACGCGGAGGCGGACCGGCTCGGCGACGTGATCGTCGGCGGCCCGGTCAGCAAGGCGGCGTGGGGAGGACGCGTCGCGTACGTGCGCGACCCGGATGGGAACCTGTTCGAGCTCTTCCAGACGATCCCGATGGAAGAGTGAGCTTGCGGCCGCGCTCCGTCCGCAAGGCGGAGGTCGCGGGCAAGCACGTGCTCGTGCGCGCGGACCTGAACGTCCCGCTCGAGAAGGGCCGCGTCGCCGACGACACACGGATCCAGGCATCGCTGCCGACTCTTCGGCACCTCCTCGACGTGGACGCGGCGCGCGTCTCGGTCTGCTCGCACCTCGGCCGCCCAGAGGGCCCGGACCCGGCGTTTTCGATGGCGCCCGTCGCAGCCCGCCTATGCGAGCTCCTGCCGGACGAGCGCATCGAGGTGCTCGAGAACACGCGCTTCGACCCGGGCGAGACGAAGAACGACCCGGAGACTGCGCGGCGGCTCGCCGAGGGCAAGGACCTCTTCGTCCAGGACGCGTTCGGCTCGTGCCACCGCGCGCACGCCTCGACCGTCGGCGTCGCGACGACTCTGCCCGCGTACGCCGGCCTGCTCCTCGAGCAGGAGCTCGAGATGCTCGGGTGCCTGCTGGGCGAGGTCGAGCGCCCGTTCGTCCTCGTCGCGGGTGGCGCGAAGGTCGCGGACAAGCTCGGCGTGCTCGTCAACCTCGGCAGCCGCGCCGACACCGTGCTGGTGGGCGGGAAGATGGCCGAGGAGCTGCGCGACGAGAACCCGCTTCCGTACGACGCCGTCCTCCCGACCGACGTCGTCGCCGCGTCCGAGTTCTCAGCGGACGCCGAGACGCAGATGGTCGCCTTCGACGCGCTCCCCGAGGGCTGGCTCGGCCTCGACATCGGCCCCGAGACGCGAGAGCGTTTCGCGCGCGAGATCGGAGCGGCGCGGACCGTGTTCTGGAACGGGCCGATGGGCGTCTTCGAGTGGCCGGCCTTCGCACACGGGACGAAGGCGGTCGCGCACGCGGTGGCGGACGCCGATGCTTTCACCGTCGTCGGCGGCGGCGACTCGGTGCGCGCGCTCCAGGAGCTCGAGCTCGCCGAGTGCGTCTCCTGGGTATCCACAGGCGGCGGCGCCGCGCTCGAGCTTCTCGCCGGCGACGAGCTCCCCGGTGTGGCAGTGATACCAACGGAAGGAGCGTAGGGGTCAGGCTTCAGCCTGACCTCTACTCCGTCTCTCCATGCTGATCGCCGGAAACTGGAAGCTGTTCAAGGGGCCGCACGAGGCACGGTCGTTCGCGACCCAGCTCCGCCACCTGCCGGAGCGTCTCCCGGGCGTCGAGGTCGTCGTGTGCCCGCCCTACGTCTCCATCGAAGCGACCGTCCAGGGCCTCGGCGAGGGCAGCCAGGTGCGCGTCTACGCGCAGAACGTGCACTGGGAGCTCGAGGGCGCGTTCACCGGTGAGGTCTCCGCGCCGATGCTGCTCGAGGCCGGCGCTACCGGCGCGATCGTCGGGCACTCGGAGCGGCGCCAGTACTTCGGCGAGACCGACGAGACGGTGCGCAAGCGCGCGGAGACCGCGCTCGAGGCCGGGCTCTCCGTCATCGCCTGCGTCGGCGAGACCGAGGCCGAGCGGAAGGCGGAGCAGACCGAAGCCGTGCTCGCGCGCCAGGTCGCCGTGCTCCCGCGGCACGAGCGGCTCGTGATCGCCTATGAGCCGGTCTGGGCGATCGGCACCGGCCAGACTGCGACCCCCGAGATGGCGCAGGAGGCGCACGCGTTCATCAAGTCGCTCCACCCGACTCGCGTGCTCTACGGCGGGTCCGTGAAGCCGGACAACGCGCCCGCGCTCCTCGCGAACAGGGACGTGGACGGCGCGCTCGTCGGCGGAGCATCGCTCGACGCGCTCGCCTTCGAGGCGATCTGCCTCGCCGCGGCCGACACCGTGTCTTGAAGAAGCTCGTCGTCCTCGTGATCCTCGACGGCTGGGGGCTCGCTCCGCCGGGCCCTGGGAATGCGATCGAGCTCGCGAACACGCCGGTGTTCGACTCCCTCCGCGGGCGCTTCCCGTACTCGACGCTCGCGGCGTCGGGCGAGGCAGTGGGGCTCCCGCCGGGCCAGATGGGGAACAGCGAGGTCGGCCACCTCACGATCGGCTCCGGCCGGGTGCTCTTTCAGGACCTCATGCGCGTGAACCAGGCGATCGAGGACCGCTCGTTCTTCGAGAACGGAGCGCTCGTCTCGGCGTTCCAGCGCGCGCGCGACCATAGGGCCGACGTTCACCTCCTCGGCCTCGTCTCGCGGGGCGGCGTGCACTCGCACCTCGACCACCTGCTCGCGCTGCTCGAGATCGCCGAACGCGAGGGGATGAGCGACTACACGTGGATTCACGCGTTCACCGACGGACGCGACGTCTCGCCGACATCGGCGGCAAACGATCTGGCCGAGCTCCCACAGGACCGGATCGCGACTGTGATCGGGCGCTACTACGCCATGGACCGTGACCAGCGTTGGGAGCGCACCGACCGCGCGCATCGCGCGATCTCGCTCCGCGAGGGGGCGACCGCGACAGATCCCGTCGACGCGGTGCGCGAGAGCTACGCGCGAGACGTCACCGACGAGTTCATCGAGCCGGTCGTGCTCGAGGGTCGCCCGCCTCTACGGCCGAACGACGCGGCGATCTTCTTCAACTTCCGCCCTGATCGAACGCGGCAGCTCTCGCAGCGGCTTCTCGAGGACGGCGTCGACCTGACCACGATGACCCGCTATCGCGACGACTTCACCTGCCCGGTCGCGTTCGAGGAGCAGAAGGTCGAGAACACGCTCGCGGAGGTGCTCTCCGAGCACGGGGCTCGGCAGCTGCACGTCGCCGAGACCGAGAAGTACGCGCACGTCACGTACTTCTTCAACGGTGGGGAGGAGCGCGAATGGGAAGGCGAAACTCGCGTTCTCGTGCCGTCCCCGCGCGACGTCCCGAGCTACGACCTGAAGCCGGAGATGTCGGCGGAGGGCGTCGCCGAGCAGCTCTGCGACCACATCGGCACCGGCTTCCGCTTCGCCGTCGTCAACTTCGCGAATCCGGACATGGTCGGCCACACGGGGAAGGTCCCCGCAGTCGTCTCAGCGGTCGAGGCGACCGACAGGTGCCTCGGGCACGTGCTTCAGTGCGTCGAGGAAGCCGGCGGCGTGTGTTTAGTGACCGCGGATCACGGAAATGCCGAAGTGATGCTTGCAGCGGACGGCGTCAGTCCGCACACGGCGCATACCGCGAATCCCGTGCCGCTCGTGCTCACGGACGCCGGATTCAAGCTACGCGACAGCGGAGAGCTGTCCGATCTGGCGCCCACGATTCTCGCGCTTCTCGGCCTTCCCGTGCCCTCGGAGATGACCGGAAAGCCGCTCGCAACACCGTTGTAAAGACCCGCCCATAATCCGTTTACCACTTACGTTCTATACTCGCCCCGCATATGTCGCTTCCGCAGCCCGATCTCGGCGTCCTCCGCAAGGCACAGCGAGGAGACGAGCGTGCGTTCGCGATCCTCGTTCGAACGTACGAGCAGCCGGTCTACAACTACATCGTCCGGCTCACGGGTGACAGGAACCTCGCCGAGGATCTGACGCAGGAGGTCTTCCTCCGCGTTTTCCAGGGACTTCCGGGCTTCTCGCTCCGCTCCCGCTTCACGACGTGGCTCTTCCAGGTGACGAAGAACCGCGTCCTCGACGAGCTCCGCGCGCTCGAGCGCCGGCCGCGCGCGGTCGTCGCGCTCGAGGACATTCCTCCGCTCGAGGTCGTCGACGCGCCGGTCGAACGTTCGGAAGCGATCGACGCGGTCTGGCGGGCGATCGAGCGGCTCAATCCCGACCTGAAGATGGCGCTGCTTCTCCGCGACGTCGTCGGGCTCTCGTACACCGAGATCGCGGAGACGCTCGAGATCACCCTCGCGACCGTCAAGTGGCGGATCTACAAGGCGCGCGAGGAAGTCCAGCTCGCGCTGCACCGCGACGGCGTCGTCGTGCCGATCCGCTCGGCGCCCTCGGCCGTCGAGCAGGTCTAGCGACGAGGCTCGCCCGCAGCTCGACGAGGAGCGGGTCGCTCGCCGCTCGTGACGGGCGGGACCGGCTACTCGATCAGGTTCGACACGCAGAGACTGCCGTCGACGAACGAGCAGTCCTCGTCCGACGGAATCGTCTGGCCGAAGCCGGGGGTGACGTAGGTGATGAAGTGCCCCCACATCTCCCGCTTGCCCTTAGGGGCGAGAGTGGGATCGTCGCCCGGGCAGTTCAGGCCGCTGGCGGCAGTGACGTAGAACATGCCGAACCGCCGAATCGGGTAGGTCTTCTTCCCCGACTGCTTGAACGCGAGCTCGTCGACGATGAAGAGCGGCATCCAGCGCTTGTCCGATGGAGGCGGGATGTTCATGCCGTCCCAGAGGTTCGGGTGGTCGCCGCACGGCGTGAGCATGTCGACGACGTCTTTCTGTTGGTAGTTCCCGTTCTGGGAGGAGATGCAGTCCGCGGGGTCCGCCGCCGGAACGCCGTTCGGTGGAGGCCCGCACTTGGAGACGTGCTTGGCCTCGTCGTAGATCTGGTAGGCGTCGAGGCATCCGTTCTGCATCGCCTCGCCCCACCCGCTCGCGCCCGAGGCGTCGCAGTCGAGGGCCTGGGTCTGGGACGGCGTGTCCCAGAACCTGAGTGCGATCGGTGGATCGGTCGAGCGGCCCATCCTGCAGCGGCTTGAGGAAGCCGACCGTCACGTCGAGGCTCGCGTCCGAGTCTTTGCCCATCGAGTTGGCAAGGCCGCTACCGGAGCGCTCGACGGTGAGGTACTGGACGGGGCCCGAGGCGTCGTTCGCCACGTATGGCTTCGCGACCTTGGGGAAGGTTCCGCTCCCGTTGTCCTGGCCGCTGCAGCCGCCGTTCGTGTCCGTGGACCAGGACAGGTCGACCACCGTGGCTCCTGACTCTCGGGGCCAGTGTGAACGAACCGTCCGTCCAGACGCCGTTCACCCAGGTGAGCGACCGCCCGGCGAGGCGGTGACCTCCGCGCACACGCCTCCTTGTGGACGGGGCGGCTCGGATCGCGCGCACCGGGTGCCGAAGTCGATGTCGGCGTTGATCCCGATCGGACAGCCGTTCCCATTCTCGTCCTGCGCGTTGAGATTGAAGTACGGCCGCGAGAGGTCGTCCGGGCAACCGCCGTGAGCGTGACGCCACGGATGATCGGCTTGCTCGCGCTACCCGCGCTACCAGGAGGCCGGGATCCGTGTACGCGTGGATGAACGAGATCCCGCTGTTGAGCGTCCCTCCGCCGTAGCACTGCGTCTGCGTCGGGTTCTGGGTGCAGATCTCGTTCAAGGTCTCTCCGGGCCCGATGTTGATGGGATTAGGGCTCCGGCTGACGACCACGATCACGCCGAAGTTCTCTCCCCCGTTGATGCCGACGTCCGAGATGAAGTCCTTGTGCCAGACGGAGAACCCTTCCAGACCCGGTCGGAGCCGTCGGGCACGCCGGCGGGCCAGGGGCGCCTGCTCGACAAAGGAAGTCTCCTCCGCGGATCGAGTCGGGGTAGTTCGGGTTGTCGTCCTCGTTGACGAACAGCACCGCAACCTGCTCCGGATCGACCTCCGGCACGCCCAGGGGGCGCAGGCCGTCCGTCGACTCTGGACCTGGCTGATCCGGACCTTGGCCCTGGTCTTGGGATCAGGGAAGAACGGTAGGAAGCCCCACAGAAGTGGCGCGTCGTGATCCGTCGCCTTGACATCGAGAAACTTCGTCGTCGCATGGCGATCCGAGTGTCCAGTCGCCAGACCCGCGGGGGGTCGTACTACCGTCGGTCACATCGCCTTCGCGCCAGTAGTCGGTGCTGTTCAGGACCGCGTGGACATCAGGCGGGTCTACTTCCATCAGCTCGTTGTGCGTCGACGTGTCGCGTGTCTGGTCGCCGGCGTAATGGAGGGCGTGCTGCTCGACCGCGGTCTGGACCAGGGTCGGGTTCTGGAAGCACCCGGTGAACGCGGGACCTCCGGCGAGTGCTGCAGCGTCGACCTGCGTCTGCATGTGCCGTCGGAGCACATGCCAGTTCCCCACGTCCAACACGACCGACGCGAGCGGCATGAGAATGATCAGGAACAGCGCGAACAGCACGAGGATCTGGCCTGACTCGCTCGGCAGCGATCCGACGCGACGTCGCAGATACGCGAGAAGCCTCATGCGCTCGCGGTCCGATCGAGGGCGATTGGTGAGGCAGCGCGATTACGAGCGCGGGCTCGACCAGCGCCTGAACCTCCTGGCGCTGTCGCATGCGAACGCAGAGCACCCGGTCGATCCCCGCCGGCCGCACGTGCGAGATTGCCCCGATTGCCCTTCGTTCTCTTGGTGAACGAAGTCCCGATCCCATATCAGCTGCCTCTTAGTTAATAAGAGTTCTCTTATGAACGCGCAACCCCTCCCTGCTGGCCGAAGGTCCAGTTCTGCGGGGCCTGAAGGTGCTCGGGTGCCTACGATTGCCGCCGATCTATGCATGACGCGATCTCCCGCCTAGAAACGCAGCTCGCCGACCTCGCGGGCTCGCCCGTCGAGCTCGAGCGCCCGGCCGATCCGAGCCACGGCGACTACGCGACGAACGTCGCGCTTCGACTCGCCCCTGCGCGGAAGCAGGCGCCTCGCGATCTGGCCGCCGAGATTGCGTCCGGCGCCGTCGAGCGGGGCCTGGTCGAGTCGGCCGAGCCCGCCGGGCCGGGGTTCGTCAACCTCCACGTCTCCGACGCCTGGCTCGCCGACGCGCTCGGGGAGATCCTCGAGGCGGGCGACGCGTTCGGCGCCGGCTCGGCTGCCGCGGCGCCCGAGCGGGTCCAGGTCGAGATGGTCTCGGCGAACCCGACCGGCCCGCTGACGGTCGCACACGCACGAAACGCCGCGTACGGCGACTCCGTCGCGCGGATCCTCGAGCTCGCCGGGCACGAGGTCGAGCGCGAGTACTACTACAACGACGCGGGGAAGCAGATGGAGCGCTTCTACGCCTCGGTCGAGGCCATTCGGCGCGGGGAGGAGCCGCCCGAGGACGGCTATCGCGGCGACTACGTCAACGGAGCTCGCCGCGCTTCAGGGCGATCCCGTTCCGCCGATGCTCGCCCAGATCGAGGCCACGCTCGAGCGCTTCCGGGTGCACTTCGACACGTGGGCCCTCGAGAGCGAGATCGAGGCCGAGATCCCGGAAGCGATCTCACTCCTCGACACCTACGAGGCCGAGGGGGCGGTGTGGGCGCGGACGAGCGCTCACGGCGACGACAAGGATCGCGTCCTGGTCCGCTCGGACGGGAGTCCCGGGTACTTCGCGGCCGACGCCGCCTACGTGCGGCGCAAGTACGCGCGCGGCTTCGACCGCCTGATCTACGTCCTCGGCGCCGACCACCACGGGTACGTCGCGCGGCTCCGGGCGCTCGCCGCCATGCTCGGTCACCCGCCGGAGTCGATCGAGGTGCTCATCTACCAGCTCGTGAACCTCGTCGAGGGCGGCCGGCACGAAGAGGTCTCGAAGCGGCGCGGCGACGTCGTCTTCCTCGACGAGCTTCTCGACACGATCGGCGTCGACGCCGCGCGCTGGTACCTCGTCTCGCGAGGACACGACCAGCCGATCGACCTCGACGTCGACCTCGCCGCGCAGAAGACGCAGAAGAACCCCGTCTACTACGTCCAGTACGCGCACGCGCGGATCGCCGGGATCCTCCGCAACGCCGAGGGCGCCGGGCCGGATCCCACGCCCTCCGCTCCGCTCGAGCAGGCCGAGCGCGACCTCGTGAAACGGCTGCTCGAGTTTCCGACCGTGCTCGCGGAGGCGGCCGAGCGCCGGGCGCCGCATGCAGTCCCCATCTACGCGATCCGGGTAGCAGACGACTTCCACCGCTTCTACCACGATCACCGCGTGATCGGGTCGGAGCAGCAAGGATTCCGGCTCGCGCTCTGCGCCGCGACGCAGCAGGTGGTCGCCCGCAGCCTCGACCTGATCGGGGTCGAGGCGCCCGAGCAGATGTGAGAAGACGCCTTGTGACACTGTGTCACAAGGCGTTCGGCGTTAGAGTTCGCTGACGTGAGCGACGTCGATAGGTCGGTTCCGGACCGGAACCTCGCGCTCGAGCTCGTTCGCGTCACGGAGTCCGCAGCGACCTTCGCCTCCCGCTGGACGGGGCGCGGGGACAAGGAGGCCGCCGACCAGGCCGCCGTCGACGCGATGCGGCTCATGCTCGACACGGTCTCGATGCGCGGCGTCGTCGTCATCGGCGAGGGGGAGAAGGACCACGCGCCGATGCTCTACAACGGCGAGGAGGTCGGCGACGGCACCGGGCCCGAGGTCGACGTCGCCGTCGACCCGCTCGAGGGGACCGGCTGACGGCGCTCGGGATGCCGAACGCGATCGCGGTGATCGCGGTCGCCGAGCGCGGGACGATGTTCTTCCCCGGCGCCGCGCTGTACATGGACAAGATCGCCGTCGGGCCCGAGGCGGCGGATGCGATCGACATCGACGCGACGCCGACCGAGAACCTCGAGCGCGTCGCGGAGGCGAAGGGCGTCGAAGTGAACGACCTCACCGTCGTCGTCCTCGAGCGCGATCGCCACGACGACCTGATCGCCGAGATCCGCGACGCCGGAGCGCGCGTGAACCTCATCCGCGACGGTGACGTCGCGCCCGCGATCGCCGCCGCTCAGGGCCGGATCGGCGTCGATTTGCTGATGGGCGTGGGGGGTACGCCCGAGGGCGTCATCTCCGCAGCCGCCATCAAATGCCTCGGCGGCGCGATGCAGGGCAAGCTCTGGCCGCGGAACGAGGACGAGCGCCGGAGCCTGCTCGATGCGGGCTTCGACATCGACGCGGTGCTTACCGCCGACGACCTCGTCGCCGGCGAGAACGTGTTCGTCGCGGCGACCGGGGTCACGAGCGGTGCGCTGCTCCGCGGCGTCCGCGTCGTCGGCGACCACGTCGAGACCGAGTCGATCGTCATGCGCTCACGCTCGGGAACCGTGCGCAGGATCATCGCCCAGCACCCACTCACGAAGGTTCAGAGCCTCATGAAGATGAAAGGAGCACGCTGATGCCGTCCCAGGAATTGCATGAGATCGCCCGCGCGATCGTCGCCGACCACAAGGGCATCCTCGCGGCGGACGAGAGCACGGGGACGATCAAGAAGCGCTTCGACTCCATCGGCGTCGAGTCGACCGAGGAGAACCGCCGCTTCTACCGCCAGCTGCTCTTCACGGCGCCGGGCATGGAGGAATACATCGGCGGCGTCATCCTCTACGACGAGACGATCCGCCAGTCGGCCGACGACGGCACGCCGTTCCCTGAGCTGCTCTCCTCGAAGGGCGTCATTCCCGGCATCAAGGTCGACACGGGCGCGCACGACATGGCGCTCTTCCCCGGCGAGAAGGTGACCGAGGGCCTCGACGGGCTGCGTGGCCGGCTCGAGGAGTACCGCGAGCTTGGCGCGCGGTTCGCGAAGTGGCGCGCCGTGATCACGATCGGCGACGGCATTCCGACCGACGCGTGCATCGCCGCCAACGCGCACGCGCTCGCGCGCTACGCGGCGCTCTGCCAGGAAGCGGGGCTCGTGCCGATCGTCGAGCCCGAGGTGCTGATGGACGCCGACAACTCGCTCGAGGTGTGCTGGGAGGTCACGACGCGCACGCTCCACCACACGTTCGATCAGCTCTACGAGCAGGCGATCGATCTCCAGGGCACGCTGCTCAAGCCGAACATGGTCATCCCGGGCAAGGGGAGCCCCGACCAGGCGAGCCCCGAGCGGATCGCGCAGGCCACGATCGACACCTTCCTCGGGGTCGTGCCCGCTGCCGTTCCCGGCATCGTCTTCCTCTCCGGCGGGCAGTCGGAGGTGCAGGCGACGGAGAACCTGAACGCGATCAACCGGATCGGCGGCTCGTGGGCGCTGTCGTTCTCCTACGGACGCGCGCTTCAGGCCTCGGCGCTCGCGGCATGGGGAGGAGACCCGGCGAACGCCGACGCCGCGCAGGCGGCGTTCGTGCATCGCGCACGCATGAACGCGCTGGCGGCCGCGGGCGAGTGGCGCAAGGAGGCCGAGCAGCCGGTCACGGCTTGAGGCGCTCGCTCTCGCGCGAGAGCTGGATCGGCATCGCGGTAACCGCGCTCGCGCTGGGCGCGATGGCCGTCGACCATCTGATGGGCGACGACCCGCCGATCCTCGAGGATCCGCTCACGTTCGCCATCAGCTCGATCCTCTGCGCCGCCCTCGCTGTGCTCGTCTTCGCGCGACTCGTGCCGCGGGTGAAGGCCGCGCCTGATGCCGGCGAGCGCGCGGCAAAGTGGGCGCTCGCGCTGAGCGCCCTCGCCGTCGTCGGCGGCCCGCTCCTGTTCTGGCTCGGCCTGCCCTTCGTCCTGGCGGGAGGAGGGCTCGCGCTCGGTCTCCTCGGCCGCGGAAGCGACCGCAGAAGGCTCGCTCTCGCAGCCGTCGCCGTCGGCTCGTTCGTCATCGCGTTCGGAGCCGTCGGCTACGCAATCCAGTTCGTCGACAAGCTCGGATAGAGAGCGATCCGCGGCAGCCTCGGGCCGCCGCGGATCGACGGACCTAGAGGCTCATGTGAATACGGAGCGACCGCGGCCGCGACGCGGCCGCGCTTTAGGTCCTTTGCTCTTCCGCGCGCCAAGTCTTGGGCGCGATCGCAATCCGCGTTAGCGGATTGCGATCTGACGCCACAAGCGAATCCCCAATCGGGGATTCCGGTCTTGCGCAGAGTCGGTTAGACGCGAGGTCCCGCCGGGGGCTGCGAGATGCTCTCGACCATCTCGCCGACGTCCTTCTCCTTCGCGCCCATGGCGACGTCAGCCTGGGCGACGATGCCGACGAGGCGGTTCTCGTCGTCGACGACGGGCAGGCGCCTCACCTGATGCGCCGCCATGAGCTCGGCCGCGTCCGACAGGTTGCTGTCGGGATTCACGGTCACGACCTCGTTCGACGACGCCTCCCGCACGGGCATGCCGCGGGGATCCTTCCCCTTCGCGACGGCGCGGATGACGATGTCGCGGTCGGTGATCATCCCCGTGAGATGTTCGCCGTCGAGCACCGGCACCGAGCCGATGTCCTCGGTGTCCATGAGCTCCGCGACCTGGTTCAGCGGTGTGTCTGGCGTCACGCAGCGCGGGCGCTCGGTCATCACGTCTCGTACCTTCGTTGCCATTTCAACCTCCTTCGACTGTGAGCAGTGGGTGCCCTGGGAAGTGCCTACCCGCATGAGCCCGCTGGAACACTCGATGGAAGACCGCCGTGATCGGTGGCATCAGCCGGCGCATCAGGCTCAGCACGCGCCGGCTCGACGATCTCTGGCGGACCGTCGGCAGCTGCGGCACGCCGCCGAAGGACCACAGCCGGCGCTTCGCCATCATCGCGATCACGCTGACCGTCGGCGCCTGGGTCGTGCTCCCGCTCGCCGTCGCGCTCGCCTTCACGAGCTGAAGACGGAACCTGAGGCCGGCGCAGCGCGTAGTACCGGCATGAGGACATGGGTTGCGGTTGCGGCGGTTCTCCTCGCAGCGCTTGCGGTCGGCGTCACCGCTGCCCACGCGAAGGACTTCCAGCCGGGCGATGTCCGGGTCTGCAACGCGAAGCGCTGCAAGGCGATCGCTGATCCGCAGGTGCTGCCTCAGCTGTCGGCGTTCTACTACAGCTCCGAGCAACCGCCGGCAGCGCGCGCGCCGCGACTCGGCACACCGTTCTTCGAGCTCCGCTACCGCAACGGCTACGTGACCGGGATCGTCGCCGGCGCCAGGCTCGACCGCTTCCTCAGCTACGGCGTCCACCTCGGCCACTTCGAGCGCGGACAGTGGTACCGGGTGCCGACGGACGCCGCACTCGAGCTACGGGAGCTGACGGCCGGGATCGCGCCGCTCCGCCTCACGCGCGCCGCGGTCGCTCGCTCCCGTTAGCGCGCCGGTTCGTTAAGAACGCCCCGCGTTTTTTCGCTTCGAGCGCTGAAACGGGACGGTTCTCGATAGACCCTTCGCGGGACGGGCTGTAATGTCGCCGACTTCGCAGAGGGGGCGAGTGAAAGGAGAGGCAGCGGTGCCCGACCACGATCTCGTACGGTTGATGTCGACCGTCGCGCGACTGACACATCCACGTTGCAGGGTCCCACGTGCTCAGGCACTGGGGAAGGCGCACGAGCGCATCCGACGCTTCGCAGCCGAGCAAGGCATGACCGAAGAGTGGTGCGACCGCGTATTCATGCTCTTCCTCGACCGTTCGACGGATGCCTACGCTGCCGCGTGAGCTCCGTGACCTGCGATACGAGGGTGAGCCCCTGACCGAAGGCCAGTTCCGCGTCCTGCGCGAGATCGCTCTCGGGATGACGGGGCCGCAGGCGGCCGAGGCGCTCGGCATCTCCAACGAGACCGTCAAGAAGCAGCTCGCTATCACGCGCTCGAAGCTGAAGGCGAACACGACCGCGCACGCCGTCGCGATCGCGGTTTCCCTCGACTTGATCTAGCCGCTTCGCTACCTTTGTTGCATGCGGTTGAGCGCGCGTGTGTGCTTCGCGCTCCTCGTGGTCGCGGGAGCTGCGGTCGTCCTCGGAAGCACCGGCTTCGCAGCGCCTGACGCGCGGATCGCCAAGACCGTCCGCTTCGTCGACGCCCTCCAGGAGGATCCGCAGGCGCCCGACGTCACAGCCGTGGTGGTCTCGAACACCAAGGTCGCCTGGGCGCCGGCGAGCGTCGTCTCCTTCCGGATCGAGACCCCGAACCGGCCGACGTTCACGGAGGACATGCGCGTCTCCCTCTGGATCGATGCGGACGACAAGCGCGCGACGGGGCTCGCCGACCCGACGGGGCCGCTGCCGGGCGCCGACTACTACGTCAACTGGGACCCGAAGCTGCGTGACGGTGCGAGTGTCCTGCGCTGCGTCGCCGCGCGATGCACGACCGTCGCCGCGCGTTCGTTCCGCTTCTCGTACGCGGGCGGAGCGAGGTTCTGCCATCCGCGCCGACGACCTCGGCGACACGCGCCGCTTCCGCTTCGCGGCTCGCGCCTACTCGAACATCGTCGGCAATGACTTCGCGGCGATGCGCCTCGACTACGCGCCCGCGGTGGGCACGTCCTGGCGGTACAGCCTGCGCGTCCCACCGCCGGCCCGCAGCTAGAGTCCGAAGACCAAGCGCGCCGCAGGGCGCAAGCGCGGAAGCGCGCTAGTTACAACTTGTAACTAGCGTTGTCTTGCGCTCCCGGCTGCGCAATCTTCCTGCTTGCAGCCGGGCCGGGAGGTGAGAGGCGAGCTAGTTACAAGTTGTAACTAGCGTTGTCTTCCGCTTGACATGTGACCATTCGGTCACCTATTCTGGAGCGAGTGAACGACGACGACCGTGTGTTCAAGGCGCTCGCCGACCCGACGCGGCGTTTCCTGCTCGACCGGCTCTTCGCGCGTGACGGCCGCACGCTTACCGAGCTCGAGTCGGAGCTGGAGATGACCCGCTTCGGCGTCATGAAGCACCTGCGCGTCCTCGAAGACGCAGGCCTCGTCGTCGCCCGCCGCTCGGGCCGGGAGAAGCTCCACTTCCTGAACCCGGTCCCGATCCGGCTGATCCACGACCGGTGGATCGACAAGTACACGGAGCGCCAGGTGTCGGCGCTCGCAGACCTCAAGACCGAGTTGGAGGAGAAGGAGACGGCATGAGCACAGAAACCGAGCGTGAGGCCGCTTCGCGGCCTCACTCCCCAAGCATCGGAACCGATGAGGTGGCCACTCAGGTCTTCCGCGTCTACATCAAGGCCACCCCGGAGGCGATCTGGGAGGCGATCACGAGCCCGGAGTGGTCGCATCGCTACGGGTACGGAGGCACGTCCCAGTTCGACGACCTGCGGCCCGGCGGCAAGTACCGGTACCTCGCCTCGCCGGAGATGAAGGAGATGGGCATGGGCGACGTGGTCCTCGACGGCGAGATTCTCGAGGCGGACCCGCCGCGGAAGCTCGTCATGACGTGGCACCCGCTGTGGGGCGACGACATCGCCGCCGAGACGACGCGCGTCACGTACGACATCGAGGAGGACGACGCCGGCGTCACACGCCTGACCGTGACGCACGACGTCGAGGGCGCGCCGATCACCGGCGGCATGATCGGGCTCACGGACGCTCGCATGCACGAGGGCGGCGGTGGCTGGCCGATGATCCTCAGCGACCTGAAGACCCTGCTCGAGACCGGCAGCTCGTTCTCGGACTGAGCTACCGCGGTGGAGGTCCCGCATGCGCGCGGGACCTCCACCGGCCTCGTGTCTAATGAGCGCGTGGACGGGATGGTGCTCGTCGAGGACGGGAGCTTCTGGATGGGCTCCGAGGACGCGTTCGCGTATCCCGCCGACGGCGAGGGCCCGGTGCGCGAGGTCGAAATTGGCGCGTTCTGGATCGACGCGCACGCCGTGACGAACGACCGTTTCCGGGCGTTCGTAGAGGAGACGGGGCACGTGACCGAGGCCGAGCAGTTCGGCTGGTCATTCGTCTTCGCCGGCCTCCTGGCCGACGACTTCCCGCCGACCGAGGCGGTCGCGTCAGCGCCGTGGTGGCGCAAGGTCGAGGGCGCGGAGTGGGCTCATCCGGAGGGCGCGGAGTCATCGCTCGACGGGCGCGGTGAGCATCCAGTCGTCCACGTCTCCTGGAACGACGCGCTTGCGTACTGCGAATGGGCCGACGGGAGGCTCCCGACCGAGGCCGAGTGGGAGCGGGCCGCACGTGGAGGGCTGGAACGGGCGGTCTTTCCGTGGGGCGACGAGCTCGAGCCCGGAGGCGAGCACCGCATGAACGTCTGGCAGGGCGACTTCCCCACACGGAACTCCTTCGGCGACGGCTACCTCGGCACCGCGCCGGTGGGCTCGTTCCCGCCGAACGGCTTCGGGCTGTACGAGGCGACGGGGAACGTCTGGGAGTGGACCGCGGACTGGTTCCACGCGACCTTCCGCCAGCGCGACCGGCGCCGCGACCCCGCCGGGCCGGCGCGCGGGACGCACAAGGTGCAGAAGGGCGGCTCGTATCTCTGCCACCACTCGTACTGCCGCCGCTACCGCGTCGCGGCGCGGATGGGGAACGAGCCCGACTCCTCGACGGGCAACCTCGGCTTCCGCTGCGTCCGCGCTGCGTGAAGACGCAAGCGAGCCTTCGAGCGATACTCCACGTAGTGACCGCGAAGGACGACGAGCAGCGGCACGGCCTCGCCGACGCCGCCGGACGCGCCGCCTTCTTCCCGGCGCGTGCGGCCGCACGGGTCTGGCGCGGCCCGCTCGAAGCGGCCGTGGACGAGGTGATGTCGGCGCCGGAGGTCGCCCGCGTCCTCGACCGAGCTCTCGCCGGTCCGCTGCCGGAAGAGATCGCACGCTCGATCGTCCGGCACCGCGTCCTCGAGCGAATCGTCGCCGAGCTCGCTGCGACGGGCGAGCTCGAACGCCTCGTGACCGCCGCGCTTGCCAGCCCACGCACGCTCGAGCTGACCGACAAGGTGCTCGCAAGCGACGAGTCGCAACGCGTCCTGGGGCACGTCGCCTCGAGCCCCGAGCTACGCCACGCCGTTGCCCGGCAAACGAGTGGGCTGGCCGACGAGGTCGTCGGCGGCGTGCGAGCCTCCGCGGTGCGGTTCGACGATCGGGCCGAGCACGTCGTGCGCCGTGCTCCTCGTGCCCAACGCTCGATCTACGGCGGGATCGGGACGCGCGCCATCGCGCTCGGGGCCGACGCGGCGGTCACGCTCGTCATGTTCATGGCCGTGGTGGGTATGGCCGCGCTCGTGGCGTCGCTCGTCGGCGGCCTGCGCCCGGAATGGCTGGTCGGCGTCCTCCTTGCCTCCGGCGGGATGCTCGTCGCCGCAACCTACTTCGTCCTCTTCTGGAGCTCGGCAGGGCAGACGCCGGGCATGCGCCTGCTTCGCCTCCGCGTCCTCGGCCCGGACGGCAATGCGCCTTCGCTCGGTCGATCCTTCGTGCGCGTGGTCGGCCTGTTCGTATCGATCGTGCCGCTCTTCGCCGGCTTCCTCCCGGTGCTGTTCACCGAGCGCAGGCGCGGTCTGCCGGACCTTCTCGCGGGTACGGTCGTCGTCTACGACCGCTAGGCGCAGCGCGCATGAACTGCTGCCGCTCCTGCCCCTAATCGCGGCCCATCTGGTCGATGCAGACGGCGGCGGCAAGGATCAGCGCGTCGTCCTGGCCGGGAGCGACTTCGACCCCGTACGTGTCACGAGCGCGGAACCAGCGCTTCGAGACCTCTGCGACCTTGTCGCCGTCCTGCTCGAACTCGAACTCGTGATCGACGATGTTGCCCTTCGCGGTGAGGTCGCCTCCGTGCTCGACCTCGATCGAGTAGCGGTCGCGAATGCCGACAAGCGCCTTCTTGACGGTTGCGACATCGGCATCGCCCCGCTTGATCTCCATCTTGTCCCGAACGCTGAGCTTCTTCTCCTGGATCGTGTACAGCTCCTCGCCCCCCGGTGTCTCGATGACGAACGTCTCCCGGAGACGGAGCGCCTTCCCGTTCACCTTGAACGCACGGTCGCCGCCCGCGGTCTCGATCCAGAAGTCGTCGCCGATCGCGAACATCTTCTCGCGCAGCTGGTATTGCGTTCCTCCCAGGTCACGGTGTCTGCCAAAGAGCGCCATTGCTCCTCCTTCGTCTCGTCAGATGGACAGGCTGATGGGCGAGGTCGCGATCCAGAGCAGCGTCCCCACGAAGACCACGCAGCCGACCCCGAGCAGCACCACCCGCAGGCGCGGCGTCGCGAGCTTCGTGCTCATGCCGGCGAAGAAGAGCGCGGACGCGAAGAGCACGACGCCGAGGACGTAGTTCGCGCTCCGCTGGATGTTCCTCCGCGCCTCCGCCGCGTATGCGTCGGCCTCCGCCTCCAGTTCGTCGGCCTCTTCGCTTGCCGCGAGCCGGTACAGCGGCAGCTCGAACGGTGTCAGGGGCGCATCCGGGTTCGTGCGCGGCTTGGTCGCTGCCCACGCCTCGAACGCGGGCTTGAACTCGTCCCGGAACCGCGCGCGGTAGAAGTCTGCGAGCTCCGTCTGCTCCTGGGCGAACGCATCGATGAACTGGGTGAAGAGAGCGACGTCGATCTGGACCTGGCGGTTCGCGAGGCCGGACGCGCGGGTCGACTCGATGCGCGCCGCGTTCCCGCGGGCCGCCGCCTTGGCCTGCTCGCCGTTCCAGCGGTTGGACTGGTACGCGCTCCACGCGGTTGCCACCGTGGCCACGGAGAGCAGGACCGTGGCGACCAGCTCGACCCAGTTGCGACCCGTCTCCTCGGACGCGGCGGCGCTCACCGGGCGGCCCCGTCCTCGTCGCACGGCGCGCTGACCTCGATCCCCGCCTGCGCCAGCGCGTCGTCGACGATCCGCAGCGTCCGCTCCATCGCGACCGGTTGGATCCCGCCGACACCGCTCTGGAAGGGGCTGTCGAGGAAGCTCAGGAGCAGTAGCAGCGTCGGCGATCACGGACGTCACCGCCCCCATGAGCAGGCCCTGGGTCACAGCCCGCTCGCCGCTGTCGGCGAAGAAGAGCATGTAGACGAACACGACGCCTGCGATGAAGAAGAGCACGATCCAGAGCGGCAACGGGATGACGCCCTCGGCTCCGTGGATGCGGTCGAGGCGTGCCTCCTCGCGTGCCGACGTCTGCTCCCTCCACTTGTCGTACGCGGACTCCTCGGCCGCACCCTCGGGCTCCACGGCCTGGATCGTCCGGAAGAGCTCGATGCCCCAGGGATTGATGCCGTCGCCGATCGTGCCCTCCTCCATCTGCTCCCACTCGTCGTTGACGACCAAGCGGCCGTAGCAGACGAGCTCGCCGGAGAGCTCGGCAGCGGTCTCCTCGGAGAAGAACTGCGCGTTCTCGACCTGCTGGAGGACGAGGAGCGCCTCCGTCTCGGCGCCGGTGCGGGAGCGGTCGTAGCTCGAGAACGCGAGGAAGACGATGAAGCCGAGGAGGACGGAGAACCCTGTGGCCAGGACCCCGAACACGCCGGAAGCGCGATCGCCGTCCGAGAAGTAGCTCCCCTCGGGCGCCCGTCTCCGGACCAGGAGCATCGCGCCGACCGCGACTGCGGTCACAACGACAGTGACGAGCGCGCCGAGCGCGATGTTCATCGCCTCGATCCTCTCAGGGAGCGTGACGCGCGAACACCCCCTCGGAGACACTTCACCCCGGGTGATAGTGGTGGGACAGCAGTAGGGTCCTCCCGTGGACGAGCGCGCCTGGACGTACCTGCGCACGCTCGTCTACGCGGCTCTGTTCGGCATTCCGGTCGCTCTGGCGGCCGTGCTCTTCCAGACGGCGCTCCACGACGTCATCCACTTCGTGTGGGAGGTCGTGCCCGACTGGTTCGGATGGAGCGAGCCCGCCGCGTGGTACGTCGTGCTGGTGCCGGCCCTCGCCGGCGTGCTCGTGGCGCTGACGCTGCGTCTCCCGGGCCACGGCGGGCACTCGCCGCTCGAGGGGCTCGGGATGGACGCGGTCCAGCCCCACCACCTCCCGAGCATCCTGCTCGCCGGTCTGGCCTCGCTCGGGCTCGGGCTCGTGCTCGGGCCGGAGGCGCCGCTCATCGCCCTCGGCCTCGGGCTCGGCGTCGTCGCCGCGCGGCTCGTCAAGGTGGGGGAGACCGAGTCGCAGCTGCTCGTCCTGGCGGGAGCGTTCGCGGCCATCGCGGTGCTCTTCGGCGGGCCGCTCGTGGCTGCGCTTCTCATCTTCGAGATCTCCGCCGCGAGCGGAGCCATCCCGGCGCAGGCGATGGGCCGCGCGCTTCTCCCCGGGTTCGTGGCGGCGGGAACGGGGGCGCTCGTGTTCACCGGCATCGGCGACTGGAGCGGCCTGCATCATGCGTCGCTCTCGGTAGGGCCGCTTCCTGCCTACGACACGGTTCGGATCGCCGATCTCCTCTGGTGCCTTGCGCTCGCGGTGGTCGTCGCGATCGTCGTCGTCGGTGCCCGTCACCTGGCGCACGAGGTGGGAAAGCGCGCGGCGCCAAGGCCGGACTTGTCTCTTGTCGTCGCCGGGATCCTCGTCGGCTTGCTGGCCGTCGGCTTCCGCGCCGTGACCGACCGACCGGCCGAGCTCGTGCTCTTCTCGGGCCAGCAGGAGCTTCCGCTCGTGGTCGCCGAGGGCTCGGCATGGGTGCTCGCGCTGCTCGTCCTTGCGAAGGGCCTTGCCTATGCGCTCTCGCTCGGGGCCGGGTTCCGCGGCGGGCCGGTGTTCCCGGCGATCGTCCTCGGCGCCGCGATCGGCGTCGCGAGCGCTGAGGTGTTACCGGGCCTCGAGACGACGCCGGCCTTGGCGGCCGGGATCGCCGCGGCAACCGCTGCGGCTCTGCGTGTCCCGTTCACGGCCGTGCTGCTCGCGACGCTTCTCGTCGGCTCCTCGGCCGCAGACGTAGCGCCGATCGGCGTGCTCGCGGCGGCAGTGGGCTGGATCGTCGCGGTCGCGCTCCCGAATCCCGAGGATCGGCGACCGGCCGAGCCTCCCGCTGAGGAGGTCCCGGCCGGCGCCTGACGGCTCCAGAGCGCTAGGAGTCCCGAAGCTTTACCGCGCCGGGCCTGGTCAGCGACCAGACCACCCAGACGGCGAGGCCGATCATGAGCAGCGACCACCACGGGTAGTACGGGATGACGAAGAAGTTCGCGAGCGCGCTCAGCATCGCGAGCCCGATCGCGACCGCCCCGGCCCAGGCCTTGCGTGCGAGGAGCGACGCGCCGGTGAACGCGACGGCTACGCCGAGGATGAGGTGGATCCATCCCCAGACGGTGACGTCGAGGTCGAAGAGGTAGTTCTCCGTCGCGACGTAGAACTGGTCCTCGAAGATCGCGTTCAGGCCCGAGAGCGCCTCGAAGATGCCGAGAAGGACCAGAATCGCTCCCGCGAACACCAGGCCGCCGACCGCCCAGCCCGAGACGGGCGGCGTGTCATCGTACTGAGACATTTCCTTCCCTCCTGATCGATTTCAGCCGTAGCGGGACTTGGCGCTCCGCGCGCTGTACGTCCCGATGTCCAGCGCGACCCCGAGCGCGACGAACAGCCACTCGGCGCCGCTGACGCCGCCTACCGCAGACCAGACGATCACGTAGAAGAGCGTCGTCCAGGGCAGCAAGAGCAGGCCCGAGCAGCGGCCAGATCCATGTGCTCCAGACGAGGTCGACCTTGTCGCCGAAGATCCACCAGCCGACGAGGACGATGCGCGGGCCGAGGCCCGAGGCGAGCAGGACTATGCAACACATGTGGAAAGCCTCCTAGGTCGGTCGGACGACGAAGGTCACTGGCGGGCCATCGCGACGCGCAGTCGCTCCTCCGGGCTGATCAGGTGATCCGTGTCCTCGGCGGCGGCGTCGATGTCGATCTGCACCCAGACCACGTTCCCCGTGAACTCGCTGTCCTTGGGTCCGTAGTCGTCGCTCACGGGCGTCGCCGTATCGCTTCCGACGTCCGTCGTTTCGTCGGCTGAGAAGACCATCGGGACGGTGCCGTCGACCCGCCCCTCGCCGACCTGCTCGCCGTCGACGTAGAGCTTGACGTCGCCGCCCTTCCCGAGCCCGCCGCCGTCGTAGGTGAATTCCATGCGGACCTGGTGCTCCCCGGCGGGGATGGGATCCTCGCCGTAGACCTTGAACCGTTGGAGGCCGAAGAGGTTGTAACAGTAGGCAGGCCTGCCGCCCGTCGCGTAGAGCGCGAAGCCGCCGAACGCCCCGCCCTGGGCGATGATCACTCCGTTGGCGCCTCCTTCGGGGACGTCGATCTGCGCGGTGATCGAGTGCGACTTGTTCTTGTTCGCGACGACCGAGCTCTCGGAGAGCCGCCCCATGCGGCCGAAGAGGAGCTGAGAAGTCCCGCGTACGAGCTGCGGCCGCCCGGCGAGGTCGGGGTTGAAGCGCTCGAAGCGGCGATCGTCGAGCGGGAGGACGTTGTACTTCCCGGCCTCGATGAGGAACGCGCGCTGCAGCTCGGCGAGCTTCTCGGGCTGCTCGTCCGCGAGGTCATGGGCTTGCGTCCAGTCATCAGGGCCGTAGAGCTCCCACACGTCGTCGTCGAACGCGGGCACCTCGGTCGCCGCCCAAGGGATGCTGTGCCGCGTCACCGCGGTCCAGCCCTGGTGGTAGATCCCGCGGTTGCAGAACATCTCGAAGTACTGAGTGGTGCGACGGTCCTCGGCGGCCGCGTCGTCGAACGAGTACGCCATCGAGACTCCATGAAGCGGCGCCTGTTGGACGCCGTTGACGCTCAGTGGCTCAGGGAGTCCCGCGGCCTCGAGCACCGTCGCCGCGATGTCGATCACGTGGTGGAACTGCGAGCGGATCTCGCCCCGCGAATTGATGCCGGTGGGCCAATGCACGATCGTCCCGTTCCGCGTGCCGCCCCAGTGCGACGCGATCTGCTTCGTCCACTGGTACGGCGTGTCCATGGCGTGTGCCCAGCCGACCGCGTAGTGGTTGTAGGCGTCAGGCGTCCCGAAGTCGTCGATCCGGGAGACCATGAACTCGACCGTCTCGAGCCCGAAGGCGCCGTTGAGGACGGCGATCTCGTTGAAGCAGCCGTTCAGCGTCCCTTCGGCGGACGCTCCGTTGTCCCCGATGATGTAGTAGACGAGCGTGTTCTCGAGGATCTCGAGCTCGCTCAGCGAGTCGATGAGCCGGCCCACGTGGTGGTCGGTGTGCTCGAGGAAGCCGGCATAGACCTCCATCTGGCGCGCGAGCACCGGCTTCAGGTCGTCGGGCATGTCGTCCCACGCGGGGATCTCCTCGGGCCGCTCCGTGAGCTCTGCGTCGGCCGGGATCACGCCGAGCTCCTTCTGGCGCGCGAACGTCCGCTCGCGCAGCGCGTCCCACCCCTCGTCGAACTTGCCCTTGTACTTGTCCGACCACTCCGGGCGCACGTGATGCGGCGCGTGCGTGGCGCCGGGCGCGAAGTAGACGAAGAAGGGCTTGTCCGGCATCAGAGCCTTCTGCTGGTTGATCCAGTCGATCGCCTGGTCGGTCATGTCCTCGGTGAAGTGGTAGCCCTCCTCGGCCGTCTTCTCCTGCTCGACAGGGACCGTGTCGCGGTAGATCGCAGGCGCGTACTGGTTCGTCTCGCCGCCGATGAAGCCGTAGAAGTGCTCGAAGCCCGAGCCGGTCGGCCATGCGCTGGAACGGCCCCATCGGGCTCGTCTCCCAGACGGGAACCTCGTGGCACTTGCCGAACTGCGCGGTCGAGTAGCCGTTCAGCTTGAGTGTCTCGGCGAGCGGGGCGCAGGTGTTCGGGCGGATCGAGTTGTAGCCCGGCGCCGAGGTCGCGATCTCGGTGATGCCGCCCATCCCGACCGCGTGGTGATTGCGTCCCGTGAGCAGAGCCTGGCGCGTCGGCGAGCAGAGCGCCGTCGTATGGAAGCGGTTGTACTTGAGGCCGTTCGCCGCGAGCCGCTCAGCGGTGGGCGTCGAAATCGGCCCGCCGAAGGCGCTCGACGCGGCGAAGCCGACGTCGTCGAGGAGGATCACCAGGACGTTCGGTGAATCGACCGGCGGCCGCAGCGGCTCGATCGGCGGGAACGACGTCGCCGGATCCTTCGCGTCATACGTCGTGAGGCCGACGTACGGACGGTCGGGGATGGGGAGGTGCTCGCGCGCTGCGCGCTCTTTCAACGTGCGCTCCTCTCGCTCAGACGGGATTCACTCGCTCGATGTCGATCGCCCGGTCCCGCAGGCTCTCGAGGATTCCGTGCAGGTGGGCCTGGTCGATCACGTCGACGACGATCGCGGTCTTGCCGCGGCAGGGCTCGAATCGCCGCGCGCCCAGCATCGCTGCAAACTCCTCGTCGATCTCCCCCCGCACCAGGATCTCGTACGCGGTGGTGGTGCCCTCGGCGCCGGTGGGCGGGCTCACGAAAGCCAGCATGACTCCGTCGCGGCGCGAGTTGAGCGCCCGCACCTCGTTTCATCCTGGGTGAACTTGCGCGGCCGACCGGGCGGGCTCTGTCGGCCTCGAAGGAGTCGTTCATCATGGTGGCTCTGCCTCCCCCGACGGCACGACCTGCTGCAGTCGCCGTCATGGACTCTCCGGAAGGAGGAAGACGATGGAAGATCCAGGGTTTCTACGGATCGGCGGGTACCTCTCAGGAGGCTTTGTTGATCCTGTTCGGGATCGCCGTCTTCGCGCTCGGGATCTGGGGGTTCGCGTTCACGCGCGACCACATCGAGCGCGAGAAGATCGTCTTCGGGCCGATCGAAGACCCGGCGGTCGCAGAACACGCCGAGCAGTGGGCGGGCGAGCCGGTCGACACGGGGAGAAAGGCGCTCGCGCAGGCGGAGATCATGCGCGAGCACACGCTGTCGGGCACCGGCGGGCTCACGTATGCGGAGATGGGCCGCTACCAGTCGGCCGAGGATCCGAGCGATCCAGCGGGGACGAACGACGAAGCCGCGGCGGCGAAGGACGAGAACGGCGAGCCGATCTCGAACAGCGCCCGCAACACCTGGATCACGGAAACCGCTCTCGCGACCGCGCTCGACATGGGCTTCATGTCGGAGATGCTCTCGATCTTCAGCATGGTCGTCGGAATCGCGTTGTTCCTGACTGGGGTGGGCTTGGTCATCCTCGCGCAGGGCAGTGTTCAGACGGAAGCCGGAGGCACCGCGAGCAGCAGTTCCTGCGTAGTGGGAGAGCTGTAGTGCAGAGGGAGAAAACGACTAGACCCGGGAGACGAACATGACGACCGACTTCACACCGCCCGAAGAGCCTGCGGCCAGCACGCCGGACCTGCCGCCGCAGCCCGAAGGCGCGACGCGTAAGCGCCCGGTGGCATGGATGATCCTCGCCGGCCTGGCAATCGCCGCCGCAGTAGGACTGGGCGTCTGGGCGCTCTTGCTCAACGACGACTTGAACGACACCGAGGAGCAACTCGAAGCCCAGACCGCTGCGGCCGAGTCCGCTTCCGCCGAGGCCGAGAGTCGCATCGCCGATGCCCGTGTGCGCATCGAGTCGGCGCTCTCCGACGTCGCCGGCGTCGTGGTCGTCAGCGACGAGGACGTGGCCGCGGCGGAGCAAGCCGCCGCCGAGGCCGAGCAGAGCGTGGCGGAGGCCCAAGCGGCGGTGGACCAGGCGCAGAGCGAGGTCGAGCAGGCGCGCGCCGAGCGCGACCTGGCCCGAGCCGAGGCAGAACAAGCGCGAGCGGAAGCGGCGCAAGCCGAGCTGTGCGCGGACGCCTCGCTTGCAGCCACGCAGGCGCTGGCCGAGAACGACGACGCGGCCGAGGCTTACGAGGAGGCTGCATCCAGCGCAGAGACGGCCGCGAACGCATGCTCGTGAGCGCGACGTAGGTCGCAAAGCCGCGTCACGCTTTCCCAATTGCCAACGCGCCGATACGCTTTCGGCACGGGGGGCCTGTCTGACTGACCCTCGAGCCGTCCTTCCAGCGGAGGAAAGAGGTCGTCCGACGCAGCCGTTGATCCTCGAGACGAAGCTGCAACCACCGCGCATGCGACCTGGTCTCGTGCTGCGGCAGCACCTGCTCGACCGCTTGCGTGAGGGACGAGGGCGGAGGCTGACGCTCGTCTGCGCCCCGGCCGGGTACGGGAAGACGACGCTGCTCGGCCAGTGGGAGGCCGAGGATGCCGATCGGACACCCTTCGCCTGGCTCTCGCTCGACCATGACGACGCCGATCCGGTCAAGCTCTGGAACCAGCTCCTGCTGGCGCTCCACCAGGTGCACGCTCCGGCCGGCACCCGTTCGGGAGAAGTGCTCACCGCCGGGCCGCTCGCGATCGTCCCGGTCGCGATCCCGCTCCTGGTCAAGGAGCTCGCGGACACGCCGCCGCTCGTCGTCGTGCTCGAGGACTGGCACGCGATCCGGAACCCGCTGTGCGACGACACGATGAAGGCGTTCGTCGAGCACGCGCCGGAGTCGATCCAGATCGTCATCTCGAGCCGCTCCGACCCCGGTCTGCCGCTCGCCCGCCTGCGCGCCCACGGCGATCTCGCCGAGGTGCGTGTCGAGCAGCTGCGCCTCTCGCCCGACGAGTCGGGCCAGCTGCTCCGCAGCGGAGGGGTCGAGCTCGTGAGCGAGGACGTCGAGCGTCTCACCAGCCGAACCGAGGGATGGGCGGCCGGTCTCCATCTGGCGACGATCGCGCTGCGCGAGCAGCCGGACACACGCGCCTTCGTGGAGGCGTTCTCGGGCGACTCGCGCCACGTCCTCGACTACCTCGCGCGAGACGTCTTCGATGCCGTGCCGTCCGAGATGCGCGAGTTCATGCTCCGCACGTCGATCCTCGACACCCTCTCGGCCGAGCTCTGCGACTGGGTGCTCGAGACCTCGGGATCCGCCTCGATGCTCTCGGAGATCGAGCACGCGAACCTCTTCCTCGTGCCGGTGCACGAGTCTCGGCGGATCTACCGGTACCACCACCTCTTCGCGCGCATGCTCCAGCGCGAGCTCATCCTCGTCGACCCGGAGGCCGTGCCGAGGCTGCACGCACGCGCGTCCATCTGGTTCGAGGAGGACGGCCACGTCGGGCCGGCGGTGACGCATGCGATCGCGAGTCGCGACGTCGAGCGCGCGAGCGACCTCGTGACGCTGCACGCGCGCGACTACTGGTCCTCGGGGCAGATCGCGACGTTCACACGGTGGCTCGACGCGCTGTCCTGGCCCGAGGCCATGGCCGATCCACAGCTCGCGATCATGCGGGCGACGGCTCTCGGCCTCACTGGGCACAACGCCGACGCCCTCGAGCGATGGATCAGGGTCGCGGCCGACGGCTCGAACGACGGCCCGCTCGCGAACGGGCTCCAATCGCTCGAGTCGGGCATCGCGCTCCTGCGCGGGCTCCACCTCACGAAGGGCCTCGAGGTGGGGAGGGCAGCAGCCGAACGGGCTGTCGAGCTCGAGCCTGTCGGCAGCCCCTGGAGGCGGCAGGCGCTCGCCGCGCTCGGCCAGACGCGCTACCTCCTCGGCGACTCAGATGGGGCGCGGGAAGCGCTCGAGGAGGCGCGTCGCCTCCCGGACGCGCCCGGTCAGGCGCCTGGAGCCGCGCTGGTTCTTTCATACCTCGCGTTCCTGGAGCTCGACCTCGGGCGGCAGCGCCCGGCCGAGCGGCTCGCCCTCGACGCGCTCGCGCTGCTCGAGGAGCGCCACGTCGGCGATACCCCCGCGGCGGCGAACCCGCACCTGGCCGTCGGCGGTGCGCGCATGCTCTCGACGGACGGTCACGGCGCCGTCGAGCATCTCGAGCGCGCAGCTGAGCTCTCGGCTCCTCTGAGCCCGAGCTACTGGCACGCGCACGCGCTCCTTCGCCTTACCGACGCCTACCATCGCCTCGGTCACCTGACGGAGGCGAACGAGACCCTCGAGGCGGCGCGCGCCGAGTTGGAGGCGCTGCCCGATACGGGGACGCTCGCCGCGGTCCTCGCCGAGAAAGAGGAGCTGCTCCACGGGCGCCGCAGGCGTGAGGGGTTCCTCGGCGAGGAGCTCTCGGAGAGCGAGCTACGCGTCCTCAGCCGGCTCGCGGAAGGCCACTCGCTGCGCGAGGTCGCCAAGGACCTCTTCCTCTCGCTCAACACCGTGAAGACCCACCGGCGCACGATCTATCGCAAGCTGGGCGTGAGCACCCGGGACGAGGCGCTCGCCCGCGCGGCAGAGCTCGGCATCGACACGGAGGCGGCCACCGAGTCACCCGGGTGAACCGCTCGCCGGAGGACTTCAATTGAGCGCGGAAACGGTCTAGCGTTGTCACCGACCAACTGACCAAGGAGGGCGCAGGTGCTCGCAGCGGACTACCCGTTCCTCGAGATCGTGTGGACCTTGATCATCTTCTTCGCGTGGGTGATCTGGTTCTGGATCCTGATCACCGTCTTCGCCGACCTCTTCCGCCGGCGCGACATCGGCGGGGGCTCGAAGGTGCTCTGGTCGATCTTCGTCATCGCCCTGCCGTTCCTCGGCGTCTTTATCTATCTGCTGACGCAGAACGACGGCATGATGGAGCGGAAACAGGCGGACATCGACAAGCAGCAGGGCCAATTCAACGACTACGTCAAATCGGTCGCGAGCTCCAGCGGCTCCGCCGGCGAGATCGAGAAGGCGAAGCAGCTCCTCGACTCCGGCGCGATCACCCAGTCCGAGTACGAGGCCTTGAAGGCCAAGGCGCTCGCAGCCGCCTAACCGCGGAGAGAGGAGGAGACCATGGAAGAGATCGGACCGGTCGACTACGCGGTCATCGTCGTTCCCCGGCAACCGATTCCAGGGCGAGATCGCGCCTGCCCTCGCGGAGCTCGTCGAGGCGGGCACGATCCGCATCATCGACATCGCGTTCGTCGGCAAGAACGCCGACGGCGACGCGGTCGCGTTCGAGCTCACGGAGCTCGACCCGGACGTCCAGGCAGGTCTGGACAAGGCCGGGATCGAGGTGGGCGGCCTCCTCGAACGACGACGACCTGATGGACATCGCCGCCGGGCTCGAGCCGAACTCATCGGCGGCGCTGCTCGTGTGGGAGAACGTCTGGGCCCGCAAGGTCGCCCAGGCGATGCGCGACGCGGGCGGCGAGCTCGTCGCCTTCGAGCGGCTTCCGCACGATGTCGTCCAGGCCGCCCGCGAGTGGGCGCTCGAGCAGGCGCAAGGTCTAGAGAGGAGAGCGACATGTTCGGTACGAAGAGGACCGGGCTCGTTCGGGCCGCGGCGACGACCGCGGTCGTCGCCGGGACGGCAGGAGCAGTCCGCCACCGTCAGGAGCAGAAGTACGCGGCGCAGGATCAGGCCGCGTACGACCAGCAGGTGGCGGCCGAGGCGGCTGCAGCTCCGGCCTCCGGCCGCGCCGGCGGCGGACGACCCGTATGCCGAGCTCCAGAAGCTCGCCGAGCTCAAGGCGCAGGGGATCATCACGGAGGAGGAGTTCGAGGCGAAGAAGAAGCAGATCCTCGGGATCTAGCCACCGCGTTCCGACGGCGACGACATGGCCACCGAGACATCCGTGCTGGCAGGGCTCGAGCCCCGCGCCTTCTGGGGGCACTTCGAGACGTTGACGAGGATCCCGCGCCCCTCGCGCGCAGGAGGAGCCGGCGATCGAGCACGTCCGCGCCTGGGCCGACCAGCACGGCTTCGAGCGTTCTGCAGGACGCCGGGCGGAACCTCGTCGTACGCGTTCCGGCGACCCCCGGGCGGGAGACGGCTCCGACCGTAACGCTTCAGGGGCACCTGGACATCGTCTGCGAGCGCGACCCCTCGAGCCCGAACGACCCGGCGGAGGGACGCATCGAGCTGCTCCGCGACGGGGACTGGCTGACCGCCGACGGGACGACGCTGGGCGCCGACGACGGTGTCGCGATCGCGGCGATGATGGCGCTCGTCGAGGACGAGTCGCTTCCGCACGGGCCGCTCGAGCTCCTCATGACGGTGGCCGAGGAGGTCGGTCTCGAGGGCGCGAACGCGCTCGACCCGGCGCTCGTGACCGGCTCGATCCTCGTCAACCTGGACAGCGAGGAGGACGGGAAGCTCACCGTCGGGTGCGCGGGCAGCACGGACACGTGGATCCACGTCGACGGAGAGCGGGCGGCGGCCGCCGAGGGCACCGTGACGCTCGCCGTCACCGTGAGCGGCGGGCAGGGAGGTCATTCCGGGATGGGCATCGCCCTCGGCCGCTCCAATGCGGTGAAGGTCCTCGGGCGGGCTCTCCGCGAGGCCCTGGAGACCGTGCCGTTCCGGCTCGTCTCGTTCTCGGGCGGTAAGAGCCGCAACGCCATTCCGCGCGATGCGAGCGCCGTCGTCTCCGTCGCGGGCGAGCGCGAGCAGGACTTCCGCACCGCCGTCGAGAGTGCGGGAGCGACGATCCGCGATGCGTTCGCGAAGACCGATCCGGGCGTAACGGTGTCGGTGGGCCCGGGCGAGGCCGCCGCCGATCCCTGGACCGAGGCCGTGACGGCGACGCTCCTCGATGCCGTCGCCCTCGTGCCGACCGGTCCGCTCGCGCTGAGCCCCGACTTCGACGACCTGATCGAGACCTCGACCTCGCTCGGCGAGGCGATCACTGACGGCGACCGGCTGACGCTGCACAGCCTGTCGCGCTCGTCGAACGACGCGGCGCTTCCCGAGGTGATCGCAGCACTCGATGCCGCGGCGCGCCTGGCAGGAGGCACGCTGGAGGTGAAGCGGAACTACGGAGGCTGGCGTCCGAACCTCGACTCGCCTGCCCTCGCCGCTGCGCAGCGCGTCTACACGCGGGAGTTCGGCGAGCCCGCGATCGTGACAGCGGTGCACGCCGGTCTGGAGACGGCGGTCATCGGGACCAAGGTGCCGGGCCTCGACATGCTCTCGTTCGGGCCGCAGATCGAGTTCCCGCATTCGCCCGACGAGCGTGTCAGTATCCCGACCGTGCAGCGGTTCTGGACGCTCCTCGTTGCCTTCCTCGACGAGATGTCGGCTGGAAAGTAAGGGATGCGCGCCCCGTTCACCTGGCTCGTGGTCGCCGTGGGCATCCTGCTCGTCATCGTCGCCGCGGCTGCGATCGGGAACCGCGACAAGTCCGACGAGACGGTCCCGGCAGGGGAGTGGGCGCAGAGTGTGTGCGCCTCCGTCGGCGTGTGGCGCGGCGAGCTCGAGTCGGTCGTCGAGGACATCCGCACGCCGTCCTCGGCGGCGCCGAGCGGCGAGGAGCCGCAGTCGGAGACGCCACAGGGCAGGACCGGGCTCGTGCGATCCGGTCTCGAGCGCGCCGTGCAGGCGACGGAGACGATGGTCGAGGGGATCGACAACGCCGGTATCCCGGACACGGAGCAGGGAGAGGAATCGGCGGAGCAGGTGGCGAGCTGGGCGGACGACTCGCTGAACGACCTCGAGGAGGCGGAGGAGTCGCTCGACGAGGAGGCCGAGACCCTCGAGGAGGCGGTCGGTCAGCTGACGGAGGCACTCGGAGCGATCGGGTCCGTGATGGCGAGCGGCGTGCAGACGATCGCCGACGTCGCGCTCGACGACCCCGAGCTTGCGAACGCGCTGGCTTCCGCGAGCACCTGCGACGAGCTACGTGAGGAGGCGGGCGAGCAATGAGCACCATGGACTGGGTCCTCGTTGCAGTGCAGGGCCTCGTCGTCATCGGGTTCATCGCCCTCGGCGTGCGCTCGGGCGGCATCGGGCTCGGCCTCTGGGGCGGCGTCGGCACCCTCGTCCTCGTCTTCCTCTTCGGGCTCGACCCCGGAGAGCCGCCGATCAGCGCGATCCTCATCATCATCGCGGTCATCTCCGCGGCGGCGGCGATGCAGGCCGCGGGCGGCGTGGACTACATGGTCAAGATCGCGAGCCAGGCGCTCCGGGCGAGACCCAAAGCGCTCAACTTCGTCGCGCCCTACGTCTCGTACCTCCTGACGATCCTGACGGGGACGAGCAACACCTTCTTCTCGATCATCCCCGTCATCAACGAGGTCGCGTATGCGAACAAGATCCGTCCGGAGCGCGTGCTCGCCGGGTCGACCGTGGCGAACGCGCTCGGGAATCACGCTCGAGCCCGGTCGCGGCCGCGATGGCGACGATGTTGCCGCTGGTCGAGGTCTACAACTACGACCTGATCGACGTCCTCCTCATCACCATCCCGGCGAGCATCGTCGGCATCTTCGCGATGTCGGTCGTGATGAGCCGCCACGGGAAGGACCTCGAGGACGACGAGGAGTACCAGCGCCGCCTCGCGGCCGGCGAGGTGACGCCACCGCCCCCCGCGGCGGACATCGTGCTGCAGCCCTACGCGAAGCTCAGCGTCGCCATCTTCCTCGCGGGCGTCGCGGCGATCTGCGTCTTCGGCTTCGTCGAGAGCATCCGGCCGACGGTGGCCGCCGAGGGCGGCGGCGTCGAGCCGATCTCCGTGACGCCGCTGATCCAGATGTTCATGCTGACCGCCGCCGCGCTGATCCTGCTCTTCTGCCACGTCAGGGCCGGCGACATCCCGGGCACGTCGATCTTCAAGTCGGGCATGGTCGCGATGATCGCCCTCTTCGGGATCGCCTGGATGGCCGACACGTTCATCGCCAACAACGAGGACGCGATCGTCCAGCTCCTCGGCGACGCGGCCGAGAACTGGCCGTTCATGATCGCCATCGCGATCTTCCTCGTCGCGGGACTGACCACGAGCCAGTCGGCGGCGACGCGCACGATGGTCCCGCTCGGGCTCGCCCTGGGGATCGGCGCCGGCTACATGATCGCGTTCTGGACAGCGGTCGTCGGCGTGCTCCTCCTCCCCGCGAACGGGACGCAGATCGCCGCTGCGGAGGCGGACACGACGGGTACAACCTCGCTCGGAAAGCGCGTAGTCGACCACTCCTTCCAGCTGCCGCTGCAGATCTGCTGGGTCGTAACCGCGCTCGTCGGCGTCCTCATCGTCTGGCTCTTCTTCGGCGGCCATACACCGGACGCGCCGGTGCCAGCGGCGCCCTCTCCGTAGCTTGAGCGTCCGCGGCGCCGCCTTCCTGGGCATCGGCGCCATGGTGGGCGCCGGGATCTTCGCGCTGCTCGGCGAGGCAGGAGCGGTCGCGGGATCCGCCGTCTGGCTCTCGTTCCTGCTCGCCGGGATCGTGGCGACGCTGCTCGGCTACACGGTCGTCAAGCTGGGTGTCAAATACCCGTCCTCCGGAGGGCTGATCGCGTACCTCATGGAGGGATTCGGGAACGGGCGGCTCGTCGGCATCGCGTCCTGGCTCGGCTACTTCGCCGCAATCGTGATCGTCTGCTCGATGGTCGCCGTCTCGTTCGGGAGCTACGCGACGTCGCTGTTCATCGGGGACGACGCCTCGGCGATCTGGGACAACGTCTTCACGACCGCGGTCGTGCTCGCGATGGTCTTCGTCAACTTCGTCGGCACCAAGGTCGTGGATCGCGCCCAGTCGGTGATCGTCATCCTGCTCCTCGGCGTCTTCGCGGTGTTCATCGCGGTCACGCTCGCCGACATCGACCTCGACCTGCTCGCGTTCAGCGGATACCCGTCCTTCTCCGCGATCATCGCGAGCGTCGCGCTCACGTTCTTCGCGTACCTCGGCTTCAGCGTGATCACCTTCGCGGCCGGCGACCTGCGCGACCCGACTCGCGAGCTCCCGAAGGCGATGTACAGCGCGCTCGGCGTCACGACCGTGCTGTACGTGCTGATCTCGCTCGGCGTCTTCGGGACGCTGACCGTCGCCGAGGTGATCGACTACGGGGAGACGGCCATTGCGGAGGCCGCGCGGCCGGCGCTCGGCGACGCCGGGTTCACGATCATGGCGATCGCCGCCATGCTCGCGACCGCGTCCTCCGTCCTCGCCACGCTCTACGCCTCGGGCGGCCTCACCACGATGCTCGCCGGGGCCGGCCAGTTCCCGCCCTTCTTCGGGCGCGGCTCGCCGCTCGGGCCGCGCGCCGGGATGCTGATCACCGCGGCGATCGTGCTCGTCGTCTCGAACCTCGTCGACCTCTCGGCGATCGCGTCCGTCGGCAGCGCCTGCTCGCTCGATGATCTTCCTCCTCGTCGGGATCTCGGCGTACCGGCTGCGGTCCGAGATCGGCGCCAACGTCGCGATCGTCCTCCTCGCGCTGGCGGTGACGGCGATCGTGCTCGTCTTCTTCGCCGTGGACACGCTGCGGAACGCGCCCGAGACGTTCATCGCGATCGTCGCCATCGCCGGCCTCGCCGTCGTCCTCGATCTCGTGTGGAAGCGGGTCCGCGGCGAGCCCGAAGGCCCGGCAGAGATCCCGGCTTCGCAGTCCCTCTAGCGTGTCGAGCACGGGCGATCGGGCCGTCGAGCTCGTGCTTCGGTTCGCGCGCAGCGGTCACGAGGCGGGCTATCCGACCGCCGACCTCGAGGAGCGCGTCATCGCTCTGGCGGAAACCCTCGGCCTCGACGAGACGCAGATCTCGGCGACGCCGACGCTCGTCGACATCTCGTTCGGCGCCGGGCCGCTTCAGCGGAGCGTCTCGCTGCGCGTGAAGCCGAGCAGCGTCGACCTCGACGCCATCGCCCGCCTGGACGAGCTCGTGCAGGACGTCCTCGAGGGGACCGTGGACGGCGAGGAGGCGCTCGCCAGGCTCGACGAGATGGGCACGATGTCGACCGAGCGACCGTGGCCGCTGCTCCTCGGCGCATACGCGGTCGCCGGCGCCGCGCTGACGCCCGTTCTCGGCGGCGGCTGGCGGGAGGCAATGGCGGGCGCGGTCGTCGGCCTCGTCGTCGGCGCGATCGCCCTCCCTGCCCGCCACACCGCCCGGGCAGAACCGATGGTGGCGCCCGTCGCCGCGGTCGCCGCGAGCTTCAGCGCGGCCGCGCTCGTCGAGCTCGGCGTGTCCGCCTCGCAGGACGTCGTCACGCTCGCCGCCCTCGTCACCTTCCTACCCGGGATGCGACTGACGATCGGCATGTGGGAGCTCGCCACCGAGCACCTCCAGTCCGGAGTCGCGAACACGGCCAGCGCGCTCGTCCAGCTCCTCGGCCTGGTCTTCGGTGTCGGCATCGGCCGCTCGATCGCGGAGAGCTGGTTCGGGCCGGCGGGGGAGGTCGCCCTCGATTCGTCGTTCTCCGGCACGCACGTCGCCGCCGCCGTGGCCGCGGGACTCGCCTTCACCCTCACGCTCCGGGCGCGGTACCGGGACGCGATCGTCATGTGCTCGGCAACTGTCCTCGCGCTCTCGGCGCGGGAGCTGGGCGCGGTCCTGGTCGGAGAACAGGCTGCCGTCTTCGTCGCCGCTCTCGCGGTCGGCATGGCCGGTGGGCTCGCCGGCCGGTGGCTGAACCGCTCGCCGCTCGTTTTCGTCGTCCCGGGCGTGCTCATGCTCGTGCCTGGCAGCGCCGGCTTCGCGAGCGCTCTGCAGCTCCTCTCCGATCAGACGGTCAGCGGGATCGCAGCCGCGTTCGACACGTTCGTGACGGCGATGTCCATCGCTTACGGTCTGCTCGTGTCCGCAGTCATCCTGCCGCGACGCGTGCCCGGCGAGCGCCGCGCCCGCGCCGAGGCGGTCTCGTGAGCGGTGATCGCATCCGGCCGGTGGCCGAGATTGGTGTGCCGTCGACCGCGTCGTCTCTCGACGGTCGCCGCTTCACGTTCCGCTGCTCGGTCAAGGGCCTCCGGCTCCAGACCGGAGGCTACGCTGCGATCGGCGAGCGGCTCGGCCAGGTCCATTCGCTCGAGCTCGCGTCGGAGGAGGTGCGACACGAGTCCGAGACCGTTCGTATCGACGTGGTCCGGGGCGGAGGCGAGATGCTCGACGGCGACGAGCCGTTCCACGAGGTGACGCTCGAGCCCGCGGGCGAGGCCGCCGTCGCCGCCTGGCTCGCGCGGATCCGCCCCGCGCGCGCGGCGCTCGACGTCGGGACGCTGATGCTCGAGCCCGGAGTCCGCTTCTCGCTCGACGCCGGCGGCTTCGACCGGCACACGTTCTTCTGCGGGCAGTCGGGCTCGGGAAAGACGTATGCGCTCGGGACGGCGCTCGAGCGGCTGCTGCTGGAGACGACGCTCCGCATCGTGGTGCTCGACCCGAACTCGGACTTCGTACGCCTCGCCGAGGTGCGCGACGACGCCGATGCGGACGTGTCGGGGCGCTACCGGGATGCCGCCGCCGACCTGGCCGTCCGCGGAGGCCGCGCGAACGGACGCGACCGGCTGCACGTGCGCTTCACCGACCTCGACGGCGAGGAGCAGGCCGCCGTGCTCCGGCTCGACCCCATTCGCGATCGCGACGAGTACGGCGTGCTGCTCGACCAGCTCGAGAGCGGGATCGAGACCGGCGTCTCCGATGCCGGCGAACTCGCGCGGCGCCTGCTGGCCGCGTCGAGCCCACACGTCCAGGCGCTCGGCGGCCGCATCCGCAACCTCGGCCTCCATCAGTGGCCGATCTGGTCGGCCGGCGACACCGGGGCGCTCCAGGATCTCGTCGCAGGCGACGGCCCGCGTGCGCTCGTCGTCGACCTCGGCTCGCTCGACTCGCCGGATGAGAAGGCGGTCGCCGCGGAGAGCGTCCTCGCGGCGCTCTGGCGGAGACGCGCGCAGCGCGAGCCCGTCCTGATCGTGATCGACGAGGCGCACAACGTCTGCCCGCGCGAGCCGGCCGATCCAGTCACCGCCCTCGCAACCAAGTACGCGGCGCGGATCGCCACCGAGGGCCGCAAGTTCGGCCTCTACCTCCTGGTCTCGACGCAGCGGCCGCAGCGGGTCAACGAGCTCGTCGTCTCGCAGTGCGACAACATCGTCCTGATGAGGATGAACTCGGCCGGCGATCTCGCCTACATCGCGGACGAGCTCTCGTTCGCGCCGGCGCCCCTGCTCGAGCGGGCGACGTCCTTCCGGATCGGCGAGGGCCTCGTCGCGGGCAAGTTCGCGTCGCATCCGGCGTTCATCCGCTTCGGCCCACGGATCGCCGCGGAGGGAGGGGCGGACGTCCCCGCCTCGTGGGCGGAGGCGGCGGCGTCGTGACCGTCTCTCAGGCGCCCGTCCGGGAGCGGAGCAGCTCGACGCCCCGGAACGCGGCCACGAGCGCGAGGGTCGCGCCGGCCGCAACCACCAGCAGGAGGCCGTGGCCCACGCTCGCGTCAAGGATCTCCCGGTTGTCGGCCCAGTTCTCGAGCGCGGTCCAGACGATCACGAGCGAGGCGCCGAGCACGCCGACGACGCCGATCCATCCGCTCCACGAGTCGCGTTCCATCATCCTGGACCACCAGAGCGCCGGCACGGCGAGGATGACGACGAGCCAGCCGTTGTTCGGGCCCTCCGTGCCGTTCAGCGTCACCGAGCCGGCGGTCGCCCACGTCGAGAAGACTCCCACGACGACGAGCCCGAGCGCGATCCAGGTGACGAGGCGGAGGAGGTGAGGTCGTGAGCGAGCCCGCAACGACGAGCGACGCTAGCACGGGCGCCGCGTCAGGCCGGCATCCGCGAGTGCGGATCCCGGGCCGCGCGAAAAGCGGGCGACGGGTCTCGCGATCGCCGGCCTCGTGCTGGCGGCGGTGTTCGTGGTCGTGTACCGCCAGGTGCTCGGGGTCACGCAGCGCCCGAGCTGGCCGCCTCCTTCCGACGCCGTGACGCCCTCGACCGCGCAGGCCGCGACGGAGCGCTTCTCCGGGCGCCCGCACGACGCGGCGCTGCCCTTCGCGTGGTCGACGGCGGCGACGATCGAGCCGCTGGTCGAGGGGAAGAGCGTTCTTCCCGAGGATCTTCGCCGACGTCGAAGCTGCGCGTTCGAGCGTCCACATCCTCATGTTCGGCTGGCGGGAGGGCGAGGTCGGGGTGAGGATGGCCGAGCTCCTCCGCCGCAAGCTGGGAGAAGGCGTCGAGGTGCGCGTGATCGTCGACGGGTTCGGCTCGAGGCCGTACGAGCAGGCGCGGGAGATGTTCACGGGGCTCGCCGACGCGGGGGCGCAGATCGTCGTCAACGACACGTTTCCGCTCGACCGGGACGGCCTCTATCCCGACGACCAGAGCGTCGACTGGCGGCAGGACGAGGTGGGGCGCGCCGACCACCGGAAGCTGTACGTGATCGACGGCGCGGTCGCGTGGACCGGCGGGGCGGGCATCGAGGACCATTTCGAGAACGGCGGCTTCCACGACATCATGGCGCGCGTCACCGGCGACGTCGTCCGCCAGGCGCAGGCGGCGTTCCTCACGAGCTTCCGCGGGCACGGAGGCCCGCTGCCCGACGACCTGAGCGGGTACTTCCCCGAGCCGGAGGAGGCCGGCACGACCCCGATCGCCCTCGCGCAGGTCATCCCGGGCGGGCACGTCGCCGCCTCGCAGGCGATCCGGGAGCAGATCGACGGCGCGCGCGAGCGGCTGGACGTCATGAACCCGTACCTCACCGACCGGGACATGATCGAGCGCATCATCGCGGCCGCCCGACGTGGGGTCAGGACTCGCGTCGTCGTGTCCGAGACCTCCAACAACGCGCAGGCGACCGCGGCGCTGAAGCACCGCTACCAGGACTTCCTCGACGCGGGAGTCGAGGTCTGGGAGCTCCCCGGCACCGTCGTCCACGCGAAGGTCGTCGTCGCGGACGACGTCGTCAGCTTCGGGACGGTGAACCTCGACGCCTGGGCGCTCTACCGCAACAACGAGATCATGATGATCGCGCGCAGCGCCGACGCGGCGGCGCTCTTCGAGGAGCGGCTCTTCGAGCCCGACATCGCGCGCTCGAAGCCCGGCGTAGCCGCCCTCGGGCACGCACGGGAGCGCTTCGAGAGCTGGCTCTGGGACAAGCTGAGCTCCTTCCTGTGACGAGCGCCGCCGCCACACCCGTCCGCGCCGCCGGCGCGATGCTGGTCCTGCTGACGCTCGCGTCGGGCCAGTTCCTCATGACGCTCGACAGCTCCGTGATGAACGTCTCCATCGCGACGGTCGCGGAGGACGTCGGGACGACCGTGACCGGCATCCAGGGGGCGATCACGGCCTACACGCTCGTCATGGCGTCGCTCATGATCGTCGGCGCGAAGATCGGCGCGATCATCGGCCGCAAGCGCGCGTTCGCGATCGGCTGCGTGATCTACGGCTGCGGGTCGTTCACGACCGCCATCGCGCAGAACCTGCCGGTGCTGCTGTTCGGCTGGTCGTTCCTGGAGGGCGTCGGCGCCGCCCTGATCCTGCCCGCGATCGTCGCCCTCGTCGCGGGGAACTTCCCGGCCGAGCGGCGTCCTGCCGCGTACGGGCTCGTCGCGGCCGCAGGGGCGGTGGCGGTCGCGGTGGGGCCGCTGATCGGAGGCTTCTTCACGACCTACCTCTCCTGGCGCCTGGTCTTCGCGGGGGAGGTCGTGATCGTCCTCGCCATCCTCGTCCTGGCGCGCCGGATCGCCGACGCGCCCGTCGAGAAGCGCCCGCAACTCGACTACGTCGGCGCGGTGCTGTCCGCGCTCGGGCTCGCGCCTGCTCGTCTTCGGCGTGCTCCGCTCCGGCGAGTGGGGCTGGATCCAGCCGAAGGCAGACGGGCCGGAGTGGGCAGGGCTGTCGCCGACCGTCTGGCTCGTGCTCGGCGGGCTGTTCGTGATCTGGCTCTTCTTCCAGTGGCAGACCTATCGCGAGTCGCGCGGCCAGGAGCCGCTCGTCCGCCCGGCGATGTTCCGCAACCGGCAGCTGACGGGCGGGCTGACGATGTTCTTCTTCCAGTACCTCGTGCAGGCGGGGTTCTTCTTCGTCGTCCCGCTCTACCTCTCGGTCGCCCTCGGCCTGTCCGCGATCGAGACCGGCGTCAAGATCCTGCCGCTCTCGGTGACGCTTCTCGCCGCCGCGATCGGGATCCCGCGCCTGCTCCCGCGCATCTCGCCGCGCCTGGTCACCCGCGCCGGCCTGCTCTCGCTCCTGGCCGGCACCGCGATCCTGCTCGGCGCGCTCGATCCGGACGCGGGGGCGGAGGTCGTCTTCGTGCCGATGCTGCTCGTCGGGCTGGGGATCGGAGCGCTCGCGTCGCAGCTCGGCGCCGTGACGGTCTCGGCCGTGTCGGACGAGGAGAGCTCCGAGGTCGGCGGAGTCCAGAACACGGCGACGAATCTCGGCGCCTCGCTCGGCACCGCGCTGGCCGGCTCGTTGCTGATCGCCACGCTGACGTCGGCATTCATCGCGAACATCCAGCAGAACCCGGCGATCCCGGCGAGCGCGAAGGAGCAGGCCGCGATCGAGCTGGCTGGAGGCGTGCCGTTCGTCTCGGACGACGACCTCCGCGCCGCCCTCGACGACGCAAACGTTCCCGCGGAGACGACCGAGGCCGCCCTCGACGCGTACGGCGACGCGCGACTCGCGGGCCTCAGGTCGGCGCTCGCGATCCTCGCCGTGCTCTCGATCGTCGCCCTGTTCCTGGCTCAGAGCATCCCCACGAGACCGGTGGGAGCCGGAGCCACAGAGAGGAAGGAGTAGCGATGTGCCGCTGGCTCGCGTACTCGGGCTCGCCGATCAGGATGGAGGAGCTGCTCATCAAGCGAGATCGCTCCCTCCTCGACCAGAGCCTGCACTCGCGCCTCGGCGCGACCACGACGAACGGCGACGGCTTCGGTGTGGGCTGGTACGGCGACGGCGAAGCGCCGACGGTCTACCGCAGCGTCCATCCAGCCTGGAACGACCGGAACCTCCGCGAGCTCGCGGCGGGCATCTCGTCCCGGCTCTTCTTCGCTCACATCCGCGCCTCGACGGGCACGGCGATCCAGGAGACCAACACGCACCCATTCCGCTACGGGCGCTGGCTGTGGATGCACAACGGGCTGATCCGCGAGTTCCCGCGCGTGAGGCGCGAGCTCATGCTCGCCGTCGGCGACGAGCTCTATCCGTCGATCGAGGGCACGACCGACTCGGAGACGATGTTCTACCTCGCGCTCACGTACGGGCTGGAGGACGATCCGATCGCCGCGGTCGGGCGCATGGTCGGCCTCGTCGAGGACGTCGGTCGCCGCCACGACGTCGAGCATCCGATCCAGATGACCGTCGCGACGACGGACGGCGAGAGCATCTGGGCGTTCCGCTACTCGAGCGAAGGCGACTCGCGCTCGCTCTTCTACAGCACCCGCATGGACACCCTGCAGGCGCTGTACCCGGAGAGCGAGGAGCTCGCGGGCCTGTCGGACGAGACTCGCGTGGTCGTGTCCGAGCCGCTCGGAGATCTCCCGGGCGCCTGGAACGAGGTCCCGGAGTCCCACGTCGGGATCGTCCGGCCCGGCGTCGACGACCTGCGCCCCTTCACGCCCGGGAGCTGAGCGCGGCGGGAGTGCTCGAGGCCGCTCTCTGGTCGCTCGTCGCGAGCTCGTCGCTCCTCGTCGGGGCGGCGATCGCGCTTCGCTTCGACCTCTCCCAGCGCACGGTCGGGCTGGTCATGGGGTTCGGAGCGGGCGTCCTGATCGCAGCGCTCTCGGTCGACCTCGCTGCCGACGCGTTCGAGCGCACGAACGGGTTCGTGCTCGGGCTCGGGCTTGCCGCGGGAGGCGTGGCGTTCTTCGTCGGCGACCTCCTGCTCGACCGCTACGGCGGCGACCAGCGCAAGAGCATGATGGGCGAGCAGGCGCAAGGCGGGCCGCTGGCGATCGTGCTCGGGATCGTCCTGGACGGCATCCCCGAGTCGGCCGCGATCGGCGTGGCGCTGATCGAGGGCCAGGGGATCGGGGCGGCGTTCGTGATCGCGGTCTTCCTCTCGAACCTTCCCGAGGCGCTGTCCGCGTCGAGCGGCCTCGCGAAGGCCGGCTGGAGGACGGGGAAGATCTTCGGGCTGTGGGCGCTCGTGAGCGCCGTCTGCGCGCTCGCCGCGCTGCTCGCGTTCGGGCTCCTCGACGAGCAGAACCAGACGCTGATCGGGTTCATCCTCGCGTTCGCGGCAGGCGCAATCCTCGCGATGCTCGCGGACACGATGATCCCCGAGGCCTACGAGCACGCCGGCAAGGTCGTTGCGCTCGTGACCGTGCTCGGCTTCGCGCTCGGGTTCGTCATCGTCGAGCGCGAGGCGGGCGAGACTGCGCCCGCTCCAGCCCCGGTCGTGCGTCTCGTCGAAGCGCGCGACTAGCCGCGCTCGAGCTTCGCTTCGATCGCGGTCAGGCGCTCCGATATCTCGCCGAGGAGCGCGCGCACCTCTTGCTCGGCCGCCTCCTCGCGCTCGATCTCCGTCGGCGCGCGCCTGCGACTGCTCGGCGGAGACGAACGCGGAGGTCACGGTCGCCGTCAGGAACGAGATGAACGTCACGCCGAACACGATCACGATGCTTCCGACGATGCGTCCCGTCGTCGTCGTCGGGACGATGTCGCCGTAGCCGACGGTTCCGAGCGTGACGATCGCCCACCAGATCCCGTCCTCGAGCGTCGGGAAGTCCTTGCTGTCCACGAGGGTGACGAGGACTCCGGCGCCGACGGCGATGACGAAGGTCACGCCCGCGAGGTAGGGGAAGATCCGCCGCCGGGCGACCGCGCGGATCGCCCGTTCGCGCACGAACGACTCGGCGGCACGCCTCCTCATCGGAGGAGAGCATGGCCGCCCGTCCGGACACCAACGGCTCCTCGACAGCGTTCACCCGGGTGAAGTGCGCCCGGCAGGGATGAAACCTGACCGACACTCGTTCACACTTGCCCGCATGAGGCCGCTGCCGCCGGGGCGACGCCTGTGAGCAAGGGGAAGCCCACGCCTATCAAGCGGCGGTCCCGTGCGACGGGCAGGGGTCACCTCGTCAGGCGGGCGCTCGTCACTTTGGTGATCAACGCGGTCGGGCTGTATGTCGGCTCCGCGATCGTCCCGGGGGTCTCACTCGGGGGCTGGGGTGCGGCACTCCTGGCGGCTGCGCTGCTGGGTTTGCTCAACGCGTTCATCTGGCCGTTCCTCATCCGCTTCGCGCTCCCGATCACCGCCTGGACGGTCGGGCTCGGCGCGCTCGTGCTGAACGGCGCCTTCGTCTGGCTCGCCGCCTGGGTGCTCGACGAGGGCTTCCAAGTCGACCACGTCTGGCAGGGCGTCCTGCTCGCGGCGTTCCTGACCGTCGTGTCCGTCATCGTGACGACCGTGCTGTCGGTCGACGACGACGCGGTCTTCTACCGCGGCGTCGTCAAGCGGCAGATGCGGAAGGAGGGCGCGATCGAGTCGGAGATCCCCGGTGTCGTCTTCCTCGAGATCGACGGCCTCGGGCACGAGGTGCTCAAGCGCGCGCTGCGTGACGGGAACGCGCCCCACATGGCGCGCTGGATCCAGGATGGTTCGCACCGCCTCGTCAAATGGGAGACGGACTGGTCGTCGCAGACCGGCGCCGCGCAAACGGGGCTCCTCCTGGGCTCGAACGAGGACATCCCGGCGTTCCGCTGGTGGGACAAGGAGCTCGGCCGCGCTGTCGCATCGTCAGCGCCGAAGGACGTCCTGGCGATCGAGAAGCGGCTGTCCACCGGCAAGGGGCTCCTGCACGCCGACGGCGCCAGCCGCTCGAACATGTACTCGGGCGACGCGCCGCACTCGTCGCTGACGATTGCGACGCTGCGCCAGAAGGAGCGTCACACCGAGCGCACCGGCGCCGGCTACCTCGCGTACTTCTCGAACCCGTTCGCGTTCGTCCGCACCTTCGTGCTCATGATCGCGGACGTCGCGAAGGAGCTCTGGTACGCCGCGGAGCAGGAGAAGATGGACGTCTGGCCGCGCGGGCATCGCGGCTTCGTGTACTCGCTCCTGCGCGCGTTCATGGTCGTCGTGCAGCGCGACCTGGCGATGTCGGCGGTCATCGGCGACGTCTATGCCGGGCGTCCTGTCGTGTACGCGACGTTCTCCGGCTACGACGAGGTCGCTCACCACTCGGGCATCGAGCGTCCCGACGCGCTCGCCGTGCTCCGAAACCTCGACCAGACGTTCGACCGGATCGTGCGCGCGACAGAGGACGCGCCGCGCCCGTACCACGTGGTCGTGCTCTCGGACCACGGGCAGAGCCAGGGCGCGACCTTCTTCCAGCGCTACGGCACGACACTCGAGGAGGTCGTCTCGGGCGCGACGAAGACGCCCGTGCTCGCCGGCGAGATGGGCGACGAGGGCGTCATGCACCTGAAGGTGACGATGTCCACGGCTGCGGGGGAGGGCGGCGTGCGCGGCGCGATCGCGAAGCCCTTCACGAAGGGCACGACGGCGGAAGACGACACGCTGCCCGCGGTCGACGAGGACCACGACGCGACGAGGGCGGGCTGCCCGAGGTCGTCACGCTCGCCTCCGGCAACCTCGGCCTGATCTCGTTCCCCCGCATCCCGCACCGCGTCACGCTCGAGGAGCTGGAGGAGCGCTACCCGCTCGTCGTGCCGACGCTACGCGACCACCCGGGCGTCGCGTTCATGCTCGTCCACTCGCGCGAGCACGGCGCCGTCGCAATCGGCAAGGTCGGCACGCATTACCTCGAGAGCGGCCGCGTCGAGGGCGACGACCCGCTCGAGCCGTTCGGGCCGAACGCGGCCGCCAAGGCGCTCCGCACGGACGGATTCCCGCACGTCGCGGACATCATGGTGAACTCGACGTACTGGCACGACATGGAGGAGGTCGCGGCCTTCGAGGAGCTCGTCGGCTCCCACGGCGGCATGGGCGGCCCGCAGCAGTACCCGTTCCTGCTCGCGCCCTCCGCGTTCGCGATTCCCGACGAGCTGCTCCTCGGACCTGGAACCGTCCATCGACAGCTCTGCCGCTGGCTCGCCGACCTCGGGCACGAGGCGTACCGGTCGGAAGAGCTCGCGGCGCGAACTACGGCGGTGCAGGCTGACTAGCTTCGCCGGCTTCGAGGTCGGTGAGCTTCGCGCGGAGCCGCGCGGCCGTCTGCTCGTGCTCGGCGAGGAGCGCACGCAGGCCCTCGACGCCGGTCGCCTCGCCTTCGGTCTTCTTCTTCTCGGTCGGGACCGAGGAACAGATTCGCGATGAACGCGGTGAACGTCCCGAAGAGGCCGACGCCGATGGTGAGCAGGACGACGCCGACGACGCGGCCCTCGTTCGTCACCGGAAAGCGGTCGCCGTAGCCGACCGTGGTGATCGTGACGTAGCCCCACCAGAGCGCGTCCGACGCGGTCTGCGATGTTGGCGTCGGTCTCGCCGCGCTCGGCCGCGAGAACGCCGATGCTCGCGAACTCGAGCACGAGCACGACGAGCAGCAGCACGACGAAGAGCGCACCTTGCGCGCGCTCCCGGATGAAATCGCGCCAGAGCCGGCGGCCGCCGTGCTCACGTATCTGCCGGACCGAGCGGAAGACCCGCGGCGCCCGCGCGAGCCGAAAGCCGGGGAGCGGAAGGCTGCCGATCAGGTCGAGCAAGCCGCCCTCGCGCGTCATGTACCTCGACCTCGACTCGGCGGTCCAGAGGCGATGCAGGAAGTCGGCGATGAAGACGAGGCAGAGCGAGGCGTCGACGACGAGGACGACGCGCCTGGAGTCGTCGGCCGGGAGCAGCAGGATCAGCAGGATGTTGAACAGGGACAGAACCGAGAGGGCGAGGACGAAGATCTCCCAGCTCGTGTTCCGGAGCCCCTTTTGCTGTGCGGCCTCCATGCACCCGGAAGTTCGCTCCAGCGCCGCGAACGCCTGCCCCGGAGCTCTCTAGATCGACGTCTTCTCGCCCGGGCGAAGCAGGCGGACCTCCGCCTCGGGCGCAACCGATTCCATGCGCTTGACGAAGTCCTGGGCGGGCCACTCGACGAACGACGGGACGCCCCGGAGCGCGTTCTGGAACGGAAAGTACGTGCCCCAGTGGATCGGGATCGCAAGCGACGCCTGCACGAGGCGCGCCGCGTCCGCGGCCTCCTTCGGGCTCATGTGCCCGTCACCGATCGACGGCCCCCAGCCCCAGATCGGCAGGAGCGCGACGTCGACCGGCCCGAGCTCGGTCATCCCGTCGAAGACGTCCGTGTCGCCGGCGAAGTACACGGACCGCGAGCCCTCGATCATGTGGCCCATCGGCACTGCGCGCACGCCGAACGGCCTGCGGGCGGAGTCGTGGATCGCGGGGATGCCGCGGACCACGAGGGCGCCGATCCGGAGCTCCTGCCCGATGCCGAGCTCGCTCACCTCGGTGAAGCCCTTGCGCGCGATGAAGCGGCCGGCTCCCTGCGGGGCGACGATGCGCGTGTCTCGCCCGAGTCGCATGAGCGACGGGAAATCGAGATGATCGAAGTGCACGTGAGAGATGAGGACGGCATCGGGCTTCTGGAGCGGCTCGAGATCGACCGGGCCGACGCGCCGCAGGTGCAGCATCCGCGTGCGCAGCAGCGGATCCGTGAGCAGGCGCACTCCGTCCAGCTCGACGAGTACGGTCGAGTGGCCGACGTAGACGATCTGCGCGGCCGCCGTCACCTGCACACCATCGCATGCCCGACCGGAAAGGCGGGAACGTGAGCGAGACCCTGGCAGCGCCGGCTCCGCGCGGCCGCCTACACGTCGGCCGGATCGTCATCTACGCGCTCGCCGTCGTGGTGGCGGGTGCCGTGCTGAACCTCCTCGGCTGGGACATCGTCGGCTGGTTCGACCAGCTCTGGGACACGATGACGGACATCGCGCTCGGGTATCTCGTCGTCGGGCTCGTCGTGCAGACCGCCCAGACGACGCTGATCGCGCTCGCCTGGCTCCCGATCCTCCGCTACGCGTATCCGGACGCCGAGATCCCCTTCAAGCCCGTGCTCGCCGCCTACGCGATCGGCGTGGCGCTGAACGGCTTCCTGCCGGCGAACATCGGCAGCTTCGTGATGTTGTTCATCTTCATGACGTTCATCCCGGGCTCGACGTTCCCGGGAGTCTTCGCCGGCTTCGTCGTCCAGAAGATCTTCTTCACGCTCGCGGGCACGTTCGTCTACCTCTACCTCTTCCTGTCGGTGCCGGGCTCGTTCGACATCGAGCTCGGCAACGTCTCGGATCACCCGCTGTCGGTCGCGATCATCCTCGTCGGCGGCGCGCTACTGCTCTTCTCGCTCGTGCGCATCTTCTGGCGGAAGATGCGTGGCCTCTGGGAGAAGGCCAAGCAGGGCGCCGCGATCCTGGCCTACCCGCGCGTCTACTTCACACGCGTGTTCCTCGTCCAGTTCCTCGGCTGGTGCGCGAAGCTCGGCGTCATCGGCATCTTCCTCGCGGCCTACGGGATCCCGGTCACGTTCCACACGATCATGAGCGTCGCGGGCGGGAACTCGCTCGCGAACACCGCGTCCTTCACGCCCGGCGCCGTCGGGATCACCCAGGCCGTCAATTCCGCGAGCCTGAGCGACGTCACCGATCCGACCACCGCGACGGCGTACTCCCTCGGGCAGCAGCTCATCACGACCGCCTGGAACCAGATCTTCGCCATCGCGCTCCTCATCTGGGCCTTCGGCTGGACCGGCGGAAAGCAGCTCGTGCGCGCCTCCTACGGGGAGGCGAAGGACAAGATGGCCGAGCAGCAGGAGGCGCGTCGCGCGCGCAAGGCCGCCGAGGAAGCGGAGGAGGGCGTGGCGGGATGAGCGAGATCGCTCCCGCGAGCGATCAGGGAGGCGGGCGCCGCCCGATCGAGTTCATCATCCCGGTGCGCGCGCTGCTGCTCGTGGTGGCCGTGGTACTCGGAGTCTGGGCGCTCTTCTCGATCGCCGACGCGCTCCTGCTCGTCTTCACCGGCGTCTTCCTCGCGTTCGTCTTCGAGTTCCCGCTGCGGCTGCTCATGGCGAAGACGGGCCTGGGGCGCGGGCTGGGCGCGACGATCCTCGTCCTCGGAACGGTGCTCATCGTCACCGTGCTCGCCCTCCTCCTCACGGCGAGCCTGCTCGGAAGCATCCGCGACTTGCTGAACGAGTCGCCCGAGCTCGTCGCGGACCTCCGCGATCAGCTCGGCGCGCTCGGAGACAGCGCCGCGGCGGGGGAGGTCGAGGATGGGGCCCAGAGCCTTGCCGACTCGAGCCCGGATGGGCTCGCAGCGCTGGTCGGCATCGCGGGCGACGTCTTCGGCTTCGTGCTCGCCGTGTTCACGCTCGTGTTCGTCGCTCTCTTCGTGCTCATCGACATGCCGAAGATCAAGGGCGCGGTAGGGAGCCTGCTCGGGGGCTCCCAGCGCGAGCTGACGCTCGACGTTTGGGAGCGGATCACCGTCACGATCTCCCGCTGGGCGATCGGCGCTGCGGCGATCGCGGTGATCGCGGGGACGGTGCAGGGGACAACCGCCTGGCTGCTCGGCTCGAGCTACGCCCTCGCGCTAGGCGTCATCGCGGGATTCCTCGACCTCATCCCGAACCTCGGCGCGACGATCGCCGGCTTCGTCCTGGTGCCCGTCGTCTACGCGGAGGAGGGCCTGACCGCGGCACTGATCATGCTCGTCGTCGTCCTGGTCTACCAGCAAGTGGAAAACAACCTGCTCACGCCGACGATTCAGCGCAAGGCGACCAACATCTGGGCGTCGCTCGTGATCATCAGCGTGACAGTGTTCGGCGCGCTGCTCGGCGTGCTCGGCGCGCTCATCGCCGTGCCGCTGACCGGCTCGATCCAGATCGTCGTGCAGGAGCTGACGGCGGCACGCCGTGAGCGGGTCGCCGAGAGCCAGAGAGTCGTCCGAGGAGAACGTTCACGAAGTCGTCGTTGCAGAGGAGGTCGGGACATGAGTCGTCGACGTTGGCGCACCATCGGCGCGCGGGCCCTCACGGTGCTCGGAGCGCTCCTGCTCGTAGTGTCGGTCGCGGCGAACTTCGTCGAGCGCCAGGCTCTCGACAACGACGAGTTCGAGGAGACGGCGCGGCAGCTGATCGAGGACGAGGACATTCGGCAGCAGGTTGCAGCGACCATGACCGAGCAGCTCTTCGCCAACGTCGACGTGGAGGCCGCGCTCGAGGAACGACTGCCCGCTGCGCAGCAGGCGCTCGCCGGACCGCTTGCCGGTGCGCTTCGCCCCGTCTCCGAGCGGCTCGCGCTGAGGATCCTCGAACGGCCGCGCTTCCAGGAGCGCTGGGTGCAGGCGCTCTCGCTCGCCCAGGAGCAGGTCGTCCGCGTGCTCGACGACGAGGCACGCTTCCTCGAGACGGAGGGGGGCGTCGTTGCGATCGACCTGCGTCCGCTCATCGTCGAGCTCACCGACCAGTTGGCGATCGCGCCCAATCTCTCCGAACGGCTGCCCGAGGACGCGGGGCTGATCACGGTCTTCGAGACCGAGCAGCTCGAGACGGCCCAGTCTCTGACGCGGCTTCTACGCACGGTCGCCGCGTGGATCTGGGTCCTCGCGCTCGCGATGCTGGGTCGGCGCCGTGTTCCTCTCGACCGACCGTCGCAGGGAGATCCGCGCGATCGCGATCGCCTTCGTCGTCGTCGGCATCGTCGTGCTGGTGCTGCGGGAAGTCGCTGGGCGCTACATCGTGGACGAGCTCTCGACCGCAGAGTCGCAAGAGACCTCGGTGCAGCGCTCGTGGGACATTCTCACGCGCCTCCTCGCCGACGCCGGCTGGGCGGGGATCGCTCTCGGCATCGTCGCTCTCGTCGGCGTGTGGCTCTTCGGCTCGACTCGACGCGGAACGGACGCCCGGCGCGCACTCGCTCCGTACCTCCAGAACGCGTGGCTGACCTACGGGGTGGCTGCGGCGCGCGTTCCTTCTCGTCTTCCTCTGGGGCCCGATCTCCTACGTCGAGCGGCCTCTCGTGATCCTGGCCCTTGCCGTCCTCGCCGCGCTCGGGATCGAAGCGCTCCGGCGCAAGACTGCACGCGAGGTCCCCGCCGCGGCGCCGCAGTAACGCTCGAGCTCGGCTCGGCCTAAGGCTCGAACGTCCGCCGCCCGGCGTACGTTGGAGTGCGTGCGGGGGCCGGATCTACCGTCGCGCCTGCGAGCCCAGGAGGGGCAGGGCACCGTCGAGTACGCGCTGCTGATCGCGGCCGGCGCGGTCGTTCGTCATCGCCGCGATGCTGTTCATGGCGGGCAGCGTCGACCGGCTGTTCCGGAAGACAGGCGAGGCGCACGTGTTCCGCCCGCCGGTCGTGCTCTGCGACGAGAGCTACGACGGAGCCTGCGTGCCGCCGGCCCCGCCGGACCTGAGCTGCGCGGACCTCGTCGAGCTTGGCATCCCGATCCCGGTCCGCGTCGTCGGCGGCGACCCGCACGGCCTCGACGACGACGGCGACGGCTTCGGCTGCTGAGCCGGCGTGCAGGACCCGTCCCACTACAGCGACGTCGTCTGCTCGTTCTGCGGGCGCCACAACCGCGAGGTGCGCGTCGTCGCGAACGACGCAGGGCTGATCATCTGTCAGGCCTGCGTCGCGAAGGGCGCCGAGATCTTCGATCTCGAGGTCGGCCTGGAGCCGCCGCAGCCGCCCTGGTCCGAGCGCTGGCCGCTGAAGTCCGGCTAGGTCGCTAAGGCCTGGAGAGCCAGACCGGCGCCGCGAGGGCGACGCCGAGTCCCTCGGCTGCGCTCGCGGGATTGCCGCGGACGATCGTGAGCCAGCCGCGTGGGTCGAAGAGCAGGCCGTACTGGCCCGGCGCGAAGTCGGCGTACGTGCTGCCCCGCTGCGCCTTCGCGGATCCGGATACGGCCTCGATCCTGAGCACGACCTCGTTGTCGAGCCCCGCTGCTGCGAGGTCGGCCGGCCGCACGTTCAGATGGACGTTCCCGAACCGGTTGAAGTCGATCACCTCACACCCGATCTTGCCCGTCTCGATCTCCGGCTCTCCGATGGTGACAACGGCGAGCGTGCTCGGATCGAGCTGATCCCCGAGCTTCTCGATCGGCATACCGGAAGCGAGATGCGCGGTCGCGGGACAGAGCGTGTCGGGGGCGCGGAACGACTCTGCGTGCGGTGGGCGAATCACGTCGGCGGACGTGATCTCGACCGCCGCGCGAATGCCGCCCGCGGCCTCCCATGCGAGTGACAGAAGGCCGTTGTCGGGGCCGACGAGGTGACGGCCGCTGGATGTCTCGATGGCAACCTCGCGATCCTTCCCGACGGTCGGATCGACGACGGCGAGAACCACCGCGCTCTCGAGGGATGTACGGCATCGAGTCGGCGAGCAGGAGCGCTCCGGACGTGACTTCGAGCGGTCGGATCAGGTGCGAGAGGTCCACGATCGGGGACTGTGGGGAGATCCCGCTCATGACCGAATGACAGAGCCCCACCCATTCGTTGCCGAGCCCGAAGTCACTGAGGAAGACGATCGGCCGTGCGGCGGGCATCGGTGTCAAGCATGCGCCGGGTGGTCGTTCGATACAAGCCCACGCGGGCACGGCTGCCGTGCGCTCTTGGCCTCGCCGGTACGCGGGTTACCCTTTGTTCGTGCGGATCGCGACGCTCGCGCTGATCCTCCTTCTCGTCTTCTCGTGGGTCGCAGCAGCGGCCACGACGACATCGCGCGCGGAGTTCATCCGCAAGGGCGATGCCCTCTGCGCACAAGTACAACGTGAGCTGGTTCCGCTGAGGCGGCGCGCCGACGCGGCACAGAACCTGCCCGAGAACCAGAAGTGGGTTGCCGTGGCCGACCTCTGGGCCGATCAGATCGCGATCCAGAGGCGGTTCGTGCGGCGCTTTCGGGACATCGGCGTGCCCGCCAACGATCGCCGGGCGCGCGTGATCGTCAACGGTTTGGGTCGAGGCGTAACACTCGCCGTACGCGTCCAGAGGGCCTTCGCGACCCGGAACGAGGCGGCGCTCCCGAGAGCGCTCAGCGACTACGTCCGCTTCACGCTCAGCCTGAACGGGAAGGTCCGAGCCTACGGCTTCCGAGTCTGCGGCCGCTGAGGCGGCGCTGCGCGTCTCGGCGATTCGCACCACGTCGTCACGTCCTTAACTTGCGGCAAGGCGCACAGAGCCGGACACTGGGCCAACCTGCTCGGCGTCAATTGGGAGAGGAGCAGCGTTGGCTCGCGTCGCACGCCGTCTTTCCGCTGCACTCCTCGCCGCGCTGCTCGTCGCGGCGGCGCCGGCGAGTGCGGATGTCTCGGCTCCGAGCCTGCGCCAACTCGCGAAGGGACTCAACTCTGCGGGCTCGCCGGGGGCCGTCATCGTCGTGCGCGACTCGAGCGGCACGAAGGCCGGCGCTGCCGGTTACGCGAACCTCCGGACGAAGGAGCGGATGCGCTCCGACCACACATTTCGGGTCGGCAGCATCACCAAGACGTTTGTCGCGACCGTCGTCCTGCAGCTTGCAGCCGAGGGCGTTGTCGGCCTCGATGACACCGTCGAGCACTGGCTTCCGGGACTCGTCCCGAACGGCCAGGCGATCACGCTCCGCCAGCTCCTGAACCACACGAGCGGGATCTACAACTACACCGAGGACCCGGCACTGTTCCGATCGCTCACGCGGAAGCCGTTGCGCGTGCTGACTCCCGCCCAGCTCGTCGCCGTCGCGACGAAGCACGCGCCGCGGTTCGCTCCCGGCACGAGCTGGTCGTACTCGAACACGGGATACATCGTGCTCGGGCTCGTGGTGGAGAAGGCGACGGCCACACCCCTCGAGCAGCAGCTCCGGCACCGGATCTTCGAGCCGCTTGGGCTGACCCGCACCACGTTCCCCGCCGCGCCGGCCATGCCTCGGCCGTTCGCGCACGGCTACCTCGGGCGCGACAACCCCATCGTCCCCTCACGGAACGGCAAACCAGTCGACGTCACGGCTTGGAGCCCGTCGTGGGCGTGGGCCGCAGGGGCGCTCGTCTCGACCGCGGCGGATCTGGCCCGCTTCTACGAGGCGCTTCTCGGCGGTGAGCTGCTCCAGCCGACGCAACTCCAGGAGATGAAGACGACCGTCGCGATTCCCGATGCCCCGCCGGGGTTCACGTACGGGCTCGGGCTCGCCGCCGACCCGTCGGGTTGCGGAAAGGTGTTCGGCCACACGGGCGGCGTTCCGGGGTACACGTCGATCGCGTACAGCTCGGAGGACGGCTCGCACCAGGCGGTCGTGCTGATCAACACCTCGCCTGATGACCAAAGGCTCGCTTCTCGGTTCGGCGAGGCCTTCGGTAGCGCCTTCTGCCGCCAGGACTAGGCCGCTCTCGCGACGTCGCCGATAAGACCGGGGTCACATCGTGAACGGTGCACCCGAGAAGCATCCTCGCCGGGAATTCCGCGCATGCTGCGCGATCTCGCGTGGAGCCTCTCCAGACGGAGAGGCCCCACGCATCAGGCTTTCGGTCAGACCGTCGCGCAGATCGCGTAGAAGGTCACCGGCTCAGGAAAGTCGGCCAGGTTGTCGATTCCGGATGTCCACCCCAGGCCGTCGTCTGCCGGGCCGCTCTCAGTCACTTCTGAGTTGCCGATGATCTGTTTCGTGACGCCGCCTCCGAGGACCTTCTTGCCGGCGGAGCAAAAGACGGTCCAGCTGAGATCGGTGCTCGGCTGAGCGACCCTCTGGACCCGGACGATCTCCCAGCCCGAGACACCGTTCGTCCCGTTCGTGCCACTCGTCCCGTTCGTGCCCGGTGTCCCCGCGACCCCAGCTTGGTTCCAGGGGAGCGACGTGTGGTTCTTCGGGCAGGGAAGAGCGTCCACCACCTTGAGGTTCCCGGTCTTGTTCTCATAGCAACCCAGGATCACACCGTCCGACCCCGGAATCGTCGCCCAGGCGACGCCTCCGAACAAAGCAACGAGAGCGACGACGAACAGCAGCAAGCTGCGGCGCCGCAGGTGTACCGTCATTGTGTTTTCCTCCCCGCCTGCCCTTGACTTCAGGGTCGGCGGACCATCTCAGACTGTCCGCGACGAAGTCAACCTGGCCAGTGATCGACCGCAGAACTCGGCCCGGCCTCGAGCTCCGTCGTTCTCGAACGAGCTCTGCGCGAGCGATGCTGGTCGTGCTCGGCGAGTCGTCGAAAAGGTCCGTGACGAATGAGGGCTGCGCGAGAGACTCGACCCCGTCCCCCGAGTCTCTCGCGCAGTGACGGTGAGCCGCGCAGGCCCCGCCTGCTACAGGGGTGCGCCGTTCCTACTCACAGCGCCGGACTCACCAACGCACCACGGTAGGTGCAGGCAGCCATGCCGTACAGGACACAATCGGGTCAACCGCCGACCGGACCTCAGCCACCAGCTCGCGGCCGCATCCGTCTTCCCGCGCTGCGGGCTGACGGGCGCGTGATCGCGGAGCGGCTGACGCCAGAGCAACGCCGCGAACTTGGAGTCGGGCCAGACCCGACGCCCGAAGACGAGCAATGTGGCACGGGGGACGACGCCTACCTGGCGTGGCAACGCGAGAAGCAGGCGGAACGGAACGCAATGGGGCAGTGGGCGATGGGCGACAGACGGCGTCAGATGGCCCAGGAAATGCGCGACGAGTGATCGAGGAAGGGGGAGCGACCATGGCCACCATCCCGCCATCCGAACTGAAGGTGCTGGCGAAGCGACCGGAGCACTCGCGTGCCTATGTCAACACCGGCGGCAAGCTGGTCGTCAAGAAGCGGCCAGGCGGCGCCGGCAACGCAGAGTCGTCCATCCCGCCGATGAGGAAGCTGCGCGACTGACGCCGACATGGTCACCAGGTTGGGTGTTGGATGCGTCGCCGTCGCGGAGTAGCGTGGTCGTGGCGGGCCGGACGTACCCACAGGTTGGCGTCGGTCACCGCGTTGGCGGGTCACCAGCCAGCCCTCCCCTTACCCGCGTCCGGCCCGTCGTCTTGCGCTGCGGCGCGATCCTTGCTGAGGCGCAGTGCAAGGTTTCGCATCCTCACGCCGTCATGGAGGGTGTCGGGTCGGAAGTCGGAACAGGGTTTGGCGTAGGTCTCCCCTCCACCATCCCTTCCGCTTCCGGCCCGTCGCGTTGGTGGGGGCAGGTCCCGTTGCGACAACGACGTGCGCTTGACCGGAGTAGCTTCCTCGCCCGTCGGGCCGGACGCGGATAAACGTCGGCTTCTTTCCCCCAATCGACGTTTGCCGCGTCTGGCCCGTCGTGTGGATGAGTGGGTTGGCGATGAGTGCTGCGTCAGGACCCGTTGCGTTGACCGCGCCCGACGGGAGGGGTAGCTTCCTTGCCCGACGCCGACACGGCGTCGTCGAAATGGGGGGAGAGGGAGAGGGAGCATGCGAACGATCTGGCTTCTACTGACCCTGCTTGTCGCTGTCGGAGTCGGCGCGGGCATCACCTACGCCGCGATCCCAGGCGAGGATGGGAAGGTGCATCTCTGCTTCAAGACGAATGACGCATCCAAGGCGGGCGGTGCAGCCGTAACTGTCATCGATCCGGCGGCAGGCGGTTCGTGCAAGTCCGGTCAAACGGCGACCTCGATCACTGAGCAGAACCTGGTGACAGGCGACGCGTCGGGGCCGGGCTGTGGTGGGTGTGAGACACCGAACAGAACGCTCTTCACTGCCGAGGTCACGACGTCGAAGCCAACCAAGCTGTTTGTCGTCGGGGAACTGGAGATGACGGTGGACTGCGTGGCGGGCACGGTGTGCGACAAGAGCGCGGCACTGCACGTCGATGGCGAGCAACAGTCCTCGACAGTCCGATTCATCCCCGGCGATCAGGGCGAGCAGCACAGGACCGCGTTTGCGATTGTCTCCGTGGGAGCGGGCGAGCACAGCGCCCAGTGGCAGATCTCCGAATCGGGGCCAAATGTCCACGAAAGCAGCTCTGCCACGTACGTGGGCGTGATCGCTCTCGGGGGATAGCGCAGTTTCGCAGCGTGAGCGTGACTACTGAGTTGCGCTCACGCGCCTTCACGCAACATGCGGCAGGGTCGATCATTTGCAGTATGGACAACGATTCCTCTCACCTCGCCAAATGCAAGGTTGAGTTGTAGGCAGGTAGGCGATAGGCGGCGCTGATGCCACTCCAGGCAAAACGGCTGGTCGATGACATCCGGCGCGAACGTTTGGGGCACTTGTGGGGCACGGACGACGTCAGCGAAGCGGCGCGATAGCCCGCAAAACCGCATGAATGCGGGAAGCGGACGATGGGACTCGAACCCACGACACCTGGCTTGGGAAGCCAGTGCTCTACCAACTGAGCTACGTCCGCGAAGCCAGGATTCTAGCCGTGTTCGGCGTTTTGGCCCTTCCCGTCATGCCCGCTCATGCCCGAAACGGCGTCCAGGCGGTCGAGCAGCAACTCATGGGCCGCTCATCGCGGGAGGGCGGGTGTCGCGAGCTCGGCCCGAAGCGGATCCCCGGCGGCCGTCGTCTTACCGACAGTTGGCGGCGGTGCCGGGGGCTCCGCGAACCGTAGGCGACAACGCTGTTGCGTCGAGGGTCGACCGACTAGGTCACGCTGCCTGCTTCGTGTCTCCTTTGCCTGTGCCTTCGCACTCCGGGCACTCTCCAGGCGCTCGCGCACCTGAGCGTCGATCTGCTTGCGGAGGAGGTCGCGCTGCTCGCGAGTCATGCGAGGAAGCGTGTCCTGTTCTCGCCTCGCCCGATAGGACACGATTGGGTCTATCCCGCGCTCCTCAATTACGAGCCGGTGCCACGAGCTCGGCCCGAGCGGATCCCCCGCGCCGCTTTACTTGCCGGCGGCGGCTGAAGCGCGGACGGCGGCACCGCAACATTGTCCTCGGCCGGAACGCGGTAAGATCGATCCGCGGCGTTCGGGTTCACAGTGTGGGGCCGGTGCGTCGGACGTAGGTCTTGCGCGTCGGCACTGGGGCTCTGTTCGGGTCTCGCGCTAGCGCAGGAGGACAAACGAATCGTTTAGCGCGAATGCGGAGGCCTGCCTTCCCCCGCCCCCGACGGGCCTCCGTCTGGCAGCCGCACCCGCGAGCCTGCGAGGCCCCCGCCAGAGGGGTCCTGGTTCCCCCGGTTCGCGGGGCGGCTGTTCCCTCCACACGAGTCTACGACTCCGCGGCATCAGTCTTGTAGCGAAGGACACATTCCCTGGTCGATTGAGTCGGACGAGCGGCAGCACGGTCCCGACGATCCGACTTGACAAGGCGGCCGGTGCCGCGAGCTCGGCCCCGAGCGGATCCCCGGTGGCCGTCGTCTTGATACCGCTCGGCGGCGGTGCCGGGAGTCCGCCTGCGGCAGGCGACGAAGCTATGCGTCGAACGTCAGGTTGAGCAGGTTGAAGGCGTAGTACTTGGTCTGATCCTGAACCCTCGAATGGGTGCCGAGGCTGTCTGTCTTATGAGGGTCGACCGGCAAGGTCACGCGGCCTGCTTCGTACGTCCTTGCCTGTGCCACCCTCGCACTCCGGGCACTCTCCAGGCGCTCGCGCACCTGAGCGTCGACGTGCTTGCGGAGGATGTCGCGCTGCTCGCGAGTCATTCGAACAAGCGTGCCCTGTTCTCGCCTCGCCCGATAGGACACGATTGGGTCTATTCCCGCGCTCCTCAATAACGAGGCGGTGTCGCGAGCTCGGCCCCGAAGCGGATCCCGGCAGCCGTCGCCTTGAAGTGGCTCCGGGTGTCCGGCAAGGCTTGGGAAGCCAAGTGCTCTACCAACTGAGCTACGTCCGTGCGCCCGGTCGATTTTAGCCGTCTCGCTCGTGCACGAAATGTCGATTGGCGTCCCGCGCGTCCGTCCTCCTTGCGTCACGCTGGATACCAAGACGACGAAGGGAGAGACCCGTGAAGTACCTGATGCTGATCTGCTGGGACGCCGAGAAGATGAACGCGCAGACCGAGCCCGACCCGAACGAAGCGACCGAGCCCGAGAGCTTCCCCTGGCTGGACGACGTCCAGGCGCGGGGGATCTGGGTCACCGGCGACCAGCTCGCTCCGCCGCGCCGCGCACGCTCCGTCCGCGTGCGTGACGGGAAGCCGATGGTCACGGACGGGCCATTCGCCGAGACGAAGGAGGCCGTCGGCGGGTTCGACATCATCGAGGCTGGGAGCATCGACGAGGCCGTCGAGATCGCGGCCGGGCACCCCGCCGCTCAGGGTGGGACGATCGAGGTCAGGCCGCTGTGGGGGAACTGACAACGGCTTGACACGGCCTTCACAGGTCGTCCGTACGCTGTCCCGCGTGCGTGCGCTTCTCCTCGCTCTCGCCGCGACGCTGCTCGTGGCTGCGACAGGCGCCGGCTCGGCGCCTGCAGCGAAGGAGCAGGACGCGACCGTCTTCGGCGGGCTCGGGACGTGGACGGACATCTACGACGGCCGCGTGTACGCGCAGCCCGAGTCGACCGCGGCGAGGATCGCGGCGCGCGGCGTGAAGACGGTCTGGGCCGAGACCGCGAACTACCGGGCGAGCGCGGACGTCGTCCAGGTCCAACGTCTCGGCCGCTTCGTCGACGCACTGCACGCCCGCGGAGTCCGCGTCGTCGCCTGGTACCTGCCTGGCCACGTGAACCACGGTCTCGACCTCCGCCGTGCGCGCGCGATGCTGAGCTTCCGCAGCGCAACCGGCCAGCGCTTCGACGGGATCGCACTGAACATCGAGGGGACGAAGCAGCGCAACGTCACGCTCCGCTCGAAGCGGGCGGTCGATCTGACACGCCGCATCCGCCAGGAGGCCGACGTCCCGCTCGCGATCGTGCCGTTCAACCCGCGCGGCCTCGAGCGGCGGCCCTCGACGTGGCCGCGCTTCCCGTGGGCCGAGCTCGCGGAGCACGCAGACGCGTTCGCGCCGATGATCTACACCGGCGGCGCCTTCAAGGGCTTCGACGCGACGTACGGCTATGTCACGCGCGCGATCCGGCTCCTCCGCACGCATACGGGGAACCCCGATGTCGCGATCCACGTCGCGGGCGGCGTCGCAGACCGGCTCGGGGCCGAGGAGCTCGAGGGCTTCGCCGCGGCCGTCGCGGACGACGGCAGGACGATCGGCATCAGTCTGTACGACTGGGAGACGACGCCCGCATCGGCCTGGCGCGTGCTCGCGCCTCTTTCCAGCTAGCCCGAAGGCCAGGCCTCGCGCAGCCGGTCGCGAGTCTCGAGCAGGTGCTCGGGGATGACCTTGAGGTCGGCGAGCACGGGCATGAAGTTGGTGTCGCCCGACCAGCGCGGGACGACGTGCAGGTGAACGTGGTCGGCGATCCCGGCGCCCGCGACGCGACCGAGGTTCCAGCCGAGATTGAACCCGTCAGGCCCGTAGACGCGTTCGAGCGCGCCGAGCCCGTCGCGAGCGAGGGCATGGATCTCCAGCGCCTCCTCGTCGGTCAGCTCCGAGAACGAGCCGACGTGCCGCACCGGCGCCGCCATCAGGTGGCCCGACGAGTACGGGTACTTGTTCAGGAGCGCGATCGCGGAGGAGCCGCGATGCACGAGAAGCGACTCGTCCTCGAGCTCGCCGGTGGCTTCGGCGCAGAAGATGCAGCCCTCGAGCTCGTCCGCCTGCCGGATGTACTCGAGCCGCCAGGGCGCCCAGAGCGGCTTCGTCATGGCCCGGTTCTACCAGTGCCGCTTGCGACCCGACACTCCGCGGTCGTACACTCGCGCGACCATGCCTGGTTATGTCGTGAAGCTGGGCCTCGCCGCAGTGGCATTCCTGATCCTCGGCGTGCTCGGCATCGTCGTCTTCGGGAACATCTGGGCACGTACGGGCATCGGCGCCGCGATGGTCGTCGTGTTCGGTGCGCTTCTCATCTTCGCCTGGTTGTACGACCGCAAGGAGAAGGCGAAGCGCGCCGGGCTCGAAGACCTCCCGAACGTGTAGCACCCTCTCTCCCTGCCGCGAGCAGGCGAATCCGTACCCCGTTCGAGGGAATGCCCCACCGCGGAACCAGACCTTCGTCGCGGCGTTTCAGGACCTCAAGTGGGCGCAGCGAAACGCCGATCACGCTGGACTGTGAGGCGAAAGCTGCGAAGAGAGGGAGGGCGGCAATGACCGCGGCCCAGTTCGAGCTAATTGACGAGTCCGAGGCAGAAGCGATTCTTCGTTGGCGCTTCGAGGAGCTCGTCCGTGCCGGGTACGACATCGGTTCCGCGCTCGTGCTTGCGTCACATGTCGAGGTCGATCTTCACGACGCGTCGGCGCTCTGTCGCCGCGGCTGCTCCCCAGATACGGCACTACGGATCCTCCTTTAGGGCGGGGGACGGGCGAGAGAGGGTCGGGCCCCGATGCGGCGGGGGCCGGCCCAGCCTGCTCGAGTGTGCGCAAGGCCAGATCGACTAGCGCCGATTCCGGCCGCGCAAAGCGCCCTGGAGGCGTCCGCCTCGCGGCCGCGGAGCAGCGTTAGCGGGCGCGGTTCAGCGCCGCCAGCTTGGCCGCTTCGATCCGGCCAGGTGTCGTTGAATCTCGCGACCATCGCGGCCACGCGTACTTCGTCTTCGACCGCAGCTCGCAGTTCAGAACGCACGCGAGGCGGACGCGAGCTCGCGTCGCGCTGAAGAGCCCTGCATTGCCGAGAATCGCCCGCACCTCGTCCGCTCCGCGCCGCTGCCGCACCATGTTGAAGATCGCCCAGTCCTCGATCCCGTCGCGGATCTGCTCGAGGCGGGCGCTCGGCAGAGGACCAAATGGACCCGGGTAGAGGAGCACCTTCTCGCCACTTCCGATCGTCTGGAACGGGTTGTCCTGCGTGTAGCTCGTCGTTCCCTGCGCGTAGAGGACGCCCTGAAGCCCTTCCAGCGCGCTCCAGAGCATGAGCAGGCGCGGGTTCGAGAGCGGCTCGGTGGCCGCAAAACCGGGCGTTCCGGGCGTACCGGTGTACGTGTACGTCCAGACCATCTTCCCGCCCGTGCGCACGCGATCGATCCGCTGGAGGTACTCGCGGGCGAGGCTTCCGCCTCTCCGCGCGAGCGCCGGCGATGTGTAGATGCCGTAGAACCGGCGCGAGAGCACTGTCCAGATGTCGAGGTCGTCGCCGTTCCGCCCGTCCCAGAGGAACCGGTTCGCGGGCGAGGGGTTGCCGGTCATGAGCTGGCGACCGCCCGGGAAGCAGCGGTGCAGGACCTTTGCCTGGCGCGCGACGAGCCGTTGGCCTCCCAGGCTCGGCTCGTCGAAGCCGAAGAGGTACGGGACCGAGTCGGGGCGGAGCGCTCGATGCGTCTCCCAAAAACCGCGGACCTGGCGCAGGTAGCCGCACCACTTCGAGGGCTCGTACGGCGAGAGACCGGCGATGTAGTTCCGCGACGAGGTGCGGTTGCTCGAGATCGGGATCCTCATCGCGGAGAAGCCCGGCGTCGACGCGAGCTGGCCGACGAAGTTCCCGGCCGAGTCGAGCCACCACTTCGGGCTCGACTCGTAGCCGACCGGCGCGCGAGGCTCGGCGAAGCCCCACGAGCCGGGAGACAGGCGGTACGCGCCCAGCAGCCCGAAGAGCGAGCGGTTCGCGGAGATCCGCTGCTCCTGCGTCTTGAAGCCGTAGAGCTGGGCCGATTTTGAGACGTACGACTCGGGGCTCAGGTGGAACGAGGTGAGCAGGTTCCCGATGCGCGTGCCCGGGTGCGGGAGCGTCACCGGGAAGACCTTGACGCGGAGCGGCACGTTCGTCGCCCGCCCGTCGGCGGTTACGGTGAGCGAGCCGGCGTACGTGCCGGGCTTCGTCCCGTACGGCACCTCGACCTGGACGAGCACGGGCTGGTTCGCCTTCTCGGTTCCGCGCTCGGTTCCGTCCCACGGCTCGAGCAGGTCTGGGACGAGCCGTCCGCCCGCGTTCACGAAGCGCGCGCGGAAGAGGTGAACCTTGAGGCCGCCGCCCGGCGCCGTGACCGTGACCGCGATCCGCTGCCCCGCAGTCACGACGAGAAGCGCGCCTTCTCGCTCGCCGATCGCCGCGTTGTAGGTGAGCGCCTTCTTGCCGAACGGCGGCAGCGGCCCCGTCGGTGCGATCGACTGCGAAGACGGGTAGGTGACGACGGCAGCCGACGCAACGGGGGCGAACGCAAGCGCCGCGAGCCCGAGGAGAGCCACGGCAAGCCGACCTCTCATGTTCTTCAGTGTCGGCACGTCGGGGGAACGGCGCATCACCCGGCCTAGCGACGGCGCGGCCAGAGGCGAGCTTCGAGGCTAGCTGGAAGTTCGAGCTAGCGCGGAGAAGTAGAAAGCCGTGGGCGAGTCCATTTTCCCCGATGAGACAGAGCAGCTGCGGATTGCCCGTGCGCGGCGCTTCGCCCTAGTAGCTGCGCTCCCGAGGTAGTCCCTTGGCTGCGAAGCGCTGGCCGTAGGTGACGATGTCTACCGCGATGCCGAGAAGGACGAGTATCGCGTCCCAGTTCCCGTTGAGGCCACCAGGCTGCCACGCGAGCACATAGGCGAGTGTCGTCCATGGCGCGAAAGCCAGGCCAAGCAGGGGCCAGATCCAGGAATCAAACGCAAGCTCCACCTTGTTGCCGAAGATCCACCAGATCGCGAGCGCGAAGCGCGGACCCACAACTGCAGCGGCACCAAAGAGACAACACATCGGCGCACACTCTCTTCGATTTCGGTCCGTCGTGCAATCCAACACCCCACAACGCGGCAACGACCGGAGGAAGGCGGCGGCGTGAGCGAGTTGTCGCAGGCTGGTTGGGGAGAGGGAACACGACGCGAGTTCGCCCAGGTGAGGAGTCGATTGCCGTCAGCTCGCCCCCGAGCGCGTCATGTCGTCATTGCCGCAGCGTGTTCCCTCCCTCTCCATGACTACTGATACCCAGGTCGGCGTCGGATCATTCGCGTAGCGGCGCTCGCGGAGCTTGTTCGGGGCCAAGCGGCGCCGACGACCTGGTGAAGGGAGACCGAAAGACCTACCCCCGGCGCGCTCCAGACCTCCGAAGGCCCACCTACGGCGCGCTCGCTCCAGTGGGCGTCCCCGGCTTTTCCCCCAGTCTCCCTTCCCCTAGTCGGATCGTAGGTGCGTCTCGTTGGTTCGTAAAGGGCGCGAGGCTATGAGTGCTGGCCGGCCCGGCCGGGCGGTGGCGCTGAGAGGGACAAGCTCGTGAACGGCGAAGCCGTCTTTCGGCCAGGTCGTGCTGCGGCGTTTCCTCTCTCCCCGACTGGCAAGGCACTTCGCTGGTTCGACAAACACCCGCCAGTGGGGCCGGTGCTACCGCCGACGATCCCGCGCGTGGGCTTCGATCCGATAGATGCCGTCTCAGGGCTCGACCACAAGTGAGCCGAGTCCGCCCGCGATCTCCCGCCCGCACTAGACTCCCGTCCTTCTGCGGGTCGCCTCAGGGCTTCCCCGGCCCTTCCCCCCAAACCGACCCGTTGCCGGCGTCGGTTACGAGGCGGCCCGCAGGCTAACCCGACGAGATGGCGAGCCCGACCGCGATCTCGCGGAGTTCGCGCTGAGCCGAAGCGCGACGGAGCCGCCCGCTACTCGGATCCGAGAGCCAGGATGTTGCCGTCGGGGTCTTTGAACCACGCGCCCGTGTAGCCGCCCTCGAACCTGGCGATCCCCTTCTCGTCCGTGTTGAACGGCTCGCCGTACTGCTCGAAGGTCACCCCGTTCGCGGCTAGCTCGTCAACTGTCGCTTCGACGTTGCCCACCCACCACCCAGCGAGCGTGGCCGTCGCTTTGCCAGCGTTCTCCGGCGAAGGGTAGACGTGGATCTGCGTACCGCCTCCGCATGAATAGCGAACTCCGCCGTCCGGCTGGTCCTCACCCCCTGAGAGTCCGAGCTTGCCCTCGTAGAACGCCTTCGCCCGTTCCATGTCTGACACGGCGATGACGGCGCCGACAGGACTGTCGTTGAGACCCATGCCCCAGCTCCTCCCGTGAGAACGGTTGTGCTTCCCGAACCTACAACCGGGCATGGCGGGATGCAACGACCCTGGCGGCTCCGCCGGACCGTCAGCGCAGAAGCCTAGAGCCAGCGCTTCTGAAATCGCACGTCTGCACGATCAGGAACCCGCTCCAACAGGCGGGTTCCGTCGTCTTGAGGTCAGGTGATGTCAGCTCAGGTGGGTACAACTTTGTACCCCGTGTGCGACGAATGGCTTAGTGCGCTCCAGGTCGTCGGCACGGTCATCGCCGCTGCAGCGGCCGTGTGGGCGCTCAAGCAGGCGCGGGACACAGTTCGCGAGACGCGAGCGATGCGCCGTGAGGAGCGCCTTGCTCGGCTACCGGGCTTGATCGGCAACCTCGCGGAGGCGTTGCGCAAGGCGTATGGATCCTACTACGACCCCACCACACACTCGTGGCTCGACGCTCACGCAGCCCGCGAGGAGCTGCGAGGTGCGATCGCGGTCAGCGGTGAGGACTTACCGGCCTGTCGGGCGCTTGTTGCGGCCCCGCTCTTTCCGTCGAATGAGGAGGAGCGTAACCGGCCGGGATTCCTGGATCAGCTTCGAGCAGCCGTAACCGCCGCAATCGACGAAGTCATCGCGGTATTCCCCGCATCGAGGCCGCGAGCTCGCGAATTTCCTCCAGACTGAACCGCTCGAGCCACCACGCCCGGTACTTCGCCCGCTCTGCCTCCGCCATCACTCGCTGAGGTCGCCGGCACTCGTCGCACTTCGGAGCCGTGCCGAGCCTCCGGTGCTCGGACGATCGCCGGACGCTAAGCGCGACCCGTTCGCCGCACTCGCAGCGGACGTCGACCGATCGGCCGGTGCGCTCAGCGACCGAGCTCGCCGCGAGCCTCTTTCCGTAGGAGCGCCGCGACCGGATCGCTGCCAGGAACGGCCCCCCGCCCGTCGAGCGTCCGACCACAGGTATGCCGCGGAGCCTGCGCCGATCGCCCGGCGCCGTAGCTCCCGCGTGTGCTCGCGGTGGGGCCGCTTCGCCCGCCTCGAGGAGGATCCTCGCCAGCTTCCGCTCCTCCTCGACCTGCTGCTGACGCCAGTGGTACCTCGGGAGGAGCTGCGTCACCGGCCGAGCGTACTCCGATTCCTGCAAGTCGTCCAGAGCAACCGCTACGATTGCGCTATATGCAGCATGCTAGTCCTACGGCGCCGGCTCGGCGGTCGCTGATCTCAACCGGAACCGCCGCGGAGATCGCCTCATGTCATCGCACGACGATTCTGCGCGCGATCGAGCGGGGCGAGCTACGGGCCTTCCGGCTCGGTGCGAACGGGGACTACCGCATCCGCCCGGAGTGGCTCGAGACCTGGATGCGACCCGCCGAACCGAAGGACACGGCATGAGACTCCGATCGCGCTCAACCGCGGAGGAGTCGCCGACCGTCCACGTGGGTTCGTTCGGCTCGTTCGTTCTCGACGCGGCCGACGAGGAGAGCCGCCGACGCGCTCGCGCGGAGCTGCGCCGGCAGCGCCTGCAGCATCTCGCGGAGAGCTCCAACTGGCCGCGCCTCGATCTCGCCGACCTGAAGTTCGGGCGCCACGACGTCGAGCACGCGCCGACGGGCGAGCGGTATCGCATTCATCGCGGCGAGGTCATGGACGCCCTACAACGCCGGTCGTTGCCTGGTACATCACCCCCGGCGGTCCGATCTTTCTCGAGCCCGGGCGATGAGCCACACGGCGCTCATCCGGTTCGCGCCGCTCACGACGCTCCAGCGGGTCAACGACCCGGTGTGGAAGCGACCAGGCAGGACGATGTACGACTCCGGCGCCCTGACGTTCCATCCGGGCAAGACCTCCGCGAAGCTGCTCGTCAACCACGACGACGACCACGAAATCGGCGTCGTCCACACGCTTACGCGCTGGGAGGACACCGACGGCCCCTGGCTCGCCGCCATAGCGGAGATCACCGACCGTCCCGAATGGCTGGAGCGCGGCACGCGCGCCTCGTTCGGCTACGGGCCCATCCACACCGCCCCCGACGTCTTCGGATGCGAGATCTTGCGGCGCGGCATCGTCAACGAGGTGAGCGTTCTGAGCCCAGGGCGCGAGCCCGCCGAGCCACTGGCCTGCGTGCTGGCGCTCCACCCGACCGAGGCGAAGCCCACCAGTTCGCCGGCGGCGGTTCCCGATCGCGCCGCCGTCGGCGAGATCGATGACTACCGCCCGCCCGTCTGGGACGAACTCGAGCGGATCGTCGGCTACCGAATCACCGACGAGAATTTCGAGAGGGCGATCACTCAAGCGAACCGCTCGGCGATCGAGAAGGAGTACGACGAGTTCATGACCGCGAGACAGCGGCTGAACCCGCAGGTGCTCATTCGTCCGGGCATCGGCCAGGTGCTCGGCGTGCGGTGATCGCCGTCGCAGTCCAGCACCACCCGCCGCTCTACCGGACTTGCTCCCTCGCAGCGCGGGCCGCTCGCAGCCGCCCGACGTAGCGGGCGATCCGTAGCCGCTCGGAATACATCTGCCGAAGTTGACGGAGCTCGAGCCGATTGAGAGCCGGCCAGCGTTGGAAGAGCGCTGCGAGCTTGTCATCGCGTATCGCACGCTGCTCGGAAAGCTCAACAGCCCCCATCGCAGCCAGGTCGTCGGGGAGCTCTTTCATCAGCCATTGCTCCTATCGATCGAGGAGGGATATTCACGCGCGGCGTCCGATCATCGATCTTCACTCGTCCTCCGTCTCGACCGGCGTCTCCGATGCATAGTTGGGGATGAGCGCGATGATGCTCAGGATCGTCACGTACAAGACCTGGCGCCCGAAGAAAATCGCGCCGATGACGGCACCGATGATCGTCCAGAAGCCGAATGCACGGCGGTCGCGGCTGTCGAACTTGCCCACGAGCCAGTCGGGCGGGCCATAGAAGATGCGCCCGATCATGCCCGCGCCAACATCCCGTAGCCGATCGCGAAGTCCTCGGAGCGCGAGTTGCCCAGGTGGACGGCCGCCCGACGCTCGTGCCGCACGATCTCGAACCCCGTCTCAGTCAGCCGCTCCATGCCCGCCTAACGGTGCCCTGACGCGTGAGCCGCGAAACGCCCGCATCGAGCTCGCCCTCGCCAAGCTCGCCGTGACCTTGCGGAGTCTCTGCGTGACGCGTTTGGAGACCGCCTCTCTTGGAGAACCGAGAGCTATGGCTGCAGAGCAGGCAGACGGCTCGAACTATCGCGACGACTCGGAGACAGTCGACGAAAGCGCCGATGGCTCCAACTATCGCAACGACGAGGAGAACGAAGACGGGGAGCTCGCGGACGGCTCCAATCTACGTGATGACAGCAAGGGGATTTCCGACGTCGCCGACGGCTCCAACTATCGAGAGCCGCCGCCGCCGGGCTAGCCTGCGAGACCCTAGGAGAGAGAAGTGACTTCGGGGGTCAACGCCGAACCTCCCCATGAAAAAAGCCGGGTGAGCCGGAAGTGGTGAAGCGTCCGTGCGACGTCTGCTGCGAGCCCGGCGCCCGCGAGCTCATTCTCGCCGACCGCGCTGCCCTGCCGAGTCTCGCCCCGTGGCTCCGGGTCGTCTGCGAGCGCTGCCTCGATCGCGTGCGGCGGAACGCCGGAAAGGGTGGCGGCGTGAGCGAGCCGCTACAAGTGCCGACGCCCGAAGAACGCCTGCTGGAGCAACCGGGCCTGGTGCGACGAGAGGCGGGGTTCCTCGAGCACCTCCACGACCTCATCGGCCAGTTTTCTTTGCTCGGGAGGGAGCTCAGGCGGATATCGCCAGCTCAGACGGGCCCGAACATTCTCGTGGAGCCTCGTAGTCGAGGGTGTCAGCTCGTCGGCGAGCCGGTGCAAGTCGCGCACCTGCTCGAGCAGCGACTGGAACTGCACGTCATCGACCGTCACGAACAGGGGCAGGGTAGCCGCCTATACGAGCCCTTCGCGGACCCGCCACTCCCACTCGCGCCAGAGAACCCCGCGCAGCTCCCCGAGCTCGTCCGGGCGGGCTGGAAGCCCGCGACCGAGAAGGTGTATCGGAACGCGCTGGACGGCTACCTCGTTGCGTGGTTCGGCTCGACGCGGCTCGACGCGATCCGGCCGCGGGACGTGTCGGCGTTCGTCACCGACGCCTTGACGCGGGCGCAGGGGAAGCACAAGCGCCCGCTGACAGGAAAGTACGTGAACCTCCTCCTGAACGTTGCGTTCTCGATCTTCAAGAGCGCGATCGGGGAGGAGCTCGTCGACGCGAATCCGGTGGCGAGCGTCCAGCGGCCGAAGGTCGTTCGGCAGCGGTGGCGCATCCTCGAGCCGCACGAGGTTCCGCGAGTCGCCAAGGCGTTCACGGACGAGCGGGCTAGGCGAGTGTTCCTGACGCTGACGCTGACGGGTCTACGGCGGTCCGAGCTGGTCGCCCTCCGCTGGCGGCACGTCGACTTGCTCGAGGGAACGCTCCGCGTCGAGGAGTCGAAGTCGGAGGAGGGGAGCGTCTCGTGGGCGCTCCCCGCTTCCCTCTCGAGGCGAAGTGGTACCACGACGCTTTCCAGGCGGCGCTCAAGGCCGCGGGCGTCGAGGGGAGGGTCCGCTCGTTCCACGACCTTCGGCACACCGCGCTGACGAACCTCGCGGCTACCGGAGCCTCGCCGATCGCGGTGATGACGACGGCGGACCACCGGAGCATGGCGACGACGCGCGGCTACCTGCACCTGGCCGGCGTCGTGTTCCGCGAGGAGGCCTCAGCGCTCGAACGGCGGCTGTTCGGGCCCGTCCAGGGACCGGACGAGGTAGTCGATCCAGAGATCGAGGTATTCCTCGATGAGCGGCCACAGCTCTGATGGCAACTCCGATTCGATCATCGCTGCGTCGGTCGGGAAAGCGTCGAAGACGGAGATTCTGGCGCTCTGGGCATCGAGGCTGTTGAAGGTCATGCCCTTCAAGTTTCTCGCCTCGTGGATGTGAGAGACGTGGTCGTCGCGGAAGTTCTTGATTCGCCGGGTGAGCTCCCCGATCAGATCGACGAGCCGCTCGGGAGGCTGCTCCAGGCATCCGAGCGCGACGACTCTCGGCAACAGCTTCTCGAGGTTTGTGTGTCCGCCGATCGTCACCGCACACGGCCGCTTCAGCTCGTCGACCAAGATGACGACAGCGTCCATGAGAACGCGAGCGTTCGTGTAGAACGTCTCGATCCGAAGCTGAACGTCGTGGCTGAGATGCGCGTGTTCCTCGAGCAAACGCATCTGCTCGGGACTAACTACTCCGGATCCCTCAAACGCTCCAGGAAGAGCACGCGTGGCTTCGTGCCAAGCGGCTGCAGCTCGCTCGTAGTCAGCTGCGGCGATGCCGAGGTATGCGAGCGAGCGATCGACCCCATGTGCGGCGGCGGCCCGGCGGCCATTCGCCTCGCCATCATCACTCGACCACACTCGGTCGAAAAGAAAATCGTGAAGGCGTCGTCTCAGCGCGGTCGCTGGCCCGGGCGGGGGTACAAAGTTGGGGTCCAAAGTCGGCTGAACCGGCTCCACTAAGCGCAGAAGCCTAGAGCCAGCGCTTCCAGCGGAAGAAGCCGACCATGGCCACGAGGACTCCGACGAGCGAGGCGATGATCACCCAGAACGCCTCGCGCGTCCCTTCACCCGGGAACGCGACGTTCATGCCGAAGACGCCCGTGAGCATCGTCAGCGGCAGGACGATGACGGTGAAGACCGTGAGCAGCCGCAGGACGTCGTTCTGGCGGTGCGAGATGACCGACTCGTTCGTCGACTCGAGGCCCTCGACGACCTCCTTGTAGTTGTCCAGGAGGTCCCAGATGCGCTCGGTCGCGTCGACGATGTCGTCGAAGTAGAGCTCGAGCTCCTCCGGCAGGAACGCCTCGACGCGCCGCTCGAGCACCCGAAGCGTCGAGCGCTCGGGCTTGATGATCTTGCGGTAGGAGATGATCTCCTGCTTGACGTTGGAGATGTCGCGGACGATCTCCTCCGAGGCGCCCTCGAACATCTCGTCCTCGATCACGTCGAGCTTGAACGCGATCTTGTCGAGGATCGGGAAGCAGTAGTCGAAGAGGTCGTCGAGGATCTCGTACAGCAGCCGGCCCGACCCGCGCGCGAAGAGCTGCTCGCGGAAGTCCTCGTCCTCTTCGCAGCGGCGGAAGAGCCGGGTCACGGGGAGGAGCTCGCGGTTCGGGATCGTGACGACGTAGTCGTGCCCGAGGAACATGTCGAGCTCGGCCGCGTTCAGCCGCTGCACCGCCTGGTCGAAGACGGGGAAGTGGAGGACGGTGAAGAGGTAGCCCTCGTCCTCGTAGTCGTCGACCTTCGGGCGCTGGCGGCGCGAGACGATGTCCTCGACGTCGAGCGGGTGCCAGCCGAAGCGCTCTGCGAGCCCCTGCGCCGTCTCGACGTCCGGCGCGACGACGTTGACCCAGGTGAGGCCGCTAGCGGTGAGCTCGTGGACGACGGGCGCCGGGCGTACGACGGCGGGACCCGAAGCACGGGCCCAACGGGAACGCCGGATGCGGGGCAGGCTCGGCACGGGTACTGAGGGGGTCGTCCAGGGTCAGAGCCATGTTCGAGATTCTAGCCGCGGAGCCTGCAAACGGCTTGCTCAGGCCGATGCCGGAGCGGGCGCTGTGGGCGTTCGCCGCGCGCGTGCGGGAAGTGTCGTCTCGACGAGGAACGCGAGCGCCCCGCCGAGCGCGCAGAAGGCGGCGGCGCCGAGCCACACCGCATTCGGCGAATACTCGAGTACGAATCCACCGACCGCGGGCCCGAGCGCGAACCCGACTTGCCACGAGAGTGCCGAGAGCGCCATGTAGCGCCCGATGAGCCGAGGCTCCGCGAGATCGGTGACGAGCGGCGCCTGCACCGCGCCGTGCAGGCATTGCCCGATCGCAAAGACCGTCATCGCCCCGACGAGGATCAGCGTCGCCGTCGCCGCCGTCTCCGACCCGGCGATCGGGACGATGAGCCACGCTGCAGCCCACAGCAGCCCAAGCAGGCCGAGCGCCGGCATCCTCCGCCGCCCCTGCGAGAGCTTGGCGATTGGCAGCTGCAGGAGGACGACCACGATCGTGTTCACGAGGAAGATGAGACCGATCTGCGTCTCTGACACGGCTGCCTCGTTCTTCGCGTAGACGGGCAGCAGCTCGAAGCCGGAGAACCCGGCGAAGATGAACAGCGCATTGAGCCCGATCACGGCGACGAACGCGCGGTGCCGGAGGACGTCGCGGTACGAGCCTGCTCGCTCGCTCTCGACCGCGTCCGCGTGACCGGCGCGCTCCGGTCTCGGCACGAGCGCGAGCATGACCGCGCCGTAGACGACGAACGTCACCGAGTTCAGCAGGAAGAGGACCGTGAACGAGCCCGGTGACTCGGTCGACGCGATCAGCCCGCCCGCGAGCGCTCCGAGCCCGATGCCGATGTTCATCACGACGCGCTGCATCGCGAACGCCGAAGCGCGCTGGTGCGGCGCGGTCAGCTCCGCGATCAACGTCGACTGCGAGGGCCAGAAGCCGCCGACGCCGACACCGGTGATTGCGGCGACGACGAAGCCCTCCCAGGCGACGTCGACGAGTGGGTAGAGCGCGTACCCGCCTGCGAGGATCACGAGCGCAGTCGCCAGCATGCGCCTGCCTCCGAAGCGGTCGACGAGGATTCCGAACGCCGCTCCCGCGACCATGCTCGTGAGCGCGTGTGCTCCGAGGATCAGCCCGACGACCCCGAGACTGATCCCGTGCACGTTGTGCAGGTAGATCGTGAGAAACGGCAGCGTGATGCCGTTCCCGAAGAAGTTGACCAGCCCGCCGACCTGGAGGGTCGTGACGGAGCGGGGGAGGGGTGGGAAGTACGTGCTGAGGACGCGCCGCACGCGTGGACACTAGCCCGCGCCGGGCGTGGCGTTCAGGGGATCCCCGGCCCGCCGATGAACCGCACCTGCGCGAATGCGTGTCGCGAGCGCGGGCTCTCGTACTCCGCGAGCGGGCGCACGACGTAGGTCACGGCGATCGTGTCGTAGGTCTCCCACGGCGCCCGCGTGCCCGCCAGGCATTCGATGCGCGTGAACGAGTCCTCCTCCGCCTCGCCCAGCCCGCGGCAGCGGACGACATGCACGGGCAGGCTCCGCACGGTCGTGATGGACGCCGCCTGGCGCTCCGTCCACCGCGGCTCCGATTCGTCCCCGCCCGCGCAGCCGGTGGCGGCAAACGCGAGGAGGAGCAGCGCCGGGGCGAGAAACCGCGCCATCGCTCTATGGTGCCGCCATGCGGTGGGAGCCGGGCGAGGTCGTGTAGCCGTGCGCGACGGCTTTCTCCTCGACCCTGACGTCGTGCAGCTGAACCACGGCAGTTACGGCGCGTGTCCGATACCCGTGTTCGAGGAGTACCAGCGTTTCCAGCGCCGGCTCGAGGAGGGCCCGACCGACTTCTTCACTCGAGTCGTCGTGCGCGGGATCTGGTCGGCGCCCGAGCAGCCCGGGCTGTTGGCCGAGGCGCGCGCGGCCCTCGCGTCGTTCGTGGGTGCGCGCGCGGAAGACGTCGCCTTCGTGCCGAACGCGACCTCGGGCCTCAACGCCGTCATTCGCTCGCTTCGCCTCGAGCCGGGCGACGAGATCGTCACGACAGCGCACGAGTACGGGGCGATCACGCGGACGTGGGAGTTCATGGGGGCGACACTCGTCGTCTGCGATCCGGACGAGGTGATTGCGCGAATCGCGCCGCGCACGCGCGCGGTCTCCGTGTCACACATCACTTCTCCCACCGCGCGGGTCCTCCCGGTCGCGGAGATCTGCGCCGCGGCGCGGGTCGCCGGCGCGCTCGCGATCGTGGACGGCGCGCACGCACCGGGCCAGGTTCCCCTCGACCTCACGGCGCTCGGCGCGGACATCTACGCGGGGAACTGCCACAAGTGGCTGTGCGCGCCCAAGGGCGCGGGTTTCCTCTGGGCTCCGCCCGAGCATCAGGGGTGGATCGAGCCCCTGGTCGTGAGCTGGGGCTGGCGCGAGGATGCTCCGTTCCCGGAGCGGCACGGCTGGGCCGGCACGCGCGACCCCTCCGCGTTCCTCGCCGTGCCGAAGGCAATCGAGGTGCACGCCACCTTCGACCCCGAGCGCCAGCGTGCGGTCGCCGACGCGGCGGAGCGGCGGCTGGCCGAGCTCGGGCTCGCGCTGCTGCCCGGCGAGCCCGCGCCGTTCATGCGCGCGTTCGAGATTCCGGCCGTGGACGACCCGGGCGAGCTGTGGGGTCGCCTCTATGCGGAGCATCGCGTCGAGGTGCCGGTGTACGAGTGGGAGGGGAGGATCCTGCTCCGCGTGTCCATCGGCCCGTACAACGACGAGGAGGACGTCGAGCGGTTGGTCGAGGCGCTCGCCGAGCTTCTGTAGCGACGACCGAAGGGCCGCTTGACCCGTGCCACAACACGCGAGATGATCGCTGGGGGATCTACGAATGAAGGGGGGGCAGGGATGACTCGATTTCGGGTCTTGAGTCTCGTTGCGTTGCTCGTGCTCGGAGCGGCAACGTTCGTAGCGGCGACTCACGCGGGCGGCACTGACAACTCCGACGGGAAGCGCATCGCGATCGAGGACGACTGCGATCCGAACGACCCGGCCTGGGTCGGGGTTGGTGGCTGCATGCACAAGCGGGGAGACATAAACTTCGCGGAGTTCGTGGCCGAGATGACTCCGCCGCTCTCGTTGGTCTCGGCCGCTGTGATCGGCCATCAGGCGTGGCGAATGGATCCGGCGTACCTGAAGGTCAAGATCGGCACGACCGTGCGCATCAAGAACGAGGGCGGCCGCCCGCACACCTTCACCGAGGTGGAGAGTTTCGGCGGCGGGAAGGTGGGGGGCGCGGTGGGCGAGCTGCTCAACAAGGGCTTGACGCAGGCGCCCGAGTGTCCAGGCTCGATCGACCTCGCGGCCGGCGACAGCCTGAAGCTGTCCGGGCTCGACGTCGGTCCTCACCGGTTCGTGTGCTGCATCCATCCGTGGATGCGAGCACACGTCGAGGTGAAGGCGGGCGGCGGCGGCGGTGACGACGACGACTGATCCACCGAACGACGACGCCTGACACGACGCGATGAAGGCCCCGCCTGTGCGGGGCCTTCATCTTGCTGCACCGGCAGCGACGGATCGAACCTCCGGGGACGCGCGTGCGAACCCCACGAGACAGGGGGCGGCATCGGGGCCGCTCCGAAACTCTCGACGAGGGGAGAGACATGACCAAGCGCACGCGACTGCTCATCGGGCTCGTCGTCGGCGCCCTGCTGCTGGTATCCGCGCCGATGGTGGCGAGCGCGGACGACGACGATCGCGGCTCGCGCGGCGATCTGAACGTGCTCGGGCTCACTGCCGACACGCGTCTGATCGAGTTCGAGAGCGACGATCCCGCCGATGCCGACACGATCGGCGCGGTCTCCGGCCTGACCGGCGACTCGACGTTGGTGGGCATCGACTTCCGGCCGAGGAACGGCAAGCTCTACGGCCTCGGCAACCAGGGCGGCATCTACACGATCTCCGACCGCACGTCCGCGGCGACGAAGGTGGGCCAGCTCACCGTCGCGCTTGCCGGGACGTCGTTCGGCGTCGACTTCAATCCGGCGGCCGACGCGCTCCGGATCATCAGCGACACGGGCCAGAACCTGCGCGTCCCGTTCGCGGGAGGCGACACGCCGGGCGCGACGGCAACCGACACGAGCCTGACGATCCCGCCCGCGGCCGCAACCGTGACCGGTGTCACCGGCGCCGGGTACACGAACAACGACAACGACGCGAACACCGGAACGACGTTGTTCGATCTCGACTCGACTCTGGATCAGACCGCGATCCAGTCCCCGGCGAACTCGGGACAGCTCGTCGCCACCGGGAAGCTCGGCGTCGACACGGCGCCGGCGATCGGGTTCGACGTCTACAGCGCGCTGCGGAAAGACACGACGGTGAGCGTGCGCGCATTCGCGTCGCTGACCATGGACGGCAGGGCGCGCTTCTATCGCGTCAACCTGCTCCAGGGACGCGCCACCTCCGTCGGCTCGTTCTCGACCAGGAACCAGGTGACCGGAATCGCGATCCCGCTCGATCAGGGCAGGAACGGCGACGACGACTGAAGCAACTCGCCGGGCGGGGCCGGACCTGGATCCGGCCCCGCCCGGCGAACTCGACGCTCAGCCGTCGAAGAACAGGGCCGTTCGCGGGAAGACGTCAGGCTTGCTGAGGACGTCGGTCGAGTCGACGAACTGGTCGATCGCGCCTGTCGGCGGCAGCGACCTCAGCCACGGGTCGGACACCTGCGCGAGGCAGGCGTCGACGAACCGCGCCGACCCCAGGACCCGGAACGGGCGCTCGTGGAAGAGGCCGACACTCTCGTCCACATGATCCGTTACGCCGAGGCCGTTGTGTCGTCGCGCCAGCTCCTGGACGACCTCGACGAAGCGCGCCTCACGCGTCTCGTAGTCGGTGGCGGACACGAGCGCGCGGAGAGGCTCGCCGAGCGCCTATGGGCATCGAGCCGCGAGAACGCGGTTCCGAGCCACTTGCTGTACGGCGCGTACGTGCGCTCCTGGAGGAAGCAGAGCCGCATCGCGTCGCGCGCGAGACGTACGGCGAGAATCCGCGAGCCGAGCTCGTCTCCGACCTCCGCCGTGCGTCCCACGAACGGCTCTTCCTGGTCGATCCGGCGCCACTGACAGGCGACGAGCCAAAGCCAGACGTCATCTGGGTACCAGGCAAGCGCGTGGCGCGCCGGCTCGAGCTCGCCGAGCCCGTCGTGGAAGACGGCGCCGCTCGTGACCTCGAGCAGGATCTGCTGCGGCGTAGCGAGCCAGCTAGCGGTCGAAACCCCGCGGCGAGGATCGAAGCCGAGATGCGCCGGCAGCCAGTCGCCGAGGGTCGTAACGGCGACGTGGGCCGACACCGGCGTGTCGTTCCAGCCGTAGCGCACCGGCCAGCCGCGGAATTCATCCGGAAGGCCGGCGTCGACGGCATCTCGGATGCGCTCGACGTCGTCACGCACGAACACGTGCATCCGCGGCCCCCACCCGTGGTCGGTCGAGCGCTCCGTGTCGAACCCGAGCACGTCCGAGCCAGTGCCGAGCAACGCCGCCGAGTGCGGCGTGTCGGCGACGAGCGGCGCCACGATCTCCTCGTAGAAAGCGCGGGAGAGCTCCCGTCCGGGCACGAACTCGGCCACGCGCGGATCGTACGACGGAAGAGATCCACCCCGGTGTGCCTGCTTCTGGACGAAGCTACTGTCTCAGGCGCGCGGCCCGACTCCGATGGCAGACACAGCGATCTCGAGCAACGTCCTTCGTGCCACCGGCTGGGCGGTCCTGACGTCGGTGTTCCTGTCCGGCGCCGTCCTTCTCGGCGTCGAGATCGCCGCGAGTCGCGTCCTCGCACCGTACTTCGGGAACTCGCTCTTCGTATGGGGAGCGATCATCGGCGTGATCCTCGCCGGGCTCTCAGCCGGCTACTGGCTCGGCGGAGTCGTGGGCGACCGCGTCCCCGTTCCGCTGCTCCTCGTCGGCACGATCGCCGCGGGCGGCGTGATCGTCGGGCTCATCCCGTTGGTCGACACGGCCGTGATCGAGGCCGTGCTCGCCTGGGATCCGGGGCCGCGGCTCGACCCGCTGCTCTGCGCGCTCGTGCTCTTCGGCCCCCCGAGCCTCGTGTTGTCCGCGGTCGGGCCGATCGCGGTCCGGCTGCAGGCGACGTCCGTGCAGCACGCGGGCGCGACGGCCGGCCGCACGTTCGCGATCTCGACCGCGGGGAGCATCGCCGGCACGTTCGCGACGGCGTTCTGGCTGATCCCCATCTTCGGGACGGAGCAGCTGCTCGTCCTCGGCGCGACGGTGCTGCTCGCGACGGCCTCATTCCTCGCTCTCACGACGGGCTCGCCGCAGTGGGGTCTCATCGCGGGAGCAGCTGCCGCGTGTGCCGGAGTGGCCGCGTTCGCTCTGGGGACCGACCACACGGGCCCGCTCTCGGACGCGGCGAGCCGCAACTGGTCGCCGCTCTACCGCGAGCGCGGCTTCGGGTACACCGATCCCCGCGACCCGGCGGCGGTCGTCCAGGACCCGAGCCTGCGCGTCATCCACGCGGAGGACACGCGCTACCACCGGCTCGCGGTCGTCGAGGACGAGGACACGCGCTACCTGCGCTTCGACAACTCGCTCCAGAGCGCGATGTACATCGACGATCCGCTGCGTACGCGCTACCGCTACACGGACTTCTTCCACCTCGGCTTCGCCTACAACGCCGGCGCGCGCGACATCCTCTTCGTCGGGCTCGGCGCGGGCTCGTCGCAGAAGCGGATGCTGCGCGAGTTCCCGCGCGCGCAGCTGACGACGGTCGAGCTCGACCCTGAGGTCGTCGACGTCGCGCACCGCTGGTTCGCGCTGCCGCACGATCCCCGGCACCGGATCGAGGTAGGCGACGGCCGGCGCTTCCTCGTGAACGAGGACGCGCGCTGGGACGTGATCGTGGTCGACGCGTTCTTCGCGGACGCGATCCCCGCCCACCTCGTCACGCGGGAGTTCCTCGAGCTCGCGCGCTCGCGGCTCGCGCCCGGCGGGGTCGTCGTCATGAACGCGATCGGCGCGCTCGACGGGCCGGGCTCACGCCTCTTCCGCGCGATCTACAAGACGTACCGCAGCGTCTTCCCGACCGTGCTCGTGCATCCGGCGATCCTCGACGGCGACCGGGGAGACGAGGCGTTCCGCAATCTCATCCTCGTGGCGACGGACAAGGCCGTACCGCAGCCGGCCTCGGTCGTCGAGCGCTACGCGGAGGTACGGACGCGGGCGCCGCTCGCCCCAGACCTGCGCAAGCCGATACTCGACCGCCACGACCGCGACATCCCGACCGAGGACGTCCCGGTCCTGACGGACGACTACGCACCGACGGACGCGCTGCTGCTGCTGTTCCAGTGAGGTTCCTGCCTCTGCGCAGCCTCTCGCGCGAGGAGTACGAGCGCGTGCGGGCTGCGTGATACATCCGCGGCCCGACCAGTAGCGAGTTGCCGCGTCACGCGTTTGGGTGCTGTGGGGGGCGCTCGAGGGGCGCAAGCTGTGCGTGGTTGGCTATTTCTCCCCGCCCCTCCGAGGCCCGCCTCGAGCGGGCCTCGCCCAGTGCGCTGGGGGATTCGTTAGCTCTCGGACGTGTCGATCGCTAGCCAGCTTGCTCGGTGAAGGACCCGAGGTGGGCAGCCGAGGTCCTGATCCGTTCGGGGTACGACACCCGCGAAGTGGCGAAGGCGACCGGCCTCACCCCGCAGAGGGTCGGAGCGATCCGAGCGCGGCTCCTCCAACACGACGACAAGGAGCGCACCGAGCGCGTTCGGCGACTTCTGGGAACCTGGCGCCTCGGAACTCCGCCAAGCCCTCATCGACGACGCCACGAGTGATATCGCCGCTCAGGCGAGGACTACGTCAGCTTGCGACCCGGGGGACTGACCCGCCTGACCCATGACGATCGACGCGTACGCGGTTAGCCGGGAAGCCACCCCTCCCGGTACGAGGTCCATTCGGCCTTCGGAGCCCGCGCGTATGCCTCCGCTCGATCGGTCGTCTCCTCTTCGACCCCGGCACCGTGCCGGAGAGCCGTTTCGTCGACCGTGTAAGCGCCCCAGTTCTCGCCCCGCTGGTGCTCGCGCGAGCCGACTGCAAGTACGACGCAGGGCCCGTCTCCGGCGCCGACGATGATGTGCTCCGTCCCGGGTGGGCAGTGGAAGAAGTCCCACCGGCGCAACGGCCGCTCCTCACCTTCGACGATGAGAAGCGCCTCGCCGGACAGCACCAGAAAGTCCTCCTGGTCGGCCTCCCAGTGGTACATCCCCATCGTCCCACCCGGCAAGAGCACGCGGAGGAAGATGCCGATCTGCTCGAACTCCGGCTCACCCTCGAACTCGGAGCACGCTGACCGCTCGTCGCGAACCCAGCGCGCCCCGCGAGCGTTCAGGACGAACCAGCCCTCCCCGGCGGGCGCGAGTCCGTGCTCAGTGCGCTCGAGTGGTGCCTCGGGGACCACCGGGCGATCGTAGCGGCCGACTAGCGTCGGTCTCGCTGAAGACGTCGTCGGGCGAGAGCGACTGCGCGCCCCACGTCTCCGGCCAGCCCGCTTCGAGCAGCGCAGCAGCGACGCGCCAGTCGACACGACGAGCGCGATGCGCGGCGACGCGACAGCGCGTCGAGCTGAACCGCTGATCAGCTCGACCGTCGATCGAGACGCCGCACGCCTCGCACGCCTCAGCTCTTCTGCGACGGGTGCCGTCTCAAAAATCGGACGCGGGGTACGCTCGGTACGTGAGCACCGGTTCGTCTGAGGCCCGCGGCTCGCGGGTGAATGTCGGCTCAATCGTCATACGCTGCGTGCGGTTCGACGAGCTGCTCGCGTTCTGGCAGGCCGCTCTCGGCTACGTCCCCAGCAGGCCGCCTCGTGACGGTTGGGTGATTCTCACGGATCCGACTGGTGCAGGCCCGAACCTTTCGCTCGATCGGGTCGCCGAACACGAGTTGCCACCGCTCGGGGAACTCAGCCGCGTGCATCTAGACCTCTACACCGCTGACCAGCAAGCCGAGGTCGAGCGGCTGCTCGGCCTCGGTGCGACCCGCTACGAGCGCGAGTACGGGCCGGACGACGACTTCGTCGTCCTCGTTGACCCGGACGGCAATCGCTTCTGCGTCGTTGACGCGGCCGAGGAGGCGTAGCTCGTCAAGCTGCACGCGAAGTTCGTCGCAGCCTGGTCATGAACGGTCAGCGCCCTCCCGCGCGGTGGTCTCTCAAGAAAAGTGATGCCCGCGACGTCACTACACGTCCGGGGATCGTGGCGAACGCGAGGTAGTAGCTCGCGCTCGCGCGGGCATCGTGCCCGACGCGTCACGAGCCTGCGTCAGTTCTGAGTCACGAACGGTTCGTGTCTCATCTGCGTGTCTCAGACGCCCGACAACCGTCGCTTTCGCGACCCGCGCGGCTACGTCGATTCGAGCCGTCGCGGGTCGCGCATCGTCAGTCGTTAAGCGAGATTGCGTCTCGTCGAGACTCGATCAGTCTCGACGTGTCCCGATCGGCTTCGCTATGCGCCCGGCAGGAATTGAACCTGCGACCTCGCGCTCCGGAGGCGCGCGCTCTATCCCCTGAGCTACGGGCGCTCGAGCCGCCAGTCTAGCTTCGCACGCCTTGTCCGCCCCGCGCGCTCCGTCGTAGGCTGCGCTCGTGCCGCTCGCGGACGTCAACGAGGTCTACACCGACATCGTCACGGCGGTCTTCTCGTCGACGATCGTGGCCAAGGCGTGGCTCGCGACTGCGGCGGTGATCCTCGCGGTCGTGCAGGTGCTGACCGGGCCGCGCATGTACGGGAAGCTCGGCTTCATCCCGAGCGGGCCGTGGCTGGCGCCGTTCCACCGCTGGACGGGACGGATCGCGTTCCTCTTCACGCTTCCGGTCTTCTTCCACTGCGTGACGATTCTCGGCTTCGACACGCCGGACACGCGAGTGGCGATCCACTCGCTCCTCGGCACGTTCGTGTACGGGGTCTTCGTCGCGAAGGTGATGATCGTGCACGACCGCTCGCTGCCCGGCTGGGCGCTGCCGGTCGCGGGCGCCACCATGGCGTCGACGCTCGGGCTGCTCTGGCTGACGTCGAGCCTGTGGTACTTCACGAACGTCGAGTTCGGGTTCTGATGCCCCGCGCCTGGAGGCCGATCGTCGCAGGAGCGGTCGTCGTTATCGCGGTCTTCGTGCTCGCGCAATGGCCGATCTTCGAGCCCGACACGAGCGATGAGCCGGTGCTCCTCGGCGGGGCCGAGCGCGGGGCCGTGCTTTTCGGCGATTCGTGCGCGGGCTGCCACGGCCGCGGCGGGACCGGGGGGACGGGGCCGGCGCTCGCCGACAGCGGGCTCGCGGCGGAGGAGATCGCGGCCGCGATCGATCAGGGTCGGGGCGTCATGCCGGCCGGGATCGTCACCGGGCAGAACCGGGAGGACGTCGTCGCCTACGTCGTGTCGATCGCCGGCTGAGGCGATCGTGGAGGTCGAGGCGAGCGTCGTTCGCCTTGAGCTCGCCGAGACGTTCGTCATCTCGCGCGAAAGCGCGGACCACGCCGACGTCGTCCAAGTATCGATCAGTTACAAGGGGATTCAGGGCTTCGGAGAAGGCGCTCCCGTCGAGCGATACGGCGAAACGGCCCTGTCTGCAAAGGCATTCGTGGAAGAGCACGGCTCGCTCCTCGGCGACGACCCGTTCGCGCTCGAGGAGATCGGCGCGCGGCTCGCGGCGGCGCCCGGAGAGCAGGCCGCGAAGGCGGCGCTCGACGGCGCGCTCCACGACCTGCAGGGGAAGCTGCTCGGAGCTCCCGCGTGGCGGCTCCTGGGCCTCCCGCGAACCGGCCCGCCGACCTCGTGGACGGTCTGGCTCGGCGACCCGGACGACATGGCTCGCCGCGCCGAGAACGCGGCGCCGCGCTTCCAGCGGCTCAAGCTGAAGCTCGGGGGCGGCGACGGTCTCGACGTCGAGCGCGTTCGGGCGGTACGCGGCGTGACCGGGCACCCGCTCCAGGTCGATGTCAACGAATGGTGGTCGCTCGACGAGGCGCTGGACGCTCTCCCGCAGCTCGCCGAGCTCGGGGTCGAGTACTGCGAGCAGCCGCTCCGCGCCGGAGACGAGGGCGGGCGCGTCCTCAAGGAGCGCTCCCCGATCCCGGTCTACGTCGACGAGGACTGCCACACGCTCGCGGACGTCGCGGGCTGCGCCGCGGTTGCGCATGGGATCAACATCAAGCTCTCGAAGTCGGGCGGGATCCGCGAGGCCATTCGCATGGCTCACGCCGCCAGGGCGCTCGGGCTCGGTGTGATGCTCGGGTGCATGCTCGAGTCGGGGCTCTCGACGGCGGCGGGCTGTTGCGTGGCGCCGCTCTGCGACCATGTCGACTTGGACGGGAACCTGCTCCTTCGCGAGGATCCGTGGCCGGGCGTGGAGTTCGTCGGCGGCATCCAGACGCCCTCGGACGCGCCCGGGCTCGGCGTTGCTCCCCGTGCGTGAGGAGCTGACCGAGGGCCTCTCGCAGGACTACGGCGTCCACGCGTACGGGAAGTGGCGCGGCGGCCACTGGCGGCTCATCTCACTCGCCGACATCGGCGTCGAGGAAGGCCATCCCGGCGCGCTCGCCGCCGCCGAGCAGTCGCTCGCGTGGCTCGTCGAAGCCACGGCGGCTCAACGCGATCCACAACCGGAGGATCGACGGCCGCGTCCGCCGGTGCGCGTCGCAGGACGGGCTCGCCCTGTACTCGTGCCTTCGCATCGGGATGCGCGGCGATCCGAGGCTCGAGACGCTCGCCGAGTCGCTCGTGGAGACGCAGTGGCCGGACGGCGGCTGGAACTGCGACATCCGGCCGGAGGTGACGCACTCGTCGTTCCACGAGAGCTGGGGGCCGATCCTGGGCCTCGCCGCGTACGGCGCGGGAGCGGAAGACGCCGTCGAGCGCGGCGCCGAGTTCTTTCTCCAGCACCGCGTCGTGCACTCGCACCGCACCGGGAAGCTCGTGGGGCCGAGGCTGCTGCGTCTGCGCTTCCCGGCTTACTGGCACTACGACCTGCTCGCCGGCCTCCGGACGCTGTCGGGAGCGGAACGGCTCGACGACCCGCGCACGGCCGACGCGCTCGACCTCCTCGAGGAGCAGCGGCGCTCCGACGGCGAACTGGGCGTGCGACGGGCGCTGGTGGAAGCGACCCGGCTCGAAGGGGAGCGGCGTCGAGGCGGTCGACTGGGGCGAGGCGGCGGACGAGATCCTCACGCAGCAGGCCGAGGGCGTTCTCCGCGCCGCCGGCCGACTCTAGGGTTCCGACAGTGGCGGCGAGGCGCATCCTCATCCTCGGCGAGGGCTTCTCGCACGACCCGCACTACGGCAAGACGATGCGGGGGATCGTCCGCTACGGGCCCGATCCGGTCGTGGCGATCCTCGACTCGAAGCGGCCGGGGGAGACCTACGAGGGGATCCCGATCGTCGGCCGGGTCGAAGACGCGCTGCCGTACGAGCCGACGGTGGCCGTCGTCGGCGTCGCGACGCAGGGCGGTCGCTTCCCGCCCGCCTGGCGCGAGCTGCTGAAGAGCTGCATCGCGAACGGGCTCGACGTCGAGAGCGGCCTGCACGAGTTCATCTCCGAGGACTCCGAGCTGCGCGAGCTCGCGGACGAGCACGGGGTCACGCTCCGAGACCTGCGGCAGCCGCCCGAAGGGCTCAGCGTCCCCACAGGCGCCAATCTCGAGGTCGACGCGAAGATCGTCCTCACCGTCGGCTCGGACTGCGCGATCGGCAAGAAGACCGTCGCCGTCGAGCTCGACCTCGAGGCGCGGCGACGCGGGCTCGCGTCGGTGTTCGTCCCAACCGGCCAGACCGGAATCGCGATCGCAGGGTGGGGCATCGCCGTCGACGCCGTCGTCGCCGACTTCCTTGCGGGCGCGGCGGAGCGGCTCGTGGTCGAGGGCGCCGAGCGCGGCGGGGAGCTCCTGTTCGTCGAGGGACAGGGCTCGCTGATCCATCCGATGTACTCCGGCGTCACACTCGGGCTCGTGCACGGCGCGGCCCCGCACGCCTTCGTGCTCGTTCATCGCGCGGGCCAGGTCGAGATCGAGGGCTGTCCCGGGCATCCGATCCTGCCGCTCCGAGAGCTCGTCGAGCTCCACGAGCGCAGCTCGCTTCCGGCGCGCCGCGCGAAGGTCGCCTGCGTTGCCGTGAACACCGCGGAGATCGCAAGCGACGACGATGCGCGGGCGGCGGTCGCGGCCGTCGCGGAGGAGACCGGGCTCCCTGCCGACGACCCGGTGCGGTTCGGCGCCGGAAAGCTCCTTGACGCCGTCCTGGCGCGGCTCTAGGGTGCGTCCGCCGACGGGCCGTGGGGAGTCCCGACGGGGTGAGAGATGAGACAAATCGCGGCGGCAACGGCCCTGACGGTGGCGCTCCTCAGCGGAGCGACGACGGCCTCTGCCGCGGACGTGGGCGCGAACGACGACTCGGCGAAGTTCGCCGCCGACAGCGGCGCCGCGATGTACGCGGAGATGACCGCCGTCGGGCTCAAGCAGACCGTGATCGGCGTCCGCTTCCGGCCGAGCGAGGCGATGCTGATCCAGGACAAGCAGCTGCTCGATCGCGCCGTCCCGAACGCGCTCGATGCCGGCCTCCGCGTCGTGCTCGCGATCTATCCGTACCCGCCGCGTGAGCTCGAGGCGGGTCTCGGCTCGCCGGCCGTCTTCGGCGCGTACGTCTCGACGGTCGCTCGTGCGTACCCGCAGGTGCGCCAGTTCGTGATCGGGAACGAGCCGAACCAGCCGGCGTTCTGGCGGCCGCAGTTCAGCAAGACCGGCGCGAACCTCTCGGCAGCGAAGTTCGGGCGGTACCTCGCAGCCGCCTACGACGCACTCGAGGCGATCGATCCGTCGCTGAAGGTGGTCGGGATCGGGCTCTCGCCGCGCGGGAACGACAAGCCGAAGGCGAAGAGCAACGTCTCCACGTCGCCGATTCGCTTCCTGCGCGCCCTCGGCGCCTGGTACCGGGCATCGGGGAGGACGCGGCCGCTCATGGACGCGTTCAGCTTCCATCCCTATCCGAATCGCGCGACCGACCCGCTCGACCGCGGCTACGGCTGGCCGAACGCGGGCTTCGTCAACCTCGATCGCGTGAGGCAGGCGCTGTGGGACGCCTTCCACGGGACCGCGCAGCCGACCACGCTGAACGGCCTTACGCTCCATCTCGACGAGGTCGGCTGGCAGGTCGACACATCGCGGCGCTCGGGCTATCAGGGCGCGGAGAACGTCCCTGTCACGGACGAGCTGACGCAGGCGCTGATCTACGGCGACCTCATCCGCCGCGCCGCGTGCGATCCCGACGTCGACTCGGTGAGCTTCTTCGGCTTCCGCGACGACGGGCTGCGAACTGGGTTCCAGGCCGCGCTCCACCGGGCTGACGGGACGGCGAGGCCGGCCGCCGCGGCCGTGCGCGAGGCGATCGAGGAGACGGCCGACGGCTGTCCGCGCGAGATGGTGCCGTGGGCGCCGACCGAGGAGGTCGTCGGGGCGGAAGTGGAGCTCGGCGAGGTCGCGGCAGGTGAGGTCCGCGCGCGGATCCGTGCGGGCGAGGATGCGCGTGTGCGCGTGTGTGCGCGGGTTGTCGGCAGCGAGCCGGCTGACTGGGCGACCCGGATCGCGCGCGTCGCGGGCGAGCTCGCGGGAACGCGCTGCACCGACGCGACGCTGGTCGGGAACAAGCCGCTCGATCTCGTTGCGACGGCGCCAACCTCCGCCGCTGGCGCGATCTCGTTCGCCGTCGAGCTGCAGGCGGAGGCGAACGGCGCCCGTCGGACAGTGATCCTCGAGGAGGCGCGGCTGCGGCCTTGACAGGCGAACACGTGTTCGTGCATACTACGAACACATGTTCGGTCGGATCGCAATCGTCGTCCTGGTCGCGCTCTTGGCGTGGGCGGTGTTCGCTCGCGATACGGGCGCGGGGCCGCGTCCGCAGTTCCACCGCGTCCAGGCTGGGGACACGCTCTGGTCGATCGCGCTCGAGCACTACGCCGGCGATCCGCGAGAGGGCGTCTGGGAGCTGCAGCGCCGCAACGATCTCGAGGGATCGACGATCGTGCCGGGGCAGCGGCTTGCTCTTCCGTAGGGAGGTCTTGCGCGCGCGCCCGCCGGCTCGCGCGTCGCCGGTTTACGCGGGCTGATAGAAACGACGCCGTATGGCGAGCGAGCGCATCCTCGAGCTCCTCCGACGTCCGGTCGACGCGGACGAGTACACGGAGATCCGCGAGCTCTGGAAGACGCACTCGATCGCCGAGGACAATCGCGACCTTCCTGGGCTCATCTCGACGCTGACCGAGGACTGTGTCTACGAGGTGCTGGGCGAGCCCGGCGCACGCTGGGAGGGTCACGAAGGGGCGGCGCGCTTCTACACCGAGCTCCTGACGGCCTTCCCGGACATCCACTTCGACCTCGAGTACATCGTCATCGGCCCGCAGGGCGTGTGCGAGGAAGCGAGCGTGACGGGGACGCACGAGGCGAAGTGGCTGAGTCACGAGCCCACGGGCGAGAAGCTCGCCTGGCGGAACGCGATCTTCTTCCCCTGGGACCCGGTCGCGCGGAAGTTCAAGGGCGAGATGGTCTACACCGACCTCGCCTTTCCGGGTAGTAACGGGCGACCGACTACCTAGACCGCGACGACTGCGCCCGACGGAGCCTCGGGCGGGAGCACGTCCCCGGGCCGGCGGCGGGCGACGTTCCAGAAGGCGTCGACGACGATCGGGCTGAACTGCTTGCCGCGCCCCGAGCGGATCTGGAGCATTGCCTCGTTCAGGGACAGCCCGTGCGCGTACGGGCGGTCGGTCGTCATCGCGTCCCAGGCGTCGGCGAGTCCCACGATGGCGGCCTCCAGCGGGATCTCGTCGCCGCTCAAGCCGTCGGGATAGCCGAGCCCGTCCCAGCGCTCGTGGTGGTAGCGGATCGCCGGAACCGCGTCCTGGAACGACGACACCTTGGAGGCGATCTCGGCCCCGCGCGTCACGTGCTCGCGCATGACGGCCGCCTCGGCCGGCTCGAGCGGTCCCGACTTGGTGAGGATCGAGTCCGGGATCCCGATCTTCCCGACGTCGTGGAAGAGCGCGGCCGTGCCGAGTGCGCCGAGCTGCGGCGCAGGCAGCGCGAGCTCGCGTCCGATTGCGAGCGCGACGTGGCGCACGCGCTGCGAATGGCCGGCCGTGTACGGGTCTCGAGCCTCGACCGCAGCGTTCAGCGTCTCGATCGTCTCGAGCAGGCTCTCCTCGACGAGGCGGCTCGACTCGGAGAGCTGGCGCGAGCGCTCCTCGAGCGCGTCGTTCTGGCGGGAGAGCCGGGACGCCGCGCTCCGGACGAGGATGATCAGCGCCAGCCAGAGGATGGCGAAGATGAAGCCGACAGCGATCCACGTCGTCCGGGTGGTCTGAGCAAGGCGCGCGTCGAGGACGTGCGGTCCGAGGAGCGCGCGCGCGACTCCGGCCGGGCGGCCGCTGCTCGAACGGATCGGAGTCCAGACTGCGAGCGCGCGCTCGCTCTGCTGCGCCTTTCCGCGTCCGGTGGTGATGGTCGTGACGTCCGCGAACGCACGCCGCTCACGCGCGACGCGCGCTGCCTGTGGGCTTGCGTTCCGAACACCGCGCACACCGGGAGTCGAGTAGAGCAGCCGCCCGCCGCGCGTCCATACGGCAATGCTCGTGAACGCCGTCTCGCGGACCGAGCGCACCAGCTTCCGTCGTGCGGCGGGCGTCACCACGATGCGGTCGCCGCGCACGAACGGCGTGAGCACCGCCGCCGAGAAGAGCCGGCCCTCGCGTGCGGTGTCCTCGAGGATCTGCTCGCGGAAGTTCTGGCCGAGAAGCGACGAGAGGACGAGCGCGCCTGCGGCCAGGATCGCCCCGGACGCGATCACGAACGTCCAGAGCAGTGTCAGGGACCGGGTGAGGCCGGCCGAACGGTGCGCCCGCTGAGCCATACGGCTCGGTATCGGCCTTCCGTGCGGCGAGATTGAGCGACCCGCCGGACACTTCGCAGCAGCTGCCACATAGCCCTGAGAGGACATGACCCCGGTGTCAGACACCGAAGTCCAGAAGCGCAGCGCCAGCGCGCCAAACGTCCTCGCGGGACACGGCTTTTCTTCGGGCCGAAAGGGACGCGGCCGGATCGGGCTGGTCGGCGGAAGTAGAATCGGCCCGCTGTGGATCTCGACGTCGTCTTCCTCGGGACGTCCGGATCCGCTCCCACGGGCCGGCGGGCGCTCCCGGCGACCCTCGTCCGCCGCGGCGGCGAGCGTTTGCTCTTCGACTGCGGTGAGGGCACCCAGCGGCAACTCCTGCGCTGCGACGTCGGCCTCCTCGAGCTGGAGGAGATCTTCCTCACGCACTACCACGCCGACCACTACCTCGGCCTGCCGGGGATGATGAAGACGTTCTCGCTACGCGGGCGGGAGCTCCCGCTCACGATCTACGGACCGCGTGGCCTGAGCGATCTCCTCTCCGCGCTCCGGCGCGTGTTCGGGCGCCTGTCGTACCCGCTCGAGCTGGTCGAGCTGGAGCCCGGCGCGGCGCTCGATCGCGGCGACTACCGTCTCGAGGTCTTCGCGGTCGATCACGGGGTTCCGGCCGTCGGCTATGCGCTCGTCGAGGCCGAGCGCCCGGGCCGCTTCGACGTCGGCACCGCTGACCGGCTCGGCGTGCCGGACGGGCCTCAACGCGGCGTGCTTCAGCGGGGAGAGCCCGTTACGCTCGAGGGCGGCGCCGTCGTGACGCCCCAGGACGTCCTCGGCCCGGCGCGCGCCGGTCGGAAGCTCGTCCTGACCGGCGATACGGCGCCCGGCGGCCAGCGTTGTCGCCGCGGCGGCCGGCGCCGACCTGCTCGTGCACGAGGCGACGTTCCTCTCGGACGAGACCGAGCGCGCCCGCGAGACGCTGCACGCGACGGCGGGCGGCGCGGCGCTCGTCGCGCGAGAGGCGGGAGTGAGGCTCCTCGCGCTCACTCACCTCTCGACGCGGTACTTCGGCCACCAAGTCGTCGAGGAGGCGCGAGAGCTCTTCCCCGACACGGTCGTGCCGCGCGACTTCGACGTCGTCGAGCTTCCGTTCGCCGAGCGCGGGGCACCTACGCTGATCCGCGACGGCGCGCGGGCGCAGCGGGCGCGGGAACTCCGACTCGAGCGGCGCTGTTGTAGGGTCCGAGGAGCCGTGACCAGCTTCGTTCAGGTAGCGGTGGCAGGCGACGTCTCCGAGGGTGAGCAACTCCAGGAGCTGCTCACGGCCGCGGGGGTCGAATCGCATCTCGAGCCTGCCGCCGAGCACGACCCGGATGCTCTCGACGATCCGCCGCTCAAGGTGCTCGTGCCCGAGTCCGACGTCGAGCTCGCGCGCGACGCGATCGAGAGCATGAGCGAGGCGGACGAAGAGCTCGACGAAGAGCAGTAACTACGCTGCGACCCACTCGATCCGCGTGGAGCCGACGAGGCCCACGCTCTCGAGCTCGAACAGGCACGGATCGCCCGGAACCGGCGCGAACGGCTTGATCGCGACGGTGCGACTCCGCCCGGCGGGAGCTCGAACGTCTCGTTCGGAAGGCCGTTGACGCGCGCGACCACGGGCGCACCGTCCTTGCCCAGCAGGTCGACCTCCAGCGCGCCCGGCCCGCAGCGGTAGACGACGACAGTGGCTTTTCGGAAGTCCCCGACGGGAGAGACGCCGCCGACACGCGACACGAGCCGGAGCGGCTCGGCCACGCGCCAGAGGGCGAGGCCGGGCGCGATCTCCGTCTGCGGCACGAGCGCGACTCGCTCTCCGTCGAGCGTGACGGTGGTAGGCACGACCGCGTAGGGCGCGGTCACCTCGGTCGTCCTCGCGTCCGTGAGGGCGCCGTCACGGCGGATATTGACCGCGGCCTGAGGCAGCGCCTGCTCCGGCACGTCGGCGAGCCGGGCGAGCTGGTCGATGGAGCGGTTCCAGAACGTGAGTCGCGCGATCGCGGTCGACGGCTGCTCGCCCGTGTCGACGAGCAGCGTCGGCCCTGCGCCCGCGTCGTCGACCCACGTCTTCGAGGCGTCTCCGACATCGCGCTGATGCTCCGTCGCCGAGAGCCCGTCCATCTCGTGCGCGCCGGCGAGCGACGTTCCGACGAATGCAAGCGCCAGCGCGACGACGGCCACAGGGAGCAGCCGGCGCGGGAGCAGCAGGAACGCCGCCGCGACGCCGATCGCCGCGATGACGAGCAGCACGCGGAGCTCCTCGCCTGCCGGCTCGAGCGCGCGAGCGAGCGGTAAGACCGTGAGCGCATCGTGCGCCGCGGTCACGGTCCCGATCCGGTCCGGCGGAACCGTGGCGACGAGGAGGACTGCGACGCCGGCGAGCGGCACGGCGACGACGGCCGGCCTCGGCGCGCCGCGAGCCAGCCAGACGACCAGGCCGAGCACCAACAGCGGGAGCGTGGTGATGAGGTAGCGCTCGCTTACGTGATCGAGGTAGTCGACCGCGAAGAGGGAGACCTGACCGACGAGGAGCGCCGTATACGCCGTCGCAACCGCGAGGAAAGCGCGCACGCGGCGATCCTCTTCGCCCCGCCACGCCCCGACCACGACCAGCGTCGCGGTCGCCAGCAGCGGCAGCCCGAGCGTGAGGATGACGACTGCCGCGGCATGCCACAGGAGCTGTGGTAGGAGGCTCGACGACGCGGGAGCGGCCTCCGCCAGCTCGCCGTAGGCGCCGAGCAGGTCGCTTCCGGTCACGGAGAGCACGACGAGGCCGAGCGTCCCCGCGCCGACGACGACGAGCGTGGGAGCGAGCCGCCGAATCGTGGCCGTCGAGCGCGCGAGCCAGGCGTCGAGCCCCGCCGCGACCAGCAGCACGGGGAGCAGGAGGAGCGCCTGCAGCCGCACCGCCGCGGCCAGGCTCACGGCGAGCAGGAACAGGCCCTGCCACTCGAGCGCCGGCGACTCGAGCACCCGCGCGAGTGCGAAAAGGGCGACGATCGTCGCCGTGTAGAAGAGCGCCTCGGTCATCAGCAGACCGCCGTACGAGAGCGCGGGCGGAACCACGGCGAGCGTCGCGGCGACGAGTCCCCAGCCGGGCCCGGCGAGCCGGCGACCCCAGAGGTAGACGGGCACCGCGGCGAGCGACATCGCCAACGCCTGAAGCGCCTGCGCGACCGCGACGCCCGTCTCGCGGTCGTCCAGCGTCATCGGCAGGCCGACGAGCGCCGGCGTGAGAAGGCTGTAGTACGGCGTCGACATTCCGCGAATCGAGAGCTGGCCTGTCTCCCACAGCGACTCGCCGACGAGGCCGTAGATCATCTCGTCGGGCGCGATCCACGGCACGTCCCAGAGCAGCGCGAGGACGAGCCGGAAGACGGTGGACAGGATCACGAGCGCGCCGACGACGAGTGCGGCGTGTCTCGTGGCCACGTCGCCGAGCGCGCGGAGCCTCGTCACAGCGGGGGAGTCTGCCCGACCCGCCGCCGGTGCAGTCAAACCGTACGGTTATAGTGGCGCGACCCTTTAAGCCGGTCCAGCGAGGCCGGGAAGGAGAGAGATGACCACGCACGTGCCGGATCGCGCCTCCGCGACGCTCCTGCTGGACTCGGAGGCGATCTCGAAAGCCCTCAGCCGCATCGCCCACGAGATCATCGAGGGCAGCGAAGACCTCTCGCGCGTCGCCCTCGTCGGGATCCAGACCCGCGGCGTCCCGCTCGCGTCGCGGCTGCGCCGCCTCGTGGACGAGCGCAGCGGCGTCGAGCTGCCGCTCGGCGCGCTCGACATCACCTTCCACCGCGACGACGTCCACGTCCGCGACAGCGGCCGCCCGCCAGGACGTCAGCCGGTTGTCCGCGCGACGAGCATCCCGTTCTCGCTCTCGGGAATGACCGTCGTGCTCGTCGACGACGTCCTCTACACGGGCCGCACGATCCGAGCCGCGATCGACGCGCTCCTCGACTTCGGCCGCCCGGCGCGCGTCCAGCTCGCCGTCCTCGTCGATCGCGGGCACCGCGAGCTCCCGATTCGGCCGGACTACGTCGGCAAGAACCTTCCGACCGCGCGGAGCGAGCGGATCCAGGTCGAGCTCGTCGAGGTGGACGAGGTCGAGGGCGTGCTCCTCGTCGGCGAGAGCGAGGACGGGCCGTGAGCGATCCGCGCGCGCCGGCCGCTCCTCGCCGGCACCTCCTGTCCGTCGCCGATCTCACGCGCGACGACGTCGAGCGCATCCTCGAGACCGCCCGCAGGCTCGCCTCGTCACTCGACAGCGAGATGAAAAAGCTCCCGACGCTCCGCGGCCGCACCGTCGTGCATCTCTTCTACGAGTCCTCGACGCGGACGCTCGCGAGCTTCGAGCTTGCTGCGAAGCGCCTCTCGGCCGACACGATGGCGCTGCGCTCCGCCGGGTCCTCGGTCGACAAGGGCGAGTCGCTCAAAGACACCGCCCTGACGATTGCCGCGTACGAGCCGGACGTCATCGTCGTCCGCCACCCGTCGATCGGCGCGCCGCAACTCGTTGCCCGCAATACCGAGGCGCACGTCGTGAACGCAGGCGACGGCAAGCACCAGCACCCGACGCAGGCGCTGCTCGACCTGTACGCGATCGAGGACGCGCTCGGCCGGCTCGAAGGGGTCCACGTCGCGATCGTCGGCGACGTTGCGCACTCCCGCGTCGCACGCTCGCTCGTCCAGGCGCTCGGGCTCGTCGGCGCGCGCTCGACGCTGATCGCGCCGCCGACGCTGCTGCCGCGCGGGATCCAGTCGCTCGGCTGCGCGGTCTCGACCGACATCGCGGACGCCGCCTCGGCCGACGTTCTCTACGTGCTGCGGATGCAGCGCGAGCGCATGGCCCCTGGCGAAGCCTTCGTCCCGTCGCTCCGCGAGTACACAGCGCTGTATGGCATCACGCCCGAGCGCGTGCGGCCGGGCCAGGTCGTCATGCACCCGGGCCCGATGAACCGCGGGGTCGAGATCGACCCGCGCGTCGCGGACTCGGAGGCCGCGCTCGTGACCGACCAGGTGCGCGCGGGCCTCGTCACGCGTATGGCGGTGCTCTACGACCTGCTCACGGTCGCGCAGGCCCCGGCACGTGTCGCCGCGGAGGTCGCCTGATGCTCGTCTGCCGCAACGGCCGCGCCGACTCGCTGACGGTGGAGGGTCGGGTGGTCGCGCCTGCTCAGGGCATCGACGAGTGCCTGAGCATCGGGATCGAGGAAGGTGTGATCACACGGATCGAGCCGGCGGCTGCCAGCCACCTCGTCGTCGCACCGGCCTTCGTCGACCCGCACGTCCACCTGCGCACGCCCGGCCGCGAGGACGAGGAAACGCTTCGCTCCGGCACGGAGGCGGCCGCCGCGGGCGGGTATTGCGCGATCCTGGCGATGCCGAACACCGACCCCGTCGTCGACTCCGCCGCCGTCCTCGGCGCCCTCGTCGAGCGGGCGCGCGAGGACGCGGTCGTCCCGACCGGCTTCATGGCCGCGATCAGCAAGGGCCAGCGTGGGGAGGAGCTGAGCGAGATGGCCGAGCTCGCCGACGCCGGCGCGGCTGCCTTCACCGACGACGGGCGGCCGGTCGTCTCCGCCGGTCTCATGCGCCGCGCGCTCCAGTACGGCGCCCTCGCCGGCCGACCGCTCGCGCTCCACTGCGAGGAGCCGACGCTGTCGTAAGGCGGGCATGCGCACGAGGGGGCTGTAGCAGCTGAGCTCGGGCTCGGCCCCTATCCGTCGACCGCCGAGAGCCTCATGGTCGGCCGCGACCTCGAGATCGCGCGCGACGAGGGCCGCCCGCTCCACCTCATGCACCTCTCCGCCCGCGAGTCGGTGGAGCACCTGCGCCGGGCGCACGCAGACGGCGTGGCCGCGACCGGCGAGGTGACCCCGCATCACCTCTGCCTCACGGACGAGGCCGTCCGCTCGCTCGACCCGAACGTGAAGATGAACCCGCCGCTGCGGGGCGAGGACGACCGGCGCGCGCTGCTCGACGCGCTCCGCGACGGCACGATCGCCGCGATCGCGACCGATCACGCGCCGCACGCGCGGCACGAGAAGGACGTGCCGTTCGAGGACGCGCCGTTCGGCGTCACGGGCCTCGAGACGGCGTTCTCCGTCCTCTACACGCGGCTCGTCGAGCCGGGCGAGCTCACGCTCGAGACCCTGCTCGAGCGCATGTCGGCCGGCCCCGCTCGCGCGCTCGGGCTCCCCGAGCCCCGGATCGAAGTCGGTGCGCGCGCGAACCTCGCCGTCCTCGATCTCGACGCCGAGTGGCAGGTGACCGAGGCCGGCTTCCGCTCGCTGTCCGCGAACTCGTGGCTCCTCGGCGAGACGCTCCGCGGCCGCGTCGTCCGCACGATCGCCGACGGGCGCGAGGTGTTCGCCGCGTGAGCGCCGGCTATCTGCTGCTCGAGGACGGGACGGTCTTCCGCGGCCGCTCTGTCGGAGCCCGAGGCGTCGCATTCGGCGAGGCGGTGTTCACGACCGCGATGACCGGCTACCAGGAGACCGTCACCGACCCGAGCTACGCCGAGCAGCTCGTGTGCTTCACGGCCCGATGGTCGGCAACTACGGGGTCTCCGACGAACGCGGCGAGTCCGACCGGCCGTACGCGAAAGCCGCGCTCATGCGGCAGCTCGGCGGTCGCGAGTGGGCGGACTGGCTCGCCGAGCACGGCCTCGTCGCGCTCGACGACATCGACACGCGCGCGCTCGTCCTCCGGCTGCGCGACGAGGGCGCGATGCGTGCGGCCGCCGTCGCCAACGAGGCCGAGCACCCGATCGACGCCGCGCTGGAGCAGATCCGCGCTCAGCCGCTGATGGAGGGCCAGGCGCTCGTCGCGGACGTGTCCACACCGAAGCCCTACGCCTTCAGCGAGACGGGAGCAATCCGCGTGGCCGTCGTCGACTACGGCGCGAAGCGCTCGATCATGCGGCGCCTGACGAAGGCGGGAGCCGCGGTCACCGTCTTCCCGCACACCGCCGAGGCCGACGAGCTCGCGGGCTTCGACGGCGTCGTCCTCTCGAACGGCCCCGGCGACCCGGAGCCGCTGCACGCAGAGGTCGAGACGGTCAAAGCCCTGCTCGGGCGCACGCCCGTCCTCGGGATCTGCCTCGGGCACCAGCTCTTGGCCCTCGCAGCGGGCCACGAGACCTTCAAGCTCCCGTTCGGGCACCGCGGCGCCAACCATCCCGTTCTCGAGCGGAGGACGGGGCGCGTGCTCGTGACCAGCCAGAACCACGGCTTCGCGGTCGAGCCTTCCGACACCGACGAGGCGACGCACGTCTCGCTCTACGACGGGACGGTCGAGGGTCTCGTCTTCCCCGAGCTGCGCGCCCGCTCGGTGCAGTTCCACCCGGAGGCCGGCCCCGGGCCCCACGACGCGTGGCCGATTCTCGAGAGCTGGGTCGAGGAGCTGAACCGCTAGGTGCCCGCGCGCCGCGACCTCGAGAGCATCTGCGTCATCGGCTCGGGCCCGATCGTCATCGGCCAGGCATGCGAGTTCGACTACGCGGGCTGCCAGGCGCTGAAGGTGCTGCGCGAGGACGGCTACCGGACGATCGTCGTCAACTCGAACCCGGCGACGATCATGACCGACCCGGGTTTCGCCGACCGCACGTACATCGAGCCGCTGGACGTCGAAGGTGTCGCGTCCGTGCTCGCGCGCGAGCGCCCCGATGCTCTTCTGCCCACGCTCGGCGGGCAGACCGCGCTCAACCTCGCGATCGCGCTTGCCGAGGGCGGCATTCTGGAGGACATCGGCGTCGAGCTCATCGGCGCTCCGGTCGAAGTCATCCGCCGCGCGGAGGACCGCGAGGAGTTCCGCGACGCGGTGCGGAGCTGCGGCCTCGACGTCCCGACGTCCCGCATCGTGACCTCGCTCGACGAGCTCGACGACGTGTCTCTGCCGGCCGTCGTGCGGCCTGCGTTCACGCTCGGCGGCCACGGCGGCGGCTTCGCCGAGAACGAGGTGACGCTCGCACACCAGGTGGAGCGCGGTCTCGCCGAGTCGCCGATCGGGCAGGTGCTCGTCGAGGAATCGGTGCGCGGCTGGGACGAGTTCGAGCTCGAGGTGATCCGCGACCGCGCCGACAACGTCGTCGTCGTCTGCTCGATCGAGAACCTCGACCCGATGGGCGTCCACACGGGCGATTCGGTCACGGTCGCACCGCAGATGACGCTTTCCGACGAGGCCTACCAGGAGCTGCGCGACGCGGCTGCGGCCGTCATCCGTGCGGTCGGCGTCGAGACCGGCGGCTCCAACATCCAGTTCGCCCGCAACCGCGAGACCGGGGAGCTGCGCGTGATCGAGATGAACCCGCGCGTGTCGCGCTCGTCCGCGCTCGCGTCGAAGGCGACCGGCTACCCGATCGCGAAGGTCGCCGCGAAGCTCGCCGTCGGCTACACGCTCGACGAGATCCCGAACGACCTTACGAAGACCACGCCGGCGAGCTTCGAGCCCACGCTCGACTACGTCGTCGTCAAGTTCCCGCGCTTCGCGTTCGAGAAGTTCCCGGGAGCGGACAGGACGCTCGGCACGCAGATGAAGTCGGTCGGGGAGGCGATGGGGATCGGACGCACCTTCAGCGAGGCGTTCCTCAAGGCGCACGGCTCGCGGGAGCTCGAGGTCGGTGCGCCCACGCCATGGGCGAGCCTCGCGGACGAGGACCTTCCGGACGGCCTGCACCCCTGGTTCCGCGAGCAGATCGAGCACGCGCGCGGGGAGCTCGCCTCGGGCGACCTCTGGCGCGCGAAGCGAGCGGGCTGGGGCGACGACTCCATCGGCGCTGCGCTCGGCCTCGAAGGCGTGGAAGTGCGCCGTCGGCGTCATGCGGAGGGCGTGATCCCGGCCTTCCGCCGCGTCGACTCGTGCGCGGGCGAGGTCGAGGCGGCCTCGAACTACTTCTACTCGACCTGGGGCGAGGCCGACGAGGCGCTTCCGGCTAGCGACAAGCCACGCGTCGTGATTCTCGGCTCCGGCCCGAACCGCATCGGCCAGGGCATCGAGTTCGACTACTGCTGCGTCCACGCCGCGCAGACGTTCCGCGCGCTCGGCTACGAGGCGATCATGGTCAACTGCAACCCGGAGACGGTCTCGACCGACTACGACACGTCGGACCGCCTCTACTTCGAGCCGCTCTCGCCCGAGGAAGTGCTCGCCGTCTGCGACCGCGAGCAGCCGCTCGGCGTCGTCACCCAGTTCGGGGGCCAGACGCCGCTCCGACTGGCTCGGCACATCGAGGAGGCCGGCTACCGGATCCTCGGAACGCCTCACGCTGCAATCGACCTCGCGGAGGATCGCGAGCGCTTCGGCTCCCTCGTCGAGGAGCTCGGCGTCCACTGCCCGCCCTGGGCGATCGCGTCGAACGCGGAGGAGGCCGTCGCCGCAGCCGAGGAGATCGGCTACCCGGTGCTCGTCCGGCCCTCGTACGTGCTCGGCGGCCGCGCGATGCGGGTCTGTTACGACGACGACCAGCTCCGCGCCGGCATGGCGGCCGTCCACGGGCCGATACTGCTCGACCGGTTCGTCGAGCACGCGATCGAGCTCGATGTCGACGCGCTCTGCGACGGCGATGACGTCTACATCGCCGCCGTGATGCAGCACGTCGAGGAGGCAGGTGTCCACTCCGGCGACTCGGCGTGCGTGCTCCCGGCTCCATCGCTGACGCTCGCCGCAGCGCTCGAGGTCGAGCGCATCGTCAAGCGGCTGGGGCCTGCGCTCGGCGTCGTCGGGCTCCTCAACGTTCAGCTCGCGATCGCGGACAACATGGTCTACGTGCTCGAGGCGAACCCGCGCGCGTCGCGGACGGTGCCGTTCGCGAGCAAGGCCATCGGCGTGAACCTCGTCGAAGCGGCGTGCCGGCTCGCAGCCGGCGCGAAGCTCGCCGAGCTCGAGCTGCCGACGCCGCGACCGACGCAGGTGAGCGTCAAGGCCGCAGTGCTGCCGTTTGCCCGCTTCCCGGGCGCGGATCCAGTGCTCGGGCCGGAGATGCGCTCCACGGGCGAGGTCATGGCGAGTGCCGCCGACCTTCCCAGCGCGCTCGCGAAGGCGGAGCGCGCCGCCGGGCGACCGCTACCGACCTCCGGCACAGCGTTCCTCTCGGTGCGTGACGAGGACAAGCCGGCCTCGGTCGCCGTCGCCGCCGCGCTCATCGGGCTCGGCTTCGAGCTCGTCGCGACGGAGGGGACGGCGCGGACGCTGCGCGCAGCAGGTCTCGAGGTGGGGGACGTCGCGAAGGTCGCGGACGCCGAGGAGGACGAGTCGACCGTGGTCGACCTCGTGCGCCGGGGTCGCTGCGACCTCGTCATCAACACGCCGCAAGGGAGCGGAGCCCGCGCTGACGGTTATCTCATCCGCGAGGCCGCGCTAGTCGCGCGCGTGCCGTGCGTGACGACGATCGCCGGCGCTGCTGCGGCCGTGCACGCGATCGGAAACGCCCGCGCCGAGTCGGCACTCTCGTTGCAGGAGCGCATTGGCATCGAGGTCTGACGGCGCGTCGACGCCCGCGATCGCGCCTAGTGACACGGTGTCACTAGGCGGTCGTCCCGCCTCGCGACAGCTTCTCGGCGTCATCGGCTGCGAGCCGGTCGGCTCGTACTCGCTGCTCAGGCTCGAGCGAGGCGCCATGGAGCCCGGGATTCCAGGTCAGTTCTTCATGCTCGAAGCGCCCGGGATGCTCCTGCCGCGGCCGATGAGCCTCTGCCAGGCGCCTCCGGGCGAGCTCACGTTCCTCATCGACGCGATCGGGCCCGGAACACGGTCGCTCTGCGCGCTCGGGCCCGGAGACGCGATCCACGTCCTCGGCCCGCTCGGGAACGGCTTCGACCTCGCACGTTCAGCGGCCGCTGCTCGTGGCCGGCGGTGTCGGGATCGCGCCCATGCCGTACCTCTCTGAAGTCCTCGGCGGCCCGCCCGCGATCGTCGGCTTCCGGACGCCCGCGCAGGCGGAGGCGGCGCACGTGCTGCTCCCCGGAGCGGAGGTCGCCCTCGAGCCGCAGCTCGTCACCGATCTGCTCCCGGACGACCCCGGCGACGTCCTCGCGTGCGGCCCGGAGCCGATGCTCGAAGCCGTGCGCGAGCTCGCACCCTCCGCGCAGCTCGCCTGGGAGGCGCCGATGGCTTGCGGATACGGCGCCTGCTACGGCTGTGTTGTGGAAAGCGAAGGAAGATACGAGCGTCTTTGCATAGTTGGCCCTGTGCTATGAACAACGACGTCCCGATCCTCAACGCCAGCGGCTGCCTCGACGCGCTGACCGCGCCGGACGTCGCGCGCAGCCTCGACGCGTTCGTGACGAAGACGGTCACGCCGCTCCGCCGCGAGGGGAACCCGCCGCCGCGGATCGCGGAGGCGGGCGGCTGGATGCTGAATTCCATCGGGCTCCAGAATCCGGGCATCGACGACTGGTGCGAGGGGACGTTGCCGCGTCTGCGCCAGCTTGGGATGCCGCTCTGGGTCTCCGTCGGCGGCTTCTCGGCCCCCGATTACGCGCTCGTTTGCGAGCGGCTCGACGATATCGACGCCGTCGAGGCGATCGAGCTCAATCTCTCCTGCCCGAACGTCGACGAGGCGCCCGAGACCGCCGCCGAGCTTACCGCGGCGGCCCGGCGCGCGACCTCGAAGCCCCTGTACGCGAAGTTGTCGCCCGCGACGCCCGACATCGCGGAGGCAGCGCGCGCCGTCGCCGCCGCCGGGGCCGACGGACTCTCGCTCGTGAACACGATCCGAGGCGTCGCGCTCGACCAGAAGACGCTGCATCCACGGCTCGCGCGGGGCTCCGGCGGCCTGTCGGGACCGGCGCTCCTCCCGATCGCGATCCACTGTGTCGACGCCTGCGCGGGGGCGGTCGATCTGCCCATCGTCGGGATGGGCGGAGTGTCCTCCGGAGTCGACGCACTCGCGCTCGTCGCGGCCGGCGCGAGCGCCGTCGCCCTCGGCACGGTCCTCTTCTCGGACCCCTTCGCGCCGGCGCGGGTTCGCGCCGAGCTCGACGCCGAGCTCCAGGCCCGCGGGGCCGCCTCGGCGGCCGAGATCAGGGGCGCCGCGCGCGAATCCGCCCCTTCGCGATTGCCGTCAGCACATTAGGCAACGCAAAAATACCTGCAAATCAACCAAAACGTTACCGCTTGACCACAGAGCAGGTATTGGTAGACTCGTCCGGCTCATGGTCAGCTCGAAGACGCACGCCCAGGCGCCCGCCCGTTCACTCGACCAGAGGATGGAAGCGCTACAGAGGGCGAACGACGTCAGAGTTCGGCGAGCGCAGCTGAAGCGGGACCTGAAGTCGGGCGTCGTCCAGATCGAGTCGATCCTCCTCGACCCACCCGAGTTCGTCTCCACGGCGAAGGTCTTCGACATGCTCATGGCCGTGCCCAAGTTCGGGCGCGTGAAGGCCGCCAGGCTCCTCAATCAGTGCCGCATCAGCCAGTCGAAGACGGTGGGCGGCCTCTCCGAGCGCCAGCGCACCGAGCTCGTCGACCTGTTCAACCATCGTTCCTAGTGCGCAAGACCGGAACTCGCTAGCGCGAGGTTCCGGTCGCGCGAAGAGCCTTGCGACCGCTCCGCGGCCGCTCCGCGGGGAGTCAAAGGATCAAACCCTCTAGTAGGGTGCCGGCCGTGTCGTCGGCGGGGCCCGTCTTCGTCATCACCGGGCCTTCCGGCGCCGGCAAAGGGACGCTGATCAAGGGCCTGCTCGAGCGCGTGGCCGGGCTCGAGGTCGCCGTCTCCGCGACGACACGTCCGCGGCGACCCGGCGAGGTCGACGGACGCGAGTACTGGTTCCTCTCCGACGACGAGTTCACGCGCCGGGTCGACGACGGCGAGTTCCTCGAGTGGGTCCCGTACGTATCGGGGCACCGCTACGGGACGCTCCGCTCGGAGATGGCCCGGATCGCCGACGAGGGGAGGACCTGCGTGCTCGAGCTCGAGCTCGACGGGGCGCTGAGAGTCCAGGCCGAGGTCTCCGGCAGCGTCACGATCTTCATCGCCGCCGACGTCCCCGAGCTGGAACGCCGTTTGCGCGAACGCGCAACGGAGTCGACGGGCGAGATCGGGGGTCGGATCGAGCTCGCGCGCACGCAGCTCGAGCGCGCGCACCTCTTCCGTTACGTCGTGCGCAACGACGATGTCGAGCGGGCAACGGATGCGGTTGCGGCGATCGTGGAGTGTGAGCTAACGCGCGCGCGGAGCCCGTCGCCGACACAGCGGCCGCGAAGCGGACGCCTTTAGGGGTTGTCGCGCGACCGGAAGTTCCGCGCTAGCGGACTTCCGGTCTGACGCATGACGCCCGCGCAGGTACCATGACGCGCCCATGATCCATCCACGCATCGACACGCTGCTCAACCGCACGAACGAATCCCGGTACGCCCTCGTGATCATCGCCGCCAAGCGCGCGCGGCAGATCAACAACTACCACCACCAGCTGGGCGAGGGAATCGGCTTCGACGAGGCCCCTCCGCCGCTGATCGAGTCCCGCTCGAAGAACTACCTCACCATGGCGATGGAAGAGATCGCCGGCGGGAAGATCACGTACCACGAGCCTCGATAGCGAGGCTCCGTGGCACGCATCCTGCTCGGAGTCACCGGGGGGATCGCGGCCTACAAGGCGTGCACGCTCGTCCGCCTGCTCGTTCGAGCGGGTCATGACGTCTATCCCGTGGTGACCGAGGGTGCCGAGCGCTTCGTACGCGCTGAGACCTTCTTCGCGCTCGCGCGCAAGTCGCGGAGCGACGATCCGTACCCGCACCTCGAGCGCGCGGACCTGCTCGTGATCGCTCCGCTGACCGCGAACACGCTCGCGCGGCTCGCGAATGGGCTCGCGGATGACCTCCTGACCGAGGCGGCGCTCGCCCACGACGGGCCCGTTCTCGTCGCGCCGGCGATGAACGTTCGCATGTGGGAGCACCCGGCGACGCAGGCGAACGTCGAGACGCTGCTCGCCCGCGGCGTGGAGCTCGTCGGCCCGGCCGAGGGGGAGCTCGCCGAAGGCGAGGTTGGATCGGGGCGCATGGCCGAGCCCGAGGAGATCGCGGCGCGCGTCGCGGCGCTCCTGGGGCCAAGCAACAGTCTGTTACAAGGCAAGAAGGTGCTCGTCTCCGCCGGCGGGACGCGTGAGCCGCTCGACTCCGTTCGTTACCTCGGGAACCGCTCGTCAGGGAGGATGGGCGTCGCGCTCGCGGAGGAAGCGCGGCAACGGGGTGCCGACGTGACGCTCCTCGCGGCCAACCTCTCCGTCCCGGCGCCGCGCGGAGTGACCGTGGTCGAGACGCCGACGGCGGCCGATCTCGAGCGCGAGGCGCTCGCGCGCCGCGACGCCGACGTCGTCCTGATGGCCGCGGCCGTGGCGGACTACCGCCCGGCGGAGGCGCTCGCCGAAAAGCGGGCGAAGAGCGGCGAGCCGTGGGCGGTCGAGCTCGTCCCGACCGCCGATGTCGCGAAGGCGCTCGGCGGCGAGCGCCGGAACGGCCAGCTGCTCGTCGCGTTCGGTGCAGAGAGCGGGGAGGAGGGCCTCGCGCGCAAGCGGGACATGCTGGAGGACAAGAACGTCGATCTCGTCGTCTACAACGATGTGGGCCGCGAGGACATCGGGTTCGACAGCGCGGAGAACGAGGTGACGCTCATCTCCCGCGCGGGCGAGCGCCTCGTCGCGAAAGCCCCCAAGCGACAGATCGCCGCGGCCGTGCTGGACGAGGTCGAGAAGCTACTCTCGGCTCGATGACCGAGTCGGTCTCGGCGCGAGAGGTGGCGTCCCCCGCCGCTGCGGCGGCCGTCGTCGAACGGGTCGTCGCCAACCTCGAGCTCGCGGTGCGCGCGCCGCGCGACACGCTCGAGCTCTGTGTCCTCTGCCTGCTCGCGGAGGGGCACTTCATCATCGAGGACTTCCCGGGAGTGGGGAAGACCGTGCTCGCGAAGTCGCTGGCGCGCTCGGTCCACCTCTCGTTCTCGCGCCTCCAGTTCACGCCCGACCTGCTTCCGACGGACGTCACCGGCGTCAACGTGTTCAGCCAGAAGACGAACGAGTTCGAGTTCCGGCCCGGCCCCGTCTTCACGAACGTCCTGCTCGTCGACGAGATCAACCGCGCGTCGCCGAAGACGCAGTCGGCGCTCCTCGAGGCGATGCAGGAGTGCCAGGTGACGATCGACGGCCTCACGTACCCGCTCGAGCTGCCGTTCCTCGTCGTCGCGACGCAGAACCCGATCGAGTACGAGGGGACGTACCCGCTGCCGGAGGCACAGCTCGATCGCTTCACCGCCCGCCTCGCGCTCGGCTACCCGCCGCTCTCCGAGGAGGCGCGGATGCTCGCCGAGCAGACGACCGACCCGCCGCTCGACCACCTGCAGGCGGTCGCGGCGCGGGAAGACGTTCACATGGCGATCGAGGCCGCGCGGTCGGTGTTCGTCGAGGAGAGCGTCAACCGCTACGTCGTGACCCTGCTCCGGCACACGCGCGATAGCACGAGGCTCGCGCTCGGCGCCAGCCCGCGGGCGGGAATCGCGCTTCTCCGCATGGCAAAGGCGCGTGCAATCGCCGAGGGACGTGACTACGTCGTGCCCGACGACGTGCGCGGGGTCGCTGCGGCCGTGCTCGGGCACCGCCTCATCATTGCCCCGGAAGCGCGCGCTGCCGGCGTCAGTGGGGAGGAGGTCGTGAGAGAAGCGCTCGACGAGACGCCGGTACCCGCGTGAGACGCGGCGGCGCGCTTCTGCTCGGCGCCGGCGTAACCGCTGCTGCGCTCGCGTTCGGATCGCGCCCTCTCGGAGTCGTCGGCGTCGGTCTCCTGCTCGCCGCCTCGCTCGCTCGCATCTGGGCCGGTCTGGCGCGAAGCGGCGTCTCGGTGTCGTTCTCGGCAGTGCCGGCCAGCGCGGTCGAGGGCGAGCGCGTGCGTCTTCGCATCGACGCTCACCGCGTCTCGGCGGTCCCGGTCGGCTCGATGGTCGCGAGCGGCGTGCTGGGGCGGCTCGGGGAGATCGAGTGCAGCCTGCGCGGCCGCGGGCGCCGGATGACCGGCGACCTCTACCTCGGCAGGCTGCCGCGAGGACGCTTCATGCTCTCGGACGCCCGCATCGTCCTCGGCGACCATCTCGGGCTCGAGTCGGTGTCGCTTCCGGTGGGAGAGGACGGGTTCGCGGTCGTTGTCTACCCACGCCTCGTCGAGGTCGAGGCGCTCTTCAGCGAGGCGGGCAGGCTCGGCGCACACGGCCGCCGGTTACTCCTGCGGCGGCCCTCCGGCTTCGACCTCCACTCCGTGCGCGAGTACACGCAGGGTGAGTCGCTTCGGCGCGTGCACTGGCCGACGACCGCCCGCACCGGCCAGCTGATGGTCAAGGAGCTCGAGGACTCGCCGCGGGACTCGATCTCGGTGTTGCTCGACTGCGATCCGGCCGGACAGGTCGGAGAGCCGCCCGACTCGAGCTTCGACGCTGCGGTCCAGGCGGCCGGCTCCGTCCTCCGGCACTACGCGACGAGATCACGCAAGGCGACGCTCCTCACGACCGGTCGCGCCGCCGTCGTGCAACCGGTCACCTCGCTCGAAGGAGACTTCCGGGCTGCCCTCGGGCATCTGGCGGCAGCGGAGGCGGACGCGCTCTTCGGGCTTGCGCCGTGGCTTCGCGAGGAGCGCGGGCGCTCGTCGCGTTCCGGGGAGGTCGTCGTCGTGACGGCGAACCTCGAGCCGGCTGCGCTCGAGGCGCTCGTCGCGATGTCGACGCGTCGCCTCGTCTCGGTCATCTGGGTCGACTCGGCCAGCTACGCGGGTAAGCCGATGCGCGCGGCCACGGCGCCGCTGCGGCTGGCGGCGATGGGCGTGCCGGTCGCGGTCGTGCGCCGTGGCGAAGACCTGGCGTCGGCTCTCGACTTCTCGGCTCGGCCCCGGGAGGAGTTCGCCCGTGCTTAGGACGCTCTGCGCGTCTCTCCTGCCGGCTCTCGCGATCGCGGTCTCCTGGCTCCGCGCCGAGGAGCCGCAGCGCGTCGGCGAGGCGCTCGCAATCGCTGCGCTCGCCCTCGTCCCGGCTCTCGTGCCCGCAGGCTGGGCGCGGCTGGCGGCGACGCTCGCCGCGGCGGCCGCCGCTGTCTGGGTCGCGTTCCGGCTCGAGCCCTGGGAGCTCCTACCGTTCCGCGACGAGCGTGTCCTGGCGCCGCTGGGCGGCGCGATCGGAAACGGGATCGGGGACTTCTACCGCGTGCTCCTGCCGCTCGAGCCGGCGGCGAACCCCGAGATGCACGGCCTCGTGCTGCTCGCGATCTTCGGCTTCGTTCTCGCCACCTCGCTCCTCGTCGCTGCTTCACGGCCGCTGGCAGCGGCCGGCGTCGCCGTGGCGGGTGCCGGCTGGCCCGCCACGCTCGTAGCGGGGGAGACCGTCGCGCTCGGCGCGCTGGCCCTCGCGGCGGCGCTCTCGATCCCGCTGGTCCTGCGCGTGCGCTCGGGACCGTCGCTGCTCGCGGGGACGACGGCCGCCGCGCTCGTGGTCGCCGGAGCCGCCTGGGCGTCGTCGGCGACGAGCGTCGCGCGCGAGGCGGCGCTCGACTGGGAGAACTGGGATTTGCACGGCCTTCCGCGGAGCGCGTCGAGCGTGCGCTTCGCATGGGACGCGAACTACGAGGGCATCGACTTTCCGCCGACGCGGACGGTGGTGATGACGGTGGAGGGACCCCAACGGGCGCGGTACTGGCGCGCGTCGACGCTCGACTTCTTCGCCGACAACCGCTGGTTCGAGAACCATCTCTGGCTCGGGGACATCGAGACCGACGGCGACCCGCTGCCGCGCGACCAGTTCAGCCCGCCGAGAGCGCTCAAGCCCTCGAACTGGGTCGAACAGCGAATCGAGGTGGAGGCGCTCGTCGACGACCATCTCGCGGCCGCCGGAACTCCCATGGCGATCGACTCGAGGCAGCTCGGCGTCGTCTTCCGGCTTTCGGGCGGCGTCCTGCGCGTGCTCAACCCCCTGACGGCGGGGAAGCGCTACCGCGTGTGGAGCTACGCACCCGATCCGGCACCCGCCGCGCTCGCGAGATCGAAGCCGCAGTATCCGACCGCAGCCGAGCGGTACATGACCCTCGTCAGTCGTGACTTCCCGGCCTTCGGCTCCCCGGGGCGCGACGCCGAGGTACGCGCGCTCCTCGACGACCCCTCGTACGAGTCGTTCGCCGCGTACGGCGCCCTCTATGCGACCACCCGGCGAGTCGTCGGCCGCGCCCAGACGCCGTATACGGCAGTCCTCGCGCTCGAGTCCTGGTTCCGGCAGCGGGGCGACTTCACCTACGACGAGTCGCCGCCGGTCGTAAAGGGGCAGCCGCCGCTCGTCGCCTTCGTGACCCGGACTCGCGCCGGCTACTGCCAGCACTACGCGGGTGCGATGGCGGTGATGCTGCGGATGCTCGGGATCCCGGCTCGCGTCGCGGTCGGCTTCACAAGCGGCACGCTCGAGGATGGCAAGTGGATCGTCTCCGACCACGAGGCGCACGCCTGGGTCGAGGTGTGGTTTGCCGGGCACGGCTGGGTGCCGTTCGATCCGACTCCGGGCCGCGGCACGTTCGGCGGGAACTACTCGTTCGCGTCCGACTCGGAGGAGGCCGTCGCGGCGCTCGGCCGCGGCGAGCTGAGCGGTCGCGAGCTCCTCGAGCGCGACATTCCCGGGGACCTGCCCGTGCAGCCGGCGCCGCAGGGCGGGAGCCCGTCGGTCTTCGGCATCGCGCTGCTGGCAGGAGCCGCGTGGGTGCTCGCCGTCGGGATCGGCAAGGCCATCTACCGTCGCCTGCGTTGGAGGAGCCGGGATCCGCGGCGGGTCGCGACCGCGAGCCGGCGAGAGCTCGAAGCGTTCCTGCGCGACCAGGGGATCGCGGTCCCGGCGAGCGCGACGCTGGACGACCTCTGCCGGACGGTCGAGAACGAGCTCGGGCTCGACTGCGGCACGTTCGCGGACGCAGCCTCGAGAGCGCGCTTCGGGCCCCCGAGCGACTCCAACCTCGGCGCGCTCGCCGTGCGCCAGGAGCTGCGGTCGCTGCTTCGGCGATTGCGGCTGGAGCTCTCCGTCTGGGCCCGCTTCAGAGGGTTCGTCTCGCTGCGCTCGCTGCGACGGGGGTGGGCGTCCTGAGCACCGCTCGCCTTCGGCTCGCGGTCGTGGGGGAAACCATGTTTCCGCACGCTTTGCCGCGACAAGAATCCGCGGGAGCGGATTCTTGTCTGGCGAAAGGCGAGGGTTCCCCCTTCTTCTTGAGAGCGTGGGGAACCTCCCGGTTCCCCACACCCCTCCACGCTCATCGGCGGGGGGCCCGCCGATGAGCGACGAGACGTACGACCTCTTCCAGAAGGGCCGCGAGAACCTCCGCGGCGGGATGCCTGCGCAGGCGACGGTCTCGCTCGAGAAGGCGAAGCGCCGCGAGCCGCAGTCGCGCTCGATCCGCGAGGCGCTCGGGATCGCGTACTTCCGTCTCCGGCGCTGGGAGGAGGCCGAGGCGGAGTTCCGTGCGCTGGTCGAGCTCGCGCCGTCGGACGAGTTCGGGCACTACGCGCTCGCGCGCTCGCTGCTCAACCAGGGCAAGCGCAAGGAAGCGACGCCGCATGTGAAGCTCGCGCGCTCGCTCCGGCCGCGGCCCGAGCTCGACAGCTCGTAGCGACTCCTGGGCCGCGTGGCCTGTGGACGAATTGGCGCACTCTTGTGCGCTGTTCCAGGGCCAGGCCCTGTAACAAAACACGCGCCGCTACCGGTTCCAGTCGCCGGCGACGCGCCTGACCTCGGTCGCCGTCGTCACGCCTTCGAGGCAGAGCCTGACGCCGTCCTCGCGCAGCGTGCGCATGCCCTTCATCGACGGCGGCCCGGTGGATCGTCGCGTTGGACGCGTGCTCCGCGACGAGATCGCGGATCGTGTCGGTCATCGACAGAACCTCGAAGAGGCCGACGCGGCCCCGGTAGCCGGTGCCGCCGCAGGCCGGACAGCCCGTGCCGCGCGCGAGGAGCCGTCCGACCTCGCCACTGCGTCCGAGCTCGGCGAGCTCCTCCGCCGTCGCCTCGTACGTCTCGCGACAGTCGGGGCACACGCGGCGGACGAGGCGCTGGGCGATGAGGCAGGTCAGCGTCGAGCCGAGCAGGCCGGGCCCGATGCCCATCTCCGTCATCCGCTGGATCGCCGCTGCGGCCGTCTGCGTGTGCAGCGTCGAGAGCACGAGGTGTCCGGTCATCGCCGCACGGATCGCGATCTGCGCAGTCTCCTCGTCGCGGATCTCGCCGACGAGGATCGTGTCCGGGTCCGAGCGGAGGATCGTCCTCAGCCCGCGGGCGAACGTCAGCCCGGCGCGCACGTTGACCTCGATCTGGTCGATGCCCGCGGTCACGTACTCGACCGGGTCCTCGATGGTCATGATCGTCCGCTCCGGCGAGTTCAGCTCCTGGAGCGCCGCGTAGAGGGTCGTCGTCTTCCCGCTGCCGGTCGGGCCGCACGTGAGCACTGCGCCGAACGGCTGGTTGATCGCCTTCCGGATCGTCGCCTCGGTGTCGGGAGCGAGAGCGAGGTCGGAGAGGGAGTCGGGCGCCGCGGCCTGGTTGAGGACGCGCAGCGTCACCTTCTCCCCGAACTTGGTCGGCAGGACGGCCATGCGCAGGTCGACGGTCTGGCTTCCCGCCTTGACGGCGACGCGGCCGTCCTGCGGCGCGCGCCGCTCGGCGATGTCGAGGCGGCCCATGACCTTGAGGCGGCTCGTGACAGCGCCCTGCTGCGACGTCGGGATGACCGCGAGCTCGCGGACGACGCCGTCCACGCGGCCGCGGACGACGAGGCCGCGCGGCTGCGGAGTGAAGTGGATGTCGGAGGCGCCGATCGAGAGAGCGCGCTGGATCGTCTTGTTCACCTGCGAGATCGCCGGCGTGTCGCCGTCGCCGGATTCGACGTCGTGGACGCCGCCGGCCGCCGCAGCTTCCGCCTCGTCCGTGTCCACGAGCGTGAGCACCTGCTGGTGGATGAACGCGATTGCGGCCTCGATCGCGTCCGGCGAGGCGACCCCGAACCGGAGCGGCCGCCCGAGCGCGAGCCGGAGCTCGTCCGAATGCATGACGTTCGTCGGGTCGGCCACCGCGACGAGCACCGACTCGTCGGGCTCGATGCCCACGGGGAGAGCGGTGTACCGGCGAGCGAGCTCCTCCGGGAGCAGCGTCGCCGCCTCGATCTGGACGTCCGACTCCGCGAGCTCGATGAACGGAAGCTCGTGCTGCTCGGCGAGGACGCGCGCGATCTGCGTCCGCGTGACGGTTCCGCGCTCGACGAGCACCTCGCCGAGGCGCTTGCCGGATCCGCGCTGGGCCTCGAGCGCTGCCGTCAGGTCCGGCTCGCTCAGGAGCCCGTCGCGCAGGAGGAGAGCCCCGAGCGCAGGCCAGGGGTGGTGGGCGGCTTCCATCCCAGGTGGGTATCGGCTCGTAGCGGCCGATTCGTGAGTGACGCGTGCGCGCTACGGCATGCCCGACAGGCCCAGGGCTCGCAGCTCCTCGGTCGCCGTGAGACCGTCGAGGCAGAGATCGACCGCGCGGTCGCGGAGCGTTCGTACGCCGGCCAGCTCGGCTGAGACGGGAAGCGCCTCGAAGATGTCGATGTCGTCGCGATACCCGCTCCCGTTACAGGCTTCACAGCCTCGCCCGCGGCCGAGCAGCCGCCGGCCGAGCTCATCCAGCGGGCGTCCGAGCTCGACGAGCTCGTCCTCGGAGGCGTAGTACGACTCGCGACATTTGTCGCATAGGCGCCGAACTTCGGCGTGGCCGACGACGATGGCGACCGTGTCGGCGAGCACCTTTGGCGCGATCCCGAAGTCGGTGAGCTGCAGGAGCGCCGACGCGGGAGTAGGTGCATCGAGAGTCGTGAGAACGAGTCGATCGCGTGCGCCTCGGACGGTAAGCCGAGCGGTCTCGTGGTCGGGTAGCTCGGCGACCACAGCGACGTCGGGGTCCGAGCGAAGGATCGCCTGCAGCACGGCCGGGTAGGTCAGACCCGCTCGTAGGTTCACCTCGGCCTGTCCGACGCCCGAGACGACGAACTCGACCGGATCCTCGACCGAGAGGACGACGCGCTCCGGCGATACGAGCTCGCGCATGATCGTGCGGAGCGCCGTGGCCCGGCTCTCTGCGGCGGATCCGGAGATCAGGACCAGGCCGGCCGGCCGCTCGAGCGCGTCGCGCAGCGTACGGCCCACGTCCTCCGGGAAGACGTCGTCGAACGCGGCGGTCCGCTGTTCTTCCGTGACGACCCTGAACGTCGTCCGCCATCCAAGTGTGGTCGCAAGTGTGGTGGGGCGAAGCTCGATCGTCCCGTCCTCGGCGACCACGGCGTCGCGCCCGACGACGGCCAACTCGGCGAGCGTCGTGACGGCCGCTTCGGCTTCAGGGCCGGAGAGGAGCTGGAGGTCGGTCACGGTCCCGTCGATCCGCGCTCGAACTACCAGTCCATGCTGCCCCTGCGTGAAATGGACAGCGCTGGCACCGAGGGCGACGGCTCTCTCGAGCGCGTCGCTCACAGCCTCCAGTCCGGTCGACGGCTCCTCGCGTCCACCGGTCTCCGGTGCCGGTGCCGGCACCGGCCCGACCGCGGTTGTCGGTGGCTTCGACTCGTCCTCGTCGAGCTCGATCGGTTCGTCGACGGGCTCGCCGCCGTTGGTGGCCGGCGACTCGATCGCCGCGTCGACGCTCGCGGACATTGCGCGGGCGACCTCGATCGGCTCGTCAACGCTCGCGGACATTGCGCCGACGAGCTCGATCGGCTCCTCAACGGGCTCGCCGTCGTCGGTGGCCAGCGACTGGAGTGCTACGTCGAAGTCCGCGGACATTGCGCCGACGAGCTCGATCGGCTCGTCCACCGGCTCGCCGTCGTCGGTGGCCAGCGAATCGATCGCCGCGTCGATGTCCTCGGACATCGCGACGGCAAACTGCAGCGGTACGCCCATGTGCTCCCGTAGCTCGTCCGCGTGGACTGCGCTCGCGGGGTCTGCGACGACGACCAGGAGTGCGCCGTCGCCGACATAGGAGATCGGGAGCGCGAGATGGGCTCGGGCGACGTCGAGCGGGAGCAGAGATGCGGCAGCTCGGTCGATCTCTGCCTCCTTCAACTCGACGAAGGGCAGCTCGTGCTGCTCGGCGAGAGCGCGGCTCAGCTGCTGCTCGGTCAGGCTCCCACGGGCGACGAGAATCTCTCCGAGCCGTTTCGTGCTCGAAAGTCGCTGCTGCGCGAGCACTGCGTACAGCTCGTCCGCGCTGACGAGCCCGTCGCGAAGGAGCAGTGAGCCTAGAAGCGGCCACGCTCCCGAAGCACCGGCTCGGGCCTCTGGGCTCCGAACCTCGGGAGCCATCACGATGAGATCGTCGGTGGCGACGCCGGAAGCAGGCGGCTCGTCCTCGTGCACTTTCGCGTTCGCGGCGGCTTCGGCGACCGCAGTCGAAGCCACGACCATCTCGATCGCAGCGACGATCGCGTCAGGGGCCGCGACAGCGAACCGGACCGGTACTCCGAGCGCAGCGCGAACGGCGTCGAAGCACCTGGGCTGCGTGGGATCGCCGACGACGACGAGAATCGACCCGTCCGGAAAGGCACGAATCGGCACCGCACAATGCGAGCGAGCGACGTCTTCGGGAAGTCGAACAGGAACCGGAACCATCGCGTCCGGCTCGTCGAGATCGACGAAAGGCAGATCGTGCTGCTCCGCCACCAGCCGCGCAATCTGGGCGCTCGTCACGGTTCCGTTCGCGACGAGAGCCTCGCCGAGCCGCTGGCTCGAAATCCGCTGCTCGCGCTCGTCGCCCTGGCGCGCGAGGATTTCCTCGAGCTCTTCCGAGGTGACGAGGCCGTCACGGATGAGCAACATGCCGAGAGCAGGCCAGGGGAGCCGTGCAGCTTCCATAAGAATTTCTTTATCGACACGAAAGTGCGTTTACCTGAGCCAGAATCCCCCGGATGCGTGCGGTCGTGCAGCGGGTTCGCGAAGCTTCCGTCTCGGTTGACGGAGACGTCGTCGCTGAGTGCGACCGCGGGCTCGCGATCCTGCTCGGGGTCGCGGCCGGGGACGACGAGGCCGCCGCCGTGCGTCTGGCCGGGAAGATCGCGCGCTTGCGCATCTTCGAGAACGCGGACGGCCGGTTCGACGAGTCGCTCCTCGACATCGGCGGCGAGGCCCTCGCGGTCAGCCAGTTCACGCTCATCGCCGACACGAAGAAGGGCAATCGGCCGAGCTTCACGGACGCCGCTCGCCCTGAGGTCGCCGAGCCGCTTTACGAAGCGTTCTGCGCCGCGCTCGAGGCTGAGGGTGTCCGGGTAGCGAGGGGCGTCTTCGGCGCGCGCATGGAGGTCGCGCTCATGAACGACGGCCCCGTCACGATCGTCCTCGACCTCTGATCCGTATCCTCTCTCGAGTGATCCGGTTGCTCGCGTGCGTCGCAGCGGCCGTCGGGCTGGTGCTCGGCCTCGGGGCCACGGAGCCCGCCGCCCAGAGCACGTGCCGGCCGACGCCGAGCGACGGCGCCGGGCCGTTCAGCGGCGACTGGGATCAACACGCCGCTTCGGGCGAAGATCGGCACCGGCCACGTTCTGCAGGGACGCGTCCTGCGGGCGGGCGACTGCAGGCCGGTCCCGCGCGCTCTGGTCGTCCTCTGGCAGGCGGGGCCGAACGGGTACCGGCCACGCGGGCGCGGCAGTGTGCGCACCGACGGCCGGGGCCGGTTCCGGTTCGAAGGCCCTGTGCCCACGAACTACGGCCGCGGCTCGCACATCCACATGGCGGTGATCCATCCCGCGTACGAGGAGCTCACGACCAGGCACGACGTCCCGCGCGGCGCCAAGTCGGGCCGGATGACGATCGTGCTCACGCCACTGCTCTAAGGCCTACGCGTGGGCGACGCGCACGAGCTCGATCGCGTCGTCGAGGCTCGCGCCCTCCTGCGCCGCCCGCATCAGGTCGAGCCCTTCCGCGAGCTCGACGAGCTCGGGCTCCCGCTCGCGATAGCGGGCAGCGGCAGCCCGGCGAGCGCGTTCAGCTCGGCGTGCGCGAGGTACGTGCCCGCAAGCTGACCCGGCGGCGCCTCCTCCTCGAAGATCCGGTTCCGGCCACGCGCAACGATCTCGCCCGACGCGTCCGCGACGACCGCGCCGACGGGGATCGTTCCCACGCGAAACGCCTCCCACGCGAGCTCGAAGGACTCGCGCCAGGCACCTTCGAGGCCGTCCGGGGCCATGTCCCGGAAAGCTACTGGCTATACTTCTGCGCACCACATTTCACCGGCTTCACGAAATGGGCGCGTCGCGCCCATTCTTTTTTGAGAGGGGTCGAACGACACCAGATGACGGCGAGCTACGCGAAGGAAAAGACGCTTCAGGAGGAGATCGCGCCTGCGGTCGAGCGCGGCGTACCTGGAGTCGAGGTGCTCGCGGTCGAGCTCCTGTCGCCGAGCCGTTTCTGCGTCTACGTCGACCATCCCGAGGGCGTCGACCACGACCTCTGCGCCGAGGTCACGCACCTGCTGGACGCGTATCGCTCGGACTACACGATCGACGTGTCCTCACCCGGGCCCGAGCGCCCGCTCCGGAAGCCGCAGCACTTCGTGGAAGCGGTCGGCCGCCGCATCAGCGTCCGCACGGACCGCGCGATCGAAGGCCGGAACCGTTTCAAGGGCGAGGTGCTGGAGGCGGCGGACGGCGCCGTCACGCTTGCTCCGCCCGCTACCAGCGAGCCACTTCGCATCCCGTACGAGGCCATCGTGCGGGCAAACCTGATCGACGAGGGGTAAAGACATGAGCCAAGAGATCATCGAGGGAATCCACGCGATCGAGAAGGAGAAGGGCATCGAGGAGGGGATCCTCATCGCCGCGCTCGAGGATGCGCTGCTCGCCGCCTACAAGAAGACGCCGGATTCGGTACGCCACGCGGACGTCACGCTCGGCGACGACGGGGAGTTCCGCGTATACGGGATCCAGATTCCCGAAGACATCGAGTTCCGGCTCATCGAGGAGGCCCGCGAGGCGCGCATCTCCGAGCTCGAGAAGGTCGAGGAGGAGACCGGCGAGCGCCAGCACACGCTCATCGCCGACGAGGATCTCGACCTCGACTGGGATCAGGTGCCGGACGGCCAGATGGTGCGGACCGACGTCACGCCCGAGAACTTCGGGCGCATCGCCGCGCAGACCGCGAAGCAGGTCATCCAGCAGCGGATCCGCGAGGCGGAGCGCGCGATCATGTACGACGAGTACGTCGACCGCCAGGGCGAGGTCGTGACCGGCATCGTCCAGCAGGCCGGCGACCGCAACAACGTCCTCGTCGACCTCGGTCGCGTCGAGTCGCTCCTCCCGCGCTCGGAGCAGGTGGACGGCGAGCGCTACGAGCAGGGATCGCGGATCAAGGCCGTGATCGCGGAGGTTCGCTCCGGGACGAAGGGCCCGCAGGTCATCCTCTCGCGGCGCGATCCGGAGCTGATCCGCGCGCTCTTCGAGCTCGAGGTGCCCGAGATCGCCGACGGCCTCGTCGAGATCCGTGGCGTCGCCCGCGAGCCCGGCTACCGCTCGAAGATCGCTGTCGAGTCGCACATGCAGGGCGTCGACCCGGTCGGCGCGTGCGTCGGCCCGCGCGGTTCCCGCGTGCGCATGGTCGTCTCCGAGCTCCGCGGCGAGAAGATCGACATCATCCCGTGGAACACCGAGCCCGCGCGCTTCGTCGCGAAGGCGCTCTCGCCCGCGCGCGTGCGCGAGGTCTACATCGACGACGAGACGAAGGAAGCGACGGTCATCGTTCCCGACGACCAGCTCGCGCTCGCGATCGGCAAGGAGGGCCTGAACGCCCGCCTCGCGACGCGGCTCACCGGCTGGAAGATCGACATCCAGTCCGAGTCCGAGTTCGCGCAGGCCGAGGCGGAGGCCGCGTTCGCAGGCGAGGCGGACGGCGAGGAGTTCTCCGGCCGCTGCTCGGCGATCCTCTCCAACGGCAAGCGCTGCCCGAACGCCGCGCTGGCAGGCACCGCGTACTGCGGCGTGCCCGCGCACCAGGCGCTCGCGTCCGCGCCGCCGCCCGCCGAGAACGGCGGCGAGCCGGCGGCGGAGGCCTCGGAGCCCGAGGCCGAAGGCGCCCGCGGAGGCCGAGGAGGTCGTCGCGGCCGGCGCTGCGGAAGCGCCCGAGGCCGAGACCGAGATCCGAGGCCCGAGCCGGCGAGGTCGCGACGTGCGAGCCGGAGGCGCCCGCGGAGGCCGGATCGTCGCGGCCGAGCCGGAAGCCTCGCGGTCGGACGAACGGCCGCGGAACGAGCGCGCCGAGCTCGTCGCCGAGGGCGCGCCCGAAGCGGCCGGCACGGACGAGGACTGAGAATCCAGACCTCTCTACACTTGACGCTCTATGGCTGACGGACGTAAAGGCCCAAACCGCCCGATTCGCCCGCGCGGAGGCTCCGCTGGGAGGAAGAGGCGCGTCGTCATCGAGGGCGGAGGCGCCCGGAGCCGTGAGGGGCGCCAGCCGCGCAGCCGCGAAGGTGGCGCCGGTCCGCCTCGCCAGCAGCAGCCCGTAGCGCCCCCCAGCGGCCCCGTCACCGTCGAGTCCGGAGTCACGGTCAAGGACCTGAGCCAGGCCCTCGGCGTCCCGATGGGCGAGCTCATCAAGATCCTGATGGGCCTCGGCCAGATGCGGACGGCGACGCAGTCGCTCTCGGACGAGGAGCTCGAGATCATCGGCACCGAGCTCAAGCGCGAGATCACGATCAAGCACGCCGACGAGGAGGAGCTCGAGCCGACGGAGTACGAGGACGCCGAGGAGGATCTCGTACCGCGGCCGCCGGTGGTCACGATCATGGGTCACGTCGACCACGGCAAGACGACACTGCTCGACGCGATTCGCGAGGAGTCGGTCGTCGAGACCGAGGCCGGCGGGATCACGCAGCACATCGGCGCCTACCAGGCCGAGGTCGACGGACGCCGCATCACCTTCCTCGACACGCCTGGCCACGAGGCCTTCACGGCTATGCGCGCGCGCGGCGCGAAGGTCACCGACATCGCGGTGCTCGTCGTGGCCGCAGATGACGGCGTGATGCCGCAGACGAAGGAGTCGATCTCCCACGCGAGGGCGGCCGAGGTGCCGATCGTCGTCGCGGTCAACAAGATCGACGTGCCCGACGCGAACACCGATCGGGTGCGCAGCGAGCTCGCGGCCGAAGGGCTGCAGCCCGAGGAGTGGGGCGGCACGACGCAGTTCTCCGAGGTATCGGCGAAGCAGAAGACGAACCTCGAAGACCTGCTCGAGCGGATCCTGCTCGTCGCGGACGCGGAGCTCGATCTGCGGGCGAATGCGGACACCGAGGCCTCCGGCGTCGTCATCGAGTCCCGCCTGGACGTCGGCCGAGGCACAGTCGCGACCGTGCTCGTCCATCGTGGCACGCTGCGGGTCGGCGACGCAGTCGTCGCGGGCGACGCTTCGGGCAAGGTGAAGGCGCTCAACAACTACCGCGGCGACAAGGTGAAGGAGGCCAAGCCCGGCGACCCCGTCGAGGTGCTCGGCTTCGATCATCCTCCGACGGCGGGTGAGTTCGTCCGTGTCGTCGAGCACGAGCGCCAGGCCAAGCACCTCGCGAACATGCGCGCCGAGCGGCTGCGTCGCGAGCAGCTCGCGCAGCGCCCGCGCCGCCGCATCTCCCTCGACACGCTGCACGCGGACGTGCTCGCGGGCGAGGTCCAGGACCTGAACATCGTGCTCAAGGGCGACGTGCAGGGCTCCGTCGAGGCGCTCCTCGGCGAGCTCCAGAAGATCCAGCATTCCGAGGTGGCCGTGAACGTCATCCACACGGGCGTCGGCGGCATCACCGAGAACGACATCAACCTCGCTTCCGCGTCCGACGCGCTCGTCGTCGGCTTCAACGTCCGCCCGAGCGCCGACGCGCGTCAGCTCGCCGAGCGCGAGGGCGTCGACATCCGCACCTACCGCGTCATCTACCAGCTCACCGACGACATCCAGCAGGCGCTCGTCGGGATGCTCTCGCCGGTGCAGACCGAGGAGGCGCTCGGCGAGGCCGAGGTGCGCGCGCTCTTCCGCGTCTCGCGGCTCGGCACGATCGCGGGCTGCATGGTCACGAGCGGCGTCGTGCGGCGCAACGCGATGGTGCGCATCGTGCGCGACGGGACGATCATCCACGAGACCTCGATCGCGCAGCTGAAGCGCTTCAAGGACGACGTCCGCGAGGTCGCGGAGGGCTTCGAGTGCGGGATCCTGCTCGACGGCTACAACGACGTGAAGGAAGGCGACATCCTCGAGCTCTTCGAGACGCGCGAGATCGAGCGCACCGATCTCGACGAGCAGGAGCCTGCCGCGGCTGCCGCGGCGCCGGTAGAAGACGCGTCGTAGGGGCCGGGCATGCCCGGCCCGGGCGACGCATGCGTCGCCCCTACACCTCCAACGTCCGGTGGCGCCGCGCCCAGAGCGTCGCGTTGAGGAACGCCGCTCCCGTGCCGAGGCGGCTGAGGACGTAGAGCCAGATGAGCATCGTCGCGGCTGCGCCGAAGGCGCCGTACGTCTCCTCCGACCGCCCCAGCGTAACCGCGCCGCGAAACGGGTAGCGTTGCTCCGTCACTCCGAATGAGGAGGAAGCGATGACGACGTTGCGTGACGACGAGATCCTGACCGTCGTGAGCGATGACCGACTGGAGCCCTCGGCCGACGCCGACGGCGACGACACGGATCCGACCGACGGAGACGCGGACGACTCCGACGGCACCGACTCGGACGCAGACGACGCCGACGGCGACGACGCGGAACCGGCGTAGGGCGGCCGAGGCGGCGCTCGCGCGCTGTCTCGAACCGGTCGATCCTGCGACGTTCTTCGGCGAGAACTGGGAGCAGCGCCCGCTCGTCGTGCCACGCGACGAGCCGGGCCGTTTCGACGATCTCCTGTCGGAGGCGGACGTCGAAAGGCTCGTCTGCTCGACGGCGATCCGGTACCCGGCGTTCCGGCTCGTCCGCGAGGGTGCGCAGCTCCCCGTCGGCGCGTACGCGGGCGACGTCTCCTGGCGTCCGCCGTTCACGCAACGTCGCCGACGTTCCGCGAGTCCTCGCCGAGTGGGAGGCAGGGGCGACGGTCGTTCTCCAGGCGCTGCACGTGAACTGGCATCCGCTTGCCGTCTTCTGCCGCCTGCTCGAAGAGGCCCTCGGCAACGCGGTGCAGGCGAACGCGTACTACACGCCGCGCGGCTCGCAGGGCTTCGCCGTGCACCACGACACGCACGACGTGCTCGTCCTCCAGGTCGCCGGCGAGAAGCGCTGGCTCCTCTACGAGCCGCTGCTCGAGCTGCCGCTGAAACACCAGCGGTATTCCGCGGCCCTGGGGGAGCATGGCGAGGCGACCGGCGACCTCGTGCTCGGGGCCGGCGACACGCTCTACCTCCCGCGCGGGTGGCTGCACCAGGCCGAGACGTCGGCGACCGACTCGCTCCACCTCACGATCGGGATCACCGCGCACACGTGGATCGACGGCGTGAAGGGGGCACTCGATGACCTGGAGGACGAGGTCGAGCTCAGGCGCGGTGTCGAGGGCGGCGCGACGCCGGACGGGCTCGTCGAACGCCTGACCGAGGAGCTGGACTCCGAGCGAGTCGAACGGCGTCGAAGGCGGCGGTTCCTCGATTCGCGCCGGCCCATCCGGGAGGACGGCCTCTCGCAGCTCCGCGCCCTCGACAGCCTGAGCCCGGAGACCGTGCTGGAGCGGCGCGAGACCGTGATCGTCGACCTCGAGGAGTGGCCGGGCGGGCTCGCGCTTGCGTTCGAGGGGAAGGAGATCCGCTTCCCCGCGCACGCCTCGGCCGAGGTGCGAGCGTGCTTCGAGAGCGAAGAACCCTTCCGGCTCGCCGATCTCGCCGGCGAGCTCGACGTCGAGGGGAAGCTCGTGCTGGCCCGCAGGCTCGTGAGGGAGGGCTTTCTCCGGATTACCGGTTGACGACCCGCTGTGCCGTGACGTCGTAGCGGCGGGGTCGCTTCGGCTCGGAAGCGTCACAGGTGAGGTAGACGGGCTCGTCCGCGACGACCGCGGCGACGTCGACCTCGTGGATCGCGTCGTCCGGTGTCCGGAACCGCACACGCCACGCGTCGTCGCCCTGCGCCTTCGAGCCGAGGAACGTGAGATCGCCGATGCCGAGTAGCCCTGTGCGCTCGCGGACCGCCCGCTCGGCTGCCTGGACAGGGAACGAATTGGCGCTGCGCCCGCGGTAGTGCTCGAGGTCGATACGCCCCGCAGCTTGAGCCTCGAGCACGGCCTCGACGCCGTCCGGCTCGACCCGCCCGTAGTACAGACCGTGGGGCAGCACGACGACATTGCCGGCGAAGCGGTCTCCGCCCACGTGTGTCGACTGCCAGACGCTGCGGGGGTCGGTCTCGTGCCGGAGGGCGTCGTAGAGCGGACGGCCGAACTTCGCGCAGCACCGATCGCGCTTGCCGTGGGTGCAGACGACGAAGAGCGGCCCGTCGACGGAGGTCGCCTCACCGCCGCCCGCACCGAGCGCGGCTGCGAAGTCGAAGCCGAGGAGATCGTTCTGATGCTCGAGCTCGAGCTCGAAGAACCGCTCCTGGCCGGGCTTTGAGGTGCCGAAGAAGACATGCCGTCCGGACTGCGCGCGGCGCTCGGGCTTCTTGACGAACAGAAGCCGTGCCCGCTCGAGCTGTTTGACCTGCTCGCGCAGGTGCGCTTTCAGCTCCGGCGAGAACAGGCAGTCACCGAGGACGTCCCGCGCCCACGCTCCGCGGTACTCGATCAGGACCCAGGTGTCGATGCGGCTCGCCGTCGCCGCGAGCGGCTCCGCGTTCGCGCTCGACACGGCCGCGCACAGCGCTCGGCGATCCGCCAGGGCACTCGGTTCGGCGCTCACGACTGTCATCGACCCTACGCTAGCCAATCTGTAAGGGGCGCCTTACATCGAGTGTGAAACGAGCGTCCTTCTGACGCCGCTGGGAGAATCCGAAACTCGTGTCCGCGGTCCCTCGTTTCGCGGCCTGCGCCATCGTCGTGCTGGCCGCGCTCGCCACATCGCCCGCGGCGTGGGCCGACCTCGAGGACGAGCAGGCGCTCGCGGAGAAGCACGCGCCGGTCGTCCGGCTCGTCGAGCAGGAGGAGGAGTGCGGGCCGGGCGAGCCGTACGAGCCGATCGACGTCGATCTGCTCTTCGACGAGCCGACGGTCGCGCTGCGAGGGCCGTGGAACGCGGTCGACCTCGTCGAGATCGCCCCGACCGCCGAGCGGCTCTCGGGCCTCTTCGACTACCACCTCGACTACCCGGGCAACGCGCTCGATCCTGGCTGCGACTTCGAGCATTGGGCCGATCGCCTGACGGACGGAACCCCACCCGCCGTCTACGCCCACGTCGCCACCGAGCCTGGCCGACCTGGAATGCTCGCGCTCCAGTACTGGTTCTTCTACGCGTTCAACGAGTTCAACAACCTGCACGAGGGCGACTGGGAGATGATCCAGCTCGTCTTCGAGGCGGACGACGCCGCGGCGGCGCTCGAGACCGAGCCGGTCTCCGTCGGCTACAGCTCGCACGAGGGCGCCGAGAGCGCGGACTGGGGCGAGGACAAGCTCGAGCTCGTCGACAGCAATCGCCCGGTCGTCTATCCCGGCGCCGGCTCGCACGCGAACAAGTTCACCGAGGCGCTCTACATCGGGAGCACGGCGGAGGAGGGCGTCGGCTGCGACGACACACGCGGCCCGCACGTCGAGCCCGCGCTCACGGTCAAGACGATCCCGAGCGACGCGGAGGCGGCGCGACAGGCGTTCCCGTGGCTCGAGTTCGAGGGCCGGTGGGGCGAGCTGCAGGAGGCGTTCTTCAACGGGCCCACAGGACCGAATCTCAAGAGTCAGTGGACCGAGCCGATCACGTGGTCCGAGGGCTGGCGCGACCGGAGTTATGCCGTCCCGACCGGCGGGCTCTTCGGGACGGGAGCGACCGACTTCTTCTGCAGCGCGGTGGCGAAGGGCTCGCAGGGTCTCATCAAACTGCTTCGCAGCCCGGGCCTGACCCTGCTCGTCCTTGGCAGCCTGCTTGCTCTGATGATCTACGCAGTCACGCGAACCACGTGGAGGCCGGTGGTGCCGCTTCGCGTCGCGCGCCGCCGAACGTTCGGGCAGATCATCAGAGCCGCCGCTCGGATGTACGTGCGGCGCGCTCCGCTCTTCCTCGGGATCGGGCTCATCGTGATCCCGATCTCGTTCGTCATCTCGGTCTTGCACGCGCTGCTCGTGGGCGGGGTCGGCCTGGCGGGCGTCGACGTCACCGGGGAGGCGGCCGGCGCGCTCGTCCTGCTCGTTGCCATGATCGGCCTGACGCTGACCCTCGTGGCGTTCGCACTCGTGCAGGCTGCGGTCGCCCGCGCTCTCGTCGAGATCGATGCGGGACGCGAGATCGGCCCGGTGCACGCCTATGGCAGCGTGATTCGACAGCTTCGGCCGCTGCTCGGCGGCCTCGGCCTGGCGGTGGCCGCGTACGTCGCGCTCTCGGCGACCGCGATCCTCGCACCCGTTGCAATTTGGCTCGCAGTCCGCTGGTTGCTTCTGGCGCAGGTCGTCGGGATCGAGGAGCGCTCGGCGGTCGGCGCGCTACGGCGCAGCGCGGCGCTTGTCCGGCGCCGCTGGCTGCGGACGGCCGCCCTCGTCGGCCTCGGCGCGTTGCTCGCGCTCACGGCAGGCCCGCTGCTCGGCGCGCTCCTCATCTTCGTGTCCGACGCGCCGTTCGTGCTGCTGAACATCGTCGCGGGAGTCGTCTACGCGCTCGCGATGCCGTTCGTCGCGCTCGTGACCTCGTACCTCTACTTCGACGCGCGCGTGCGCGAGGAGCTCGCACCGGTGGAGGAGCCCGACGAGCTTCCGGCCGAGATCGAGCTGTCGACCTGAGCGAACGCGATTGAATAGGCCTCGTGGCGAGCGGCTACGTAGGGATCCTGTCGGTCGAGCTCCACTTCCCGGAGTCGGGCTCGCTCAAGGGCAAGCGGAAGTTCGTGAAGTCGGCGAAGGCGCACCTGCACGGCCGCTACGGCGCGTCGGTGGCCGAGGTCGACCATCAGGAGCTCTGGCAGCGGGCCGGCCTTACGGTCGCGTGTGCGGCCAGCGGGCACCGGGAGCTCGAGCAGCTTCTCGACGCGGTCGTCCGCTACCTGGGGTCGCAGGAGTTCGAGCTCGTGCGCGCCGAGCGCGAGGTGGTGGTGCCCGGTGAGTAGCGGCGGGAGGCGGCGCGCCGCAGCGCGAGTGGACGAGGCCATCAAGCAGGTGCTGTCGGACGCGATCCCGAACCTGAAGGACCCGCGGATCGGGTTCGTGACGGTGACCGGAGTCAAGGCGACGAAGGACTTCGCGCAGGCGACGGTCTACGTCAGCGTCTACGGCTCGGAGGCCGAGCAGCGGAAGACGCTCGAGGGGCTCGAGGCCGCACACGGCGTGCTCCAGGCGCAGGTCGCGCGGGAGCTGCAGCTGCGGAGGACTCCCGTTCTCACGTTCGCGTACGATCCCGCGGTCGAGCGGGGCGTCCGCCTCGGAAAGATGATCGACGAGCTCGCGCCCCCGCCCGAGGATCCCCCCGATGACGCAGAGTGACATGCAGGCGGTGCTCGACGCGATTCGCGAGCACGACCGCTTCCTCGTCGCCTCGCACGAGAATCCGGACGGAGACGCGCTCGGCTCGCTCCTCGCGACGCACCTCGCGCTCCGTCAGCTCGGCAAGGACAGCGAGATGTTCGTTCCCGGTCAGGCGCCGCTCCCCGGCGAGTACACGTTCCTGCCGCTCGACAGCGTGCACCGCGAGCCGCCGACGGACCACCACGAGCGCGTGCTCCTCGCCGTCGACTGCGCGAAGGAGGAGCGCCTCGGGCCGGATCCGTCCGTGCTCGCCAAGGCGCCCTTCACGATCGACGTCGACCACCACCACGACAACACGCGCTTCGGCGACGTGAACCTGATCGTCGCCGATGCGTCGTCCACGGGCGAGATCATGGCCGACATCTTCCGCGAGCTCGGGGTCGAGATCACGCCCGACATCGCCGAGTCTCTGTACGTCGCGCTCGTCACCGACACCGGTCGCTTCCAATACGCGAACACGAGCTCGAAGGCGCTGCGCCTCGCAGCAGACCTGATCGACGCGGGCGCCGACTGGCACAAGGTCTTCCAGACGGTGTACGAGAACGTGCAGTTCGCGAAGCTGAAGCTGCTCGCACGTGCTTTGGAACGCGCCGAGGTGTACTCCGGCGGGCGTCTCGTCGTCTCGCACCTGCGGAAGAACGACTTCGCGGACGTCGGCGCCGCCGAGCCGTACTCGGAGGGGATCATCGACTACCTGCGCGCGGTCGAGGGGGCGATGGTCGCGGCGCTGATCCGCGAGCCGCCGCGCGGGGACGGGCCGTTGCACCGCGTCTCGCTGCGGGCCTCGGTGGACGAGATCGACGTCTCCGTCATCGCGCGGAAGAGCGACGGGGGAGGGCATCCGCAGGCCGCGGGGTTCTCGAGCGAGCTCTCCCTCGACGAGCTGAAGCGCTTCATCGTCGAGGAGTTCGAGCGTGCCGCCGCGCGGGCGGGCTCTCAAGCCTGAGGGCATCGTCCTCGCGGACAAGCCGGCCGGGCCTTCTTCGTTCGCGCTCGTCGCCGCGCTTCGCCGCCGCACGGGAGCGCGCACCGGGCACGCGGGGACGCTCGACCCGTTCGCGACGGGGTTGCTCCTGCTGCTGTCCGGAGCCTCGACCCGACTGCAGTCGCGCTTCGTCGGCCTCGACAAGCGCTACCTCACCGAGGTCGACCTGCGCTCGACGACGACGACGGGCGATCCCGAGGGCGAGGTCGTGGGAGAGCACGCGGCGCCCGCCGGCGACGAGCTCGAGCAGCGCGTGGACGCGATGCGCGGCGCGATCGAGCTGCCGGTCCCGGCGGCGTCGGCGGTCAAGATCGGAGGCGAGCGTGCGTACAAGCTCCACCGCCGCGGCGTCGAGGTCGCGATGCCGATCCGCCGCATGCTCATCCACGAGCTCGAGATCGAGGACTACGCGGACGGGATCGCGCGTTTGAACATGCTCGTGTCGTCCGGGACCTACGTGCGCGCCATCGCCGAGGCGCTCGGCGGCCACTGCCGCACGCTCCGGCGCACCGAGATCGGGCCGTTCTCGGTCGACGAGGCGGACTGGGAGCGGATCATCCCGCCCGACGAGGCTTTGGCGCGGCTCGGATGAAGATCGCCCACACGCCGGGGGAGGTCGAGCGGAAGCCGCGGGCGGTCGCGGTCGGGAGCTTCGACGGCGTCCATCGCGGGCACCGAGCGGTTCTCGCGGCCGTGCGTGAGACCGGCCTCGCGCCGACGGTGATCACGTTCGACCCGCATCCGCGCATCGCGCTCGGCAACAAGGTCGAGCTCCTGACGACACTCGCACGGCGGCTCGAGCTGATCGGCGAGGAGGGGATCGAGACAGCGCTTGTCGCGGCGTTCGACGCCGAGCTCCAGACGCTCGCGCCGGAGGACTTCGCGGAGCGCTATCTGCGCGCGATCGGAGTCGAGGTTGTCGTGGCCGGCGAGGACTTCCGGTTCGGCGTGCGCCGCTCTGGGGACCTCGCGCTGCTCGAGAAGCTCGGGTTCCGGGTCGTGGTCCCGGACGAGGTCGTGGGCGTGTCGTCGACCGCGATCCGCGTGGCCCTCGCGGAGGGAGACGTCGTCGAGGCGGCGCGAATGCTCGGTCGCCCGCACGAGCTCGACGGGGTCGTCGTCGCCGGAGACCAGCGCGGAGGCACGCTCGGCTACCCGACCGCGAACCTCCTGCTCGAGCCCGACCTCGCGGTTCCACGCTTCGGCATCTACGCCGGGTCGGCGCTCGGGCACCGCGCGGCCGTGTCGATCGGGACGAACCCGCACTACGGCGGGACGGAGCGGCGCATCGAGCCGTACCTGCTCGACTTCGAGGGCGACCTCTACGGCCAGCGGCTCGTCGTCGAGCTGTGGGAGCGGCTGCGGGACGAGGCGGTGTTCGATTCCGAGGACGAGCTCGTCGCCCAGATCGCCCGCGACGTCGAGGCGACTCGGAGTGCACAACGGCCTGGGGTCAGGCTTTAGCCTGACCTCGTCTTTGGGTTTGCGCCTTGATCGCGCGCAAACCTAACACCGGGGTCAGGCTGAAGCCTGACCCCCGCCTCCGACCACCGCGAGGGTTTGACTAGCTTTCAAACCATGGCGGTGAACGGCGGTGAATCTCTGATCCGTGCCCGCGGCCTCGTCAAGCGCTTCGGCGAGCTCGTGGCGGTGGACTCGGTCGACTTCGAGCTCGAGCGTGGCGAGGCGTTCGGCTTCCTCGGCCCGAACGGGGCGGGGAAGACGTCGACCATGCGGATGATCGGCTGCGTCTCGCCTGTCACGGACGGCGAGCTGAGCGTCTTCGGGCTCGACCCCGCGAAGGACGGGGTCGCGATCCGCGGCCGGCTCGGCGTGGTCCCGCAGGAGGACTCGCTCGACCTCGAGCTGACCGTGCGCGAGAACATCATCGTCTACGGCCGCTACTTCGGGCTGCCGCGTTCGGTGCTCAAGAAGCGCACGGACGAGCTCCTCGACTTCGTGGAGCTGACCGAGCGCGCGAAGGACCGCGTGGAGCCTCTTTCCGGCGGGATGAAGCGGCGTCTGACGATCGCGCGCTCGCTCATCAACGACCCGGAGGTGCTCCTGCTCGACGAGCCGACGACCGGGCTCGACCCACAGGCGCGGCACGTCGTCTGGGACCGCTTGTACCGCCTCAAGCGCCAGGGCGTGACGCTTCTCCTCACGACTCACTACATGGACGAGGCGGAGCAGCTCTGCGACCGGCTCGTCGTCATGGACAAGGGCAAGATCGTCGCCGAGGGCTCGCCCCGTGAGCTGATCGAGCGCTACTCCACGCGTGAGGTGGTCGAGCTCCGCTTCGAAGACGACGACGGCCGCCCCGAGGACTTCACGTACTGGACGCAGGGGCTCGTCTCGCGAGTCGAGCCGCTGCCCGACCGCGTGCTCCTCTACACCGACAATGGCGACGCTGCCGCACATGGGATCCACGAGCGCGGGCTCGTGCCCGAGAGCGTGCTCGTGCGCCGGAGCACTCTGGAGGACGTCTTCCTGCACCTCACCGGCCGCACCCTGATCGAGTAGCCGTGAGCACCGCGCGCCTTCGGCTTGCGGTCGTGGGGGAAACCATGTTCCGCACGCTTTGCCGCGACAGGAATCCGCGGGAGCGGATTCCTGTCTGGCGAAAGGCGAGGGTGCCCCCTTCTTCTTGAGAGCGTGGGGAACCTCCCGGTTCCCCACACCCCTCCCCGCTCATTGGCCAAAGGTCGGCCAATGAGCTCGTACACGCTCCCCCTTCGCCCGCTCGAGTTCTTCTTCGCGCAGTACCGGCGGGTCTGGCGGGGGACGGCGATCTCGAGCATCGTCACCCCGATCATCTTCCTGCTCGCGTTCGGCTTCGGCCTGGGCGAGCTCGTCGACCAGACGACCGACCTGCCCGCGGGCATCACCTACCTCGAGTTCGTGGCACCGGGCTTGCTCGCAGCGACCGCGATGCAGCTCGCGTCCTTCGAGGCGAGCTGGCCGGTGCTGTCGGCGATCAAGTGGAGCCGCCAGTACCACGCGATGCTGGCGACGCCGCTTCGCATCGGCGACGTGCTCGTCGGCCACCAGGCGTTCATCGCCTTCCGGATGCTGATGACCGCGTCCATCTACCTCGTGGCGATCGCGGCCTTCGGCGCCGTGAACTCGCCGCTCGGGATCCTCGCAATCCCCGTGACGGTGCTCGTCGGGATCGCGTTCGCGGCGCCGATCGCTGCGTGGGGCGCGTACACGGAGTCGGACGCGTCCTTCGTCGCGATCTTCCGCTTCCTGATCATCCCGATGTTCCTCTTCTCGGGGACCTTCTTCCCGATCGAGCGGCTGCCCGGGATCCTCGAGGTGGTCGCGTACGTGACGCCGCTCTGGCATGGCGTCGACCTTTGCCGGCAGCTCACGCTCGGGGACGTCGACCCGGCGAGCGCGCTGGGCCACCTCGCCTACCTCCTCGTGTTCACGTCGGTCGGGCTCGTGCTCGCGTACTTCTCGTACCGCCGGAGGCTGGTCGTCTGATGACCGAGCTCGTCGCCCGCCTTCCGCTTCCAGGCCGTCGGAGGGACGTGCGCGGCCTGCGCATCGTCGAGCGGAACGCGATGGTCTACCGGAGGACCTGGCTGATCCTCTTCTCCGGCTTCTTCGAGCCGCTCTTCTACCTCGTCTTCTTCGTCTACCCGCTCGGCGACCTCATCGGGGACATCGCGCTCGAGGGCGAGACGCTCGAGTACGCGAGCTTCGTGGCTCCGGCGCTGCTGGCCGCCTCGGCGATGAACGGCGCCTTCTACGACGCGACGAACGTCTTCTGGAAGTTGCGCTACGGGAAGGTGTACGACGCGATGCTGTCGACGCCCATCTCGCCGGGTGACGTTGCGGTGGGGGAGACGCTGTGGGCGGTCGTCCGCTCGCTCCTCTACTCGGCGGCGTTCCTCAACATCATCCTCATCCTCGGCCTCGTCGACTCGTGGTGGGGGGTGCTCATCCTGCCCGCGTGCTTCGTCATCGGCTTCGGCTTCGCGGGCGCGGGGATCGCCGCCGTGACGTGGATGCGGAACTGGCAGGACTTCGACCTGATCCAGCTCGTGATGCTGCCCATGTTCCTCTTCGCGACGACGTTCTTCCCGCTCTCGGTGTACCCCGAGGCGATCGAGTGGATGGTGCAGGTGCTGCCGCTGTACCACGGCATCGAGCTGATCCGCGCGCTCGCGTCCGGCGCGGTGGGGGCGTTCCAGATCGTGAACGTCGCGTACCTGCTCACGATGGGGCTCGTCGGGATGTTCGTCGCGTCGAAGCGGATCGACGGACTGCTGCTCAAGTAAAGACGTGCGCCGCGCCGCTTCGGCGGGGATCGCCGGCGGCGCCGGTCCGGCCGACGCAGCTGACGCCGCCGAAGTAGTGGTGGATCCGCTCCCAGCGGCGGATCGTCCGGCCGGCGGCCTCGAGCTCCGCGAGCGCGTCCTCGTCGACTCCCGGCTCCGCGTCGATGAGGTCGGGCGTGGGGTGGAGGCGGGGACGCGCGACGGCGTCCTCGGGCTCGTAGCCCCTCCACGAGCACGCCCGAGAGGACGGTCGCGAGCGCGGTTCGCAGCCGCGTCGCTCCCGCCGAGCCGACTGCCAGCGCCAGGCCCTCGGCGTCGAACGCGAGGCTCGGCGCCATTCGGCTCTCGAGGTGGTCGCCCGGACTTGGGCTCGCCGAACGCGATGTCGGACTCGCCGAGCAGGTTGTTCAGCTGCACGTCGAATCCCGGCAGCCAGACGCCTGCGCCGACACCGAGCGAGTGCGTCAGGACGCACGCGCGGCCGTGGCCGTCGACGGCGGCCATGTTCGTCGTGTGCTCGCCACTCGTGTCCGGTGACTCGAGCGCGCCGACCAGCGTGTGCACGCGCTCGGTCTCGGTGAGGCCGGCGAGGCGTGGAAAGTTCGCGAGGAGCTCGGGGACGCCCGACAGGCCGCTCCGCGTCGCGACGCGGTATCCGTGGAAGTCGACGAGCGTCGGATCGGCCCAGCGGGCGCTGTAGCTGCGCAGGTCGTCGGCGGTGAAGACGACACCGTCCGTGCGGAGGAGCGCCTCCGCGAGCGATCCGCGGTAGACGCTCTGGGCGCCCTCCTCCGCGAGCGCCTCGAGCGTGTCGACCAGGCCGGGCTGCGTGAGCACCTCGCCCGCTCGCAGGGTTCGTCCGTCGCTGCAGAAGAGGTCGGCGCCGCGGCCGAGCGAGAAGACGTCGCCGAGCATCTCGAGCGTGCGTTCGTGCATCTCCGGGAGCGGCACTCCACTTCGCGCGAGCGCGAGCGCCGGCTCGACCAGCCGCCTCCACGGGAGCCGGCCCAGCCGCTCCCAGAGCTCGCCGAGCGCCGCGGGGAGTCCGGGGACGGCACACGAAGCGGGGCCGATCGAGTAGACGACGATCTCGTCTCCGAACGGCACTGGGATCTCGTCCATGTCGCCCGTCCCCGACGGCACGGCTGCGAAGCCGTCGAGGTTGGAGACCCGCGAGCCGTCGAAGACGATCGCGTGGCACCCCGACATGAGCCCGCTCATCACGCTCTCGCCGACGCAGGAGGCGAGAGCCATCGCGACGACCGCGTCCGCCGCGGTCCCGCCCTCGACGAGGATCTCGAGGCCGACCTCGGCCGTCGCCGGGTGCCCTGCTGCTACGCCCGCTCGCATCGTGGCGCGCATCGTCGCCGAAATCGGCTCCGCCGCACGCGGCCCCACGTACCCCCAGGGGCACTCCCGTGTCCCTACACGAACGCTATCGAGGAACGCGTCACAGGTCGGATACGACCTTGCGACATCTTCATGCCAAACGCGCAGCCTGACTTTCCACCCCGCCGCGCCTCCAGTGACGCTCCTACGGAGACGAACCTGGTGCGGGAGCCGCTGCGGCGGCCGAGCCGCAGCCGCGCGGCGAAAGCCGCGCAACCTGAGCTGGTAGCCTTCCGCGAGACCGCGGTCGCGGCTCCGGCGTGCTTCTTCCTTCACGCGGAGCGGGGATCGCGGAGTCGTTCTACGAGAGGAGCCCATTGAGCCTCACCAAGGAAGCCAAGCTGGAAGTCATCGAGAAGCACGGTTCGAGCTCCGCCGACACGGGCTCGCCGCAGGTGCAGATCGCCCTCCTCACACGGAGGATCGAGCAGCTCACCGAGCACCTGCGCACCCACCCCAAGGATCACTACTCACGCCGAGGGCTGCTGAAGCTCGTCGGGCAACGCCGCCGCTTCCTCGACTACCTCCAGCGGAAAGACATCGAGGGCTACCGTGCCCTCATCAAGGAGCTCGGCCTGAGAAGGTAGGGCTTCGCAGAGGGAAGGTGGAAGTTTGAGCGAGCCTCGGGCGCGCCCGGCAGTACGAGACCGAGCCTCACTCAAACCTCCACCTTCCGTACACGAACGAAAGGTGAAGGGATACAGGCAATGACACCATCTGGGAGCACTATCACCGGGCAGATCGCCACGGTGTCCGTCGACGTGGGAGGTCAGGAGATCTCCTTCGAGTCGGGCAAGCTCGCCAAGCAGGCCGACGGCGCCGTCGTCGTCCGCTCGGGCGACACCATGATCCTCGCAACGGCCGTAGGACGGCCGGACGCGCGACCGGACGCGGACTTCTTCCCGCTCACGGTCGACGTCGAGGAGAAGATGTATGCCGCCGGGAAGATCCCTGGCGGGTTCTTCAAGCGGGAAGGTCGTGCTACCGAGCGTGCGACGCTCACTGCACGCATGATCGACCGCCCGATCCGGCCGCTCTGGCCGAAGGGCTTCCGCAACGAGGTGCAGGTCATCTGCACCGTCCTCTCGGCGGACCTCATCACGCCGCACGACATCCTCTGCATCAACGGCGCCTCGGCGGCCCTCGTCGTCTCGCCGCTGCCGTTCCTCGGCCCCGTCGGCGCGGTGCGCATCGGCCGGCTCGAGGGCGAGCTGACGGTGAACCCGTCGCTCGAGGAGCTCGAGGAGTCGTCGCTCGACCTCGTCGTCGTCGGCACGAGCGACGCCTTGACGATGATCGAGGCGGGTGCGGACCAGATCCCCGAGGAGACGCTCCTCGAGGCGTTCGAGCTGGCGCACGCCGAGATCCGCAAGATCTGCGAGGCGCTCGAGGAGCTGCGGGAGAAGGTGGGCAAGCCGAAGTGGGTCGATGTCGAGCTCACGGCCGAGCTCGAGGCCGAGCACGGCGACGCCCTGCGCGCCGCCATCGGCGAGCACGGCCTCCGCGAGGCAGTCGGCCGCGACGGACGCGCTCGTCGCCGAGGTCTCTCCGGCCATCTCGATGACGTCGACCGAGGACGACATCGTCAAGCGGACGCAGATCCGCGCCGCGTTCGCGGCCATCTTCGAGAGGGCTCGCATCGCGGCCATCGAAGCTCCGCTACGCGAGCAGTTCCTCGAGGACATCCGCGAGCTGACCGACGCCGAGCAGGACACGAAGGAGCTCCGCTCCGCCAAGCGCGACCTGCTGCTCGAGCGGATCACGGAAGAGCTCGCGCTGCCGTTCCCGGTCGGGCCGGCACCCGCAGAGGGTGAGGTCGCGACGAAGGACTCGACGACGCGGCAGTTCGTCAAGCGCACCTTCGAGTCGGTCTACAAGGACGTCATCCGCAAGAAGATCGCGGTCGACAAGCGCCGTCCGGACGGGCGCACCGCCGAGGAGATCCGCCCGATCTGGTGCGACGTCGGCGTGAGCCCGCGCGCGCACGGCTCGGGGCTCTTCCAGCGCGGGCAGACGCAGATCATGAGCCTGCTCACGCTCGGGACGGCCAAGGAGGGGCAGAAGATCGACGACCTCTCCCGCGAGTCAGAACCGGCGCTTCATGCACCACTACAACTTCCCGCCCTTCTCGGTCGGGGAGACCGGCTTCATGCGGGGGCCGAAGCGGCGCGACATCGGCCACGGGGCGCTCGGGCAGCGGTCCCTCGAGCCGATCCTCCCGCCGCTCGACGAGTTCCCGTACACGATCCGCATCGTCTCCGAGACGCTCGAGTCGAACGGCTCCTCGTCGATGGGTGGCGTGTGCGGCTCGATCCTCGCGCTGATGGACGCGGGCGTGCCGATCGCGGCGCCCGTCTCGGGCATCGCCATGGGCCTCGTCAAGGAGGGCGACGACTTCGTCATCCTCACCGACATCCAGGGAGCCGAGGACCACCTCGGCGACATGGACTTCAAGGTCGCCGGGACGAAGAACGGGATCACCGGGCTCCAGATGGACATCAAGATCACCGGCGTGACGCAGGAGATCATGCGCTCGGCCCTCCAACAGGCGAGCCAGGCGCGCGTGGCCATCCTCGAGCAGATGCTCGCGGTGCTGCCGGAGTCTCGCAGCGAGATGCCGAGCCACGCGCCGCGGATCTCGACGGTGAAGATCGACCAGGAGAAGATCGGCATGGTCATCGGCAAGGGCGGCGAGACGATCCGCGCGCTCGAGGCCGACTACGAGGTGCAGATCGACATCGAGGAGGACGGCACGATCCTCATCTACGCGACCGAGGGCGAGAAGGCCGAGGCCGCGATCTCGGCGATCACGGCGCTCACGAAGGAGCCCGAGGTCGGCGACGCGTACACCGGCAAGGTCGTGAAGACGACCCAGTTCGGCGCGTTCGTCGAGCTCAAGAAGGGCACCGACGGCCTGCTCCACGTCTCGAACGTCGGCCCGGGCCGGGTCGCGCACATCGAGGACGTGATGGGCCGCGGCGACATCGTCGACGTGGTCGTGCAGGAGGTCGACAAGGAGCGGGGCCGCATCGGGCTCAAGCTCGTGGCCAAGCACGAGAACGGCGGCCTCGTCATGCCCGAGGAGCTCATCGAGCGGGCGAAGAACGCACCGCCGCGCGAGGAGCGCGAGGAGCGGCCTCGCGGCGACCGCCGTGGCGGTCGGGGCGGCGGCGGACGCCCGCGCGAGCGTGAGCGGAGCTAACCGCGGATCGCACACCCAAGACCGGGGTCAGGCTAGAGCCTGACCCCAACGGTCTCGGCCCGGGGGTCAGGCTTCAGCCTGACCATCGTCGTTGGGTTGGCGACTAGGATCCCGCGGTGTCCAAGCACGAGCTGAGCCGGCTCTCGACGGGCGAGCGCGTCATCTCCGAGCGCGTGCCCGGCGTGCGCTCGGTCGCGCTCGGCTTCTGGGTCGGCGCCGGCTCGCGCGACGAGCCGGACTCACGCGCCGGCGTCTCGCACTTCATCGAGCACCTGCTCTTCAAGGGCTCGTCGCGCTACAGCGCCCAGGAGATCGCGGAGCTCTTCGACGAGCTCGGCGGGGAGCTGAACGCGGCCACCTCGCGCGAGACGACGATGGTGTTCGCGCGCGTCCCCGACGACCGACTCGAACCGGCGCTCGACGTCATCGCGGACATGCTCTACCGCCCGACGTTCGATGACGTCGACTCCGAGCGGGAGGTCGTCCTCGAGGAGATCGCGATGGTCGAGGACACCCCGCACGACCTCGTTCACGACCTCGCGTCGGAGGCCGTCTTCGGCACGCACCCGCTCGGGCGCCCGGTGATCGGGCGGGCCGAGGTGATCTCCAGCGTGTCGAGGCGCGCGCTCGCGGCGTACCACCGGCGCGCGTACGCGCCCGAGCATCTCGTCCTGGCCGCGGCGGGGAACGTGCGCCACGAGCAGCTCGTCGAGCTGCTGAAGGCGCGCAACGACACGGACGCCGACGGGAGCCTCCCGGCGCGGAAGCCCGTACGCCGACTGCCTGGGCCGGGCGTTCGCTTCCAGCGCAAGGACACCGAGCAGTACCACGTGTGCCTGAGCGCGCCCGGTATCGCACGGCCCGATGAACGGCGCTTCGCAGCCTCGCTCCTCGATGCGATCGTCGGAGGCTCGGCGTCATCGCGACTGTTCCAGGAGATCCGCGAGAAGCGCGGCATGGCGTACTCGGTCTACAGCTACGCGTCGCAGTACTCCGACACGGGGCAGATCGGCTTCTACGTCGGCACGCGGGAGGAGAACCTCGTCGAGTGCCTCGAGATCGCGGTCGCGGAGCTCGCCGACCTCGCGGCTGGGAACGTTCGGCCCGAGGAGCTCGCGCGGGCGAAGGCCAACCTCGAAGGTCGGCTCCTGCTCTCGCTGGAGTCGACCTCGAACCGGATGACTCGGCTCGGGAAGGCGACCGTGACCGAGACGCCGCTGTTGAGCATCGAGGAGATCGTCCGGCGCCTCGACGCCGTCACCGGAGACGAGGTCGCCGAGCTCGCGCGCGAACTGCTCGGCGCGGAGAAGCTCTCCGCCGCGGGCATCGGCCCGGACGAGGGCGCCTTCCGCGAGGCAGTGTTGCGGGTGAGCCCGACCTTGCTCCCCGAAGCCGCGTGAAGGTCGCGCTCTTCGGCGCCGGCGGGAAAGTGGGCTCCGTGCTCGGCCCGGCGCTCGAAGCTGCCGGTCACGAGGTCGTCGACGGCCGCAACGGGCCCGAAGGCTGCGAGGTCGCGATCGACTTCACCCGCCCGGATGCGGTCGCGGGCAACGTCGACCGCTGCCTCGGTGCCGGCGTCCCGGTGATCGTGGGCACGAGCGGCTTCGATACGGATGCTGTCGACGCGAGCGCGCGCGAGGCTGGTCTTCCCGTGTTCTACGCGCCGAATTTCTCGCGCGGCGCGATGCTGATGATGCGCTTCGCGGAGGAGGCCTCGCGGTTGTTCCCCGGCGCCGAGATCGTCGAGCTGCACCACGAGACGAAGCGCGACGCGCCGTCGGGCACAGCAAAGGCGACGGCCGAGCGAATGGCGGGTGACCCGCCGATCCACTCGATCCGGCTGCCGGGGCTCGTCGCGCACCAGGAGGTGATCTTCGGCGGGCCGGGGGAGACGCTCACGATCCGCCACGACACCATGTCGCGCGAGGCGTTCGTGCCGGGCGTCCTCCTCGCGCTCGACAGGCTGCGCGAGCTTCCGCCCGGCCTGACCATGGGCCTCGACGCGCTGGTGTAGGGGCTCGCCGAGCAGCTCACTCACGCCGGTCCGCCGAGGAGCTCCTCGAGCCGATCCATGTGGTGCTCCATCGAGAGGTGGGCCTGGAAGTGATCGAAGGCGGCTCTCCCCATCGTCTCGCAACGGGCAGGATCGCCCAGCAGGACGGCAAGGTACGACCTGAACTCGTCCTCGTCGTTCGCGAGCAGGCCCGTCTCCCCGTGACGGACGAGGAGCTCGGACGACTCGGTTCTCATCGTCACCACCGGGCGGCTGCAGGCCGGCGCCTCGACGAGCGAGAGCCACGGCATGTCCAGGGGATGGGGATACGCGTACACGTCCGACGCCGCGAAGAACCACGGCACGTCCTCGTTCCCAATCGACCCCATCAGCCGCAGCCGCTCGTCGGGGTCGACGAGCCTGACCTTCGCCTCCAACCCGAGAGTCGCTATCTCCTCGTCTACACGACGCCGGCCGGGCCCGTCATCGCCCACGAGGAGCAGCAGGTAGTCCTGCTCGAGGTCTGCGAGCGACCGAAGCAGCGTCACGACCATCTCCGTCTTGCCGTATTTCGAACGCTTGGGGAAGCGAGCGAGGCAGAGGACGACAGGGACGTCCGCCGGCAACCCGAGCCGCTGTCGGGCGACTTCGCGCGACGGGATGGCCTCCCACTGCCTGGGCGCCGGTGGCAGGACGTGCACGTCCGCGTGGCCGTCCTGCCTCGCGCTCGCGGCGGAGCGCGCTCTTCCGCTTGTGAACCGTGATCGCGTCCGCGCGTGCGAGCGAGCGCTCGTGGGCGCGCACGAACAGCCAGCGCCACCGCCTCGTGAGTCTCTCCTTCTTGCCCTTGTGCGCGGCATAGAGCACATATCGCCGCGGGCGCAGCCACCATCCGAAGAGATCGGGATACGTGACGGAGGGCCCGTAGACGAGCCATGCGTCCGGATCGAACCTGTGCACTCGCCCGCGTATCGCGATGCCCTCGCGGAGGAATCGGCGGAGCGGCGTCTTCCCGCCTGTTAGGTCGCGCGCATCCAGATACGAGACGACCTCGACCTGATGGCCGCGTGCGGACAGTGCGTCGATCAGGTTCCGCGTCATGACGGGGTCGCCGCCGCTCGCGTTCGGATCGAGGAAGGAGCCCCGCGGCGCGTGAAACGCGATCTTCATCCCCGACGAATGTGCCTCAGATGCGGGCGTTGTGCAACGGAGCCGGCGGAGGGCCGCCTCGCACAGGTCGACTAAGATCCTGGCGGTGCTCGGCGAGATCCTGACCGCGATCGTCACGCCGTTCCGGCAGGACGGTTCCGTCGACCTCGAGCGGTTCCGTGCGCTGGCGTCGCATCTCGTCGCGAACGGCTCGGACGGGCTGGTCGTCACCGGGACGACGGGCGAGGCGCCGACGCTCTCGGACGCCGAGCGGTTCGAGCTCTACGAGGCTGCGGTGGACGAGGTCGGGGACCGCGCGAGCGTCATCGCGGGAACCGGCACATACTCGACCGAGCACTCGGTGCACCTGACCGAGCGGGCAAGCGAGATCGGCGTCGATGCCGTCCTCGTCGTGACGCCGTACTACAACAAGCCGCCGGTGCGCGGGATCGTCGCGCACTTCAAGGCGATCGCCGCGGTCAGCGACAAGCCGATCGTCGTCTACAACATCCCGGGCCGCGTCGTTCTCAACCTCGAGCCGGACACGATCGCGCGGCTGGCGAAAATTCCGACGGTGACCGCGGTCAAGCAGGCGAACGACGACCTCGAGCAGGCGCGGCGGATCGTCGAGCTCGGGCTCGATCTGTACGCGGGCGACGACGACATCGTGTTCCCGTTCCTCGAGCTCGGTGGCGTCGGCGGGATCTGCGTGCACACGCACGTCGTCGGGCCGCAGGTGAAGGAGATGACACGCCTCCATCGCGAGGGCGACGTCGAGGCGGCACGCGCGCTCGACGACGAGCTGCGACCGTCGATCGACCTGCTTCGCGTCGCGCCGAATCCGATCGCGATCAAGGCGGCGCTCAACATGCTCGGCCACGAGGTCGGCGGCGTGAGGCTTCCGCTTGTCGAGGCGGACGACGCTGAGCGGGAGGCCGTGCGCGGCTGTCTCGAGCGCCTCGGCCTGCTCCAGCCGGCCCCGGCCTAGCCTTGTCTCGCGACCGCGAGCTCCTCTCGGCGCTCGTGCAGACGCAGGTTGGCGGCTTCCTCGGCACACCTCCTGGGCTCGATGGGGAGCCCGGTCTCGGTATTGCCGGGATTCACGGCGTGCCGCGCGGCCGGACCTGGGACGCGATCGCGTCAGCACACGCTCCCGATCTTCCCGGAGACATGACGACGTTCGCGGTGCTGGAGGATGGGACGGTGATCGTCGATGACGATCTGCCCGACGGCGCTCTCGAGCCGCTCGCGGACGCGCTCGAGCGGACGGTCAAGCGGCCGTATCGCGCCGCCGCGCTTCGCAAGGAGGACGATGTGTGGACGGTCGTCGCCGAGAGCGTCGAGATCGTGGAGCTCTACGGGCTCGAGGAAGACGTGGCGGAGCTCACGATCGTGGACGGGGAGCGGACGCTCACGCTCGACGGCGAGCGGACGATCCGGGGCATGGCCCCGCTCGACGCGCTCGCAGAGCGGCACGGGGACGTCGTCCTGCACGCGGAGCGCGTAGACGGCTACCTCTACGCCGTCGACGTCTACCCGCTCTGAAGGCCGCTCACTCTCGCTCTCTCCGGGCCGACTCGCGCCGCGACTCGATTGGCGCACAACTGTGACCCATGCGTGACCTGGTGCTCGATAGCGTTCGTGTAGGGACACGGGAGTGCCCCTGGGGGTGCGTGGGGGCGTTGCTGCATAGACTCAGAGGGTGAGCGAAGCGCTCCGCATCATTCCGCTCGGCGGCCTCGGCGAGGTCGGGAAGAACATGACCGTCTACGAGGCGGGCGGCGACACGATGGTCGTCGACGCCGGCCTCGCGTTCCCGCGCGACGAGCACCTCGGCGTCGACCTCGTCCTGCCCGACTTCAGCTACCTGGAGGACAAGCGAGTGCACGCTGTCGTGCTCACGCACGGCCACGAAGATCACGTCGGCGCGCTGCCGTACCTCCTCCGCGAGATCGACGTCGAGATGGTGGTCGCGACGCGTCTCACGCTCGGCCTCATCAAGTCGAAGCTCGACGAGCACGGGCTCGGGCAGAAGGCGGAGCTCGTCGAGGCCGGGCCCGAGGACGACCCGCTCGTGATCGGCCCGTTCCGTGTCGAGATGGTGCGCGTCGCGCATTCGATCCCCGACTCGGTCGCGCTCGTCATCGAGACGGACGCCGGGCGCGTCGTGCACACGGGCGACTGGAAGCTCGACCACACGCCCGTCGACGGCCTGCGCACGGACGTCGGGAAGCTTGCGGAGATCGGGAACCGCGGAGTCGACCTCCTGCTCGGGGACTCGACGAACGCCGAGCGTCCGGGCTCGACCGGGTCGGAGCGGCTCGTCGGCGAGGCGTTCCGCACGCTCTTCCCGCTTCGGACGGGGCGGATCATGGTCGCGTCCTTCGCTTCGAACATCCACCGCATGCAGCAGGCCGCCGACGTCGCGATCGAGTGCGGCCGCAAGGTCGCGGTCGTGGGCCGCTCGATGCGGAAGAACCTGAACATCGCGCGGAACCTCGGCTACGTCGAGATCCCGGAGGACGCGATCGTCAAGCCCGACGAGGCGATGGAGCTGCCGCCGCACCGCGTGCTCGTGCTCTGCACCGGGAGTCAGGGCGAGCCGATGTCCGCGCTCACGCGCATCGCGTACGGCAACCATCCCACCGTCTCGATCGAGCTGGGCGACACCGTGATCCTCTCCGCGAAGCCGGTGCCCGGAAACGAGCTCCGCGTCCACGACTCGATCAACCAGCTCGCGCGCGCGGGCGCGGAGGTGCTGCACGAGGAGATCGCGCCCGTGCACGTCTCCGGTCACGCGTGCCAGGAGGAGCTGCGGACGATGCTCTCGCTGCTGCGGCCGCGCTATGCGATGCCGATCCACGGCGAGTACCGGATGCTCGCGGCGCACGCGAAGCTCGCGCGCGAGTCCGGGGTGCCGGAGGACCGCATCATCCTTGCGGACAACGGCTCGGTCGTGGAGCTCTCGCGCGGCGGCGCACGCATCGTCGATCGCATCGACGCCGGGGTCACCTTCGTCGACGGCCTCCGGGTCGGCGACGTCCAGGACGTCGCGCTCCGCGACCGGCGGAAGCTCGCGGACGACGGAGTCCTCATCGTCGTGACGACGCTTGCGGCGTCGAACGGCAACGAGATCGCGCCGCCCGAGCTGATCGCCCGCGGCTTCGCCGAGACGGACGAGCTCCTCGAGGAGCTTCGCGCCGAGGCCGACCGGGTCGTGCGCCAGCTGGCGTCGGAGAACGTGATGGAGATCAAGCTCCTCCAGGAGCACATCCACGACGCGATCGGGCAGATCGTCTACGACCGGACGCGGCGGCGGCCGATGGTGCTGCCGGTCGTGATCGAGGTCTAGGACAGTGCCCGGCTGGGACTCGATCATCGAGCGGAACGCCGCGAGCGAGCTCAGTGCAGCCAGGCTCGTGAGCCAGCTTCGGGCCTGCGAGGCCGCGGCGCTCGCCTTCTGCAGGTTGCTCGAGCGCTGGGGGAGAGGGGACGCGGATCCGGCGACGCCCGGCGGCCGCCAGGCGGCGCTTCGCCATGCGGCGGATCGCGTGGAAACGGCGCTCGCGGGGCTCGAGCGGCCCCTGTCGCGCTATCTGCTCGAGCTCGAGCCCGAGCTGGCGGAGGGCCGTTCGTGGTACGGCGGCCCGGGCGCGGGCGAGATCGTCGAATGGCGGCCGGTGCTCGACCGCGCCGGCGTCCGTGTGTGCCCGAACCGCGTGGCTGCCGTCTACCTCGAGCTCGCGATCCTGCTCCGGGCGCTCGCGGGGCTCACGGCGGCGGCCGTGCTGGACGCCCCACCGGATCGGTCTTCACTGTGGGCGGGCCTGTTCGACCTGCGCGACACGCTCCTCGGCTCGACGGTCGACGATCTTCGCGCTCTCGCCGCGTAGGGATAGCTTCCGACCGAGCCTACGCGAGCGACCCGACACTGCTCGCCAGTCCCAGTCCCTCGGACACGCACTGTGCGGCTCGAGGCGCCGAGGATCGGCTTGCAACAGTCTGTTGCAAACTGGGTTCACGTCGTATCGAACTCGCCTGGTTCGTTCTCCTACTCGCGGAGGAGCAGCAGGAGGTCTTTCACCGGGCGTCGACCGAGCTCGACGTCGAGCACGAGCTGCGCGGCCGCTCGCCGAGCTGCGCTGTTGAGGCGGGCGTCGTTCACGAGGAGCCGCACTTGCTGGTATGAGGGCCTCGGAAGCGCAAGGCCGCTCGCGTACTGACCAACTGCCCGATGGATGTCCGCGGCGACAGGACGTCGGGTCGCGAGCTTGCGGGCGAGCCTACGCAGCCGTGGATCGATTCGCGGAGCGGCAGCGGTCACGTTTCCACGATGCCTCGCCCTGTCGCTCTATTCGTGTCGATAGCGCGCCGACTGTAGAACGAGCTTGCAACAGCCTGTTGCAAGCTTTCTCTTCTCCTGCAACTGAGTCGACGAGGACGCTGCGAAGATGCGCCCGTGCCTGGCGTGCCGCCTCGGATCACCGTCGTCGGCTCGGTCAACCTCGACCTCGTCGCGCGGGCCGAGCGGCTGCCACGGGTGGGGGAGACGGTGACCGGAGCGACCTTTGCGCGCGTGCCCGGCGGGAAGGGCGCGAACCAGGCGCTCGCCTGTGCTCGTCTCGGCGCCGAGGTGACGCTGATCGGAGCGGTCGGCGGGGACCCCTTCGCCGACGCTGCGCTGGCTGAGCTCCGCGAGTCGAAGGTCACGCTCGACCTGGAGACGTCGGCGGAGCCGACCGGCGTCGCGCTCATCTACGTCGACGCGGCGGGCGAGACCCAGATCGTCGTCGCGCCCGGCGCGAACTGGACGCTCGACGAGGTCGAGCTGCCGGAGCACGACGCCGTTCTCTGCCAGCTCGAGATCCCCGACGAGGCCGTCTTCTCGGCGTGGGAGGGCTGCACCGGCTTCTTCTGCCTGAACGCGGCGCCCGCACGGGCCTTCACGGTCGACCCGGACCTGACCGTCGTGAATCGCTACGAGCTCGACACGCTCGCGCGTCGCGACGGCCTCCTCGCGGTCACGCTCGGTGCCGAAGGCGCGTACCTGCTCGACGACGGCGAGGAGATCGCGCGGGCGGCGCCTCCACGTGTCGACGTCGTCGACGGGACCGGCGCGGGCGATGCGTTCACCGCGTGCCTCCTCGTGTCGCTCCTCGAGGAACGTGAGCCCCAGGAGGCGCTCGAGCGCGCCTGTGCGGCAGGCGCGCTCGCAGCATCCCGGTTCGGCGCGCAGCCCTCGCTGCCGACCGCGGCCGAGATCGACTCGATTCTGTCGAGCTAGCGAGGCCTCGCCCCTACGCGCCCTCCGCCTTCGAGAGCGCGTCCCCGTACTTCGCGATCGCGTCCTTGAAGCGACTCGCGGCCAGCCGCGCGTTGCCGCGGGCGAGCTCGGCCTCGGCCTCGTCGATCTTGTCCGCCTTGCCGCCGCCGGCCTTGGCCTCCTCGATCGCGTCGACGGCGAGGAGCCGGACCGCCCTTGCCATGTCGCCGAGGAGCCCGTTGCCCGTCGCGGTACCCACGAGACCCTGCTTGACCGCGGCCTGCAGGTCGCCGGCCGCGCCCTCGATGTCACCGGCCGCGCCTTTGCGGTTCGGCCGATCACGTTCGAGCCGACGCAACGCGCTCTCGACGTTGTCGAGGACGTCCTCGATCTTGTCGCGCGCGCGGTTGCTCGCGCCGGGCAGGAGATCCTCGAGCGCCTCCTGGACCTCCCGCAGCCGGTCGGTTGCGCACGCGGTGAGATCGCCGCAGAGCGTGACCACGAGCGGGTCGTGGTCGGCCGAGCGGAAGTGGTTCGACTCGAAGAACGTGTCCTGTGTCGGCGACTTGAACGACGTGTCGTAGTCGACGAGGTCGGGCTCGTCCGCGTTGATGTGCCACTCGGCCGCGTCGAGCACCTGGTCAAGGACAGCTGAGTTGGCGAGCCCGTGGTCGAGGTAGCCGGCCATCCCGTCGAACACGAACGAGTACGCGAACTGGCCCTCGTACTTCTGGACGAGGTTCGTGTAGTCGTCGCCCGTGCCGAGCGTGTCGTCCGGGCCCTTCAGAACCGCGTCGATCGGGTCCTCCTTCGCATAGGCGTTCAGATCGCCCATGATCAGGAAGTCCGGGTCATCGCTCTCCGTCGGGTCGGTCGCGAGCCAGTCGACGAGCGCCTCGGCGGCGGCCTTGCGCGTCAGGTTGCAGTTGCCCTGGCCGTCACCGAGGTCGGGGTCTGGGAATCCCGTCTCGATGGTGCAGGCGGAGCCCTTCGACTTGAGGTGGTTCACGGCGACCGTGAAGCGCGCGCCGGTGGCGATCACCTCGAACGTCTGGGCGAGGGCGGGCCGGCTCCGCATGTCGATGAAGCGCGGGTCGACCGCGCTCGTGAGGACCTTGAAGTCGCCGAGCGGCCTCACGACGTTCGAGCGGTAGATGAGCCCGACCTTGATCGCGTCGGTACCGATCACGCCGGTGTTGATTCCGGCATAAGGGCCTATGCCTGCCATCGCATTGAGACCCGCGACGATGCCCTTGGTCGGATCCCCGATCGGGTCGACGCCGGGCGTGTTCTCGAGCTCGTTGAGGCCGATGACGTCGGAGTCGAGGCCCGCGAGCGCGGCGAGGAGCTTCGTCCGCTGGCGGCCGAACTCGAGCGGCTGGTCGGCGTCGGCGCCACGACAGTCGAGGTTCTGGTTGCCCCCGCACGGCCCGGGGACGCTGTCGGAAGCGGTCGTGTCGAGCGTGAGGAAGAAGTTCAGCGTGTTCATCGTCCCGACGCGGATCCCCTCGACCGACTCGAGCGGGCCGGGCCGCTCGTTCACCTTCGTGTAGGTCGCCGGCCCGGTCGGCTGGATGCGCCAGAGGCTGAAGTCCCAGCTCATGACGCCGAGGGTGTTCGTGACTTGTCACCCCCACGGAAGGAGTTCGAGAGCGAGAAGTCGTTGCCGTTCGGGTGCCGCGTGCGCTCGGGGTTCTGGCTCCCGAGCCCGTCGTCGAGCGTGAGACGGCGCATGTGGTACTGCGTGAAGAGATCCGTGTGCGGAGCGCCCGGCTCGACGATCGAGGTCGGGGTGAAGTGCCTCGACGTCCCGGGCAGCGGTAGCCCGAGGACGATCTCCCCGAAGCGGTCGTAGTTGAAGTACTCCGAGATCACGAGCGCCTGCGGCAGGCGCACGAGCATGCCCTCGAGCGGCTCGAGCGCCGTCGCCTGGTTCGTCGGCAAGGGCGCGGGCAGATTCATCTCGGTCGGCGTGACGCTGCCGCTCCCGCAGGGGACGATGTTCGTCGCGGGAACTGCCGCGTTGTTGGCATTCGAGCCGTTGAGCGCGGTCTGGTTGAAGCGCTCGCGCGCGAACCCGGTCACGCGCACGATCTGACCCGGACTGACGTTGACGGTCGCGTCACCGGTGAACACGAATATCCCGTCCGACGTCGCCGCGTCCCGTCCCCGGTCGCGTCCTGCATGAAGAAGCCCTGTATCCCGCTCGTGATGGGGCCCTCGAAGTCGCCGACGACGACACCTTGCGTCGTGACGTTCCCCGTGATCGCTGCGGTCGCGCCGCTCCCCTGGATCTGGTGGATGGGGGTGAAGGTCGCGACGCACGGGTTGCCGACGTCGAAGCTGAACACGAAGTCGGCCGCCATGGCGTCCGGTGGATCGGTCGTGTCCTGGTCGCTGACCTGGGCCGCGACGACGGTCACGCGTGCAGCCTCACCCGGCGTGAAGTCGGTCGTCGGGTTGAGCACGAACGAGCTCGGTCCGCCGGTGACGGCCGCGTCGTGGGTCCCGCTCGTCGTGCACGAGATCGAGAACCACGATCCGGTGACGGTCACCGGCTCGTTGAAGTCGATGGTGACGTCCGTGCCGGCCGCGACGCCGGTCGCTCCGTTGGCCGGTGTCGTCGACGTGACTGCAGGAGCGCCGTCGCCGCCGCCGCACGGGTTGAGCGGGGAGGAGGTGTTGCGCGGGTTGGGCGCGCCCGACAGCGAAGTCGGTCGAGTTGTTGTCGGTCTCGGTGCAGCCGCCGTTCAACCTCAGGGCGGCCGTCGAGTTCGTGAGCGTCGGCGCCGCCGCGGTCTCGAAGAAGTTCGCGTTGCCGTAGCCGACGAGGTCGACGATCTTCGCGAGCGCCTCGGGCGGGCACGGCGTCGAGCCGCCGTTGCAGCCGAGCGACGTCGTCTCGTTTGACGAGCGCGACCTTGCCGGCGCCTGCCGCCATCGCGATCGGCGTCGAGTCGGTGATGTCCGCGGTGAAGTCCCCGCTGGGTGTCGGTTCCGGCCGCCTCCTTGACGGCGAGGTACTGGCCCGGCGCCAGGGTTCCGCTGAGCTCCGAGAGCAGGTTCGTGGCGCCGCCGAAGTTCGCCGGTCCGGTCGCGCTCGCGTACTGGAGCGACCAGCCGGTCAGGTCGACCGCCGAGGTACCGCGGTTGAAGAGCTCGATGAAGTCGTTCGTCAGAGGCGCGCCAGTGTTCCCGCCGCCGCCGTAGACCTGGCTGATGACGATCCCGTTCGAGATTGCAGTCGTTGCCGATCCCGAGAGCCCGAGTGTAAGTACAACGAGAACTACCGCGGCCACAAAGAGCCTGCGCAGGCGGAATGAAGTCACTTGGAACCCCCCTCAGAGTTAACCCGAAGTTGACGCCGCCGAGTCTAAGCGGACACGTCCGTTCGGGACATGTCCAACCGGCCAGGGAACGGTGGAAATCTCGGAATTTGCGCTATTTGCTCCCGTCCAGGGCGGCGACGAGCGTCTTCGGCGCGACGATCCGGTAGCTCTCCTCGATCCACTCGCGAAGCAGCGCGGAGTCGACGCCTTCGGCCGCGAGCGGGACCGTGACCCAGCCGGACTTCCCGAGCCCGTAGGCGCTCGGCCGCGCGCCTTCGATCGACAGGGCGTGGGCGTGGGATTCGGCCAGCTTCACGGTCATGTGGCGTGAGCCCGCATCGCCGAAGAAGACGAAGATCTTCTTCCGCACCTTCGCGACGGTGTCGTCCTCCCACGGCTGGTCCTCGAACGCCTCCGGTAGCGAGAGCGCGAACGAAATGAGCCGGCTGCGAGCGGCGGCCACGACGTCCTACAGTACGCGCCCATGCCGATCCCGATCGTCCTTGACTGCGACCCGGGGCACGACGACGCGATCGCGCTCCTGCTCGGGCTGTCGAGCCCGGAGGTCGAGCTCCTCGGCGTGACGACGACGTACGGGAACCAGACGCTCGACAAGACGACGGCGAACGCGATCCGCGTCCTCGAGCTGGTGGGGCGGAGGGACGTGCCCGTCGCCTCCGGAGCCGACCGCCCGCTCGCGCGCGAGCTGGTCGTCGCGGCGCACGTCCACGGGGAGAGCGGGCTCGACGGCCCGGTGCTGCCGGCGCCGGGGCGAGGGCCGGACTCGGACGACGCCGTCGCGTTCATCGCCGAGCGCATCGCGGGGGAGAGCCGGCCGGTCACGCTCGTCGCCACCGGTCCGCTCACCAACGTCGCGCGCTACCTCGACGCGCACGGCACCGAGGGGGTCGAGCGCATCGTCCTCATGGGCGGCGCGATCGCCGAAGGGAACTTCACACCCGCGGCCGAGTTCAACGTCTGGTGCGATCCCGAGGCTGCGCAGCGCGTCTTCCGCAGTGGTCTCGACGTGACGATGGTCGGGCTGGACGTGACGCACAAGGCCGTGCTCGGACCGCCGGTCGAGGCAAAGCTCCGCGCGGCCGGCCAGGTCGGCGCCTTCGTCGCGGAGCTGAACGTCTTCTTCAGCCAGTACCACCGCAAGACCTACGGCTGGGACGGCGCGCCGATCCACGACGCGGTCGCGCTCGCGCACGTGATCCGGCCGGGGCTCATGGAGACGCGCTTCCGCAACGTGGAGATCGAGCTCGAGTCCGAGCTCACGCGAGGCAGGACCGTGGTCGACCTCTGGAACCGCACCGACCGCGCCCCGAACGCGCACGTCGGCGTCGACCTCGACTCCGAGGCGTTCTTCGACCTGCTCGTCGAGCGGATCGCGAGCCTCGGATGAGCACGCCGCCGGATCTCGCTTCCCTGGAGCCGAACGTCGTCGAGGACTCCGGCCTGGCCGACGAGGGCGAGCGGGTGCTCGCCTGGACACGCCGGAACATGCCGCTGCTCGGCGCTCTTCGCGCCGAGCTCGCCGCCGAGCGGCCGCTTGCCGGACGACGGATCGGGATGTGCCTGCACATCGAGTCGAAGACCGCCGTTCTGATCGAGGCGCTGCGGGCCGGCGGAGCGGAGCTCGTGGCCACGGGCAGCCCGGCGACCACCGACGACAGGGTCGCTGCCGCCCTCGTGCGCGACGACGGAATCCGGCTCTACGCGAGGAAGGCGGACACGATCGAGGATCACTACCGGTATGTCGAACGCGTGCTCGCATCCGAGCCCGACTTGCTGCTCGACAACGGCGCCGATCTGATCGCCGCCACCGTCGAGGCCGGCGGCGGGCGGGTCGTCGCCGCCACCGAGGAGACCACCTCGGGCCGCAACCGGCTCCTCGGCGAGCTCGAGGGCCGCATCCCGTTCCCGGTGATCGTCATCAACGACAGCCCGATCAAGCTGAAGTTCGAGAACGAGCAGGGCATCGGGCCCGCGGTCCTGGACGGGTTCCTGCGGGCGACCAACAGCCTCGTCGCGGGCAAGACGTTCGCGGTCGTCGGCTTCGGCTCGTGCGGACGCAGCCTCGCCCGAACGCTGCGGGCTCTCGGCGCTGCGGTCGTCGTGGTCGAGCGCGACTCCGTACGCGCGCTCGAGGCTGCGTTCGAGGGCATGCACGTCGCGTCGATCGAGCGCGCGGCCGAGCTCGCCGACGTCCTCGTCACCGTCACCGGGCGACCCGGCGCTGTCACGACCGAGGTCATGGATCACCTCAAGGACGGCGCGATGCTCGCGAACGTCGGCCACTTCTCGACCGAGATCGACGTCGAGGGCCTCGAGCGCATGGCGACTCGACGTGAAGAGATCCGGGAGAGCGTCACCGAGTACGTGCTCCCGGATGGGCGCTCCGTCTTTCTGCTCGCGCGCGGCGAGATGCTGAACCTCGCCGCGGCGAACGGCCACCAGATCCAGATCATGGACCTCGGCTTCGCGCTGCAGGCGCACTCGCTGCGCGCGCTCTCGCTCGACCCGTCTGTCTTTTCGCCCGGCTACAACCCCGTTCCCGAGGACATCAACCGGGAGGTCGCCGAGCAGGCACTCGGGACTCTGTCGACGGTCGACCTCGGATAGTCCGGCCTATGCCACGGCAGGGTGGGACGTCGGTTAGCCTCAGCCGGATGGCCGGCGACGTCATCGTCTTCGTCGAGGTGCCGATGGGCTCCCGGAACAAGTACGAGCTCGACAAGGAACTGGGCGTGATCGCGCTCGACCGGCGGCTCTTCACCTCCATGGCCTATCCGGCGGACTACGGCTTCATCGAGGGCACGATGGGCGGCGACGGCGACCCGCTCGACGCGCTCGTCCTCGTCGGCGAGCCGACCTTCCCCGGATGCCGCATCCGCGGCCGCATCGTCGGCGTCTTCCACATGCGAGACGAGAAGGGCCCGGACGAGAAGATCATCTGCGTGCCGCTCAAGGACACGGCTTGGATGCGTGTGTCGGACGTCCACGACATCCCGGCCGAGCTGCGGAACGAGATCGAGCACTTCTTCCAGGTCTACAAGGACCTCGAGGAGGCGAAGGTCGAGACGTTCGGCTACGGGAACCGCGCCGAGGCCGAGCGCGTCGTCGAGGAAGCCCGGGGCCGGGCGGCAACCCAAGACCGGGGTCAGGCTAAAGCCTGACCCCAACCTGACGCCGCGGCGGGGTCAGGCTTCAGCCTGACCCCGTTCTTGGGCTTGCGTCTTGACCGCGCAGGAGCGGACAACCACGCGGCGAATCGAGCGGGCATGGCGCGCCGTAGGCGGAAGAAGCGGCCGCTTCGTCCGCGCGTCCCCTCGCGCGTGAGGAAGCGGACTCAGAAGCGACGCATGTCGTCGCACCACCAGAACGAGCTCCTCGGGCTCGGGCTGGCCGCGCTCGGGCTCGTTCTGTGCGCGATCCTCTACCTCGGCTTCGACGGCGGCGCCGTGGGATCGTGGCTCGCCGACGCGCTCCGCGCTGTGCTCGGCCACGCGGCCTACGTGCTTCCGCTGGCGCTCGTGGGAGTGGGGTCGCTCATGCTCGCTCGCAGCGACCTCCTCGACGTCCGGCCGTTCCGGCTAGGTCTGGGGGTGGGCTTCCTCGGCCTGATGACCCTGCTCGGCCGCGACGACAATGGAGGATTCATCGGGCTCGCGATCGGAGGCGCGGTGGCCGGCCTCATCGGCGGGACCGGGGCGCTCATCGTGGGAACCGCGGTGCTTCTCGGTGGCGCGCTCCTCGTCAGCGGCGCCTCGACGGGCGCGATCCTCCGGAGAACGGGCCACGTCGTCCGCACGGCGGGCACGAGCGCGCGGCGCGCATTCGACTGGGTGTCGACCGAGACGCAGACCCAAGAACGTTACGAGCAGAGCTACGAGCAGGCTGATCTTCGGGCTCTCGAGCCGCCGCGCAGGCTCCTCGACGGCGCCGAGGCGTACCCGGACATCGTGGGCGAGTCCGCGACCTCGTCCGAGCACGCCCTCGCCGTTACCACGGAGGACGAGGAGCCGGACGGGCCGAGCCTCGGCTACGCCCTCGAGATGTCGTCCGAGCGCCCCGAGTACCGCCTCCCCGACAGCGAGATCCTCCGCCGCTCCCCGGCGACTCCCGCCAAGAAGGGCGACGCGGACGTCCGCACCGCCGACCTCCTCGTTCGTACGCTCGCCGAGTTCGGCGTCGACGCGACCGTCAGCGGCCAGATCTCGGGCCCGCGCGTCACCCGCTACGAGCTCCAGCTCGCGCCCGGGACGAAGGTCGCGAAGGTGGCGGCGCTGAAGGACGACCTCTCGTACGCGCTCGCGACCACCGAGATCCGGATCCTCGCCCCGATCCCCGGCAAGCAGGCTGTCGGCGTCGAGGTGCCGAACCTGAGCCCGCGCCTCGTCACGCTCGGCGACATCTTCGACGACATGCCCGCGACCGCGAGCCCACTCTCGGTCTGGCTCGGCAAGGACATCTCCGGGAACTCGATCTGGACCGACCTCGCTCGCATGCCGCACCTCCTCATCGCCGGCACGACGGGCTCGGGCAAGTCGGGCTGCATCAACACGATCCTCACGTCGACCCTCCTCCGCTCGACCCCGGACGAGGTGCGGATGATCCTCATCGACCCGAAGCGGATCGAGCTCGGCTACTACGAGTCGATCCCGCACCTGCTGACTCCGGTCGTCTCGAGCCCGAAGGAGGCGGCGGTCGTCCTCATGAACGTCGTCGCGGAGATGGAACGGCGTTACGAGCGGCTCTCGTTCGTCCGCGCGCGGAGCCTGCCCGAGGCGAACCGGGCGCTCCGCGCGCGCGGGGAGGCGCCGCTGCCGTACCTGCTCGTGGTCATCGACGAGCTCGCCGACCTGATGATGGTCTCGCCGCAGGCGGTGGAGGACTGCGTGATCCGCCTCGCGCAGAAGTCGCGCGCAGTCGGCATCCACCTCGTGCTCGCGACGCAGCGGCCGTCCGTCGACGTGATCACGGGGATGATCAAGGCGAACGTGCCCTCGCGGATCGCGTTTGCGGTCTCGAGCCAGACCGACTCGCGCGTGATCCTCGACACGGCCGGCGCCGAGAGCCTCCTCGGCCAGGGCGACATGCTCTTCAAGCCGCTCGGAACCTCTCGTTTGCAGCGACTTCAGGGGGCGTACGTGAGCGAGGAGGAGATCGCGCTCGTTGTCGAGCAGTGCCGCGCGCAGCGCGGTCAGGACCTCGACGAGTCGCTCCTCGAGGCCGCCGAGCTGCCGGTCGAGAGCGGGGAGGAGGACGGCGACTTCGACCCGGACGAGGATGCGCTGCTCGAGCGCGCGATCGAGATCGTCGTCCAGACCCAGACCGCGTCCGTCTCCCTGCTCCAGCGCCGGCTCCGCGTCGGCTACACGCGGGCGGGTCGCCTGATCGACATGCTCGAGCGGCGCGGGATCATCTCCGGCTACGAAGGCTCGAAGCCGCGCCGCGTGCTCGTCGCCGAAAGTGAGCTGCACAGCGTGTGACACGTTTGTAAAGACTCGCTTGTGACTTGAGAACGGCTACAACTTACGGTTAGATCAAGCGTCCAAGGTGGGCGGCAGGTCTACTTCGTAAGGAGGGCATGTGAAGGTACGCACAACCGTGATCGGCGCGGTGCTCGCTGTCGTGGCCGCGGGCGCGCTGATCATCAGCTCGGCCGGCTAGGCCGGCACCGAGCAGGATCCTTTCCTGGCAGGCGTCGTATCCGACGTCGGCCGCTTCAACGACAAGGGCTTCAACCAGCTCTCGCTGAAGGGCTGCAAGTCCGGCGCGAGGAAGGCAGGGAGGCACGTGTCGGGCGCTCGAGTCGCGCGCGACGTCGGACTACCTTCCGAACTTCACGCGGCTGCAGCGGGACGGCGCGGACATCTCGATCGCGACCGGCTTCCTGCTGGCGGAGGGCACTGGCGACCGTCGCGAAGCGGTTCCCCGACGGGAAGTTCACGATCGTGGACTACTCGGTGAAGGCACCGCCGTTCGCGAACGCGAAGGGCAAGGTTCTCTTCAAGAACATCGTCGGCCTGACGTTCGCAACGAACCAGAACAGCTACATGATCGGCTGCCTCGCGGCCCTGATGGCCCGGCGCGACGGCGGCAACACCATCAGCGCCGTCGGCGGGATCAAGATCCCGACCGTCGACATCTTCATTGCGGCCTACCGGGCGGGCGCGCGCAAGTGCGTTCCCGGCACGCAGACGCTGGTCGACTACTCCCAGGACTTCGTCGACCAGGCGAAGTGCAAGGAGCTCGCGCTCAACCAGATCGACCGTGGCTCGAAGGTCGTCTTCCAGGTCGCCGGCGGTTGCGGCCTCGGGGCGCTCGACGCCGCGAAGGAGCAGGGCGTATGGGGCGTCGGCGTCGACAACGACCAGTCGTTCCTCGGCCGCCACATCCTCACGAGCGCCGTCAAGCGTGTCGACGTCGCCGTGGACACGGCGGTTCAGTCAGTGGACACCGGTACGTACAAGGGCGGCAAGGACCTCGTCTTCAACCTGAAGAACAAGGGCGTCGGCATCGGCAAGATCAACGCGCGCGTCCCGAAGGCGTTCGTCACGCGGATGAACGCGATCGGTGTGCAGATCCTCGCCGGCAAGATCAAGCCGCCGACGAAGCTCTGAGCTAGGCAGCTACCGCACGTGACGAGGGCGGGCCTCCGGGCCCGCCCTCGACGTTGCACGACTGCGATCCCAGGCCCGTAGAATCGCGGCGCCGATGAGTGACCGCCCCGTCGTCCTCGAGCTCAAAGGGATCACGAAGCAGTTTCCGGGCGTACTCGCGAACGACCACATCGACCTCGACCTGCGGAACGGCGAGGTGCATGCGCTCCTCGGCGAGAACGGAGCGGGCAAGTCGACGCTCATGAGCATCCTCTACGGGCTCTACCACCCGGACGAGGGCGAGATCTGGATCAACGGCGAGAAGGTTCGGATCAACTCGCCGAAGGAAGCGATCGAGCGCGGGATCGGGATGGTGCACCAGCACTTCATGCTCATCCCGGTCATGACCGTCGCCGAGAACATCGTCCTCGCGACCGAGCCCACGAAGGCGGGCGTCGTACTCGACTTCGCGACCGCCAGGAAGCGCGTCGAGGAGATCGCGGCGCAGTTCAACTTCGCCATCGATCCGGCGGCGAGGATCGAGAACATCTCGGTCGGCCAGCAGCAGCGGGTCGAGATCCTGAAGGCGCTCTACCGCCGCGCGGACATCCTCATCCTCGACGAGCCGACCGCCGTGCTCACACCGCAGGAGGCGCAGGAGCTCTTCGCCATCCTCAAGGGGCTTCAGCGCGAGGGCATGTCGATCATCTTCATCAGCCACAAGCTGAACGAGGTGCTCGAGATCGCCGACCGGATCACGGTTCTGCGCCGGGGGAAGAAGATCGAGACCATTCCCGCCGCGGGTGCGACCGAGGAAGGGCTTGCGACACTCATGGTCGGGCGCGAGGTGCTCCTTCGCGTGGACAAGGCGCCGGCGAAGCCGGGCGAGCCGTTGCTCGAGGTCGAGGACCTCCACGTGCTCGACGATCGCGAGCTCGAGGTGGTTCGCGGCGTGACGTTCGACGTGCGCGCGGGCGAGATCGTCGGTATCGCCGGCGTGGACGGCAACGGCCAGAGCGAGCTCATCGAGGCTCTGACGGGGCTCCGACCGGTCGTGAGCGGCGACTTTCGCGTCGCCGAGCGCCGGCTGACGGGAGCGAGCACGCACCACATCCTCGACTCCGGCATCGGGCACATCCCGGAGGACCGTCAGAAGCGCGGTCTCGTTCTCGAGTTCTCGCTCGCGGAGAACATCGCGCTGCACGACTTCGACAGGCCTCCGAACTCGCGCTTCTGGTGGCTGATGCCGAGCCGCATGATCGCGCGCGCGCGGCGGCTGCTGCAGGCGTTCGACGTGCGCGGCGGCGGGCCCGAGACACCGGCGAGAGCTCTCTCCGGCGGGAATCAGCAGAAGGTCGTGGTCGCCCGCGAGGTCGAGAACGATCCTCGCGTGCTGATCGCGGCGCAGCCGACCCGCGGGCTCGACGTCGGCGCGATCGAGTTCGTGCACCGGCGACTCGTCGAGGAGCGCGACGAGGGTCGTGGCGTTCTCCTCGTCTCCCTCGAGCTCGACGAGATCCTCTCGCTCTCCGACCGGATCCTCGTCATGTACGAGGGCGAGGTCGTCGGAGAGTACGGGCCCGACGTCGAGCGAGCAGGAGCTCGGGGTGGCGATGCTCGGCGGTACCCGGGAAGCGGAAGCGGTGGCGTGACCGAGGGCCCGACCGTTCACCAGCCGCCGGTCGCCCCCGTGCCGGAGGGTGGCGGCGCTGCGGAGGGCCTCGCGCGCTGGTACCGCGCCGGCGGCATCGTTGCTCCGGTGCTGACGGCCATCCTGGCATTTATGGCCGGCGGTCTCGTCGTCCTTGCGACCGGCCACAACCCCATCGAGGTCTATCAGGGAATCTGGAACGGGACCGGTCTCTCGTGGTTCTACGACGTCGGCTCGCACGAGGCCACGGTGCCGTTCACCGACACACAGGTCTGGTTCCCGTGGGACACGGCGTCGCGCGAGGCGGAGAACCTGCAGCAGACGCTGATCCTCACCTCGACGCTGATCCTGACCGGGCTCGCCGTCGCCTTCGCCTTCCGCTGCGGGCTCTTCAACATCGGCGGGCAGGGCCAGTACTTCGCGGGCGCGTACGTCGCGATCTGGATCGGCTCGTCGCTCGCGGGGACGAACAGCTTCGTCCACATCACTCTTGCCCTCGTCGCTGCGGCGCTCGCAGGGGCCGCGTACGCGGGGATCGCGGGAATCCTGAAGGCCACCGTCGGGGCCCACGAGGTGATCACGACGATCATGCTGAACTTCGTCGCGCTCTACACCGGCCTCTACCTCTTCGGCCAGGGGGGGCCACTTCAAAACAAGGATCAGGTCTTCAGCCCGACCTCGAACGAGGTCCTCGAGGGGGCACGGCTCCCTGTGTTCTGGGGCGATCCGATCCTGCAGGGCCTCCACATCGGTCTCTTCATCGCGCTCAGCGCGCTCGTCGCCTTCTGGGTGATCATCAACCGCACCACGCTCGGCTACGAAGTGCGCGCCGTCGGGTTCAATCCGGAGGCCGCGCGGTACGGCGGCATCTCCGTGGCGCGGAACTACTTCCTCGCGATGGCGATCGCCGGCGTGTTCGCCGGGCTCGCCGGCGCGATCGACATGCTCGGCTGGCGTTTCACGATCGGGTTCAGCGACATCCAGACCGCGTCCATCGGCTTCGTCGGGATCGCCGTCGCGTTGCTCGGTCGCAACACAGCCGTGGGCGTCGGGTTGTCGGCGCTGGTCTTCGGCGCGCTCCTCAACGGCACCGCCTCACGAAATATCCCTCCCGAGGCCTTCGACATCCCCGAGCAGGCGGGCAACCTCTCCTTGACCATCCAGGCGCTCGTCCTGCTCTTCATCGGCGCGGACATCGTGATCCTCTACCTGTGGGCGAAGACCGGTCAGCGGATCGGAGTCGGTAGGGGGTCCCCGGTTTGAGCGTGGGAACCGCAGCGATCGAGCGCGCCGGCATCGACCGCGCGGACCTGGCGCGCTACCTCTCGTGGGTCGGTGTCGGGCTGGGGGCGCTCGCCTTCTTCCTCACCCTGCCTCCGGTAACGGCGCGCTCGCCTGTCGTCCCGCTCGTCGTGGGCGGGCTCGGCGTCGTTGCTGGGGGGATCTCGCTGCGCGAGGGTGCGGCCCGCCGGCTCACGACGCTCGCGATCTCGGTCGGCGTGCTCGGGGCGTTGCTCGGCTTGCTCTGTACGCGTTCGAACGTCGAGTCGCTCGAGCAGGTCTTCGTCTGGTCGGCACTGATCGCGGCGACGCTTCGCGCGGCCACACCGCTCACGTTCGCGGCATTGGGCGGGATCGCGTCCGAGCGAAGCGGTGTCGTGAACATCGGCCTCGAGGGGATGATGCTGATGGGGGCGTTCTTCGGCTTCCTGGGCGCCGACAAGCTCGAGCACTGGGGCTGGGGAATCGTCTGCGGCGTCGTCGCGGGGGCGGCGCTGGCGCTCGTCCACGCGTTCATCTCCATCCATCTACGCGCGGACCAGATCGTCAGCGGCTTCGCCGTCAACTTCCTCGCCCTCGGGATCACCGGCTACTTCTTCATCGAGGTCTATACGGATCAAGGCACGCCGGGGGAGGTCTCGAACATCCCCTCGGTCTCGATCCCGTGGATCGAGGATCTCGACTTCATCGGAGCCGCGATCGGAGAGCTGCACATCCTCATCTGGGTCGCGCTCGCGTTCGTCGTGCTCGCGCACCTCCTCCTCTTCCGGACCCCGGCCGGTCTGCGCCTTCGGTCGGTCGGCGAGCATCCCAAGGCTGCTGACACGCTCGGCCTCTCGGTCTACGGGATCCGGTACGTCGCAGTCATCCTGTCGGGCGCCCTGGCCGGCCTCGGCGGCGTGTATCTCTCGAACGGGATCACCCACTCGTTCAACGAGAACATGACGGCGGGCCGCGGGTTCATCGCGCTGGCGGCGGTCATCTTCGGGCGCTGGCGGCCGTACGCGGCGTTCGCGGCATGCCTCCTGTTCGGGTTCACCGAGGCGCTCGCGCTTCGGCTCCCCGGCGCGTACGGCGAGGACCAGGCCTGGACGACGCTCTTCCGCGCGCTGCCGTACGTCGTGACGCTCGTCGTCGTCGCGGGCGTCGTCGGGCGCTCGATCCCGCCGGCGGCGGTCGGTCGCCCGTACGTCAAGCAGTAGCCGTGGCGCGAGCGGGTAGCGGAAGCGGCTTCGGGGCCGCGCTCATCGGATTTCTTGCGGCCGCCACGATGCCGCTGGCGATCTACCTCACGCGCTTCAGCGAGAGCTACGACTTGCTCCACGCCGGCTTCGCGATCCCGCTCGCGGCCGTTCTCGGGCTCCTCGCGGTCGGGCTCGCGCGCGGGTCACGCCGTCGTGACGCGCTTCGTCTCGTGCCGGGCGGGCGGAGTCGTCTCGCGACTGCCGGCCTCGTGCTCGGCGCGGCGGGGATCTGCATGGCGATCTCGGCGCTCGTCGCGCTTGGCGTGTACGGCGTCCTCGACTGGTGGGGCTCGCGCGATTGAGCCCATTTGCGGCCAGGTTTGACCCTGGCTGAGAGGCGCGTACACTACCCCGCGCGTGTTCGACATCGGTTCCAGTCTGCGCGAGGCCCGGCTGCGCCAGGAGCTCGATTTTCCAGAGCTCGAGGAGCGCACCAAGATCAGGCCCAAGTACCTTCGTGCCCTCGAGGACGAGCGCTTCGACATCCTCCCGGCGCCGACCTACATCAAGGGCTTTCTCCGCTCGTACGCGGAGGCTCTCGGCCTCGACGGCCAGCCGTTCGTGGACGAGTACAACTCGCGCTTCGCGGTCGGTGAGGAGGAGGTTCTCGTCCACGTGCCGCGGCGCGTGCAGCCGAGACGCCAGAGCCGTCCCGCACGCGAATCCAGGATCGCGGTGGTGGCGCTCCTTGCGATCGCGATCCTCACTGCGCTCGTCATCGCGGCCTGGAAGTTCGGCGCGCCGGAGGAGGAGAAGGTGCCCGGCCTCGTCGGCCAGACGGCCACGAACACGCCGGCCGGCGCCACGGGTCGCGTCAACCTGCTCGTGCGGGCCCGCGACGGCGCCTCCTGGATGGAGGTGCGCGAGGGCTCCGTGGCCGGCAGGCTGCTCTACAGCGGCACCCTCGAGCGCGGCCAGCGGAAGACGTTCACGAGCCGGCGCAACCTTCAGCTCGCGCTCGCCGAGCCGGACAACGTCATCATTCGGGTGAACGGCAATCGCCAGGAGCTGCCGGCGGGCACGTCGTTCCTCGTTTCGGCGCAGCGGATCGCAGCGGCCTCTTCCTCTTGACGCGCCGCCCGCGGGCGGCGATCGTCGTCACGGGCAGCGAGCTGGTCCGTGGCGACCGGGACGACCGTAACGGTCCCTTCCTGGCCGCGGAGGCGGTGCGGCTCGGGCTCGAGCCGGAGCGGATCACGATCGTGGGCGACGCGCCGGACGACCTGGCGGGCGCGCTCGCGCAGGGCTTCGAAGCCGACCTGTGCCTCGTCTCCGGAGGACTCGGGCCCACGCACGACGACCGCACCGTCGAGATGGTCGCCCGCGTGGCGGGGCGCGAGCTTGTCGTGGACGAGGAGCTCGAGCAGGAGATCGAGGCGATCTCGCGCATGATCGCCGAGCGCCTCGGGAGGCCGTACACCGACTTCGCGACCGGCGTTCGGAAGCAGGCGACTCTGCCGGCCGGGGCGATCTCGCTGGGGCTCGCGGGCACTGCTCCAGGTCTGGTGCTCCCGCAGGAGGACGCGGCCGTCGTGGTCGTCCTTCCGGGGCCGCCACGCGAGCTTCGTCGCCTGTGGCCGCGTGCGCTCGAGACGGCGCCTGTGCGAGAGGTGCTCGCCCGCGCGCCGGCGCTCGATCGCCGCGTCCTGCGCTTCTTCGGGACGCCCGAGTCCGCGGTCGCGAAGGCGCTCGAAGAGGCGGGCGGCGACGGGAACGGCGTGACCGCGACGATCTGCGCGCGCGAGTTCGAGATCCACGTCGACCTCGTCGTCGATCCCGGAGCGGAGGCGCGCGCCGACGCGATCGCCGAGTCACTCCGCGGCTCGCTCGGGCGACATCTCTTCGGGGCCGATGAGCGGAGCATCGCCGAGATCGTGCTCGAGCTCGGCCGCGAGCGGGGGATGACGATCGCGGCTGCTGAGTCGTGCACGGGAGGGCTCGTCTCGGCGCGCCTGACGGCGATCCCGGGAGCGAGCGCCGTCTTCGTCGGCGGCGTGGTGTCGTATGCCGACGACGTGAAGGAGAGCGTGCTCGGCGTTCCTCGCGAGGTGTTGGAGCAGCACGGCGCCGTGTCGGCGGAGGTGGCGAAGGCGATGGCGGAGGGCGCGCGCGAGCGGCTCGGCGCAGACGTCGGCGTCGCGGTCACAGGCGTCGCCGGCCCCGACGGCGGCACGCCGGAGAAGCCCGTCGGCCTCGTGTTCGTACACGCGAGCGGCCCCGACGGCGAGAAGGCGCGGCGCCTCGATCTTCCGGGCGATCGCGAGATGATCCGCGGCCGGGCGACGGCGACCGCGCTGCACCTCGTTCGCCGTTTGTTGCAGAGTCGGCACACACCCGTGTGAAGGGAGCCGCTACCGTCGGAGCGGATGACCGACTCAGGATCTTTCTCGCCCTCGAGCTTCCCGAGGACGTCGAGGCTGCGCTCCGGGAGTGGAGTGAGCGCTATCTCGAGCATGGCCGCCGATTGGAGAGCTTCCACGTCACCCTGGCCTTCCTCGGCTCGCGGCCGCGCTCCGAGCTCGAGTCGATCGCCGATGCAATGCGGGAGTCTGCGGCGGAGGCGGGGCGCATCTCTCTCGAGCCGGTGCGCTACCGCGAGACGCGGTCCGTCGGGATGCTCGTCCTGGACGACACCGAGCTTGCGGCGACCCGTCTCGCCGGACGACTCCAGAAGCGGCTCGAGAAGCTCCGCGTGTACGAGCGTGAGAAGCGTCCGTGGCTCCCGCACGTCACCGTCCTGCGCTTCCGGGAGGAGCGTCCTCGGCTCGCTAATGGGCGCTCCCGCAAGCGTCCGCGGCAAAAGCCACCCGTGCCGGAGATCGGGCCGTTCGCTCCGTCCGGCGTCGCTGCTTTCCTTTCACGTCTGCGCCCGGGCGGCGCACAGTACGAGGTCCTCGAATCGTGTCCGTTGAGTACGACACCAGGCTTGCAGGGAGGCTGACCAGATGAAGAAAGAAGAAGCCCTCGACGTCGCGCTCGGGCAGATCGAGCGCAACTTCGGCAAGGGGTCCGTGATGCGGATGAGCGACCGGCCCCAGGTCTCGGTGGGTGCGATCTCGACCGGCTCGCTTGCGCTCGACCTCGCGCTCGGGATCGGCGGCCTTCCGCGCGGCCGGATCGTCGAGATCTACGGCCCCGAGTCCTCCGGCAAGACGACGCTCGTGTACCACGTGATGGCCGAGGCGCAGCGGCGAGGCGGCATCTGCGCCTTCATCGACGCCGAGCACGCCATGGATCCGCAATACGCGCGGCGGATCGGCGTCGACATCGACAACCTGCTCGTGTCCCAGCCCGACACCGGCGAGCAGGCGCTCGAGATCACGGAGCTCCTCATCCGCTCCGGCGCGCTCGACATCGTCGCCGTCGACTCCGTGGCGGCGCTCGTGCCGAAGGCGGAGATCGAGGGTGAGATGGGGGACAGCCACGTCGGCCTGCAGGCGCGGCTCATGAGCCAGGCGCTCCGCAAGCTCGCGGGCACGCTCAACCGCACGGACACGATCTGCATCTTCACGAACCAGCTCCGGGAGAAGATCGGTGTCATGTTCGGCAACCCGGAGACGACGCCCGGCGGTCGCGCGCTCAAGTTCTACTCGTCGGTCCGCCTAGACATCCGCCGCATCGAGACGCTCAAGGACGGTGCCGAGGCGTTCGGCAACCGCGTCCGCGTCAAGGTGGCCAAGAACAAGGTCGCGCCGCCGTTCAAGCAGGCCGAGTTCGACATCGTGTACGGGCAGGGCATCCCGTGGGAGGGCACCGTCCTCGATGTCGCGCTCGAAAAGAAGGTCGTCCAGAAGGCGGGCTCCTACTTCAGCTTCGGCGACGAGCGGCTCGGCCAGGGCCGCCAGAACGCGACGAACTTCCTCGTCGAGAACCCGGACATCGTCCAGCAGATCCTCGCCCGGATCCAGCTCGAGGCGGCCGAGGGTCAGGTGATCTCGGCGCGGCTGCTCCCGACTCAAGGTGGGGAGGCACAGAGTGGAGAGGCACAGGGTGGGGAGAAGCAGCGTGGCGGAGGCCCAGAGGAGAGTGAGGCCGATCTGGACGAGGCGGAGGTCGAGGAGGCCGTCCCGGTCGAGAGCTGAGTCGGCAGGAGCGGAGCGCGGATGGGTGAGACGCCGTCAGCGGGCGATGTCGCACTTCGTGCGCTCAGGCACCGCGACCTGAGCCGTCGCGAGCTCGAGGAGCGGCTGCGGGCCAAGGGGTTCGGCGAGATCGAGCGCGACGAGGCACTCGAGACGCTCGAACGCACGGGGCTCCTGGACGACAAGCGATTCGCCGAGAGCAGGGCGCGTTCGCTCGCCTCCCGGGGAGCGGGGGATGCCGCAATCCGTCATGCGCTCGCCCGGGCCGGTGTGGACGCCGAGCTCGTGGACGAGGCGCTGGAGACGATCGAGCCGGAGGTTGAGCGCGCCCGTGCTCTCATGGCTCGTCGCGGCGCCGACGCCAAGACTGCGCGTTACCTGCGCGGAAAGGGGTTCTCGGACGAGGTCGTCGCGGGCGTCGTTGCAGGTGTGAGCAACCACGAGCTAGGATGAATCCGCTTTCACTCGACATTCTTCCTGCTGGCTGAGACTTTCGACCGTGACCCCGACCCAGCTCTCGACATCGACCGACGCGGTAGACACCCCTTGTGGCTGCCGCGACCGGAGGGTGCGGCAGCACCTGAGCTGAAGCGCACGTACGTTCGTCGGACGCAGCCTCGCAGGCTGAGTGCCGAGTGTGAGCAGGCCGCGGAGATCCCGCGGACAAGCGAGTCCTCCACGGAGGTCACATGCTCACGGTCGTCGCGGCGCTCATCGGAATCCTCATCGGGGGCGTGGCTGCCGCCGTCCTGCTGACCTCGCTGTCCCGGTCCCGAGTGCGGATGGCCGAGGTGAGCCGGCGCCGTCTTCTCGACGACGCCGAGCGCGAGGTAGAGGCGCTTCGGCGCGAGGGCCAGGTCGAGGCGCGGGAGCAAGCCGTTCAGCTGCGCAGCGAGATCGAGGCCGAGGTCCAGGACCGGCGCCTCCAGATCGTCAAGGTCGAGGAGCGCGTCCTCCAGAAGGAGCAGGAGGTCGACGAGAAGCTCGAGGAGCTCACGCGGCGCGAGCAAGGACTAGGCGACCGCGAGGTGCACGCGAAGGCGCTGCAGGAGGAGCTGAAGGTGGCGAAGGACGAGGCGATCGCCGCTCTCGAGCGCATCTCCACGATGACCGTCCAGGAGGCGAAGCAGCAGCTGATGGAGCGCTCCAAGGACCTCGTGCGCCACGAGCTCGCACGCGATGTGCGGCAAATGGAGGAGGAGGCGCGCGCCGACGCACGCCGGCGAGCGCGGGCCCTCGTCGCAGACGCGCTCCAGCGTGTCGCCGCGAGCCACACCGCCGAGGCGACGGTGACCGTTGTCGCGCTCGCATCGGACGACCTCAAGGGACGCATCATCGGCCGGGAGGGGCGCAACATCCGTTCTCTCGAGCACCTCACCGGGGTCGACTTCATCATCGACGACACCCCGCACGCAGTCGTCCTCTCGTCCTTCGATCCTCTCCGGCGCGAGATCGCGCGCCTCACCCTCGAGAAGCTCATCGAGGACGGGCGCATCCACCCGGCGCGGATCGAGGAGATGTACTACCACTCGAAGGCGGAGCTCGACGAGCACATCCGGCAGGCGGGCGAGCAGGCCGTCTTCGAGGCGAACTGCGGCGAGCTGCACGAGGAGCTCGTGCGGATCCTCGGGCGGCTGCGCTATCGGACGAGCTACGGGCAGAACGTCCTCAAGCACACGCTCGAGGTCGTGCACCTGGGCGGGATCATGGCCGCCGAGCTCAAGGCGGGCGTGAAGACGACGAAGCGCGCCGCGCTGCTCCACGACATCGGAAAGGCGATGAGTCACGAGATCGAGGGCTCGCACGCGCTCATCTCCGGCCAGCTCGCACGCCGCTTCGGCGAGTCGGACGGCGTCATCCACGCGATCGAGGCGCATCACTACGAAGTGCAGCCGCAGACGGTCGAGGCCGTACTGCTGATCTCCGCCGACGCGGTCTCCGCGTCGCGTCCCGGCGCCCGTGGCGAGAGCCTGGAGAACTACATCCGCCGGCTCGAGGCGCTCGAGGAGATCGCGACCGGCAAAGCGGGTGTCGCGAAGGCATACGCGCTCCAGGCGGGCCGCGAGATCCGTGTCATCGTCGAGCCGACCGAGGTCGACGACGACGCCGCAGTACTCCTCTCGCACGAGATCGCACGCGAGATAGAGGACCAACTCGAGTATCCCGGGCAGGTCAAGGTCATCGTCATCCGCGAGTCCCGCGCGATCGAGGTCGCCAAATAGACACGTCGAGCGCAGCTCGGGCCTGGGCAGAGACGTGGGCCCATGCGTGGCCGGCCGCCGACGTGGAGGCGATCGACCGGCTGTACGCCGACGGCGCCGTCTTCTACTCGCTTCCGTTCCGTGACCGACAGGCGCCGCGCGAGTACGTCGAGTGGGCGTTCGGCGAGCAGGCCGAGGCCGAGTGCAGGTTCGGCGAGCCGGTCGTCGAGGGAGATCGGGCAGCCGTCGACTGGTGGGGAGTCCTCACGTCGAAGGACGGCTCGGTGGAGTCGCTCGCGGGTACTTCGCTTCTCCGCTTCGACGCCGACGGGCTCGTCGTCGAGCAGCGTGACGTCTGGGCGATCGAGCCCGGCCGCCGAGACCTCCCCGACTGGGCCCGCTAGTAGTGCGCAAGACCGGAATCTCCGAGTGGGATGTCTCTGCGCAAAGATCGGAATCGGCTAGCGCCGATTCCGATCGCGCTCATAGCTCGGCGCGCGAAAAGGGCAAGGCCCGAAAGCGCGTCCGCTTCGCGGACGCGGTGGCTCCGATTTCACATCAAGCCTCTAGGTCTGCCGTAGGAGATCGCGCGGGCTCGGCCGTACAATTGCGAGCCTGATGCGCCGGTACCACGTCACCACGTTCGGCTGCCAGATGAACGCTCACGACTCGGAGCGGATCAAGGGCATGCTCGAGTCCCTCGGCCTTGGCGAAGCCGTCAGCGCCGACACGGCGGACGTCGTCGTCTTCAACACGTGCACCGTGCGGGAGAAGCCCGACACGCGGCTCGCCGCGTACCTCGGCAATGCGGGCGCGCGCAAGCGCGAGCGCCCCGATCTCGTCATCGCCGTAGGCGGCTGCTACGCGGAAGCCCAGCGAGAGCACATCTTCGAGCAGTACCCGTTTGTGGACGTCGCCTTCGGCCCGGGCTCGATCCCGCATCTGGGCGACTGGATCGCGGCAGGTGGGTACTCCGTACCGAGAGGTCGCTTCGGGACGCATGAGCACTTCGCGGCGCAGCTGCCCGAGCATCGCGAGCGGCGCCATCAGGCGTGGGTGCAGGTCTCGATGGGCTGCAACTCCAAGTGCGCGTACTGCATCGTCCCCGCCGTCCGCGGACGCGAGCAGAGCCGTCGCCCCGGCGAGATCGTCGCGGAGGTGACCGCTCTCGCGCGTGACGGAGTCAAGGAGATCACGCTCCTCGGTCAGAACGTGAACTCGTGGGGCCGCGACCTCGCCCCGGACATCCGCACCGACTTCGGCGAGCTCCTGCGCGCGTGTGATGCGGTAGACGGGATCGAGCGGATCCGCTTCACGAGCCCGCATCCGAAGGACTTCCGCGCGCCGGTGGTCGCCGCGCTCGCCGAGTGCGCCTCCGTCTGCGAGCACGTCCACCTCCCGGTGCAGTCCGGCTCGTCAAGCGTCCTCAAGCGCATGCGGCGGACGTACGACCGCGAGCGCTACCTCCGCCTCGTGGACACGCTCCGAGCTGCCGTGTCCGACCTCGCCCTGGGAACGGACATCATCGTCGGCTTTCCCGGCGAGACGGACGCGGACTTCGCCCAGACGCTCGAAGTCGTCGAGGAGGTGCGCTTCGACAGCGCATTCACTTTCATCTACTCGCCGCGCGCCGGAACCGAGGCAGCGGCCATGCCCGATCAGGTCCCCGACGAGGTCAAGCACGAGCGGCTCGAACGGCTCGTCGAGGTCGTGCAGAGAATGGCTGCCGGGCGAAACGCAGAGCGTGTCGGCCGTGTCGAGGAGGTCCTCGTCGAAGGCCCCAGCCGCACAGACGCTTCGCTACTGCGGGGGCGGACCCGCCGAAACACGACCGTCAACTTCGCGGGCTCGTCCCAGCCCGGCGACCTCGCCGACGTGCTCGTGGAGGCCGCGACCTCGACCACGCTCCGCGGGCGCGAGCTCGCGGTGGTCGCGGCCTGACCCCGGTGCAATTTTCACGCTTTTGGCACGTTTCGTGACCCATGCGCGAGCTTTTCCTCGTTATGCTCGCAGTGGGTGGTGGGCCGGGGTGCCCCTAAGGAAATGCCGCAGTTTCCTGAGGTTTTTGCCGTCTTCGGACCGACGGCATCCGGCAAGTCCGAGGTCGCGCAGACCCTCGCCGACCGGCTGGGCACCGAGGTCGTCTCGGCCGACGCCCTCCAGGTCTACCGCGGCCTCCCGATCCTGACGAACCAGCCCGCGCGGCCGACTCGGCTCGTCGCGATATCCGATCTCGCGCACGAGATGTCGGTCGGCGAGTACGCCCACGCCGCGCACGACGCGATCGACGAGCTCGTCACCGCCAAGGGCGCGGCCGTCGTCGCGGGCGGGACCGGCCTCTACCTGCGCGCCGCGCTCGCGGATCTCGAGCTGCCGCCCGCGCCGGGCGAAGGCGCGCGCGAGCGATGGGAGGCGACGTACGACGCGGACCCGCGTGCGACCCACGACGAGCTCCGAGCTCGCGACCCCGTGGCGGCCGCGGCGGTGCATCCGAACGACCGGCGGCGAGTCGTCCGCGCGCTCGAGCTCGCCGAGGCCGGCTCGTCGCTTGCTCCACCGCACGACAGCCGGCTCTGGTCGGGGGAGGCGCGCCGACCGACGCTCGTCGCCGGTCTCGAGGTTCCGCCGGACCGCCTCGAGGAAAGAATCCGCACCCGCGCCGAGGCGATGCTCGAAGCCGGCGTCGTCGAGGAGGTGCGACAGGCGCTCGAAGCAGGCGTGTCACGCACCGCCGAGAAGGCGCTCGGGCTCCGAGAGCTCGCCGAGTTGCCCCCGGCCGAAGCGCTCGACCGCCTCGTCGTCCGGACCCGCCGCTACGCCGCGTACCAACGCAAGTGGATGCGGCGCATCCCGGGCATCGTCATGATCGACGCCGACCGACCTGCGAGAGAGGTGGCCGATGCGATTCTCGAAGTGGCACGCGCTCGGTAACTCGTATCTCCTGCTCGAGCGGGCGGATCTCGAGAGCGCGCTCGAGCCGGACGACGTGCGCCGCCTGTGCGATACACATCGCGGGGTAGGAGCGGACGGCATTCTCGAGATCGTCGACGTCCGCGGGCCGGAAGCGGAGGTCGTGGTCTGGAACCCGGACGGCTCGACCGCGGAGCTCTCGGGCAACGGCGCACGCATCGCCGCGATGTGGCTCGCGCGCCGCAGCGGCGTCGCTTTCCCGCGACTCCGGATCGGCGACAGAACCATCCCTGCGCGGATCGAAGGCGACGACGTTGAGGTGGACCTCGGCGACGTCGTCGTCGAGAAGCCGGAGGCGCTCGAGGTCGGTGACGAACGGATCGAGGTGACACCGGTCTCGGTCGGCAACCCTCATGCGGTGATCCGGCGGGAAAACCCCTCGCGCGACGAGCTCCTCAGGCTCGGTCCGCTCGTGGAAGTGCACGAGCGCTTTCCCGGACGCACGAACGTCCAGCTCGTCCGGCCGGTAAGCGCCAGCGACCTCGCCGTCCTCGTGTGGGAGCGGGGAGCGGGGGAGACGCTCGCCTCGGGCTCGAGCGCCGCAGCTGCCGCTGCCGCAGCGGTCACGCACGGCTGGAGCGAGAGCCCGGTTCGCGTTCACCTGCCGGGAGGCACGCTCACCGTCGACATTCGAGAAGGTCGCGCGATCCTGCGCGGCCCGGTCGCGGAGATCTTCCGCGGCGAGCTACCTACGCCTGGCTGAGCTCGAGGAACCGGCCGTCGGGATCGCGCAGGTACGCAGAGCGACCCCACGGGTAGTCGCGCGGCTCCAGCAGCAACTCGATGCCGTTCGACTGCAGCTCGGCGCATGCGGAATCGAGGTCGGCCACAGCGAACGCGAAGTGATCCTCGTTCAAGGGGCCGTCGGGCATCGCGCCGGCGCGCTCGTGCACGAGCACCTTCACATCCCCCGCGACGAAGATCGCTCCGCCGGGCCACTCCGCCTCCGGCGCCGTTCCGAGCAGGTGCTCGTAGAACGCGCGCGTCGACCCGACGTCGTCGGTGAAGAGCGCGATCTCGGCCGCCCTCGTCACGTGGCGATCTCGAACTCGCGGAGCACGTCGTTCAGGGAGGTCCGCAGATCGGTGGACGCGCTCCGCTGCCCGACGATGAGCGCGCAGTTGAGGTGGAAGCTCCCGGCCGGATAGTCACGCGGGCGCGTCCCGGGCAGGACGACCGAGCGAGGCGGCACATACCCGCGGTGCTCGACGGGCTCGGAACCGGTGACGTCGATGATCGGGACGGTTGCCGTGAGCGCGACATGAGGAGCGATCACCGCGCCCTCGCCGACGACGACTCCCTCGGTGAGGATCGCCCGCGACCCGATGAACGCGCCGTCCTCGACGATGACCGGACGAGCCTGCGGGGGCTCGAGCACGCCGCCGATGCCGACCCCTCCGGCGAGGTGCACGTCGGCGCCGATCTGCGCACAGGAGCCCACCGTCGCCCACGTGTCGACCATCGTCCGCGGCCCGACCCAGGCGCCGATGTTGACGAACCCCGGCATGAGCACGACGCCTTCGGAGAGAAAGGAGCCGTAGCGCGCGACGCCCGGTGGAACGACACGCACTCCGCGCTCCGCGTAGTCGGCCTTCACCGGAATCTTGTCGAGAAAGTGCAGGCCACCGACCTCCATCGGCTCGACCTTCCGGAGGCGGAAGTAGAGGAGGATCGCCTTCTTCGCCCACTCGTTCACGATCCACTCGCCGTCCCGGCGCTCCGCGACGCGTACCTCGCCGCCGTCGAGCAGGCGCAGCGCCTCCTCGATGGGTCCGGCCTCGACCTCGTCGTTCTCCCAGAGCTCCTCGATGCGCGCGGCGAGTTCCACCTCAGCGCCCATCTTCCCCGATCGGCACCTCCAGGAAGCGGCGCAGCGTCTCGTACGCATGGACCAGCGCGGCGATCTCCACGCGCTCGTCCCGGCGATGGGCTTGCGCCGTGTGGCCCGGTCCGAAGTTGATCGCGTCGATGCCATGCGCGGTGAAGTCTGCGACGTTCGTCCAGGCCTGCTTCGGCTCGACACCGCGCGCGCCGGCCTCCAGCAGGCGCTCGACAAGGGGGTTGGCCGTTGCCACCGCACCGGGCGGGGAGTTGCCCGTGATCTCGATCTCGGCGCCATCCCCGACGATCGCGCGGAGGTCGGACTCTGCCTCGGCAGGCGAGCGATCGGGCGCGTAGCGGAAGCTGAGGGTCGCGACGGCGAGATCGGGGATGACGTTGTCCGCCGTCCCCGCCGCGAGCCGCGTCACGCTCAGCACCTCGCGGAAGGTGAGGCCGCCCACAACCGCATCGCGGGGCTCGTGCGCGAGCACGGGTGCGAGACCGGCGATCGCGCGCTCGATCGCATTGTCCGCCTGCCACGGCCTTGCGGAGTGCCCGCTCACGCCGCGGAAGCTCAACCGCACCGACAGGTGTCCGAGGCAGCCGGCGTGCACCTGGCCGTCGGTCGGCTCGAGCAGGATGCCGAGCGCGGCGTCATGGATCGCGCGCGAGCCTGCGAACAGCGCCGGAAGCGGGTTGTGCTCGGCGGGGAGCTCCTCGCGGCCGAAGAGAAGCAGGGCGACGTCGTACGGGCCACGAGCGCTCTCGGCGAGGTCGCGGACGAGCTCGAGCGCGACCGCGACGCCGCTCTTCATGTCGCTCGCGCCGAGCCCGTGCACGGCGCCGTCGGCGATGCGTCCCGGCAGGTTGTCCTGGGCGGGGACGGTGTCGTAGTGGCCGGCCAGGACGACGAGGGGCGTATCGGCTCGTCGCTCGGGGAGGAAGAGGTAGGCCTCGTCGTGGGCGTACTCGGCGGTCAGCTGCGCGGGGACGAGCGCGAGTAGATGCTCGCGCACGCGCGCCTCGTCGCCGCTCTCGGACGGGATGTCCACCAGCTCAAGCGTCCGCTGCGCGAGACGCTCGGCGAGCCCGGTCACCGGCGCAGATTAACGACCGCGGCATAATTCGGTCGTGACCGTGCGGCAGCCCGATCCGGCGCCCGGGGCGGAGCCGGAGCGCGGCTTCATCGTCGGGGTCTTCCCTCGGGGAGTCGACGGCGAGGCCGAGCTCTCCGAGCTCCGTGAGCTCGCCCGCACCGCGGGCGTGGCGCCCGTCGGCGAGCTCGTCCAGCATCGCCCCTACCCGGATCCGCGCACCTTCGTCGGGAAGGGCAAGCTCACGGAGCTGAGGCAGGAGTACGGAGGCTCCCGCGCCGAGGTTCTGCTCGTCGACGAGGAGCTGACCCCGACGCAGCAGCGCTCGCTGGAGGACGCGCTGAAGGCGCGCGTGGTCGACCGCACGCAGCTGATCCTCGACATCTTCGCCCAGCATGCGCGAAGCGCCGAGGGCAAGCTCCAGGTCGAGCTCGCCCAGCTCGAGTACAACCTGCCGCGCATGCGAGGCCTGTGGCAGCACCTCGAGCGGCTGGGCGGCGGTGTCGGCACTCGCGGCCCCGGCGAGAGCCAGCTCGAGAGCGACCGGCGTCAAGCGAGGACGCGCGTCTCGCTGGTGAAGCGGCGACTGCGCGGCCTCGAGACCCAGCGCGCGACGCGGCGGAAGGAACGGCAGCGCACGAGCGTCCCGACGATCGCCCTTGCCGGGTACACGAACGTGGGCAAGTCGACGCTGCTGAACGCCTTGACGGGCGCCGACGCGTCGGTCGACGACCGCTTGTTCGAGACGCTCGATCCCACGACGCGGGCGTTCGAGCACGACGGCAAGCGCTACCTCGTGACCGACACGGTCGGATTCATCCGCCGCCTCCCGACGCAGCTCGTCGAAGGCTTTGCTGCGACGCTCGAGGAGACGCTCGTCGCCGATCTCGTGCTCCACGTCGCGGACGCGTCGCTCCCCGAGGATCGTCTGCGTGAGACGATCGATGCCGTGCACGGCGTCTTGGCGGAGATCGGAGCCGACGACGTGCCCGTCGAGCTCGTGATGAACAAGGTCGACCTACTCGACCCGCTGGCGCGGCGACGGCTCTCGCACGCCTTCCCGCGCTCGCTTCGGGCCTCAGCGGCCACCGGCGAGGGGCTGGACGAGCTGAAGGCGCGAATCGCGGAGCTCTTCTCGGATCGGTTCGAGGACGTGCGGCTGCTCGTCCCCTACGAGGACGGACGGATCCTCGCCCAGCTGTATGGCCTCGGTGCGCCGATCGCCGAGCGGCGGGATACGCCGCAGGGTGTGCGGGTGCGCGCCCGCCTGCCGCGCAGCGAGATCGCACGGTTCGCGCCGTTCCTCGTCGCCGGCGAGCTCGACGAGGTCTCGGAAGCGTGATCGACGTCGCGATTCGCCGCGTCCGCGACGGTGCGGTGCTTCCTCGACAGGCATACGACGGCGACGCCGGGCTCGATCTCGCGTCGTGCGAGGACGTCTCCCTCGGCCCCGGGGAGCGAGCCGTCGTCTCGACGGGGATCGCGGTCGAGATCCCGGACGGGTACGCGGGCTTCGTCCAGCCGCGCTCGGGTCTCGCGGCGCGACACGGGATCGGCATCGTGAACTCGCCCGGGCTCGTGGATTCCGGCTACCGGGGCGAGATCCGCGTCGTGCTCATCAACACCGACGCCTCCGAGCCGTTCCGGGTCGAGCGCGGCATGCGGATCGCGCAGCTCGTCATCGCTCCGGTCGCGAGCGTGCGGATCGTCGAGGTCGAGGAGCTCACAACCAGCGAGCGCGGCGCTCGCGGGTTCGGATCGTCGGCCGGCTGAGGGTGGGCGAGCCGCGCGTCCGCGTCTCCGCGATTCTGCGCTGGCGGAATCGCATCCTTCTCCTGCGCCACGAGAAGCGTGGCGAGCAGGTCTGGCTCCTGCCGGGAGGCGGGGTTCACGTCGGCGAGAGCCTGCTGCGCGCGCTCCAGCGCGAGCTGTGGGAGGAGACAGGTCTGTTCCCCGCGGGGACCGAGTTCTCGCTCGAGGGCCCGGTCGCGCTCGTCGACTCGATCGGGCCACCGACCGGGCTCATGCGGAAGCACGTCGTCCACGTCATCTTCGCAGCGGACGTGTCCGGGTCGCTCGAGGACGTGACCTCGCAGGACACCGCCGTGCGCGGGCACCGCGCGTTCGAGCTGTCGGAGCTCGACTCGATCTCGATCCACCCGCCGATCCAGCGCTTCCTGCAGCGCTGGCAGCCCGGCGATCCCGCGGTCTACCTCGGTGAGATGTGGACGCCGTAGACGCGCGCCGATTGGCACGCTTTCGTCACAGCTCGTGACACACTCGTACGCTTTTCCTCGTTACGATCGCAGTGGGTGGTGGGCCGGGGTGCCCCAATGAAAAGCCGCTCCTAGCGGCGGCCACCACGCACTCGAGCCCGCTCAGCCGCAACACGAAAGGCCTCCCGCTCGAGCTCGTCCGGAAGCTCAGCGAGCGCCGGCGGCTCCTCGCCGGTTGCGTGCCCGAGAGCCTGCGAGAGCAGCCAGTCGGCGAGCCACGGGTTGCGCGGCAAGAGCGGCCCATGGAGATAGGTCCCGACCGCCCGGCCGAGGCGGCAGCCCTCGAGTCCCGACTCTCCGTCGTTCCCGAAACCGTGCACGACGCGGCCGAGCGGCTCGGCGCCGGCATCGAGGAGCGTGCGCCCGGCGTGATTCTCGAACCCGGCGAGCGGGCGGCGCTGCCCGGGCTCGAGCTCGCAGTCCAACAGAACGTCGCCGATCATCCGCGTCGTCCCGGCGACGGTCTCGTGGGCGAAGAGCTCCGCGCCCGGCATGAACGACCCGTCGCGCCCGCGGTAGCCGCGGCCGAGGAGCTGGTAGCCGCCGCAGACGGCGAGCACCGCAGCGCCGCCCTCGACCGCCGCGCGGATCGCCGGCCCTCGAGCGGCGAGGTCGGGCGCGATCAGCAGCTGCTCGCGGTCCTGGCCGCCACCCACGTACAGGAGGTCGTGCGCGCCGGGCTCGAGCGTGTCGCCGACGCCGATCGCCTCGACCACGAGCTCGTGCCCGCGCAGAGCTGCGCGCCGCTCGAGCACTGCGATGTTGCCGCGGTCGGCGTAGATGTTGAGGTAGTCCGGGTAGAGGTGCCCGACGCGGATCCTCACGACGGCGAACCGTCCCAGTACGGCCGGACGACCCCGCGCTTCGTGAGGATCCCTCGCAGCGCAAGCATCGCGGTGTACGTCGGCAGGATGACGAGGTCGGTGCCGGCCTCGATGAGCTCGAGCCCGCGGTCGAGCGCGCGTTCGAGCTCGGGAACGACCTCGAGTCGGTCCTCCGGAAGGCCCCCGTGGACGAGCCGCACGCCGAGCTCCGCCGCGCGTTGTCCCGATGCGACCACGCGGCCGACGTGGGGGAGGAGGGGCTCGAAGTCGACGTCCCAGATCCACGACACGTCTTGCCCGTCGGCGATCGCGTCGTTGAGCGCGACGATGAGCACCGGTGGGACACCCGTCTCGAGCACCCGGAGAGCCTCGTTCGCGGCCGCCGGGTTCTTGATCAGGAGCACGACGATGGTCTTCGACCCGGCGGGGATACGCTCGAAGCGCCCGAACGCGGCGCTGAACGCCGCGAGCCCGTCGCGCACCGCCGCCGGCGACTTCCCGAGCGCGAACGCGATCGACGCGGCCGCCGCGGCGTTGTAGACGTTGTAGAGACCCGGGCAGCGACAGCTCGACATCGACCTCCCCGTAAGGCGAGACGAGCCGGAAGCGGGAGCCTGTGAGCCCGTTGAGGTCGATGTCCCGCGCCGCCACGTCGAGCGGAGGCCTCGCGTGGCCGCAGCTCGCGCAGCGGTAGTCGCCGAGGTGGCCGACGTATGCCGCCTCGTACACGTACGGCGAGCCGCAGCGGACGCAGTACTTCGAGTCGGCGGCGTGCTGCAGCGCCGGCCGAGCGTGCCGGGGATCGTCGACTCCGAAGCGAAGCGCGCGCTCGCGGCCCTCGGCGAGGTCGGCGACGACGGGGTCGTCCGCGTTCACGACCAGTGTCGCCGACTCGGGAAGCGTGTGAACCGCCTCGCGCCAGCGCTCGGCGACAAGCTCGAGCTCGCCGTAGCGGTCGAGCTGGTCGCGGAACAGGTTTGCCAGCGAGACGACCCGTGGGCGCGTGCGCGCAATCGCCTCCGGGAGCGCGCCCTCGTCCACCTCGAAGAGGCCGAGATCGGCGCTGCGGCCCGCGACGAGAGCCGACGCGACGCCCGAAAGGAGGTTCGCGCCCGCGCGGTTCCAGGCGAGGCGGTGCTCGCTCGTGAGGATCCGCGCAACCATCGCCGTCGTGGTCGTCTTGCCGTTCGTCGCCGACACCAGAACGACACCGGACGAGAGCTTCCGCGCAAGCGCGTCGACGGCTCCGGGATCGGCCTTCCACAGGAGCTTCCCGGGCAGCGTGGTGCCGCCGCCGCGACCCGCCACACGCGAGACGGTGCCGACAGCACGCGCTGCCATGGTCTCGACCGCGAGGCGTACTCCCATCGGCCGCCGAGCGTATCCAAGCGCCACGCAGGTGGGGTGGGGAGGGGGTCTGCTCTAGACGTCTTGCAGATTCCACAGAATGATCTAAGCTTCTTGCAGGGATGGCCCGCCCCCGGGACCGAAAGCGCGCGCAGCTGCGCATCGACGAGGCCGAGCTCGCCGCGTTTCGAGCCGGTCTCCGGCGCCGCTATACGGACGAGGAGATCCTCGACGAGCTCCGGACGGCCGCAGAACGGCTGGGCCGCTCGCCGACGATGCGCGAGTTTGCGGACGACGCCGAAGCGCGCGTCCACCCGCAGACCGTCATCGAGCACTTCGGCACCTGGAACGCAGCAAAGCGAGCGGCGGGGCTCTTCCCGCGCAGGTTTCTCACGAGGGACGAGCTGCTCGAGCAGCTACGCAACCTCGGGGCGGAGCTCGGACGCACGCCGACGGCGCGCGATCTCGCCGCCCGGGGCCGCTCACTACCGTCGGCGTCGCTCTATGCGCACACCTTCGGCTCGCTCGCGGACGCCCTCCGTGAGGCGGGCTTCGAGGTGCTGCGTGGGGAGGAGAGGCTCGAACGCGCGATCGAGCAGGGAGCTGCGCTCGCCAGGAAGCTCGGCCACCTCCCGCGCATGGCCGACTGGAAGATCGCTCGCCGCGACGACGCCTCGCTCCTCTCGGAGTGGCAGGTGTATCGCCTGCTCGACGTCGATCGAGGCGCGTGGACCGCGTTCCAGTACCTCGTGCGCGAGCGACTGCGCCAGGAAGGCGCCGAGGTGCTGCCGGACGGCAGGCTAGGCTAGTTGCGCGCAAGACCAGAATCCCCGAGCGGGGATTCTGGTCGCGCGAGAGAGCAAGGGACCTGAAGCGCGGCCGCTTCGCGGCCGCGGTCGCTCCGTTTCACATCAGGCCTCCTACGCCAGGCCGGAGGTGATGGCCGCGAGGCGCTGGAGGCAGGAGACGGCCTCGTGCGGCGCGCGCACGGGCGGTAGCGCGTCCTCGTCGCGGTAGCTGCGATCAGGCCGGAATCGCCGCTCGCGGACGATCTGCCCGGCGACGACCTGGAGCAGCCGCCCCGGCCGCACCTGGCGCAGCGTCAGACGCACGCGAAGCGCCGCCTCGACGATTGCGAGGGCGCGCCGCGTTGACGCAAAGTAGAGGTCGCTGTCCGTCCGCCCGATCCAGAGGGGGCGCGCAACGCCGCGCGCGAGGTACAGCTTCTCCGGGTCGCGCTCGTCGAACCACGCCGCCGCCATCGCGCCGCGCATCTCGGAGAGCGCCCGCGGATGGTTCTTGCGGAGCTCCATCAGCGCGAAGATGGCCTCCGAGTCGACCGTCATCTCCGGCTCGTGGCGCTCGATCCCGTACCGCTCGAGGAGCGCGTCGTCGTTCTCGATGAGACCGTTGTGGATGCCGACCACCGCGCCGTGGCGAACGGGGTGGTTGTTGGCCGCGACCTCGGGGTGGCCCTTCGTGTAGTCGCGGACGTGGATGAGCGCCTGGTGGGCGCCGGCGGGCATCGCGATCTCGTCCAGGAGCGCGCTCGCGCCGCCGCGCAGCTTTGTCACCGCAACCGTCCCGTCGTCCGTGCGAGAGGCGTAGCCGACGGCGTCAGCGCCGCGCTCGGCAATTCCGGCGAGCAGAGCTTGGGCCGCGAGCGTCCGTTCGACGCCCGAATCGGGATTCAGGCTGTAGCCCGCGATGCCGCACATGAGCTTATTTCACGCATTGGGTCGGACGACGCCACAGAGAGCGTAGACGATGAGAGCACCTTCATAGTTTGTATGGATTCTTCGGCAAGAGGCCCGATGTTGGTTAGGGGTGCCGGGGGAGGGAATCCCTCGTCTCGAATGTCATCCCTCAAGTGGGGCAACTTCGCCGCCGATAAACCCGCCGTGGAAGGGAACGCCGCCGCCGAGCACCTCTTCGATCCGACCGACGACGAGTCGACGCCTGCGGCCGACGAGCCGGCGACGCCGAGAGAGCGCCCGGACCTCGCCGGTCCGTCCGCAGACGACCCGCTCAAGCTGTACGTCCGCCAGATCGGCGACGGCCGGCTGCTGACGACTGCGGAGGAGCGCGCGCTCGCCAAGCGCAAGGACGAGGGCGACGAGGCCGCGAAGCGGAGGCTCATCGAGTGCAACCTCCGCCTCGTCATGTCGATCACGCGGAACTACACGCGCGCCGACGTCCCGCTCCTCGATCTGATCCAAGAGGGCAACCTCGGGCTCATCCGCGCGGTCGAGAAGTTCGACTACAAGATGGGGTTCAAGCTCTCGACGTACGCGACGTGGTGGATCAAGCAGGCCGTGTCGCGCGCGCTCGCCGAGCAAGGCCGCACGATCCGGCTCCCGGTGCACGTCGCCGACCAGGTGCGGAAGGTGACGAAGGCGCGCCGCACGCTCGGTCAGAAGCTGAATCGCGACCCGTCGCTCGACGAGATCGCGCTCGAGATCGGGATCACGCCCGAGCGGGTGCAGGAGCTTCTCGACCTCGTCCAGGACCCGGTGAGCCTGGAGACGCCGATCGGGGATGGCGATTCGAGCGTTGCCGACCTCATTCCGGATCTCAGCGCCGACCAGCCCGAGCTCGAGACGGCAGATCGAGCACGCTCGACCGAGCTGCTGGCGGCCCTCGCGAAGCTCCAGCCCCGCCAGCGCCGCGTCGTGATCGAGCGCTTCGGCCTCGACGGCGTCCGTCCGCGGACACTCGAGGAAGTGGGGGCGAACCTCGGGATCACACGCGAGCGCGTCCGGCAGCTCGAGGCGCGTGCGCTCCGCGAGCTGCGCGCGGTCGCGCCCGGGCTCGAGCTGTATCTTCGCTCGTGAGCGCAAGAACGAAATCCGCGAGTGCGGATTTCGTTCGCGCGAAGATCCCTAGAGGCGTCCGCTTCGCGGCCGCTGTCGCAGCGTGTCCATGCTGACGGGGCTTCAGCTCGCGTCGACGGATTCCATCTCGCGGAGGCCCGCGAGACGGCGCAGCGACTCGAGCTCGATCTGGCGGACGCGTTCGCGCGTCAGCCCGAGGCGGCGGCCGATGTCTTCCAGCGTCTGCGGCTCCGAGCCGCCGAGGCCGTAGCGCATCGACACGACCTCGCGCTCGCGGTCCGGGAGGGAGGCGAGGGCCATCCGAAGCGCCTCGCTTCGCAGATGCAGCTCGACGGCTTCCTCGGGAAGCGGGTCGTCGCCCGCGACGAAGTCGCCGAAGGTCGCGTCGTCACCGTCGCCGACCGGCGCGTCGAGGCTGGTGGACGCTCGCGCGGCCGCGCGCACCTCGAGCACCTGCTGCACCGTGAGCGAGGCTTCGTCCGCGATCTCCTCGAGCATCGGCTCGCGGCCGAGCTGCGTCCACAGGAGGCGGTCGGCGCGGTTGATCTTCTGCAGGCGCTCGACGATGTGCACGGGCATCCGGATCGTCCGCGCCTTGTCCGCGAGCGCGCGCGCGACGGCTTGCCGGATCCACCACGTCGCGTAGGTCGAGAACTTGAACCCGCGGCGCCAGTCGAACTTCTCGACGGCGCGGATGAGGCCGAGCGTGCCCTCCTGGATGAGGTCGAGGAACGGCAGGCCCTGGTTGCGGTAGTTCTTCGCGATCGAGACGACGAGGCGGAGGTTCGACTGGATCATCCGCTCCTTCGCCTCCATGTCGCCGCGCTCGATGCGTTTGGCGAGCTCGACCTCTTGCGCTGCCGTCAGGAGCTGATGGCGGCCGGCCTCGCGCAGGAAGAGCTGGAGCGCGTCCGTTGTCGTCTCAACCGGGGCCGTGATCGCCGCGACGACCTCGGACTGCGGAGGCTGCTCGACGATCTCGATCGAGCGCTGGTCGAGCTCCCGCAGAAGTGCGTCCTGCTCGAGCTCGGTCAGCTCGTAGGTCTCGGCGACCTCCGAGAGGTCGGACGCACGAATGTTGCCGACCTGTTCGGCCTGTTCGAGAAGGTGACGAATCTCCTCGACGATGAGGATCTGCTCGATATCGATCTGAGTCACGCCGCGGGCGGGGAACGCGGGAAGGGTGAAGCTCTACTCTCTCGCGTCTGCAGCACGATGTCTAGGGGTAGGCGCGGAAAATCCCTCTCCCGAGGTTTCGGCCTCTCCCGGCGACGCACGATAACGCGCGTTATGTCAAGTAGACATTCGCGCGCTCAGAAGGACGCCTCCCTCACCCCCGCCAGGATCACGAGAGCGATGATCGCCGCGGCGGCGAGCCGGTACCAGACGAAGACGTCGTAGGTGTGACGGCGGACGAAGCCGAGGAGCCAGTCGATCGCGAGAATGCCGCTGCCGAGCGACGCGAGCGTGCCGACGAGGAACGGCCCTTGCCAGCCGTCGGGGAGGTCGCCGAGCAGCACGTCCCCCACTCCCTTGAGCAGCAGAGCGCCGAGAACGGTCGGTAGCAGCAGGAGAAACGAGAAGCGCGCCGCCGAGTCGCGGTCGAGGCGCATGAGCCGCCCGGCGGTGATCGTGATGCCCGAGCGCGAGACGCCGGGCGCGAGCGCGAGCGCCTGCGCGAGGCCCATGAGCACGGCCTGCTTCAGTCCGAGATCGCCCATGGCTTGCTCCTGCGGCCGGCGATCGGCCAGCCAGAGGAGCGCGGCGCCGGCCGCGAGCAGGATCGCGATCTGCCACGGCTCACCGAGTCCGTCCGCGATCGCGTCCTCGAACACGAGGCCGACGAGGCCCGCGGGGATCGTGGCAACGAGCACGAACCACGCAATCCGCTCGTCCGAGCTCTCGATTCGCCGGCGGCCGAGGGAGCCGGCGAACGCTCGCACGAGCCGCACGATGTCGCCCCAGAAGTACGCGGCGACTGCCACGAGCGTCCCCAGATGCAGGGCGACGTCGAAGGTCTGGTTGAAGCGGTCGTTCTCCTCGAGGTACGTCCACTCCGCGCCCCAGGGAACGAGGATGAGGTGGCCGGACGACGAGATCGGGAGGAGCTCGGTGAGCCCCTGCACGATCCCGAGCACCAGCGCCTGCGCGTTCGTGAGGGCATCCGGGTCGTCCGCGAACCCGACGAGCGTCAGGACCAGCGCGAGCCCGAGCGACACCCCCGCGACGCCGTAGACGAGGGAGCGGCGCACGGCGGGATCCTACGCTGGGCGCGAAGCGCTCTGTCCGCGAAGCGGACCAGTGGAAGGGGTCTCGGGGAACCGGGAGGTTCCCCCGGCAACTGCGTCGCCCTCTCGCGCAAATTGCGGACGACCGTCGGGCGCGTGACGACGAAAACGGCGCAAATTGCATCAATGAGGTGAAGCGGGGTATTGACCGGCCTGGCCCCCCTCCCATAGTGTCCCGCTTGCACCGAGCACGGAGCGCGAGTAGGTCGAAGCTCAGCTCGAAGGCTCTACGCGGAAGCGGACGGTCAGCGGGCTGAGTGGACGAAAGCGCCACCGGCTCGGTGAATTTTTTTTTCGTGGGGGAACCCATGGTTCCCCACCGTCACCCCCTCCTTCATCGCAGCGCCTCGGTCGGCGTTCGTCTGGGCTCACGGCGGGCACAACGTCTCCGGCCGTCGATCGTCGCGACGGCTCAGCGCATGGGTGCGCGTAACGCCTGGTTAGGATCGCGTCATGCACCTCCGGATGCCGAGCATCGATCAGGGCGTCCAGGCGTTCGTCTGGGCGATCGTCTTCTTCCTGATCATGTGGATCGGCGCGATCCTGCTCGACTTCCCGACCGGGACGTCGCTTCTCGTCTCGATCCTCGCCGCTTGCGTGATCTTCCTGCTCGTCCGCCTCCGCGGCGGCGACTACCCGGGCCCGCGCTGATCTTGCGCCGCTGGCTACGCGGCTGCCGGCCCTGCCGGCGCGTCCTCGCGCTCGCTGAGCGCGGTCGACGAGCCGGTCTGCGAAGTCGCGGCCGAGCGCCGCTTCGAGCCGTAGCGCGGCGGAGTCGCGCCCCTCGAAGGCGTGCTCACCGAGCGCTCGGACGTCGGCGAGAAGACGAATCGAGCCGGCCGGAGCGACCTCTGCCAGCACGGCGGCGGTCATGGGACGAGCATCGGCGCTCCGCCCGCTCCGCCCGATCCCTGGCGGGAGTGAACCGGTCCCGTCAGCGTTCGAGATCGAGCCTCCGCTCGTCGAACTCGGCCGATGCGAGCTGGGCGCGGAACGTCTCGATCGCGCGCAGCGCGTCCGGCTCGAACGCGTGCGGGACGACGCCGACCTGCCGGTCGTTCCAGAACGGGATGTCGACGTGCGCGCGCGTGACGAGGTTCACGGATACCGCCGCGCAGGCCGGGCAGCGGACGGCAAGCCCGACCGAGCTCTCGCCGGGCGCGACGACTGCGAGCGCCGACGGAGTCATCGGCCGCGGACGGTTCTCGGGGTGGCAGAAGAAGCTCCACGGCCACTCCCCCGCCCTGATGCGCGCGGCCGCGAGCTCGAGGAGCTCCGCCGCCAGCGGGTCCTCGTGCGCGGTCATGAGGTTGTGGAAGGTGGCGCTCGACGAGCCGCCGAGCGGCGCCCAGTCGAGGTCGTCGTGCGACACGAGGCCCGGATGATCGTCGCCGCAGCCGCACGAGAAGACCACGCGGTAGACAGCCGGGTGCTGCGGCCCAGGCAGCTCCTCGAGCAGGCGGAAGGAGGACAGGGGCACGCTCGACGCGCGCCCGTGGGGACACGCGAACGAGTACCTGCTCGTCAACGGGTCGTACACCATCTGGTCTCGTTGTAGTCCGGCGGTCGGACGCCGCCCCGGCCGAATGGCTAGTACTGCGCAAGTCCGGAATCCCCGAGTGGGGATTCCGGACGCGCCAAGAACAAGGACCTAAAGCGCGGCCGCTTCGCGGCCGCGGTCGCTCCGATTCCACGTCAAGCCCTAGTACTCGATCAGCGAGTGGACGGCGTAGCCGTTGAGCTGCTCGCGGCCGTTCAGGAACGAGAGCTCGATCACGAACAGGACCCCGGCCACGACTCCCCCCAGGCCCTCGACCAGCTCGACCTTCGCCCGCGCGGTACCTCCGGTCGCGAGGACGTCGTCGAGGACGATGACGCGCGCTCCCTGCGGAACGGCGTCGCGATGCACCTGGAGGCTGTCCGTGCCGTACTCGAGCGCGTACGTCGCCTCGACGGTCTCGCGCGGAAGCTTCCCGGGCTTGCGCGCGGCGATGAACCCGGCGCCGAGCTCGTACGCGAGCGCCGCGCCGAAGATGAACCCCCGAGCTTCGGCGCCGAGGATCAGGTCGGGCTCGCGCGGCTTCGCCCACTCGGCGAGCCGACGGATCGTCGTCGGCGAAGTACTCGGGATCCGCGATCAGCGGCATCAGGTCCTTGAAGATGATCCCCTCGGTCGGGAAGTCCGGGACGTCGCGGACGCGGTCGCGGAGATCGAGCGTCACCGGCTTCGCTCGACGACAGCGCGGAGGTCGCGCAGGAACAGGAGGTGCGACAGCTCCTGGGCGACGCGCGCGAGCGACTCGAGGTCGTCGAGCGCGCCCTTGCGGCGCTCGGCGTTGCGTGAGCGGAGCCCCGGCGCGACGAGCTGCTCGACGAGGCTCGCCTGGCGGCCGGTGGCCGTCAGGAACGTCCGTAGGTGCCGTGCGTCGATCCCGAAACGCGACAGCCGCGCGCAGGCGGCGGCGATGTCGGACTCGGTCTCCCGGTAGAGGTGCTCGCCGCCCTCGACGCGCGACTGCAGCACGCCGTACTCCTCGAGCTCGCGCACGAACTCCCTGGTCACGGACGCGCGGTTGCAGAGCTCGGCGAGATCGATCTCCGCCTCTTGAGCCGTGAGCCCGACGGTGCGCCGGCGCGTACGCTCGGCGGACACCGGGCCCTCGAGCGCTTCGCGGATCACGCGCAAGGGCAGGAACTCGTCTCGCTGGAGGCGCAGGATCGTCGTCAGGCGCTCGACGTCCTCCGCGGAGAACAGCCGGTATCCCCCACGCGTCCGGCTCGGCGTGATCAGGCCCTGATCCTCGAGGTAGCGGATCTTCGAGACGGAGATGTCCGGAAACTCCTCGCGCAGGCCCTCGCAGACCGAGCCGATCGTGCGCAGCCCCGGCTCGGGAGCGTCTTGGTCGCGCCGCGCTGTCGAGACCGCGCTCATCGCTGGAGGAAGGTCAGGCGGTACTTGCCGACCTGCACCTCGTCGTCGTTCTCGAGGACGGCCGACTCGATTCGCCTGCGGTTGACGTACGTGCCGTTGAGGCTGCCGAGATCGCGAATCGTGAACTCGTCGCCGTCGCGGACGATCTCCGCGTGCTGGCGGGAGACGGTGACGTCGTCGAGGAAGATGTCGCACTCGGGCGAGCGACCCACGAGCGTGCGTCCTTCGGCCGGCTGGAACGTCTGCCCCGCCATCCCGCCGCCCGAGCGCACCACGAGCGCAGGCCCGGTGATCCCGAGCGCGGCGAGCAGCGACTCGCCCTCCTCGCTCGCGTCGTCGACGTCGAAGGCCAGGGTCGTCTCCTGCCCCGTCTCGACGACGAGCAGCGCGCCGCAGCGCGAGCAGTAGTTGGCGGTCTCCGGATTCTGGAAGCCGCACTCGGGGCAGTAGACGTGACTCACGTCACTCGTCGTCGAGGTGTGGCGACGCCTTCGCGGTCAGGATCTCGCTCAGGCGCCCGACGTCGGCGAGCTGCGCCTCCCCCGCGCTCACCTGCTCGCGGAGCCGCGCGACGAGCTCCGCGCGGAGGATGTCGATACGGCCGTGCAGCACGCGGCGCCGGAAGGAGATGTCGTCCTCCTCCTTCTCGAGCTCGCGGATCATGACCCGGAGGTCGTCGTCGGTCAGCGTCGTGAGATCGGGCAGTGGTTCCACCGGTGGCCTTTCCTCGTGGGCTCTCTGTGAGTAAAGCAGCCGCTGTTCCGAGGGGTCAACCTCAGCTTGAGACTTTCAGTTCGTCCCCGGCCGGCGGTTCCCTTCCCTCGCGCAGCGCCGCGCGCGCTCTCAGCAGGTACTGGACGCCCGCGCCGAGCGCGAGCACGATGCCGATCCAGAGGATCACGAGCGGCCACGTCGTGCCCTCTTGCGTGACGAGGAGGAAGCCGAGCGCCGCGTACAGGATCCAGGTCGCGAGCTTGCCGAGGAAGGTGACGTCCAGCACGAACCCGCGCGGCGCGAGGAGCTTGTAGCCGAGCACGAGCGCGAGGTCACGGCCGAGGATCACGACCGCCGCGACCAGGGGAATCCTCCCCGTCGCCCACATGAGGATCACGGCCGTGCCGATCATCAGCCGGTCCGCGAGCGGGTCGGCGATCGTGCCGAACCGCGACTCCACGTGCCAGCGCCGGGCGAGGTAGCCGTCGATCTGGTCCGTGAGCGCCGCGCCGGCGAAGAAGAGCCCTGCCCCCCACGCCGGGCCGTCGCCGGCCTCGAGGTAGAGCCAGACGAAGATCGGAATCGCCGCGAAGCGGACGATCGTGAGTGCGTTCGGAATCCGCCGTCGAACGCTCGTTCCAGCTCATCGGCGAAACCCTACGTCGGCGTGGCGCAGTGTTAGCGTCGCTCCGTGGCCGACACCCTCGCGCTGCCCGGCTTCGTCGACGCCCACAGCCACGCGTTCCAGCGGGCGCTCCGCGGAAAGGCTGCAGGCGAGGACTTCTGGGCGTGGCGGGAGACGATGCTGGCGGAGGCGGAGCGCCAGACGCCGGATCTCGTCCGAAGGACGTACGAGGCGACCTATCGCGAGCTGCGCACCGCGGGCTACACCGCGGTGGGCGAGTTCCACTACCTCGGCCTGCCGGAGGCGTTCGCCGCCGTCGAGGCCGCTGCGGCCGCGGGCATCGAGATCGTGCTCCTGCACGTCGCCTACGCGCGGGGCGGACTTCCTCGCTTCCGGCAGGAGTCCGTGGCCGAGTACCTCGGCCAGGTCGAGCAGCTCCGGGAGGCCGGCGTCCGCGTCGGCGTCGCTCCGCATTCGGTGCGCGCCGTCCCGGCCGACTGGCTGGAGGAGGTCGCGCGCTACGCGGAGCGCGAGGGGCTTCCGCTGCACGTCCACGCGGACGAGCAGCCGCGCGAGATCGAGGAGTGCCTCGCGGAGCACGGATGCCGTCCGATCGAGCTTCTCGCGCGAACGGGCTGCCTCGGCGAGCGGACGACGGTCGTGCACGCGACGCACGCGGACGGCGCCGAGCTCGACCTGCTCGCGTCCAGCGGGAGCACGATCTGCGCCTGCCCGACGACCGAAGCCGACCTCGGCGACGGGTTCCTGCCCGCGGGTCGCATCCGCAAGCGCTCCATCCCGCTCTGCATCGGCTCCGACTCGAACGTCCGCATCGATCCGCTCGAGGAGCTGCGCGAGCTGGAGGGGATCGCGCGCCGCCAGCTCGGAAGACGTGGAGTCTTCACGACCGAGGAGCTGATGCGCTTCGGCTCCGAGGTCGGTGCGCGCTCGCTCGGCCTCGAGGAGTGGCCGGGCATCGAGATCGACCTCTCGCATCGCTCGCTGGCGGGCGTCGTCCGCGACGACGTCGCCGCCGCCCTCATCGCGGGCTGCGGCGCGGATGTCGTGGTCACTTCCTCGTGACCGCGGCGCGGCGCTACCGTTGAAGGATGGACGTGACCGAGGAGACGTTCGAGCGTGACGTGATCGAACGCTCGAAGGAGGTCCCGGTCGTCGTCGACTTCTGGGCGGAATGGTGCGGGCCGTGTCACGCCCTCGCGCCCGTCCTGGAGCGTGAGGTCGAGAGCCGTGACGGCGCGGTCGAGCTGGTGAAGGTCGACGTCGACTCGAATCAGAGTCTTGCCGCCGAGTACCGCGTGCAGGGCATCCCTGCAGTGAAGGGGTTCAAGGATGGCAGGGTCGCGGCCGAGTTCGTGGGGGCGCAGTCGCCGGCGGCTGTGTCCTCGTTCTTCGACGAGCTCCTCGCACCGCCGCGCATCGAGGGCGTGCTCGAGGATCTCCGCGCCAGCGGTGACCTACCCGACGTCGTCGCGGCTCTCGACGCGGGCGAGCCCGAGCGCGCGCTCGACCTCATCCTCGACCTCGTCGCCGATGCTGCGTCCGAGGAGCGGGACCGCCTGCGCGAGCTTGCAGTCGCGATCTTCGAGGATCTCGGCCAGGAGGATCCGCGGACGACGGCGTACCGGCGGCGGCTCGCGACGGCGCTCTACTGACCTACTGGCGCTGAGCGACCCGGAGCCGCGCCGTCCAGCGCGCCGTCGCCTCGAGGTAGGCGCGTTGCGCGGCGACTCCCTGTCTCCCCCACGCTCCCTCGTAGCCCGGCCGGCCGACCTGGTTCTGCGCGGGCTCGATCTGGGTCCCCTCCTGCCACTCGTTGTAGCTCGTGATCGTGACCAGGTCCGCTTCCGCGCGGAGCGCGGTCTTCCACATGCGGTCGTACGTCGCGCCGCGGAGCCGCGGCCGGATGACCTCGTGCCGGGTCGCCAGGCGCGCGTCGTAGCCGGGGCCGACCGACGGCGCGCACAGCAGCCCCGCCCGCTGCGCCTGCGTGCAGAGCCTCCGGAAGAGCGCGCCGTTCCACGTGACGACGTCGTACGTGTAGAGGCCGTCGAAGCCGGACGCCTTCGCGCGCCCGACGAGCGTCGTGTGCCCGATGACGCGCACGTTCTCGAGCTCGGCCAGCGCCTCCGACCAGTCGGCGGCCGGGTCGCGATCGGCGTCGTAGACGTAGAAGTCGACGTAGCCGTCCGCGGAGAGCTTCTCGATGTCGACGGCGGTCGACGCCGGGGTCCGCCCGCCGTACGGCTCCAGGTGGATCGCAACCTCGAGCCCGACCTTCCGCGCCGCCTCGGTCACGAGCGGAAGCCGCGCCGCCTCGGGTGAGTCCGCGCCCCACCAGGACACGACCACCGTTCCGATGCCCGCGGAGCGGATCTCCCGCATCTGCGCGGCCACGATCCTCGCGTTCGACGACGAGTAGAGCCCGCGCGTCGGGTAGTACGGCGTCGAGAGGACCGGCGCGCCGTCTCGCTCGACGTACCAGTGGGCCCAGCCGCCGTCACGGACGGGGGTCGAGTACCACGGGTAGTAGAAGATCGCGACGTCGCGCGAGACCGGCACCCCCTGCGCCCCGGGCCCGGCGGCGGACGCCAACGCAAGCGTGGCCGCGAGGACGGCCACGCCGACGAATGCCCTGACCCGCACTCGGCTCACGATTGCGCGGGACTCTAGCGTGCGTTTCGGATCCCTGAGGCCCGGCTATAGGATCGAACGCGGTGGCCGATTTCCGGTACCTGATCGTCGGAGGCGGGATGACCGCGGACGCGGCGTGCAAGGGGATCCGCGACCACGACGCTGACGGCTCGATCGGCCTCTTCGGCGAGGAGCCGCACGAGCCTTACGCCCGGCCGCCGCTCACGAAAGCGCTCTGGAAGGGCAAGCCGGAGGACTCGATCTGGCGCGGGACGCCGAAGCTCGGAGTCGACATCCATCCGGGAGGGCCGATCACCGCGCTCGACCTCGACGGCCACACGGCGACCGATGCGTCCGGCGAGGCGCACGCGTGGGAGAAGCTGCTGATCGCGACCGGCGGAACCCCGCGCCGTGTCGACGCGTGGGACGACGGCGTCATCTACTACCGCACGATCGATCACTACCGCGCACTGCGGCCGCTCGCGCACGAAGGGACTCACGCGGCGGTCATCGGCGGCGGCTTCATCGGCTCGGAGATCAGCGCAGCGCTCCGCATGAACGGCTGCGACGTGACAATCGTCTTCCCGGAGACGGGCATCGGCGCGCGCATCTTCCCAGCCGATCTCGCGCAGTTCGTCAGCGACTACTACCGCGAGAAGGGCGTCGACGTGCTCGCGGAGGCGAAGGTCGCCGGTGTCACGCGCGACGACGGGAAGTTCCAGGTGGAGACCGAAAGCGGCCGGACCGTCGAGGCAGACGTCGTCGTCGCCGGGCTGGGCATCGTCCCGCGTACCGATCTCGCAGAGGCGAGCGGCATCGCGGCCGACGACGGGATCTTCGTGGACGAGCAGGGCCGCGTCGGCGGCCGCGAGCGACGTGTTCGCCGCCGGTGACGTCGCGCGCTTCCCCGCGCCTGCCCTGGGCGGGACGCGCCGTGTCGAGCACGAGAACCACGCGAACAGCCACGGCCGCCTGGTCGGCGAGAACATGGCCGGCGCCGGCAAGCCGTACGACTACCTCCCGTACTTCTACTCCGACCTGTTCGAGCTCGGCTACGAGGCGATCGGCGACACCGACCCGCGGCTCGAGCTGGTGGCCGAGTGGGCGGAGCCGAACCGCAAGGGCGTCGTTTGCTACGTCGACGAGGGCAAGCCGCGCGGCTTCCTCCTCTGGGACGTGTGGGACAAGGTCGACGCCGCCCGCGAGCTCATCGTCGCCGGCGAGCCCGTCGACCGCGCCGCAGATCCGCGCCCTGATGGACTGAGCCCGAATGCACCACGCCCGCCCTGCGCGGCGACAGCGGCCGCGAAGCGGACGCCTTTAGGGGTTCTCGCGCGACCAGGATCCGCGCGAGCGGGTCCTGGTCTTGCGCACAACTCAGTCGTCCAGAACGAAGGTCACGAGCATGTTCACCTGGTACTCGGTGATCGAGCCTCCGTCCAGGCGAACGTGCTGCTCCTTGACCCAGGCGCTCTTGACGTTCCGCAGGGTCTGGTTCGCGCGCTCGAGGCCGGACTTGATCGCGTCCTCGAAGCTCGCGGTCGACGTCGAGCTGATCTCGGTCACACGTGCGACTGGCATGTCGTCCTCCTTGGTCGGCTGTTCCGGGGAGTCTGCTAGAAGCCGGGCATGAACGCGTCCGAAGACGACCTGCTCCGCCTCCAGTTGTTGCTTCACCGGACCTTCGCTCGCGCAAACCCGCCGGAGCTCCCGTCGTGAGCGGCCTCGACCGGGTCGTCGTCGTCCCGCCGGGCGAAGGACATCGCGTCGGCAACGTCGAGTTCCTCGCGCGCTCGCAGGACACGCCGCGCTTCAACCTCGCCCTGATAACGATCGGGCCGCACCGAGGCGGCCCTCCGCCCCACTCGCATACGAGCGAGGACGACTCGTTCTACGTCGTCGAGGGCGAGCTCACACTCCTCCTCGGCGACGACGAGCTCGTGGCCGGCCCGGGGACATTCGTGCTCGTCCCGCCCGAGGTCACGCACACCTTCGCGAATCGCGGCGACACACCGGTGCGGATGCTCAACATCCACGCGCCCGCGGGCTTCGACCTGCGGCTCGAGTCATGAGCATCGTCGGGATCATCCCGGCCGCCGGGTATGCGACGCGGCTCCAGCCGCTCGCCGGATCGAAGGAGGTCATGGAGGTGCGCGGCAAGCCGGTCATGGATCACCTGGTCGAGCGCATGCTCGCCGGTGGCTGCGACCGACTGCGGGTCGTGACGCGCTCGGAGAAGGCGGACGTGATCGCGCATGCAGCCGAGCTCGGCGCGGAGGTCGTGCTCGCGCGACCCGAGACGGTCAGCGCGTCGTTCCTCGCCGGAATGGCCGGGCTCGCGGACGACGACATCGCCCTCGTCGACTTCCCGGACACACTCTGGGAGCCGACCGACGGGTTCGCGCGTCTCGTCGCCGCGGTCGAGGACGGCTGCGAGGCCGCGCTGGGGCTCTTCCGGATCGACCGAGCCGAGCTCCCGCGCTCGGACGTGGTCGTGCGCGATCGGGACAACCGCATCGAGCGCATCGACGTCAAGCCTGCGCAGCCGGCATCCGAATGGATCTGGGGTTGCGCCGCGGGACGAGCCTCCGTCTGGTCGGGTCTCGGTACAACCGCGTGGCCGGGCGAGTACCTCGACTCGCTCTGCCGGGAGGGACGCGACGTTCGCGGCCTCGAGCTCTCGGAGAGCTGGATCGACGTCGGCACGCCCGTGACGCTCGAGCGCGTGCGGCTTTCTACCTGACGCGCACCGCCCCTACGGGCTGGTCGCGGCGGGCCGTCTCCCACGGCGGCTCGGCTTCGTCCCACTCATGCCAGCCGGTCGGCGGGCGGAAGGGCTCGTAGCGATGCCAGTCTCCGTCCTCGTCCTGCCTCCACCACGTGTTTTCGAAGAGGATCCACGGCTCGCTCTCGCGGCCGCACGACGGACATGTCCCGAGGTCGGGTCGAATGGCGAACTGGCAGTACGGGCACTCGCGAGTCACCGCGCCTCCTTGCCCTCGCCCCACACGCAGTAAACCCGATCTCAGGCGTCTTGGCGACTCGGTCTGTCTATTCAGCGCGGCGGGGCGAGAGCCGATAGCTCGAACGTGACTCGCGATCGCGACATCGCTGCGATCGTGCTCTTCCTCGTCTGCGCCGGCGCGTTTGCCTACGCCGTCTGGAGTAAGCCCGTGGCCGCTCCGTTCAGGGGCGCCGACGCCGAGGTCTACCGGGAGAGCTACCGCGAATGCGAGCGGCAGTGGCGGGAGCGTCCGCTCGGTCCGGAGCCGCGCCCGGTGGCGATGGCTGCGACCTGGGCCGACTCTTACGAGCGGTCCCGGCGCACCGCTGCGAGGACCGGCTGCCTCGACGCGATCACAGGAAAGCCGCCGAGGGCCTAGAGCGTGTTGCTGCTACCTGGCTCGGCTGGAGCGCATCTTCGCTTCGGCCGGCACGGCGCTGAACACCGCGCCTCGCCATGCCGCGATGCCGCTCCCCATCCGCACGATCTCGTCACTCCGGCAGCCGAGCGCCTTCATGTAGTCGGCGAGAGCCTCCTGCGCCGAAATCGCAGTCAGTTGCGCGACGGGTCGTCCACCCGAGCGAACTTCGTATGTCGTCACCGCTTCGCCCTCATCTCTCTCGTCGAACGTTCCCGTCCCGACGGCCGCAGAAACCTACCCAGCGCGTGAACCGCTCTGGCCCTGATCCCCAGGTGCTCTAACCATACGTGCTGACGCGACGCCGTCAACCGGCTAGGTAGTCGGCCGCAGCTGCCCGAGCACGGCGTCGGCGAGCGGCAGCGAGGCGGTCAGCCCCGGCGACTCGATGCCGAACAGGTTGACCAGGCCCGGCACCCCGTGCTCGCGCGGGCCCTGCACGAGGAAGTCGGCAGCAGGCGCTTCCCTGCCGGAGATCTTGGGACGGATGCCGGCGTAGCCAGGCTCGAGCGCGCCGTCCGGCAGTCCAGGCCAGTAGCGCCGGATCGCCGCGTAAAAGCGCTCGGCTCGCGACGGATCCACGGTGTAGTCGATCCTGTCCACCCATTCCACATCGGGGCCGAAGCGCGCGCGTCCGCCGAGGTCGAGTGTCACGTGCACGCCGAGCCCTCCCGGCTCGGGCACCGGATAGACGAGACGCGAGAACGGCGGGCGCATGGACAACGTGTAGTAGTTGCCTTTGGCGTAGAGCTCGGGCGGTGCGAGCTCGGTCGGGAAGCCATCGATGCGCCGGGCGACGCTCGGCGCCCGCAGTCCTGCGCTGTTCACTACATGCGCGGCAAGGATCGGATCGGCCCCGGCGACGTGCAACTCGATGCCCCCGGGACGCACTAGGCCCTTCTCCAGCGAGCTCTTCAACGCGAGCATTGCACCCGCGCGTTCGGCGTCGCCCAGGTAGGCGAGCATCAAGGCGTGGCTGTCGACGATCCCCGTCGAGGGCGAGTGCAGGGCGGCCACGCAACGTAACTCCGGTTCCATCGCGCGAGCTTGGGCGGCGCTCAGGCGCACGACATCGGTGACGCCGTTGGCGTGCGCTCGCTGTCGGATGCCCTCCAGCTCCCCCAGTTGTGCCGCGTCGGTCGCGACGATCAGCTTGCCGCAGCGCTGGTGGGGCACTTCTCGCTCAGCGCAGTAGTCGTACAGGCGCTCCCTGCCCTCCACGCAGGCGCGCGCCTTGAGCGAGCCCTGCGGGTAGTAGATCCCGGCGTGGATGACCTCTGAATTGCGCGAGCTCGTGTGCGTGCCAATTGCGTCCTCGGCCTCGAGGATCACGACCTCGCGTCCAGCGCTCGCCAATCCGCGGGCCACCGCGAGGCCGACGAGCCCTGCGCCGATCACAACCGCATCAACGCGATCCACGCAGCTCGGCTCGCCGTTCGACATACGAGACGAGAAACCGTGCCACACCGGCCATGTCCTCGACCGCCTGGGCCTCGAGCGCGATCCCTGACCGATAGCTGAGAGAGACGTATCGAAGGCGCGCCCCTACGGCGGGTCCTCCATTCCCCGAGGTTCGTCTACCGATCATGCGGACGGACCGCAGCCCGACCCTAGTCGGATCGACATTCCGGGCGTACCATCGGGAGCACGGGAAGGAGGGGAGAATGGATCGCAGACTTGCCGGCGGCATCGTGATTGCCGTTGGTGCCGTGGTGCTGCTCATCTCCGCGCTCGCAGAGCCGATCGGCCTCGGAGACGGCGACGGCTTCGGGTTGAAGCAGGCAACAGGCGTCATCATCGGGGCCGTGGTCATGGTTGTCGGCTTGGCCGTGATGTACGTGCGGCGCGGGGAAGCGAGAGCACCGCAACCACACGCATAGAGGGTCGTACGGAGCGCCCGTCAGGTGATGAGCCGAAACGGGCGCTCTCGGGCCGCCCTCCCCGGCCCGGCCGCCCTCGAGCTCGCGCCGGTCACCAAGAGTTGTCTCTATCCCCGACTTGTTCTCGAGCGACAGTACGCTCGCCCAGGCGAGCGTTCGTGGATGTTCCCTGAAGGATTACCAATCGGACCATTGTTCAGCTCCCGGCCACGCGCTGGACGGCTGGCCGCTGCCGGCCGATTGATTTCTTACAAGAGCGACAGCTCACGACACGCTAATTTGGGGGCACCCCAAAGCAGAGGGAGAGCCCCGTGGGCAAGGTGGTCATGTACAGCTCGGTGTCGGTGGACGGCTTCGTCGCGGACGAGAATGACCAGCCCGGACCGCTGTTCGACTGGTTGACCAGCGGTGACGTCCCGTTGGACGAGAGCGGCGAGCTAAAGGTGTCGCAGACGTCCTACGACTACACCCGGCCGTACTGGGACCAGATCGGGGCGACAATCGCCGGCCGCCACGTCTTCGACATGACGGACGGCTGGGACGGGAAGCCTCCGAGCGGGGTCGACCACGTGGTCGTCGTGACGCACCGGCCGGAGCCCGAGGGCTGGGACCCCGAGGCGCCGTTTCACTTCGTCGACGGCGTCGAGGCAGCCGTGGCCAAGGCGCAGGAGCTTGCGGGTGACCGCTTGGTCGAGGTCGCCGCTGGCGACGTCGGTGGCCAGGTGCTTGCCGCGGGCCTGATCGACGAGGTGCGAATGGACGTCGTACCCGTGGTGTTCGGGTCCGGCAAGCGCTACTTCGGGTCGGTCGACGCGCAGCACCTGTTGGAGGACCTGACGTGGTGATTCAGGGCAACCGGGTGCTTCACCTGCGCTATCGGGTGCGCCGTTGACCGCCACGGCATCCTCGACTATGCAGTGCTAGTGGTCGTACTTTCGACCAGAACTATCAGCTGAGTTTCTCCCCGTAACCTGACCAGTAGCTCGGATGACATTCCCGAACACTGGCGCAGGAAGGCGCCACGTCGCCTGAGCCTCTGATTCTGCCGGCACCGCTCACGAGAGCACGTGCTCGAGCGCCGCGCGATCCGTCGGCTCGCCGTGTGCGGGCAGCACGAGCTCGACCGGCAGGTCGAGCAGCGGACGCAGCCGTTGCACGACATCGTCGCGCGTCACGTGCTTGCGATAGCCGATCCAGATGTCCAGTCCGTCGCCGAGGTCGGAGAGCGAGTCGCCGGTGACGATCGCACCGATCGACGGGAGCCAGAGGATGAGATCGTTGTCCTCGCGGCCCGCGTACGCGTCGATGCCGAACGGCCACGCTCCAGGACCGTGAAAGTGTCCTTCGCCTCCACCCGCGCGCAGCCAGGCAAGGTCATCACTCTCCATGCCGCGCACGCGGTCGGGGTCGATGCCGAACTTCTCGACCCAGTCCTCCCAGGTGTCCGCCGGCGGCGTGTGCACCGGTAGGCCAAGTCCAGGGGCATCGCGCTCGTGATACGGCGCCGTCAGGACGACGGCGGTCGCGCGCTCACGTAGCTCGTCGGGAACGGAGAGCGGATCGAACAACACGAAATCGTTGCCGAGCTCGATCCCATAAGACGAGACAGCCTCGGGCCACTCCTGCTCCTCGTTCCAGGCGGGATGCGACGATTGCCAATGCCAGACACCCGGCCGCAGCTCACGCATGGTCACAAGTCTGTCACGCTGGCTTCTGGTTCAAACAACGAGGACACCTTCTGCCTTCGTGCTCAAGGGACATTCCCGCACGCTGGCCCAGGCGATCGTCTGTCGGGAGGCCTTGGGCATGAAGGGCGATCTGGGGCTTCGCTCAATTGCCCACCGCTGGGTCGGGCACCGAACTCGCGGATCTCTTGAGCACAGCGGCAGGCGGCCGCGATCTTCGCGGCCCACTCCAAGGCTGCCTCCCGAGAGGCACGTCGAGGACCGTGAACCCGCCGTTGAACTCCTTGGTCTGCGGGTACGTGCCAGCGGTGATCGTCCCGTCACCGGCCACCATGACGGGATCCACGTTCTCGGCCAACCCGCCGCCGAACACCCACACGCCTGCGTCCATGGCCTCCCGGACCACCGCATGAGCAGCCTCTCCCACGGCGGGCAACTCCTCAGCGGGGATGTGGTCCATCGCGCCGCTGGGGAACGAAATCAGGTACCGCGTCATCTCATGACTCCTTTCTCGGCGGCCTGCTCCGGCCGCATCTCAGCCTCGCCCGTACGCGGTAGAGACTGACAAACCACCGAAGACTCATCGCTGCTCCAGCCGATCCGGGTTCACCTCGTCAGGCGTCATTCCCGAACGCTGGCCCAGCCGACGGGGTGGACGTTGCGTGGTTGCTGCGTACGATCCGCAGCGTGGCACCGCATAACGTCGAGGACGGCCAGCGGATCGAGATCGCGCGCATGCAGCAGCTGCTCGCCGAGCGCGACTAGGGCTCGGCGAGGAACGCCTCCAGACGCCCTGCCTCGTCCTCGATCTCGCGCCGCGCCGCGGCTGAAAGAGGCTCGAACGGCTCCAGCACGACACGGCCGTCGTCGACGCGCCAGAACCCGGCGACGAATCCGTCGACCAGGAACGTCTGCGCGACGTCGCCGTTCACCTTGATCACCGTCTTCCGGTAGGCCTCCGGGAGCACGCGCGTGCGGTCGGCCCAGGCCAGCAGGACGTTGTCCCACTTCGGCAGGAAGCGGACGGGCGCGGGAGTGTCGGCGTCCGGCAGCGGCGCTCGTGGGACGTCGAGGAGCTCGCGGCCCTGCTCGTCGCGGAAGCGGCGCAGCGGCTCGAGCAGCTCCAGCGCAGCGTCGATCTCCGCAACGCGCATCCTGCTCCAGGCCCCGATGTCGCGGCGCGTCGAAGGGCCGAAGGCCGCGAGGTAGCGACGGAAGATCTCGGCGCGTGCCTCGACGGGGACGTGCGGCCGCGGCTCGGCGATCGCGACGAACCGGCGGTCGTTGCGCGGCTGCCAGAGCGCCGACTCGTGGTGGTGGACGATGAGCGCGGCGACACGCGCCATCCGCCAGGCGCGGCGCGCGTCGACGCCGGCGAGGCCGTACTCGCTCTCAAGTTGGGCGATCGCTTCCGTCGACGTCACGGGTCGGTCCGCCGCGAGCGCGCGCACCGACAGCGCGAGCTGCTTCGCCCGCTCCGTCTCCCAGGGGAAGTTCGTCTCGCTCATCGCCGCCCAGATGAGCGCGTAGTCGCGCGGGGTGACCAGGTGCAGCGTCTGCCGCATCGCGGTCGCCCTCACGATCGCAGACCGCCGGAGCAGCCGCTCGAGCGAACCGCGCCGAAAGCCCATCGTACGCGTCCAGATGCCGACGTACGGAGCCTGCGGCGACTGCGCCTGCATCCCGACGAGGCGCTCGATCACCGCCGTCGGCGAGGGTCGCGTGCGCTGGAGGAGCAGCTGCCGCGCGAGTGTCGCGCGGTTCAGTTCTCGCAGCGTGAGGACTCGTTCGGCCACCGGCCCGAGGCACTCTAATCCGCCGACGGAGCGGCGAATCCGGTCGCGCGGATCGTTCGTAGTCCCGGGGGACATTGCCGCCAATGCTTTCAGGGGACATTGGCGAACGCTGGCCCAACCAGAGGTACGGACACCTGATCCCGCGCGTTTCGCGGACACTAGTGATCCTTGCGAACCGCAGAATGGCCGCGTGGCACTTCAACGGATGGACAACGTCGGCATCGTGGTGGAATCGCTTGATGCCGCTATCTCTTTTTTCGCCGAGCTGGGCCTCGAACTCGAAGGGCGAGCCATGATCGAAGGAGACTGGTCAGGGCGCGTCACTGGACTGCGCGACCAACGCGTCGAGATCGCCATGATGCGTACGCCGGACGGCCACGGCCGGATCGAACTCTCGCGATTTCTCGCGCCGCCTGTGGTCGCCGATCACCGGAACGCCCCGGTGAACGCTCTGGGCTACCTGCGTGTCATGTTCGCCGTGGACGACCTCGACGATACGCTCGCCCGGCTCCGCACACACGGCGCGCAGCTCGTCGACGAAGTGGTCCAGTACGAAGACGTGTATCGGCTCTGCTACGTCCGAGGCCCCGAGGGCATTCTCATCGGGCTGGCCGAGCAAATCGGCTGACGACCGACACGCGCTCAGGCGTCATTCGTCAACACTGGCCCAGCCGAGCCTCCCTTCCTGCGGTCCGGTCCTGGCTATCGGGGTTTCATCTCTGGGAAGCGCACGCGGGCTCGTTACGGCCGCTTCTGCCGGGAGACGAATTGCGGCCCGAGCGCGAGGGGCTGTGGGTGCGGCGTAATGCAGAAAGCCCGTGGGTCTGCGACCTCCTACTGACGCGGTCGCGAGATGGGCACTGGCTCTTCAAGCGCGACACGCGTGTCTCGCTGCCGCTCGACCAACTCGGACGGACGATCGACGGGATTCCGTATCTCCGTCCATCAGTCGTCCTGCTGCATAAGGCGAAAGCGCTGCGAGAGAGGGATCAGCAGGATTTCGAGGGCATGCTCCCACGCCTCGCGAATGGCGAGCGCGTGTGGCTCGATGACGCGCTGGCCATCGCCCATCCTGATCACCCGTGGCGCGCGAGGCTGTGACTGAGGCGCTCAGGGGACATTCCTGAACACTGGCCCAGCCGAGGGCAGTTGGGGTCACGCATCGAGTCGGAGCACGACCTCGTCAGTCTCCTCGTTGCGCCCATGGGCGAACCCGCGCCCCTCGCCCACGATAAGAAAACCGCACTTCGTCAACACGCGAATCGACGCGACGTTGTCGCTCGCAGCGCCAGCGTAAAGCGGACGGGTTGCCTCCACCTGCAAGAACTCTTGCAGGGCACGCGTGGCAATGCCGCGACCCCAATCTTCACGGCCTATCCAATAGGTGACCTCGCGGTGACCCTCCAAGTCGAAGCTCGCAATCTGACCCACGACTCGACCGTCGATCTCGACGACCCTGTTCGTCGTAGACACGTCGCTCCTCAGCCGCGCCCACCGTCGCTCGAAGGCGGTTCGATCATTCTGATCCGGCGAAGTGAACGCGGCCATCCGTATCGCGTCGCGATCCGTCCAGTGCTCGAACAGCACGTCGAGATCGCGATCTTCGATCTCGCGAAGGACTAGCTGTCCCGAGCCCTCCCGCACGGCCGCTAACACTAACGGCCGCAAACTCGGGTGACATTCCCGAACGCCGGCCCAGCGGAGCGTCTTAGCGCCGCGGCCGATGTCGGCGTTGCAGACTGACGAGCGTCCGAAGAACGCCCATCTCCGGTCGCGGGGCTCTCGGTGCTAGGGGGTGAACAGCTTCCAGTGCCCCTCGGAGACGACTTCGACGGTGCCGTCGGTCACCTTGATGGCGGTCTGATCGTCAATCGCATACCCGGGCACCGGCTGGCCGGATGGTCCTCTTGGCCGGCCCGCCACCACGAGCCGATGAAGACCGCTTCCTCGTCTAGAGGCCATGTGTGTTCGCTCGCGATGGTCGGACCCTAGAAGACGCCCGCGCTTTGCCGTATCCGGCTAGGCGGCCCGCTCGTTTCAGGCATAGACTCCGGGCTCCTGCGGACCGCCTCCAGGGGTTTCCCCTTCCCCTCCCCAACTGTGCCGTTGCCGGCGTCAGTGCGAGGCGGTCCGCGGGCTATCCGCGTTCCCGGCCCAGGGACACCTCCGCGAACGACCTCGGCCTGCTCGAGCATCCCGCGCCGAACTCGAGCCGGGCGACGTCGTGATGCTCGCAACGATTAGCGTTGCGTGCCGCTCGTATGGGCCCGCACCTTCCGGTCCCAGACCCAAGGCCGGTGCGGCGCGTCTTTATCAACCGCCTTCTTCTCCTCCACAAGCTTGTCGTACGCTTCGCCGCTTTGTTCTGGCATCGCTACGTCTACGAGGTCGGCCGAGTATCGGAGCCCGTCATAGGCCGCATAAGCCTTTCTATGGACAGCAGAGCGCTCAGCCGGCCTCAGGTACGTGAGGAGCCCGGTTAGGACGGCGGAAGTGATCGCCAAGCCGACTGTCCAACCCGTCTCGGACTCGCCCGCCGCGAAGCCAGCGGCTAGCGCCGCAAAGATGGTGGCGGGTATCCCGAGCAGTAAGTTCACAGCGCTCCAGATTCCAGCTTGGAACCGATGCGACTCGCTTGCCAGCTTCGCCTCTATCTTCAGATCTTCCGCCTTCGCCTTCGCCCGCTGCGCTGCCGCAGCACGCTCCAACGCAGCCGTCGGACTCGGTTCATCCCCAGCCTCGCTCGTGAGATTGCGTGGTGGCATGGTCTCCTCCTCTGCACAGGTACTGCGTGTGCTCGGGAGGATGGGGAGCGCGGCTCAAGGACCGCTCAAGCGGCCCGCTCGACGAACTCCCGCAACGACGTCGACGAATCACGAACGCGGTTTACACACCGATGACGGACGCCTCGCTCGCTCGCGCCGCGGAGACATTCGACCCGCTGGCGGTGGGGCACTAGGGTGTTACTCACCGAGACAACGAAAAGACCCCGTTTCCAGGGCCTTTCCAGTCGGGGCGCCGAGATTCGAACTCGGGACCTCTAGTCCCCCAGGGCGGAGCACGGGCCGCCGTGGGTCGCCGCCTCTCCCCGCTCCGCCGTGTTGAGCTAAATCCGCACGAACCGAGGTTGGCCGGTTCGCCACCCGTAGCCGCCTCTACTTCGCACGCACTTCGCACGCTTCGCACGGCGGGGGTCGGACCAGCGGTGCTTGTGCGCCACTGTCACGACTGCCGCCAGCGGTAGTCGTGCGCATCGTCACCACTCACTACTTCGTGAGTATCCACAGGTCGCCGGGTCAGGCCGAGACGCGCTCGCGCCGATTTCCACGCTCGGGGCAGATCGAGCCGCAGTCGCGACCTTGCGGGGTTCGCGATCGCGTGAGTGAGCTACTCGACCGCGAGCTGCTCTAACGCGCTCGCCAGTACCTGATCCGGCGTCTGATCCGGATCACCGTTCCAGTCGATGTGGACGTTGAACGTACGAGCCGCGCCGTCGTCGGCTCCGACGAGCAGCCGGAAGATGTAGCCGTCGTCGACCGGCGGAAGCTTGTCTCGGTTGTCGTTGATGTCGAGTCCGATGGTCAGCTTCAGATACCAGGCGTCGGCCGTTTCCCGGTGCCCGTACCTGTGTTCGCTGACGTATTGAAGACCCGCCGAATCGCGCCGAACCCGTACGAGTAGCCGAGCGTGATCGGCCTCGCGCCGCCGCCGAAGATCGTCACGCTCCCGCCGTCTGCATCTGACGCACTCGGCCATTCGAGCGACGGATGCCCGAGCGTCGTGAGCGCCGCCGCGTGAGCTGCGACCGCTCGATAGCCCTCGACGAGGACGCGCGCGCCCTGCGCCGCGCGACGTCCCCTCGCGTTCGAGACGAGCAGGCGAACGTGCGGAAGCCCCCCGAGCTGGCTCGCCTCGACGCGCGAATTACTCCGATCGCGGTCTTCCCCGATGCTCAGTCGGGGACGGCGGGCGTACGGCATGAACGCGACGAGTCCCGCGACGAGAACCGCGAGCGCGGCCCCTGCGAGCTGCGCCCATTCGTAGTGCGTCGCGGCGATGGTCACGCTGGTCGGGGATCATGCTCGACGCGAGCCGACCTCGCGGGAATGAGACGACGTCGACGGGGGGGAGGGCACCCCGCGCGCGAACCGCCAAACCCGGAGGGGACGGGCGGCGCACGGTCTGCGATACCTTCTGCGTATGGGCACCCTGATGGTGGACGGCTACCGGATCGAACCCCTGAGCATGCGGACGTGGGATGCGTTCGCGGATCTGGCCGAGCGGCACAACGGTGTGTGGGGCGGTTGCTGGTGCACGAAGTTCCACCGCCACCCGGACTCCGATGAGGAGCGCAGGGGGCTCGGCCATCGCGAGTTCAAGCGGGGTCTCGTCGAGGCCGGCCGTGCGCACGCCGCGCTGGTATTCGACGGTGATATCGCGGTCGCGTGGGCCCAGTTCGGGACGGTCCCAGAGCTATGGAACATCCAACACCGCAAGGAGTGGGAGCAGGGCGTCGCCCGGATGCCGGACTACCGGATCACGTGCCTGTTCGTGGACCGCGGATACCGGCAGGCAGGAATGGCCGCGGTCGCAGTCCGGGGTGCGCTGGCGTTGATCGCCGCGGCGGGAGGCGGCCTCGTCGAGGCGTACCCGCACGACCTGCCCGAGGGCAAGAAGACCTCGGCATCGTTCCTCTACAACGCCACCCGGACCATGTACGAGCGGCTCGGGTTCAGCTACGAGCGCCCCAAGGGCAAGGGCAACTGCGTGATGAGCGCGGTCGTCCCGGCCGCCACGTAGCGTCGATCGAGGTTCGGCGCGTGACCCGGCGAGCGGGGCTGATCAGTGGTCGAGTGCGAGCCGCCACTCACTCCGAGGCAGCACGGCGAAGACTTCGTCGCGAGTCGGCTCGCGTCCCAGCACGTCTCGAACCGCCTGGGCACGCGACTTACGAGCGGGTACTCCTGGCCGTCGATCTACGTCTCCCAACACCCGCCAGTCGTCGTCTCGCACTCGTTGAAGTACGACGTAGCCGCTGCGGTTCTGGCTCATCTCGCGATCGTAAGCCCCGGTCAAGCCGAGACGCGCTCGCGTCCGCCGTTCCGCTCTGCCGAGTCGAGGGCCTGACCTTCGAGCCGCGCCCGGCTCGCGGCGACGCTCGCGGCGGAGGCGTCCGCGACTCCGAAGCTCTCGGCCAGCTCGGCGATCTCCTCGTCGGAGTAGCGGTCGAGCCACCAGCGGGCGAACGCCTCGGCCTCGTTCTCGGTGACCTCGCGCAGGTTCGGGTAGCGGCAGTGGTGGCAGAGGCCGGACATCTCCCCGCGCTCGATCCCCCGCGCGTTCCGGGTGGACAGCCAGCGCACGTCGCCGCAGCCCGGACAGGTGATCCGCCGCTCGGCCTCGACCGTGGCCGTCACTGTCGGCGTCAGCTCGGAGAGGTCACGCGGGACGCCCCTCGCGCAGCGCCTTCGCCTTCGGACCGTCGGCGGATCTCGACCCTACGTCTCGCTCACCTGACTTGCCGCCCCTCGTGAGTTCGGTGGCTTCCCTTTACACCTGGCCTCACTGACGCGCAGCTGAGTGCGATTAGACTGGTTTCAAGTGGCCGCCTCGGCGGGCATCGAGGAGTCCCAGGGGCAACCCGAACGTGTTGAGGCGCGATGAGTAACTGGTTCGATGTAGTCGAGGAGTACGTGTCCAACGATACGCTGCGGAACCAGCTCCACCGAGCTATCCGCACGTCGCTCGGTGACGACTTCGCGCCCGACTTGATCCACCCCGTCGAGCGACCGACGGGAATGCTCTTGATGAGTAGGGGCGAAGAGCTGTTTCTGATTCGTTTCCATGACCCGCCGCCCGCGGCCACTATCATCTTCCTCGGCTCCCTGCGAGGCGGCGTCTACAGCGAGACCGTCACCAAGCATGACGACACGCAGATAGTCGACGGCGAGTTCACGCACGAGCGCCTCGGTGACTCCAACCCCTTGCTTATTCGCTTCGCCGTGGAGAGCGATTTGGTTAAAGAGGTTGGAGAATTGGATCGATCCAGGTTGCTTCGAGAAAAGCTGCTGAACTGGTCTAGGGAAGCCCGCGAGATTTCGTAGCCCACGGGCGAGGTCGACGGTACGGCGAGACGCGGGAGCAATTGCTAGACCCGCGTCGAGACGCTGCCTCGCGGTGTCGGCGCTCGCCTCGAGTAGGTCGAGGTTTCGAGCTAGTTCCGCTTGTGCGCCACTGTCAGTCGGGGAGGCGAGAGTCGTTGCCCCGCGTGCCGCGCCGTGCTGCCCCCGCGTTGCCGCGCCGAGCGCACCAGGCGTCGGCTCTAGTCGGGGCGGCCGGACTCGAATCTACGCGGCGGGGGAATCGGGCGCGGCCCTCTGCTCGTTGTCGAGGATCTCCAGGATCCGGTCGGTGTTCTCGCGGATCGCCCGGATGTTCTGAACCGCCCACTTGGGCGGAGCGTTGTCGGGCATCCGCTCGACGAAAGTCTCGATGTCGAATCCGTCGCGGCTCATCGCGTGACGCTTGGCCAACACCACAGCGCCGATGACGACTGTGCCAGCGATCAACAGCTTGCTCATGTTCACGCCCCCTCGGTAGTCCTCCTAATCGGGGAGGCCGGATTCGAACCGGCGATCTCGTGTCCCCCAGACACGCGCCCTAACCAGACTAGGCCACTCCCCGATGTCAGTGCTCCCTCGTTCTCTCTCGGTTCCCGCCTCCCTCGTGGTGAGCTGCTACTTCGCACGGTGCTTCGCATGAGCGCCCCGGTGTCCCGAAATCCCGGTCTGGGAGCCGGATTGAGCGCCGCTGTCGTTGGTCCCCCAGACTAGCGCGCTAACCAGGCTGCGCCACGCCCCGTGGCAAGGTCACACCTTAGCCGCTCGCTAGACATTCCTCCGCCGAAGGACGAAGCCGAGCGGAATCACGGCCACGAGCGTGAGCCACGGCATCAGGGCGCGCCGGCGGCCTTCGTGCTCGCGGCCCGTCGTCGGGCCCGTGCCCACCGCGTCCGCGACCATCCCAGGAAGATCCCCTACCTCGCTCTCGGAGATCACCTGGGCGTCGATCAGGTCGGCGATCTCCTGCAGCTGCAATTCGCTTGCCAGGTCGGGCACGTAGCCGACCTCGGGGACGCCCGTCAGGTAGATGCGCTCCTCGCTGTCCCAGAGGCGGACGAAGATCGTCTCGATCTGCGGCAGCCTGTCGAACGCCTGGTCGAACTGCGCGGGGTCCTCGAGCGGCTGCGACTCGCCGTCCGAGAGGACAACGACCACGCGCTTCTTCGCCGCCGGCGGGAAGTAGTTCTTCGACGGGATCGCGCCTAGCCCCTCGAGGGCCGTCGCGAGCGTCGCGGAGAAGCTCGGCGGTGGGCGCTCGATGTCGATCGAGTCTTCGCTCGTCGCGATGAACACGCGACGGTCGGTCGTCGGGAAGAGGTGCGGGAGCACGCCGGAGGTCATCGAGGCGATCCCCATCGGCACGTCGGGGAGCGCATCTCTCAGCGCTACGGCGATCTCGCGCGACCTCTGGAAGCGCGTCGGCTCCCCCGGCCCGGACGAAGCATGCATCGAGCGGGAGGTGTCCATCACGACGAAGACCTGCGCGTCGGTGCGCTCCGGGAGCTCGCGCGTCGTCGCGATCACCGGCTGGGTGGCGGCGAGCGCGAGGAGCGCGCAGACCGTCCCCAGCGCGAGCGCGACCGGAAGCCGCGAGCGGCGCGTGGGCTCGTCGAGGCGAAGCGAGGATCGCACGCGCGCGAGCCGCCGCTCCCGTGACCGCCAGACGAGGAGCGGCGCGAGCGCGGCGAGCGCGAAGAGCCCTGCGAGCGGCGTGAGGAACGCGAGCTCCATCAGGACCGGCTCGGGTTCGTACCGTCGAGGGAAACCGCCCCGTACTTGTCCATCACCGCTTCGAGGTTCGTCATCGCGTCGACGTTCGAGGGGTCGAGGTCGATCGCGTCCCTGAAGGCTGAGACGGCGGTCTCGAGCATCTCCCGGCGCTCGGCGGAGTCGGCTGGGGCGATCCTGGCCGGCCCGTCGAGAGTCATCACCCCGTACCAGGTCAGAAGGCGCGACAGGCGACGCGGGTCGTCCTCTGCTCCGGCGAGCGTTTCGAGATCGAGCACGACGTCGGCTCGCAGGGCCTCGAGGTCGGGCAGGCCCTCGTAGGCGACCTCGCCCGGCTCGATCTCGAGGTAGAGGCCCGCCACTCGCCGGTAGGACACGTCGTCCTCGAGGCCGAGGAGCCTCTCGCTCGCGTCACGAGGGAGGAAGCCGACCTCCCAGAGGCCGGGCTCGAGCTTCGGCTCCGTGTTGAAGCGGCGGTCGTCGTCCGCGAGCTGGCCCGGGCTCCGGAGCACGTCGACCGCAAGCACCGCGAGCGCGATCGCGACCGCCGCAGCCAGCGCGGCAACCGCCCAGAGCGCCCACGATCCGATCCGAGCGGCCATCAGTACCCGGTGCCGGTGCTTCCCTGGCCGGAGGTGTTGCCCTGATTCGCGCCCCCGGTCGGCTGCTCGCCGGGAAGCGCGATCGGGGCCGAAGGTGCTGAGCGCGGCCTCGAGGTTGGTCTTGGCGTCGACGTTCGTCGGGTCGAGGTCGATCGCGTTCCGGAACGCAGAGACCGCCTTCTGGAACATCGCCTCGCGCTCGCGGCTGTCGAGCGGGCGGCCGTCGAGCGTCATGACGCCGTACAGCGTGAGGAGGCGCGACTGGCGCTTCGGGTGATCCTGATCCTCGCGGCTCAGGCGCGTGAGCTCGAACTGCACCCTCGCCCGTAGAGATTCGAGCTCGGGGAAGCCCTGGAAGTCGACGGTGCCGGGCTCCACCTTCAGATACAGCCCGGCCAGCTCGCGGTATAGAAGGTCGTCCTCGAGCCCGAGGAGCCGCTCGCCCCGGTCTCCGGGGAGGAAGCTCGCGTCCCAGAGGCCCGCGAGCCGCGCCGGCGCGGTCTGGAAGCGGCGGTCGTCGTTCGCCACCTGCCCGGGTGCGCGAATGACGTCGATCGCAACGAACGCGAGTGCGATGGCGACCGGAACCGCGAGCACGGCGAGAGCCCAGAGACCCCAGCGGCCGACCCGCCCGACCCGGATCCTCCGGACCGCGCTGCGGATCACCGCCGCACCTCCAGTCTCGACAGCGTGCTCTCGTTCGCCGTGAGGAGCGCGACGAGGATCCCCGCGGCGAGCAGGAAGAGCCACGGTGCGGCCGACACGATCTGCCGCCGCTCGGGCGCGCTCACGCCCTCCTCCTCGGGCTCGCTCAGGAACGCCTCTTCGCCGACGAGCAGCTCCATGATCGCGCGCTTCTCCTCGCTCGGGAAGAGGGGAACGACGCGGACCTGGAAGCCGTCGTTGTGGATCTCTGCGATCACCTCGGCCGTGCGGGCGATCTCGTCGGGGAGGATCTCGAGGTCACTGACGAGCACGATCGAGCCGTTGCTCACGTTCTCCCGCAGCAGCGCCTGCCGCGCGAACTCCATCCCGACCGAGATGCGGGTGCCCCCGCGGAAGTCTTCCCACGGGTTTCGCGGCAGAGTCGCGTCCGGTCTCGCCTTGAAGAAGCGGAGGAGCGACTGGAGCTCCCGCGACGGCGCTCCCGGCGGGAGCAGCTCGTAGGCCGAGTCCGAGAACACGACGAGGCCCGTGCGCTCGTCCGTGTCGACGAGCTTCGCGATGGTGACGTCGAGCGCGCCCTCGTACACGCTCGCGGAGAGGTCGAGGACGAGCATGCCCGTTGTTCCCGCCGGCACGAGCGGCGCCTGGCGCACCTCCTGGCTGCGTGCCACGAGGAACGCGAGCGCGAGCGCGACGAGGAGTGCTCCCGCGAGGGCGAGCCGCAGGATCGTCGTCCGCTTCGCGACGCGCCGAAGCCGTCCCGGCTCGCTGACCGGGATGCCGTGCTTCGTCAGCTCAAGCGGGATCTGCATGCGACTCCCGGACGAGCTCGACGAGCTCGGTCATCGCCTGAGGCAGCGGCGCCGGCGGCGACCACGCGAGCCGGCGGGCATCGCGGGCGAGCGGGGACTCCTCCACGTCGAGCTCGACCGCCAGGGCCTCGAGCGCCTCGCGTCGCTCCGGTTCGGGACGGAAGCGCGCCCACTCGACGAGCGCGAGGGCCCGTTCGAGCGGAGGCAGCGGCGGCTCCTCCACGACGACGACCTCCTCCTCGCGCCGCAGCGTGCGGACGACGAGCAGGGCCGGGAACGCGAGCAGCGCGAGGGCGCCGAGCAGGAGGCTTGCGCCGAGCAGGTTCGGCGAGATGCGGTACGTCGCCTCCGGAAGGGGCGTCACGTCGGCGTTGAAGAAGAAGCCGATGCCCCCCACGCCGCCGGACGACACATCCGTGTACGGCAGTCGCGAGACCGACTGCACCTCCGGCCACTGCACGTTCTGGATCGTCTGCTCGCCCTCGTCGGGGTCGTCGTAGACGACGCGCGCCGCGTCGAAGCGTGTCGTGTTGCGCTCGCCGAACCCTCCGCCCTGCGCCGACGGAGGCGGCGGGATCCCTCCCGGCTGGATCTGCGGCGGTCCGCCTCCGACCTCCTGGAGGCAGTCGTAGACGAGGCAGCGGAGTGTGTACTCGTAGCTCAGGTGCGTGTAGCGACCGGCATCGCGGCGCTCGATCACCGGGTCGCCGTGCTCCTCGTAGGGATCGAAGGAGGGAACCACCTTGATGCGGTCCGGGTCGAACCGGTCGCCGTCGACGATGACGTCCACGCGGGCGACGATCGGCTCGGCAAAGAGATGGACCTCGGCTTGACTGTCTGGCGGGCGGCGAGGAAGCGCCCCTCCGGAAGCGTGGGCGCCTCGCCGTCACCGGCGCAGCCGGCGGCAACTCAGCAGCCCGAGCGCGCCGACGAGCGCGGCGAGGGCTCTCACGCCCGCCCCCTCGTGAAGAGCCGCTGATCGGCCCAGGAGAGGAACGAGAAGACGATGTCACGCCACTCGTGCGAGTCGACGACGACCGGTCCATGTCGAGTGCGCGGAGCGACCGAAGAAGCTCGCGCAGCCGCGCCTCGTTCGTCTCGCGCCGCTCCTTCGATCCTCGTCGCGCAGCGGACGAGCTGAGATCTCGCCCGTGGCGGGGTCGGCGAACGGCACGACCGTCCCCCCCACATCCGGGAAGCTCTGCTCCAGACCGGTCCTGGATGATCACGGGGACGATCTCCCACCGCCGCTCGAGCGCGCGGAGCCACTCGTCGCGGGTCGGCTGCTCGAGGAAGTCGGAGAGGATGAAGACGAACGTTCCCGAGGGCAGGTCGCGGCGTTGCTGGACGAGATAAGCGAGCCCGCGGGCATCGTGTCGGGGTCGCCTCGAACGGGCGCTCGAGGTCGACTGAGCCGAGCTGGTGCGAACCGCGCGGCGGGTGCCAGTGCGCACTCCCCGTCTCCCTCGTCGAAGTAGCCGAGGAGGCCGCGCGCCGCGACCGCGCTGTCTCCGATGACGCGCGCGGCCTCGCGGATCGCCTCCGGCTTGCGTAGCCAGGGCCAGCCGTTCGCGAAGATCGACATCGACGGCCGTCGGTCGCAGAGGACGACGACGCGCGGGGCCTCCTCCGCGTAGTGCTCGCGGACTATGAACTCCTCGCTCCCGCGCGCGAGCGACAGCTTCCCGAGGCGTGCCAGTCGATCTTGTCGATGTCGTCGCCCGGCTGGTACGGGCGCGAGCTGGCGACGCCGGAGCCAAGGCCGCGGCGGATGCTGTGCAGGCCGCCGAACGGGAGTCCGAACACGCGACGGCGCGGGATGAGCGGGAAGGTGGCAGAACTGAGTGCTGGAGGGGTCACGAACGCCACTCCGGCGGTCACCGCGGACGAGGTAGAGGGCGCAGCGCCTGCGCGGGCAGGTGCTGCTCTCAGCCTCCATCCCCGCTGCGGGATCTTGAACAGCGACTTCGTGGTTGAAGGCACCCCCGAACTGGTAGCGCGGCTTGTAGACGAGCTTCTTGCGCTGAATCGGTGCGCCAACTGCCGCCCGCGTTCCGCTGGAGCTCGACGGCCTGGCCTTCATGCTGATCGTGCCGGGGTGCGGCGGAGACGTGTAGATCCTCCAGGCGCGTCGTCCGACTTTCTTGGAAGTTGAGCGGAGCCGGCGGCCTGAGGACGTGTGGGTCGCTGAGCTGGTCGTTCCAGCGAGCGCGATACGTGACGCTGGACGAGACCGGCGTGTACCGCCACGGCGGCTCCGACAGCGGGTGCTCGACCTGCCAGCCGCCTCCGCCGCGTGTGTGCGTGCCGCTGATCAAGCGAAATCCGCTGGTGCCGCAGTCCTGACCCAGCACGTCCACAGTCTCACCCGCGGCGTCGCTCGACACGGTGCCCGAGAAGACGGTCACGGTGACGCCGTTCAGGTTCCGATACTGGCTGACGCTCAGCGTCACCGCCTGCGTCCCGGCGCCGCTGCTCTCGAGTCCGAGGGCGGCCGCGAGGACGACGACGACCCCGACCGCGATCCATCTCATGCAGCGGCTCCCGCTTCGGCGGCCACCGGCTCAGGCTCCAGCTCGGTTCCCGGGGTGCGGCGCGATCTCGAGGCACTGCTCGCGGAACGCCTCCGCCGCCGCGGTCCACCCCACCTCGCGCGCGTTCGCGACGAAGCTCGGCGTGAACACGATCCGGTGCATGACCACGGGCAGGAAGAGCGACTCGACGTCGCGCGGCGTGACGTAGTCGCGCTCGTCCAGGAGCGCCCACGCGCGCGCTGCGCGCTCGAGCGCGAGGCTGCCGCGGACGGAGGCCCCGATCCCGACGCCGTCGGCCTCGCGCGTCGCGCGCACGAGCCGGATCACCCAGCGGCGGACAACCGGATCGATGTAGATGTCCTGCACCGCCGTCCGGAGCATGGCGACCTCGTCGAGCGTCACTACCGGGCGCAGCCGCTCGAGCGGGTGCTGGCGGAGCTGCTCCTCGACGATCGCGATCTCGTCGTCCTCGCCCGGGTAGCCGAGCGCGGTCCGCAGGAAGAAGCGGTCGAGCTGCGCCTCCGGGAGCGGGAAGGTGCCTTCCTGTTCGATCGGGTTCTCGGTCGCGAGGACGAGGAACGGGCTCTGAGCGGCCGCGTGACGCCGTCGGTGGTGACCTGCTGCTCGGCCATCGCCTCCAGGAGCGCGGACTGCGTCTTCGGCATCGCGCGGTTGATCTCGTCGACGAGCACGACGTTCGCGAACACCGGTCCCGGCCGGAACTCGAAGTCGCGCTCGCGCTGGTTGAAGACGGACAGACCGGTCACATCCGTCGGCTGGAGATCCGGCGTGCACTGGATGCGGGAGTTGGTGGCGCCTTCGATCGAGCCGGCCATCGCCCGCGCGAGCACCGTCTTCGCCGTGCCGGGGACGTCCTCCAGGAGCACGTGCCCGCCGCAGAGAAGCGTCGCGAGAACGAGCTTGATCTGATCCGTCTTGCCGCGGACGACCGTTTCGACGTTCGCGACGTACCGCGCGGCCGCCTCCCCCGCCTGCCCGAGGCGCTGTCCTTCGTGCGAGCTCATCCAACCCTCCTCGTCGACACCAGCCGATTACCGGTACTACGAACGACTACGCGGCCTTCTATCCCTGTGTCCGTACGGGGTTGCTGACGCTCCCGAGGTAGCAGGGACGGGCCTGCGCGGCCGTCAGCACTGCGCGAAGCTGCGTGCCCCTCGGGACCGAGAGCTTGAAGTCGGCATCCGTCCAGACGCCGCTCTGTCCCGGGCTCGTGTACGTCTCGGTCAGGACGACCGAGCGCACGCTTCACCCAGCGCCCTGCCTCGCGCTTCTGGATCTCGACCCGCTTGCGCCACATCATCCCGAGGCTCCCCACGCCCGCCTCGAACTCGCCGGGCGAGGTCTCGTCGAGCTGGACGACCGGCGCCTGCCGAACCGTGACCTGGTTGCTGAAGGTCTTGCCCCAGCGGACGCGGAGAACGGTATTGATGCCCGGGCCGTACTCGCGGAGCCAGCGGCCGCCCGGGCCCGTCCTGAACACGAAGAGGTTGCGGAACGAGGATGCCGCGCAAGGCTTCGCCTGCAGCGTGAGCGTCTCCCCGTTCCTCCCGCTCGAGACTCCACCCGAAAGGAAGACGTTCTGCACTGGGCCGAGGTTCGTCGGGCGGGCCTGGATGGTTACCACGCGAGACTGCGCTCCCGCGACTGCTACCCCGATCGCCCCCAGTGCGAGTGCGACGGCGAGAAATGAGATCGAGCGCTGCATCAACTGCATCCTGAGGAGAACCACAGTTTCGTCCTTCCTGCTGCGTTGTGCTCCATATACGCGATCGGAGCGCCGGTACGCTCGCTCCTCACTGCGTTGGGGCTCTTCTTCACTCACCAGCGGATGGAATCGCTGGCGGCGCCGAGGTAGCACGGCTTCGCCTGATCGGCGGGAAGCATGGCGCGGAGCGTCGTGCCGCGCGGCGCTCTGTACTTGAACTCCGCCTCGGTGAACGTGCTGCCGGTTCCGGCATGCGCGTGCACGTCCGTCAGGAGCACCGTCTTCACGGTCGTCCACCTGCTGCCGACGCGTCGCTGCAGGAGGGCCTTCTTGTGCCAGAACTGCCAGCGGCTCCCGATTCCGATCGCGAGTAGTCCTCGTCCTCGGCGTAGCAGGTCGATGCGCGGCTGCTGCCTGAGCACGATCGGCGGGCTCGCCTCTCCCTTCCAGACCGCCCGGATCGTCGAGTTGATGGCGCGGGCATAGGGAGTCGTGAAGCTGCCTGCGGCACCCGTCTGGATCGCGGCGACGCCCGTGAAGGTGTTCTGCCCGCAGTCCTTCGCCTGCAGGATCACGTCCTCGTGCTCGTTCCCGCTCGAGACAGCGCCGAAGAGCGTCGCCTGCTGCGACCACCGAAGCGACGTCGGCCGTGCGCTGAGCGTGACCCGCTCCGGCGCCACGACCAGGCGGCTCAGCTGGAGCTGCGCCTCGCCGAGCTGCTCGGCGGACGGTGTGGCGTTCCCGTAGTGGATGCGGGCGTCGACGTTGTATCCGCCCGTGCCCGCACGAAGGCGGTACCGGCCGGGTGCCACGCGCTCCGCCCACGCAACCTCGAGCGGAAGCGCGCGCTCGCGGAAGAGCTCATCCCTCGTCGGGTCGCCGCGAGTCGTGAAGGTCGCGTGGATGAGGACGCCGTGCTCCGGCAGAGTCATCCGCACCATGTTCGGCTGAAGCGGGACGTTCGCCGCGATCGCGGTTGCTCGCTTGCCTGCCGTCGCGGTGCCGGACTGCATGACGTTCCAGCCCTGGGCGGGCAGGAAGCCGGTGCCGGTGAACGTCGTGCTCGCCTGGACCGTCGGCGTCACTGAGTTGCCGACTCCGAAGCCGAGCCCGCTCCCGACGAGAAGCGCGGCGGCGGTCGCTGCCACGGTCCAGCGCAGGCGCAGCGGAAGACGCCGACGGCCGACCGTCGGAGCCTCTCGGGGCGCGGGCGCCATAGCTGCGGACCGCGCCAGCGCGCGGAGCTCCTCCTCCCCCGGTGGCTCGACCGCCTCCCCCAGCTCCTCGAATGCCCGCTCGATCTTCTGCTCGTCGAACTCGTCTCTGTTGCGCGTCATGACCAGACCTCCATGAGCGCCTTGCGTGCGCGGGCGCTCCTCGACTTCACCGTTCCGACGCGGATGCCGAGCGCCTGCGCCACCTCCTCCTCGGAGAGCCCGAGGAGGTAGCGGAGCAGCAGCACCTGCCTGAACTGCTCGGGTAGGGCGGCGACCGCCTCGCGGATCTCGAGGACGCCGGAGCCCGCCGCCTCGACTTCGATCTCGTCGTCGGTCGTTCGGAGACGAGCACGTGCCGTATCCGCCGCCTTGTTGGAGGCGATCCCACAGAGCCACGGCCAGAACTTGGCCGCCTGCTTGAGCCGAGGCAGCCCCTGCCAGGCCGCGGTCAGCGTCTCCTGGAGCGCATCGAGCGCGTCCGCCTCGTCGCGCAGCCGCACGACCAGGTAGCGATAGAGCTGCGGCCCGCGCAACAGCACGAGCTGCTCGAATGCGGCCGAGCTTCCCAGCTGCGCGCGACGGACGAGCTCGGCCTCCTCCAGATCAGCACTCGCTCGCATGACAGGCCGCGACTCCGCCGGGTGTTCGAGCGTCGCCATCCGCTCAATAGTCGCCGATTGACGCCTGAAAGTTCCCCGGCTGCGCTACTTTCCCGGCGGTGCGATCTCTCGTCATCGCCCTGCTCTGTGCCGCGGCTCTTGTCGCAGTTTCGAGCGGGACATCCGCGCCGAGCGCAGTCGAGACGAGGTCCTGCTCCCAGGTCGGGCCGTTCTTCAACATCGTGCTCGCGGGCAACATCGACGGAACGATCCTGCCCTTCTATGTCCCGGGGCTGTTCGATGCGATTCCGTCCCGCAAGGCGATGGTCGCGGTCTGGAGCTACGGCACGCAGGAGAACCGGACACCGACGGTCTATGGGTGGGCGGCCGGGTCGAAGTCGCGTCTCGCGGCGCGTTGTCCCGCACGACCGCTGGCTGCTCCTCGCCGCGGGTCCCTCCGGGCACGTATCCGGACAAAGGACGGCTGGGCGCTCGCGGGCGAGTATCGCTGCAACCAGCGTGGCCGGGTCGTGATCTCCATTCGTGAGCTCTCCGGCCTCACGCGAGTCACCGTCTGGATGGAGAAGAGCCGCGAGCTGATCGCGGCGGCGGAGATCCGCGACGGGAGCGCCACGCTGCGCGCATCCACACGCTGCGCCGACCGATAGCTCTAGTCGGGTACGCAGCTCTGAGCCGTGAAGAGCCGGGCCTTGCCGGACGCGGACACCTCGGCGTAGGCGAGCGATTTGCCGGCCTCGGTCGTGACCACAACTTGGCCTTCGGTGACGGCCGTCGTCGTGGCGAGATAGCCACGCCGGGTTCGGAGCGCGGTCGCCGAGGAAAGCACCGCGCGCACGCGCATGAGCACACGACGCGGGGACGGGCAGTCGAAGACCTCGCCCAGCCCGTCGACGCGGCCGCCCCGTAGGCCTTTCGTCGACAGCGCGGGACGCCGTTGCGAGCGATTGCAGCGCTCAGCCATGGCGAGCGTCCCCCAGGCGCCGATCGGATACGTGAAGCCGACGAATGGATCCGGGATCACCGTCGCGGTGCGCGACGGTTGTCCCGCGGTCACCCAGGCGAGAGCGTTGTCGAGCGCCTCCGAGGCGCTGCCTGTGCTGCCGGTCGTCACCATCGCGATCGCGGGCTTCTGCCAGATCGATCCTCGTCGACCCGCGCCCGCCTGTGCGCGCACTTCGACCTCGTTGATGCCGCCGCTCAACGCGGCCGCGCAGACGACGGTGCGGTCGATGACTCTCGCCGGTTGCGCGGCCGCCGTCGACAGGGCCGCGAGAGCAATCGAGGCGAGAACGACTGCCGATCCGACGGCAATTCGTCTCAACTGCACGCCTCCGAGTACCACAGTCGCGTCTTTCTGCCCGCAAGCTCCATGTACGCGATCGGCTTCCGCGTGCCCGCAGCCCTGACCGCGACCTTTGCGTCGACGACGCTCCTGCGAGCACCGTCGTAGGCTCCCGCCCGCTCCCAGTCGGCCGGCGAGGCGAGCACCGCGCGGACGTGAAGGAGCACGCGTGCCTCGACGACGCAGTCGAGCAGCTTGCCCCACGACACCGGCGGTCCCGCAAGCCCTCTGGCGGCTAGCGGAACCGACGCCCGGCTCGCGCTGCACCTCGTCGCGTGCGCGTAGACGCCGGCCGGCAGCACGCGCGCGGCGATCCCGCTGAGCTGCGCGGCACGAACGGCGATGAGCTCCGAGTCGAGCGTGCTCGTCCCTGACGAAACGCTCAGGAAGGAGGGAACGACCTCGTCGACTGCGCCTGGATACACGATGTGCGGGTGCGAGTAGAGGTCGAGGTCGCGCCGTCCGCCCCCGGTTCCAACGGTCGCGCACACGAAGGTTCGGTCGATCACGCGCGAGGCTCGCGGCTCGGCGCTCGCGTTGGTCTCGACGGCCGTCGCGACGATCCCCGCTAGGAGAGCGACCGACAGCGTGAGGCGTGTCGTCACCCCACTCTCACCTTCTTCGTCGCGTTGCCGGCGAAGCAGGGCGCTGCGCTCGCCGCCGGGATCGAGCCTCGCACCGTCCATCCTCGCTTCACCGGGAAGACGGCCTCGTAGGTGAAGCCGGCGCCACCCGCCAGGCCGACGACGAGCTTCTTGCGCCCGATCGTCGTCCACTTGCGGTTGCGCAGCCGCTCGAACTGCACGATTCGGCCCTTCATGTCCTGTTGGACGCTTCCGGTCTGCACCATGACGCGCATCCGGTTCCTCTGGGTGGCGGTGGGCACCATGAAGATCGGCATCGGCGGGTGCACGGCGACCGGCTCGCTCTGCACGTCCCCCCACTTCGCCCGGTAGGTTGCGCTCGCCGCGATGAGCGCGATGCTCGTCGGCTCGGCGCTCCAGACGCCGCCCGCGCGCGTCTGGGTGCCCGCGATCGCTGTCGCGAACGACGCGCCGCAGGTCTGCTGGAGCACGGTCACCTCCTGACCCTCGGCGCCGCTCGAGATGACGCCCGAGAAGGCGACCCGCCAGAGGCCGGTGTTCTTGTCCTGGGCGCGTACGACTCTGAGAGAGACGCTCTGGCTCGGCGCCGCCCCCGCTGAGGCCAGGACCGTGAGTGCCGCTCCGCCGACGAGTGCGGCGGCGATGAGGAGGGCCAACGGCTTTTTCACGACGTCCACCTTTCCTCCGAGGTCAGTCCGGGAAGCAGCCCCGCCCGGTGAAGAGCTGCGTCTTGCCCGAGGCCGCGACCGACGCGTACGCGAGCGGCTTCCCGGATCGTGTCCGCACTGCGAAGGCGGCCTCCGTGATAGGCGCTTCCGTCCGCAGGAAGCCATGGTGGGTCCGCAGTCCACCGGACCCCTCGAGCCGGGCGCGAACACGCACGAGCACGTTGCGGGGTGCCTCGCAGTCGTACGTGTCTCCGAGCCCGCTCGCGGCGCCGCCGTCGAGCCCGCGCCGCGAGAGCGGGACCGACGCTCTCGTCGACCGGCAGCGCCCGAGCTGGACGGCCATCGTCCCATTCGCCGTCGCGAGCGTCGGGAAGACGTGCTCCTCCAGCCACGTGTCGCGCGTCGGACGCCCCGCGCTGATCCAGACGAGGGCGTTGTCCAGCTGCGTGGCCGCGCTGCCCGTGCTGCCGCTCGTCACGACCGCGAACGGAAGCGTCTTCCAGACGTTCTTGCTCGCGCGTACGCCCGCGTGCCCCCTCGCCTCGATCTCGTAGATCCCGCCGTTCAGGAGCGTTCGACACTCGACCGTGCGGTCGATGACGGTCGCGCCCGGCTCGGCACGCGCCAGGAGCCCACCCCAAACCAAGCCCACAAGGAGCGCCGTGCAGAGCCAGGTGAGGATGCGAGGCCTACCCAATTCTCTCCCGGGAGCAGCCGGGCGCGGTGAACAGCCGTGTCCGGCCCGATGAGGCGACCGATGCGTACGCGATCGCCCTTCCAGCCAGCGTCCGTACCATGAACGCCGCGTCGGCGAGCGGCGTGGCCGTCCGGAGGAAGCCCGCTCGTGCGCGGAGCGACCCGGCCTCGAGCGTCGCGCGGACGCGGACGAGGACCTCGCGCGGGGTCTCGCAGTCGTAGACCTCGCCGAGCTGGCTCGCCTGGCCACCGCTCAGGCCCTTCGTCGAGAATGCGACCCTCGCGCGCGTCGCGCGGCAACCGTCCGCGAGCCTGATCCCCGCCGTGCCGTAATCCCTCACATGCGCCTGGAAGTAGCTCTCTCCGAGCAGGGTCGAAGCCGACGGCCGGCCGGCGGAGATCCAGACGAGCGCATCGTCGTAGTTGACGTTCCCGTTCGTGACCATCGCGAACGGCAGCTTCCTCCAGACGTTCCGGCTCTGGCGCACCCCCGAATGCGCGCGCAGCTCCACCTCGAAGATGCCTCCGGTGAGCTGCGGACGGCACTCGAGCGTCCGGTCGACGACGGTCGCCCCCGGCTCGGCGCCGGCCCGAAGGCCGCCCGCGAGCAATGCGGCGGCGACGACACCCGCGCCGACGAGCAGCATCTGCGCGCTCACGACGTCCACTTCCTCGTCGCGTACGAGCGGACCGGCGCGACGTGCCGCATCAGTCGAACACGCAACCGCGAGCGCCGTAGAGCCGCGTCTTCCCGGACTGGAACACCTCTGCATACAGCAAGGGCTTTCCGGCGAGCGTGCGCATGCTCAGCTTCGCCTCGAGGATGGGCACTTTGGTCGAGATGAAGTCGCCCCGCTTCTGCAGCGGCCCCTGGGACACGAGACGCGCGCGCATGCGGAGCAGGATGCGCCGCGGAGTCGCGCAGTCTCGCTCCTCCCCCAGCGGTCCGGTCGCGCCGCCCTCGAGGCCGCCTCGTGTGAGCGCGACGTTCGTCTTGGTCGGCGTGCAGCGCGAGCGGTGGTACCCGAACGTGCCCCCGGTCCGCACCGGGAACGTCCAGAACTCCGAGTCGACCGTGGTCTCCGGGTTCGCCATGCCGGCCGTCATCCAGGCGAGCGCGTTCGGCGAGACGTTCTGGTTTCCGCTCAGCGCGCCTCCGGCGCCACCGGAGGTAAGCGTCGCGTACGCGAGCTTCGCCCAGCGGCCGTCGACGCGAAATCCCTCGTGGGCTCGTGCCTCGACCTCGTGGATGCCCCCGTGCGTCCTCGTGGTGCAGAGCAGCGTGCGGTCGACGGTGACCGCGTTTGCACTCGAGAGCGTTCGCGCCGGCGCCGGTGCGCGGGCAGGTGCGTCGGAGGCACCTGCGCTGCGGTTGGCGCCGCGCACGACGAGGCGGTCGAGCTGGCGCTGCGCCTCGCGGAGGAGCGACCGCGGCGGGTCGGGCGTCCCGAAGTAGACATGGAGGTCGACGTAGTGCCCGTTCACGGACGCGCGCAGGCTCTCGTGCCCGAGCGGCTCCTCCGGCCGCACCTGCTCGCCGAAGAGGTTCTCCGGCGAGGCGTCGGTGAGCTTCAGCGGCAGCTTGGTCGGCGGATAGGCCGCTTCCAGCCAGGTCTGCCCCTCGCGCAGCGTGAAGGTCGTCGTGATCACGACGCCGTGCGGCGGGAGGCTCAGCAGCGTCGAGTACGGCAGCGCCGACGACTCGGCGGATCCCTGCACGTCGTCGTCCGGATGGAACGGCACGTTGGAGGCCATCGCGTTCGCCGGCGAGGTCGCGGTCGCGCGGGCGCTCGACTGGAGCGCGTACCACCCGGGCTCCGGCAGGAAGCCGAGTCCGACCGGCCCGCGCGCGGCCGTTCCGGACGGCGCGATGAGCGTTCCGACGCCCACGCCGAGCGCCGCCGTCACGACGAGCGCGGCCGCCAGTAGCGCAGCCGCACGAAGACGCCTTCTTCGCGGGCGTACGGCGAGGACGGAGCGGATTCGCGCCTCGTTCGTCACGCGCGGGTCCGGGCCCGGCAGGCCCTCGCGGGCTTCGCGCAGGAAGCGCTCGAAGTCAGACGACACGGTCGCTCTCCAGCACCGTTCGTAGCTCCGCCTTCGCGCGCGCGAGGCGGGAGGCGACGGTGCCAACGGGAAGCCCGAGCATGCCGGCGATCTCCTCGAGCGGGAGGTCGAGCCAGTAGTGGAGCACGATCACGAGGCGCTTCCCCTCGCCGAGCGCGGCAACGGCGTCCGAGACGGCCCAGTGCCGGAGATCCTTCTCCGCCGACTCGCCGACCGACCAGGTGTGGAACGTCGTCGCGTCCTCGTCGGTCAGGAGCTCGACGCGGCGGTTGCGGCGGAGATGGTCGATCGCGCGATTCACGGTGATCCGCTTGAGCCAGGGCGCGAACGGACGCGTCTCGTCGAAGCGATGGAGCGTGCCGAACGCCTTCACCATCGCCTCCTGCGCGGCATCGTCCGCGAGCCCTCGGTCGGCGGTGACCGCGTACGCCGCTCGCCACGCGTGCGGCCAGTAGCGGTCGAAGAGCGCCTCGGCAGCGTCTGACGATCCCTTTCGGACGAGGACGATCAGCTCGGTATCGGGTCGTCGCCGCACGGCTCGCTCCTTACTACGGAGAACGCGCCCGGAAGTTATCCATCGCCCGGCTTCGTGCGCAGCGCGGCATGCGCCTTGTGACACAGTGTCACAAGGCGTCCCTCCCGCCGGGCTTCTACGCGAGGCGCTTGTAGAGACGGTCGATGAGCTCGGGCATGGCCTCGAGCTTGTCCGTGATGACGCGGATCCGGTACTCGCGGAAGTGCTCGGGCTCCACCCCGAGGGAGCCCGCGATCCGCGCGATGACGTCGTTCGACGGAACCGGGCGGTTCCCGTGGACGATGTGGTTGAGGTAGCCCGCGGAGAGGTCGGCCTTGTCCGCGAGGCCCCGGTACGTCGTCCCCGTCTCGGCCATCAGGCGCTCGATCGTCGGCCCGAAGGAGTCGTCGCTGTATCTCCGACGCTTCGCCATCAATCCTGCGTTGCCCATTTCAGCACGTCGTGGATCGGAACGCGGTCCTCTCTCGATCCGTCGCGCTCGCGCACGTCGGCCGCGCCGTCCTCGAGCGTCTTCTTCCCGACGATGACGCGAAGCGGCGCGCCGACGAGGTCCGCGTCGGCGAACTTCTCGCCGGGGCGCTCGTCGCGGTCGTCGAGGAGGACATCGAGGCCCGCTTCCTCGAGCGCGCCCGCCACCTTCTCGGCTTCGGCGAGCACCTCGTCGGAGCCGCCCTGGAGCGCGAGGACGTGCACGTCGTACGGCGCGATCGAGCGCGGCCAGATGATCCCGTTCTCGTCGTGCCCCTGCTCGACCGCCGCAGCCATCACGCGCGCCGGCCCGACGCCGTAGCTGCCCCCGATCAGCGGCTTCTCCGTCCCGTCCTCGTCGAGGAACGTCGCGCCGAGCGGCTCGGAGTAGCGCGTCCCGAACTTGAAGATGTGCCCGACCTCGATCGCGATCTGGAATCTGAGCGCGCCGCCGCAGACGCGCGCAGCGATCCCCCTCGCGGGGCTCGCGGATGTCCGCGAAGCGCGGCTGGTAGTCGCGACCCGCCTCGACGCCGACGAGATGCCAGCCGTCGCGGTTCGCGCCGGCGACGTACTGCCCTTCGCGGAGCGCCTCGTCGGCGACGATCTCGACGGTCGCGCCGACCGGGCCGATCGAGCCGCCGCCGGCGCCGAATGAGGCACGGATCTCATCGTCCGTCGCCGCGTGGAAGTCGCTCTCGAGGACGCCTGCCAGCTTCGACACCGAGAGCCGGTCGTCGCCGCGCACGAGCGCGAGCACGAGGGCTCCGTCGGTCTTCGTGACGGGCATCGCCTTCGACGTCGCCGAGTCGTCGATCCCGAGCTGCTCGGCGAGCGCCTCGATCGTGGTCGCGCCGGGGGTCGCGATCTCGCTCGGCGCATCGAGCGGATCGGGGAGGTCGGCAGGGCGAGGGACGGCGCGCGCGATCTCGAGATCCGCCGCGAAGTCCCCGTTCTCGCACGTCACGAGCGTGTTCTCGCCGGAGCCCGCCGGCGCGAGGAAGTCCATCGACTCCTTCCCGCCCATCATTCCCGACTCCGCCTCGACCTCCGAGTACTCGAGCCCGACGCGCTGGAACATGCGGTGGTAGGCCTCCTCGTTCTTGCGGAAGGCGACGTCCAGGCCGGCCTCGTCGCGGTCGAACGAGTACGCGTCCTTCATGATGAACTCGCGCAGCCGAAGGAGCCCGCCGCGCGAGCGCTGCTCGTCGCGCTCCTTGATCGAGAAGTGGTACAGGAGCTGCGGGAGCTGGCGGTAGCTCGCGATCTCCTTCGAGTGGAACGTGACCGTCTCCTCGTGCGTCAGCGGGAGCACGTAGTGGCGTCCCGAGCGGTCCTGGAGCCGGAAGAGCTCGTCGATATGGTCGCGCTTCGTGTGCTGCCAGAGCTCGATCGGCGTCAGGACGGGCATGAGCATCTCCTGCCCGCCGATCGCGTCCATCTCCTCGCGGATGATCTGGACGACCTTCTGGTGCACCTTCCACCCGAGCGGGAGGAACGTCCACACTCCCGCGCTCACCTGCCGGATGTACCCGCCGCGGACGAGCAGCTTGTGCGAGACCGATTCCGCGTCGGCAGGCGGCTCGCGCAGGGTCGGGATGAAGAGCTGGGACTGGCGGGCGACCATGAAGACGCCAGGTTAGAGAACATGGCCATCAGGTGGCGCTGGGGTCAGGCTTCAGCCTGACCCCGGTGTTGGACGTTCGATCTTGGGTTCGCCGGATCTACAGCGCGAGGTCCTCGCACTGATCCTCGGCGTTCCCCTGCACGAAATTGCCCGCGCCGACCGGATCCGGGACGTTCTCCTTGCACTGGAGGTTTCCGTCGATGCGGTTCCCGGAGAGCGCGATCGGGCCGAAGTTGTCGAAGAGCTGGACGTCGCCCTTCACGCGGATCTGGGTCAGCGACACGCCGCCGCCGTCGACCAGCTGGACGCTGCCGCCGATCTTCGTGAGCGTGCCGGTGACGGTCACCTGGGCGGCCTCCTTGCCCTGGATGTTCCCGTTCACCTTCACGTTCGTCGCGATCAGGGTCGCGTCGACGCCGACCTTGATGTTCCCCTTGAGGCGGACGCCCGAGAGCGTGCAGGTCGCGCCGCGCGGAACCTTGATGTTGTCGAGCTTCGTCGTGCCCCCGTTGAGCGTCCCGACGCACTTGCGCGTCTCACCGAACGCCCCGGGGACGCTGACGACGGCGGCGACTGCAAGCACGGTGACGGCTACCAGGAAGTGTCGCGGTTTCATGTCGGGCCTCCTCTTCGCATGCGAAAGCGTCGCGTTCGGACCCGCCCACCCTCGCTCACCGTAATGAGTTGAGCCCTAGGCAGGGGTGAGAAGTTCCTCATGCCGCGCAGCACGAGGGCGAGGCAAGCCTCGCCCCTACTCCATCGGGATCATCGAGGCTTCGGCCATCGCGAGCGCGGCGGGCTTCGCCATCTTGAGGCGCTTCGGGCGCTGCATGCCGTCCTCGAGCCAGCGGTCGATCTCGTGGAAGAGCTCGTCGATCAACGTCTCGGAGGACACTTTCCGCAGGACGCGGCCGTGCGCGTAGATGAAGCCGACGTCGCGTCCCCCGGCGATGCCGAAGTCCGCGTCGCCCGCCTCCCCCGGCCCGTTCACCGCGCAGCCCATGACCGCGACCTCGAACGCCTGCGGGTACTCCCGCAGCCGCGCCTCGACCACGCGAGCGAGGTTCTCGACGCCGACGTTGTCCCGACCGCAGGAAGGGCACGCGATCATGACCGGGCCGCGCTCGCGCAAGCCGAGTGCCTTGAGGATCTCCCACGCGACTTCGACCTCCTTCACCGGATCGGCCGTGAGCGAGACGCGAAGCGTGTCCCCGATCCCGTCCGCGAGCAGCGAGCCGATTCCGACCGCGCTCTTGATCGCGCCCGCGAACTCCGTCCCCGCCTCGGTGACGCCCAGGTGGAGCGGGTACGGGACCTTTGCCGCGAGCATCCGGTACGCGCGGATCATCGTCGGCACGTGCGTGGCCTTGACCGAGATCTTGAAGTCGCGGTAGTCGAGCCTCTCGAGGAGCTCGACCTCCTCGAGCGCCGCCTCGACGAGGGCTTCGGCCTGATCCTGCTGCGCGAGCTCGCTCAAGTGCTTCGGGAGCGAGCCCGAGTTCGCTCCGATCCGCATCGGGACACCGGCGCGCTTTGCGGCTGTCACAACTTGCTCTACCTTGTCCGGCCCGCCGATGTTCCCGGGGTTGATGCGCACCGCCGCGACGCCGGCGTCGATCGCCTTCAGCGCTAGCGAGGCGTTGAAGTGGATGTCCGCGATGACGGGCAGCGGCGAGAGCTTGACGATGAGCGGCAGCGCGGCCGCGTCCTCGTTCTTCGGGACGGCGACGCGGACGATCTCGCAGCCGGCCGACGCGAGGGCCGCGATCTGGGCGGTGGTGGCGGCGACGTCGTGCGTCTTGGTCAGCGTCATCGACTGCACGGCGACGGGCGCGCCGCCGCCCACGGGCACGTTCCCTACGCGAATCCCGACCTCGCTGGCCACGGCTCAAGTGTAGGGGCGAGGCCAGCCTCGCCCTCGTCCTACGAGAGACTGCCGATGTCGTTCGAGAGCCCGACGAAGAAGAGAAGTAAGACCAAGGCGAGCCCGACCACCGAGACCCGCTCGTAGACCTCGCGCTTGAGAATCCGCCCGCGGGCGCCCTCGATGAGCGAGAAGACGATATGGCCGCCGTCGAGCGGGAGCAGCGGCAAGAGGTTCAGCAGCGCGAGCGAGAGCGAGATGAGCCCGAGCACCCACAGGTAGTTCTCCGCCCCGCGCTCGACCGCGTCCGAGGACGCGCGCGTGATCCCGATCGGGCTCGAGACGTTCTCGCGGCCCTCGCCGGTGACGAGGCGTCCCAGCGCGAACACGATCTCGCGCGTCACGATCCCGGTCACCTCGAAGGCGCGGCCGACCGCCTCCACCGGCCCGAGCCCGGTTCCTCGCAGCGCGAAACCGAGGCGGTACGTGTCCTCGTCGATCTGCCGCGGGCGAACGGGCCCAATGATCACTTCCTCTCCGGCGCGGATCACCACCACCGTGAGCGGCCTGCCTCCAGAGTCCGAGACGACGTCGGGGATGTCGGACGCGCTGATACGCGCACCGTCGATCTCGACGATGCGGTCGCCCGCCTGCAGGCCGACAGCGGCCGCCGGGTAGTCAGGCTCCACGGCCGCGATCGTGTTCGTCACCTTCCCGCTGCCCGTCATGAAGAGGAAGCTGAAGAGGACGATTGCGAGCAGGATGTTCGCCGCCGGGCCGGCCGCGATCGCGACGATCCGTCTCCAGGTCGCCGCCTTCCAGTACGCGTCGGGGCCGAGCGCGTCGCGGATCTCCGTGAGCCCCTTCTCGGCCGACGCGACCGTCGCGGCCGGGAGCTTCTGCTCGCGCATGAGCTCCTCGAAGTCGTCGAGCGCCTCGGTCGTGGAGGGCCAGTCCTCCGCGGCGAGCGCGCGCTTGATCCGCTCGTACGGCCCGGTCAGGACCGGGGCAGCCTCGACCGCCCGCTCGAAGCGCCGCTCGGCGTCGTGCGCTACCGGCCGGTGCATGCCCGGGATCGTCACGAAGCCCCCGAGCGGGATCGCGCCGAACCCGTACTCGATGTTGTTCCTCTTGACCTTCGCGATCGCGGGCGGGAAGCCGACGTAGAAGCGCCGCGGGCGCAGGCCGACAGCGAGGGACGCGAAGAAGTGCCCGGCCTCGTGAACGAGGATGAGCAGCGCGAGACCGAGGATCGCGATGGCGATGCTCATGCGACGACCAGCCTGTCTTCGACGAGGCGGCGTGCGCCCCTGTCGGCCTCGACGAGCTCGGGCAGGTCGCGCGCGGCCGCGCCGTCGACTCCCGCGAGCGCGTCCTCGACGAGCGCGGCGATCTCGAGGAAGCCGATGCGCCGCTCGAGGAACGCCGCCACCGCGACCTCGTTCGCGGCGTTGAAGGCACACGGGTACGTCCCGCCCCTCTCCCCCGCCTCGCGCGCGAGCCGCAGCAGCGGAAAGCGCTCGGGATCCGGCGGCTCGAACTCGAGCGTCAAAGGCTGCGCGAGGTCGAGTGAGGGCACCGGTGTCGCGCGGCGCTCCGGATAGGTGAGCGCGTACGAGATCGGAACGCGCATGTCCGGATAGCCGACGTGCACGAGCGCGGCGCCGTCGCGAAAGCTAACAAGGCCGTGGACGATCGAGCTCGGGTGGACGACGACCTCGATGTGCTCGTACGGAACGCCGAACAGGAAGTGCGCCTCGATCAGCTCAAGCCCCTTGTTCGCGAGCGTCGCAGAGTCGACCGTGATCTTCGGCCCCATCGACCAGGTCGGATGGTCGAGCGTCTCCTCCACGCTCACCGATTCGAGATCCCCGAGCGCTCGGTTTCGAAACGGACCGCCCGACGCCGTGAGCACGAGCGACTCGACGGTCTTCCGGTCGCGGCCTTCGAGGCACTGGAAGAGCGCAGAGTGCTCGCTGTCGACGGGGATGAGGGTGCCTCCACCGCGCTGCCAGGCGGCCACGGCGAGGTTGCCGGCTGCGACGAGGCTCTCCTTGTTCGCGAGCGCGAGGGTGACGCCGCGCTCGAGCGCCCACAGCGTCGCGCCGACGCCGGCGAAGCCGACGACCCCGTTCAGGACGAGGTCGGGCTCGGCTGCGTCGAGGAGCTCCGTGAGGTCGCCGCCGACCTGGACGTGCTGCACACCGCGCGCGGCGGCGATGTCGTCGAGCGGCTGCGAGCCGGACGCGAGGGCGCAGATCTCGAGATCCGCATGCGCGTCCACGATCTCGAGTGCCTGCTGCCCGATCGAGCCCGTGGCTCCGAGCAGGGCTATCCGCTTCACGCCGCCGGTCGCCACAGGCGAAGGCTAACCGCGTTCGTGTTCACGCTGCGTAGCGCGGGTTTGGGGGTCAGGCTTCAGCCTGACCCCGGTCTTGGGTGTTCGCGGCGGCAATCTCACACCGGGGTGAGGCTGAAGCCTCACCCCACCGGGCGGCGAGAATTGAAACATGACGCGATTGCTCCACCGCTACGGCACGGAAGCGAGCCAGCACGGCGAGCTTTTTCTCCCCGACGGCGACGGGCCGTTCGCCGTGGTCGTCGTTATCCACGGCGGCTACTGGCGGGCTCGGTACGACAAGTCGCTGATGACCGGGCTCTGCGAGGACCTTGTCCGGCGAGGGCTTGCAGGGTGGAATCTCGAGTACCGGCGGGTCGGGAACGGCGGCGGCTGGCCGGAGACGTTTCTCGACGTCGCCGCGGGAGTCGATCTGCTGGCTGAGCTCGACGCGCCGCTCGATCTGGGACGGGTCGGCGCGGTCGGGCACAGCGCGGGCGGGCAGCTCGCGCTCTGGGCGACCGCGCGAACGCGGCTCCCGGCCGGCGCTCCGGGCGCGGGGCCGCGCGTCGTACCGCGGGCCGTCGTGTCCCAGGCGGGCGTCGCAGACCTCCACCTCGCGGCTGTGACGTCGCCGTCGGACGAACCGACGCGCGCCCTGCTCGGGGAGCCGTCGGATCACTACGCACTCGCGTCGCCGCGGGAGCTCGTCCCCCTCGGTGCCGACCAGCTCGTGTTGCACGGCGAGCGCGACGACCTCGTCTCGATGCGGATCTCGGAGTCGTATGCCGCTGCTGCAACCGCCGCAGGAGATGTCTGTGAGCTGCGCGTGCTCCCGAGGACGGGTCACTTCGAGCACATCGACGCATCGTCGACCGCATGGCGCGACGCGGCCGACTGGCTCGCCGACCGGCTCAGGTGAGCGCGCTGCGGAGCGAGGCGACGAAGCGCTCGAGTGCCGCCGCGCCGTCCTCAGCGGCGGCGAGCGCCGCCGATCCGACCACGACCCCGTCGGCGAGCTCGGCCGCCGCAGCCGCGTGCGCGGGCGTCGATATGCCAAACCCCGCGTAGAGCGGAACGTTCGTGAGCCGGCGCGCGCGCTCGACCAAGGGCGCGAGCTCGGGCGAGAGCTCGGCGCGAACTCCGGTCGTGCCCGTGAGCGCGACGAGATACAGCCAGACGTCCGTCCGCTCCGCCGCGAGCTCGATGCGCTCGTCGCTCGAAGTCGGGGCGACGAGCTGGACGCGGGCGAGCTCCGGCCGCAGGTCCGCAGGAAGGTCGGCGACGATGAGCGACGTCGCGCCGGCTTCGGTCGCGTCCGCCGCGAACCGCTCCCAGCCGTACGCCTCGAGCAGCGCCGCGTAGGTCATCGGGACGAGCGGGACGTCGACGAGCGAGCGCGTCCTGCGCAGGCAGTCGAGGCACGCAGCGGTCCGCATCCCCTCCGCCAACGCGCGTTCCGCAGCGAGCCGGATGGCCGGCCCGTCCGCGAGCGGGTCGGAGAACGGGAACCCGAGCTCGACGATGTCGGCTCCCCCGGCGACGGCCGCAGCGGCGAGGTCGGGCGTCTCTCGGCCCGCCATGAGGTAGACGACGAGCGCCTTCACGAAGGCAGGAACGCCTTCTCGATCTTCGCGACCACGGTGTACGCGGGGTCGTAGACGTTGCCGATGTCGTAGCGGATGCACTGCCCGAGTAGAGCCGAGCTCGCGCGATGAGACAGGCCGAAGTCGTCCTCGAGCAGGCGCATGAGCTCCGTCGTCGCGTGTTGGAGCGCCTGATCGAGCGGACGGGCGTTGCCGACGGCCATGACGAACTCGTCGTTCTCCGCGCGCGGCCAGTGAATTGCCTTGCCCTCGAGAACGCGGACCGTGAGCTCGACGTCGAATGAGACCTCGATGCCCGTGCCGACGATCTCGCCGTCGCCCTGAAGCGCGTGGCCGTCGCCGACGTGCAGCAGCGCGCCCTCGACGAAGACGGGGAAGTACACGGTGACGCCTTCCCGGAAGCCGCGGTAGTCCATGTTCCCTCCGTGGGGACCCGAGGTCGCGCACGAGATCGCCTGGCCGCGAGAGGGCGCGACGCCGAAGCAGCCGAGCATCGGCTCGAGCGGAAGCTCGGGCAGCGACTCGAGACCCGGCGGCGGGCTTTCCAGCCGGGCAGTCCCACGCTCGAGATCGAGCGTCCAGAAGTCGTCCTCGGGCGCGGAGTCGTACGCGAGCCTGGAGGCGAACCAGGGATCGACGACGCCGGGCGCCACCAGAGTCCCGGTGAACCCGCGCTCGCGGTTGGGCCAGAGGCGGTCGAGCCGCACCTCGAGGGTGTCGCCCGGCTTGGCGCCCTCGACGTAGAACGGACCGGTCTGCGGATTCCCGCCCTCGGTGATCCGCTCGAACGAGCGGTCGTAGCCGCCCGCGTCGACACACCAGGTCGCGATGGTGTCGCCGTCGGCGACCCGCAGGACGGGCTCGTGCGAGCCGATGGTGACGTGAAACGTCGTCGGCTCGAACTCATGCCTCATGCGCGAGCACCTCGGCAAGGTCCTTGTCGCCTCGCCCGGAGAGGCCGACGAGGATCGTCTCCGCGTCCAGGTCGAGCGCGCGCGCGAGCGCATGCGCCGGCTCGAGTGCCGGCAGGATGCCCTCGGTCGTGGCAAGGCGGTGGAACGCGGCGAGCGCCTCCTCGTCCGTCGCCGTGACGTACTCGGCGCGGCCCGAGTCCCGGAGGTGCGCGTGCTCGGGGCCCACTCCCGGATAGTCGAGCCCGGCAGATATCGAGTGCGCGTCGAGAACCTGGCCGTCTGCGTCCGCCAGGACGGACGAGCGCGAGCCGTGCAGGACGCTCGGCCGGCCCGTGGACAGGCTGGCCGCACCGGCCGCCTCCACGCCGATGAGCCGTATTCCTTCGTCGTCGAGGAAGCCCGCGAAGAGCCCGATCGCATTCGATCCGCCGCCGACGCATGCAACGACCGCGTCAGGAAGCCGTCCGAGGCGCTCGAGCATCTGCGCGCGAGCCTCGCGCCCGATCACGGACTGCAGCTCGCGCACGATGGCCGGGTACGGGTGCGGGCCGACGCACGAGCCGATGAGGTAGTACGTGGTCTCGACGTTCGTGATCCAGTCCCGGATCGCCTCGCTCGTCGCCTCCTTGAGCGTGCGCGTGCCGAACTCCACGGGAAGCACCTCGGCGCCGAGCAGCCGCATCCGCTCGACGTTCGGAGCCTGGCGCCGCATGTCCTCGGCGCCCATGTGCACGACGCACTCGAGCCCGAAGCGCGCGCAGACTGTCGCGGTCGCGACGCCGTGCTGCCCGGCGCCCGTCTCAGCGACGATCCGACGCTTGCCGAGCCGCATCGCGAGCAGCGCCTGGCCGACCGCGTTGTTGATCTTGTGCGCGCCCGTGTGGCAGAGGTCTTCGCGCTTGAGCAGGATCCGCTTGCCGGCGGGCGCGAAGCGGCTCGCCTCGTCGAGCGGCGTGGGCCGGCCGACGTAGCGCGCCAGCAGGTCGTCGAGTCGGGCTCGAAAGGACGCGTCCGTCCGGGCTTCGTCCCAACCGGCGGCGAGCTCGTCGAGCGCGGGGATCAGCGTCTCGGGGACGTAGCGGCCGCCGTAGCTGCCGTACAGGCCCTGGTCGGTTGCGCTCACCGCGCTGCCGCCACGTAGGCGCGAACCCGGTCGTGATCCTTCACGCCCGGCGACGTCTCGAGCGCCGAGCTGGCGTCGACAGCCCATGGTCGGACCGCGTCGATCGCGGCCCGGACGTTCTCCGGCCCGAGCCCGCCGGCGAGCATGATCCGTCCTTCCGCCGCCTGAGCCCGCTCGAGGTGGGCGGGATCCTTCTCTCTCCAGGAAGGTCCAGCACCCTGGCAACCTCGCGCCCGTTCCGGAGCAGTACGGCGTCGCGGCCGCGCACCTTCCCCTCCTCGCGCTCGTAGAGCTGCACGAGATCGGCGCCGTCGTCGCCGGCCTCGCCCACGCGGACGGCTACCGAGAGCGCCGTATCGGGAACGGGGAGCACGGCGTCGGCGCGACGCGGGCTTCCCTCCGCCAGGACGAAGCCGACCATGTCTGCGCCGGCCTCCGCCGCCGCGGCCACGTCCTCCGCGCGCGTCAGGCCGCACACCTTCACGAGCGGGCGCGAGAGCAGCTCCTCGAGCTTCGCAGCGGGCTCGGGGGCGCGCATGAGCGCGGAGCCTATGAGGATCGCGTCGGCGCCGGCCAGCTCGGCCGCTGCGCCCTGAGCGCGCGACTCGATCCCGCTCTCGGCGACGACGATGCGGTCGCGGGGCGCCGACGCCACGAGGTCGAGCTGGGCTCGGCGGTCGATCTCGAACGTCCCGAGATCGCGGGCGTTGATCCCGATAACGGGCGCGTCCAGGCGTGCGGCACGCGTGAGCTCCTCCGCGTCGTGCGCCTCGACGAGCGTGTCGAGGCCGAGACCGCCGGCTGCAACGAGGAGTCCACGCAGGGTCTCGTCGTCGAGGTCGCGGAGGATGAGCAGCGCCGCGTCTGCTCCCGCTTCGCGCGCGGTCCGGAGGTCGTCCTCGGTCGAGAAGAAGCCTTTGGCGAGCAGTGGGATGCGTGACGATGCGCGGGCGGCCCGCAGGTCGTCCCACGAGCCGTCGAAGCGCGCGTCGACGAGGATCGAGACGGCGGCGGCGCCAGCTCGCTCGTAAGCCGCGGCGAGTCCGGCAGGGTCGGCATCCGCGCGGAGCTCCCCGGCCGAGGGCGAGCGGCGCTTGACCTCGGCGATGCCTTGGAGACCAGGCGCGGCCAGCGCATCGCGAAATCGCCCCATCACGCTTCCTCTCGACTGAACGCCGCTGCCTGCTCGAGACGCTCGGCCGCTGCGCCGGATGCGATCGCGTCACGCCCGAGCTCGAGGCCCTCCTGGAGGTCGGACGCCGTGCCACTGGTCACGAGGGCGGCGGCAGCGTTGAGCAGAACCGCGTCGCTGCGGCCGCTCGTCTCGCCGCCGAGGATGCGACGGATTGCGTCCGCATTCGCAGCCGGCTCGCCTCCCGCGAGCGCCGCCGGCTCGCAGGGCTCGAGCCCGAGCTCACCCGGATCGACCGTGCGCTCACGCACCTCGTCGCCGACGACCTCGAACACGAGGTTCGCGCCAGCGGGTGAGAGCTCGTCGATACGCCCGAAGCCGTGCACGACCCATGCGCGCGTCGTTCCGAGCAGCGCGAAAACGTCCGCGATGGTTCGCGCCAGCTCCGGCGACGGGACTCCCATCACCTGCGCCTGCGCTCCAGCCGGATTCGTCAGCGGACCGATCAGGTTGAAGACGGTCCTGACGCCGAGCTCCCGCCGGACCGGCGCGGCGTGCTTCATCGCCGGATGGTGCATCGGCGCGAACATGAACCCGAACCCGTGCAGGTCGATCGAGCGCGCGATGCGCTCGGGCGGCATCTCGAGCCGGAAGCCGAGCGCCTCCAGGACGTCGGCGGACCCCGACGACGAGGAGACCGCCCGGTTCCCATGCTTCGCCACCGCCGCGCCCGCGGCCGCTGCCACGATCCCGGCCGCGGTCGAGATGTTGAGCGTGCCGGCGCCGTCGCCGCCCGTGCCGGAGGTGTCGACGAGATCCTGGCGCTCCGGACGCACGGGAACCGCGTGGTCGCGCATGGCCTCGGCGCAGCCCGCGATCTCAGCGACAGTCTCGCCCTTTGCCCGCAGCGCGACGAGGAACCCCGCGATCTGTGCCGGAGTCGCCTCGCCGCGCATGATCTCGTCCATCACGGCGCGCGCCTCCTCGCGAGCGAGGTCGTGCCCGTCGAGGAGTCGCGCGATCGCCGGCTGGATCATTCAGCTCACGGCGAGGATCACGAAGTAGGCCGCCGGGCCGGCCCAGAGGAGTGCGTCGAGCCGGTCGAGCATGCCGCCGTGGCCTCCCAGCAGCCGGCCGGAGTCCTTGAACCCGAGGTCGCGCTTCACGGCCGACTCGAAGAGGTCGCCGAACACGCCCGCCAGGGCGACCGCGGCTCCGAACAGCAGCGTCTCCGGGATCGTGAGGAACTCGTCGCGGTCCTTGTAGAGGATCAGGAACGCCGCCGCCATCCCCGCCAGAACGCCCCCGATGAACCCCTCCCAGGTCTTACCCGGCGAGATCGCGGGCGCCATCTTGCGCCTCCCGATCGCGCGGCCGACGAAGTACGCGGCCGTGTCCGACGCGAAGACGGTGAAGAGAATCGCGATCACCGCCCAGAAGCCGTACGTCTCGATGTCGCGCACGAGGAGCAGAAGCCCGAGCCCGCGCGCCGATCCAGACGACCCCGAGCAGGGTCACCCCGAACGTCGTCGTCGCCGAGGTGCGGATGTCCGAGAGGCCGTAGAGGACGAAGACGAGGAACGAGCGTGATCAGCAGCCCGCCAAGCATCCACGGCAGGTCGCCGAGCTGGAGCCCGAGCAGCGTGAGCGCGTAGCCGACGTATCCGGCGAGGACGAGCGGGCGGAGCTCACGCGCCATCACGTACAGCTCGTGGAGGGCGATCAGCCCACCGACGAGCGCGAGCCCGAAGAGCCACCAGCCGCCGAGGTACACGACGCCGATGACGAGCGGCAGCCCGACGACCGCGACGAGGAGCCGCGAGACGAGGCTGCTCATCGCCGGGCGCCTGGGTTCCAGCTGACGCCAGACTCCGGCGTCGAGGCTCTCACCTGGCGCCGAATCGGCGTCCACGGCGGGCGTAGTCGTCGAGCGCGGCGCGGAGCGCGGCGGCGTCGAAGTCGGGCCAGAGCGTCTCCGTGAAGACGAACTCGGCGTAGGCGGACTGCCAGAGCAGGAAGTTCGAGACGCGGAGCTCGCCGGAAGTGCGGATGACGAGATCGGGGTCGGGGAGCTCCGGCGCGAAGAGTCGCGCGGCGAGCGCCTCCTCCGAGATGTCGTCCGGATCGAGGCCGTCCTCGACGATCCGGCGCGTCGCCTCCACGAGCTCGGCGCGGCCGCCGTAGTCGAACGCGATCCAGAGCTGCAGGCGCTCGTGGCTTGCCGTCTCGACCTCGAGTCGAGCCATCTTCTCCCGCAGCGCAACGGGCACGCGGTCGCGGCGGCCGAAGAAGCGGGTGCGCACGCCCTGGCGCGCCAGGTCTGGGAGCTCGCGGTCGATGGTCTCGTCCATGAGCTCGAGAATGGACTCGACCTCGTCCGGCGGGCGGGCCCAGTTCTCCGTCGAGAACGCGTAGACCGCGAGCGACCCGATGCCGAGGTCGATGGCCGCCTCGACGGTCCGCCGGAGCGCACGTGCACCCTCGCGATGGCCCTCGGCAACGGGCAGGCCCCGCGCAGCTGCCCAGCGGCCGCTGCCGTCCATGATGATTGCCACACTCCGGGCTTCGCCCGGACTGTGGTTAGGGGAGCTGGCGGGCTCCACCAGTGCCATGGCGGGCCTCTCTAGAGGTTTGATCCGCGCAGCGGGTCAAACCTCCATGATCTCCGACTCCTTGACCTTCAGGAGGTCGTCGATCGACTTCGTGTGCTCGTCGGTGATCTTCTGCACCTGCTGCTCCGCGCGGCGCTCCTCGTCGTCGCCGACGTCGCCGTTCGTCACCAGCTCGCGGAGGTCGTGGATGACGTCGCGGCGCACGTTCCTGATCGCGACCTTGCCGTCCTCCGCGACGCGGCGAACGACCTTGACGAGCTCCTTCCGCCGCTCCTCGGTGAGCTGCGGGATCGGCAGGCGGATGATCTTGCCGTCGTTCGAGGGCGTGAGTCCGAGATCGGACTCCTGGATCGCCCGCTCGATCGCCTTGAACGAGCCCGGATCGAAGGGCTGGACGGTCAGGAGCCGCGCCTCCGGGGCACCGATCGAGGCCAGCTGCTGGAGTGGCGTCGGCGTGCCGTAGTAGTCGATCTGGATGCGGTCGAGGAGCGCCGGGGACGCACGCCCGGTGCGAACGGAGTTGAACTCGTGATGCGTCGCCTCGATCGACCTGTCCATGCGCCGCTTCGCATCTGCGAGGAAGTCCTCGATCGGAGCCACTTCGCCCTCCTACTTGGTCGAGATGATCGTGCCGACGCGCTCGCCGGCGGCCACGCGACTGATGTTCCCTTCCGTGAGCTCGAAGACGTAGATCGGGAGCCGGTTGTCCATGCACAGCGAGAGCGCTGTCGTGTCCATGACCTGCAGGCCGCGCTCGATCGCCTCCAGGTGCGTCAGCTCCGGGAGGAACTTCGCATCGGGGTTCTCGCGCGGATCGCTGTCGTACACGCCTTCGACGGAGTTCTTGGCCATGAAGATCGCCTGCGCGCCGATCTCGAGCGCGCGGAGCGCGGCCGCTGTGTCGGTCGTGAAGAACGGATTGCCGGTTCCGGCTGCGAAGATCACGACGCGGCCCTTCTCGAGGTGCCGAATCGCACGGCGGCGGATGTACGGCTCGGCGACCTCGGACACGGCGATCGCCGACTGGACACGGGTATCGACGCCCGCTCTCTCGAGCGCGTCCTGGAGCGTGAGCGCATTGAGCAGCGTCGCGAGCATGCCCGCGTAATCCGCCGTCGCCCGGTCCATGCCCTCGGCCGCGGCCGCCATCCCCCGGTAGATGTTCCCGGCGCCCACGACGATCGCGACCTCGGTGCCCGCCTCGTGCACGGCGTAGATCTCGCGCCCGATCGCCTCGACGGTGCCCGGGTCGATGCCGTACTCGCGTCCTCCGAGCAGCGCCTCGCCGGAGAGCTTCAGGAGGACGCGATGGAATGGCGCCGCGGTCCCGCGCGCGACGGCCCCGGTCGCCTCTTCGGCCCGGACGCTCAAGAGCCTGCGACCGAGATCCGGGCGAAGCGCGCGACCGACGCGCCGGCCTCGTCGAGCGCCTGCGCGACGGTCTTGCCGGAGTCGTGGATCCACGCCTGGTCGGCGAGGACGCCGCCCGGCGTCGCCGCGTAGAAGCGCTTCCCGAGCATTCCGTCCACGATCTTCTCACGCGCGGCCTCGGGCTTCGACTGAACCTCTTCCGTGTTCAGGAAGATCGAGCGCTCCTTCTCCACGATCTCGGCGGGAACCTCTTCGCGCGTCGTCCACTCCGGTGCTGCGAACGAGATGTGCATCGCGATCTGACGGGCGAGCTCGGGTGTTCCGCCGGTGAGCTCGACGAGGACGCCGATCTTGTTCGCGGGAGGATGCGTGTAGGCGCCGAGAACGTTGCCCTCCGGGGCCTCGAAGCGCGCGACACCGGCGATGACGACGTTCTCGCCCAGCTTGGCGATGAGCTCCAGGCGCTCTTGCTCGAAGCGCTCGACTGCGTCGAGCCCCTCCTCGTGAACCGCCCGGAGAACGCTCACGCCCCAGTTCTGGAACTCCTCGTTGTTGGACACCGGCTCGGTCTCGCAGCCGATGCCGAGCATCGTCCCGAGCTGGCCGTCGAGGACGTAGCCGACCATGCCCTCGGTGGTCTCGCGCCCGGCGCGCTTGCCGGCGGAGGCGAGGCCACGCTCGCGCAGCAGCGTGCGGGCGGCCTCGAGGTCGCCGCCGGTCTCCTGGAGCGCCTGCTTGCAGGCCATCATCCCCGCGCCGGTCTGGTCACGGAGCTCCTTGACGAGGGATGCGCTGATCGTCGTCGTCACTGTGAATCACCCTCAGGTTGCGCGGCTTCGCCGCGCGGCTGCGGCTCGGCCGCCGCAGCGGCGACTGGGACAGCGTCCGCGTCCTCCTGCCGGCTTCCGTTCTCCGCCGACTCAGCGGGCTCGACAGGGGCCGCCGCCTCGGCCGGCTCCGGCGCTGCCTCCTCGACGTACGCCGCGAACTCCTGGGGTTGGACCTTCGCCTTGCCCGCCTCGATCCCGTCCGCGACGACCTTCGTGACGAGGTTCGACGCGCGGATCGCGTCGTCGTTCCCGGGGATCACGAAGTCGACCTCGTCGGGGTCGGCGTTCGTGTCGACGAGCCCGATGATCGGGATGCCGAGGCGCCGCGCCTCGCGCACGGCGAGCTGCTCCTTCTTCAGGTCGATGACGAAGACCGCGTCCGGCTGGCGCTTCATGTCGGCGACGCCGCCGAGGTTGGCCTCCAGCTTCTCGAGCTCCGCCTCGAGCGCGATGCGCTCCTTGGAGGGCAGCAGCTCGAGCTGGCCCTCGGTCTTGAGGCGGCGGAGGTCGTGCAGGTAGCCGATGCGCTCGGAGATCGTGCGCCAGTTCGTGAGCAGGCCGCCGAGCCAGCGGTTCGACACGAAGGGCATGCCGACGCGGCCCGCGTGATCCTGCACGGCGTCCTGCGCCTGCTTCTTCGTGCCGACGAAGAGCACGGTGCCGCGCCGCTCGGCGATGTTCCGCGCGAAGTCGTGCGCCTCCTCGAGCAGCTCGAGGGTCTTCGTGAGATCGATGATGTAGATGCCGCCGCGCTCGGCGAAGATGTAGCGGCGCATCTTCGGGTTCCAGCGGCGCGTCTGATGGCCGAAGTGCACGCCGGCCTCCAGCAGCTCCCGCATGGTTACGACTGACACAGGATCAGCCCCTTTCTCTGGTTGATTGCTCGTGCTCCGGCGGGCCGGGCGGAACCGCGCTCACAGCGACGGCACCCCCGCCTCGGCTGATTCGCCGGGTGGTAGGAACGTGGACGGCAAAGAGTCTAGCTAGAGCGCGTCTGCTGCACGAAAAAACGCCAGGTGCCGGTGATCTCCGCGAGGAGCCGCGCCGAGCTCAAGTGTCGGGTTTCGGGGGCCTAGGTGCGGACGTGCGAGACCGCGACTAGCTGCGTCGTATGTGCTCTCGACGCTGGGCGGCAGGACTCGTGCTACTTGCGCTTGCGTGCGAACTCGTCGTCTTGGTCTTCGTGCTCCTTGCGCTTGCGCTTCTTCTCGGGATCGTCGTCGGTGGGATCGTCGATCGTGTAGCTGTGCGCCTCGACGTCTGGCCCGTCCTCATGCTCCTTGCGCTTCCGGTCGCGCTCGTCATCGGACATGGTGTGCTCCTCCCATTCGTCGTTCGGCGCACGATCACGCCGGTCGTCTACATGACGCGATGAACCGGCACGATCTTCCCTCCCGGCACTCGTTGTGCGCAAGACCGTAATCCCCGAGTGAGGATTCGCTTGTGGCGTCAGATCGCGCCTAAGGCTTGGCGCGCCGAAGTGCAGAGGACCTGAAGCGCGGCCGCGCGCGGTCGCTCCGCTTTCACATCTGGCCTCTAGCCTGGCGCAAGGTCGGGTGACATGCTCGCGCAGTGAGCTCCTCACGGCGGCTGGGCGAGCCGATCCAACTGTTCGGGAGCGTCGGCCGGAACCGAGACCTCCGCCGGTTGATCCTGGCCTGGGCGGCGTCCAATCTCGCGAGCCGCGCTTCGGCGATCGCCGTGGCGGTTTACGCGTTCGAGGCGGGCGGGGCGGCGGCGGTCGGGATCGTCCTGTTCGCTCGGCTGACCGCCGCGGCGGTGCTCGCTCCATGGCTGAGCGTTCTTGCCGACCGTAGATCGCGACGGCTGGTGATGATCGGCTCGGATCTCGTGAGATTTGCGCTGCTGGCCGCGATGACGGCGCTCGTCGCAGTCGACGCGGCGCCCGCAGCGGTCTACGTTCTGGCCGTCGTCGTCGCGGTCGCAGAACCGCTCTTTCGCTCGGCGCAGGCTGCGATGACGCCGTCACTCGTATCGTCACCCGCGGAGCTCACGGCGTCGAACGTGCTTGCGAGCGGGGTCGAGAGCGTCGGGCTCTTCCTCGGTCCAGCCTTGGGTGCCCTGCTCCTTGCATTGACGGACGTGGCCACGGTGTTCGGGGTAACTGCCGGACTCCTACTGGTCGCGGTCGTCCTCGTCGCGCGTATCGGAGCCACCGGCGAGCCCTCGCGCGAGGTGCACGACGATCGGCTGCGCACCTTGCTCGCCGGCTGGCAGACGATCGTTGCAGAGCCGGGCCTGCGCGTCGTCATCGGCCTCTTCTCGGTCCAGACGCTCGTGGCCGGGATGTTCAACGTCCTGGTGGTCGTCCTCGCGATCGAGGTGCTCGACCTCGGCACGGCCGGCGTCGGACTGCTCGACGGGATGGTGGGGGTCGGTGCTGTCCTCGGCGTGCTACTCGCGGCGGGCTTCGCCGGGAGAGAGCGGTTGGCCGGTTATTTCGGGATCGGGCTGTTGCTGTGGGGGCTTCCTCTCGCAGCGATTGGGGCTGTGTCCGAGACCGCCCTTGTGATCGTCCTGCTGTTGCTCGTCGGCGTCGGAAATACGCTCGTCGACGTCAGCGGCATCACGCTGCTGCAGCGCGCCTCGCCGGATGCGGTGCTCGGTCGCGTCTTCGGCGCGTTCGAGGCTCTCGTCGTGCTCTCGATGGGGATCGGCTCGCTCCTCGCGCCACTTTTCGTGTCCATCCTGGGAGAGCGTGGCGCGCTGGTGGCGGCCGGGCTGATCCTGCCGGTCGTCCTCGTACCGCTATGGCGTCCGCTGGTGGCGATCGACGCTGCCTCGGCAGCGGCCGAGGCGGAGATCAGCCTGTTGCGGGCAGTGCCGATCTTCGCGCCACTGCCGGTTCCCGAGATCGAGCGACTGGCCAAGGCCCTCACGAGCGTTGCCATCGAGCAGGGCTCGCCGGTGTTCGAACAAGGTGATCGCGGTGATCGCTTCTACATCATCCGCGAGGGGACGGCGCGGGTCGAGATCGACGGGCGGCCGATCCGAACCCGGGGCCCAGGTGATGCTTTCGGCGAGATCGCCCTCGTTCGCGATGTGCCGAGGACCGCGACCGTGCGGGCGGTCACCGATCTCGACCTCGTCGCGCTCGATCGCGACGTGTTCGTCGCGACGCTGACGCACCACCCGGCGAGCGCCGAGGCGGCCGGGAGCATCGTCGCCGCACGGCTCCCGAGCCCCGTGATCAGCTGAGCATCACTGCGCCCGGTCGAGCGCAGCCTCGAGGTCGGGCGGGAGCGGCGACTCGACGTCGACCTCCTCGCCCGTCACCGGGTGTACGAACTGCAACCGGTAGGCGTGTAGAAACTGCCGCTGGAGGCCGAGGTCGCCCTTCACGCCGTACTGCGGGTCACCGCTGACGGGGAGGTCGATCGCCGCGAGGTGGACGCGGATCTGGTGTGTGCGGCCGGTCTCGAGCCTCACGTCGAGGAGCGCGTGCTCCGGAAGCAGCTCGCGGACCTCGAAGTGCGTGACCGCCTCGCGCGGCTCGTCGGTGTCGAGCGAGCGCTTCGTCGGGTATCGGCGGTCGCGCCCGATCGGCGCGTCGATGCGGCCGGCGCGCGAACGCGGGCGCCCGCGGACGAGCGCGAGGTAGCGCCGCTCGACCTCGCGGCGACGTATCGCCTCCTGCAGGGCGGCATGCACGTCCTCGGAGCGGGCGACGACGAGCAGCCCGGAGGTGTCGCGGTCGAGCCGGTGCACGATCCCGGGCCTGGCCGGATTCGGTCCGCCGGCGGCTCCGAGAGTCAGGAGCTGGCCCGCGAGCGTCCCGCTGCCCTCCCCCGCCCCTGGGTGCATCACGAGACCGGCGGGCTTGTCGAGCACGAGGAGGTGGTCGTCCTCGTATCGGAGCGGCACGGTAACGGGCTCCGCTGCGAGAACGGCGGCCACCGCCTGCTCGGGCAGCTCGACCTCGACGAGCGCGCCCTCCTCGAGGCGATGGCTCTTCTGCCTCACGTCGCCGTCGACCCGGACCGCGCCGTCGCTCAGCAGGCGCTCGGCGAGCGTACGCGTCCCGATCTCGTGCCGAGCCGCGAGCGCCTTGTCCAGACGCTCGCCGGCCTCTGACTCAACGACGCTGAAGCGCAGCGTCGCCATCGCGCTGGCCGTGCATCCGCCCGGAGCGGTCGGCGAGGACGAGAGTGCCGAAGAGCACGGCGACGCCGACGACGATGAACGTGTCCGCGAGGTTGAACGCGGGCCAGGCGTCGAAGTCGAGGAAGTCGGTGACGCGGCCGAGCCGGATCCGGTCGACGAGGTTGGCGATGCTGCCGCCGAGCACGAGCCCGAGGCCGACCGGGAGTACCGGGTGCCGCCGCCCCGAGCGCGCGAAGAACCACACCATCCACGCGACCGCGACCGCGGTGATCGCGATGACGACGGTCGTCCGGCTCGAGAAGAAGCCGAATGCGATCCCGGAGTTCTCGACGTGGTGGATCGAGAACGGGCCGAGGATGTCGACGCTCTCCCCGACGGCGAGCGTGCGCCCGATGATCTGCTTCGTCAGCTGGTCGGCGAAGACCGCGGCGCCGGCGACAGCGAGCAGGGCGAGCCACTGCGCCGGCCCGGCTGCCAGGGAGCGCTCGGCGGCCGAGATCGGCCGCAGCGCGTTCGCCGTCGAGCCGACCCGGACGTCCACCTGCGGGTACTCGCGCGCGGGCTCGCTCACGCCCGCCCCTGGCCGGCGCCGGCTCTCGCCGGGCCCAAGCTCGATGTGGCTCTGCCGGCTCCGCCGCCGCCTGACGACGCTCGCCCCAGGAACGGGCGCTTCATGACGCCAGCCTTCGTGCGTCGTCGATGCAGAGCTTCGCGTAGGGCAGCGCGTCGAGCCGCTCCTCGGCGATCGGCCGCCCGCAGGCGGCGCAGGTCCCGTAGGTGCCGTTCGCGATCCGCTCGAGCGCCGCGTCGATCTCCTGGATGAGGTGCTCCGCGTTCTCCTCGAGCCCGTTGTCGAGCTCACGCATGAACGTGTCGGTCCCGTGGTCGCCGAGGTGGTCGCCGGGGCCGGACGAGAGATCGCCGGTCTCCTCGTCGAGCGAGCCTTTGTGATTGACGGTGTCGATCGCCGATGCAAGCCGCGCGCGCTCGGTCTCGAGCTCACTCCGGAACCGATCGACGTCGAGCGTCACGCAACGGCTCCCGCGAACGACGCCAGCCTGGCCTCGACCTCGGCTTCGCTCAGCCCTCGAACGACGATCGTCTTGTCGCGCGACGCGTGGCCGCCGGCGATCTCGATGCTCGAGCGCGGGACGTCGAGCGTCTCCGCGAGCAGCTCCACGAGCGCCTCGTTGGCCTTGCCGTTCTCCGGTGGAGCGCCGATGCGCACCTTCCAAGCATCGCCGTGGCGTCCGACGACATGGGAGCGCGCAGCTCCCGGGCTCACGCGGAGGCGCAGACGGGTGCTCGGGCCGCTCACGGGCCCAAGGATAACCGCGCTCGGTCTGTTCTAGCCCGCGACCTTGCGAATGCCCGCGTCGAGCGCCTCGTCGACCCGCTCCGGCTGCGGTTCCGGCTGTCCCTGCTGTGCCGGAGGCGCCGCCGTCTCGGGCGCGCGCGTCTTGGGCTCTTCCGTCAGCGACTCGAGCGCCGTACGCAGGAGCGCGCGGATCTTCCGCACCTCCTCCTCGAGACGCTGCTTCTCCGCGGCCATCTCGCGCGTGACCCTCCGCCCTTCGGCGTGTGCCTCCTGGACGATCAGGTCCGACTCGCGCCGAGCCTGCTCCTTCATCTCGTGCGCGGCCCGCTCGGCGGACACGAGCGTGGAGCGCAGGAGCGTCTCGAGCTCGCGGTGCTTCGACGCCTCCGTCTCGAGCTCGTCCAGGCGGTCGGCGAGGTCGGCGCGCTCGCGCCACACCTCCTCGAAGCTGTCAGCGACCTCGTTCAGAAGGCGGTCGACGTCCGTCTTGCTGTACCCACGCAGCCATGCGCGGTGAAGCTCCAAATGTCTGATCTCGACTGGCGTAAGCGGCATGGGACCTCCCTCTAGAGAACTGCGCCGATCAGGTTGCTGACGAGCTCGGCGGCGATGAGCAGCGCGAAGACCGCGACGATCGGGGCCAGGTTGAACGGCCCGAGCGGCGGGAGCCACCGGAACAGGCGTAGGTACGGGCGAACGACGTCGTCCAGGAACTCTTGCACAGCTGCGGTCACCCTGGAGTACGGGAGCCGAACCCAGGAGAGGAGCACCCACGCGAGGATCATCAGGATGTAGATCCCCGCGAAGACCCTCACGAACGACTGGAGCGACGTCTCCGCGTCGGCAAGCACACCCGTGGTGGCGAGAACGCCCATCGGGGCCTCGTTCGCCTTGTGGCAGGTGTTTCCTACGCCTGGTTGTAGAAGCCGCCGCGCTCGAGAGCGCGGGCGCGCTCTTCGGCGGAGAGCTCGACGTTCCGCGGAGTCAGGAGGAAGACCTTGTCGGCGACGCGCTGCATGCTTCCGTCGAGGGCGTACGTGAGGCCGCTCGCGAAGTCGATGAGCCGCTTCGAGAGGTCGGTGTCGGCGCCCTGGAGGTTGAGGATCACGGGAACCTGGGCCTTGAAGCGGTCGGCGATCTGCTGCGCGTCGTTGAAGCTCCGTGGGACGACGAGGTGCACCTTCGCGGGCGGGCCGGGGTCCACGCTTCGGAGACGGGCGGGCCGCTCCTCGCGAGCCTCCTGACGGCGGCGGGAGCGGGACGCGGCAGCCTCGTCGGCGGTCCAGTCGTCCTCCTCGACCGCGTTCGGCAAACGCCGAACGTTCTGGCGATCGCGCCGGCGATAGCTCTCCTCGAGCTGCTCGTTCGTCTGGTAGCTCTGGTCGTCCCACTCCTCGTCCTCGGCGATCCCGAAGTACACGAGGGTACGGCTCCAGAGATCGGAAAAACCCATACCGCAGCGAGTCTAACGCGGTGCTTCGGCGCTCGGAGTGCGCAAGACCAGGATCCGCAAGGGCGGATCCTGGTCGCGCGAAGAGCCCTAAAGGCGTCCGCTTCGCGGCCGCGGTGTCTGTGGTTACAGGTCAGGGTTCGAAGAGCGCCGCTCCCACGCGCACGTAGGTCGCCCCCTCCTCCACCGCGACGCGGTAGTCCTGCGACGTGCCCATGCTCAGCTCGGCGAGGCCGTGCTGCTCCGCGAGCTCGCGCAGGCGACGGAAGTACGGGCGCGACTCCTCGGGGTCTGTCGCCAGCGGCGGCATCGTCATGAGGCCGCGGATGAGCGGGCAGCGCTCGACGTAGCCGGCGATCTCGTCGGGCGCCACACCGGACTTCGATGTCTCGCCGGAGAGATTCATCTCGAGAAGAGCCGGAACGGACAGGTGCTTCGCGGCAGATTCGGAAGAAAGCGAATGGACGAGCTCGCACAGCGGGTTGATCACCTTGACCTTGTTCGACTGGAGATGGCCGATGAAGTGCCAGCGGAAGCTCTCGCCGTACCGTTCGTGCTTGGCCTGGAGGTCCTGGGCGCGGTTCTCGCCGACGACCTCGACGCCCGCATCGGCGAGAACGGCCATGTCGTCGAGCGACACGTACTTCGTGGCCACGACCACGGTGACCGTGTCCCCCACCTCCTCGCGGAGGCGTCGGTAGCGCTCGGCGACGTCGCTCGCCGCGGCGATCGTCATGACTCGACCGGCGCGGCGAGCAGCTCGCGCGCGGCGCGGAGCTCGTCCTCGCGGCCGTCGAGCTGGCCGTTCAGCTTGCGGCGGCGCACCTCGGCGAGCACCTCGCCGACGCGCGGCGACTCGTGGAGCCCGAGCTCGGCGAGATCTGCGCCGCCGATCTCGAGCGTGACCTCGCGAAGCCGCGTGAAGTAGTCGCGCAGCTCGGGGATGTCCTCCCGGGCCAGGGCCAGCAGGGGCGCGTCGGGCGCGAACGCGTCCGCAACGGCCACGATCTCGGCCGGGTCGAGGTCCTCCGTGCGCAGGCGCTCGAGCATGCGCGGCGCGACGGCGATCGCGCCGGCGATCTGCTCGACATCGCGGCGCCGGACCTTCAGGCGCGCAAGCCAGCCGTAGGCCTCGTCGGAGGCCATCTCGCGTCCGAGCACGGCGAGCCCGATACGCCAGGAGGGCACGTCCACGCCGAGCTCGTCTCGAAGAGACACGGCCCGCTCGAACAGGGCCGCCGCGGCCTCGTCCCCGCGGAGGTGGGGATGCACCGCGCGGTCGGCGCCGAGCTCGCCGAGCCTCACGATGCCGCCGGCGGCGCCCGGATCCTCGAGCAGCGCGTGGAGCTCGTCGCGCAGCCGCGCGGAGGAAAGATCGCCGACGAGCCCCATCTCGATGCAGCCGCGCGCGAGTCGCGCGGAATGCTCCTCGAGGCGCAGCCCGTAGCGCGCCTCGTAGCGGATCCCGCGAAAGATCCGGGTCGGGTCGTCGATGAACGACAGCGGGTGGAGGACGCGGAGGACGCGCGCGCCGAGGTCGGCGCGGCCGCCGAACGGGTCCGCGAGGCGGCCGAAGTCGGCGGCCTTCAGCGACACGGCCATCGCGTTGATCGTGAAGTCGCGGCGGAAGAGGTCTTCGCGGAGGCCGGCCCGCTCGACCGTCGGAAGCGCACCGGGCGCGTCGTAGAACTCCGTGCGCGTGGTCACGACGTCGACGCGGCCGTTCTCCCCGTACTGGACGACCGCGGTACCGAACTTGCGGTGCGGCGTCATGCGCCCGCCGAGCGCCTCGGCCAGAGCCCGCGCGAACTCGATCGCGTCGCCTTCCACCGCGATGTCGACGTCGAAGTTGTCCTCGCCGAGGAGGATGTCGCGCACGGTGCCGCCGACGAGGTAGATCCCCTCCGCACGGTCACCGAGCGCAGCCACCGCCTCGAAGAGCGGCCGGAGGTGCTCGAGGCGGGTGAGCTCGGTCGCGAGGCTCTCGCCCTCGTCGTGGGCCGCCGGCTCGATGCCTTCGAGGGCGCGGAGAAGGTCGGCGCGGGCGACGACTCCCACGAGCTCGCGCTCTCGGACGATGGCGACGCGACCGTCCTCCGCCGAGGTGACGAGCGCCTGCAGCTCGGGCAGCGTCGCGTCCTCGGCGGCGGTGACTGCGTGACCGCTCATGATCCCGCGCACCGGCGCGTGGGCGAGGCCGTGGCCGATCGCCTTGTCGAGATCCTCGCGGCTCACGCTGCCGACGAGGGCGTCGCCCTCGACGACGAAGACCCCGCTCTGGCCGTGCCGCTGACAGAGGGCCATGGCCGCGCGAACGCTCTCCCCCGGCTCGACGGCGCGCGGCGGCGTGGACATGACGTCTTGCGCGCGCCTCGGCTCCCGGCCGGCGCGCTCGAGCTGCGCGAGGACGAGGGAGCGCGTCTGCTCGAGACCGGCGCGGCCGATCGCGGACGCGGCCTGAGCGTGCCCGCCGCCTCCGAGCGTCTCGGCAATGTGCGAGGCGTCGACTGCGTCGGTCCTGCTCCGTACGACCACGAACACGCGGCTGTCCATCTCCACGAGGAGCACGAGCGCACGGGCGTCGGTGAGGTCGACGATCTTGTGGGCGAGATTCGAGACGCCGTCCACGTACTCCGGCCAGCGCACCGCTGCCAGCAGGAGCTCCTCGCCCGCGACATGGATGGGCTCGAGCGACTCCATCAGGTGCTGGAGAAGGTCGCGCTCTGCGGCGGCGAGCGGCGTGTGCAGGTACGCGGCGACGAGATCCTGGCGCGCGCCGTGGCGGAGGCACCACGCGAGCGCGTCGACGTCGCGCTGCGTCGTCGTCGCGTAGGTGAGCGATCCGGTGTCCTCGTGGATCCCGAGCGCGAACGTCGTCGCCTCGAGCGAGGTCGGCTCGATCTCGCGCTCGGCGAGGATGCCGACAAGGGTCGTCGTCAGAGCTCCATCGGTCGAGAGCACGGCATTGGTCTCGTCGACCCACTCGGGGAGCTCGGACTCGCCGTGGTGGTCGAAGAGCGCCTTCTCGACCTGAGGGTCGAGCGCGACGGGCTCCAGCTCGCCTAGGCGCGACGCGCTCGCGGCCTCGACGACGACGAGGCGGCGGATCGCGTCGAGCTCGAGCCGCCCCGCCTCGACCACACCCTCCAGCTCCTCCGCGTGGAGGCGGTAGAAGTCGCGCACGTTCCGGTTGAGCGCGCCGACGGCGACGACCGCGCCCGCGTACAGCCGCCGCGCGGCAAGCATCGCCGCGAACGCGTCGAAATCGGTGTTCCCGTGGCTCGCGATGACCGTCTCGGCCCGCATGGATCCATTCTGAGCGATCCGGTCACGCCAGAGCCGAAACGCGCCCCAACCTCCCCCAGGGGCACTCCCGTGTCCCTGATGTCAGGCTATCGAGGAAGGTGTCGCGGGTGGTTGGCGGCTTCGTCGAGAAACGTCGAAATTCGCCGGCCCGCCGTCTCGTCGGAAAGCGTCGAATCGCCGGGCCGGCGCGTCGCCGGCCGCGCGCGCATCCGATCCGACGTCGCCGGACCGCGGGTCGCCATCCGCGCGCGCGCCTCCGACCCGACGCCGTGCGCCCTTAGACGTGCGCGATCGCTTCGATCTCGACGCGCGCGCCGCTCGGGAGCTGCGAGATCCCGATCGTCGAGCGCGCGGGCGGCCGGTCGCCGACGTGGCGCGCGTAGACCGCGTTCATGCCGTTGAAGTCGGCGAGGTCGAGGAGGAAGACCGTCGTCTTGACGAGCTTGTCGAGCCCGCTCCCCGCAGCCTCGAGAATCGCGCCGAGGTTCCGCATGATCTGCTCGGTCTGCTCCTCGACCGACCCGCCGGCGAGCTCCCCGGTCTCGAGCTCGATGCCGAGCTGGCCCGCGACGAAGACGAGGTCGCCGACGCGGATCGCCTGGTTGTACGGCGCGCCCTGGAACGGCCCCGGCGCGCGGTCGGTGGTGATGACCTGCTTCTCCGCCACCTCAGCTCCTCTCACTCGCACTTGGAGAGCACGCCTGCGCCAGCGCGACGCCGAGCGCCTTGAAGATCGCCTCGAGCACGTGTCCCGAATCCTCGCCCTCGAACAGCCGCACGTGAATCGTCAGCCCCGCCGACTCGGCGAGGCCGTTGAGGAACGCCGCAGCGAGATCGGTGCGGAGCCCGCCTGCCTTCGTCGACGTGAGATCCGCGTTCGAGGCCACCAGCGGCTTTCCCGACTGCTCGATGACGACCATCGCCAGCGCCTCGTCGGCGGCGACGATGCCCATCCCGCGACCCGCTGCCAGCAACGGAGCCAGCGCCTCGCCCACGGCTGCGCCCGCAGCGTCGACCTCGCTCTCGGGCTCGTCCGGCGCAACCTCGAGCCGCAGCTCGAAGCCGCCCGCCTCGGCGAGCTGGAGCAGGAGGTGGTCGAGCACTGCCGCACCCGTCGCGACGCTGCTCGCTCCGCCGCCGCCGAGGGAGACGAGCGCGGCGCCTTCCTTGGTCACAGCTCGGCCCGCTCGATGGAAGCGCCGAGCTCGCGCAGCCGCTCGTCGATGCGTTCGTAGCCGCGGTCGATCTGGCCGATGTTGCCGATCGAAGACTTGCCCTCGGCGCACAGCGCGGCGATCACCAGCGCCATCCCCGCGCGGATGTCCGGGCTCTCGAGTCGCTGGCCGTACAGCCGCGCAGGCCCCGTCACGACCACGCGATGCGGGTCGCAGAGGATGACCCTGCGCGCCCATCGAGACGAGCTTGCTGACGAAGAACAGCCGGTCCTCGAACATCTTCTCGAAGATGAGGATCGTCCCCCTCGCCTGGGTCGCGACCGTGATCGCGATCGAAGTGAGGTCGGTCGGGAACGCGGGCCAGATTCCGCTCTCGATCTTCGGGATCTGCCCGCCGAGATCGTCGTCGATGTGCAGATCCTGGCCGGCCGGCACCCGAACCGACGAGTCCGTGACCTCGAGCTCGATCCCGAGCTTCCGGAAAGCCGGGACGATCGAGATCAGGTCGTCGGGCTGCACGTCCTCGACCACGACCTCGCCACCAGTCGCAGCCCCGAGCCCGACGAAGCTCGCGACCTCGATGTGGTCGGGACCGATCCGGTGCTCTCCCCCGCTGAGCTCCTGGACGCCCTTGATGCGGAGGACGTTCGAGCCGATCCCCTCGATCTGAGCGCCGAGGGCGCCGAGGAACCGGCAGAGGTCCTGGATGTGCGGCTCGCACGCAGCGTTGCCGAGGATCGTCTCGCCCTCGGCCAAGACAGCGGCCATGATCGCGTTCTCCGTTCCCATCACCGACGCCTCGTCGAGGTACATGCGCGTGCCGCGCAGTCCGTTTGCCGAGAGCTCATAGGCACCGTTCACCTCGAACTCCGCGCCGAGTGCGGTGAACGCGTGGACGTGCGTGTCGAGTCGCCGCCGCCCGATGACGTCGCCGCCGGGCGGCGGCACCGTCACGTGGCCGAAGCGCGTCAGCAGCGGCCCGGCGAGGAGGAACGAGGCGCGTATCTCGCGAGCGAGGTCACGGTCGAGCTGCGTCTTCTCGACGCCGCGACCGTCGACGCGCACCTCGTTCGGGCCGGTCCACTCCGCGTCCGCTCCGAGACTGACGAGCAGCTGCACCATCGTCTCGACGTCGCGGATCCGCGGCACGTTCGAGAGGCGCACCTCCTCGGACGCGAGGATGCTCGCGGCAAGGACCGGCAGCGCCGCATTCTTGTTCCCAGCTGCGCGCACCGTGCCGCTCAGCGCGCGGCCTCCTTCGATGACGAAGGACTGCATGGCGCGGGAATCGTAGTCGGCGAGCCGGGCGAGCCCGGCGACCCGGTCGACGGCAGCCTCAGGCGAGGTGCTCGATGGCAAGCTTGGGGGTCTCGTCTCCCGGCTCGAAGCCGAGGATCTGGGCATAGAAGGACAGCTCTGCCTGAAGCGCGGCGATGGCGCTCTCCGCCCTGCGAAAGCCGTGCCCCTCGCCCGCGAAGAGGAGGTAGGCGTGCGGGATCCCCCGCTCGCGAAGCGCCTCCACGATGAGCTCCGACTGCGCCGCCGGAACGACCTCGTCGTCGGCGCCCTGGAGCACGAGCATCGGCGTCGAGATCCGCTCGACGAAGTTGATCGGGCTGCGCGCGCGGTACACCTCGGCGTCCTCCGGGTAGGGGCCGATCAGCGTGTGGTTGTACATGCGCTCGAACTTGTGGCCGTCCCCGGTCTCGAAGCGCTCGAGGTCGGAGATGCCGAAATAGGTCGCGCCGGCCGCGAAGTCGTCCGTGAACGTGAGCGCGCAGATCGTCGTGTAGCCGCCCGCGCTGCCGCCCGTGATGAGCAGCCGCGAGCCGTCCGCCTCGCCGCGCTCGACGAGATACTTCGCCGCGTTCACGCAGTCCTCGAGGTCGACCACTCCCCACTCGCCGTTCAGCCGCTCCCGGTACGCGCGCCCGTACCCGGTCGAGCCGCCGTAGTTCACGTCCACGACCGCGAAGCCACGGCTCGTCCAGAACTGCATCGCGAGGCTGAAGATCGGAGTCGTCGCGCCCGTGGGGCCGCCGTGGCTCATGACGATGAGCGGCGGCTGCTCGCCCTCGGGCGCTTCGAAGTCCGGGTTGGTCGGCTCGTAGACGAGCGCGTGCGCGGTCAGGCCGCGTTCGGTCGGAAACTCGATCGCGCGCGGAACGGAGAAGTGCTCGATGCCGACGGGGACGTTCGCACTCGAGCGGATCACCTCGGAGTCGCCCGTGGAGAGGTCGAGGACCACGACCTGGTTCGGCGTCGTCGCCGAGCCCGCGATGTACACCGCCGTACGGACCTCAGCTGCCACGAACGGACCGCTCCACAACGCGTCGTGCGGCACGTCCACCGGCTCGAGGTCGCCCGTCTCGGGATCGAGGACGCTGAAGTGCGTTCGGCCGTCGCGCTCGTACGAGGTGAAGATGCGGCTGTCGCCGAGAAACGCGTACGAACGCGTCCCGAAGACCCATGCCGGGTAGCCGAACTCGGCCTCGGCGGCGTGCAGCACGTCGCGCTGGCCGTCTCGGATCCGCTCCAGGTTCCACCAGCCGCTGCGGTCGCTCGCGAAGACCAGCTCGCCGGCTCTGCTCCACTCCGGCTGCCAGATGGACTCGTCGCCGTCGCGGCCGGCGAGGTGCTCCGGCTCGCCGAGGGAGCCGTCTTCGCGCAGCTCGGCGACGAAGAGCTCGCAGCCGTCCCACGGCATCCAGGGGAGATCCCACGCGAGGAACGCGAGCTTCGTGCCGTCCGGAGAGATGCGCGGGCTCGAGTAGAAGTCGCGGCCGCCCGCGATCGTGCGCGGCTCGGCCGAACCATCGGTCGGGATGACGACGAGCTCGTTCACGACCTGGTCCGCCGAGTCGCCCTCATGGCGCTCGCGGACACCGATCCAGAGGCGGCCGTCCGGCGTCACACGGCCGTCGGCGTAGCGGCGCGTCCTTCCCTCGTGCTCGGGCGTGATCGCGACCGACTCGCCTTCCGGGTCGATGCGGTAGAGGCGTTGGTCCTCGAAGCGCGAGCAGAAGACGGTGCCGCGATGGATCGTGAACGCGCCGCCGCCGTACTCGTGCACCGTCGTCCGGACGTTGAAGTCGGCGGGTACCGCGTCCACCGGCTCCTCGCCGGGCGCCCTCTTCATGAGCACGACGCGGCCGTTCTCGGACGGCCGTCCCTCGAGGAACCAAACGGTGCCGTCGTCGATCCAGGCGCCGCTGAGGCGCGTGCCTCCCTGCGCGACCATCTCGGCGGTAATGGGTGACGACCAGGTTCCGTAGGGGGCTACGGTCGACTGACGATGCGAGAGCTCCAACGGCGGCGGCTATCGTACTGGCCCGTGCGGCCGAACCGTGAGCAAGCGTGGGAGACGCTCACGCGCTACACGAAGAGCGAGGCGCTTCTGCGCCATGCGCTCGCAGTGGAGGCGTCGGTCGGGCACTACGCGCAGATGTACGGCGAGGACGAGGACTTCTGGCGCGCGACCGCGCTCCTCCACGACTTCGACTACGAGATCCACCCCACGCTGGACAAGCACCCGCAGGACGGCGCGCCGATCCTCCGCGAGGAGGGCTATCCCGAGGAGCTGATCGAGGCCGTGCTCTCGCACGCGGAGCACCTCGCGATGCCGCGCGACACGCAGCTGAAGAAGGTCCTGTTCGCGTGCGACGAGCTCTCGGGGTTCGTCCACGCCTGCGGGCTCGTGCGCCCGACCGGCCTGGAGGGGCTCGAGCCGAAGTCCGTGAAGAAGAAGCTCAAGCAGCCGTCGTTCGCGGCGGGCGTGCATCGCGACGAGGTGTACGAGGGCGCTGAGCTTCTCGGGCTCGAGCTCGACGAGCACATCGCGAACGTGGTGGCCGCGATGCAGCCGATCGCCGGCGAGCTCGGGCTGCGGACCGCCGCCGACGCGGCGTAGTGCTCGAACGGCTTCGACGACGCCGCGCGCGCCCGCCGAGAGAGCATCGACACATACACGTCTACCGGCGTGGGCGAACGTTCGTCGTGATCTCCTCCGCCGACGCCCAAGCGTGGATCGACAAGCCGCCGTGCTACGTCATTCCCGACACAGCGGCTGACGAGGAGCTGGGCGCTGCGGTCGTGGCCGCTGCCGAGGCAGTCTGGCTGGACGCGCCTCACGCGTCGGACGAGATCCGAGCTGCCTGGGAACGAGAGATTCTCGACACGGTTGGTGTCAAGGATCGCGCGACCTTCGAACGGAACGCCAGACTCGCCGGCGCAGGCCTTGATGCCGATGGCTGGGAGCTCAAGCGGTACAAGCGCTTCCGGGGTGGTGGTTGGGGCAGTGACGAGGGCCATGTGGTCCGGCTGGGCTCGGATGCGACAGCCGGGAGCCTTGGGCACGCGCTGAAGGAGCTGCTCTCGACACCAACCATGCACATCGACTGAGGTGGGCTTGCGGCTCAGCCGACGCGCTCGAGAAACTCGAGCACGCGGTTCCACGCGTCCTCGGATGCGTCCGCGAACTCCTCCTGCTTGCGGTCGAAGAAGCTGTGCGGCGCGCCCGGGTAGACGTGGATCTCGTTCTCGACGCCCGCGAGGTCGAGCGCGGCCTCGAAGGCGTCGACCTGCTCGACGGGGATTCCCTGGTCGTTCCCGCCCATCAGCGCGAGGATCGGGCCCCGGAGCTCAGCCGCGCGATCTGTTGGGCCCGGCTTGCCGTCGCGTCCCTCGCCGGGACGCCCGTAGAAGCCGACGGCACCGGCGAGCCCGTGGTCCTCGGCCGTCGCGAGCCACGAGTGGCGGCCGCCGAAGCAGAAGCCGACGGTCACGATGGCGGTACAGCCCTTTTCGCGGACGTGTGCGACCGCGGCGCCGACGTCGGCCTGGATGCCCTCGACGGTCGTCTGGTCGACGTGCGGCATGTACTCCCAGTCGTCCTCGCGCTTCCCGAGGCCTGCGGTACGCCCGAAGTAGTCGATCGCGATCGCCGGGTGGCCTCGCTCCGCGAAGCGCAGCGCGAGCTCCTCGTAGAAGCGGTAGAGACCGCGCACGTCGGGGAGGATGACGACGCAGGCCGCGTCCCCGGTCTCCTCGGGAGTGGCGACGAAGGCCTGGATGCGATTCCCGTCCGCCGCCTCGAGCACGACGTCCTCGTGTGAGACGGCCGCGCCCGTGATCCGCGGGATGGGCGGCACGGAGTCGGAGTCGAAGCACATGGCGCGACCCTATCGCGCCCGCGCCCCGAAGACGCGGGCTAGGGGCGTTGCTCGACGAGCGTGTCGAAGATGTCCTCGAGGTCGGCGATCGCGTCGTCCACCTCGGCGCGTGACGCCTGTCCGAGCCCGGCTCGCTCAGCCGTTTCGCGCGCGGACCGGTAGGTCGTGACGATCTCTGGCTCGTCCCCGCTCGCCTCGACCGGGTCGTCGACGTCGTAGCCGCGCGACCGGAGCATGCGCGCGACGATGTCGGCGAACTGCGACAGGGCGGCGTCCGGGTCGTCGTCGCGGTCCTCCGCGACCGACGCCCACATGCTCTCCCACTCGTGCAGGTCGAGGCCGGGCTCGCTCATGCCGGGGTGCGTTCCTCGCACCGCGAGGCTTCAAACCCGCTCGAGAGCGGCGACCAGACGGGTCAGGTCGTCCTCGCTCGTCCACCAGCCGACGGATGCGCGAACGAGCCCGGTTCCCGGGAGGTCTCGCACGACGACGCCGGCTTCGTACAGGCGCTGGACGACGGCCGTCGTCTCCTCGGTTGCGGGGCGCCAGGAGACGAGGGTCGCGCGCTCGGCCGGGGTCACGACGTCCTCACCTGCGTCTCGGAGGAGCGAGCGGAGGCGTTCGGCCGTCTCGCGCGCTCGCTCGAACCCCCACTCCGGCCGGCAGCCGAGCGCCGCGAGGAGGCCCGACATGAACGCGACCGGAACCCAGTTCGGGTCGAAGCGCCGTGCGCCCGGCCACGGCTCGAAGGATCCGTCCGGCTCGTATCGCTTCTGCGCGAAGTAGCTCGGCCGGGCGATCCGGAGCCGCTCTGGCTCGGCGACCACGAGCGCGCCCGTCGACTCCGGGCCGCAGAGCCACTTCTGGCCGGAGATCGTGAGGAAGTCGAGGCCGCGTGCGTCGACCGGTATCGCGCCGACGGACTGCGCGCCGTCGACGAGGACGGGGATCCCGGTTCGCTCGCGCAGCTCGTGCACGGGCAGGATCTGTCCGGTCGTCCACAGCACGTGTGAGAGCGCAAGGAGGCGCGTGCGTGGAGTGATCGCGGCGACGATGGCGTCCGGATCAGGCGGCGCGACGACGACGCGGGCGCTCGACGCGTGCAGCGGGCCGATGAGGCCGAAGTGCTCGTCGGTGGTCGTGATCACCTCGTCCTCGGGCCCGAGATCGAGCCCTGCGAGGACGACGTTGCAGCCGTCTGTGGTCGAGGCCGTGAGCGCGACCTGCTCGGGGGTTGCGCCGACGAGATGCGCCATCGCGTCGCGGAGCTCGGCGCGGAGCGCGAGCACGCGGTCGATGTACGCCTTTCCGGATCGGCCCTCGGCGAGGTCACGCTCCTCCTCGACGCGCATCGCGTCGCTCGTCGCCCGAGCCAGCGGCCCGCAGCTCCCGGCCTGGAGGTACGCGAGCTTCTCGAGCACGGGAAACTGCGCGCGGGCCTCCTCGAACGTCACGCGCGGGATTCTGACGGCGGCGGAACGACGAGCTGGCGGGAAACGACGTGGCCAATCCGTTCCTGACACGTCCGGAGACGCCCGAGCTCCGACCCCGAACCCGCGACAAGTGTGTGCCAATCGTTCCACACCACCTGTCCCGCCGAGCACCGTCTAGTGGCTTGATCCGGCTCGAGAGCGTCGGTCGTCTTTACAGGGTCTGACCCTGTGTGTTTGACAATTGCGCACCAATTCGTCCACAGGGACGCTCCGCGCAGCCAGGCAAGCGCCGCCGTCGCAGACGGGCACCTAACGTACGGCCCGATGCGCGTCGTCATCGCCGACCCGCCCGCGTACACGCCGCCGTATGACCGGTGCCTCGCCGCCGCCCTCGGCGGCGCAGGTGCGGACGTCGAGCTCGTCACCTCGCGCTTTCGCTTCGGCTCGGTCGCGCCCGCCAAGGGATACGCGGCGCGCGAGTGGTTCTACCCCGTCTCCTCGCGCCTCCGCGGCACCAGGCTGCGACTCGCCGTGAAGGCGCTCGAGCACCCGCTCGGCATGGCCCGCCTCGCAACGCTCAAGCCGGACGTGCTGCACATGCAGTGGTTCGGCGCGGCCGAGGCCGACCGCTGGCTCTTCCGGCCGCGCGCGCCGGTCGTCTTCACGGCGCACGACATCATCCCGCGACGAACGGCCTCCAAGACCGGACTCTGGCGCTCGCTCTTCGACCGCTGCGACCGCGTCGTCGTGCACTCGCAGCGCGGCCGCGAGACCCTCGCGCGCTTCGGGCTGCCGGAGGAGAGGATCCGCGTGATCCCGCATCCGGCGTTCCGCTCGGAGGTCAACCGCGCCGACGACGGGCGCACGGCGCTCGCCCTCGGCCTCATCCGCCCGTACAAGGGAACGGAGGACGCCGTCGAGGCCGTGCTGCGCACCGACGGCGTCAAGCTGCTCGTCGCCGGCGACCCGCGCGTCCCGCTCGACGGCCTCATGAAGGCCGCGGGCGAGCGCGCCGAGTGGCGCCTCGGCTTCCTGCCCGACTCCGAGATCCGCCGCGCGATCTCGGAGGCGACGGTCGCGATCTTCCCCTACCGCGCGGAGATCGACGTCTCGGGCGCGCTCCTGCGAGCGCTCGGCGCCGGCCTCCCGGCGATCGTCTACGACATCGGCGGCCTCGGCGAGATCGTCGGCCGCTACGGAGCGGGAGCCGTCGTGGAGCCCGGCGACGCCGGCGGGATGGCGCTCGCGCTGCAGACGCTCGTCGACGATCCTGACGCGCTCGCAGCCGCCCGCCGAGGCGCCGAAGCCGCCCGTGAGGAGCTGACGTGGGAAGCGTCCGCCAAAGCGCACCTCGACCTCTACGAGGAGCTCGTGTGATCCTCCGCCGGAGCCGCTTTCGCGACCTCGTCCAGCGCCAGCTCGACCTCTTCGCGACCGACGAAGCGGTCCTGCTCGAGGAGGCCGAGGAGGCGGACACTGCCTGGACGCAAGCCGAGCGCGACGAGACCGAGGAGCGCTACGGCGACTACCAGCTCGTCGTCGACACGATCGGCGAGCGCCTCTACGACCTGCGCGAGGCGTACGCGGCCACGCTCGAGGACGACGCGACCGCCGCCGAGTACCGCAGCGCCTTCGACTCCGCCGCCGGCAAGCGTTTCCGCCGCTACGCAGGCTTCCTCGAGAGCGAGGACTGAGGCGTGGCGGCGCGCATCGAGGACTACGGCCTCATCGGCGACCTCCAGACCGTCGCGCTCGTCGACCGCCACGGCTCCATCGACTGGATGTGCGTCCCGCGCTTCGACTCGGGCGCGATCTTCGCCGCGTTGCTCGGGACGGCGGAGAACGGCCGCTGGTCGATCCAGCCACAGGGCGAGTTCCACTCCCCCGGACGGCGCTATCGGGGAGACACGCTCGTGCTCGAGACCGACCTCGAGACGGACACCGGTGCCGTGCGGCTGATCGACTTCATGCCGCCCCGCGGCGTTGCGCCCGACATCGTCCGGATCGTCGAGGGCGTCCGCGGCAGCGTCGACATGAGCATGGAGCTCACGCTCCGGTTCGACTACGGCTCGATCGTCCCCTGGGTTCGAAACGTCGAAGGGACGCTCGTCGGCATCGCCGGCCCGGATGCGGTCACGCTGCGGACACCGATCGAGCTCGAGGGCCGGGACCTCCGCACCTACGCGGAGTTCACCGTCGACGAGGGCGATCGCGTGCCGTTCGTCCTCACCTGGTTCCCTTCACACGAGGAGCTTCCGGAGCCCGTCGACGCCGAAGAGGCGCTCGCCGACACCGAGGAGTACTGGACCGAGTGGGCGAGCGCGTGCAAGATGGACGGACGCTGGCGCGACGCCGTCCTGCGGTCGCTCCTGACCTTGAAGGCGCTGACGTACGCACCGACCGGCGGCATCGTGGCCGCGGCGACGACCTCGCTCCCGGAGGCGCTCGGTGGCGTACGCAACTGGGACTACCGCTACTGCTGGCTCCGAGACGCGACGCTGACGCTCCTCGCCTTTCTCCGCGCGGGATACCTCGAGGAGGCGAGGGAGTGGCGGAACTGGCTCCTTCGCGCGGCGGGGGGCTCACCCACGGACATCCAGATCATCTACGGAGTCGCCGGTGAGCGCCGGCTCACCGAGGTCGAGCTTCCGTGGCTCTCAGGCTACGAGGGCTCCAGCCCGGTCCGGATCGGGAACGGCGCGTCGGACCAGCTCCAGCTCGACGTCTACGGCGAGATCGTGGACGCCCTGTACCTCGCGCGCGCGAAGGGCCTCGAGGCCTCCGACGACGCCTGGTCGGTATCGGCCAAGGTGTTCGAGTGGCTCGAGACCGCCTGGCACGAGCCGGACGAGGGGATCTGGGAGGTGCGCGGGCCGCGGCGGCACTTCACGCACTCGAAGGTCATGGCGTGGGTCGCGTTCGATCGGGCCGTGAAGGCGATCGAGAAGCTGGGCCGCGAGGGCCCGGTCGAGCGCTGGCGGGCGATCAGGGACGAGATCAAGGAGGACGTGCTCGCGAACGGATACAACGAGGAGCTCGGGTCGTTCGTCCAGTTCTACGGCTCCGACCGGCTCGACGCGAGCGTGCTCATGATCCCGCTCGTCGGCTTCCTGCCGGCGAAGGACGAGCGGATGCTGGGAACGGTCGCGGCGATCGAGCGCGGGCTCATGCGCGACGGCTTCGTCGAGCGCTATCGCGCGGACGACGAGAACGTCGGACGTCGACGGGCTGCCGCCTGGCGAGGGCGTCTTCCTCCCCTGCTCGTTCTGGCTCGTCGCCGTGCTCGCGCGCCAAGGGCGGAACGACGACGCGCTCGAGCTCTTCGAGCGGCTGCTCGCGCTCCGCAACGACCTCGGGCTCGTGTCGGAGGAGTACGACCCGGAGAGCGGGCGCCTCGTCGGCAACTTCCCGCAGGCGTTCACGCACCTCGCGCTCGTCGAGACCGCGTTCACGATGCGACGCCTGCTCCAGTCCGACTAGCCGCGAGGGCGAGGCAAGCCTCGCCCCTACTCTTCACCGAGCCGGCGAGCAGTCCCTGCACGAAGTAGCGCTGGAAGGCGAAGAACACGATGAGGGGGATCGCGAGCGAGACGAACGCCGCCGGTGCGATGAGATCGATGTTCCCGCTGAACTGGCGCATCTGCGAGAAGATCGCGACCGTGATCGGCTGCGTCTCGCGCGCGAACGTCAGCGCGACGAGCAGGTCGTTCCACACCCACAGGAACTGGAAGATCGCGAGCGACGCGATCGCCGGCAGCCCGAGCGGGAGGATGAGCCGCATGAAGATGCGGATCTCGGACGCGCCGTCGATCCTCGCGGCTTCGAGCAGGTCGCGCGGGATCCCGATGAAGAAGTTCCGCAGCAGGAAGATCGCGAACGGCAGCCCGAACGCCGTGTGGAAGAGGACGAGCCCGGCGATCGTGTCGAAGAGCCCGAGGTCGTTGTAGAGCGAGAAGATCGGGATCAGCGCCATCTGGATCGGGACGACGAGCAGCGCGACGACGACGAGGAACAGCCAGTCGCGCCCCGGGAATTCGAGCCAGGCGAATGCATACGCCGCCATGGAGGCGAAGAAGATCGGGAGGATCGTCGCGCCGATGGAGATCCACAGGGTGGTCCAAACCGCCGACGTGATGGCGTTGTTGTCGAAGATGTTGCGGTAGTTCTCCAGCGTCCCGATGCTCGGCTCGGTGAAGATTTCCCACCATCCCGCACTGCCGATCACCGCGGGATCGAGCAACGAGGTGAAGAAGAGCCCAAGCGTCGGGACCAGCCAGAGCAGGCCGAGGAAGGTGAGCACCAGATAGACGGGCGCCTTACCCAGGACACGGACGATCCGCGTCGCGACGGACTCGTCGACGCCGGCGCGCGGAGCCTCGAGCTCGGCGGTCGTCACGGCACTACACCTCCCTCCGGAACCGGCGGATGTTGATCGCCAGGATCGGGATGACGAGCAGGAAGAGGAAGACTGCGATTGCGGCGCCGAGACCATGGTCGTTCACGCCGCCGAACGACGTGCGCCACATGGCGAGGGCGATGACGTTGGCGTCGTCCTGCACCGACCCCGGCGCGACCGAGATCACGATGTCGAACACCTTGAGGACGTAGATCAGCATCGTGATGAAGACGACCGTCAGCACGGGCGCGAGAAGAGGGATCGTGACGCGCCGAAAGACCTGGAGCTCGTTCGCCCCGTCCGTACGAGCCGCCTCCAGGAGATCACGCGGAATTGCCGCGAGCCCGGCGGCGATCACCACCATCGCGAAGCCCGCCCACACCCAGATGTAGGCGATCATCACCGAGGGCAGGATCAGGCCCTCTCCGAGCCAGGACACTCCCGCATAGGGCTCGGCGAACGAGTCGGCAGCCGACCGCCGCGAGATACGAGCCCGTCGGGGACCTCCTCGAACGCGAACGTGCCGTCGGCCTCGGCCGTCGCGGTCTCGAACACGCCGCCGCTCTCGTTCCGGAGCTCGATCGTGAGGCCGGGAAGGCCGAGCTCTCCCTCGTCGACCGTGCCCGCTGTCCCGCCGCCCGGCGTGAAGTCTCTCCAGACGACCCCGGTGATGCCTCCCGAGAGCGCCTCCGGCACGACCGCCTGCTCGGCTCCGTCGGGCACGTCGTCCGTGCGGATGCCGGTGAGCCCGAGCCGCGCGACGCCTCCGGGAGCGAGCGGCGTCTGGAGCACGAGGCCGCTGTTGGCACTGCCCTCGATCGCGTCGGTCGAGGGGAGCGCGCGCTCCAGCACCCCGGAGGGCGCGACGGCGTCGCGCACGACCGCGATCCCGGCGTTGATCGTGCCCTGGTCGGGATCCTTCTCGTACATGAACCGCCAGATCACGCCCGCGGCGAAGAGCGAGATCGCCATCGGCATGAACACCGCGACCTTGAAGCCCGGTCGCGAAGCGCACCCGCTCGAGGAGCACGGCGAAGACGAGCCCGATCGCCGTGACGAACGCGGGCACGATCAGGAGCCAGAGGAAGTTGTTCTGGATCGCAGTGAGGAGCGTGTCGTCCCTGAAGAGGGTCTCGTAGTTGTCGACCCCGATGAACTCGTCACCGCTGCGGTCGAAGAAGCTCCGGTAGATCGTGCGGAGCGTCGGGTAGACGATCCAGACGGCGAGGAGGATGAGCGCCGGACCGAGGAAGATGGCCGTGACGCCGTACCGCGCCCAGAGGCTGCCCTTCCCGCTGTCGGGCGGAAGCCCCGCTGCCGGGGCTTCCGCCGTCGCTGCCGACTCGCTCACGGGTCGACCCGTTAGCCGATTCGCCTACCCGCCGAACGCCTTCGCCGCGTCGGTCTCCATCGCCTCCGTGATCGAGTCGATGTTGTCCGGGTTCGCGACGAAGTCGGTCAGGTGCTTCCAGAGCCCCTGTCCCGGCGTCCCGCCGAACGCCGCGGGCTGGAGATCCGACATGTCGAAGCGGAACGTCTCCGCCTCGGCCAACGCGCCCGCCGTCGTCTGCGTGAGCTCGTCCGGGTAGACGCTGACGTCGAGGTCCTTGTTCGGCGATGAGAAGCCTCCCCGCGTCGCCCAGATCTCGGCCGCGTCCGCCGTCGTCAGGTACTCGAGGAACGCATTCGTGGCCGGGTTGTCGGCGAACTTGATGAAGAGATCGCCGCCGCCCATCACCGCCGGCGCCGAGCCTTCGATCGCCGGGAAGTCGAACACGTTGAAGCCCGTCCCCGCCTCGAGCGTCGTGTCCGCGACACCCGGAGCGAAGTCGCCGAGGTGGAGCATCGCGCCTTCCGGCGGGTCGCGGAAGACATTGGTGGCGGCCTGGTCGAACGCCGTCTGGAGAGCCCCCTCGGTCCCGCCGGCCATGTAGTCGGACTCACCCACGACGTCCTGCATGAGCGTGAGCGCGTCCTTCACCGACTGGTCGGTCCAGGGGATCTCGTGCCTCGACAGCTGGTCGTACATCTCGGGCCCCGCGCTGCGGAGGTAGACGTTCTCGAAGAGGTCGGTGATCGGCCACCCTGCGTCGACGCCCACCGAGTACGGCGTGATGCCTGCCGACTGAAGCGTGTCGCGTGCCGTTGCGAGGTCCTCCCAGCTCTCCGGCACTTCGATGCCCGCCTCCTCGAAGGCCGCGACGTTGTACCAGACGGTCGACTTGTTGGCACCCTTGAACATGAGCCCGTACTGCACCCCGTCGATGGCTCCGACGTCCGCGACGGACTCGCCGAAGCTCTCGATGATCGTCTCGCGGAGGTCGTCCATCGACTGGAGAGCGCCCGACTCGGCGAAGTCCGCCATCAGGCCGGGCTGGGCGACGGCCGCAAGATCCGGCGGGCTACCACCTGAGACCGCCGTGGAGAGCTGCGGACCGAGGTTGTTTCCTGCGGAGGTGTAGTTCACGGTCACGTTCGGATACAGCTCGTTGAAGCCGGCGACCACGGCCTCGAACGACTCCTGCTCCGCGCCGCCCCAGGTCGCCATGATCGAGATCGTGCCGCTCACGTCTTCACTGCCCTCCGCGCCACCGCCGTCGTCGTCGCCGCCACACCCGGCGGCCACGAACGCAAGGGCGCCGACCAGCAGCGCGAATGCGAGCCATCGGTTTCTCATCCTTGAGCTCCTTCCCCGTCGTTTGTCTCTCTCTCGGTTCCAGCTGAGCCGGCTCGGCCGTAGATGCCGAGACCGGTCTCGAGATCGAAGAAGTGCATTGCTCCCGTCTCCACTGCGACGTCCACCGTCTCGCCGTTCTTGATGCGCGAGCGCGGGCCGAAGCGTCCGACCATGACCGTCTCGCCCGCCTCCTCGGCCGCCGCCTGGACCGTTGTCTCCTGCCCGACGTCGCGTGCGAGGTCGCGCACGTCCTCGGTCAGAGCGCGGCGGCGCGCTCACGGTGAAGTGCGCGACGATCTCGGAGCCGAGCGGCTCGCGGAGGACGACCACGCCGCGCAGCCGCTGGTCGTCCGGGTGGTCGGGCTCGAGCGCCGCGTCCTCGAGGTTCTCCGGGCGGACGCCGACGACGAGCTTGCGGCCGACGTACTCCTCGAGCGCGGGCCGGTACGCGATCAGCTCATCGGTCACTCCGAGATGGTGCTCGCCGACCTTCACCACGAGCTTGCCGTTCGTCCGCTCGATCGTGCCTTCGACGAGGTTCATCGCCGGCGAGCCGATGAAGCCGCCGACGAAGAGGTTCACCGGCCGCTCGTACAGCTCCTGCGGCGGCGCGACCTGCTGAAGCTCGCCCTTACGCATGACGGCGACGCGGTCGCCCATCGTCATCGCCTCGACCTGGTCGTGGGTGACGTAGATCGTGGTCACGCCGAGGTCGCTCTGGAGGCCGGCGATCTCCGCGCGCATGTGGACGCGGAGCTTCGCGTCGAGGTTCGAGAGCGGCTCGTCCATCAGGTAGGCGGCCGGCTGGCGCACGATCGCGCGTCCCATCGCCACTCGCTGACGCTGCCCGCCGGAGAGCGCGCGCGGCTTGCGGTCGAGGAACGCTTCGAGACCGAGGATGTGCGCGGCCTCGCGGACGCGCTTGTCGATCTCTTCCTTCGGCGCCTTGCGGAGGCGTAGCCCGAAAGCGATGTTGTCGTAGACGGTCAGGTGCGGGTAGAGCGCGTAGCTCTGGAACACCATCGCGATGTCGCGGTCGCGTGCGGGCACGTGGTTGACGACGCGGTCGCCGATCTGCACTACGCCCTCGCTGATGTCCTCGAGCCCGGCGACCATGCGGAGCGCCGTGGTCTTGCCGCATCCGGACGGGCCGACCAGGACCATGAACTCGCCGTCCTGGATCTCGAGATCCATCCCCGACACAGCCTTGGTTCCGTCGGGATAGACCTTGCCCACTCCGTCGAAGGTCACTCCAGCCACGGCCAAGTTTCAGCCTATACGACAGGCGTTCACATTCATGCAACGTGCAGGCGCTTAGCGGTGGCCGAAATGGTGCGCGCGCGGCAGTGACTCCCAGACGGCGTCGCTCTCCGCGACCTCGCGGGCGAGGCGGCCGAGAGACTCGATCTCGGACACGAGCACGTTCCGGTTCTCCTTGATCTGCTCGTAGCGGCCGCGTGCGAGGACGAGCGGCTCGGCGCGCACGACCGCGCGGTGGCGTTCGTAGACACCCGGCGGGACGATCAGGTTCATTTGTCCGAACTCGTCCTCGAGGAGCATGAAGACGATCCCATTCGCGGTCGATGGGCGCTGGCGCGCGATCGCCATCCCCGCTACCGCGACCGTGCTGCGATGCGGCTGCTCGACGAGCTCGGCGCTCGAGAGCGTTCCCTCGGGGAGGTGCGGCCGCAGGAGCGCGAGCGGATGCACGCCGACGGACAGGTTCGTGTGCCGGTAGTCCGCGAGCATGCGCTCCCAGCGCGTCAGGTCTCTGAGCTCGGGCGTCTCGATCGTCGGATCGAGCGAGAGCGGGAGCTGCTTCGCCTCGCCTTTCGTTCCCGGGACCGACTGCGGACGGAGCACGAGGCCGAGCTCCCAGAGGAGATCGCGTCGCTTGCGCCCGAAGCCGTCGCAGGCGCCGCCCTTGATGAGTGCCTCGAGCCCGTCGCGGGAGAGCGGCACTCTGCGGGCGAGGTCACCGATGTCGCGGAACGGGCCTTTCTGCTCGCGCTCGGCGACGAGCGCCTCGGCTTCGTCCGTGCCCACGGACGAGACGTAGGAGATCCCGATGCGAACCTTAAGAGCGGGGTCAGGCTGAAGCCTGACCCCGGTTTTGGGTTGCTCGATCACACACCTCGCATCGCTCACGTTCACGTCCGGAGAGAGCACCTCCACCCCGCGCCGCTGCGCGTCGCGCACGAGCGTCGCGGGCGGGTAGAAGCCCATCGGCTGTGCATTCAGGAGCGCGCAGAGGAACTCGGCCGGGTGGTGCCGCCGGAGCCACTGCGACTGGTACGCGAGGAGCCCGAACGCGGCCGCGTGCGCCTTCGGGAACCCGAAGCCCGAGAAGCCGACGAGCTTGTCGAAGACCGCGTCCGCGACCTCCGCGTCGACGCCCTTTTCCCCTGCTCCGGCGACGAAGCGATCGCGGTAGGCCTCGAGCGCGTCGTGACTCCGCTTCCGGCTCATCGCCCGTCGCAGGCCCTCGGCCTCGCCGACCGTGAAGCCGGCGAGCGCGATCGCGACCTCGAGCACCTGGTCCTGGAAGACGACGACGCCGAAGGTCGAGCGCAGCGGCTCGCGCAGGAGCTCGTGGTCGACCGGCCAGACGTAGGACGGGTTGTCGCGCAGCCTCTCGCGCGCGTCGATGTACGGGTGCACGGCCTTCCCCTGGATCGGGCCCGGGCGGACGAGAGCGACCTGGACGGTGAGGTCGTCGAGGTTCTCGGGCTTCGTACGCAGCAGGCTCTGCATCTGCGCGCGGCTCTCGATCTGGAACGCGCCGACGGTGTCCGCGCGCTTGATCTCGTCGAAGACCTCGGGGTCGTCGAACGGGATCCGCGAGAGGTCGATCACCTCGTTCCGCGTGCGCGCGATCTGCTCGACGCAGTCCTCGACCGCGGAGAGCATCCCCAGCCCGAGCAGGTCGATCTTGAGGAAGCCCGCGTCCGAGCACGAGTCCTTGTCCCACTGGCACAGCTGCCGGCCGGCCATGGCCGCGGGCTGCACAGGGACGATCTCGACGAGCGGCCGCGACGACACGATCATCCCGCCCGGGTGCTGCGAGACGTGCCGCGGGAGACCCGCGATCTCGCCGGTGAGCCAGGCGAAGGCGCGCCAGCGTTTGGAGTCGCGCTTGCCGGGCAGCGCCTCGACTTCCCCTGCGACGTTGCGCGCGTTCCAGCCGTCGGAGGTTCGCGCGAGCCGCTCGAGCTCGGCGAACGGGAGCCCGAGCGCCTTGCCGACATCGCGGATCGCGCCGCGCGAGCGGTAGGTCGCGAAGCTCGCGACGAGCGCCGCATGCTCGCGCCCGTAGCGCTCGGTCACACGGACGATGAGCTTCTCGCGGATGTCGCGCGGGAAGTCCAGGTCGATGTCCGGAACCGACGCGAGCTCGCGGTTGAGGAAGCGCCCGAGCGAGAGCTCGTTCGAGACCGGGTCGACGTGCGAGAGCCCCGTGAGGTAGCAGACGATCGAGCCGACCGAGCTTCCGCGCCCGCGGCCCGGCGGGAGAAAGCGACGCGGGGAGCCAGGCCCGCGCACCTCGAGCGCGCACTCGCGCGCGAGCTCGAGCACCTCGTGGTGGAGGAGGAAGAACCCCGCGAGCCCGAGCTCGTCGATGAGCGCGAGCTCGTCCTCGAGGCGTGCGCGCGCACGCGCGCGAACGGTTAGTGAGGCAGCGGCGTAGCGTCGCTTCGTCGAGCGCGATGCGGCAGATCGCGCTGCGAGCTGGAAGATCGCCGGCTCCTCGCGGTCCGAGAAGTCGGGGTAGCGGTAGCCGAGCTCCTCGGTCAGGTCGAACGTGAGCCGCGCCGCTAGCTCGCCGCTTCGCTCCGCGGCGGCCCGGTCGAAGGCGAAGCGCTCGAGCATCTCCTCCGGCGCGCGCAGGAACGCCTCGCGGTTCCCGCGCCGCTCGGGCTCGCAGCCCTCGAGCGAGGTGCGGCAGCGGATCGCGACGAGCACGTCCTGGAGCAGGGTTCGCCGCGGGTGGTGCGCGTGGACGTCGCCCGTCGCCACGGTCTCGACGCCGAGATGCTCCGCGAGGTCGCGGAGGAGCGCGTTCCGCCGCGTGTCGCCGCGCTCGAACGGACGCTGGAGCTCGACGAAGAAGCGGTCGCGCCCGAAGGCGGATGCAAGCCGCGCCGCCCCGTTCGGGTTGCGGACGCCGAGGCCGTTCCGCGCGCAGCCGGAGAGGCAGACGAGGCCCTCGTTCATGCTCCGCGACGAGCTCGAGCGAGACGGACGGCGGCAGACGGCTCCCGGTCCTCGTGACCCGGCCGGCGCGTCCCCGCGTGCGCCTCGGTCAGCAGGCGGCAGAGGTTCGCGTAGCCCTGCCTCGTCTCGACGAGGAGCGTGACGTGCGTCCCGCCGTCGAGCGTCAGCTCGGTGCCGGTGATCGGCCGCACGCCGAACGCCTTGGCCGCGTGCGCGAACTCGAGCGAGCCGTAGACGCCGTCGTGGTCGGTGAGCGCGAGCGCCTCGTAGCCGAGCTCGGCCGCCCGCGCGGCGAGCTCCTCCGGCTGCGACGCCCCGTCGAGGAACGAGTACGCGGAGTGGCAGTGCAGCTCGACGTAGCTGCTCACCTTTCCGAGTCCCTTCCTACACTGCGACGGTGCTCTCCAGGCGCCTCTCGTGGATTACTGCGGCGCTCGGTGTGCTGCTTCTTGCCCTCTCTCTTCCCGCAGCCGCTGCTGAGAAGCCGTCGCTCGAACTCAGGAGCGTGACAGTCAAGCGATACAAGCCAAGCGGCACGTTCGCAGGCGCATCTACTGTCCGGCTGCGTCTGTGCTTGAGCACTGGTCCGGGTGCCTACATCTCCGTCCACGAGAAACGATCCGTCGGAGGAAAGACGAAAGCGAGCAATCGCTGGAACGATCCGCTCGGCGTCGATCTCACGCGCGTTTACCCGCGCGAGTGCGTGCCCAACTACCTGATCTCGTGGGCGGTTGAAACACGACTCATCTCCGGTCCCGGCACGTACTCCGTCAGCATCCGTGTGCGAGACGGCTACGGAGTCTGGACCAGCCCGGTGAGCTTCAGCGTCAAGGCGGGCTCTTCTTAGTTCGACGCACGACACGGGCTAGGCTGCGGCCTCGTGGAGCCGCGCATCATCGACGGCGAGCGGATCGCGAGCGAAGGCGAGCTCGGCATCACCCTCCTCGCCGACGTCGAGCAGCTCGGGCTCGCCTCCGTGCGTTGGGAGCCAGGCGGCGGCATCGCCCCGCCGCTCCACTTCCACGCGCGGCATGCGGAGTGCTTCTTCGTGCTCGAAGGCGAGCTGACGTTCAGGCTCGAGGATCGCGAGCTGCGCGCGGGAGCGGGAACCTGGCTCTATCTGCCGCCGGACGTCGTGCACACGTTCTCCGTCACCGGCGATTCGCCCGCGTACTTCCTCGATCTCCACATCCCGAACGCCGGATTCGGCGACTTCGTCCGTGCGCTGTACGCCGCCGAGACCGAGGACGAGCGCAAGGCCGCGCGGGCGGCCTTCGACCAGCATCCGTCGCCGGAGTACGCGACGGGCGACCCTGGCCTGGTCGTCGTGCGCAGGGTCGGAGGTGCGGAAGGCGAGAAGATCACCGATCGGCCCGAGCGCCGCGCGACCGTGCTCGTCGACGCCGACGAGCTCGTGCTCTCGGAGTTCTTCTACGGCCCCGGCGAGCGCGGAGCGAAGCCGCACGTCCACCGCGACCATGCCGACGCCTTCCTCGTCCTCGAGGGGGAGCTCGGTCTGACCGTCGGCGACGGAAGGATCAACGTCCCGGCGGGTTCGCTCGCCCTGCTCCCGCCGAACGTCGTGCACGGCTTCGACAACGACGGCGCGGAGAGCATGCTCGTCTACAACCTCCACCTGCCGGCGGCCGGGTTCGCCGAGTACCTGCGCGGACGCAACCCCGACTTCGACCAGCACGACCCGCCCGCGGACGGCGGCGCCGATCCCGCATCCGCGATTCTGGTTCGACTTCCCGAGGTAGGTTGAGGCCGTGCCGACGACCTGGGAGGAGCTCGTCGAGAGCGTGACCGCTAAGCACCCGGTCCACGAGGGGAAGATGTTCGGGATGCCGTGCCTGAAGCGAGAGAACGGCAAGGTCTTCGCGGGGCTCTGGAAGGACGGCGGGGTGAACGTCAAGCTCATTGACGAAGCGGAGCGCGAGGCCGCGCTCGCGATTCCAGGCGCGACGCAGTTCGACCCAGGCATGGGCAGGCCGATGCGCGAGTGGGTGCTCGTCCCTTCCGCCAAGTCAGACGAGTGGGAGCGCCTCGTGGAGCAGGCGATCGGATGACCGACGATCCGGTTGCTCTCGGTCCCGGCGAGGGCGAGAAGCTCGGGCTGAGCGTGCTCAAGGCCGGGCGGCCCGAGCTCAGCTTCCTCGAGTTCTCGGTCCAGCCAGGGGGCGGCGTGTCGCCCCACTTCCACAAGGGGCACAGCGACTCGTTCTACGTCCTCGAGGGGGAGGTCGAGTTTCACGTCGGCGACGAGGTCGTCAGCGGGACGCCCGGCACGTACGTGCTCGCCCCGCCGCACGTCGTCCACTATTTCCGGAACGTCAGCGACGCGCCCGCGCGCCTGCTCAACCTCCACACGCCGGGCGGCTTCGCCGAGTACCGGCGCGAGCTCGAGAAGCTCAAGGCCGACGGGGTCGAGCCGGACGAGGCGTTCTTCGAGCGCCACGACATCTTCGACGTCTGAGTACGCTTCGGGCGTGAAGGCGATCTGGCAGGGACGGATGATCCAGGCCGCGACGAAGGTCGGCGACCAGGCGCCGATGGCGGCCGTCTGCTGCAACGCCTGCCGCACCTGCACGACGACGAACCTCATCGCGCTCGCCACCGGCGCCGGGCTCGGCGCGGTGTACGCCGTCGGACGCCTCGCGAGGCGCGCCGTCGGCGTTACGCGTTCTGGCTGAACCAACAGCCGGCTTCCAGGTCTCGGTAGACGCAGACGTTCTGGCCGCTCTCGAGCACGACCTCGAAGTAGCGGCGGTCGACCGGCTCCTCCGTCCACCAGCGGTCGACGACGCGCCACTCCTCCCGAACGAGCGCGACCAGCTGCCGGTTCACGACCTTCGGCGCGCCGCCGAACTCCGCCTCGACCAGCGCCGGCCGCGGCGCATTGAGACGTCCTACGCGCGAGGCTGTCATCGTGCCGCGCCCGAGGGCGAGGCGAGCCTCGCCCCTACATGTCGCGCGGGACGACGAGCGCTCGTGTCTCTGGAATACGAGACCAAGGTGCCACCTCCACCACCGCACAGACGGATCCTGTCCCCGTGCTCGCGCGCACCTGCTTCAGGCTCTCGCGCAGGCGCCCGGCCGCTTCTTCTCCGGCGGGCTCGACGAGCGCGAGCTGCTGTCCCCTGTGCTCGGCGAGCTCGACCGACTCGAGCCGGAGCTCGAGGATCGGCGCGGGTAGCTCCTGAAGCTTGGGCCCGAGCGCCGCGCGCAAGCGGGCCGGCTCCGCAGTTGCATCGCGAAGCGTCAGCGCGCGGCGCCACGAGCCTCCGTCGACGAGTCGAGCCGACAGTGCGACCTTTCTAAACGGTCGACCGGACCGCTCCGGTCGAGCCAGCAGGCGTTCGAGCAGCGAGCCGAGCGCTCGGCGCAGCGTGAGCTCGTTCCCCACCGCCTCCGGGAAGACGAGCACCTCGGCGAGCTCCGCCGCCGGTCTCCGCCCGCGAACCTTTGCCTTCCTGCCGCCTTGGGCGAGCCTCCACGCTTGCCGCCCGTCGGCGCCGAGTCTCTCCGCGACCGCGCCGCCCGGGAGCCGCGCGAGCTCCCCGATCCGGCGCACGCCGAGCCCTTCGAGCTCCGCGTAGCGCTCGCTCGTCATCGGCAGGAGCGAGAGCGGAAGCGGCTCCAGGAACTCCTTCTCCTCCTTCTCCGCCACGAGCAGGATCTGGCCCGGCCGCGCGACGCTCGCAGCGGCCAGCGCGGTGAAGCGCCGCCCCGCCGCCCCGATCCGCGGGTCCCAGCTCGAGCCGGCCGCCTGTAAGCGCCCGCTCGAGCGCCGGCTGCACGCCCCCGTACAGCCGCTCGACTCCCCGCGTCTCGAAGACGACGACGCCGTGCTCGACGGGGTCGACGGCGAAGCCGGCGTCCTCGAGGCGGCGCAAGACTCCCTCCCACTCCCGCTCGACCGACGCCGGATCGCGGTCGACGAGCGCGAGCGCCGGGCACGTGGCGAGCGCCTCCCCCAGGCGCATCCCCGGCTTGACTCCGGCGGCCTCGGCGGCGGCGGTCACCGGCCCGAGCAGCGGCTCCTCCCCTGCCCCCGGCGCGAGCGCCGCGGGCTCGAGCGCGAGCCTCGGCCGCGCACGCAGCGCCGCCCTCAGCTCGAACCCTGGAATGACGAGGCAGGCGATCACCGGAACGTATGTTCTATACGAACAGGTGTTCTCCTGTCAAGGCTAGACTGCGTCCGTGCCTGCGCTTCCGGAGCTCGACGGCTTCGCCTTCCGCTTCTTCGGCGGCGCGTCCGACTACGCGCACTTCGCGCGCATCATCACGGCCTTCTCGCGAGGCGAGGGCAGCGACCGCGTGGAGACGGCCGAGAGCATCGCGTCCGGGTACGACCACCTGGAGCGCTGCGACCCCGCGCACGATCTGGTCGTCGTCGAGTCGGACGGCGAGCCCGTCGCCTACAGCCGTGCCTGGTGGGACCAGGAGACGGACGGCCCTCTCCTCTTCCGGCACGTCTGCTTCGTCGACCCCGCGTTCGGCGATCGCGGCATCGGCGCCGCGCTTCTCTCCTGGAACGAGGCGCGCATGCGCGAGATCGCAGCCGAGCACGACGCGCCGGACAAGCAGTTCGAGCTCTACATCAACGACGCGAACGCGGGCGGGACGGCCCTCGCCCGCGGGAATGGGTTTGCGCCGGTGACGTACGGCGCCGAGATGATCCGTCCCTCGGTCGACGACCTGCCCGACCACCGGCTGCCGGACGGTGTCGAGATCCGGTCCGTGACCGACGACCAGATGCGCGCGATCTGGGAAGCGGACGTCGAGGCGTTCCGGGACCACTGGGGCTTCGTCGAGCCGTCCGAGGTCTCGTACGAGCAGTTCCTCGCGTTCCCGCACAAGGATCCGACCCTGTGGAAGATCGCCTGGGACGACGAAGGCATCGTCGGTCAGGTCCGGTCGTTCATCGACCCGGCGCAGAACGCCGAGCTGGGACGGAACCGCGGCTGGACCGAGTTCATCTCCACCGCGCGACGCGCGCGGCGGCGTGGGATCGCGAAGGCGCTCATCGTCGAGAGCATCCGCGAGCTCGCGTCGCGCGGGATGACCGAGGTCGCGCTCGGCGTGCACACCGAGAACCCGAACGGCGCGTACGACCTGTACGCCGGCCTCGGCTACGAGGTCGTCGCTGCCTGGACGGTCTATCGTAGGCCGTTGTAGATGCAGGTGATCTTTGCCGTCGCCGATCTCGCTCGCTCGCTCGAGTTCTACGAGCGCGCGTTCGGCTGGCCGCGGAACGACGCGATCGACTTCACGAACTACGTCGAGCTGCTCCCGCCCAGCGGCGGTGCGCTCGGGCTGTACGAGCGCGAGGGGTACGCGGTGCTGGTCGGAGCCGAGCCGGTGGAGATCCCCGAGGGCCGCGTCTCGGCGGCGTATCTCTACGTGCGCGTCGACGATGTGGACGCAGCCGTTCGGGACATCGAAGCCGCCGGCGGACGAGCGCTGGGCGAGCTGGCGTCTCGCCCGTGGGGCGAGACCGCGGCGTGGTTCGCGGATCCCGACGGCAATGTCGTCGCGGTCGCGCAGGCCGCGCCCGTCCTGGCGTAGGACGAGCTCAGCCCGGGAACGACTCGAGGTCGTTGCGGGCTCGCTCGAGCACCGCGGGATCGAAGTTCCTGCCCGTCATCACCGCGACGACCGCGCCGTCGCCGACGAGATCCGGGCGCTCGCGGACCGCCGCGACGGCCGCAGCCGCGGCCGGCTCGATCTCGACGCCCGCGTCGTGGCACGCGACGAGCGCCTCGGCGATCGCGCGCTCGGAGACTCGAAGGAGCCCGTCGATCGCGGCATGCAGTCGCTCGACCGCGAGCGGGATCGCGACCCGGATCGCGAGCCCGTCGGCGATCGTCGTCCCCGGCTCGGCCTCGGCGGGCGCGCCGGCCTCGTAGCTGTCCGCCATCACCGGCATGTTCAGCGCGACCACTCCCACGCGTACGACCGCGGGAGCGCGTTTTCCGAGCACGGTCGCGATCCCTCCCGCGAGCGCGCCGTTCCCGATCGGGATGACGACGGCCGCCGGCGGCGGACGGCAGCTGGTCGAGGATCTCGTCTCCGATCGACTGGTACGCGTCGTACTGGAGCGGCTCCGCACCGTCCTCGAAGAACGTCAGCCCTTCCTCCGCCGCCCACGCGCGGCCCGCGTCCTTCGCCTCGTCGAGGTCCTGCCCGGCGATGCGGACCTCAGCGCCGAAGCTTTCGAGGAGCTGCGAGCTTCACCGGCGCGGCGCCAGGCGGCAGGTAGACGATCCCGCGCGTCCCGACCTCACGGCAGGCCCAGGCCACAGCGACGCCGTGGTTCCCCGTCGACGCGGTGACGACAGCGGTCGCACCTCCGCCGACGAGGTGCTCGACGACCGGCAGCGCTGCCCGCCACTTGAACATCCCGAGCTCGTTCAGGTCCTCGCGCTTCAGCCAGAGGTCGTCCCGCCCGGCGAACGCGGCAAGCGACGCGGGAGCACGCTCGAGCAGCGTCGGGACATCCATCGTCACGCGCAGAACTCCTCGGTGACGCGGAGCAGGATCTCGGCGACGCGCTCGAGGTCGTCGAGATCGACCCACTCGGTCTCCTCGTGAGCGCCGGCCCCACCGGGCCCGAAGACGACGGTCGGGATGCCGGCTGCGGAGAAGAGTGCCGCGTCCGTCCAGAACGGGGCGCCGACGATCTCGGGCGCCTCGCCGAGCACCTCGCCTGCCGCACGGAGCAGCACGTCGACGATCGGTGCGTCGCGCGGGGTCTCGAGCGGCTCGCGCGAGAAGAGCGTCGTGACGGTCGCGGCTCCCGCGATCTCGCGCATCTGCTCCTCGACGAAGGCGACGGTCTCGCCGGGCAGCGTCCGCCGCTCGACCTTCGCGACGCAGCGGGCGGCATACGTCGACGGCTCGGTGCCGCCCTCGACGAGCGCGGCATGCGTCGACGCGCGGCCGAGCAGCGGATGGAGGTTGCCGTCTTCGGCCAGCCTCCGGTCGAGCGCGCCGAGGCCCGCGAGCGCCGGCCCCATGAGCGCGTTCGCGTCGATCCCGAGGTCGTAGCGCGAGCCGTGCGCCGCGCGGCCCTGCGTCTCGAGCTCGAGCCAGACGAAGCCGCGATGCGCGATCGCGAGACGCATGTCGGTCGGCTCGGGGACGATCGCGGCGTCGACCGTCACCGTCTCGGCGACACGCTCCGCGCCGATGCTGCGCTGCTTCCTCGTCCGCGACCGCGGTGACGACGAGGTCGCCGGAGAGCCCGCGCTCCTTCGCGGCCACTGCGACGGACATGATCGCGGCGAGGCTGCCCTTCATGTCGTACGTGCCGCGGCCGTACATGCGCCGTCCGTCGACACGCGGCCGGAGCGCGCCGTCCGGCCCCGCCGAGCCCGACCGTGTCCATGTGCGCGTTCAGCATCAGCGAGCGCCCGCCGCCCGAGCCGCGCACGCGACCGACCACGTTCGCGCGTCCCGGCGCGAGCTCCTCGAGCTCGACCTCCACGCCGCGCTCCTCGAGCCAGGCCGCCACGAAGCGCCCGGCCTCGAGCTCGCCCGCGCCGCCCGGGACGAGCGTCGGGTTCACGGAGTCGATCGCGACGAGCTGCTCGAGGAGATCGATCGTCTCGCTCACGGGCGCGAGCGTAACCTCCGCGCATGGGTGAGATCGACGTCGCTGTCGTGACGCCGAACCACTGGGACGACGTCGCCGATCTCTTCACGCGGAAAGGCCCGCGCGGCGGGACGCCGCAGCCCGACGGCTGCTGGTGCCGTTTCTGGCACGTGCGCGGGAAGGAGTACTGGGCGAAGCACGGCGCGGGTCACCGACGAGCGCTGCGGGAGGAGATTCGGGGCGGGGACGCAAACGCGCTGCTGGCCTACGTCGACGGAGAGACGGTCGGCTGGTGCCGCCTCGGGCCGCGGGAGACCTTCGATCGTCTCGAGCACTCCGACAAGCTCACGCGGGTCGACGACGAGGACGTCTGGTCGCTCGTCTGCTTCTACGTCCACCCGGCCGCGAAGCGGCAGGGCGTCGCGACGGCGCTGCTCGACGCGGCTCTCGGACATGCCCGAACGCAGGGAGCCCGGCTGGTCGAGGCGTATCCGGTGCGCGAAGGCCACATGAACATCGACGCCTACACCGGCTACCTGCCGATGTTCCTCGACGCCGGCTTCGAGGTCGTCCGCGACGCCGGCCGGCGGATGATCGTCCGCAAGCGTGTCGCCTAACGTCGTTGGGGTCAGGCTGAAGCCTAGACCCCGCTGGCGGTGCGTGTCGTCTTCGAAGCCGCTCGGGTACTTGAGGCTGTAGCCGACGAAGCGGTCGGATGCCGAGCTCCGCGAGCCAGTCAGCGCGAGCGAGTCGCGAAGACCAGTCGCCGAGCACGCCATCGCCACCGACGACGCTCGGCGCGATCGCGCTATCCCCGAACACGCCGGCGACGTAGAGCGCCACGAAGATGCCGAACGGGAGCCAGATCACGATCGCCTCGGTGATCGCGAAGCGCACCCACTCGCGCTGGATCTCGTATCGGAGCTCCTCGGCACGGGCGTGCCGGTCCTCGGGCGTCATGAGCTCGGGCGGGAGCTCGATCATCGTGCCACCGCCGCGCGGAAGCACTCGGTGACGTACGGGAGCCGGATCCCGTCCGGGCCGGCGACCTCGTCGTAGAGCTCGCCGACCGCCTCGCAGGATCGGCTCTCGCTCGGCGGGCGGAAGCTTCGCGCAGTAGCTCCGCGAGAGGACGAGGTCGAGCAGCCGCTCGCGGTCGAGGAGCTGCTCGATCGCGAACTCGGCCGTCTCGACCGGGCCGAAGAGACCGCTCTCCTGCGACCGGCGCAGAGCTCTCGTCGCGGCTGATCGACTCGTTCCCGATCAGCGACGACAGCCGCGCGACCCACGGCTCGCGGTCGTCGCGCGTGTTCCAGACGAAGCCGAGGCGGCCACCGGGCCGGAGCACGCGCGCGATCTCCGGGAGCGCGACCGCGTGGTCGAACCAGTGGAAGGACTGCGCGCAGGTCACGACGTCCGCGTGCTCGTCGGGCAGCGGGATGACCTCGGCGGTGCCCAGGATCGCGTACGCGCCGGGAGCCGCTGCGGGCAGGAGCTCGAGCATCTCCGGCAGCGGCTCGATCGCCGTCACGCGGTGGCCGAGCGCGACGAGCGCGCGCGTCAGCTTCCCCGTTCCGGCGCCGAGGTCGACGACGTCGCGCGGCTCGTCTCCCGCGAGCCAGCGCACCGCCTCGACCGGGTAGTCGGGCCGGCCGCGCTCGTACGCATCGGCCACGTCCGCGAACGCCGTGTACGGCCCGCGCGCGCTCGGATCGCGATTCACGACCACGAGACGCGAGCGTATCGTCCCGGCGTGCGCATCGATCGCGGTCGTGCCTCGCAGGACTAGATCGCCCTGGGGTCAAGCTTCAGCTTGACCCCGTCTTGAGGTCTGCGCTCGGACGGCGAACACCTAACACCGGGGTCAGGCTGAAGCCTGACCCCTGACTTCCGCAACGCCGTCCCGCAGCTCGACGAGGCGCGGGACCACGTCGAGCACGCTCTCCCGCGCGCAGAACGGGATGTCCTCCTCGAGCTCGGGCGCGTTCTCCAGCAGGTTGCGGCCGCTCTTCGACGCGCGCAGCGCCTCCTCCGCCCCGCTCCAGGTGCCGGCGAGGCGAGCCGCCGCCTCGGACGCGTCCGTTCGCGACCAGCCGAGCAGCTCGACGATGCGGCCGGCGACGTAGGCGTCGTCGAGCGCGAGCGTCCCCTGCACGCCGGCGCAGACGACGATCGCGTCCTCGCCCGCCTCGCGCGTCGCCTCGACGACCGCGCCGAGGTTGACGAGCGACGCGACGAGCACGCGCTCGCAGCGCGCCGCCGCGGAGACGATCGCGCGCGTGCCGTTCGTCGTCGAGAGGATGAGCGGGCCGTCGCGGCGCTCGAGGTACTCGCGCGGCGAGTTGCCGAGGTCGAAGCCGTCGATGCGCACGGCGTTCCGCTCGCCGCCCAGGACGCCCTCGCCGAGCCGCTCCCGCAGCGCCCGCGCCTCCTCGACCTCGGTCGTGCAGAACACCCGCTCGTAACCCGACGCGAGCGCCTGGCAGATCGTCGTCGTGGCCCGAATCACGTCGATGACGATGCCGGTCGGAGCGGCTCCGCCCTCGTCCGGTGTGAACGCGACGTGGACGCGCACGCCGGTACGCTAACCGCGGTGGACGAGCCCCTCCGCTGCTACCGGCATCCGGACCGGGAGACCTATGTGTCGTGCGCGGAGTGCGGGCGAGGGATCTGCCCTGACTGCATGACGTTCGGGCCGGTCGGAATCCGGTGCCCGGACCACGCCGCAAGGGCGCGGCTCGAAGGCCTCGCCGGCGCGGAGCTTCCGGCAGACGCGGTCCCGCGCCACGTCGGTCGCAGCGCCGGCGACGCTCGCGCTCATCGCGGTCAACGTCGTCGTCTACGTGATCACGATCTCGCAGGGGGGCGGGATCAGCAATCCGGCGGGAGACCTGTTCTTCGACGGCGCGCTCATCGGCGCCGCTGTCGAGCAGGGCGACTGGTACCGGCTCGTAACCGCCGCCTTCCTGCACGGGAGCCTCCTCCACCTGCTCTTCAACATGGCGGCGCTCTGGTGGATCGGCTCCATCGTCGAGGAGAACCTCGGCACGGCGCGTTACCTGCTCGTGTACTTCGCGTCGGGTCTCGCAGGGTCGGCGGGCGCGCTCCTCTTGACCGGCCCGCTCGCGATCACCATCGGCGCATCCGGCGCCGTCTACGGGATCATGGGCGCCCTGCTCATCCTCGAGTACCTCCGCACCGGATCGCTCGCGGGGCCGGCGCTGACGCTCATCGTCATCAACCTCGCGCTGAGCTTCACGATCCCGAACATCTCGATCGGAGGCCACATCGGCGGCCTCGTCGGGCGGCATCGCCGCGACCTACGCGGTCTCCCAGTGGCGCTACGGCCGCCTCCGCTGGCTCGGGCCGACGCTCGCGGCGGGCGTCGGCGTCGCGTCGATCGTCGTCGCGGCCATCCGCGTCGAGAGCTACACGTTCTGAGCGGCGACTAGCCGCCGATCGCGACCGCGACGACGCCGGACTCGGCGAGCGCGGCCTGCGCGGCGGCGAGACGGGCGAGCGGGACGCGGTACGGCGAGCAGGAGACGTAGTCGAGCCCGAGGCCGTGGCAGAACGCGACCGAGCGCGGCTCGCCGCCGTGCTCGCCGCAGATCCCGAGCTTGATCGCCGGCTTCGCGGCTCTCCCGCGCTCGACGGCGATCCGCATCAGGTCGCCGACGCCGGTCTCGTCGAGCACCTCGAACGGGTTCCGCTCGAGGATCCCGTGCTCGAGGTAGAAGGTGAGGAACTTGCCCTCGGCGTCGTCGCGCGAGAAGCCGAGCGCCGTCTGCGTGAGGTCGTTCGTGCCGAAGGAGAAGAAGTCGGCCTCCTCGGCGATCTCGTCGGCGCGCAGCGCGGCGCGCGGGAGCTCGATCATCGTCCCGCAGAGGTACGCGACCGTCGGCTCCTCGGCGGCGACGCGCTCGGTCAGCTCGCGGAGCCGCGCGAGCTCCTCGCGGAAGCCGACGAGCGGATGCATGATCTCGACGAGCGGCGCCTCGCCCGTTCGCTCGGCGACGGCGCGCGCCGCGCGCACGATCGCCCGCACCTGCATCTCGTAGATCTCGGGGAACTGGAGCCCGAGCCGGCAGCCGCGCGTGCCGAGCATCGGGTTCGACTCCTGGAGCTGGCGGATGCGGTCGCGCATCGCGTCGCGAGGTCGCCTCCTCGAGCGGCGGCAGGAACTCGTGCAGCGGCGGGTCGAGCAGGCGGATCGTGACGGGCAGCCCCGCCATCGCCTCGAAGATCCCCTCGAAGTCGCCCTGCTGCATCGGGAGCAGCCGGTCGAGCGCGGCGCGGCGCTCGTCCTCGTCGCGGGCCAGGATCATCTCGCGAACGATCTCGAGCCGGCCCTCGGCCATGAACATGTGCTCGGTGCGGCAGAGGCCGATGCCTTCCGCGCCGAACTCCCTCGCCTTGGCGGCGTCGGCCGGCGTGTCCGCGTTCGCGCGCACCTTCATGCCGACGGAAGTCGTCGGCCCAGGCGAGCACCGTGCCGAAGTTCTCGTCGATCGCCGGTGGGACGAGCGGGACCGAGCCGACGATGACCTCGCCCTTGCCGCCGTCGATCGTGATCGTGTCTCCGGCTCTCAGCTCCTCGCTCGCCGAGCGTGATCGTGCCGGCGGCGTAGTCGATCGAGAGCCCTTCGCAGCCCGCGACGCAGGGCTTGCCCTCGCCGCGGGCGACGACCGCGGCATGGGAGGTCATCCCTCCGTGCGCGGTGAGGATCCCCTTCGCGTGCCGCATGCCGTGGTAGTCGTCCGGCGTCGTCTCCCAGCGCACGAGGATCACGTCCTCTCCCGCCCTGCCGCGGTCCTCGGCGGTGTTGGCGTCGAGGACGATCGCTCCCACCGCCGCCCCTGGCGACGCGTTCAGGCCCTTCGCCGCGACGTCGTAGACCGCGGTCGGGTCGATCCTGGGATGGAGCAGCTGGTCGAGCTGGGCGGGGTCGATGCGCGCGACCGCCTCGTCGCGCGAGATGAGGCCCTCGTCGACCATCTCCGCGGCGGCGCGCAGGGCGGCTGCGGCCGTCCGCTTCCCGGTTCGCGTCTGAAGCAGGTAGAGCTGCCCCTCCTCGACCGTGAACTCGACGTCCTGGAGATCGCGGTAGTGGGCCTCGAGGCGGTCGAGCGTCTCGACGAGCTGGTCGAACGCCTCCGGAAGCTTCGCGCGCATGCTCTCGATCGGCTCGGGAGTGCGGATGCCCGGCGACGACGTCCTCGCCCTGCGCGTTCGCGAGGAACTCGCCGTACAGCACCTTCTCGCCGGTTGACGGATCGCGCGTGAAGCAGACGCCCGTGCCCGAGCTCTCGCCGCGGTTCCCGAAGACCATCTGCACGACGTTGACCGCGGTTCCGAGGTCGTCCGCGATGTCGTAGGTCCGCCGGTAGACCTGCGCGCGCGGCGAGTCCCACGAGTCGAAGACGGCGCGGTACGCGCGGCGCAGCTGATCCGCGGGATCCTGCGGGAACGGGCTGCCGGTCGCGTCCTCGTAGATCCCCTTGAAGGTCTCGACGAGCTCGCGGAGGTCGTCGGCCGAGAGGTCGACGTCCTGCGCGGCCCCGCGGCTGCCCTTGAGGTCGGTGAGCGCCTGCTCGAAGCGATGCCCGTCGACGCCGTCGACGACCTCGCCGTACATCTGGATGAGCCGGCGGTACGAGTCGTACGCGAAGCGCGCGTTCCCGGTCGAGGAGGCGAGTCCCTCGACGGCGGTGTCGTTGAGCCCGAGGTTGAGGATCGTGTCCATCATCCCGGGCATCGAGACCGCCGCCCCGGAGCGGACGGAGACGAGGAGCGAGTCGCGCGGGTCGCCGAAACGCTTGCCGGTGCGCTCCTCGAGCGCAGAGACGTGCTCCGCGATCTCCTCGTCGAGACCCTCGGGCGACGCGCCGCCGGCGGCCATGTAGGCGCGGCAGGCGTCGGTCGTCACGGTGAAGCCGGCGGGCACAGGGATGCCGAGCTGGGTCATCTCGGCGAGACCGATGCCTTTCCCCCCCAGCAGCTCCCGTCCGCCTCCGGACTCTTCGTCGAAGTCGAAGACGTAGCGCATTAGCGGGGGAATCTACACTCGGCTCCGCATGCCGGGCCGGATCCTTGCGATGGGCGGCCACTCGCCCCGGTTCGAAGACCTCATCCTCGAGCTGGGCGGTTCGCGGGTCTGCTTCGTGCCGACCGCGAGCGGGAACGAGGACTGGGTGCTCGTCCGCATGTACGAGTCCTTCGCGAGGCGGGCCGAGGCAAGTCACGTGTCCTTCAACCCGTGGCCGCCGGACGATCTCCGCGAGCATGTTCTCGCGCAGGACGCGATCTACGTGGCGGGCGGCAACACCGCCAACGCGCTCGCGATCTGGCGCGTCCACGGGTTCGACGCCGTCCTGCGCGAGGCGTGGGAGAGCGGCGTGCTCCTCTGTGGCTGGAGCGCGGGGATGATCTGCTGGTTCGAAGCCGGAATCACGGACTCGTTCGGGCCGGAGGTTCGTGGGATGCGCGACGGGCTCGGCTTTCTCGCCGGGAGCGCGTGCCCGCACTACGACGGCGAGTCGCGGCGGCCGAGGTGTATCCGGCGCTCGTCGCGGACGGGTTCCCGGCCGGGTACGCGGCGGATGACGGCGCGGCGCTCCACTTCGTCGGGACGGATCTGCACGAGGTCGTCGCGGTGACCGAGGGCTCGACCGCGTATCGCGTCGAACCGGGCTCGGAGACCCCGCTCGAGGCGCGACTGCTCGCGTGAAGCGTGTCTGCCTGATCGCGACCGCAAGCGGATGCGGCAAGACGACGACGGGACGCGCGCTCGCGGAGCGCCTCGGCGTGCCCTTCTACGAGCTCGACTCGCTCTACCACGGACCGAACTGGACGCCGTCGTCGCGCGAGGAGATGCGCGCGAAGGTGCTGCCGATCGTCGCAGTCGGAGGCATGGGTGATCGACGGCACGTATCGCGGCACGATCGGCGACGTCGTCCCGGAGGCGGCCGATGTCGTCGTGTGGCTCGACCTCCCGGTGCGCGTCTGGCTGCCACGGCTCCTGCGGCGCACTGCGGGGCGCGTGTTTCGCAAGGAGGAGCTCTGGAACGGGAACCGCGAGCGCTGGCGCGACGCCCTCCATCCCACGAACTCGGTCGTCTTCTACGCGCTCCGCAACTACCGCACGACCCGGCGCACTCTCGAACACGAGCTGACGCGGTTCAACGTCGCGCGCCTACGCACGCCGCCGGAGGTCGAGCGGTTCCTCAGCTCCGCGTCGCGCGCGACTTGAGCTCGGCTGCCCATGCCGCTGCGCGAAGTCCGAGCCAGATCGGCGTCAGCAGCACGTAGAAGACGAGGTCGCCGAGGACCATCAGGAACCACCACAGCGCCATGCGCGGGAACGGAACCCAGCCCTTCTCGCGCAGGTCACCGCGGCCGCCCGGCGGTGGCCGGAAGGGGTGCGGAAGCGGCGGCTCGCCCGGCGCGCCGTACGGGTTGGAACCGCGATCGTCGCGCTCGCTCACGCGCGCGCCGCCTGCTTTCGCTTCTCGACGAGCCGGATGATCCGCATCGCGGTCTCCTCCACGCTCAGCTCGGAGACGTCGATGACGGGGCAGCCGAGTCGGCGGTGGAGCCCGGAGGCCTCTTCGAGCTCCTGGTAGATCTCCTCGAGCTCCGCGTAGCGCTTCCGCGGCGCACCCATGCTGCGCACGCGGGCCGTGCGGATGTCGAGCAGGCGCTCGGCGTCGATCGTCAGGCCCACGATCTTCGCCGGGTCGGTCTCGAAGAGCTCGGGCGGCAAGTCGATCCCGCCGACGACCGGGACGTTCGCCGCCTTGTGCCCGAGGTAGCCGAGGTAGATCGAGAGTGGCGTCTTCGATGTCCGCGAGACGCCGACGAGGACGATGTCGGCCTCGTCGAGCCCCCGGCCCACGCCGTCGTCGTACTTGACCGCGAACTCGATCGCCTCGATCCGCTTGAAGTACGACGCGTCGAGCGGAGCGCGCGCACCCGGCTCCATCCGGGCGGCGACCCCGGCGACGCGGGAGATCGAGTCGATCGGGTGGCCGAGGAGGTCGCAGTAGTGGACGCGGGCACGCCGGCAGAGCTGGCGCATCGCTGCGCGCAGCTCGGTCTCGACGAGCGTGTAGACCATGACCGCGGGCCGCCCTCGCGCCTGCTGCACGGCGAGGTGCAGGTCTTCGACGTTCTCGACGCGCGGATGCCGGATCTCGGTGAACGGCTGGTCGGGGAACTGGGCCTCGAGCGCGACCACGAGTCGCTGCGCGGTCTCGCCGGTCGAGTCCGAGACGATGTGGAGCTCGACCGGCACGCGGTCCTCGCGCTCGCTCATCCGCGGGAGGGTAGATGCTCGCCGGTCGTCGTATCCTCTACGGGTCGCACGGACGAAAGGAGCGGGGAATGGCATTTGCGGAGCTGAAAGCACGCCAGAGCGTCATGTGGGGGAACGGGCCGTACGAGCGCATCACGAACACGATTCGCGACATCCACGAGCTCGTGATCGAGCGAGCGGATCCGAAGCCCGGCGAGAAGGTGCTCGACTCGGCGACCGGAACAGGCGCGGTCGCGATCCTCGCGGCTGCCCGCGGCGCCGACGTCGTCGGGATGGATCTCGCACCGGTGCTGATCGAGACGGCAGGCGAACGCGCCGCCGAGGAGGGCGTCGACGTCACCTTCGAGGTCGGCGATGCCGAGGAGATGACCTACGACGACGCGAGCTTCGACGTCGTGACCTCGACTTGCGGGGTCATGTTCGCGCCCGATCACGCAGCCGTCGCGAGCGAGCTCGCACGCGTCACCCGACCGGGCGGCCGCATCGCACTCGCGTGCTGGACGCCCGAGGGCGGGCTCGGACAGATGTTCAGGATGATGGGGCCGTTCCTCCCGCCTCCTGCGCCCGGTGCAGGGAGCCCGTTCCAGTGGGGCAACGAGGATCACGTCCGCGAGCTCCTCGGTGACACGTTCGAGCTCACGCTCGAGGAGCACGTCTCGACGCTCGCCGTCGAGTCGGGCGAGGAGTACTGGGAGCTCTTCTCCGAGTCCTACGGGCCGACGAAGACCGCCGCGGAGGCGCTCGACCCGGAGCGGCGCGAGGAGTTCCACCAGACGTGGGTCGACTTCTTCGAGGCGCTGCGACAGGGCGATCAGGTCGTCCACGATCGCGAGTACCTGCTCACCCTCGGGACGCGCCGCTAGTGGCTCTATGGGAAGAGACATGCCCCGCGGCCGCGAAGCGGCCGCGCTTTAGGTCCTTCGCTCTTACGCGCGACCAGAATCCGCGCTAGCGGATTCTGGTCTTGCGCACTAGACGAGGTCGAGCCACCAGGTCTGGGCGATCCCGACCTGACGAAAACCGAGCGTGCTGTAGAGGAGCTCCCCGTCCGGGGTGGCGTTCAGCGTCGCGATCCCGCAGCCCTGCGAGCGTCCGTGCTCGAGCGCGGCGAGGGTGAGCGCAGTGCCGATTCCGCGGCGGCGCTCGTCCTCCGCGACGCCCATGTCGTAGATCCCCGCGGTGCCGAGCCTGCCGGTGGAGACGTTCAGGACGGTGTGCCCGACCGGCCGCCCATCGCGCCAGGCGCCGAGATGCCACACGCGCCGCGGGTGCGCGTCGGCGAGGCGACCGCGCACCTCCGCGATGCCCTCGCCGTCCCAGGGCAGCGGCGTCGCCTTCCACGACGGCGGCGCGATCCCGATCTGCACGCCGTCAGGAGGAGCGTGCGGCGGCCGCGGCGCGACGTCGAGGGCCATCCAGTTCGCCTGCCAGCCCTCGCGGAAGCCCGCTTCGAGGAGCTCGGCCTCGAGCTCCTCCGGCTCGGTCGGCAGCAGTGACCAGCACGAAGCCTCCCTCGCGCCGTTGCGGCGAGCGGTGCTCAGGAACTGCGGGAGCACGCCGCCGAGCCGCTCGTTCGAGAGCTCGGGGAACGCGAGCACGGCCCCGGCCGGAGACGCGGCCCAGGTGACGCCTCGCTCGCGATGCACGATGCCGCCGGCCGCCTCCGCCGTCCGCGCCATCCACTCGGTCTGGTTCGCCGCCGCAGCGCGAACGAGATCCCCGTCCGAAGCCCCCCGCGCGAGCACGGCACGATCCTAGATCCGCGGCGCGCGCTCCTACGATGTGGACCGATGCTGCGTCGCCGTCTGTGGGTCGTGGTTGCCGTCCTCGCCGCCTTTATCGCGCTCGGAAGTGCCCGCCGGCTCGTCGACGACGAGCCGCCGGCTGCCGTCCAGACGACGTCGACGGAGCCGTTCGTCTGGGATGTGACCCTCGATCCCGACGGCCGCCCGTACGACGCCGCACTCCTTGCCGGATCCCGCGTCGCGCGCCGTCCGCTGACCGTCCTCCACGCGCCCAGCCGCCGTGTGCTGTTCATGGGCGGGGAGTACCTCGCGTCCCCGTACACCACGGAGTCGAGGGAGACGCTCGCAGAGCGCGCCGGCCGCCGCTACCCGGTGCACGCGATCTGGGAGCTGCGGAAGCAGAACGACTCGAGCTCGATCGTCGGCGTCGTGATCGTCGAGCGGGAGACGCCGATCGTCCGTTGGCACATCCTGGACGGCGCCGCCTACCTCACCGACGGCGGCGTCGGGGGCATCACGACGTACGAGTGGGCAACGGCGGACAAGCCCGCCGAGAACCAGGTCGACAGGCTCTATGAAAGCGAGTTCGTCGAGAAGGAGCGGCAGCACTTCGCTGCCGACGTCGACGGTCACGAGGGGATCGACACGATCGGCTTCGCGAACGGCTGGGGAGACGGCGTCTTCCCCTCGATCGCCGGCTACGACGCGACGGGTAAGCGCGTCGAGATCGTCCTCTGGACGAAGGTCGTCCCCTGGCGGCTCGCGTTCCCGGCGGGAGAGCCGCCGGCGGAGGTCACGAAGACCGAGAACGAGCTCGCGGAGTGCCTCGCGGGGAAGCGCAAGTTCCAGGGATCGGGCTGCCGGATCGGGCCGTGAGCCAACGAGTAACGTCTCGCGTCATGGCCGAGGCGGTGACCATGGACAAGATCGTCTCGCTCGCGCGGCGGCGCGGGTTCGTCTTCCCGTCGTCGGAGATCTACGGCGGCCTCGGCTCCGCGTACGACTACGGCCACTACGGCGTGCTGCTCAAGGAGAACGTGAAGGCGCGCTGGCTCGAGGCGATGGTGCGGGAGCGGGACGACATCGTCGCGCTCGACTCCTCGATCATCCTCCATCCGCGCGTCTGGGAGGCGTCGGGGCATGTGGGCGGATTCACGGATCCGCTCGTCGACTGCCGCACGTGCAAGCTGCGCTTCCGCGCGGATCACCTCGAACGATCCGGAGCACGAGGAGGTCCGCTGCGGGCGCAGGCCGAGCAAGCGCCCCGGCGAGACGCCCGACTGCGACCTGACCGAGCCGCGGCAGTTCAACCTCATGTTCAAGACGCGGATCGGCGCGGTCGAGGAGACCGGCGTCGACGCCTACCTCCGCCCCGAGACGGCGCAGGGCATCTTCGTCAACTTCAAGAACGTCGCGCAGATCGCGCGGCGCAAGCCGCCGTTCGGGATCGCGCAGATCGGCAAGGCGTTCCGGAACGAGATCACGCCCGGAAACTTCATCTTCCGCACGCTCGAGTTCGAGCAGATGGAGATGGAGTACTTCGTGCCACCGGCCGAGGCGGAGGAGTGGTTCCGCTACTGGGTCGACGCGCGCGTCGCGTGGCACCTGCGCTACGGGATCCGCGAGAGCCACCTGCGCGTGCGCCCGCACGAGGCGGAGGAGCTATCGCACTACTCGTCCCAGACCAGCGACCTCGAGTACCTCTTCCCGATCGGCTGGTCGGAGCTCGAGGGTATTGCGCACCGCGGCGACTTCGACCTCACCGCACACACCGAGGCATCCGGAACGAAGCTCGAGTGGGTCGACGGCCAGGAGCGCTACACGCCGCACGTCGTCGAGCCCGCGCTCGGCGTCAACCGCTCGATGCTCGCGTTCATGGTCGACGCGTACGACGAGGAGGTCGTGGCCGAGCGGGAGCGGACGGTGCTGCGGCTGCACCCTGCGTTGGCGCCCGTGAAGGCGGCGGTGCTGCCGCTGATCCCGAAGAGCGAGGACATGGTCGGGAAGTCGCGCGCGCTGTACGAGGAGCTGCGCCGCGCGGTCGTGGCCGAGTACGACGACTCGGGCCAGATCGGCCGCCGCTACCGCCGCCAGGACGAGATCGGGACGCCGTACGCGCTCACGATCGACGAGCAGACGCTCGAGGACGACACGGTCACGATCCGCGACCGCGACTCCCTCGCGCAGGAGCGCATCCCCATCTCGGGCGCGCGAGCATTCGTCCAGGACAAGCTCGCAGAGGACTGGAAGACGCCGAAGGCCGACTGAGACGGCGCTTCAGAGGCTGCCGTCGCGGATGCTGCTTTCGGTCGGGTAAACGACGAAGAGGCGACGCCAGGCCGATTCGATCTCCGCCAGGTCGGCAACGACTGCGTCCTTGGCGGCGCGCCTTCCGAGCGACTTCGGGAAGTCGATCTGGACGCCGTCTCCTTCTGCACGCCAGCGGACTCGGTGACGCTCGCCGAGGCTCGCAAGCGCCCGATCCTGCCGGCTTCGCCGATCTCGTACCGGCACGAACCAGCGGCGGCGGATCACGGACACGACGTTCCGAGGCACGCGTCTACTCGGTCCGGCTCCAGCGCTCGAGCGCGCGGTCGCCGGGCTCGGCGAAGCCGAACTTGCGGTAGAGGTCGTGCGCATCGCGCGTGTGGAGGAACCACTTCGTCCCGGCCAGCGGGCCGTCGTCCACGCTGAAGCGGACGAGCTCGACGCCGAGCCCTCGGCCACGGTGCTCGTCCAGGACGTAGACGTCCGCGAGGTAGGACTGCGCGTGCCCGTCGGAGAGCGTGCGCGAGAAGCCAACCTGCTCGCCATCGTGGTACAGGCCGACGACGCGTGCGGCGGTGTCGATGAGCTCGTCCTGAACGTCGCGCGCGCGGCCTTTCGCCCAGTAGGACTCCTCGCTCAAGTAGAGGTGAACCGCCTCGCGATCGATGCGCGAGCGATCGTCGTCGAGCTCGTACCCGTCGCCGAGATCGCGCTTCACGAGCGCAAGTTACAACTTGTAACTTGCCGCCTTCCGCCGCTTGCCCATGCGGAGCCTATGCGGAGGAGAGCGCCAAGTTACAAGTTGTTACTTGGCGATCTACGCCGTCAGCGTGCGCAGGCGGAAGCCGCCGTGGAACTCGTATGCCGCAACGACCACGGCGAGCGCATCGCGCGCCGCACGCTCGCCGAGCCCGACTTCGCGCGCCTCGGCCAGCGGGCTCCGGAGCAGCGCCTCGACACCGCGAAAGCCCTCGGGCGCGAGGACGACGGTCTCGGTCGGGGAGCACGTAGAGCAGACGGCTCCCCCCGCCCGCGGCAGGTAGCCGACGAGGCCCTCGACCCCTCCGCACTCGACGCACGCCTCGAGGTGCGGCACGTAGCCGGAGAGCCAGAGGAGCTTGAGCTGGAACGCGAGCGCGAGCGGATCGAGCCCGGCGCGTCCGGTGGAGCCCGCGGGGATGCCGTCGACCGCCTCGAAGAAGCGGGTCAGCGCCTCGAACGCGCGCTCGTTTCGCTCCTCCTCGACGAAGAGCCGCAGCATCGCCTCGGCGCCGACGAGCCCGACCGAGCAGCGGTACGGATCCTCCCGCGCGGGGCGGTGCGCGTCGACGAGCGAGGCGCCGGTGACGGTCTGCAGGTCGCCGGAGCCCTGGTGGAGCAGGAGCTCGGAATGCGAGAACGGCTCGAGCCGGGCGCCGAAGCGCGAGGTCGTCTTGCGAATGCCCTTCGCGATCGCACCGACCCGCCCGCGATCCCTCGTGTAGAGGTGAAGCACGCGATCCGCCTCCGCGTAGCGGAACGACCGCAGCACGAACGCCTCCGTCTTGTACGTCCGGCCCACGCAGGCAAGTCTAGGCCGGACAGGTGCTAGCGCTCGCCCCGGAGCCAGGGGCGGCGAGTGCTCAGCCTCCCTCGCCCTCCTCGAACTCATGCTCTCGATCCTCGGCGTCGCAGTCCGGACAGAGGAGAAGGCCCTCGCCGACCTCGCCCTCGAGCGCGAGCTTGCCGTGGCGCCATTTCCGCAGCTCTGCCGAATCGGAGGGCGTCTCGCGTCCGCACTGCGAGCACGCGAGCGATGTCATCGTCGCCATGCTCGTAGCGTACGCCACTAGCTCTCCTGCTGGCAATGCGGGCAGAACCAGGTGCCGCGGCCGCCGACCCGGGCCTTCGCGATCGGCGTCCGGCAGCGCGGGCACGGGAGGCCGTCGCGGCCGTAGACGCGGAACTCATCCTGCATCGAGCCCGCCGACCCGTCCGGTCGAGAGTAGTCGCGGAGAGTCGAACCCTGGCGTGCGATCCCGGCGCGAAGGGCGTCGCGAACGGCGCGGTGGACGCGACGCACCTCGTCGACCGAGAGCGACGACGCCGCACGTAGCGGGTTGATCCGCGCGCGCCAGAGAGCCTCGTCCGCGTAGATGTTCCCGAGGCCTGCGACGACGCGCTGATCGAGGAGCACTGCCTTCACCGGCGCGCGCCGCCGGCCGAGCTGTGCTCCCAGCCAGTCGGCGGTGAAGCGCGGGCCCAGCGGCTCCGGGCCGTTCTTCGCGGCGAGGTACGGCTCGACGGCAGCGTCCTCGAGCACGAGCCACGTCCCGAACCGGCGCACGTCGCGGTAGACGAGCCGCGTCCCGTCGTCGAGCTCCACGACCGCCCGCTCGTGCGTCGTCGGCTCCCAGTGGAACCCTCCCGTCATGCGCAGGTGCACGAGCAGCGCGAGCCCGCTCTCGAGCCTGAGCACCAGGTACTTGCCACGCCGCTCGACGGCCTCGATGCGATCGCCTTCGAGCTCCTCGGCGACCTCGAACAGGTCGATCGGACGCGTCAGACGCGGGTCGAGGATCTCGACCCGCGCCAGCGTGCGACCGGCAAGGCGCGGCGCCAGCTCCGCGCGAATCGTCTCGACCTCGGGAAGCTCGGGCACGATCGAGCCAAGTTACAAGTTGTAACTAGGGGCCATTCACTCGCATGGCTGTGCGCTGACGGACGCCAAGTTACAAGTTGTAACTTGCTCGCCTTCTCGCCCCTACACGACGACGTCGATCAGGATGCCGTGGTGCGAGCGCGGCGGCTCGTCGGTGACCGAGTACGCCGCCAGCACGGCCTGCGCGGCACGCGACGCGGACTCCTCGTCGCGAGCGTGGACGTCCGCGAGCACCTGGCCCTTCTCCACCGTCTGACCCCGCTTCGCGCTGCAGACGACGCCAACGGCATGGTCGATCTCGTCGTCCTTCGTCCGTCGGCCGCCGCCGAGCTCGAGCGACGCGATCCCGATCTTCAGCGCGCCGAGACGGGTGACGATGCCGGCGTGCGGTGCGAACACCTCGCGCACGACCGGCGCCCGCGGAAGCACGTCGAGGCTCGGATCGCCGCCCTGGGCGCGGATCCAGCGCTCGTACATCTCGCGGGCAGAGCCGTCCGTCGTCGCCTGCTCGGCGAGCCCACGGGCCTCGTCGAGCTCGACGCCGAGGTCGGAGAGCACGAGCAGGCGCGCGGAGGCATCGAGGACGAGCTCGGTGAAGTCCGGAGGGCCCTCGGCCGTGATCGTCTCGACCGCCTCCCTGATCTCCAGCGCGTTGCCGACTGCCGCGCCCAGCGGCTGGTCCATGTCGGTGAGGAGGCACACGACCTCTAGGCCGGCACGCCGCCCGAGGTCGATCATCTGCTCGCCGAGGATGCGCGCGTCTTCGATCGTCCTCTTGCCGTGGGCCCCGTCGCCCACCTTCACGTCGAGCACGATCGCATCGGCCCCCGTCGCAATCTTCTTCGACATGATCGAAGAGGCGATCAACGGGTTGATCTCGACCGTGGCGGTGACGTCCCTGAGCGCGTACAGCTTCTTGTCGGCGGGCACGAGGTCATCCGTCTGCCCGACGATCGCGAGACCGACGTCCCGTACCTGCGAGACGAACTCATCGATCGGGAGCTCGACCCGGAAACCCGGAATCGACTCGAGCTTGTCGAGCGTCCCGCCCGAGTGGGCGAGGCCTCGGCCGGACATCTTCCCGAACGGCACACCGCATGCGGCGACGATGGGCCCGACGGCGATCGAAGTCTTGTCTCCGACTCCGCCGGTCGAGTGCTTGTCGACCACCCGGCGGCCCAGGGCGGCGCCCAGGTCGAGCGTCTCGCCGGAGCGGATCATCGCGTCGGTCAGCGCGTGCGTCTCGCGCCCGTCGAGACCCTTGAAGTAGACGGCCATGCACCAGGCGGCCATCTGGTAGTCGGGGATGTCGCCGCGCGTGAAGCCGAGGACGAGCTCCGAGATCTCGTCGTCGGTCAGCTCACCGCCGTCTCGCTTGCGTTCGATCAGCTCGGGGACGCGAATCGCCACGCGGCGATCATGCCGCATGGCGCTTCAGCGCGGGTCAGGCGTCGCGTCTGCCGATCGAGACGAGTGCGACAAGGAAAGCGACGGCGGCGTACGCGCACGTCAGCCAATTGCTGACCAAGCTCGACCCGCGCGATCGCACGCAGGCGGTGGTCGTGGCCTACGAGTCCGGTCTCGTCGTGCCCCGCGCCCACAACGGCGCGTCTTAGCTCACCTCTCCGCGACGAAGACCGCGTTCTTCCGGCGCACCCGCAGCGGTGCGTCCAGGTCGGGGACGCTCTCGGCGAGATGCCGGTGGATGATCGACGAGGCGACGTAGTGACGCACCGTCTCCGTGTCGGCGAACGTGACCCAGCCTTCGACGGGATATGCCTTCACGTCGGCGAAGTGCGGGCGAAGCGCATCCACCGCATTCTCCGCCGAGAAGCTGTACCCGATGCGCTCGACGCCGACGAGCTCCCAGAGCTCCTGCAGGTGCGCCTCGCTGTTCGTCGCCGCGACCAGCCGGCCGCCCGGTCGCAGACGCGCGCGATCTCGCTCACCGCGCGATCGAGGTCCTGAGGATGGAACAGCACCCAGGCAGCGACGACGAGATCGAAGCTCGCGTCGTGGAACGGGAGATCCTGGACGTCGCCGACGCGGGCGTCGATCGCCGCGCTCGCGCGTCAGCTCGACCATTCGCGGCGAGATGTCGATCGCGACCACCTCCGCGCCGAGCTCCTTCGCCATCCGCTCGGAGAGCTCTCCGGGGCCGGGGCCGACCTCGAGTACTCGCCGCGGCTCGACCTCGGCGATCCGCTCCCAGAGCACGTCAAGAGGGCTCGGCCCCTCGCTGGTGTCGTAGATCGAGCGCCGGCCGAGAAGCCTCGACTCCGACGCGTACTCGTTGCGAGTGACTTCCGGGTCGCTGAGGCTCACGACGCCTTCTCCGCGATGAAGACCGCCCCGCGACGCGTCGCGACGAGTGGCTCCTCGAGCTCCGGCACACGCTCGGCGAGGTGCTTGTGCGCGATCGAGGACTCGACGTACCCGCGCACGGCTGCCGCGTCCTGGAACGTGAGCGTGCTCTCGCGGTCGACCCGCTGGACGGATGCGAAGTGCCGCAGCAGGAGCTTCTCCCCGTCCTCCGAGAAGAAGTGCCGCGTCTCCTTGGACTTGTCCCGCCCTACGAGGAGCCAGAGCTCCTCCAGGTGGCGCTTGCCGTTTGTCGCCGCGACGAGCCTTCCGCCGGGCCGGAGCACACGCGCGAGCTCCGCGAGCGCGCGATCGATGTCGGCAGCGTGGTAGAGCATCCAGTTGGCGACGGCACAGTCGAACGACGCGTCGTCGAAGGGAAGCTTCTGGACGTCTCCGACCTGCGCGTCGACGCCACGCTCCCGAGCGAGCTCGACCATCCGCGGCGAGAGATCGATTGCGACCACAGTCACGCCGAGCTCGTCTTGCACCCTCGCAGCGAACTCACCCCAGCCGCACCCGACCTCGACCACGCGGGTCGGAGCCGCCGCGCGCACCGCCTCGAACGCCGTGTCGCGTGCATCGGGTCCGGCGAGACCCTGGTAGACCGACGCCCGCGCGCGCAAGCCGTCCTCGGTCGCGTACTCCTTGAGAACGACCTCCGGGTCGTGCAGCGCGTGCACGCCGCTCAGCTGGTCGCTCTCACCCACTCGCCCACGACCTTCCGGGATCGTTCGCAGTCAAAGCTCGATCTGCCGGCCGGGAAGCCGCTTGCCGGGCGACTTCCCGCCGAGCCAGGCGTTCACCGTCGCACCGACGTCTGCGAACTCCCCCTCCTCGTGGACGCGACCTGCGGCGTTCCGGCCCGCCGCGTACGCGAGCAGGAGGGCGTGCTCGCGCGAGTGGTCGGTCGAGGGCGTCGTCGGGTCGCAGCCGTGGTCGGAGGTGATGATGAGCAGGTCGCCCAGCTGCAGTGCCTCGAGGATGTCCGATAGCCGCCGGTCGAAGTCCTGCAGGCAGCGGTGGAAGTTCACCGGGTCGTTGCGGTGGCCCCAGAGCATGTCGGTCTCGACGAGGTTCACGAACACGAACCCGCTCTCGATGTTCTCGAGCAGGTCGATGGTCGCCGTGATCCCGTCGACGTTCGACTTCGTCGGCCGCGACTCGTCGATGTCCTCCCCCGCGAAGATGTCGCTGATCTTTCCGACGCCGTAGACGGTGTTGCCGGCGTCGCGCACGGTCGTCAGGTAGTTCGGCTTCGGCGGGACGAGCGAGAAGTCGTGGCGATTCGGCGTGCGCTCGTAGTGCCCCGGCTCGCCGACGAAGGGTCGCGCGATGACGCGTCCGACGGCATGGCGGCCGTTGAGGATCTCGCGCGCGACACGCGAGCCTTCGTACAGCTCTTCGAGCGGAATCGTGCCCTCGTGCGCCGCGAGCTGGAAGACCGAGTCGGCAGAGGTGTAGACGATCCACTTGCCCGTCTTCTGGTGCTCCTCGCCTAGCTCCTGGATGATCTCCGTCCCGGAAGCCGGCTTGTTGCCGAGGACGCCGCGGCCGGTGCGGTTCATGAACGGGTCGACGACCTCGTCCGGGAAGCCGTGCGGGTAGGTCGGGAACGCAGTCGGAGTCACGATGCCCATGTGCTCCCAGTGGCCGGTGGTCGTGTCCTTGCCCTTGGAGCGCTCGAGGAGGCGTCCCGCGACGGCCGGAGCGCCGGGCTGCGGCGGGCAGCCTTCGAGCGGCATCACGTTCCCGAGGCCGAGCGCCTCCAGATTCGGCAGGTCGAGGCCGCCGACGGCGCGGGCGAGGTTGCCGAGTGTGTTGGAGCCTACGTCTCCGTACTCCTCCGCATCCGGCAGCTCACCCGCGCCGACGGCATCGAGCACGATGACGCACGCCCTCGGCACAGCGCGCGTATTCTATGGCGGCCTTGGACGAGGCTCTCGGCCTACTGTTTCTCACCGTCTACATCGTCGGCATCGTGAGTCTTGCCGCGGGATCACGTACGCGGTCATCAGGATCTTCCCGACCGAGCGGAGCCCGAAGGGCGGGGACGAGGACGCGACGACAAAGCCGGCGAAGCCCGAGGCGACGCCCGCGAACGGCGGCGCGGAAGCCGGCGGAGGCTCGCTGTTCCGCCGGTCGAAGCGCGGCAAGAAGAGCTAGTAGGGCGACGCCGGGAGCCCGCGGGCTCGCCGCGAGCTCCCGAGTCGAATCCCCTCAGACGGTCGCTGCTGCTGGTACCGCCGGGTTGAAGTACGCGTGTGCGTTGATCCACTTCATCTCCGGCTGTCCTTCGATCCCGATCTGCTCGATTGCGGGACCCAGGCGACCTTGCATGAAGTCGTCGAACTGCGCCGACGACTCCCACACGTCCATGACGACGATGCCGTTGTCACGGAACCAGGCGACGTGGAAGATCAGTCCCTCGGGTGGGTCCGACTCCCAGTTCGCGATCGGGCGCAGCGCCTCGTAGTGATCCGGCGTCACGCCTTCCCAACGCATCTTGAGGATCTGTGCCATGCACACCTCCCTCTCGTTGGTCGCCCCATTCTTACTGACGGAGGTCTTCAGGCGACGGCGCTTGCGAGAGCGTCGTCGAGCGGTGTGTATTCGAGCCCATGGGCCTCGGCGACCGCCTCGTACGTGATCTTCCCCTCGATGACGTTGACTCCCCGCGCGAGCGCCGGATCGCGCCGGATCGCGCCGAGGACGCCGTGGTCTGCAAGCTCCTCTACGTACGGGAGCGTGACGTTCGTCAGCGCGCGCGTCGACGTGATCGGAACCGCGCCTGGCATGTTCGCGACGCAGTAGTGGATGACGCCCTCGACCTCGTAGACGGGGTTGTCGTGCGTCGTCGGGCGTGATGTCTCGGCGCAGCCGCCCTGGTCGATCGCGACGTCGACGAGCACGGATGCCTCCTTCATCGCGCGCAGCATGTCCCGCGTGACCAGCTTCGGCGCGAGCGCTCCCGGGATCAGGACGGCGCCGATGACGAGGTCGGCCTCCTTCAGCGACTCCTCGATCTGGAGGCTCGACGACATGAGCAGCGTCACGCGTCCGCTCAGGATCTGCTCCAGGTAGCGCATGCGGTCGACCGAGCGCTCGAGGATGGTCACCTGCGCGCCCATGCCGATCGCGATGACGGCTGCGTTGTAGCCGACCATGCCGCCGCCGATAACCACGACGCGCCCCGGTAGGACGCCGGCCACGCCGCCGAGCAGGATCCCGCGCCCGCCCTTCGGCTTCTCGAGGTAATGCACGCCCGCCTGAGGGGCGAGGCGGCCGGCGATCTCGCTCATCGGAGCGAGCAGCGGTAGTGCGCCCGAGGGGGTCTCCACGGTCTCGTACGCGATCGCGGTCACGCCCGAGTCGACGAGCGCGCGGGTCAGCGGTTCGTCGGCGGCGATATGGAGGTAGGTGAAGAGCGTCAGGCCGGGGCGCGAGCCGCGCGTACTCCGACTCGATCGGCTCCTTGACCTTGAGCAGAAGCTCGGAGCGGCTCCAGACGTCGTCGACGGAGACGATCGAGGCGCCGGCGCGCTCGTAGGCCTCGTCGGGGAACGCGCTGCCGACTCCGGCGCTCTCCTCGACCAGCACCTCGTGGCCTCGCTGGACGAGCTCGCGCGCGCCGGCCGGTGTCAGCGCGACCCGGTACTCCTGCGACTTGATCTCCTTCGCGACCCCGACCCGCATCCGGGCGGGGACGATACCTCGTCAGCCGTGCACCAGCGCGCTCGACGTACGCGCGCTCATCGGGGCCGAGCCAGGGTGGATCGCCCGCGGCCGCGTTCTCCTGGGCGCGCGCCGGTCGCGAGGTTGCCGGGATGACGAGGTCGACGCGCGGGTCGGAGAGCGCCCACTTGAGAAGCGCTTGCGCCCAGGTGCGGATGCCGAGGGAGTGCAGCGGCTCGAGAGCTTCCGCGCCCGGATCGCGCCGGAGGAGCGCACCGCCCGCTCCGCCGAGCGGGCGCATCACGATCACCGCGATCCCGCGCTCTCCGCGAGCGGGAGGAGCCGGCTCTCGCACTCGCGCTCGAATGGGTTGAGCGGGATCTGCACGGTGTCGAAGCGGCCTGTCTCGAGCGCCCGCTCGAGCTCTGCGAAGGCGCTCGCGGCGTAGTGCGTGACGCCGATCCGGTCGACGCGCCCGGCGTCGCGCTCGTGCTCGATCCAGGGGACGTGGCTCTCCCACGCGACGAGGTTGTGCACCTGCTCGACCTCGACACGGCCGAAGTAACGGCGCTGGAGCTCGTACTGGCGTCGACCTTCGGCGACGCTCGAAGTCCAGATCTTGGTCGCGACGGTGGATCTGTCGCGGTGCCCGTCGAGCGCTGCCCCGAGCGCCGCCTCCGCGCCGCCGTACATCGGCGAGCTGTCGAAGACGCGTGTCCCTGCCTTGACCCCTGCGGAGACGACCTTGCCTGCGAGCCGGCTATCGCCGCCGAACGTCTGCCACGTCCCGAGGCCGACGACCGACCCGAGCCTCCGCTCCTCCATCGCCTCACGCTAGCCGTCTCGGCGCGAAACCTGTGGAGCGATTGCCGCACATTCATTGCACTTACAGGGTCAGACCCTGTTAGGAAGCGCGCGGCGATTTGGCGTCACCAAGCGCCAGAGGGCCGAAACGGACACCACGCCCTGTGCGAGGACCGGCACACACTTGTTGCGCTTACAGGGTCGGACCCTGTTAGGACGGCGCTCGTCGGCGCAGTCGCGGCGTCAGCCGAGGAGGCCGATCGCGACGCCGAGAGCCACGAGCGCCACTCCGGCGAGGAGCAGGACGAGGGTGTCGTTCTGCCACGCGCGCCGCGCTGTGGCGTCGGCGTGGTGGACGTGGCGAACGTAATCCCCCTCGAATCCGGGCACGTCCATCGCCGGAGGGCCCGGCCCGGCGAAGATCCCGAACGCGCCGATCACCACGCCCGCGCCGATCAGCGCCGCCGATATGGTCCGTGCTCCATCGAGGTCGAAGATCGCGGCGACGGCGAGCCCGGCGAGGACCAGCACGACGACGGCAACGGCGAGGTAGCCGAGGTACCGCGCGAGCGCGACGCAGCATCAGGCCGACCGGGCGGCTTCGACGAGCGCGAGCGTGACGTCGACCATCGCGTCGAGGTCGGCGACGGCGATGCGCTCGTCGGGCGTATGGATGTCGGTCATCCCATTCGCGAGGTTCACGCAGGTCAGGCCGCGCGCGTTGAAGACGTTCGCGTCCGCGCCGCCGCCGCTCAGCGCGTAGGTCGGCTCGAAGCCGGCCTCGCGGAGCGCGGTCGCGGCGAGCACCACCGCCGGGTCGCTCTCGCGGAACCGGTAACCGGGGAAGCTCGGGCGCACCTCGCTCTCGACCTCGCACTCGCCGAGGCTCGCCGCGAACGCAGCAGTCTCGAGCATCTCCCGCACGAGGTCGTTCGCCTTGCGCTCGTCGTGCGAGCGCACCTCGGCCGTGAACGAGCACCACTCGGGAACGACGTTTCGCGCCGTCCCGCCCGTGATGACGCCGACGTTCGCGCTCGTCTCCTCGTCGATGCGACCGAGCCGGAAGTCGGCGATGGCTCGGCCCGCGGCGGCGATCGCTGAGCGGCCGTCCTCCGGAGCCATGCCCGCGTGCGCCGCGCGTCCGTGGAAGCGGAAGTCGAGCAACCGCCCGTGCGGCGAACCGAGGACGATCTCGCCGACCGGCGCGCCCTGGTCGTAGACGTACCCCGTCGCCGCGTGCAGCCGTGTGTGATCGAACGCAGCCGCCCCGCGCAGCGACACCTCCTCCTGCGGCGTGAAGACGAGCTCGATGCCCGCGTGCGGGAGACCCTCCCGCACCACCCGCCGGACCGCTTCGAGCATGACGACGACCGCGGCCTTGTTGTCGGAGCCGAGGATCGTGCCCGCGGCGTTCCGGACGACGCCGTCCTCGCCGACGACCGGCTCGATCGCGGCCTCCGGCGGCACGGTGTCCGTGTGCGCGCAGAGGAAGATCGCGGTCCCGGCCTCTCCGCCGCCGTCGGTCGCAGGCAGCCGGCAGTAGATGCTGCCCGCGGTGCCCTCGAGCTCAGCGGCCGTGCCGTCCTCGTCCCACTCGAGACCGAGTTCCGTGAGATACGCGCCGACCCGATCCGTGACCTCACGCTCCTGTCCCGACGGGCTCGGGATCGCACAGAGCTCGAGAAAGAGGTCGAGCATCGGCGAGGTCAGGGGCGTCTGCACAGAGTGCTGCACCCACGCATCGTATGAGGGCGACGCGGCCTCGGTCCCGAAGAACCGAGGCCGCAACGCACCGAACTACTTGAACTTGAAGAGAGCCTGAAGCTTGCTCCCCTCGCGGAGCGTGATCGTCAGGCGACGGCATGTGCCGGCCCACGCCTTCGACGTCTTCCAGTTGTACTTGTAGACGCCCGTCGCGGGATCGAACGTGAGCCCGCCGCCGGTAGCCGCCGTCGTCTCTTCGATCGCGTCCGTGGGCCCAGGTCCCGGGCACACGACCTGAGCCGAGGTCGGGCTCCCCGCCGCCAGGATCGCGAGCCCCTCGTTTCCGCCCAGCGAGAACGACGCCGGAATCGTGCGGCCGGCGCTCGCGGTATTCAGCACCGGGGAGTTGTCGACAGGCTGCAGGAAGCCGTCTGAAGTGTCGTAGCGCTCGCCGAACTCCCAGATACTCGCCTGCGAGGTGCGGGCGACGATCTCGCCGTCGCCGTCCGTCTGCGTCGTCCGCGAGGCAATGCACGGATCGGGCGTCGCGCCCTCGTCGGTGCAGTCCGGGATGCCGACGCCGTTCCGGAGCACGGAGACCTCGTCGACGGTCAGCCCGGCCGCCGCGAGCAGGCTCGCGTCGAGCTCGAACGTGAACGTCAGGAAGTCGGGCGGCGCCTGCGCGGGCGCCGAGATGTCGAGCCGCTGCTCGAGCAGCTGGTACTCGGGAGGGACGTCCGTCGTCGCCTGTCCCTGAGTGATGTTCACTGCGCCCCCGCTCGGGACAGTCACCTCGGTCTGAACCGGCGCGGCAGGCGACGCGTCCTCGCCCGTCGAGACCGTTCCGCCCGGCGCAGCCTGCCCCTCCACCTCGATGCAGAGCCGGTTCAACGCGTAGCCGAAGAGCACCTGGCTGAAGAACCGGCACCCGATGCGGTCTGCGAATGCATCGTGCCGCCGGTCATGGCCGATCGCGATCGCTACGGCTGCGTCGGCCATGTCGCGGTCCATGTCGGCGACCTCCGCGAGGCGCGCCGACTCCGGCGTGAGCGCGGCCGCTGCATCGAAGCGAGCGTTGAACGCCGGATCGTTGAAGAACGAGAGGTTCGTGCTCGACCGGAACAGGCTGTTCAGGATCCGCGAGCCGTCGGGGAAGTCGGGCAGGAACTGGGCCATCGCGAGGTCGCAGTTCGACGGGTTCGCGACGTACGTGAAGTAGTTCCCGGGCGGAAGGACCTTCGTGACCTGGAACCCCACCGCCTCGAGCTGCGTCTCCGCGAGTGCCGCGACGTCAGCCCGCACCCCCGCCGGATGGCAGAGCGTCACGGACGGCGTCGCCCCGCCGAGAAGCGCCGTCGCCGCGCCCGGGTTCGCCGTGAGCGAGTAAACGTTCGCATCGGCGTGACCGGGAAGAAGCGGAGAGATGAACTGGTCGGTCGGCTGCCACCCGGCGCCGGGAACCGCGGACAGCGCCGTGCGGTCCAGCGCATGGGCCGCAGCCTGCCGCACGTTCCCGGAGCTGAACGGCGCCTTGCTCGTGTTCGCGGCCATGACCTGGATGCCCGTCGTGATGTTGGGAACGACGGACACACCCGGCGGGGCCGTGTACCCGGCCGGCGCCGCAGCGACGTGATCCTCCGCCAGCGGCGAGCCGTGCTGCACGAGGCGGAGCGTGCCGAGGTTCCTGATCCGCGTTCCGGTATAGGCGGTGTTCCGGAGCAGGACGATCTCATGCTCCAGCGAGGGCGGCACGCCCGAAGCCGACGAGGACGAGACGAAGTACGGCCCGCCGGAGTGCGGCGCGGCGCCCGTGTACCCCGCCGGCGCGTCCGCGCGCGTTGCGCAGAAGTACGGCATCGAGATGCGGTAGGGGAACGTCGCGTCCGGCGACGTGAGCTGGATCGTCAACGTGTTACCGCTCGCCTGGACGCCGGAGAACGGCCCAGTGCCCGCAAAGAAGTCACTCGACCCCTGGATGCCGGCGACGATCGGCCGCGCAGGCGGCGTCCCCGGGATGCTCGCATCCATCGCCGACGAGGTCGCCCGCTCGATTGCGCGCTTGAAGCTTTCCGCGCTGACGGGCTCGGCCGGACCGCCTGAGAACGCCTGGCCAGGGCGAACCGCGAAGGTGTAGGTCATGCCATCGGGCGAGACGGTCGGCATCGCTTCGGCCGCCTCGGGCACCAGCGCTCCGCTTACCTCGTCGTAGTCGAGGAGCTTGAGGCACGTGACCGAGCTCACCAGCCACGCCGCCTGCGTGTTCGCAACCGAGTAGTCGATCCATTGCGTCGCGTTGGCCGGGTTCAGCGGAGTCGTCTCGATGACGATCTCCTCCCCCGCCGCCATGGCCGTCGATCCCGCCAGGGCGCACACACATCCGAAGACGGCCACCAGGGCCGCGAACCGCCGCAGACTCATATTTGATATCCTCCCCGGGGGACCCGGTCGCTTGTATCGCGCGCCCCCTCGGCGCCGGCCGGATCGTAGTGAGGTCCGAGCGTAGTGTCCAGGCAAGGCGGGTTGCTCGTAGGGCAAGGCGGGTTGCTCGTAGAATCGCCTCCGTGCCCGGGGTGCAGGTCGCCGTACGCGACGCGACACCGGACGATGCGGAGGCGATCGCCCGCGTCCACGTCAGCTTCCTGGCAGGGGGCCTACGCGCATGCGTTCCCCGCCGAAGCGCTCGCCGCGCTCACCGACGACATCCCTCGACGTTCGGAGCGTTGGAGGAGCGGGTTGCACGAAGCCCTCGCCGGGAGTCACACGCTCGTCGCCGTCCGGGACGGGGAGGTGGTCGGCTTCGTCCACGGGGCGCCGACGCGCGACGACGACCTCGACGCCGCGCGTGTCGGCGAGCTCTTCATGATCTATGTCTCGCCCGATGCGTGGGGAACGGGAGCGGGCCGCCGCCTGATCGCGACGTTCGTCGAGCGCATTCGGGCAGCCGGCTTCTCGGAATGCGTGCTCTGGGTCCTCGACGACAACCCGCGCGCGCGACGCTTCTACGAGGCGAGTGGCTGGAGACTCGACGGAGGCGTCAAGGAGGACGTATTCCTGGAGACATCGATCCGCGAAGTCCGCTACCGGATCGACCTGACGCCGGTCACGACGGAATGACCTCGACCCGGCCGTCCTCGTGCCAGCGCTCGAAGTGCGTCGATCCGCGCTCGACGCGTCCCTCGAGATAGTCGGCCGGAAGCTCCAGCCAGTGCGTCCGCCGCAGCCGGGTGCAAGCCTCCTCGACCGGCACGAGGCTCGCCTCGAGCACGAACCCGTCGGGATCCTGCGCGCGGAGCTCGCCGCTCCACGCCTCCACCTCGAAGACCCACACGGTCGCGAGATAGCCGTCGCCCGGCTTGCCGCCGACGAGCGCGACCGGCGCGCGGTTCTCGAACTGGCGCACGAACGCGAGCGAGATCGGGAGCTCGATCTCGAGCCCGGTCTCCTCGCGAACCTCGCGCGCGAGCGCCTCGGGCACGAGCTCTCCCTCGTCGACCACCCCACCGGGGAGCGCCCAGAACGGCTCCTCGCCGGGTGCGCCCTGGCGGACGAGAACGACCGCGTCGCCGCGGCGCATGATCGCCGCCGCCACGTGTGCTGCAGGCCGCGGGCTCAGGTCTCGACGGTCTCGAGCAGCGCCGCGTGCACCGCGTACGCGCACTCGCCGAGACGCATTGCGAGCTCGTCGACGTCGCCGACGCGGCCGAACGAGACGAACACGACGCCGTGGCGGTTCACGTTGCACCCCTCCCGCTCGACGACCTCTTCGGCGACCGGGAGCCAGTCGCGCGTTGCGCCCATCGCGAGTGCCTTGGCGACTGCCGCGCCGTCGTCGTCGATGTGCGTGAAGTGACCGCGCTTGCTGATCCGGACTGTGACCGGGTCGCCGTCGGCGTACGCGCGGCACGGTCTCGAGGACACGCTCAGCCGAGCTCTGGTGACTCGCAGCTTCCACGTGGCTCACAGTAGCTCGTGGCGGCGGATCGCAGCTTCGAGCTGATCGATCAGCTCTTGATACGAGCGGCGGCTCTTCTCGTCCTTCGGGTGCGAGTCTCGAGTTGCGCGCTTCTGGGTCTCGACGATCGACCGAGCGGCGGCCAAGTCATCGCCAGTCCACTCCTCGGGATGCGAGACGAGCCACCCCAACCACTCGTGGTCCTGGTTGTCCGGCACCGTGCCCGCGAGGCTAGCTCGCGGCCGCGCGCATGCCGGCGCGGGAGCGCGCGCGCTCGAGCGCGGCGGCTGCGAAGTCGCGGAAGAGCGGCGCGGGCCGCGTCGGGCGCGACTTGAACTCCGGGTGGAACTGGCTCGCGACGAACCACGGGTGATCCGGCAGCTCGACGATCTCGACGAGCCGCCCGTCCTGGAACGTCCCCGAGATCACCAGTCCGGCGTCGACCAGCTTCGGACGCAGCTCGTTGTTGACCTCGTAGCGATGCCGGTGCCGCTCGTGGATCACCGGCTCGTCGTACATCTCGCGCGCTCGCGTACCCTCGACGAGCTCGACCGCCTGCGCGCCGAGCCGCATCGTGCCGCCGAGATCCTCGATCTCCTTCTGCTCGGGCAGGAGGTCGATGACGGGGTACGGCGTCTCCGGGTCCATCTCGGTCGAGTTCGCCCCTTCGAGCCCGACGACGTGACGCGCGAACTCCGACACGGCGACGTGCATGCCGAGACAGATGCCGAGGTACGGGATCTCGCGCTCGCGCGCGACCTGGCACGCGAGGATCTTCCCCTCCCATCCGCGCGAGCCGAAGCCGCCGGGGACGAGGACTCCGTCGGCCTGCTCGAGCTCGCGCGCAGCCTCCTCGTAGGACATGTGCTCGGCGTCCACCCAGCGAACGTGGACGCGGCAGCCGTTCGCGAGCCCCGCGTGCTTGAGGGCCTCGTGCACGGAGAGGTAGGCGTCGTGAAGCTTCGTGTACTTGCCGACGAGAGCGATCTCGATCTCCTCGACGAGGTCGCGGCTCCGCTCGGTGAGCTCGGCCCACTCGCCGAGCTCGGCGGCCGGCGCCTCGAGCCCGAGCTTCTCGGTCACGAGCTCGTCGAGACCCTCCTTCCGCAGCACCTCGGGCACGAGGTAGACGTCCGGGACGTCGGGCGCTGCGATCACCGCGCCGATGTCGACGTCGGCGAAGAGCGCGATCTTGTCGCGGATGTCGTCCGAGAGCGGCTCGGTCGAGCGCGCGACGACGATGTCCGGGTGGATACCGATGCGGCGGAGCTCGTTGACCGAGTGCTGCGTCGGCTTCGTCTTCAGCTCGCCGGCGGCGTGGATGAACGGCACGAGCGTCACGTGCAGGTAGAGCACGTTCTCGTGCCCGACCTCGCGCCGGAACTGGCGGATCGCCTCGAGGAACGGGAGCGACTCGATGTCGCCGACGGTGCCGCCGATCTCGGAGATGACGACGTCGGCCGGCGCGACCTTCTCCGCGCGCCTGATCCGCGCCTTGATCTCGTTCGTGATGTGCGGGATGACCTGGACGGTCGCGCCCAGGAACTCGCCTCGGCGCTCCTTGCGGAGGACGGTGTCCCAGATCGCGCCCGCGGTGTGGCTTGCGTTCCGCGAGAGGTTCTCGTCGATGAAGCGCTCGTAGTGGCCGATGTCGAGGTCGGTCTCGGCGCCGTCCTCGGTCACGAACACCTCGCCGTGCTGGAACGGGCTCATCGTCCCCGGGTCGACGTTCAGGTACGGGTCGAACTTCTGCGCCGAGACGGAGAGGCCGCGAGCTTTGAGGAGTCGCCCGAGGGACGCGGCGACGATTCCCTTCCCGAGCGCGGAGACCACGCCACCCGTGACGAACACGTACTTGGCCACGGGGTCTCACCGTAGCAGGCTCAGTTGTCGGCAGAGGCCGGAATCCGCGAGCTGCGGATCCCGACCTCGCCCAAGAGCCTCGACGGCGTCCGCTTCGCGGCGCTGCGTCAGCGCCCTATAGCCGCTCGAGCCTCATCCTCCGAGCGTCGCGAGGAACTCCGCGCCGCCGGCCATGCGCTCGAGCTCCTCGCGGCGCAGCACCTCGTCGAGCTCCTCGATCCGCGTGTGCGTCGGGATCGCCCGGGACCTTCTCGACGCGGAAGTGGCGGTCGGCGACGCTCGCGATCTGCGGCAGGTGCGTGATCGTGAGCACCTGCGCGCGCTCGGCCAGGCGCTGAAGCGTCGACGCAACGGCGTGCGCGGTGACGCCGCCGATGCCGGCGTCGATCTCGTCGAAGACGAGCGTCTCGCCGCCCGCCACGGCTGCGAGGGCAAGCGCGACGCGCGAGAGCTCTCCGCCGGACGCGGTCTCGGCGACCGGCCCGAACGGCAGGCCCTGGTTCGGCCGGATGAGAAAGCCCGCCTCGTCGGCGCCGGTCGCGCCGGGCTCGCGCTCGCGCAGCTCGACGAGGAACTCGCCGTCGCCCATGCCGAGACCCTGGAGCTCCGCGCTCACCGCCTCGCCGAACGGCACGTGCGTGCGAGCGCCGCGTCTCGTGGAGCGACTCGTGGAGCGCGTCCACGCGAGCTTCGGCAGCTGCAACCGCCTCGGCCGCAGCCGCGACGGGATCGCGGCCGGCCGCGGTCTCGTCCAGCTCGCGCCGAGCCTCGGCCGCGCGCTCGAGCAGCTCCTCGAACGTCGCGCAGCCGAACCGGCGCTGGAGGTCGGAGATGCTCGCGAGCCGCCCCTCGACGTCGTCGAGCGCTCCCGGGTCGGCCTCGAGCGAAGCCAGGAACGCATGCAGGTCGCTTCCGACCTCGCGCAGGCGCACGGAGACGTCGCGCAGCTCAGCGGCGGCCGCGCCGAGCTCGGGCGCGATTCGCTCGAGCGGCGCGAGAGCGCGCTCGGCCTGCGCCGCCAGCGCCGCTGCGCCGTCGCCCTCCTCGGGCGAGATCGCGTCGGTCGCCTCGGCGGCGGCCTCCTCCAGCTCCGCGACGTGACGAAGCCGCTCGCGCTGCGCGCGCAGCGCCGCTTCGTCTCCCGGCTCGAGGCCGTCGCGTGTCCTCGACCAGCGCCTCGAGCTCCGCCAGCCGCGCCGCAGCCGCATCGGCATCCCGCGTCAGCTCCTCGTGCCGCCGCCGCGCCGCCGCGAGCTCGCGCCACGCGAGCGCCGCGTCGCGCCGGCGCTCGAGCTGCTCGGCGCCGCAGAACGCGTCGAGCACGTCGAGCTGGAACGACGGCCGCGCGAGGCGCCGCTGCTCGAACTGGCCGGACATCGCGATCAGGCGCTCGGCCGCCGCGGCCACGTCCTCGCGCGCGACGGCACGTCCCCACGCGTACGCGCGCGTGCGCCCGTCGCCGAAGACGCGCCGCGCGAGCACGAGACCCGCCTCGCCCTCGGGCCGGAGCTCGGCGAGCGCGGCGACGTCCTCCTCGTCGAAGAAGCCCTCCGGCACGTCGAGCTCGGCCTCGACGTACGCCTCCGCCGCGTCCGCGCCCACCGACGACGCGTCGGCGCGCGTTCCGAGCAGCAGCCCGATCGCCTGCGCGAAGATCGTCTTCCCCGCGCCGGTCTCGCCGGTGATCGCGTTCAGCCCGGGCCCGAACGACGAGTCGGCGTCCCGGATCAGGACGAGGTTCTCGATCCGAGCCTACGAAGCAAAGCTCTGGCGGTAGCGCCGGACGAAGGTCGCCTCGGGCAGCGTCGCGAGCAGCGAGCGCTCCGAGCCGAGCCGGACGACGGCCCGCTCGGCCTTCTCCAGCGTCGCGACCTGGTGCCCGTCGACGAGCACGCCCGCGCCGACATCCGCCGAGCGGTTCCAGATGATCACGTCCTTGCCCGGCGGAACGACGAGCGGCCGCGCGTGCAGCGAGTGCGCCGCGACGTAGGTCAGCGCGATCGCCTCGAGCCCCCACATCAGCACCGGCCCGCCGTTCGAGAGGTTGTAGGCGGTCGATCCCGACGGCGTCGAGCAGATGATCCCGTCGCACGCCTGGCGGCCGAGCTCCTCGCCGCCGACCGCGAGCTCGAGCTCGATCATGCGCCCGAGCGAGCCGCTCGTGACCACGACGTCGTTCACGGCGCGGTCGGTGCCGCCCGGGTGCTCGAGCTCGAGGGTGGGGAGCTCGACGACCTCGTACTCGCCGGCGAAGACGCGCGCGAGCCCCGCCTCCAGGTCGTGCCGCGCCATCGAGCTCAGGAACCCGACGCGGCCGAAGTTCACGCCGACGACGGGCACGCCGGTCCCGAGGAACGTCGTCAGCGCGCGCAGCACCGTCCCGTCGCCGCCGAGGACGACCGCGATGTCGGCTCCCGCCACGTCCGCGCCCGGCTCGAATCCCTGCTTCAGCGCCTCGTCCGGCGGGTAGAGGAGCTCGACCCCGTGCTCGTGCGCGACCGCCTGCAGGCGCGCGAGCCCGGCGCCGATCTGCTCCGGCTTGCCGTGCGTGACGACGGCGGCGCGGGCGACGGCCTTAGGATGCGCGACTGCGTCTGCGATCCAGCGGTCGATGTCATCGGCTGCGACGGTAGCCGGGCGGTTGACGAGATGAATGAAGAACTCGCGATTTCCCTTCGGGCCCGGGCAGTCCTGAGTCTACGACGCCGACCGTCTCCCCACCCCACCCCCGCGCGGCTTCTACGACGGTTTCGATCGCCTTCCGTTGCACTTCCGGGTCGCGGACGACGCCTTTCGGGACCTGCGCGCGGCCGGCCTCGAACTGCGGCTTCACGAGCACGACCGCCTCCCAGCCCGGCTGCGCGAGCGCGAGCACCGGCGGGCAGCGCCTTCGTCGCGCTGATGAAGGAGACGTCGCAGACGACGAGCTCGGGCGCGAACGGCAGCTCGGTGAGCGTGCGCGCGTTCGTCCGCTCGAGCACGGTGACGCGCGGGTCGTTCCGGATCTTCGGATGCAGCTGGCCGTAGCCGACGTCGATCGCGACGACGCGCGCCGCGCCCGCCTGGAGCAGGCAGTCGGTGAATCCGCCCGTGGAGGCGCCCACGTCCGCGGCGTCGCGACCCTCGACCTCGATCCCGAACGCGTCGAGCGCGTTTCGGAGCTTCTCCCCGCCGCGCGACACGTAGGGCGCCGGACTGCGCGACCTCGAGCTCGGCGTCCTCGGGCACCTGCTGGCCGGGCTTGTCGTAGCCGCGAACGCGTCCCGCGAGGACGAGCGCCTGCGCCTGGCTCCGCGTCTCGGCGAGCCCGCGCTCGACGAGCAGGACGTCGACCCGCTTCTTCACGCCTCGACCGCGCGGGTCGCCCGCTTGCTCGGCCTTCCCGACGGCGACGCGATGCGAGCTCCAGAGCTTGAACGACGACGAGCGCGACGAGCACGCCGGTCGTGAGCGGCCGTGAACGCCAGCGGCTCGATCTCGCCGCCGAGGAGCGCCAACGCGACGAGAACGCCCGCTGCGGCGAGGCGCGACTGGCCGGTTCGTGGAAGGAAGCCGAGCGAGACTCGGCGCTGCGCGATCGTGAGGCAGACGAGGTACGCAGCCGCTCCGCCCGCGAGCGCCCAGCGCGTGCCTGCGTCGAGTCCGGGCTCGCTCGACTGCTCGATCGCCAGCGTGATCCCCGCGCCGACCGCGGTCAGCGCCGCCAGCAGCGGGATGTGCACGTACGCGAAGACGAGGATCCGGACGAGCGCCGGCGGTCGAGCGAGAACTCGATCCCGTGGCCGAAGTAGAGCCACCAGATCGAAGCGGCGACGAAGAAGCCGAGCGCCGCGATGACGACGGCCGACAGCGCCCAGTCGCGGTCCGCGACACCGAGCGCGACGGCCAGCACCGACTCGCCGAGGACGACGATGGTGAAGAGCGCGAAGCGCTCCGGCACGTGGCTCACGTGGATCGGGACCGACGCGAACAGGTGTCGAGCGAGCCACGGCATCGAGTACTCCCACCCCAGCGCGATACCCCACAGCACGTATCGCTCCGGCGCGTCGAGCGGGAGCGAGACGATCCAGAGCACGACGCCGAGCGAGTACCCGCCCGCGTAGCGCACGATCAGCGGCCGAGCGTCGGGAACGTGCTGGTACGCGCGCAGGTAGAGCCCGATCATGAGCGAGCGCACGAGGATGTACGCGACCGCGAACCCCGTGCCGTCGCCGTGCGCCACATCCGGCACCTGGACCGCCAGCGCGAGGATCCCGAGCATCCCGAAGAAGACGACGATCCGGAACACGACGTCGTCGGTGTCGAAGCGGTCGGCGTAGATCGTGTACCCCTGCCAGGTGATGAACACGACGAGGAAGAGCCCGCCGAAGACGGCGAACCCGTGGAGCGAATGGTCGAGGACGAGCTCGTGCGCGAGCTGCGCGATCGCGACGACGAAGACGAGGTCGAAGAAGAGCTCGAGGTAGCTCGCGCGTCGCAGCTCCTCCTCGAGCGTCCGCAGGCGCGGCGGGCGCAGCAGCCTCAGGATGTCGAAGTCGCGCTCTTGAACGGGCACGGCTGGATTCTGCCGCGCGCCAGCGGCGGCCCCGTCACGTTTCGGCGGTGTCCGTCTCGGGAACAGATCGCCCGGGAGGTGATGAGATGCCAACCTGGCTTCTGGTTCTGATCATCGTGCTGATCGTGCTCGCGCTCTTCGGCGGGTTCGGGTACAGCCGCCGCTAGGCACATACGAGGGTCCCCCAACTCGTACGCGCTGGACCAGAAGCCGCGCAAGCGGCTTCTGCTTTTGCGCTACTCCCCGCCGGGCGCGACGACTCCGTTCTCGTACGCGTACACGACCGCCTGCACACGATCCCGCAGGTGGAGCTTCATGAGGATGTGCGCGACGTGCGTCTTCACGGTCGTCTCCGAGACGTACGCCTCCTTGGCGATCTCCGCGTTCGACAGCCCCCGCGCGACGTAGCGCAGCATCTCGAGCTCGCGCGCGGTGAGCTCCTCGAGCTCGGGCGCTGGTTTCCGAAGCGAGTCGGGCGGGCGCTTCACGAACTGCTCGATCACGCGTCTCGTGATCACGGGCGAGAGCAGCGCATCGCCGTTCGCGACGACATGGATCGCCTCCACGAGCTGCTCGGGCGGCGTGTCCTTGAGCAGGAACCCGCTCGCCCCGACGCGCAGCGCCTCGTAGACGTACTCGTCGAGGTCGAAGGTGGTGAGGATGAGGACGCGCGGGCCCTCGGTCTTCCCGTCGAGCAGGCGGCGCGTCGCCTCGAGCCCGTCCACGTTCGGCATGCGGACGTCCATGAGGATCACGTCCGGGCTCGACCTCCTCGGCGACGCTGCAGCGCCTCCGCGCCGTCGGCAGCCTCGCCGACGACCTCGACGTCCGTCTCGGCCTCGAGGATCATCCGGAACCCGGTGCGCACGAGGGACTGGTCGTCGACGATGAGGACGCGGATCACGCGGCGTCCCCGATCGGCAGGCGCGCCCTGACGACGTAGCCGCCGCCGTCGCGCGGCCCGCTCGTGATCTCGCCGCCGTACATCGAGACGCGCTCACGCATCCCGTCGAGCCCCTGGCCCCCGGCCGTGGCCGTCGCCGTTGCTGCGCCCGTCGTTGGCGATCGTCGAGCTCGAGCTCGTCGTCGCCCCACGTGACGGTGACCCACGCATGCGCCGGCCCGGCGTACTTGAGCGCGTTCGTCAGCGCCTCCTGGACGACGCGGTATGCGGCGAGGTCGACGCCCGGCGCGAGCTCGTGCGGCGCGCCGGCGACCTCGAGGTCGACCGGGAGGCCGGCAGCGCGCACGCCGTCGAGGAGCGAGTCGATCGTCCCGAGCCCCGGCTGCGGCGAGAACTCGGGCATCGAGCCCTGCTCGCGAAGCAGCCCGACGAGGCGCCGCATCTCCGTCAGCGCCTGCCGCCCGGTCGCCTCGACGCTCTCGAGAGCTTCCCGCTCCTTCTGCTGCTCCTCGCGCAGGAGCCGCCGCACGGCGCCGGCCTGCACCGTCATCACCGACACCGAGTGCGCGATCACGTCGTGGAGCTCGCGCGCGATCCGCTGGCGCTCCTCGATCACGGCGCGCTCCGCGGCCGCGGCGCTGTCCCGCTCGAGCTGGGTCGCCCGCTCGACCATCGCGCGCGTCTGGGCCGCTCGGCGGCTGAGCAGGTATCCGGTTGCCCAGGCGACGCTGATGAACAGCCCGATGAAGAAGTAGTCGGCCGGCCCGTTCTGGTCGCGGAACGCGATGTTGGCGATCAGGCCGACGAGCTGGAACGCCACCAGTCCCGCAATCGCCTTCCCGCGCGCGTTGTACGTCGCCACCGTCCAGGTCATGAAGAGGAGCGCGAGGAAGGGAGCGCTCATGTCGTACGTCGCATCCGGGTCGATCACGATCGCCGTCGTCAGCGCCGCCCCTGCGACGAGCGGCGCCAGCGAACGGCCTGTCGCGCGTGAAGAGGAGCGCGAACGCCGCGATCACGGAGAGGACGAGCAGCGACGGTGGCGCCAGCTCGTTCGTCGCCATCTCGACGACGAGGTAGACGGCGATCGACAGCGCGACGAGGTAGTGCACGAACCGTCCCCGGTCCGTGCTCCGCAGGTCGTCGCAAGATGGCCATGCGCGGACGGTAGCCCTTCGCTCGCGCGGCGTCATCGTCCGCGAGGACGACATCGCGCTCGTCCCGCCGAACGAGCGCTGACTGCTAGCTCGAGTCGCGACCCGGCGCGCGCCCACAAGGCGGCCGCCGTAGTGCGAGGCGCGAAGGTTCACGACCTCGACGTGCTTCCCCGAGTACGGCGCGTGCACCATGCGGCCGCCGCCGAGGTACAGGCCGACGTGGCCGAGGCCGGAGAAGAACAGCACGTCGCCCGGTCCTGATCTGCGCGCGCGAGACCTCTCGGCCCACGCCGTAGAGCGCGTGCGAGTTGTGCGGCAGGTCGACCCCGACGCGGCCGTACGCCCAGCGGACGAGCCCCGAGCAGTCGAAGCCGCCCGGCGACTCGCCGCCCCACCGGTACGGCGTCCCGACCATCCTCACCGCCAGCGTCGCGGCGCGCTCGCCGCGGGTCAGATACTCCGGAGCGTTTCGCGGCGGGCGCTCGGGGCGGAGCACGTCTCCGCTGGTGGCCAAGGGCATGGCGACCGCCGCGGCGAAGACCGGGCGTCGAAGCGGTCGCCGGCGGGAGGGCCAGGGCGATCGCGAGGAACGCGAACGCGGACAGAAGTCTGCGAAGACGGGAGGGCATGAGAGGAGAACGGCGGTCTCGAAGGCGAAGAGAGATGGGTCGCCCACGGGCCTGGCGTGTCGTGAAGGGCCGGACTCTAGGCGGGCAAAACGGCGCGCGTCAAGCCTCAACTGGTTCTGACGGCGAGCCCGTCGACGAGCTCGAGCAGCACGGATGTGTCCCGCGGAAGCCGCGAAAGCGCCTCGCGCGCACGCCCCGCAGCCTCGTCGGCGAGCTCGCGGGCGGCGTCCTCGCCGAGCCGCTCGGCGAAGCCGTCGCCGTCCAGGATGTCGTCCACGACCTGGAAGAGAAGGCCGAGCTCGTCGCCGAATGCGCGCCACGGCGCCTGCTCGCTCTCGGGCACGCGCGCGGCGCGGAGCCCCAGCCCCACCGCGGCGGAGAAGAGCCGCCCGGTCTTCAGGCGCTCCACCTCGGCGAGGTCCCCGTCGTCGCCGGTGATGTCGCGGTGCTGGCCGGCGATCATCCCGAGCGTCGCCGCGGCGAGCTCCCGGGCGGGCGCGACGTCGTCGTAGGCAGAGCACGAGCCGGAACGCCTCCACGAGCAGCGCGTCACCCGCGAGGAGCGCGACACCCTCCCCGTGGGCGACGTGCGCGCTCGGCCGGCCGCGTCGCTCGGCGTCGTCGTCGAGCGCGGGCAGGTCGTCGTGGACGAGCGAGAACGTGTGCACGAGCTCGACCGCGGCAGCCGCCGGGAGCGCAGCCTCCACCTCACCGCCCGCGGCCTCCGCGACCGCGAGGCAGAGGACGGGACGCACGCGCTTCCCGCCGGATTCGAGCGCGTAGCGCAGCGTCTCCTCGAGACGGCCGAGCTCGGGCGCGAAGGCGAGCGAGCCGAGATACGCCTCGAAGGCGTCTCGGAGCTCGTCAGCCGGCCGCATCGGCCATCGTGCGCGCGCGCGTCAGCTCGGCCTCGATCTGCCGCGCCAGCTCGGCGAGCTCGCCGATGAGGTCGACCGCAGCCTCGCCGTCGACGTCGTCGGCCGCGGCGAGTCGCTCGAGCTGGTCGCGACGCTGGTTCAGGCTCGCGAGGAGCTGCTCCGCGCGCGCCAGGGCCTCGTCGACGGAGCTCGAGCTCACGCCGCGGCCTCCTCGCGCGCGATCCGGCCGAGAATGCCGTTGACGAGCTTGGCCGCGTCCTCGGACGCGTACCGCTTCGCCAGCACGACTGCCTCGTTGATCGCCACCTCGGGCGGCACGGTCGCTTCCTCCAGCTCGTGGACGCCGATGCGCAGGACGTTGCGCTCGAGCGTACCCAGCCGGTCGGCGGGCCAGCCGTCCGAGGTCTCCGTGATGCGACGGTCGAGCTGCTCGGCCTTGCCTGCGACCTCCTGCGCCAGCGCAATCGCGAACTCGTCCGGCTCGCCCTCGTACAGCGACGCGAGCGGCTGCCCGGTGAGATCCCACTGGTAGAGGAGGAAGAGCGCCTGCCGGCGGCCGGTGCGGCGCCCGGCGGGAGCGGTCCGGCGCCTCATGCCGGGGCGAGGGACGGGAGGCGTCCCTGGAGGTCTGCGAGAGTCGACGTCGAGTAGTCCCCGCTTCGGAACTCCGGCGAGCCGAGCACGTCGAGCGCGAACCCGCGCGTCGTCGCGATCCCGTCCACCTCGAGCTCGGTCAGCGCGCGGGTCGCGCGGCCGATGGCGAGCGGGCGCGTCTCGTCCCAGACGATGACCTTCGCGACCAGCGAGTCGTAGTACGGCGGGAATCTCGCTTCCCTCGCGCATGGCCGTGTCGACGCGCGTTCCCGCGCCGAGCGGCGGCCGGAAGCGGGTGACGACGCCGGGCGCCGGCGCGAACGCCGCGGGACGGATCCTCGGCGTTGATCCGGATCTCGATCGCGTGGCCCCGGCGCGGCGCACGGCCTGTCAGCTCGAGCGGCCTGGCCGGCGGCGATCCGGATCTGCTCGCGCACGATGTCGACCCCCGTGACGAGCTCGCTGACCGGGTGCTCGACCTGGAGCCTGCAGTTGACCTCGATGAAGTGGAAGCTGCCGTCGGGGCCGAGCAGGAACTCGAACGTGCCGGCGTTGCGGTAGCCGATCGCACGCGCATGCGCGCTCGACCGCGGCCTCCATCTCCTCGCGCGCCGCCTCGTCGAGCGCGGTGGAGGGCGACTCCTCGATCAGCTTCTGGTGGCGGCGCTGGATCGAGCACTCGCGGTCGCCGAGCGTGAGGATGCCGCCCTCGCGCGTCGCAGAGCACCTGGATCTCGACATGACGGGCTGGGACGAGCAGCCTTCTCGAGGTAGAGCGAGCCGTCGCCGAAAGCCGCCTGCGCCTCGGCCGCAGCGGCCGCGTAGGCGTCCTCGAGCTCGTCCTCGGCGCGGACGAGCCGCATCCCTTTCCCGCCGCCGCCGGCGCACGCCTTGACGAGGACGGGAAAGCCGGTCTCGCGCGCGACGCGGCGGACGTCGTCGTAGCTCGCCGCGCCCTCCGTCCCCGGCACGAGCGGGACGCCCGCCGCGCGCATCTCCTCCTTCGCGCGCACCTTGTCGCCCATGCGCTCCATGACGTCCGCGGGCGGGCCGACGAAGACGAGGTTCGACTCCTCGCACGCGCGCGCGAAGGCGGGGTTCTCGGCGAGGAACCCGTAGCCCGGATGGACGGCCTCGCAGCCGCTCGTCTCGGCAGCGGCCACGACGTTCGGGATCCTCAGATAGCTGTCGGCGGCGGGCGGCGGCCCGATGCAGATCGCCTGGTCCGCCAGCTCGACGTGCAGCGCGTCCCGGTCGGCGGTCGAGTAGATCGCGACCGCCTCGACGTCGAGCTCGTGCAGGGCGCGGATGATGCGCACGGCGATCTCGCCACGGTTCGCCACGAGGACACGGGTGAACACCGCTACACGCGAGGCGGCGCCGAGAGCAGGCTCGATCTCGAACAGCAGCTGGCCGTACTCGACTGCCTGGGCGTTCTCCACGTGGATCGACGACACGACTCCGGCCACCTCGGCCTTGAGCTCGTTGAAGAGCTTCATGGCCTCGATGATGCAGAGCGTCTGATCGGGCTCGACGGTGTCTCCGATGTCCACGAACGGCGGCGCCTCGGGGCTCGGAGCGCGGTAGAAGACCCCGACCATCGGCGACTCGACGCGCAGCACGCCGTCCCCGGAGGCGACGGGTGCGATCGCGAGGCCGTCGTCGGTCTCGACGGCGGTCACCGCGAACCCGGTCGCCGGCATGGCCGCGGTCGCCGGCTCGTCGGCGCGGCGCACCGACACCCGCATGCCCTCGTCCTCGATCTCGATCTCGCCGACGCCGCTCTCCTGGACGATCTTCACGAGCTCGCGAATCCGCTCGGCGCGCTCGGCATCCTCGTCCTCGGCGACGAGGACGGCGCTCCGCGAGTGGCGACCGCGGATCATTTTGAGCAGCTCCTCCGCGTCCGCTCCGAACATCGCGATGAGGACGAGCTCCTCCTCGCTTGCGGCGAGACCCTCCGACCGCTCGCGGACGTCCTCGGCGGTCGGCGGCTCGTCCGCGACCGCCGGACGCGGCGCGAGCAGCGTGACGGCGCGCTCGACCGCGGGGTCGACCGCCTCCGGCGTGACGCCGTAGTCGCCCTGGATGAGGGCTCGGAACTCGTCGATCACGGTGCCGTAGCGGCGCGCCTCGAGCACGTGCAGGAGCGCCTGCGAAGCCAGGATCTGGCCGATCGGCGCCGCGAGCGGCGGCCAGCCGGCCTCCGCGCGTACGCGGCCGACCTCCTCCAGCACCTCGAGCAGACGGTCCGCGGCGTTGTGCGCCCGCAGGTGGACCTCGAGCGCCGCCACGAGACCCGCTGGGAGATCGAACTCCGCCGCGCGCACCGCGATGCGGGGTGCCACCGGGGCGACGGGCTGGTCGCCGATGTACTCGTCGATGACGTCGGCGGCATCCCACAGCTTCTGCGCGTCGAGCCCGGTCCCGCGGCCCAGCCCTTCCAGCGACTCGGCGAGGGACTCGCCGGCGACGCGATGCAGGATCAGAGCCAGCGGATAGACGGCGGTCGCGACGAGGTCGGCTCCCGCCTCCACCGCCGCGAGCGCGGACGCGAGCCCGACACCGGCGGCGCCCTGGACGTAGAAGCCGACCGGCAGCTCGCTCGCCTCGCCGATCCGTCCGACGAGCTCCTGCGCCCGGTGCGGGACGAGGGCGCCGGTCGGGTCGTTCACGATGACACGTGTCGCGCCGAGCTCGGGGAGCTTGCGGGCCTGCTCGACGAGCGTGTCCGTCTCGCCGGTCCGGCCTGGGCTGTAGACGAGGCCGGCGTGGAACGCGCCTCCGGCGCTCGTGATCGCGGCGCCGGCCTCGCGCAGGTTCGAGACGTCGTTCAGCGGGTCGTGGAGGCGGAAGACCTCGATGCCGTTCTCCGCGGCGCACGAGACGAAGCGGCCGACGATGTCGCCGCTCACCGGTCGCGAGCCGACGAGGAAGCGTCCGCGAAGCGCGATCCCGAGCGGCGTCGAGACGCGCGACTTGATCGCGCGGATCCGCTCCCACGGGCTCTCGACGCGCCGCCGCACCGTCGCGTCGAAGACACCGCCGCCGGAGATCTCGAGGCACGCGAATCCCGCCTGGTCGAGGATCTCGGCGACGCGGAGCACCTCGGCGGTCGGCAACCGTCCTGCGAGCGGCTCCTGCGCCAGCAGCCTGATGGTCGTGTCGACGAGCTTCGGCATCGGCCTGGACCTTATCGGGCGTTCGCGCGATCCTCCGCGGCCTACGCCCACCGGCTCCAATCCCGCCGCTCCCCAACCTCCCCCAGGGGCACTCCCGTGTCCCTGAAGTCAGGCTAGCTCGACAGGTGAGACGTGTGGGAAACGCCTTCGTCGCAAGAGTGACGCAGGCGATCGCTCGCGAGTCGGTCCCCTACGCGCGCGAGATGTAGCGCCCTTCGCGCGGATCGACTTTGATCCGCTCGCCGCTGGCGACGAAGAGCGGCACCTGCACGACCGCGCCCGTCTCGAGCGTCGCGGGCTTCGTCACGTTGGTGACGGTGTCGCCGCGAACCGCCGGCTCGGTCTGCGCCACGGTGAGCTCGACGGACGCCGGCAGCTGGAGGCCGGCCGGCTTGCCGTCGACGGCGAGCATCTGCAGGGAGCTCGACGGCGCGAGGAACGCGAGCACGTCTTCGACCTCGGCGTGCGGCAGTCCGAACTGCTCGTACGTCGCCTCGTCCATGAAGTGCGCCTCGGAGCCGTCGTCGTAGAGGTACTGCACGTTCTTCACCTCGGTGTGCACGCGCGCGAACTTCTCCCCCGCGCGGAACGTCTTGTCGACGACGGCGCCCGTCTCGAGCGCCTTCAGCTTCGTCCGCACGAACGCGCCGCCCTTCCCCGGCTTCACGTGCTGGAACTCGACGATGCGCCAGACGGCGCCCTCGTGCTCGACGTGCATGCCGTTGCGGAACTGGTTCGTGGAGACGGTCTCGGCCATCGCGCCGGCCAGTGCTACTCAGGCGACGGTGACCAGCTCTTTCGTGAACTGCGTCAGCCGCTCGGCGCCGTCCTCGGTCACGAGCACGAGGTCCTCGATGCGGACGCCGCCCTCGCCCGGGCAGGTAGATCCCCGGCTCGACGGAGACGACGTTCCCCGGCTCGAGCACGTCGGTCGACTCGGGCCGCAGCGTCGGCGCCTCGTGGATCTGGATCCCGACGCCGTGGCCGAGCCCGTGCCCGAAAGCCTCCCCGAGCCCCGCCGCGGCGATGATCGTCGCGCGCCGCCGCGTCGGCGTCGCGACCGTGCACGCCGGGCCCGACCGCCCCGAGCCCCGCGAGCTGCGCCACGAGGCAGAGCGCATAGATCTCCTGCAGCCGGTCGGAGATCTCACCGACGGCGAACGTCCGCGTGCAGTCCGAGCAGTAGCCGTCGAGGACGCAGCCGGCGTCGACGGTGACGAGCACGCCCTCGCTCGATCACGCGGCTCGCCCGGGTCCGCGTGCGGCGACGTGCCGGTCTCCCCCGCCGCGACGACCGTCGGGAACGAGACGCCCTCGGCGCCCGCCTCGCGGAAGCTCCGCTCGACCCACCACACGAGGTCGCGCTCGGTCCGGCCCGTGAAGCGCTCCTGCGACAGCGCCTCGAAGATCTCGTCCGAGAGCGCGCCCGCGCGGCGCATGATCTCGATCTCGCGCGTCGTCCTTGACCGCGCGCAGCGACTCGACGAGTCCTCCGACCGGGACGGCGTCGACGCCCGCGTCGACGAGCGCCCGGTAGCCGGCATAGGGAAGGTGCGCCTCCTCGAAGCCGACGCGCCGTCCCGCGAGGCGCTCGCCGATCGAGGCCAGCAGGCTCCGCGCGGTCTCGACGAACGTGACGCCGGCGACCTCGCGCCCGCGCTTCGCGTAGCGGAAGTCCGCGAAGAGCGTCGCCGTCCCGTCCGGCTCGACGAGCAGCGCGGAGTTCGAGCTCGAGAGCCCCGTGAGGTAGCGGACGTTCGCCTGCCCGCCGAGGACGTACGGCGGCCCCGCGACGAGCAGCGGCTCGTCGAGGAGCGCGGCAAGCCGCTCGATGCGCGGTCACTTCCGCTCCATCGAGGAACTCGAGCGCCTCGCGGTAGCCGTCCGGCCCCTTGCCGACGATCCGCTTCTCGACGACGCCCTCGAGCACCGAGAAGCGCCGCCATTCCTCGCGCTCGTCGATGTTCGAGAGGTGCACCTCGACGACCGGGACCGTGAAGAGCTCGACCGCGTCGCGAATCGCCCACGAGTAGTGCGACCACGCGCCCGGGTTGATGACGACGCCGTCCGCCCAGTCGAACGCGTCGTGGCACCAGTCGATGAACTCGCCCTCGTGGTTCGTCTGGCGCGCGCGCACCGTGCAGCCGAGCTCGACCGCCCACTCGTAGATCCGCGTCTCGAGCTCGGACAGCCCGATGCCGCCGTAGATCGCCGGATCGCGCGCGCCCGAGCACGTCCAGGTTGACGCCGTTCAGCACGACGATCCGCACGCCGTGACACTATGCGATCAGCGCATCCAGGGCCGCGCGGACGCCTGCCGGGTCGAGCTCGACTCCGACCCGCGGCGCGCCCGGCGCGTCGAGGAGGACGAGGCGCGACGCGAGCCGCCGGCGGCCTTCTTGTCGCGCATGCAGCGCCGCCCAGGCGGCGTCGCGGTCGACCTCGCACCGGCTCCGGCGCGGAGGAGCTCCTCGACCGTCGCGTCCTCGTCCTCGAGCCCGGAGAGCCGGAGCGCGGCGAGCAGTCCGAGCGCGACCGCCCGCCCGTGCGGGAGCGCGAAGCCCGACGCCGCCTCGAGCGCGTGCGCGAACGTGTGGCCGAGGTTGAGCTGGGCGCGCTCGCCGCGGTCGTAGCGGGTCGCGCAGGCAGACCGCGGCCTTGAACGCGGCGCACGCGGCGCACCTGCTCGCGCGAGGTCGAGCTCCCACAGCGGCTCGCCGGCGAGCAGGCCCGTCTTCACGACCTCGGCGCGGCCGTTCTCGAGCTCCTCCGCCGGGAGCGTCTCCAGGAGCAGCGGGTCGACGACGTCGCGGGCCGGCCAGTGGAACGCGCCGACGAGGTTCTTGCCCTCGGCGAGGTCGATCGCCGGTCTTGCCGCCGATCGCCGCGTCGACCTGGCCGACGAGCGTCGTCGGCACCGGCGACCCAGGCGACGCCGCGCAGGTACGTCGCCGCGACGAAGCCGGCGAGGTCGGTCGTCGAGCCGCCGCCGAGCGCGACGAGCGTCCGCTCCGCGCTCGAGCCGGAGCGCCGACCAGAGCCGCGCCGCCTCGGCCGCCGTCTTCGCGGCCTCTCCCGCCGGGACGACGTGGACTCGGCGAGCCGTTCCCCGAGTGCCTCGCGCACGCGTCGCCGTGGAGCGGCTCGACGCCGGCGTCGACGACGAGCTCGACCGCCCGTCGCCCGGCACGAGCCCGCGCAGACCGTCGCGCGCGCCCTCCCAGACGTGGACTCCGGCCGCCGCGAGCACGGCGCCGTCGAGGTCGCGCGCGTGGCCGTCGGCGACGCTCCTCGTACAGCGGCGTGCGCTCCTCGTAGAGCGCCCGGAACTCGTCCGCGTCGCGCGCGAGCGGCCGGTCGCTGCCGACGACACGCGCTCCCACGCCTCCTCGGGCGTCGTCTCGAGCAGGACCGCGAACGCGTGCTCGGCGAGCGCGGTGCGCGTCGCGCTCCGAGCCGAGCGCGCCGCCGCCGAGCTCGACCACGGCGGGCAGCGCGGCGCGTCGAGCGCCTCGACCGCGACGCGCTCCTCGAGCTCGCGGAACGCGTCCTGGCCGCGCTCGCGCGAAGAGCTCCGCGACCGTCGATCCCGGTCCGCTCCTCGACGACCGCGTCGACCGAGACGAACGGCCGGCCGAGGCGCTCGGCGAGCTCCGGCCCGAGCGTCGACTTCCCCGCGCCCATGAAGCCGACGAGCGCGACGTGGCGGCCGAGCGCGTTCAGCGTTCCGCGGCCAGCGGATCCGCTCCGAGGTACGCGCGGTGCGCGCCGACGAAGTCGGCGAGCGCGTCGCCGCCGAACTTCTCGCGCGCGGCCCGCGCGAGCTCCCACGCGACGGCGGCCTCGGCGACGACCGCGAGCGCCTCGACGGCCTGCACGTCGCTCCGCTCGACGAGCGCCTCGCCGGGCTCGCCGGTCGCGAGGTCGACCGAGCGGAGCGGGCGCATGAGCGTCGGCAGCGGCTTCATCGCGGCGCGCACGACGACCGGCTCGCCGTTCGTGACGCCGCCCTCGATCCCGCCCGCGCGGTTCGTCGCGCGGCGCGAGCCGGGCTCGATCTCGTCGTGCGCCTCGGAGCCGCGCAGGCGCGCGAGCGCGAAGCCGTCGCCGATCTCGACGCCCTTCACCGCCTGGATCCCCATCAGCGCCGCCGCGAGGCGCGCGTCGAGTCGGTCGTCGCTTCTCGGCGTACGAGCCGAGGCCCGGGCGGGACGCCCTCGGCGACGACCTCGACGACGCCGCCGAGCGTGTCGCGGTCGGCCCGCGCGGCGTCGGTCGCGCGTCTCCCAGCCCTCCTGCGTCCGTCTCGCCGCCGATCTCGAGCACGCGCCCGGTCGACGGAGATGCCGATCTCGCGCAGGAGCGCCTTCGCGACCGCGCCGGCGGCGACGTGCACCGCGGTCTGGCGCGCGCTCGCCCGCTCGAGCGCGTTGCGGGCGTCGTCGTGCCCGAACTTGAGCGCGCCCGCGAGGTCGGCGTGACCGGGCCGCGGGAGCGTGACCGGCGTCGTGCCCTTCCCGTCGGCTCGCCCTCCGGCGGCCACGGGCTCATCCCCCAGGCCCAGTTCTCGTGGTCGCGGTTGCGGACGACGAGCGCGAGCGGCGTCCCGAGCGTCAGCCCGTGCCGGAGCCCGGCGAGGACCTCGACCTCGTCCTGCTCGAGCTGCTGCCGCGGGCTGCGGCCGTAGCCCTCCTGGCGCCGCGCGAGATCGCGGTCGATCGCGGCCCGGTCGAGCCGGAGCCCGGCGGGGAGACCGGTGACGATCGCGACGAGCGCGGGCCCGTGCGACTCGCCTGCGGTCGTGAGCCCGAGCGTCACGCGGGCAAGCCTACGGCGGCGCGCATGACCTCGACCGGCGCCGGCACGCCCCGTCCAGAGCTCGAACGACGCGGCGCCCTGCGCGACGAGCACCTCGAGCCCGGCGATGACGCGCGCGCCCGGCCGCGCGCGCGGCCTTCGCGTCGCGGTCTCCGGGTACGGAAGGTCGACCAGCGTCTGGCCCGGGCCGAGCTCGACGAGAACCTCGTCGCGCACGGAGGTCGCGTTGACGACGAGGTCGGCGTCGCGCGCGTCGGGCGGCCAGTCTCCGCGGCGCGAGAAGCGTGCGCGCGTGCGGCAGCGCCTGGAGGAACGCCGTCGCCGCGCCTCCGTCTCCGATCACGACCGGGCGCTCCGCCTTGACGCCCGGCGAGAATCGCGGCGTCGGTCGTCCAGCCCTCGATGCGGCCGTCGCGGACGACGAGCGTGTTCACCGACGGCGCGTCGGTGTCGCAGAGCGCGGCGACGGCGAGCTTGTGCGGCGTCGTGACGTTCGCCCCGGCGAAGCCGAGCGCGGCGAGCCCGCGGACGGCATCGGCGAGCTGCTCGGGCGCGTGTCGGAAGCGGGACGTAGGCCCAGTCGAGCCCGAGCGCCGCGAAGGCGGCGTTGTGCATCCGCGGCGAGAGCGAGTGCTCGACCGGCCAGCCGAGGAGGCCGACAAGCCGCGTCGTGCCGCCGATCGGCACGTTCGGGGTCGGCGCGTCTGGATCCCGGTAATGGCTCGGCACGGCGCTCGTCAGTATCGCGCCCGCGACGCGCCGATGCGCGTCCTCGACACGGAGCCCAAGCTCGGCCCAACCTCCCCCAGGGGCACTCCCGTGTCCCTGATGTCACGCTATCGAGGAAGCGTCGCGGGTGGGACACGGCGTTCGTCACAAGAAGCGTGACAAGCGCGCAGCGGTCCGAGCAGCCCGCGCTCGCTCGGTGCCGCGCAGCGCACCGCCGCGACAGCTCAGCAGCTGAAGCCGTACTCGCAGCGTCTTGCGCTGGAACTCGGACTCGCTCGCCGTGAAGAAGTGATGCACGCCGTCCGGCTTGCGCACGAAGTAGAGGTAGTCGACCTTCGCCGGGCTCGCGGCGGCGCGGATCGACGCGAGCCCCGGGTTCGCGATCGGCGTCGGCGGGAGCCCGCGCCCGCCGGCGCGTGTTGTACGGGTTGTCGCTCTCGATGTCCGACTGCTTCAGCGACTCCGTCCCCGGCACGTTCCGCCCGTACCGGATCGTCGCGTCGATCCCGAGCACCATCCCGCGCCGCAGCCGGTTGTAGATCACCGCCGCGACGAGCGGCCGCTCCTTCGGCGCGACCGCCTCCTTCTCGACCATCGACGCGATGATCAGCACGTCGTACGGCGTCAGGTTCTTCGAGCGCGCGTAGCGCAGGTCGACCTTGCTCCACTGCCGCCCGAACGCGCGCAGCTGGTCGCGCACGAGCCGCTGCGACGACGTGAGCTTCGTGAACTCGTACGTCGCCGGGAAGAGGAAGCCCTCGAGCGACTTCCCGCCCCAGTCCTTCCGGAACTCCTTCGGCGGCGTCGCGGCCGCGCTCGCGCTCGCGTAGCCCGCCTGCGTGAGCCGCGGCGTCACGCCACGCTTCGCGATCGCGATCTCGCGCACCGCGTCGACGCGATCCGCCATCTCCGCCACCGTGAACCCCTCGGGGAAGATGACCCGCAGCCGCGCGAGCGGCGGCGCAGCTCGACCGGCGGCGGCGCGTCCTCGCCGCCGCAGCGCGCGCGCCGACCGAGCACCGCGAGCGACCGCGAGCCCGCCGACGATCGCGCGAACGAGCCGCCTCACCTCGAGCTCGCGGCCGTCCACGCGAGGTAGCTCTCGAGGAGATGCGCCGCGGCGCGCGCGTCCTCGGGCGCGCCGCCGCGCCCGACCCCGCGCCGCGAGCGCCGTCGTGAAGCGCTCGTCGTACGTCTCGACCGGCACCTCGAGCACCTCGCGCAGCGCCTCGCACGAACTCCTCCGTCTCGCGCGCCTGCTCGCCGTGCTCGCCGCGAAGCGTCAGCGGCAGCCCGACGACGACCCGCTCGGCCTCCTGCTCGCGACCAGCTCGCGGATCCGCTCGAGGCCCGCCGGCGTCGCCGCGCGCTCGACGACGCCGAGCGGGACGCGCGATCGTCCCGGTCGCGTCGGAGACCGCCACGCCGGTGCGCGCGGCGCCGTAGTCGAGCGCGAGCACCCTCACAACGCCGCGACGATGAGCCGCTCCGCCTCCGCGAGCGCCTCGGGGAGCTTCTCCGGCTCGTTCCCGCCCGCGCGCGCCATCGTGGGCCGACCCGCCACCACCGCCGCCGACGATCGCCGCCGCCTGCCGAACGACGTCCGACGCGCTGACGCGCTCGGCGACGTCGGCGTCGAAGTTCGCGACGAGGTGCACGGTGCCGTTCTCGCTCGAGCCGAGGACGACCGCGGCCGGCGCGTGCCGCTGCTTGAAGCGGTCGGAGAGGTCGAGGAGCGCGTCCGCGTCGAGCCCCTCGACCGACTGGACGATGACGTTGACGCCGTTCTCGACGCGCACCTCCGCCTCGGGCTCCGCCGCGGCGGCCGCCGCCGCGGGCCGCCTCTTCGCGTCCCTGCGCAGCGGCCTCGAGCTCCGACGCGGAGGTCGTCGAGCTCGTCGCGAGCGCTCCTTCAGATAGGCCCACGCATCGCCGGAGGTCACCGCCTCGATCCGCCGCACACCCGAGCCGACCGAGCCCTCGGAGAGGATCGCGAACGCGCCGATCTCGGCCGTCGTCGCGACGTGCGTGCCGCCGCAGAGCTCGATCGAGTACCCGGGGATCTCGACCACGCGCACGATGTCGCCGTACTTCTCGCCGAAGAGCATCGTCGCGCCGAGCCGCCGCGCCTCGTCGATCGGCGTCTCGAAGACGTGCACGGGCAGCCCTCGAAGATCTTCGCGTTCACGCGCCGCTCGACCTCGTCGCGCTGCTCCGCGGTGAGCGCCTCGCCGTGCGTGAAGTCGAAGCGGAGCTTGTCGGGCCGCACCGCCGAACCCGCCTGGCGCACGTGCTCGCCGAGCACGTCGCGCAGCGCCTGGTGGAGGAGATGCGTGCCGGTGTGGTTCGCCATCGTCGGGAAGCGCACGTTCCACGGCACGACCGCTCGTACGCGGTCGCCCTCCGCGAATCCGGTCCCGCGAAGCTCCAGCACCTGGTCGTTCTCGAAGCGGTACGCGGCAACGAGCTCCGGCGCGCGTGCCCGGGTCGCCGTCGCGCTCGATGAACCCCACATCGGTGACCTGTCCGCCGCCCGCCGGGTAGAACGGCGACTCGCGGAGCTTGGCGAGAAAGACGCCGTCCCCGAGCTCCTCGAGCGCGCCGATCTGCGTGAGCACCTCGGTCTTGCGGTCGCCGACGAACTCGGTCTCGAAGCCCGCGCGGCGCGCGAGCTCGGCCGCGCGCGCGAGCTCGGTCTCCACCGCCCCGCGCGAGATCTCGCGATGGCGCTCCATCTCCGCCTCGTACCCGTCGACGTCGACCGGCTGGCCTCGCTCCGCGGCGAGCTCGACCGTGAGCTCGAGCGGGAACCCGTAGGTCGCCGCGAGCGTGAATGCGTCTTCGCCCGAGATCGCGTCGGATCCCGCAAGCTCTTCGAAGACCTTCATTCCGCGCTCGAGCGTCTCCCGGAAGCGCTCCTCCTCCGCCCTGACCGCAGCCTCGATCTCGCCGACGCGCTCGCCGAGCTCGGGATACGCCCCGCGCATCTGCTCGACGACGACACCCGTGACGGGATAGACGTCACGCAGGCCGATTCGCCGCGCCTGCACGATCGCGCGCCGGATGATCCGGCGGAGCACGTAGCCGCGACCCTCGTTCGACGGCGTCACGCCGTCGCCGACGAGGAACGTCATGCCGCGGCCGTGGTCGGCGAGGATGCGATGCGCCTTCGTCGCCTCCGGCGTGTCGCCGTACGCGACCCCCGACTCGCGCCGCGATCCATTCCATGATGTGCTGGAAGCCGTCGGTGTCGTAGACCGAGGGGACGTTCTGGAGGATCGCGGCGGCGCGCTCGAGGCCCATCCCCGTGTCGATGTTCTGCGCCGGGAGCGGCGTCAGCGTCCCGTCGGCGCGCTGCTCGAACTCCATGAAGACGAGGTTCCAGAACTCGAGGAAGCGCTCGCAGCGTGTGCAGCCCGGCGCGCAGTCGGCGTTCCCGCAGCCGACCTCCACGCCCCAGTCCCAGAAGATCTCCGAGTCCGGGCCGCACGGCCCCGGGCCACCGACCGACCAGAAGTTCTCCGAGCTCGGCAGCGGGACGATCCTCTCCGGTGGCATGCCGACCTTCTTCCACAGCTCGATGGCCACCTCGTCGGGCCCGAGGTCGAACTGAGGATCCCCTGCGTGCACGGTCACCCAGATCCGGTCCCAGTCGAGCTGCATGCGCTCGCGCACGAACTCGGTCGCGAGGTCGATCGCCCCCTCCTTGAAGTACTGCCCGAACGAGAAGTTGCCGAGCATCTCGAAGAAGGTCAGGTGGTACGTGTCGAGGCCGACGTCGTCGATGTCGGGCGTCCGGAAGACCTTCTGCGTCGTGGTCGTCAGCGGCGCTGGCGGATCCTCGCGGCCGAGGAAGTACGGCATCTGCGGCTGCATGCCGGCGCTGGTCAACAGGGTCGAGTGGTCGTCCGCGCGCGGGATCAGCGACGCCGACGGGACGCGGAGGTGGCCCTTCTCCTCGAAGAACGCGAGGTAGCCCTCGCGAAGCTCGGCGGTCGTCTGCATCTCGAGATTCTACGAGCGGGCCGGCGCGAGGCCGTCGAGCGACTACGCAGGCGGTGGCGACTCGCCGCGATGGCCTGCCGGCGGTGCGCAGCTCCTCGTCAAGCTCGGCCTCGCGCCGGGCGGCAGCTTCCTTCGCGACCGTCACCGCTTCCTTGACGTCCCGCCTGGACTTGAACGCGCCCGCGCCGTGCGAGATCGCCGCCGCGAGCCCGGTCACCTTCTTGACCGGCGTCGTGATCGCAGTCGAGACCGCCCGCACGGCCGTGTCGGCGCTCTCGGCCATGTGCACCGCGCTGTCGGTCACGACGTCGAGCTTGTCCAACTGGTCGTTGACGCGGTCCACCGTCCCGCCCGCCTTGGTGAGCACAGGGAGAAACTCGCGCTCGGTGCCGTAGATGAGCGACGAGAGCCGCCCGAACGTGCCGCCGAGGCGGACGAGCATGTACGCGAGCCCGAGACCGCTCGCCACGAAGAACACGGCGAGCGCGTAGTCGAGGACGTCGCCGGAGCTCACGGCCAGAACCGTCATCGGGAGGATCCTAGTCGGTGGACTTCACGCAACGCGGGTCACAACGCCTGCTCCGACGACAGCGTCGCCGTCGTAGAGCGCGGCCACCTGACCGGTCGCAACCGCGTGCGCGGGCTCCCCCAGCTCGAGTGCGAAGCCGCCGTTCTCAGCTCTCACGCGGGCCGGCACGAAGGCCGAGCGGTGGCGAAGCTTGACCTGCACACGATCGACGTCGACGTACATCCGGCCCTCCGCCTCGACGTGCGTCACCGAAAGCGACGCCTGCGGCCCGACCACGACCGTGTTCGTCTCGCGGTCGGTTCCGAGCACATACAGGGCGCGCCCCGAGGCGACTCCCAGGCCGCGCCGCTGGCCGGGCGTGAACCGCCAGAAGCCGTCATGACGCCCGAGAACCGTCCCGCTCGCGTCCACGATGTCCCCGTGCTCGCGCCGCAGCCCCTGCCGCTCGAGGAAGCCGCGATAGTCGCCGCCCGCGAGGAAGCACGCCTCCTGGCTCTCGGCCCTGCCAGACGCCGACGAGCCCCGCGGCGGCGGCCTCCGCACGCGTCTCGGCCTTCGACTGCCCTCCGAGCGGGAAGTGGATCCGCGACAGCGAGCTCGGGTCGAGCGTCGACAGCATGTACGACTGGTCCTTCTCGGCATCGGTCGCCCGGCCGACGAGAAGCCGGCCGTCGCGCTCGACGATCCGCGCGTAGTGGCCGGTCAAAAGCCTCTCCGCACCGGACCGCTCGGCGAAGTCGAGGAGGGCGTCGAATCGGAACGCGCCGTTACAGCGCGTGCAGGGATTGGGCGTGTCGCCGGCCGCATAACCGGCCGCGAACGGATCGACGACTGCGCTCTTGAACTCCTGGCGCAGGTCGAGCGTCACATGGGGGATTCCGAGCGCATGGCAGCTCGACCTGGCGGTGGCGACGGCCTCCGGCGAGCAGCAGGCCCGCTCGGCGGACGGGCCCTCCGGGTCCTGCCAGAGCCGCAGCGTCACTCCCACCGCGTTCGGAACCGCGCGGAGGAGCGCAACGGCGCTGTCGACGCCTCCGCTCATCGCGACGGCCACCCGCCCCGAACGCGGAGTCGCGACGAAGACCTGTCCGAGCGCCGAGGCGAGCGCCTCCACGGCGAGCGGGGCTCCGCCGACGACCGCTGCCTCGATCAGCGTCAGTCCGGCGAGCTCACGGTCGATCCCGTCCGCGTCGGCTTCGACGATGCGCTCGCCGTCGACGACGAGCCGGACCGCCGCCCAGGCACCGTCCCGCGTTGCGTCTCCGAGAACCTCGACCGCTGCCATGCGGCCAGGCTAGATGACGATCTGGCCGCCGCGCCGAGCGCTGCGTGCGAAAGGTGCTCCACCCTGCCGGTGATGCCTCGGTCGTAGCGAACCTGGCAAGCCAGGTGGGTGCCGTGCGGGGCGTCGGCAACGCCTATCCCCGACTCGGGCTCCCTTCACGTGTCTGTTGGTTCACGTAAAGACCGAGGCCACGTACAGGGTCGAGCGATCGCATTCTACTTCCCCGAGCGCTCGGCGCGCGCGAGCCCCTCATTCACCTGCTTCGGTCGCGAAGCGCCACTCGATCTCGGCGGTCTCGTCGAGGCTCAGCACCTGACCGAGCGCCTCCGTGACCTCGAGCTCGCGACCCGCCTCGACGAGCGCATTGTCGATCACCTCGCTGAGAACCTGACGGTCGCCGTTCCGGAGCACGACCTTCGCGCCGCAGGGGAGCACGGGATGCGTGACCCCGAGCGAGGCCTCGTCGAGCACCTGGCCACACGTCGTTCGCTGCGCATCGCCCGCGGGCCCACGCGATCCGGCGAAGGCGGTGTTCCATCCCGCGGGCGCGACCGCGCTCGTCAGGCTTGCCCCGTCGTCCTGCGAGCGCCGCTCGACGATCGCGAGCGCGAGCACCGCGCCGAGGAGCGCAACCGCGCCCAGAACGACGAGCCGCTGTCCGAGGAGCTCGCTCACGCCGGGAAGGATGGCGGAAGCTGCCGTCGGCCGTCGCGCCACGACACCGCATCGAGCCGGTCACCCTCGAGCGCCGCACGCTCATCTCGCCATCTCGCCACGACGTATCTCGCCCCAACTGCCCCCAGGGGATCCCCGAGATCCCTGCAGTCACGGTATCGAGGATTTCCATACGGGTGGCGAACGGCTTCGTGACGATTGTGTGACGACTTGCGGGTCGAGAGGCGCGAATCCCGCCGCGGCTCAGCGCCTACGGAGCCTGCTCGACGACTCGAATCCCCAGCTCGTTCAACGCCTCCGCAGGAGCCGAGGCGGGTGCACCCGTCAGCGGGTCGGATCCGCTCGCCACCTTCGGGAACGCCGTCACCTCGCGGATGTTGGGCTCGCCGGCGAGCAGCGCGACGAACCGGTCGAGACCGAGCGCGAACCCGCCGTGCGGCGGCGCGCCCATCTGGAGTGCGTTCAGGAACCAGCCGAACTTGGCGTTCGCCTCCTCCTCGGTCATCCCCATCGCCCGGAACACCTGCTGCTGGACGTCGGAGCGATGGATTCGGATCGAGCCGGAGCCGAGCTCCCAGCCATTCCAGATCAGGTCGTAGTGCTGGCTGAGCGCGGTCGCCGGGTCTCGCTCGATGAGCTCCTCGTGCCCCTCGAGCGCGCCCGTGAACGGGTGGTGCACGAACGTCCAGCGGCCGCTGTCCTCGTCGAGCTGGAAGAGCGGGAAGTCGAGGATCCAGTGCAACGCGTCCCGTGTCTCGTCAACAAGGCCGAGCTCACGCCCCAGGTGCAGACGTAGTGCTCCGAGCACCCGCTCGACCACGGGCAGCTCGTCGGCGACGAAGAGCACGGTGGAACCGGCCGGGGCGGCGAACGCGTCGATCTCCGACTCGGACAGGAACTTCGCGATCGGCGATCGCACCTCGCCGTCGGTGCCGCGGACGAGATACGCGAGCCCCTTCGCCCCCCACTCCTTCGCGAACGTCTCCAGCTTTGCGAGGTCACCGCGGGACAGCTCCCGCGGCACGACGAGGAAACGCACGGTCGACGCGCCGGCGAAGACCCCGAACTCCGAGCCGCGCGTCGCCTCCGTCCCGTCCTGGATCTCGAGCCCGAACCGGAGATCCGGCTTGTCCGACCCGTACCGGAGCATCGCGTCCGCATACGACAGCCGCGGGAACGGCCGCTCGGGCGGCTCCTTCTCGACCGCCTCGAACGACGCGACGACCACCTTCTCCAGGACCTCGAGCACATCGGCGCGCTCCGCGAACGCCAGCTCGAGGTCGAGCTGCCGGAACTCGAACTGCCGGTCGGCTCGCAGATCCTCGTCCCGCCAGCACGTGGCGATCTGGTAGTAGCGGTCGAAACCGCCGATCATGAGCGCCTGCTTGAAAAGCTGAGGCGACTGCGCGAGCGCGAAGAAGGTTCCCGGCTGCAGCCGGACCGGGACGAGGAAGTCACGTGCGCCCTCGGGCGTTCCTAGCGTCAAGCCGGGCGTCCAGACGTCGATGAAGCCCTGCTCCTCCATCGACGCGCGGATCGTGGAGACGACGGTCGCCCTCAGCCGGAGGTTCTGCTGCATGCTCTCGCGGCGCAGATCGAGCCAGCGGTAGCGGAGCCGCAGGACCTCGTCGACGTTCTCCTCCTCGAGCTGGAAGGGCAACGGTGTCGAGCGCGACACGATCTCGAGCTCGTCCACGTGGAGCTCCACCTCGCCCGTCGGCATCTTGGGATTCACCGTCTCGGGCGAGCGCGCGACGACCTCGCCGGTCGCGCGAAGCACGAACTCGTTCCGGATCTCCTTTGCAAGCTCGGCTGCGACAGGCGATCGCTCCGGGTTGACCACGAGCTGCACGAGGCCCGTGTGGTCGCGGAGATCGACGAACACGAGGCCGCCGTGATCGCGCCGCCGCGCGGCCCAACCCGCGACGGTCAGCTTCCTTCCCACGTCGTCCGCGCGCGGCTCACCGCACCGAACGTCCCGCCAGCTCACGACGTCACGCTCGCGAGGATGTCGTCATGGGCGACCTCGACGTCGTCCCGGCCCGCGCGCCGGATCGTTGCGCCCTCGTTTCGGACCACAACGGTCGACGACGCACCCAGGCGGGCGGCCTGCGTGAGCTGACCCTTGAGGGAACGCCCGGCATAGTCGGTGTCGCTCGCGATCCCGCGCTGCCGAAGCTCGCCGAGCAGCCCCGCCACACGCGCGCGCGGCGCCCCTTCGTCGAGCACGAAGAACACCTCGACCGCAGGCTCGGGTTGCGTCACGCCCGCCCGCTCGAGAGCCATGATCAGCCGCTCGATCCCGAGGCCGAAGCCCACGCCCGGCGTCGACGGGCCTCCGATCTCCTCGACCAGACCGTCGTAGCGGCCGCCACCGGAGATCGCGCTCTGGGCACCCTCCTCGGGCCCGAGGAACTCCCAGGTCGTGCGCGTGTAGTAGTCGAGCCCTCGTACGAGCGTCGGCACGAGCGTGTAGCCGACCTCGTACGCGTCGAGATCGCGGCGCACCGCGGCGAAGTGCTCGCGGCACGCCTCGCACAGGGAGTCGCCGATCGTCGGCGCCTCCCGAAGCGCGTCCTGGACGGCGGCGGGCTTCGCGTCGAGGTTGTCGAACACGCGGAGCGGGCTCGCGGCTGCCTTCTCGCGGGTCGGCTCGTCGAGGCGCGCGTCGTTTTCCGCCAGCCACGCGCGCAGCCGCTCGAGGTACGCGGGACGGCAGTCGCGGCAGCCGATCGAGTTGAGCTCGAGCGAGTACTCGTCGATTCCGAGACGAGTGAGCAGGGCGTCGGTGAGCTGGATCACCTCGGCGTCGACGGAGGGGTCGTCCGACCCGATGGCTTCGACCGAGAGCTGCCAATGCTCCCGGTAGCGCCCGCGCTGAGGAGCGGCGTACCGGTGGATGGGAGCGACGGTGTACAGCTTCACCGGCTGCGGCGCGCGATGCAGGCCGTGGTCGACATAGGCCCGGCAGATCGGCGCAGTCGCCTCCGCGCGAAGCGTGAGCGAGCGGCCGCCCCTGTCCTCGAACGTATACATCTCCTTCTGCACGACGTCCGATCCCGCGCCCGAAGTCCGCTCGAACAGCGCCGTGTCCTCGAAGACAGGTGTCAGGATCGGCTGGTAGCCGTAAAGCGCGGCGAGCCGCTCGGCCTCTCCGATCGCATGCCGCCACAGGGGCTGCTCCTCGGGTACGACGTCGTGCGTACCACGGGGACGCTCGATCTTCGCGCTCACCCGGCTGGCTCCGCCCGAAGCTCCCGCAGGAACGGATTGCGCTCGAGCTCGGCGCCGAGGGTCGTCGCCGGCCCGTGGCCCGGATACACGATCGTCTCGGGCGGATAGCGGTCGACGAGGGTTCGGATCGAATCCACGAGCGTGTCCCAGTCCGCGCCAGGAAGATCGACGCGCCCGACCGAGCCGGCGAACAGCACGTCGCCCGAGAGCAGGCACCCGTCGGCGTGGAACGCGAGATGCGCGGGTGAGTGACCCGGAACGGAGAGGACGTCGAACGTGATTCCGGCCAGCTCGACCGTCTCTCCACCGACGAGCAGCACGTCCGGCGTGTACGGGCGCAGCGTCAGGCCCGGTGGCGTGAACTGGTTCGGGTCCTCGAGCAGCGTCCGCTCGGCCTCGGCCATGTACACGGGCGCTCCCGTGCCGTCGGCGAGATCCGCGACCCCGACGAGGTGGTCCCAGTGGCCGTGCGTCACGAAGATGCCGGCGCACGTCGCTCCCAATCGAGCGAGCAGAAGCCGGAGCTCGGTCGCGTCGCCACTCGGATCGACGACGACCGCCTCGGATGCGGAGGCAGCCGCGGCGCGGACGACATAGCAGTTGGTCCCGATCGGCCCGAGCGGGACCTGTTCGACCCGAAGCACGACGCGTCAGCGCTCCGCGACCGGCGTCGTCGGCCCGCGCCATGCGCCGCTTGTACGAGCGGAAGAACATGCCGTCGATGAAGTAGCTGAAGGGGATGAAGATCCCGACGAGGAACGCGGTCTGCACGAGCTGCTGCACGAGGGTCTGGTCGCTCGACAGGAACATCACCGTCACGAACATGATCGGCACGAAGATGACGCCTCGCTTGAGCGTCTTCCGCCACGACGGCGGCTGAGGCTCGCGGCCAGGGCGTGCAGCCGAGCGGCGGGCTGTGTCGCCGGTCTTTCGGGTCGGGACGTCCTCAGGCTCGAGGACGTTGCCCTCGTCGTCCTCCCAGACGTACTCGTGCCGCATCTCCTTCTCTCGGCGGCGGCGCTGCTTGCGCGTCGGCATCGTTCGATTATGCCGGGCTGCTCGAGGCGACTCGTCCGCCTCGGACGACCGTCTGCACCACCGGACCGCCCAGGTGGTACGCGAGATGTCGCCAGTCTTCCGCGGCCAGGAGCACGACGTCCGCGTCAAAGCCCGCGACGAGCCGCCCCTTTCGCTCGGCACGCCGAAGGACGTGCGCAGCGTTGACCGTGCAGGCCGCGAGGGCCTCGGCCGGGCTCAGGCCAAGCTGGGTGCAGGCAAGCGAGCACACGATCGGGAGGCTCTCGCAGTACGCGCTTCCGGGGTTGAAGTCGGTCGCGAGCGCGATCGCGGCTCCGGCGTCGACGAGCGCGCGCGCGGGAGGCATCGTCCGGTTCGAGGAACAGCGCGCTTGCGGGGAGCAGCACGCCCACTACATCGCTGGCTGCGAGCGCGGCGATGCCCTGGTCGCCTGTGCTCTCGAGGTGATCCACGGAGCGAGCTCCGAGCTCGACCGCCAGCGGTGATCGCCCCCGCCTCCGTGAACTGGTCGCCGTGGAGGCGGAGCCCAAGACCCGCGTCGCGACACGCCTCGAGGTACCGCCGCGCGTCCTCGACCCCGAATGCGCCCCGTTCCAGGAAGACGTCTGCCGCCTCGGCCAGCCGTGCGGCGTCGGGGAGCACGTCCTCGATCAGGAACTCGACGTACGCTGCTGCGCCGGCTTCGGCGAACTCCGGCGGCACGGCATGCGCGCCCAGGAAGGTCGGAGATCCGCCGGCATCGCGGATCACGCGGAGCTGCGCGAGCTCGGTGTCATGGTCGAGGCCGTAGCCGGATTTCGCCTCGAACGTCGTCGTCCCGGCGCGGAGCATCCAGGAGACGTGGCGCTCGAGCGCCACGCGCAGCCCCTCGTCGCCGGCCTCGCGCGTCGCGCGGACCGTCGAGAGGATCCCGCCGCCGGCCGCGTGGAGCTCCTCGTACGTCGCCCCGCCGGAGCGGAGCGAGAACTCCTCCACGCGATCGCCGGCGAAGCACGCATGCGTGTGGCAGTCGACGAGCCCGGGGACGGCGGACATTCCGCGCCCGTCGAGCTCCTCGACCTCTCCCGGTAACCGACCCAGGTCTCGCATCGACCCCACCGCGCTCACGCGGCCGCCCTCGCAGAGGACGTAGGCGTCCTGCGAGCACGTCGATCTCGGCGAGTTCGGCACCGCGAAGCGGGGCCGCGCGGCCAGCCGGTGACGCGACCTGGGCAAGGTCGCGGATGAGCAGCGGGCGATGACCTGCCTCGCCGGACGAGCTCACGCCGTCTCGTCCGGCGGCGGGAGCGAGGGGAGGTCGAGACCGTGCTCGGCGCGCGGCCGCGAACGGCCTCCTCGTACCCCGCGTCCGCATGGCGCATCACGCCGGTGCCCGGGTCGGTCGTGAGCACGCGGTCGAGCTTCGCCGCGGCGGACTCGGTGCCGTCGGCCACGACGACCATCCCCGCGTGGATGCGAGTTGCCGATCCCGACCCCACCGCCGTGGTGGACGCTGACCCACGTCGCGCCTGCCGCGACGTTGAGGAGCGCGTTCAGGATCGGCCAGTCCGCGATGGCATCGGAGCCGTCGCGCATGGCCTCGGTCTCGCGGTAGGGCGACGCGACCGAGCCGGAGTCGAGGTGATCCCGCCCGATCACAATCGGCGCTGCTGACCCGCCCCGAGCGGACGAGCTCGTTGATCGCCAGGCCCGCGCGAGCACGATCCCCGAGCCCCAGCCAGCAGATGCGGGCCGGGAGCCCCTGAAACTCCACGCGACCGGGAGCGAGCTCGAGCCAGCGGCGGAGAAGCGCGTCGTCCGGGAAGAGCTCGAGGAGCTCACGATCGATCGCCTCGATGTCCGCCACCTCGCCCGAGAGCGCAGCCCACCGGAAGGGACCGACGCCTCGGCAGAAGAGAGGCCGGATATAGGCCGGGACGAATCCCGGGTATGTGAAGGCGTCCGTTACGCCTGCTTCATGGGCCTCCCCTCGAAGGTTGTTGCCGTAATCGAAAACGTAGCAACCCGCCCGGACGAGCGCGAGCAGCCCTTCGACGTGCGCGGCGATCGACTCACGCGCGAGACGGAGGTACTCGTCGGGATCCCGTGCGCGCGAGCGCGCCCGCAGCCTCGACGTCGAGACCACGCGGCACGTATCCGGTGAGCGGATCGTGGGCCGCCGTCTGGTCGGTCACGAGGTCGAAGCGCTCGCCACGCCGAGCGATCTCCGGGACGACCTCGGCGGCATTTCCGAGCAACCCGACGGAGAGCGGCCGTCTGTCGGCGGCAGCTTCGCGAACCCGTGCCAGCGCTTCGTCGAGCGACTCCGTCGCCTCATCCAGGTAGCGCGTCTCGAGCCTGCGGCGGATGCGTGTCGGATCGACCTCGATGCAGAGCATCGCGGCGCCGGCCATCGTCGCCGCGAGCGGCTGGGCGCCCCCCATCCCTCCGAGGCCGGCGGTCAGGATCGTCCGGCCGCTCAGGTCCGACGTCCCGAAGTGCGTCTCTCCCGCAGCGGCGAAGGTCTGGTACGTCCCCTGCAGGATCCCCTGCGTCCCGATGTAGATCCAGCTCCCGGCGGTCATCTGGCCGAACATCGTCAGCCCCTCGGCCTCGAGGCGCCGGAACTCGTCCCAGGTGGCCCACCGCGGCACCAGCAGCGCGTTCGCGATGAGGACACGCGGCGCCCACTCGCCCGTGCGGAACACGCCGACCGGCTTCCCGCTCTGCACGAGCAGCGTCTCGTCCTCGCCGAGCCGGAGGAGCGTGCGGACGATGCCCCGGAGCGCCTCGTGGCTGCGAGCGGCCTTTCCGGTCCCGCCGTACACGACCAGCCGTTCCGGATGCTCGGCGACCGCTGGATCGAGGTTGTTCAGGAGCATGCGAAGCGGCGCCTCCGTCTGCCACGAGCGCGCGTTCAGCGTCGTGCCGCGCGGCGCGTGGACGGACGACAGGTCGCCGCAGAGCGACTCGACGACGGCGTCGATCGACGTCACATCGGTCATGCGAGCGCTCCTATCGCATCCTCCACCGCAGCCCCGAACGCGCCCGATCGCACCGCAGCGGCGACTCGCTCGATATCGCCGGAGAGCGAGCGATCGTCGACCAGTCGCTCGGAAAGCGTCCGGACGAAGTCATGCGCAGCGACCACGCCCGCGCCCGGGCGGAGCGGAGCGAGGAACTCGACCGCCTGCGTGCCGGCGAGCAGCTCGATCGCGAGCGTCCGCTCGACATTGTCGAGGACCTGGAGCGCCTTCAGGCCGGCGACGTTCCCCATGGACACGTGATCCTCCTGGCCTGCGCTCGTGGGTATCGAGTCGACGCTCGCCGGGTGGGCAGAGCACCTTGTTCTCGGACACGAGCGCTGCCGCCACGTACTGCGGAATCATGAAGCCGGAGTTCAGGCCGCCCTCCTCGACGAGGAACGGCGGCAGCCCTTCGGAGAGGCTCGGGTTGACGAGGCGCTCCGTGCGCCGCTCGGAGATGCTTCCGAGCTCTGCGGCCGCCATGGCGAGCGCATCGAGGGCGAATGCGAGCGGCTGGCCGTGGAAGTTGCCCGCGGACACGATCTCGCCTTCGTCGAGGAGCACGAGCGGGTTGTCGGTCGCGGCGTTGAGCTCCACCGCGACGGTCGCCGCAACGTAGTCGAGGAGGTCGCGGCTCGCTCCGTGGACCTGCGGCGCGCAGCGGAGCGCGTAGGCGTCCTGGACCTTGTCGCACCAGCGGTGCGACTCGATGATCGCGGAGCCCTCGAGCAGCTCCCACACGTTGGCCGCCGACTCCCCCTGGCCCTTGAGCGGCCGCGCGCGATGGATCGCGGCCGCGAAGCTCGTGCGCGATCCCTGAAGCGCCTCGAGCGACAGCGCGCAGGCGATGTCGGCGGCCTTGGCCAGCCGCTTCGCGCGAACAACGCCTAGTGCCCCCATCGCGGCCATGAACTGCGTGCCGTTGACGAGCGAGAGCCCCTCCTTGCTCGCCAGCCGGATCGGCTCGAGGCCGACCTCGCGGAGCGCGCTCGCCCCGTCCCGCGTCCTTCCGTCGACGGTGGCCTCACCCTCTCCCACGAGCGGCAGGGCGAGGTGGGCCAGCGGCGCCAGGTCGCCGCTCGCGCCGACGGAGCCGCGCGACGGAACGACGGGCAGCACGCCGCGGCCGAGGCACTCGGCGAGGAGCTGGACGGTCTCGACCCGTGCGCCCGAGTACCCCTTGGCGAGCGCGTTCGCGCGCAGGAGCATCGCCGCGCGGATGACGTCGTCCGGATACGGCTCCCCCACTCCGCACGCGTGGCTTCGCAGCAACCGGAGCTGCAGCTCCTCGGTCAGCTCCTCGGGAATGTGCGCCGAGACGAAGCGACCGAATCCGGTGTTCACGCCGTAAGTGTGCTCGCCTCGCACGGACTCGACGAGCTCGCGGGCGGCTCGCATGCGGCCCTTGGCCGACTCTGCGATCGTCGGCGCGCCTCCGTGGACGGCGACCTCCCAGACGTCGTCGAGCGTCAGATCCTCCCCCGTCAGGACGAGCGGGCTCGACACGACTCGAGTCTAGAACGACGCAGCGAGCCGGCGTTCGAGCACGCGCGACCCGTCCACGCCGGGAATGGACGCGCCGGCAGTTTCCGCCAGCTCGAGCACGCGCTCGGGGACGAGCCCGACGAGCTCGCCGCCCGCGAACCGAGCGCCGCGACTCGCCGCCTCGCGCTCGACCCGGGCAACCACCTCGTGCAGCGGAGCACGCTCGAGGTCGAGGACGTTCATGCTCACCTGCAGGCGCCCGGAGCGCGGGAGCTGGAGCCCGATGGCCTGCACGCCCGGCATCCCGCCGCCGGACTCGCGGACCGAGACCGCGATCTCGCGCGCGACGGGGAGCGTCGGCGTTCGCGAGGTCGATGTTGTACGCAACGAGCGCTGTCTCGCGCCCCGACGAGCACGACACCGGCGCGGGGGTCGGGTTGCGCCGGGCCGTAGTCGGCGGCGAGCTCGCCGTCACGAGCCGGCGGACGAGCTCGGGCGATGCCGCCGCGGCGAAAGAACGCGGGCCGCCTCCCTCCCCGATCTCGCCGTACAGGAAGACCGTAAGCCCGAGCTCACCGCCGAGCCGCTTGCGAGAGCCCGCGCGGTTTCCTTCGCCGTCGGACATCTCGGAGGAGCCGAGCGGCACGAGGGGCACGACGTCGATCGCGCCGACGCGCGGGTGCACGCCGTCGTGGACGCGCAGATCGATGCGCTCGAGCGCCGCCGCGGCTCCGGCGACAAGCGAGTCGACCAGGTCTCCGGGCTCGCCCGCGAGCGTGAACACGGACCGGTGGTGATCCGGGTCGAGTGCACGTCGAGCAACGCAGCGCGTACGGCGAACGCGTTGCCGATGTCGGCGAGAACCGACTGGTCGCGGCCCTCGGACACGTTCGGCACCGCTTCCAGCACGATCCGTACCCTACGAGCACGTGACGGGCGAGGAGGAACCCGAGGGCCGACAGCAGCCCGCACGCCGAACGTTCGTCCGGCTGCTCGCCTTTCTCCACCCCTATCGCGTCTCGTTCGTCGTGTCGTCGGTGCTCGCGATCGCGTCGCAGGTCGCGCTGATCGGCATCCCGATCCTCATAGGCGTGGTGTTCGGCGAGTTGCGAGGGGGTCAGAGCAGGCGAGTGATAGTGGCCGCGATCGCGGGCATCGTCGCGCTGGGGCTCATTCGCGCCGCACTCATGGTCGGACGCCGACTGCATCTCGGGGCGACAGGCACTCGGGGTCGAGTACGACATGCGCGACGACCTCTACTCGCACTTCCTGCGCCTCTCGTTCGGCTTCTACGACCGCAGTCAGACAGGGCAGCTGATGTCGCGGGCGACGATCGACCTCCAGTCCGTGCGCTTCTTCCTCGGGTACGGCCTCATCTTCTTCGCACAGCACGTGATCACGGTCGTCGTCGTCACCGTGGTGCTCTTCGTCTACGAATGGCGACTCGCGCTCATCGCGCTCGCGATCACGCCGGCGATCGTCTACACCGCGGCC
>CAVSZQ010000004.1:0-79297 GCA_963732465.1 uncultured Actinomycetes bacterium
CCGCCCTGCGCTTCGAGCGCGTTGGCCGAAGAGCCGGCGACGGTGACGAACATGCCGGTCGTCGCCGCGGTGCCGGCCTTGTCAACCTCGGTGAACGGGGTGAACCCGTCGGGCGCGAGGAGCTTGACGCCGTCGTTCGCCCCGAGCACCGCGAACTTGTCCTTGATCAGCTTGGCGCCGTTCAGGGTCATGAGACCGGAGAAGACGACCGCTTCGGCGCCCGAGGCCTGGACCTTCTTGAAGATCGCCTCGTAGCTCGAAGCCTTGGAATCCCAGGCGTCGTTGCCCTCCACCTCGACGTCCAGGAACTCGAACGCGGTCTCGAGGTTCGTGGCGAGGCCCTGGCCGTACGCCTGCTTGTCGTTGATGATGTAGACGCTCTTGACACCCGGTCCTCGGCCGCGAACTGCGCGATCGTCGCTGCCTGGGCGTTGTCGAGGGCAACGACGCGCGCGTAGTTCGCTCGCCGCTCGGGTAGAACTTGTCGGGCTCCGTCTCGGCGCACGAAGGCACCGAGGTCGTCAGGCACAGATTCGTGTTCGCGGGCGAGATCATCGCGATCCCGCCACCCTCGGCCTGGTTCAGCGCGGGGATGATGACCTCCGCGCAGCCCGAGTTGAACGTGCCGATGAGGCCCATCATGCTATCGTTCGCGGCGTAGGCCTGTCCGTTCTCGCTGCACTTTCCGGAGTCCCATGCGCCGGTCTGTGCGGTCGAGTCGTCGCACGCCTGGTAGGCGACGTTCAGGTCGCCCGCCTTCCACTCGCGCTGCTCGAGCACGAAGCGGATCGCGTCCGTCATCTGCAGCGTCTGCACGCGATCCCCGCCCTGCATCGGGAGATCGGACGCGATCAGGATGTCCGGATCGCCCTCGCCCTCGTACTCGATGTCGGTGCACGAGGACGCCGGCAGCGCCGTCGCCACCTCCGTCGTCGCCGCCGCCCAGCCCGAGGCCACGAGCGCCAATGCGGCCACCAGCAGCCAGAGCGCGAAGAGCACACTCTTTTTCACAGTCAACCTGTCCTCCTCGTCTCATTTCGATTGACCAAAACGCTCGCCGGCGCCGGCCGGCGTGGGCGCAAGTATCCGCGCTCCGCTCCACGCGCGCAACCGAGAGCCGGCGAATCGCAACGAAGCGACAACTCGGGTCGCCGCAGCTGGGGTGCGGGTGGGCGCCGCGCGCTCGCCCGGGCTACGGGGGCCCGGTCGGCCCGGCGCTACCATCCCGCTGCGCCGGAGTGGCGGAACTCAATCTGTCCTCCTCACCTTCGAATTTGCTCGACTGTGCGCCGGCGCCCCGCCGGCGTGGGCGCAAGTATCCGCACTGCGCCATCCTCGCGCAACCGAGACCCAACACAACGCAACGTCGCCGCAACGCGGATCAGGTGACGCGGCCCGGGATACCATCGCCGTGCGCCGGAGTGGCGGAATTGGCAGACGCGCGGGACTCAAAATCCCGTGTCCGAAAGGGCGTGTGGGTTCGACCCCCACCTCCGGCACCAGTCGTGAAGCGACTTGTCCGCAAAGCGGAGCGGTGGAAGGGGTCTGGGGAAACCGGGAGGTTTCCCCAGCTACTGCCACCGGCTGAGGGAAGAGGCTGAGGGAAGGAGACTGCCTTAGTGACACTGTGTCACGAGGACGCCGGAGCGCTATCCGAAGAAGGCGCGGGCGACGTCGTACCACTCGCCCGGGACGGTCTTGAGCTCACGCGTTGCGTCTTCCAGCGGGATGTCGACGATGCGGTCGCCCTGGAGCGCCGCCATGCGGCCGAACTTGCGCTCCTCGACGAGATCCGCGGCCTGGAGGCCGAAGCGCGTAGCGAGGACGCGGTCGCGAGGCGTCGGCGAGCCGCCGCGCTGGACGTGCCCGAGGACGGTGACCCGGGTCTCGAACCCGGTCCGCTCCTCGATGTCGCGCCCGAGCGCCTCTCCGACGCCGCCGAGCACGACGTGCCCGAACTGGTCGCTCTCGCGCGCGACCTCGGCGACGAGCCGGTGCTCGCCCGACTCGTACGTCAGCTCGTAGCCCTCGCTCACGACGACGATCGAGAAGTCCTTGCCGGACTCGTGGCGCTTGACGAGCTCTCGGCACGCATCCTCGACCGTGATCGGCTGCTCCGGGATGAGGATCACGTCCGCGCCGCCCGCGATCCCGCTCATCACCGCGATCCATCCCGTGTGGCGCCCCATCACCTCGACGACCATCACGCGGTTGTGCGACTCGGCAGTCGTGTGCAGGCGGTCGATCGCCTCGGTCGCGATGGTGACGGCGGTGTCGAAGCCGAAGGTGTAGTCGGTTCCCGAGATGTCGTTGTCGATCGTCTTCGGGATGCCGACGATAGGCAGGTCGTGCTCCGCGTGCAGACGCGCGGCGACGCCGAGCGTGTCCTCACCGCCGACCGGGACGAGCGCGTCGAGCCGCGCCTCCGCGAAGTTGGCGAGCACGGCGTCGATTCCGTCTTCCATCTTGTACGGGTTCGTGCGCGTCGTGCCGAGGATCGTGCCGCCGCGGGGCAGGATCCCCGAGACCTCGCGACGCCCGAGCGGCATGAAGATGCCCTCGGTCAGGCCCTTCCAGCCGTCGCGCACGCCGACGACCTCGTGACCGCGGTCGGTCGCGCGGCGCACGACGGCCCGGATGACCGCGTTCAGGCCAGGACAGTCGCCGCCGCCGGTGAGGATCCCGATCCGCACTGTTCAGTGCGCAAGACCGGAATCCGCGAGTGCGGATTCCGGTCGCGCAAACACCCTAAAGGCGTCCGCTTCGCGGCCGCTGTGTGGTCTTGTGAATACGACATCGCGCCTCAGACGTCCGGCGGGTCTTCGCCGACGAGAGCGGCCACGTCGACCGAGGAGACGAGCACGCCGTCCATCCCCGCGCGCTCGAGCTCGGACACGTCCTCTACGGTCGCGTCGCGAAGGTCGGCGATCGCGAGCTTGCCGGCGGGAACGTCGTGGAGCAGCGCGAGCAGGAGCCCGAGCGGGTCCTCGTCCCAGCCGGGCCGCGCGGAGAGGAGGAAGATCTCGGGGTCGATGTTCTCGAGCGCCCGCTCGAGATCGTCGGCGTCCCCGACCCTCACGACGCCCTCGAGCTCGGCTTGCCGCGCGGCCTCCCAGGCGGTGACGTCGGCGCCGACGACGACCACGGCGTCCGCGCCCGCGGCATCGGCGTCTCCGGGCGACCCGAGGTGGAGCAGCGGAAGCTGGGACGCGCCGCGCACGGCCTCGGCCGTGCGGCCCGCCAGGACGAGGCCGTCCGCGCCCTGTCTCTCGGCGGCTTGCGCCGCGCTCGCGTCGGACACCTCCACGAGGATCGAGATGCCGTCCCCCTCCGAGATCGCCTGGCTCAGCCTGCCCACCGCGGGGCATCGTAGTCGGCTCGCGCTGCCGGGACGAGCGGCCTCGTGTCTATCGTCTGTGTCGGAGCATGCGCCTCGCCGCCGCCCTCGCCGCCGTGCTCGTCCTCGCCGGTGCCGCGCAGGCCGCGCGGATCGCAGGGACGGACGCGAACGACCGGCTCGTCGGGACGGCGCGCGCCGACTCGATCAGCGGCGGCGCCGGCCGCGACACGCTGCTGGGGCTCGGCGGGACCGACTTCCTCGAAGGCGGCGCAGGACGCGACCGCGCCGACGGCGGCGCCGGGAGCGACCGCATCGCGGTCGAGTACGACGGTTCCCGCGACACCGTTCGCTGCGGCCCGGGCGCGGACGTCGTCAACGCCGACCTCTCGGACGTGGTCGGCACGGACTGCGAGCTCGTGGGCCGCCGCCTGTCCCGCGACCCGTACACGGGACCGGAAGCGCAGCACGAGTCGGAGGCGGAGCCCGACAGCTTCACCTTCGGCCGCACGACGGTCATGACGTTCCAGGTCGGACGGCGCTTCAGCGGCGCCGCGGACAACGTCGGCTGGGCGACCTCGACCGACGACGGCCTGACCTGGCGAAGCGGCCTCCTCCCCGGTCTCACGCGCGTCAGCGGCCCGGCCGGGCCGCACGAGCGCGCGAGCGATCCGGTGGTGGCGTACGACGCGCTTCACGGCGTCTGGCTCATCTCGACGCTCGCGCTCGAAGGCCCGGTGACGCGGCTGCCGGTGAACCGCTCGACGGACGGGCTGACCTGGGGGAACCCTGTGATCGCTGCGGAGGCCTCGGCACCGAGCGGGATCTCGTTCGACAAGAACTGGATCGCGTGCGACAACGGCGCCTCGAGCCCCTTCCGGGGACGCTGCTACATCGTCTACACCGACGCGCTGCGCGATGACCGAATCGCTCTCGTGTACTCGGACGACGGCGGCCTCACCTGGTCGGCCCCGATCGGTGTCCCGGTGACGGACGCCGTCGGCGCGTTCCCCGTGACTCAGCCCAACGGTGGGCTCGTGATCGTCTACCTCTGGTTCGGGCGGCGGATCGGAGCGTCGTTCTCGGCCGACGGAGGTGTGACCTTCGCCCAACCCGCGACCGTGGCCGAGCTCCAGGTTCGGACGGCGCGGGGCCTGCGCTTCTTCCCCCTGCCGTCCGCGACTGCCGACGCGTCCGGCCGCGTGTGGGCGACCTGGCACGACTGTCGGTTCGACGCCGGCTGCGGGCGGAACAGCGTCGCCGTCGCGACGACCGTCGACGGCCGCAGCTGGACGGCGCCGGCGCGGGTGACGTCGGGACGGAACGTCTACATCCCGGCGATCGGGGCGCACCCGTCCAACGGCCGGCTCGCGATCGCTTACCACGTCCTGCGGCCGGGAGGCGGCGTCGACGTCGAGCTCGTCGAGCTCCGCGCGGGAGCCGGCGGCAGACCGGAGGGCGTGTCCCAGCCGCGGCGCCTCTCCGCACGCACGATGCGCCCGGAGTGGATGCCCGACACGACGTCCGGCCGGATGCTCGCGGACTACATCTCGGTGCACTACGTCCGTGAACGGCCCCTCGTCGCCTGGATCCTCGCCTCGCCTCCGGTCGTAGGCGAGCTGCGGCAGGCGGCCTACGCGACGCGCGGCTGAGCTGGTCCCGCAAGCCAGCTCGCGACGGTTTCGATCGTGTCGTCGCGCGCGTGCGCGAGCAGGTCGTGCTCGGAGTCGATCTCGACGATCGTGGCGTGCGGGACCGCCGCTCGGAAGCGCTCGACCTGCGGGGTGGTGTCGTTTCGCGTCGCGACGACGAGGAGGATCGGAAGGTCGATTTCGGCGAGGGCGTGGAGCTGCGTGCTCGGCCGCTCGGCACCGACCCAGTGGAGCGCCGCGGCGCCGGCTGCCAGATCGGCCCGCGCGACGATCCTCCCGTCGCGCTCCTCGAGCCCGGCGCGCAGGCGCTCCTCGAGCGCGGGCCGCCAGTCCGTCGCTCGGTCGCGGGCGAGCTCGAGCACGGCGTCCCAGCTCTCGAACGACTCGGCGCTAGCTGCGAAGTCGGCGATGCGCTCCTCGAGGCTGGACTCCGTCCACTCCCAGACGTCCTGGACGTCCGTGTGGCCGGCGTCGAGCAGCACCAGCGAGGTCAGCCGGACTGAATGGCGTGCGGCGAGGTGCATACCGATCGACGCTCCCCACGACCAGCCGACGAAGTCGAACCGTTCGACGCCGAAGCGGTCTGCGAGCTCCGCGACGAGGTCGGCGAGGCGTGTGAGCCGGTAGTCGTCGAGGTCGGAGAAAACGGGCGACTCTCCCATCCCCGGCGCCGACGGCGCGAGGACCCGGAACCCGCGTTCCCCCCAGGCCGGGCCGGCCTCGCTCAGCTGGAGCGCGCCGAACGGATTGAGCCCGTGCCAGAAGAGAAGAGGGCGTCCGTCTTCCTCGCCCCACTCTCGGACGACCACTTCGGTGCCACGCGCCGCGACTGCGTGAACGCGGGGCGCCTCAGAGGCCGATCGGATGCCAGACCGTCTTCAGCTCGAGGAACGACTCGATCTCCCACGGGCTCTGTACGTCTGGAGTCGAGCGGACGACGCGCTTCACGTTTTCTGCGGCGACCCGTTCGAGCTCCGCGACGGTGCCGTCTGCGCCGGTCAGATCGATCGCGTTCACGTCCATGTGCCCGGCCAGCCACGGGGCGAGCTCGTCGCGGAAGCCGGTGAGGATGTTGACCGCACCGCCGGGGACGTCGGAGGTGGCTAGCGCCTCGGCGAGCTCGATCGCGGCGAGCGGATGCGCCTCGGAGGCGACCGCGACGACCGTGTTCCCGCCGACGAGCGCCGGGAGGACGCGGGAGACGATGCCGCCAAGGGCCGGCTCGGGCGGCGCGAGGATCGCGACGACGCCGGTCGGCTCGGGGACGGTGAAGTCGAAGTACGGCCCCGCGACCGGGTTCGAGCTACCGAGAACCTGCGCGAGCTTGTCCGCCCATCCCGCGTACCAGATGACGCGGTCGATCGCCGCGTCGATCTCTTTCTTGCCGGAGCTGACACGCTCGAGGTCGGCCCTGCGCGTCTCCATCATCTCGGCGAGCCGGTACAGGATCTGGCCGCGGTTGTAGGCGGTCATGCCCGACCAGGCGGGGAACGCGGCACGGGCGGCGCGCACGGCGTCGCGCGCGTCCTTGCGTGAGGCGCGGGCGACGTTCTGGCCCTCCGCCTCGTACGTGCGCCCGGACTCGGAGCGCGGGAACTGGCCGCCGATGTAGAGCTTGTAGGTCTTCTTGACGGGGAGGCGAGTCATGCCGCTCTCGACCACCTCCGTCTCTTTCGAACGATGCGAACGACGAGCACGGCTGCGATCGCGTAGACGAGAAGGGCCACGCCCCACCCGCCGAAGAGCACGTACGCCAGAGGGAAGGCGAAGAGCACCAGGAGGAGAATGAAGATGACCGCCCTGAGCGCCCCCCACGCCTCCCGAGGGTGGAAGAGTGTCGCGTTCCTCTGGACCCATGGGCGGTCCGAGACCGAGCCGGCGAGAGGCGCCCGCGAGTACGGGTCGTCGCTCGAGAAGGGGTCGTCGGTCATCGCCTCACCGGTTCCGGCGCTCGGCTGGCGGCGGCAGCGACGCTGCGTCCGCCGCGAAGATGCATTGGGCGGCTGTGGAGCGATCGTCGCGGAATCGGCGCGAAGCCGCGTACCACGCGCGAGCGATCCGCGGTTAGGCTCGACGCCGGGTGGAGGGTGGCATCACTCCCCACCCAGGGTGGGGATATGGGGTGATGGCGCGTGTGCGCCGCGACCGCGCCGCTCACTCGAACCTCAGATACGGCTCGAGCCCGTGCCGGCCGCCCTCCCGGCCGAAGCCCGACTCCTTGTACCCGCCGAACGGCGACGTCGGATCGAAACGATTGAACGTGTTTGCCCAGACCACCCCCGCTCGCAGCCGCTCGACCATCCACAGGATCCGCGACCCTTTCTCGGTCCACACCCCGGCCGACAGCCCGTACGGCGTGTTGTTCGCCTTCTCGATCGCCTCGTCGGGCGTCCGGAACGTCAGCGTCGAGAGCACCGGCCCGAAGATCTCCTCCTGCGCGATCCGGTAGCTCTGCGCGACGTTCGTGAAGAGCGTCGGCACGAACCAGTACCCGCGCTCGGGGAGCTGGCACGCGGGCTGGAAGATCTCGGCGCCCTCCGCCTCCCCGCTCGCGACGAGCTCCCGGATCCTGTCGAGCTGCATGCGCGAGTTGATCGCCCCGACGTCCGTGTTCTTGTCCAGCGGGTCGCCGACGCGGAGCGTCCCGAGCCGCCGCTTGAGCTTGTCGATGAGCGGCTCGTAGATCGACTCCTGCACGAGCAGCCGCGATCCGGCGCAGCACACGTGACCCTGATTGAAGTAGATCCCGTTGACGATCCCCTCGACTGCCTGGTCGAGCGCGGCGTCGTCGAACACGATGTTCGCGGCCTTGCCGCCGAGCTCGAGCGTGAGCCGCACGTCCCGGCCGGCGAGCTCGCGCATGATCAGCTTCCCGACCTCGGTCGAGCCGGTGAACGCGACCTTGTCGATGTCGTCATGCCTGACGAGGTGCGCGCCCGTCGTGCCGTCGCCCGTGACGATGTTGACGACGCCGGGCGGGAGCTCGGCCTGCCGGCAGACGTCCGCGAAGATCAGCGCGGTCAGCGGCGTCGTCTCGGCCGGCTTGAGGACGACCGTGTTGCCCGCGGCGAGCGCGGGGGCGATCTTCCACGCGAGCATGAGGAGCGGGAAGTTCCAGGGGATGATCTGCGCGGCGACGCCGATCGGCTTCGGCGTTCGGTTCGGGAACGCGTACTCGAGCTTGTCCGCCCAGCCGGCGTAGTAGAAGAAGTGCGCGGCCGCGAGCGGGAGGTCGACATCGCGCGATTCGCGGATCGGCTTGCCGCCGTCGAGCGACTCCGCGACCGCGAGCTCGCGCGAGCGCTCCTGGAGGATGCGCGCGATTCGGTAGAGGTACTTCGCGCGCTCGCTCGCGGGCAGCTTCGACCACTCGCCCTCGAACGCGCCGCGCGCGGTCGTCACCGCAAGGTCGACGTCCTCCGGTCCGGCGAGCGCGAACTCGAACAGCTTCTCCTCGGTCGATGGTGAGATCGAGTCGAGCCACGCGCCCGACCGCGGCTCCACCTCCTCGCCGCCCACGAAGAGCCCGTAGCGCTCGCGGATCTGGACGATGTCGCGCGCCTCCGGCGCGGGCGCGTACTCCCACTCGAGCGGCGCCGGTGTGGTCGCCTGCCGCTTCTCGACCTGGGCCATCAGTCGATCGTGAAGTAGTCGGGGGACTGGTAGCGGCCGGTCTTCTCCTTGCGGATCTGCATGAGCACGTCGTTCAGGAGCGAGGACGCGCCGAAGCGGAAGAGATCGGGCGTCATCCACAGCGGTCCGAGCGTCTCGTAGAGCACGACGAGGTACTGCACGGCCTGCTTCGACGCGCGGATCCCGCCCGCGGGCTTGATCCCGACCGAGGCGGCCCGTCTCCGCGTACACGTCGCGGACGACCTCCATCATGCAGAGCGTCACCGGCAGCGTCGCGGCCGGGTTGATCTTCCCGGTCGAGGTCTTGATGAAGTCCGCGCCGGCCGCGATCGCCAGGAGCGACGCGCGGCGCACGTTGTCGTACGTGCCGAGCTCGCCGGTCTCGAGAATGACCTTGAGGTGCGCGTCGCCGCACGCCTCCTTGACCGCGACGATCTCGTCGTACACCTTCGCGTAGCGGCCGGAGAGGAAGGCCGCGCGGTCGATCACCATGTCGACCTCGTCCGCGCCGAGCTCGACGACCTCGCGGGCCTCGGACACCTTGAAATGCGTGGGCGACTGGCCGGAGGGGAACGCGGTTGCGACCGACGCGACCTTCACGCCCGTTCCCTGGACGCGCGCCTTCGCGTCTGCGACCCGGTTCGGGTACACGCAGACTGCGGCGACCGCGGGCACGGTCGGGTCGACCGGGTCCGGGCGCAGAGCCTTCGAGCAGATCGCCCCGATCTTTCCCGGCGTGTCCTGACCTTCGAGCGTCGTCAGGTCCATCATCCGGATCGCGAGATCGAGCGCCTGCAGCTTCGACTCTCGCTTGATCGAGCGCTTCGCGAGCGTCGCCGCGCGCTCCTCGAGCGCGACTGCGTCGACCGACCCGACTCGTGGGAGCCGCGGGCCGGCCGGCAGCTCGAATCCGCCGATGAGCGCAGGCGCCTGGGCCATGGATCCAGTCTAGTTCCCGCCGACCGGTTCCCCGGCGGCGGGTTGCTCCCGGAGCCTCCGCGCAAGGATGCCGATAGGGACGAGCGCGAGCGCTTCGACGAAGAGCACGAGTGCGACGCGGTCGAACGCATCACGGGGATCCGGCTCCGATCCGCCCGAGGTGAACTCGAGATTGAGCGATGAGAGGGCGATGACCGCCGATGCGAGGAGCGCGGTACCCGATATCGCACCCAAGAGCCAGTACGCGCTGCGCCCCCGCGGCTTCCCGAGTCCGACGATCAGAAGCACGAGCGCCGCGCCCACCAGGCCGAGCGCGAGTCCGATCCACGCGGCGCGGTACTCGGCCTCCAACTCCGGCGGCAGGATGTCAGGGCACGTCGGGGCAGGAGTCGTCGTCTGCAGTCGGTAGTCGCGCGTGTCGCTCAGGCATCCGACGCCTTTCTCGAGCAACCCCACGTGCGGACGCGGGCGATCGCCTCCGCCAGCCGAGCCGAACGCCACAAGAACGATCCACGGCCCGCCGAGCGCGAGCGCGACCGCGACCGCGAGAGCCGCGGTGGTGAGTCTCATATCGAGGCCACCTGAGCCGCTGTTACAGCCCGAGGCGCTCGAGCAGGTTCGCGTCGCGCCGCCACTTCGGTCGCACCTTGACGTGCAGCTCGAGGAAGACGGGGTGGCCGACGAACGCCTCGACCTCCGGCCGCGCGCGGCTGCCGATCTCGCGGACCATCACGCCGCGCTTGCCGACGAGGATCCCCTTCTGCGACTCGGTCTCCACGTAGACGTTCGCGCGGACGACGCGATCCCCGATCTCCTCGACCTCGACGAGCACCGCGTGCGGGACCTCGTCGCGCGTGAGCTGGAGCGCCTTCTCACGGATGACCTCGGCCACGCGTTCGTCGAGCGAGAGGTCGGTCGCCTGTCCGCGCCCGAAGTACGCCGGCCCCTCGGGCAGGAGGATGACGAGGTCGCTGCGCAGCTCGTCGATGCCCTCCTTCGTCTTCGCGCTCACCGGGTGCAGGGCGTGGAAGTCGCCAAGGCGCGACGCCGTCTGCATCTGCGAGAGGACGTGGCCGCGCTTCAGGCGGTCGATCTTGTTCACGGCGATGATCACCGGCTTGTCGAGCCCGAAGACGCGCCGGGCCACGAACCGGTCGCCGGCGCCGATGCGCTCGCGTGCGTCGACGACGAAGAGGACCGCGTCGACGTCCTCGAACGATGCGTCGACCGTCTCCTGCATCCGTGCGGTGAGAGCGTCCATCGGCCGCTGGAACCCGGGCAGATCGACGAGCGCGAGCTGGTACCCCGGCCCGTTGGCGACGCCGAAGAGACGCCGCCTGGTCGTGTTGGGCACGTCCGAAGTGATCGCGACCTTCTCGCCGGCGAGGGCGTTCACGAGGGTCGACTTGCCGACGTTGGGCCTCCCCGCGACCGCCACGATCCCGCTCTTCACGGCGCCCCTTTAACTACGGGGCACCCCATCCCACCAACCAGTGTGCGCAAGACCGGAAACCCGCTAGCGCGGCTTTCCGGTCGCGCGACGAGCGTGTGGCCGCCTTCGGCGGCCCGGGCGATCGTAACGAGGAAATCCGTACGGGTGGGAAACGGCTTCGTGCCGAGATCGTGACTTCTGATCCCCAGGCTCACGGCAGGTCGGACGCCTCGAACGACTCCGGGAGGAGCTCGCCCGGCGTCATCACGACGACCCGGTCGCCGTTGCGGAAGATCACGCGCTCGACGCCCATCTCGAGGAGCCACTGCCGGCAGCCGCCGCAAGGGGACGCCGTGATGGCCGCGGCCACGAAGTCGCCCGGCCGGTAGCCCTCGGCCACGGCTCGCGCAAACGCCGTGCGCTCGGCGCACACGCCGAGCGGGTATGCCGCATTCTCGACGTTCACGCCCTCGATCACGCGCCCGTCGCTGGCCAGCACCGCGCAGCCGACGTTGAACCCGGAGTACGGCGAATACGCCCGCTCCGCGACGACGTCCGCGAGCGCGAGCAGCTCCTGGTCGGCCGAGGTCAGAGGGTCGCTGCTCATCCGAACGCCTGGAAGAGGAACAAGGTCGTCAGCGCCCCGAGCGCGGCGCCGCTCGCGACCTCGGTCGCGGAGTGCACACCGGTCTCGACACGCGTCTGGGCCACGAGCAGAGCCATAATGAACGTCAGCGAGGAGATGAGGAAGCGGTGAGCGGAGTCGTCGAGCACGAGCGTCGTCGCCATCCACCCTGCGAACGCGACCGCGGCATGTCCTGACGGAAGCCCGCCGCGCAACGGCGTCCCGCGTCCCGTCCACGCCTTCACCGCGATCACCAGGATGACGGTGATCGCGAGCGCGACCAGCGTCAGCTCGGCCCGCGCGTCGCTCAGCCGGTCGAGGAAGAGCGAGCTCCGATCCGCGACCTCGCCCGAGAACACGAGATAGCCGACCGCGACCGCGTTCAGCGTCGCGATGAGCACCGCTCCGGCGGCGATGTCCTTTGCGAGCTTGGCCATCGGGTCGAAGGAGGTCGAGGCCACGTCGACCGCAGCCTCGATCGCGGTGTTCACGAGCTCGGCGACGAGCACGAACGTGATCGCGACGAGCAGCACCATGAGCTCGATCTTCGAGACCCCGAACGCGACCGCGGCCACGAGCACGCCCGCGGCGATCGCGAAGTGGATCCAGAGGTTGCGCTGCGTCCGCAGCGCATGGATGACGCCCTCGGTGGCGTTGTTGAAGCTGTCGAAGATCGACTGCCGGTGCGGCGCGCTCATCGGACTGAAGCGTGCGCCCGCTCGCTCGCGTCCATCTCCTCGCCGTGCTCGTAGCCGAGGAGGTGCAGAAGACCGTGCACGAGGGGGCCGCGCCACGCCTCCCCGACGACCGCCGGGCACAGCACGACGTCCCCTAGCGCACGCGGGACGCCGGGCGGAACCTCCTCGCGCCCATCGAGCGGGAACGAGAGGACGTCGGTCTCCTCGTCGATGCCGAGATGCTCCCGCTTGAGGTTTCGCATCTCGTCGGCGGCGACGAATGCGATTCCGAGCTCGCCTTCCTCGATTCCTTCCGCTGCGAGTACCTGCCGCGCGAGTGCCGCGGCCTCCGCGTCGGGGACGTCGCCGCCGCTCCGGTTGTCCGTTTCGACCGCGATCACCGGCTGCGCGCCGTTCCCGTCTCCTCCGCATGACGCTTGTACGCCTCGACGATCCGCTGCACGAGCTTGTGCCGCACCACGTCCTCGTGCCCGAACTCCACGAAGGCGATCCCGTCGATTCCCGCGAGGATCTCGCGCACCTGGATGAGGCCGGACGCCTGCTCGCGCGGGAGGTCGATCTGCGTGATGTCGCCTGTCACGACCATCTTCGAGCCGAATCCGAGCCGCGTCAGGAACATCTGCATCTGCTCCGGCGACGTGTTCTGCGCCTCGTCGAGCACGATGAACGAGTCGTTCAGGGTCCGGCCGCGCATGAAGGCGAGGGGAGCGACCTCGATCGTGCCGCGCTCCATGTACCCGGCGAGCCGCTCGGCCTCGATCATGTCGTAGAGGGCGTCGTACAGCGGCCGCAGGTACGGGTCGACCTTGGCGAGGATGTCGCCCGGGAGGAAGCCGAGCCGCTCGCCCGCCTCCACCGCCGGCCGCGTGAGGATGATCCGCCCCACCGCGCCCTCGGAGAGCGCCGCCACCGCGAGCGCCATGGCGAGGTACGTCTTGCCCGTGCCCGCGGGCCCGACGGCGAACGTCACCGTGCGCTCGCGGATCGCATCGACGTAGCGCTTCTGATTGACGGTCTTGGGCGCGATCTTCTTGCCGCGGTGGCGCCAGACCACGTCCTCGAAGACGTCGCGCACGTCCTCGGCCTGGTCGAGCGCGGCGAGGACGGCGCCGATCGTGTCCGGGCCGATCTGATGCCCGCCCTCGACCAGCTCGACGAGCTCGTCGACGACCGCACGCGCCGCGGCGACGTGCTGCTCGTCCCCGTCGAGCGTCAGCCGGTTTCCACGCAGCGAAATCGCCGCGCCGAGGCGCTCGCGGAGCGCGTCGAGGACGCCGTCCTCCACGCCCGCGAGCTCGGCCGCGACCTCGTTCGAGACATCCAATACCTGCTGTGGCATCTGGCTCAGTCTAGGCGCGCGGCAGGCTGCGGGTCCCCGGGCCGACCTCCTCGTACGACTCCTCGACCAGCGCCGCCAACGCGCCGTCGAGCTGAGCCGCATCGGTGATCCGGAGCCGATGCGTGACCACCTTCTTCGTGTGCGGGAATGCCGCGATGACGCACGGGTGCTCGGCCTCCCGCAGGAGGTCGATGTTCAGCTCGAGCCGGTGCCGCTCGACGAACGCGCCGACGAAGATCCGCTTGCGCCGCCAGTAGACGATCGAGGAATGCGGTGTGACCCTGGATGGGCCACAGCGCTCCACCAGCTCCTCGAAGCGCCGGAAGAGCGCGACGCCCTCGGGATCCTTGCCCTCGAGGTACGCGTCGACACTCGGGAGGTCGGCCACTTCGAAATCCTGACACCCTGCGAATGCCGGCCGGCGACGCTTACTGAAGGCGGCTGTGCAAGAACTCCGCCGCGGCATCGGGAGTGAGCTCGAGCACCGCTTCCGCGATGTCCGGTGGACCCTTGGAGGCCGCAATCGCGCCAAGCGCCGAGAGCAGGAGCTGGTCGTCCCAGTCGCGAGCCGACGCTCGGGCGACGAGATCCGGAAGAGCGCCGAGTGCAGCGTCGTAGCTCGCCTTCAGGTCGAACGGGATCGAGACGCCCGTACGCCGCCGGCAGATCTCGACCCACGCGGGAAAGTGGAAGTAGACCGCGGCGGCCTCGAGGGGTGCGGTCGAGAGCGCCTCCACGACGTGCGGAACCGACGCGAAGGAGGCGGAGTAGACGCCTCCCTGGTGCGCGAGGGAGCTCCACAGCGAGTGCCACGGCTCGGCCTTCCTCTCTTCGTCGTTCGGCAGGTCGTGAAGCGCCGACAGTAGCCTGGGAATGTCCGAAGCCTTTCCGTAGGCGTGTTCGAGCTCCGACCAGCGCGGGCTGTCGAGCGCGAGCACGTCTCAGGCGAGCTTTTCCTTGACGAGCTGGTTGACAGTCGAGCCGTCGGCGCGGCCGGAGACCTGGTGCATCACGCCTGCCATCACGCGGCCGAGGTCGCGGATGCTCGTTGCGCCGACCTCGGAGATCACGTCATCGATGATCTCCTCGATCTCGTCTTCGGAGAGCGGCTCGGGCATGAACTCCTCGAGCACCTCGAGCTCGTACTCCTCGTCGTCGGCCTGGTCCTCACGACCTCCGGCCCGGAACGCCTCGGCCGCCTCGAGCCGGCGCTTGCGCTCACGCTGGAGCACCTGCAGCTCCTCGTCGTCCGAGAGCCCGCGATTCAGCTCCTTCTCCGCCGCACGCAGCGCGTTCAGCACGAGGCTCAGCGCGTCACGGCGGTCCGCGTCGCGCGCGAGGCGCGCCGCCTTCAGGTCTTCCTCGATGCGCGCGATGAGGCTCATGCTGCTGCCGCCTCGTCCGCGAGCGCCCTCGCTATCCGGCTCGCGTCGGGCCGGCCTCCGAGCACGTGCCAGTGGAGGTGGAAGATCGTCTGGCCGGCGCCGGCGCCCACGTTGACGAGGACGCGGTAGTTCTCGAGGCCCGCCTGACGCGCAGTCTCCGCGACGAAGCGCAGCATCCTCCCAGTCTCCTCGTCCGGGAAGTCGCCGATCTCCTTGAACGTGTCGATGTGGCGCTCCGGGAGCACGAGCAGGTGTGTCTCGGCGAGCGGGTTGATGTCGCGGATCGCGACGAAGCCGGCCGCGGTTGCGACGTGATCGCCCTCGGCGACGAGCTTGCAGAAGAGACAGCCCTCACGCGGCGACGGCAAGGATCCCCTCCTCCGAGAGCCCGACCGCACGCGCCTCGACGAGCTCGCCCACCTCGCCGTCGACGAGCCACGGCGTGTAGTCGTCGCCGTACCCGCGACCGGGCCGATCGACGAGCACGCGGTCGATCGTTCCGAGCTTCGCCTGCCAGCGCCGGCGGCAGAGGTCGTCGGAGAGCGCACGCAGCCGAGCGCTCCTCTCTTTCTTGACGGAGGCGGGGACCGTGTCCGCGGCAGCAGTAGCCGTTCCGGGCCGCGGCGAATACGGGAAAACGTGCACCTTCGTCATTCCGGCGCGCTCGACCATCTCGACTGTGTTCGCGAATGCAGCCTCGTCCTCCTCCGGGAAGCCGACGATGACGTCGCTCGTGAGGTTGAAGTCTCGGAGCGGCTCGAGTCGGGCCAGGAACTGCGCGGCGGTGTAGCGGCGGCCCATCGCCCGCAGCACGCCGTCGTCACCCGACTGGAGCGGGACGTGCAGGTGCGGCGACACGTTTTCGGATTCGTGCAGCGCGGCGACGAGATCCGGCGTGACGTGATTGATCTCGATCGACGAGAGCCGTAGGCGCGCGACCCCGGGGATGTCCGCGGCCTCGCGCACGAGGCGCGCGAGTGTATATCCGGCCTCGCGGTCGCGGAAGCAGCCGAGGTTGACGCCGGTCAGGACGATCTCGCGGTGCCCCTGCCCGACCCGCCGCCGGATCTCGGCGAGGACCGACGCGGCGCCGCCGGCTCCGCGTCCCCCCGCGCACGAGCGGGATCACGCAGAAGGCGCACGAGAACGAGCACCCGTCCTGGATCTTCACGAACGCGCGCGTCCGCTCGAGCTTCGCGTCGGCCTGCACGCACGCGATTGCACCGACGTGCCCGGCCACGGTGGCCGCGATCTCCTCGCTCGGCTGCGCGACGACGGTGACGTTGTCGAGCGGCTCCGGAAAAGCGGACTCGAGGTTCGCGGCGCACCCCGTGACGTAGACGTGGCCGTGCGTTCGCGCCGCGCGTGCGACCGCCTGGCGCGACTTCGAAACCGCCTCGTGCGTCACGCAGCAGGTGTTGACGACCGCGATGTCGCCTTCACCGTCGACCTCGGTGTGCCCGTCGGCGACCAGCCGTTCACGCACGGCCTGCGCGTCCGCGAACGAGACTTTGCAGCCGAGAAACCGCGCAGAGAAGGTCGCCATCGGGCCACCAAGCTTAGTGCGTCCTCCACTGAAAAGAGGGCTTGGCTACCCGGGAACGACCCCAACCGCCCCCAGGGGCACTCCCGTGTCCCTACACGAACGGTATCGAGGAAGTCTCCACGGCTTGTTGTCGATTGTGTGCCAATTTGCACGGCTCTTGCTCATCCGGCCGCGCGCACGGCGCCAACCACGCCGCGCGTCAGCGCCGACACCGCACACGAGAACGCCGCCGCCGCCGCCACCGCCGACGCCACTCACCCAGTCCCCGGTGCAGCGGCTCAGCCACGCCCTGGCTCAGCTCGACACGAGGAGGTCGGCCGCCCAGCCGTCGATCTCCAGCCGCTCGACGCGCCCCCAGCCCTCGGCGGATGGCGTGTCGCCGGCGAGGAACCCGGACACGATCGCCCTCGGAGCCGGGCTGCGCCCGAGGAGAGCCTCGACCGAGCGGAGCTCGATGTTCGCCACGACGAGATCCACCCGCGGCAGCTCGTCGACCAGCACGTCGGCCTGCGAGACTCGAACCGGCGCGCCGTTCGACGCGGCAGTGCGGGTCGCCGTCTCGACCGCAGTCGGATCGTCGTCGACGGCGAAGACGGGATCGAAGCCGAGCCGAACGGCCGCGATCGCGATCACGCCCGACCCGCAGCCGGCGTCGAGCACGCTTCCACGCTTCGAGCGCGCGAGGAGCTCGATGCACGCGCGCGTCGTCGGATGCGCGCCCGTGCCGAACGCACGGCCGGGATCGACGACCACAGCCGGCTGGCCCGCGGGCGGAGCCTCCCAAGGCGGGCCGATCCAGAGCCCTCCCGCGTGGACTGGTCGGTGGAACTCGCGCCACCGATCCTCCCAGCCCGGCTCGACCGGCGTGACGTCGACCTCGTCAAAGACACGTCGTAGCTGCTCCTCCCCGACATCGTCGACATACGCGGCGAGCTCCACATCGGCTCCGAAGTCCACTTCCTCGAATCCCGCCGGGGCGAGTGGAATGAGACGCGCTCGCGCAATCTCAGCCTCCGCGGCCGGAACTCGGATCGAGACGCGGCGCAGGATGCGTGCTACCGCAGCGCGCTCTTGAGCCGCTGGAAGAAGCTGTCGTCGTCCTGACCCGACGCGTACGTCTCGGGCGTCGCGCTGCGATCGAAGTCCTCGAGCAACGCGCGCTGCTCGTCGGTCATCCGCGTCGGCATCGCGATGTCGACGCGGACGTAGAGGTCGCCCGCGTGAGACCCGTGCAACGAGCGCATCCCGCGCCCGGGCAGCACCCGCACGACGCCCGGCTGAGTGCCCGGCGGGATCTCGAGCTCGAGGTCGCCGCCGAGCACCGGCACGGTGGCCGTCGTCCCGAGCGCAGCCTCGGTCATCGTGAGCCGTAGCGCCGTGTGCAAGTCGTCGCCGTCCCGGACGAAGCGCGGGTCGTGGCGCACGCGAACGACGACGTAGACGTTGCCGCGCTCCCCGGACTGGCCCGCATGCCCCTCGCCGGCGACTCGGATGCGCTGGCCGTCGTGGATCCCGGCCGGTACGTCGACCTCGATGCTGCGCGGGACGAGGACACGGCCTTCGCCACGACAGTGCTTGCACGGCGACTCGGCGACGTTGCCGACACCGCCGCACTCGGGGCAGCTCCGCTGCTGGACGAACTGGCCGAAGACGTTCCGCGACACGCGCCGCACCATGCCGACACCTCCGCACGTCGAGCACTCGCGTCTGCTCGTTCCGGGCTCCGCGCCCGTCGCGCCACATCGCTCGCAGCCGAGCGCGACCTCGAGCGGGACCGCGACGGTGACACCCACGAAAGCGTCTTCGAGGTCGATCTCGACGACGGCCTGCAAGTCGGGCCCGCGCGCCGTCCGGCTCTGCCCTCCACGGCCCAGGAAGTCCTCGCCGAAGAACGCCGCGAAGACCTCGGACAGATCGCCGAAGTGGGCAAACGTCGGCTCGAAGCCGCCACGTCGAAGCCCGGCGTGGCCGAGACGGTCGTACAGCGCGCGGCGCTCGGGGTCGGAGAGGATCTCGTACGCCTCGGCCACCTCGCGAAAGCGGTGCTCCGCGTCGGGCGACGAGGACACGTCCGGATGGAGCTCCCTCGCGAGCGCCCTGAACGCGCGCTTGATCTGTGCGCCCGACGCTCCGCGCTGGACGCCGAGCACCTCGTAGTAGTCGCGCTCCGTCGTGGCCATGGCGACGCCGCTTCAGACCTCCTCGTAGACGTCCTCGACGAACCGCGACAGCTCGAACGCGGCCGCGCGCACCGTCCGGATCGCCTTCTCGTAGTCCATCCGCAGCGGCCCGACGAGCCCGACCGCGCCGAGCGGTGTCGAGCGGATGCCGTACGTCGCGCCCACGAGCGAGACGTGGTGGAGCTGACCGCCGGCGAGCTCGGGGCCGACGTGGACGACTGGCCGTCGGGGCTCGATCGCCTCGCTGACAAGCTCGAGCACTGCCGCGCGCCGCTCGAGGAGCTCGAGCAGCCGCATCGTCGCCTCGAGCTCCTCCGCGCGAGCCTCCTCGAGCAGTCCCACGGAACCGCCCACGAACACCTGCGTCCCGCCCTCCGAGTCGGCCTCCAGAACTGCGGGCGCGACGAGGCGGAGAAAGGCGCGCTCGCGCGCTCCGAGCCCCGGCGCGTCGAGCTTCCTGCGGACGGCACTGGCCCCGAGCCGTTGGCCGACGAGCTCGTCGTTCAGGTATTCGCCCGACCAGGCCACGAGACCCGGATCGACCGGCGCGTCGAGCCGGAAGACGCGCTTGGTGACGCCGCCCGTCGACGTGATGACGACGACCATGACGCTCGTGGGCTGCAGGGCGAGCACCTCGACGTGGCGGATCGATGCCGTCTCGAGAGATGGCGCCGAGACCAGCGCCAGCAGCCGCGTCGCTCGCGAGAGCGAGTCGGAAGTGGCCCGCAGGGCGTCCTCGAGCTCGTCGCGCATCGACCGCAGGTCGACTCCGAGGTCGCCGGGACGCCCCTCGATCGTCTCGAGAAGCTCATCGGCGTAGAGCCGATAGCCGGCCTCGGTCGGAATCCGACCGGCCGACGTGTGCGGGTGCGTCAGAAGGCCGAGTCCCTCGAGCTCTGCGAGCTCGCTCCGCACCGTCGAGGACGAGATCTGGAGCCCGCTCCGCTCGACGAGCGCGCGCGAGCCGACCGGCTGCCCGGACGCAACGTACTCCTCGACGACACGCCTGAGAATCTCCCGTTTGCGGGCGGAAAGCTTCATCGCGCGTTCGATGGTAGCGGCGGCTCCCGCCGGTTCCAGGGCGCGCTTCCGTCGGAGGCGTCAGGCGAGGAGCTCGACTGTCACGCCGCCACCGAGGAAGCGACCACGCCGCGTGAGCGTGACGGTGCTGCGGCCGTTCGCGGCAGTCAGCTCGACGAGCCCGCCCGCAGCCAGTCGCTCCGCCGCGGCGAGATCGATCGCACCGTCGACCGCTCCCAGCGCAACGGGCTCGTCCAGCCTGAGCCCGAGGAGCAGCCGCTCGCGGGCGCGAGTCTCGCGGTCGAGCTCCTCCAGCTCGCGCGGAGGCGCATTGCCCTCCGCGAGCGAGCGGAGGTAGCCCGCGAGCCGTGGCAGGTTTCGCCGCCGCACGCCCGCAACGGTCGAGACCGCGCCGATCCCGAGCCCGAGGTAGTCGCGGCCCCACCAGTACGCGAGGTTGTGCCGGGCGCGCAGGTCGCGTCCTCTGGCCGCCTCTTCCTCGAGACAGAAGTTCGCGGTCTCGTACCAGCGGTAGCCCGCTCCGGTCAGCGCGTCGACGACGTGCTCGAAGTACCCCTCCATCGCCTCCGCCTGGCGCTCGAGCTCGGCTCCGTAGGCGTGCGTGAACCGGGTTCCAGGCTTCGCCTCGAGCTCGTAGCAGGAGAGGTGCTCGGGGGCGAGCGCGAGCGCCTCGGCTATGTCACGCTCGAGGTCGGAGGCGCTCTGGCCGGGAATGCCGTAGATGAGATCGAGCGAGATGTTGTCGAATCCGGCATCACGGAGAGTGTGCACCGCGCGTCGGACGTCGTCCGGCGACGGCACGTCGTTCGAGCACCGAGAGCAGCTCCGCCGAGAAGCTCTGCGCCCCGAGCGAGACGCGGTTCACCCGGCCCGCCAGAAGCAGCCGGGCCAACTCCGGGGTCACGGTCTCCGGATTCGCCTCGACCGTGAGCTCGTCCGTCTCCGGCAGCGCGTCGAGCAACCGCGCGAGCTCTGCCGGCGCCGTGAACGTCGGTGTGCCCCCGCCGAGGAAGATCGTCTCGAGGCGATCCAGCACGCCGCGCTCGAGCGCAAGCTCTGCGAGCAACGCATCCACGTACGCGCCGTGCTGCCCTTCCCGCCCGACCACGGTCACGAAGTCGCAGTACCCGCAGCGGTGAGCGCAGAAGGGAAGGTGGACGTAGAGGTGGCGCACGCCTACGTCGGTCATGCCCGGCCTCTCTCGGCCGAGGAGAGCCAGGCGTCGACGACGCGCTTGGGTGCCCGGTCCGCCCACGCATCCTCGACGAGCTCGCGAACGAGCCCCGGGTCTGCGGTCGGAAGCGAGACGAGGACCATCGGATAGTCCTCGTAGTGCGGCGTGACGAAGAGCTCGGTGTGCTTCTCGACGAGAAGCGCACGCTCCTCGAAGTCACAGCGGATGGCGAGCGTCTCGCCGTCCTCGCGCAGGCGCCCGACGAAGCGGCCGCGTACACGCAGCGCCGGGGTTCCGTAGCAGGTGCCCTCCTCGATCTCCGGCAGCGCCCGCGCGATCGACACGACGTCCTCCCAGGTCATCGCTTCCGCTCCTGGTCGAGGTTGAGCACCGCAAGGAAGGCCTCCTGCGGCACCTCCACCCCGCCGACCTGCTTCATGCGCTTCTTGCCCTTCTTCTGCTTCTCGAGGAGCTTGCGCTTCCGCGTGATGTCGCCGCCGTAGCACTTGGCGAGCACGTCCTTGCGCCGCGCCTTGATCGTCTCCCGCGCGATGACGCGCGAACCGATCGCGGCCTGCACGGGCACGTCGAACATCTGCCGCGGAATCTCCTGGCGCAGGCGCTCGACGAGCTGGCGGCCGCGCTCGTAGGCGGCGGCGCGGTGGACGATCAGCGACAGAGCGTCGACCTGCTCGCCGCCGACGAGGATGTCGACGCGGCTCAGGTCGCCCGGCCGGAAGCCGGCCATCTCGTAGTCGAAGCTCGCGTAGCCGCGCGTGCGCGACTTCAGCTGGTCGTAGAAGTCGAACACGATCTCGCCGAGCGGGAGCTCGTAGATGAGGAGGACGCGCTCCTCGCTCAGGTACTCGAGGTGGTCGAAGCTGCCCCGGCGCTCGTTGGCGAGCTCCATCACCGGGCCCACGTAGTCCTTGGGGACGATCACCGACGCCTTCACGTACGGCTCCTCGACGAGCTCGACCTCCAGCGGCATGTCGGCCGGGTTGTGCACCTCGACGATCTCACCCGTCCGCTTCGTCGCCTGGTACGCGACGTTCGGGGCGGTGATGAGGAGGTCGAGGTCGAACTCGCGCTCGAGGCGCTCGCGCACGATCTCCATGTGCAGCAGGCCGAGGAAGCCGCAGCGAAATCCGAACCCGAGCGCCTGCGAGGTCTCGGGCTCGTACGACAGCGAGGCGTCGTTGAGCTTCAGCCGCTCGAGGGCGTCGCGCAGCTCCGGGTACTCGTCGGAGTCCGTCGGGAAGATGCCCGCGAAGACCATCGGCTTGACGTCCTTGTAGCCGGGCAGCGGCGCGCTCGCCGGTCGGCGCCGCGAGGTCAGCGTGTCGCCGACGCGGAGGCGCGAGACGTCCTTGAGCCCGGTGATCACGTACCCGACCTGCCCCGCGCCGAGCGAGTCGAGAGGCGTCCGCCCGGGCGACATGACGCCGATCTCCTCCGCCTCGAACGACGTCCCTTGCTGCATTGCTCGAAGCGGCTCCTGCGTCTCGAACCGCCCGTCCACGACCCGCACGAACGCGACCACGCCGCGGTACTGGTCGTAGCTCGAGTCGAAGACGAGCGCCCGCGCGGGCGCGCTCGCGTCACCCGCGGGCGGCGGGATCCGCTCGACGATCGCGTCGAGCACTGCCTCGACCCCCTCGCCGGTCTTCGCCGAGATGCGCAGGACGCGCTCCGGGTCGTCGCCAACGAGGGTTGCGAGCTCTACCGCGGTCTCGTCGGCGTCGGCCTGCGGCAGGTCGATCTTGTTCGCGACCGGGACGATCTCGAGCTCGTTGTCGAGCGCGAGGTACGCGTTCGCAAGCGTCTGTGCCTCGATGCCCTGGGATGCGTCGACGAGGAGGAGCGCGCCCTCGCACGCCTGAAGCGAACGCGACACCTCGTAGCTGAAGTCGACATGTCCCGGCGTGTCGATGAGGTGCAGGTCATGTCCCTTCCAGCGCACCCGCACGGCCTGTGCCTTGATCGTGATCCCGCGCTCGCGCTCGAGCTCCATCGAGTCGAGCAGCTGCTCGCGCATGTCGCGCTCGGCGACGGTTCCGGTCAGCTCGAGGAAGCGATCGGCGAGCGTCGACTTCCCGTGGTCGATGTGCGCGATGATCGCGAAGTTGCGAATGCGGTCTTGCTCCATAGGTCTCTCGCGGCGCTGATTTCGCTCTACGCCTCTGGCTCCTCGCGCCGGGCACGCAACAGTAGCAACGCCTCCAGCTCGCGAATTCCCAGCACCCGAGCGGCTCCCGCGTACACGAGCCCGCTCGCGACGAGTGCCGAGCCGACGGAGACGAGCTGGGCTCCCGTCGAGCGCCCCAGCCACTCGTCGAGGCCGTACCAGACCGCAAACGCAACGCCGGCGGCGATCATGCTCGAGAGCGTGATGCGCGCGACGACGAAGGCGGTTCTCGCAATCGGCTCGATCCCGATTCGCCGCTTCATCATCGTAAGGAGCGTCGTCGCCGCGACGATGTTCACGACCGCGGTCGCGAGCGGGATACCCCACACGCCGAAGCTGTAGAAGGCGGTGCAGAGGGCCACGTTCAGCCCGACCGCGCCGAGCGCGACGGAGGTCGGGATCCAGTTCGTCTGCACGGCGTAGAAGCTGCGGTTGAGGATCAGCATCCAGCCGTTGAAGACGAGCCCGATCGAGAAGGCCTGCAGGCAGTCGGCGACGACGATGGTGTCGCTCGGGTTGAACTCGCCGCGCTCGTACACGATCCGGACGATCGGATCGGCGAGCACGATCGAGACGAGCCCCGCGGGGAGGAGCAGAAACGCGATCTGCCGCATGCCGTTGTCGAGCGCGCGGCGCAGGCCCGCGATGTTCGCGCGTGCGGCGAAGCGGGCGAGCGTCGGGAAGAGGACCGTCGTGACCGCGACCGCGAAGATGCCCTGCGGGAGCATGTACAGGCGGAACGCCTTGTCGATCGCGGTCGGCGCGAGCTCCGGGTCGATCAGACGCGAGGCAAAGACGGTGCCGATGAGGAAGTTCACGTTGATGAGCCCGATCGTCAGCGTCACCGGGAGCATCAGCGTGAGCACCCGCCGGACGGCCGGATCACGCCAGTCGAACGCTCTCGTCAGGCGCCCGTCCAGTCTTCGGAGCCACGGCACGGGCAACAGGAGCTGGAACACGGTGCCGAGCAGGACGACGGCCGCGTAGAGGTAGAGCTCGGCGTCCTCGCCGTCGACCCGCGGGACGCCGAGCACGAGCCCGAGGATGATGACCAGGCTCCACGCCACCGGGGCGAGCGCCGGCAGCGCGAAGTGGTGGTACGTGTTGAGGATCCCCACGATGATCCCCGAGAGCCCGAGCAGGACGACGATCGGGAAGAGGACGCGCGAGAGGCCGACCGCGAGATCGAAGTCCCCGCCGGGATCTCCGAAGGGACGCATGAGAAGCGGGGCGGCGAGGATGAAGAGTGCCGTCAGCCCGCCGAGCCCGAGCAGCGTCAGCCAGAAGAGCGTGGACGCGACGCGCCACGCGCGCTGCTTCTCGCCACGCTCGAGGAGCTCGGTGAAGACGGGGACGAACGCGCCGGTGAGCGCCGCGTCTGCGAGCAGGGCCCGAACGAGGTTCGGGATCTGGATCGCGACGGTGAACGCGTTGATCTTGCCCGCGACGCCGAAGTAGTAGGCGGTGACGATCTCGCGCACGAGACCGAGCACGCGCGAGATCGCGGTCGCGATCGAGAAGATGGCCGTCGAGCGGGCGAGCCGTCGGCCGTGCGCGGCGTCGCCGACGCTGGGTGGGGTGGTCAGCGGCGTGTCGCGCGGTGTCTCGGCGGGTGTCGGTGTGTTGGCGGGTGGATCCATCGGCGCAGGGCGATTCTCACAGTAGGTCCTGCTACCATCGCGCGGCCCGCGAACAGCGGGCGTTTCCTCGTATGGCGAACATCAAGCAGCAGAAGAAGCGCGTACGGATCCAGGCGCGGCAGCGCCTCGAGAACCTGCGCTACCGCTCGACGATCAAGACGCTGACGAAGCGGCTCGAGACCGCGGCCGGCTCGGGCGACGCGGACTTGATCGCCGCGGAGCATCGTGAGCTCGTTCGGACGATCGACCGCGCGACGACGCGCGGCGCTCTCCATCGGAACACCGCGGCGCGAAAGAAGTCACAGGCGGCGAAGGTCGCCGCAGGTGTGACCGAGCCCGTCGCGTAGTTCGCTCCCGACAGGTCTCTTGCCGGTCGGTCGGCGGGCGTTCGGCTCCTGCGGCGCCCCGTCGTGGCGATCGCGATGGGCTCACGGGCGACGCGGGCGGAGGACGCTCGGCGGGCGGGGTGTGAGCGTCTCACTCGGTAGCTGGGGAAGGATCGGCGCTGAATCGTGACGGAGCCGCGTCCCCGTTGTGCGCACTTCGGCGATAGGCTCACGCCGGGTGGCGGGTGGCAACACTCCCCACCCTGGGTGGGGCTTTTGCACCAGCGGGTGCGCTTTTGCGAGGGATTGACGTCTCGTACCGAGGGACGTGAAGGGCGCGCAAGATTTGCTCCCGGCGCGCGCAAGATCCGCGGCTGGAGCGGCTAGTCGGACGAGGGCCGCGGTGTCTGCTTCATGGCCGCTTCTCGCCGTGGCCGAGCGGTGAGGTCGACCAGCGATCGCTGGACCTCGAGGTCGGGGGCGAGCTTGCTCTGCCCCTTCAGCGCACCGTCGAGCGCCGCGAGTCGGACGACAGCATCACGGAGCTCCTCGGGCGAGAACGCGTCGGACTGGCGCGCGACCTTCTCCGCATAGAACGGGTGCATTCGGAGTCTCCCTGCAGCTTCTCTCGGTTTGACTCCCTCGGCCGCCAGGCGCTTCAGCGATCGGAGTCGTCCGAGGTGGCCGCCCAGCGCCGCCGCCAACCGAGCCGCTGTGTCGCGACGTGGCTTCGACTCCCGCTCGAAGATCGTCTCGCTCGCAGCGAGAACGCGCGCAGCGTCTCGCGCAGCCCACGCGTCGGTGAGCAGGAAGATCGGGGCATCGGCAGCCGCGGCGGCCAGCTGTTCGACCTCTCGCTCGCCGATCGGCTCACCGTCGGCCCAGGTCGTGAGCTTGTCGATCTCGAGGGCGAGCGCGTGCAGGTCGTCACCGACGATCTGGACGAGCGCCGCACACGCCTCCGGCTCCGCGCGAGCACCGCGCTGCCGGAATTGCTCGGCGACCCAGGCGTGGACCTTCTTCTTCTCGACCGTGTACTCGAGGATGTCGCCGCACTTCGCGCACGCCTTGTAGAGCCCGCTCGTCTTCTTCACGTCCTCGCCGACGAGGGCAAGCACCGTCGCCGGCGCAGGGTTCTGGAGGTAGGAGGCGATGAGCTCGACGTCTGCCGCCTTCCAGCCTCCCTTCAGGCGCCCGTCGGAGTCGCGGCGACCGTCCACGTCCTCCACCACGACGAGCCGCGAGTCGCCGAAGAGGCTCCCCGCGTTGCAGAGAGCGACGACGGCGTCGCCAGACGTGTCGAGCGCGCTTCGGATGTCGGTCGCCTCGGGCGCGAAGTGGCGACGTAGCCGGCCAAGCGCGGTCTCGATCTTGGGGCGGTCGCTCCCCGTCAGGAGATAGACCGGCTTCGCCGGTCTCTCCTTCTGCGGCTGATCGGCCTCCATCGATCTCAACCCTACCCCGCGGTCCTGACCCGAAGGCGACGTCCATCCGACTCGACTACGACCCGCCCGTGGAGGTCGGTTCGATAGACGGCGAGGCCGGACACGGACGCCAGCGCGGAGAGTGTCTCGGGTCGCGGGTGGCCATAGTCGTTGCCTCGACCGGCGGAGATGACGGCGACCTGCGGGCGGATGACGCGGAGCTGCTCGGCCAGGCCGGGATCCTCCGATCCGTGGTGCGCGACCTTGGCGATCTCGAACTCGTCGAGGTGGAGGCGCGAGGTCACGTCCGTCTCGGCATCGGCAGGCAGGAAGACGTCGAGCTCGCCGAAGGAGGCGGCCAGGACGGTCGCGTTCAGGTTCGGGTCCTCGTGAGGCAGACCGGCGTCAGGCGGCCAGAGGACGCGTAGAACGAGCCCGCCGGAGCGAAAGACCGATCCTTCGCGCACAACTCGAATCGGGACGCGGCGCTCCCGTGCGGCGGCGATCGCCTCCTCTCGGTCCGGGCCGGTCGCGGCGAGAGCGGGATCGAGCACGGCGCCGACTCGGAGTCGGCGAATGACATCGGCCGCCCCGCCGACATGGTCGCGCTGCGGGTGCGTGAGTAGGACCGCCGAGAGCGAGCGAATTCCCATTCGTCTGAGCTGACCAGCGACGTCGGCCTCCGGCGGCCCCTGGTCGACGAGGACGCGGGCGCTTCTCGTCTCGAGCAGGACAGCATCGCCCTGGCCGACGTCCAGGAAAGTGACTCGCAGCCCCGCGGGCTGGTGCCAGGCAGGCGCCGGTCGCGCGGTCCACCACACTGCGACGACGGCAGCAGCAAGGCCGGCGCAGGCGAGGCCAATCGCATGAGTCTTCTCGCCAAGTCGGCGACGCCCGAAGCGGGCGACGGCCCACACACCAAGCCCTAGCCCCGCGACGATGACGGCGGTGCGCGCGTCGATCTGCGCGCCCGGGAGCGAGCCGACGACCCGGGCGACGAGCTCGAGCCAAGCCGCCGCCCATCCGGCGAGCCATGCGAGCGCCGTCGCGGCCTCAGGAGAGACAGGATCGAGCGCGCCCGCCAGCAACCCCAGCGCAAGCACGACCGGCACCGCCGCGAAGGCAACGACGTTCGCGAACACGGTGTAGACAGGCGCCTCGCCGAAGTGGAACAGGACAACGGGTGCGGTCGCGACGCCGCAAACCACTGCGATCCCCAGCGCCTCGCGCATTCCGCGAGGGACGGGATAGCCGTCGAGCACCGCTCGCACCCGCGGCACGCCGATGAAGATCCCGGCGACGGCCGCGAAGGACAGCTGAAACCCCGGCTCGAGCAGTGTCGCCGGCGTCCATGCGAGGAGCACGAGCGCTCCGACCGCGAAGAAGTGCCATCGATCGCTGGGCCGTGCGACGAGCCATGCCAGCGACGCGAGCACTCCCGCGACACCGGCGCGGATCACCGACGGCTGCCACCCGACCGCGAGGACGTATGCGCCGATGGCTCCGATCGCCAGCACTTCCCGCGCCGTACCGCGGCACGCGGAGCAGCCAGCCGATGCCGCAGATCCCGACCATGATGAAAGCGACGTTCTGCCCTGAGACGGCGAGCAGATGCGCGAGCCCGGACGCGCGGAAGCTGTCGCGAACGTCGGCCGGGAGACCCTCGTCCTCGCCGAGGACGACGCCGAGGACGAGTGCACGCTGGACTCCACCCGTGCCGCGATCGACGGCACGCTCGATTGTGTCGCGGAGACGATCCCCGGCACCGACGATCCCGCCGCGACGTCCGATCTGGCGCCAGCTGCCGCCGCGGAGGACCACGTGGATCCCCTGCCGGGCGAGCCAGGCGCGCTCGTCGAAGCCGCCTTCCGCGGGCCGCGGCTCGGTCACGCGAACGACCGTCTCCAGGATGGCTCCGCGCGGAGGCGAACGGCCGACTGGAAGCACCAGGAGCGCGCGCTCGCGGACTGGCTCGCCCCTGAAGGCACGCGTCTCAGCCGGGACGCGCACCGCCCACGGCGTCACGCGCGCCGGCCCGGTCACGACGAGCTCCGCTCGGCCGGACTCACCGACCTCCGCTGCCAAGATGCTCGCGTCCAGCGCGTCGAGACGCAGGCTCCCCCACCACAGGCCTGCGGCGGCGAGCACGACTCCGAGCGCGACGACGCGTTCCGGGCCGGAGAGCCACGCAACGCCCACGAGAGCGAGGACGCGCGAGCACGGCGATCTCGACCGCCGCGAGCCGGAGCCAGTTCGAGGCCGCGAGCCCGAGGCACGCGGCGCCGGCGAGGAGCGCCGGCCAGTGGAGCTCGACGACTCGCCTCACGGGGTCACCAGGTCGCGCAGCTGCTCGATCCTCGCCGGGCCGATGCCGGGCACCGCATCCAGGTCCTCGACCGACCTGAACGGACCGTTCTGCGACCGGTAGTCGAGGATCTTCTGCGCGGTGACGGGCCCCACCCCGGGCAGCTCGTCGAGCTCCTCGGCCGTCGCCGTCGCGAGGCTCAGCTTGCGTCCGCCGGCGACTCCAGGGCCTGCGGCGGCCCCGGCGCCCGCGGTTCCTGGGGCCGACCCCGCCTCGGCGCCACTCTCAACGCCCGGGCCGCCTGCTCCGGCCGCGGCGACGCGCGTCGGCACGAAGATCTGGACGCCGTCGACGGCAGGAGCCGCGAGATTGACGCCGGCGAGATCCGCGGCGCGCGTCGCGCCGCCGGCCCGCGCGACCGCGTCAGCGACGCGGGCGCCTTCGCGAAGCCGTAGCAACCCGGGCCGGTGCACCGCACCGACGACATGGACGACAACCTCCTCGCGCGCGGATGAGCCGGCGCCGACACCCGCGTCACCCCCGACAGGCTCGAGCGGAGCGACGACCTCGGGCGCGCCTCCCTCGGCTGCGCCCGCACCGGCAAGCCGGTTCCCGGCGATGACGAGAAGCGCGAGCAGGAGGCTCGCGAGAACGAGCGCAGCGGGTCGCGAGATCGACACCGAGGGCACCGAGCCATCGTGGCCCGAGCCCGCTCACACGTGGTTCACGACTCAGTCAAGAGTGTGTGCCAACTTCGTCCACAGGCGCGACGTCCCTCGCTCGAGGCGACGCGCGCCCGCCGGGCTCAGGTCACGAAGTTGACGAGCTTGCCGGGCACGACGACCGTGCGCGCGACCTCGCCGCCGTCGAGATGGGCCTGAACCTTCTCCGACGCTCGCGCGAGCGCGACCAGCTCGTCCTCCGGCAGCTCCGGCGAGACGCGCAGGCGATCACGGATCCGGCCGTTCACCTGCACGACCACCTCGACCGCGTCCACCTCGAGCAGCGCCGGGTCAGCTTCGGGCCACGGCTGTTCCCACAGCCGCTCGCGACCCAGGCGCTCCCATAGCTCCTCGGCAACGTGGGGCGCATACGGCTGGAGAAGCGACACGGCGGTCTCGGCAGCGAAGCGCGAGTCCGGCCCCGCGGGCTCCTTCGAGAGCTCGTTCACGAGCTCCATGACCGCCGCGATCGCCGTATTGAACGCATACCGGCGGCCGATGTCGTCGGTGACCTTCGCGATCGTCCGGTGCGCCTTCCGCGCGAGCTCGCCCCCTTCGGGCGGCCCCTCCGGTGCGTCCTCCGCGACCTCGCCGACCACCCGCCACAGGCGCCGCACGAAGCGCGCCATCGCCTCGACGCTCGTCTCCGTCCACTCCATGTCCTCGTTCGCGGGACCGAGGAAGAGGATGTTCAGGCGGCAGGCGTCTGCGCCGTAGCGCTCGACGAACTCGTCCGGCCCGACGACGTTCCCCGCCCGCTTCGACATCTTCGTCTTCCCGAGCGTCACCCAGCCGTTGGAGTAGAAGCGCGCGAACGGCTCGCGGAATCCGACGAGGCCCATGTCGTTCAGGACCTTGACCCAGAAGCGGGCGTAGATCATGTGCACCGTCGCGTGGTCGACGCCGCCGATGTAGAGGTCGATCGGGTTCCAGTAGTCAACCGGGGCCCGCTCGAACGGCGCCGAGTCGTTGCGAGGGTCGCAGTAGCGCAGGAAGTACCAGGACGAGTCGACGAACGTGTCCATGGTCTCCGTCTCCCGCTTCGCCGGCCCGGCGCAGCGCGGGCAGGGCACGTTCACCCACTCCTCGGCTTGCGCGAGCGGCGGCTGCCCCTTCGGCTTGTAGTCCTCGATCTCGGGCAAGACGACGGGCAGGTCCTCTTTCGGAACCGGGACGATCCCGCACTCGTCGCAGTACACGACAGGGATGGGGCAGCCCCAGTACCGCTGCCTCGAGAATCCCCAGTCGCGCAGCCGGTAGTTGATCGCGAACCGGCCGCGGCCCTCGGCGGCGAGCTTCTCGACGATGCGACGCCCTCCCTCGGGCGCAGGCTGGCCGTCGAACTCTCCCGAGTTGACCAGCGTCTCGCCCTCCGTATGCTCGACGTAGGCGGTGCCTTCGCCCACGTCGCCCTCGGGAGGCCGCACGACCTGGCGAACCGGCAGGTCGAACGCCTGGGCGAAGTCGAAGTCGCGCTGATCGTGCGCCGGGACGGCCATGATCGCGCCACCGCCGTAGTCGGGGAGCACGTACTCCGCCACGTACAGCGGCAGCCGCTCGCCGTTCACCGGGTTGATCGCGTGCAGCCCGGTGAAGACACCCGTCTTCTCGGCGGCGGCGGCGCGCTCCACGGTCTTCTTCGCCGAGGCACGGCGCACGTAGTCGGCCACCTCCGGGGACTCGATGCGCGCGACCAGCTCGTGCTCCGGCGCGAGCACGGCGAACGTCGCTCCGAACAGCGTGTCCGGACGAGTCGTGAACACGGCCACGTCCTCGCCGATCTCCTCGATACGGAACAAGATCTCCGCGCCCTCCGAGCGGCCGATCCAGTTTCGCTGGCGCGCCTTGATCGAATCCGGCCAGTCCACCGTGTCGAGGTCGTCGAGCATCGCCTGCGCGTAGTCGGTGATCCGGAAGAACCACTGCTCCATGAGGCGCGACTCGACCTCGGCGCCGCACCGCTCGCAGCGACCGTCTCGAACCTGCTCGTTCGCGAGGACCGTCTGGTCGTTCGGGCACCACTTGACGGGCGCTCCCTTCCTGTACGCGAGCCCGCGCTCGTAGAACTCGAGGAACTGCCACTGTTGCCAGCGGTAGTACTCGGGCTGGTGCGTCGAGAGCAGTCTCGTCCAGTCGTACGCCCAGCCGACGCGGCGCATCGAGCGCGTGATGTGCTCGATGTTGCGCTCCGTGCTCTCGCGCGGGTGGACGCCCTCGCGAATGGCCGCGTTCTCAGCCGGCAGGCCGAACGAGTCGAAGCCCTGGGGATGGAGCACGCTCATGCCGTTCCGCGATCGAAAGCGCGTCACGACGTCGCCGATCGTGTACACGAGCATGTGGCCCACGTGCAGCGTGCCCGAGGGATAGGGCAGCATCTCGAGCACGTAGCTCTTTGGCTTGTGGGGGACGCCCGGCTCAGGGTTCGGCACCTCGAACGCCTTCTCGTCGGCCCAGACCTTCTGCCACCTCGTCTCGATCTTCTGTGAGTCGTACTCGTCCATCGCGTCCGTCACTCCGTCTCCAGGGAACAAAAAAGCCTCTCATGCGAGAGGCTCCATGGGAACGCCCGCGGCTCTCGCCGCGCCCGTCCCTTCGCTACGTAAGAAGCTGCACCATCGGCTGCAAATCGTAACAGTCACAATCGCCGGATGCTCGAGCTCTTCCCGGACTCGGCTGCGATCGAGGAGGGGGAGCTCCGGATCGGCGGCCTGCGCGCAAGCGAGCTCGCGGAGCGCTTCGGGACGCCGCTCGTCGTCTACTGCGAAGAGACGTTGCGGGAGCAGGCCCGGGCGCTCATCGCTGCGATAGGCGACGGCGGGCGGGTCTTCTACGGCACCAAGGCATTTCCGAACGTCGCCGTGCTGCGCCTGCTGCGCGACGCGGGCGTGGGAGCCGACGTCGCGTCGGTCGGCGAGCTCGCGTTCGCCCGTGCCGCCGGGCTCGCGGGCGCGGACCTCGTCGTACACGGGAACAACAAGGACGAGGAGTTGCTGCGCGAGGCCGCTGCCGAAAGCGCCCCTGTCGTCCTCGACGCGCCCGACGAGGCGGGGCTCGCAGCAGATGCGGGAGTCGAGCGCGTCCTCGTCCGGGTGACGCTCGGCGTCGACGCGGACACGCACGAGGCCGTCGTGACAGGGCACCACGGATCGAAGTTCGGGCTCCCGCCCGAGCAGGCGCTGACCGTCCTCGGCGACGCGCTCGAGCGCGGGCTCGAGGTCCTCGGGCTGCACGTTCACGTCGGCTCGCAGCTCCCGGACTTCACCGCGCAGTCCGAGACGATCCGGCGCCTGGCGGCGTTCGCCGCCGCGGCACACGAGGCGCTCGGCTGGAGCGCGCAGCGTGGCCGATCTCGGCGGTGGCTTCGGAATCCGCCACCATCCCGACGACGACGTGCCCGATGCGGCGAGCCTCGTGGCATCGGCGGCTGAGACCGCGCGCGACGCGTTCCGCGAGCTCGGGCTTCCCGAGCCGACCATCTGGCTCGAGCCGGGGCGCTGCCTGGTCGGTAAAGCAGGCGTGACGCTCTATCGCGTCGGCTCGGTGAAGCGGCTCGCCGAACGCACCTGGGTCGCCGTCGACGGAGGCATGTCGGACAACCCGAGGCCGCAGCTCTACGACGCCCGCTACACGGCGCTCTCCGCGGCTCGCGCGGACGAGCCCGCGACGGAGACGGTCAGCGTCGCGGGCATGCACTGCGAGTCGGGCGACGTCCTGATCGACGACGTCGCCCTCCCCGCTCCTCGCCGCGATGACGTGCTGGCGGTCCCGGCGACGGGCGCGTACACGCTCGCCATGAGCTCGAACTACAACGGCGTCCCTCGCCCCGCCGCCGTCCTCGTCCGCGACGGCGAGGCCCGAGTGATACGCCGCCGCGAGACGGTCGACGACCTGCTCGCGCTCGAAGCCGGATCGGGCGCGTGACGCAGGACCCGTGGCGCTCACGGGTTCGTGGGCTCGTCACGGATCCGGAAGGCCGAACGCTCGTGCTTCCGAGCGAGAGCGGCGCAGCATTGCCCGTCGTCGAGGTCGAAGGCTTCGCCGACAACGAGCTCGAGTCCGTCCGAAGCGCTTTCGCGGAGCTGCTCGGGCCTCGCGTAGCCGTCCTGCGCTACGCCGCGCGCCAGATCGACCGCGAGGCGAGACGGCTCGAGACGACCTACGTGCTGGAACTTCTCGGGGGCCTGGAGCTCCCGACGGGTGCGTCCTGGCTCGAGCGTGGATCCGTCGCCACGGCGGACCTGGCGGAGGACGACCGTGCCGTCCTGCAGGCGCACTTCGAGTCGGCCGACCGCGAACCGCCGGAGACGCGAGCGCCGTGGGCGCGGGCCGGTTGGCTCGCCGAGGCAACCGAGTGGATCGAGGAGTCGCTGGCCGGTCTGAACCGCGCGCCGACGGGGCCGGTCGAGCAGGTGCGGACCTGGGCACTGTCGGCGGTCCTGCGTGTTCGGACCTCCGAGGGAGCAGTGTTCTTCAAGACGGCGGCAGGGTTGCCGCTGTTCGTCGACGAGGGCCGAGTGATGCGAGGCCTCGCGGGGCTCTTCCCGCGCAACGTGCCGGAGCCGCTCGCTCTGGATCGACAACGACGGTGGATGCTGCTCGAGGACGTCGGACCGGCGCTCGGCTGGGATGCGCCCTCCGACGAGCGAGCGAAGGTGCTGCTCACGTTCGCGGAGATGCAGGCATCCGCCGCCAAGGACGTCGATGCGCTGCTCGCGATGGGCTGCATCGACCGGCGGCCCGCGTGGCTCGCGCGCGAGCTGCGTCTCCTCCTGGCCGACGACGTCGCCCTCTACGGCCTCGAAGACGAGGAGATCGCGAGGCTACGGGCCGACGAGCCCCTGCTCGTCGCGCTCTGCAAGCGGCTCGGAGCGAGCCTGATTCCCGACTCGATCGCCCACGGAGACCTTCATCTCGGCAACGTCGCGCGGGACGGCAGACTCGTACGTGTTCTTCGACTGGACCGACGCGTGCGTGACCCACCCGTTCCTCGATCTGATCGACGTCTTCCGCGAAGAGGACGCGGCGACGCGAGACGCCTTGCGCGACGCGTACCTCCGCGCCTGGGCCGACTTCGGGACGCACGATCAGCTGCTTTCCGTCTGGCGAGTCGCCGAGCCGCTCTCCTCGCTCAACCAGGCCGTCAGCTACCGCTACATCGCGTCCGGCGTGGAGCCGGGCACGAATCAGGAGCTCGAGTGGGCGATCCCGCACTGGCTGAGGTTGGTCCTGGCCGCGGACGTCGAGTCCCTTTCGTAGCGACGCGCTCGGGCACGGGGTATTGAACGGGGTATTGAACGGCGACGCGCCGTCGGTCATGCTTGACGCCACTCGCAGGCGAGGAGGTGGGGATCGATGGCTCGTACTCCGCTGCTCGACCAGGTGCAGCGCGCGGCCGCAGAGGCCGCGGCATCCCAGGACAGCATCAGTCGCGCGGAGCTCCTGAAGCGCGCCGGCGTGGCCGGTCTCGGCCTCACGGCCCTCGGAAGCCTGGCCACGTCCGCGCGCGGCGCGACGAACGCGAAGATCGTCGTCGTCGGCGCAGGCCTGGCCGGGCTCACGTGCGCGTACCGGCTGAAGCGAGCCGGGCTCGTGGCCGACGTGCACGAGGCGTCCGATCGCCTCGGCGGGCGCTGCTGGACCGGTCGCGGGTTCTTCGCCGGCGGTCAGATCTACGAGCACGGCGGCGAGCTCATCGACCAGGGCCACACGCAGATCCGCAACCTCGCCCAGGAGCTCGGGCTCAAGCTCGACAACCTCCTGCGCGCGGAGCCGAACGACACCGAGCTGATCGCCCACATCGGCGGCGCCCCCTACACGTACGCGGAGATCACGGACGACATCAAGGGCATCTGGCAGAAGATCCACTCGGACGTCTCCGCGGCGAGCTTCCCGACGCTCTTCGACAGCTCGACCGAGCGTGGACGCGAGCTCGATCAGCTCTCGATCATCGACTGGCTGAACGAGTCCATCCCCGGCGGCGGGGCGAGCACCCGCCTCGGCAAGCTCCTCGACGTCGCCTACAACATCGAGTACGGCCTGGAGTGCTCCGAGCAGAGCTCGCTCAACCTCCTCTACCTCATCGGGTACGCGGGCCAGGGACAGTTCCGCGCATTCGGGAAGTCCGACGAGCGCTACCACGTGCGGGGCGGGAACGACCAGATCGTGTCGCGGATGGCGGCCTCGCTCCCCGGGCAGATAACGACCCGTTCCGAGCTCGTCGAGGTGAAGCGCCTCGCAGGCGACCGCTACGAGCTGACCTTCCGGCAGGGGACGAGGCGCGTGCGGGTGCCGGCCGACAAGGTCGTCCTCGCGCTCCCGTTCTCGATCCTCCGGCACTCGGTCGATCTCACCGACGCCGGCTTCTCCGAGCGAAAGCTCCAGGCGATCGAGGAGCAGGGCATGGGGACGAACTCGAAGCTCCAGCTCCAGTTCACGCGTCGCCACTGGTACGGGCTCGGCGGCAACGGGGACACGTTCGCAGACACGGGCTACCAGGCGAGCTGGGAGGTGTCGCGTGCGCAGCAGGGCGCCCAGGGGATCCTGGTCGACTACACGGGCGGGGAGATCGGCGACAGCTTCGACTCGGGGACGCTCACCGAGCGGGCGGAGCAGTTTCTCGAGCAGATCGACCCCGTCTTCCCCGACCTCGGGCAGTTCTGGAACGGGAAGGTCACGCTCGACTACTGGCCCGGCGAGACATGGGCGCGCGGCTCGTACTCGGTCTACAAGGTCGGCCAGTACACCGCGTTCGCCGGCATCGAGGAGCGGCCGGAGAGGAACGCACACTTCTGCGGCGAGCACACCTCGATCGACTTCCAGGGCTACCTCAACGGGGCCGTCGAGACCGGAGAGCGCGCGGCGGCGGAGGTGATTGCCGACCTGGGGTAGTCGGGCGCGGCGCCGGTGCCGCGACCGGCCGCGTCAGCCCCGCGGCTCCCAGCCGACCTCGATCACGTAGCCGTCCGGGTCGCGGAACTTGACGCTCACATAGTCGGGCTCGTCCCACCAGCCCACGATCTCGAGCCCGTCCGCCTCGACGCGGTCGCGGAACGCTCGCACATCGTCTGCGGTCTCGGCGCCGCGGCCGAAGTGGAAGAACGGAGGGAGCACCACCGGCTCGTCGATCTGGCCGATCGCGAGCGAGAAGCCGGAGGCGTCGCGGAGGATGCGGACGCCGTCCTCCCGCGGCTCCGGCTCGGGGACAAAGCCGAAGTACGTCTCGTAGAAGCGGATCGAGCGCGCCTGATCGGAGACCGCCAGCGCGAGGTGGTCCACTCAGCGCGCCCGCGCCCCGACGAGCCCGGGGCGCACGAGCCGCGGTGGCGCGACGAGACCCGCGTCCTTGACCGGCGGGTTCAGCGGCTCGGCGAGCGGCGGGGCGCCGAACGATGCGCGGATTCGCTCCTCGGACGGCTCGCCGTAGAGCGTCGTCCGCTGGCGCGGCACGCGGCCGGCCGAGCGAATCAGCTCCTCCATCCGCTCGGGCGGCATCTCCTGGCCGTACTCGGAGCCCGCGGCGCGCGAGATCGACTCGTTCATGAGCGTGCCGCCGAGATCGTTGACGCCCGCGCGCAGCGCCTCGCGCGTCCCGTCCGGGCCGAGCTTCACCCACGACGCCTGGATGTTCGTGATCCACGGGTGCAGGGCAAGGCGCGCGACGGCGTGGACGAGGAGCGCCTCGCGGAAGGTCGGCCCGCGCCGTGCGCGGCCCTGCACGTACATCGGCGCCTCCATCGGGACGAAGGGCAGCGGCACGAGCTCGGTGAAGCCACCGCTGCGCTGCTGCTGCTCGCGAGCGCGCAGGAAGTGCCGCGCCCAGCTCCGCGGCGTGTCCGCGTGGCCGAACATGATCGTGACGTTCGAGCGGAGCCCGACCCGATGCGCGGCGTCGTGCACCTGGAGCCACTGCGCGGTCGTCACCTTGTCCGGGCAGATCACGCGCCGCACCTCGTCGTCGAGCACCTCGGCAGCCGTTCCCGGCAGCGAGCCGAGCCCGAGGTCGCGGAGCCGCGCGAGGTAGTCGTCGAGCGTGAGCCCGAGCGTCGCCGCTCCCTGCCAGATCTCGAGCGCGGAGAACGCGTGCACGTGGATCCCGGGCACGGCCTCCTTGATCGCGCTGACGACGTCCGCGTAGTAGTCGCCAGTGAACGCGGGGTGGATTCCGCCCTGGAGGCACACCTCGGTCGCTCCGCGCTCCCACGCCTCCTCCGCGCGCCGCACGATCTCGCGCATCGGCACGAGGTAGGGCGCGCCGCGCAGGTTCGCCGCGAGCTTGCCCTTCGAGAACGCGCAGAAGCCGCAGCGGAAGTAGCAGACGTTCGTGTACTGGATGTTCCGCGTGACGACGTAGCTCACGTCGTCCCCGCAGGCGTGGCGGCGGAGCGTGTCCGCCGAGGCGAAGACCCGCTGGAGCTCCTCACCGCGGGCTGAGAGAAGACGCGTGAGCTCGTCCTCGCCGAGGTCGTCGCTCGAGAGGCCGAGCGGGAGGGCATCTCGCCGGACGACGAGCGGGATCGCGCCCGGCTCCCCCGGAGCCCACGAGTCATCGCGCGCGAGGCCGGCGGCGTCGGAGGCGCGGCGCACGTAGCGCGCGACCTCGGGGTCGACCCAGCGCTCGAGATCCGCGACGACCTCCGGGTAGATCGCAAGGCGCGGTGCGAGCTCGAGCCCGCGGCCGCGCGTCGCGTCCTCCAGCTGCGCGATCGCCGGCCACGGCGCCTCCGGGTTGACGTGGTCGATCGTGACCGGAGAAATGCCTCCCCAGTCGTCGATGCCGGCATCGAGCAAACGCGGGAAGTCGTCGTACGCGAGGTTCGGCGGCGCCTGCACGTGCGCCGCCGGCCCGAGCAGGATACGCGCGACCGCGATCGTCCACAGGTGCTCGTCGAGCGACGGCTCCGGGTGCGACGCCATGCGCGTCCCCGGCTTCGCGCGGAAGTTCTGAACGATGACCTCCTGCACGTGCCCGTGCTCCTCGCCGAGCGCGCGCAGCGCGAGCAGCGCGTCGATCCGCTCCTCGCGAGTCTCGCCGATCCCGATGAGGATCCCGCTCGTGAAAGGAATCGCGAGCTCCCCCGCGAGTCGGATCGTCTCGAGGCGGCGCGCCGGGACCTTGTCCGGCGAGGCCCAGTGCGGGCCGCCCTTCTCGCCCAGCCGGTCGGCGGTGGTCTCGAGCATGATCCCCATCGATGCGCTCACCGGGCGCAGCGACTCGAGCTCGGTGCGCGTCATGACGCCAGGGTTCAGGTGTGGCAACAAGCCCGTCTCCTCGAGCACGAGCCGCGCGCAGCGGGCGAGGTACTCGAGCGTCGTTTCGCAGCCGAGCGCGCGCAGCTCCCGCCGCGCGACCTCGTAGCGCAGCTCCGGCCTGTCCCCGAGCGTGAAGAGCGCCTCGCGGCAGCCGGCGGCGGCGCCGGCCCGGGCGATGTCCAGCACCTCGTCCTCGGTCATGAACGCGCGCTCCCCGCGGCGGGGCGGTCGCGCGAAGGTGCAGTACCCGCAGACGTCGCGGCAGAGCGTCGTCAGCGGGATGAAGACCTTGGGCGAGTACGTGACGAGCGGCCCCGGTCGGAGCCGGCGGGCCTCGGCAAGCAGGTCGTCGACCGGGGCGGACAGCAGTTCGGCGGCGGCGATCACGTCCTCCGCGAGCATACGTCCGCGGACCTGAGTGGTTCATCATGGACGCGCGATGGCTGAGAGGACTGCGACGGCGTCACCCGTTCTTAGGCGACCGCTCCTCGAGAAGCGGCTCGACGAGACGTTCGGGAAGCGCCTGACGCTCGTCATCGCCGGACCCGGTTACGGGAAGTCAACGCTCGTCGCAGGATGGGTGGACGACGTCTTCTCGGCTTGGCACACGGCGACGCCGGGCGACCGCGGGCTGTCGTCGTTCGCCGCAGGAATCGGCGCGGCGATTGGGTCCGTGGTTGCCGACTCCGCCGAGCTCGTCGCGACGCCGGCCGCGGCCGACGACGAGCTCGCGCACGCCGAGGTGCTCGGGGCATGGCTGAGCGAGGCGTTGGAGCCCGTTCTCGACCACGACCTCGTGCTCGTCATCGACGACGCCCAGGAGCTGTCGTCGTCTCCGGCCTCACTTCGGCTGGTCGAGAGCCTCTGCCGGCAGGGCCCGGCAGGACTGCGCCTCGTGCTGCTTTCGCGCGAGCCGCTCGATCTTCGCGTCGCACGGTTGCGCGCGCAGGGCCAGGTGCTCGACCTGAGCTCCTCCGACCTCGCGTTCACCGCCGATGAGGTCGAGATGCTCGCCGATGCTCGGCTCGGCGCGGACAGCGGGCTCGGCGGGCGCATCCACGAAGCGACCGGCGGTTGGCCGGCGGCCGTCCGACTCGCGATCGAGGCCATGAGCGCGATGCCGGTTGCCGAGCGCGAGCGGACGTTCCGCGACTTGGTCAAGCGTCCTGGTAGCCCGCTCTTCGAGTTCCTCGCGCACGAGGTATTCGAGCGACAGTCGCCGGACGTGCGGGCGTTCATCCGCTCTGTCGCGCCGCTCGACAGCTTTTCGCCGGAGCTCTGCGCGGAGCTCGGCGTCGCCCGCGCCAACGAGGTCATCGACGCGCTCGTCCAGCGAGGGCTGTTCGTGCGGGGGGTCGGAGACGCGTTCACGCTGCACGCGCTCGTTCGCGAGTTTGCGGAAGCAACCTGGCCGCTCGGGAAGATGGAGCGACGGTCGATCCTCGTCCGCGCGGCGGCGTGGTTCGAGTCAGAGGGCCGGATCGACTCCGCGCTCTCGGCGCTCGCAGCGGTATCGGCGGAGGACGAAGTCGCCCGTCTGCTCGAGGCGCGCGGACCTGAGCTCATCGGCTCTGGCCATGGCGACACGGTTCTCCGGCTTGCGGAAGGCCTGCCGGCCGATCGGCGAACGCCGACCGTCGAGCGGCTGATCGGAGATGCGTTGCTGGAACGGTCCGACTACGAGGGCGCGATCGCGGCCTTCGAGCGGGCCGCCGCCCCGGATGACGGCCAGATCGACTCCGCGCTCGCCTGGCGGCTGGGGATGGCCCATCACTACCGAGGTGACCTCGCGCGCGCGATCGAGAGCTACGCGCGGGCGGAACCCTCCTCGGGCGATGGGCTCGACGACGCACTGCTGCTCTCCTGGTCGGCCGGCACATGGGGGCTCATAGCCGACGTGGGGGAGGCCGCACCGCTCGCCGAGCGCGCGCTTCAGGCCGCGGAGCGCTCCGGAGACGACCGGGCGCTCGCCGCGGCGAACGCAGCCGCGGCCATGGTCGCCGCTCGTGAGGGTCGGAAGGCCGACTCGGATCGCCATCTCCACGTTGCTCTCGCGGCGGCGGAGCGTTCCGGCGATCGGACCATGCTGGGTCGGATCCGGACGAACCGTGCCGCCGGTCTCACGGAACGCGGCCTCTATCGCGCGGCCCTCGTCGAGCTCGACGAGGCGTTCCGAGTAGCGTCCACCCCTGGTCTCAAGTTCTTCGAGCGGACGCTGACGGCACGAGCCACGGCGTACTTCCGACTGGGCCTCCTCGACGAGGCCGCGGCCGACTTCACGAGGATCGTCGAGCTGTCACTCGAGAGCGGAAGCACCGAGGCGGGAATCGGCCTGACGGGACTCGCAGACGCACACCGTGAGCGCGGCAATCTCGTGCTCGCGCGCATCGCCTACGAGGATGGGCTCGCGAGGATCGAGAAGGACCTCAACCCCGATCTCGTGGGCCCGGCGCTGTGCGGTCTCGCAAGAGTCCTCGTCGACGACGAGCCGCCGCGTGCCAAGGCGCTCGCAGAGCGCGCCGTATCCCTTCGCTGGGGCTATCCGGCTGCGGCGCTGAGCACGGTGGGTTGGCTCGCACTCGCGGCCGGCGACCGCGACGAGGCCGCGACGGCAGGGGCGGCGGCGGTCCGCCAGGCTCGCGACCAGCACGACCGCTACAACCTCGCTGAGGCGCTCGAGCTCGAGGTGTTCGCGGGCCAGGAGCCCGGAGAACGAAAAGCGCAGCTCGAGGAAGCGCTCGCGATCTGGCGTGAGATCGAGAGCCGGGTGCGCGTCGCCGAGTGCGAGCTCGCGCTGGCTGTCCTGTCTTCGGGCGCCGAAGCTCGTGCGGCGGAGGATCGCGCTGCGCGGCGGCTGCGCACGCTCGGCGTCCGGGTCAGCGCGACCGGCCCGGCCGGCCTTCTGCGCACGATCGCCGCGCCCGCCCCGACGCCCCTCGCGGTGCAAGTGCTCGGCGGCTTCGCGGTTCTCCGAAACGGCGTGCCCGTGCCGCTGTCCGAGTGGCAGACGAAGAAGCCGCGAGAGCTGCTGAAGCTCCTCGTCTGCCGGAGGGGCCGGCGCGTGCCGAGAGAGCAGCTCATGGAGGCGCTGTGGCCGGGCGAAGATCCAGGGAAGCTCGGGAACCGGCTTTCGGTCGCGCTCAGCACCCTTCGCGCGGTGCTCGATCCGGAGCGCCGTTTCGATGCCGAGCACTACGTCCGAGCCGATCGCGAGAGCATCGCGATCGACCTCGACGCGGTTCTCGTGGACGTCGAGGTCTTCCTCCACGAAGCCGAAACCGGCCTCTCGCTCCGCTCGGATGGACGCGCCGACGACGCGGAGGAGTGGCTCGGGCAAGCGGAGTCGGTCTACGCGGGCGACGTCCTCGAGGAGGATCCGTACAGCGAGTGGCCGATCGCCCTGCGAGAGGAAGCTCGCGCGACCTACGTCTCCGTGACGCACGCGCTGGCCCGGGACGCGTCGGAGGCCGGGCGCAACGAGGATGCGCTGCGGTACTTCCTCCGCGTCCTCAGCCGCGACTCCTACGACGAGAGCGCGCATCTCGGCGTCGTCACGACGCTCGAGAGACTCGGTCGGAGGGGCGAGGCGCGCCGCTCGTACCGCGCTTATGTCGCCCGCATGGGAGAGATCGGCGCGACACCGGCGGCGTTCCCGACGACTTAAGAGAAGCTGAAGCGTCCCCGGCAAGGCTTTGCCGGTGGAGACGTTCATCGTCCGGCTCTGGGCCCCGGCGCCCGAGCTCGCGCAGGAGCTCTCTCCGAGCGAGCTGCATGGGAGCGTGGAACGCGTGGGCTCGAAGGACACCCGGCGGTTCCGGAACGGCGACGACCTCCTCCAGATCCTCAAGTCCGCTCTCGATCCGCCCGGCGAGGACGGGCACTCGAGCAAGGAATGACCATTCGACTCCGAGAGAAGGAGCTCCCCATGGACACGCAACGCAATGCACGGCGCGCTGCGATAGCCGCGCTCGCGGCCCTCGTTGGAACGCTGGCGGGATCCGCAGCGGCCACGCCATCGACCCCGGTGGCGGAGACCGCGTGCTCGACGAGCATGTCGATTCTCGAGTCGCCGCGCGCGGGCTCGAGAGAGGTGCAGGCCAAGGCGCTGAACGATCGTGGTGACGTCGTCGGCTTCGCCGACAGCTCGGATGGAACCTACCGCGCGATTCTGTGGAAGAGCGGGAAGGTCGCCGGGGCGGTCGATCTCGGCGTGTTGCCCGGCTACGTCTCCTCGGAGGCCTACGGCGTGAACAACGGCCGGGTCGTGCTCGGCCTGCTCTACGACAAGCAGGAGCGCACCTTCCCGTTCCGTTGGAGAAACGGACGCATGACGGTGCTGAAAGCACCGAACGGGCGCATCCTGCAGGCGGGGGTTCCGGACCGGAACGCGATCAACGAGCGAGGCGAGATTGCGGGGACGCTCCTGGTCGCCGGCAATCGACGTGCCGTGCGCTGGTCGCCCCGAGGCAAGGCCGCGTTCCTCGCCGGGCTGCCGGGACACGCCTGGACGAATGCGTGGAGCATCAGCAGGAGCGGTGTCGTCTCCGGCTGGTCGCGCAAGCTGCCGAACGAGGACGGGGAGAACAACCCCGTGATCTGGGACGCCTCCGGCAAGGTCGTCCCCCTGAAGACCGTCTCGGGACGCGCCGACGGTGCCGCCGAAGCGACGAACCGATCCGGACTGAGCGTCGGATACCTGGGCAACCCCGGTACCGTCAAGGACCCCGAGAGCGACCAGGCAGCGGTGTGGCGAACACGAACAGCCGAGCCGCAGCTGATGGGGCCGACGAGTCCATACGCCAACGCGGAGCTCGTCGATGTCAACGACCGCGGTCAGGCCGCCGGCATGTCAGGCCGGTTCACCAAGAACGGCTTCCCGCTCGGCAAGCCCGCGATCTGGCAAGACGGATGGCCGCGCCTGCGCACGATTCAGGTCCCTGCTGTGTCTCGCCGGGCTCCGGTAGTCATCACGCAACTCAACGACATCAACGCCCGCGGAGCGATCGTCGGCAACGTCTTCGGCCTGGCCGCCGCGGACTACGGCGCGCTGCGTCGCATCGACCCCGTCCTCTGGACGTGCGCGTTCGGCTCGTGACGTCCTGATCTCCTTGCGGTTCGATACGGGCGCGCGTCGATGACGCGCGCTCGTATTCGTCTCAGGTCGACACCGACGCGAAGGAGGACGCCTTGAAGTTCCTGCTACTGCTCCACGGAGACGCCGAGGTCGAGGGCGCGCTGCCCCAGGAGGAGCGCATGCGGATCGTGGAGGAGCACATGGCCTACACGCGGATGCTGAGGGACCGGGACGCGTACGTCTCCGGCGAGGCACTCGACGACCCGCGGGGAACCGCCGTCGTCGTGCGGCCGGGCGAGACGCCGATCGTGAGCGACGGCCCGTTCGCCGAGACGAAGGAGGCGATCGGCGGCTTCTACGTCATCGAGGTCGCCGACCGCGACGCGGCGATCCAACTGGCCAAGCAGGTCCCGCTCAGCCCTGGGCTCGCGGTCGAGGTGCTCCCGATCGTCGAGTTCTAGGCTCGGTTGGCAACCTCACACCGGGGTCAGGCTGAAGCCTGACCCCAGCCATCGTCACAGTCGGTTCGAGGCCCAGAGCCCGCCGAACGGGACCCACTTCCCGTTCTGCCAGCGCTGGAGCTGGCCCTGCTGGGTCGGGAAGCCGTCGCCGCGGCCGGTCTTGACCGAGACCCCGGGGAGCAGGAACGGGTTCGCCGCGCTCGTGATCGTGCGCGCCCGCGCCATCAGGCCCGCGCGGGTCGGGCTCGCGCCGAGCCGCTTGAAGAGCGAAGCCGTCTCGTAGGCGACCGCCATGCCGTACACGTGGTAGACGTCGTTCACGTTCGCGCCCTTGGCGAAGCGGGACATGATCGTGCGGTACTGCTTCATCCCCGCGTCCTTCCGCCACCTCGGGTCGGTCGGGTCCTTGAGGAAGTTGAGCGTGATCGAGCCGTTGACGGCCTTGTTCTTCCCGCCCTCGGAGGCGAGCAGCATGATGTTCGAGGCGCCGGAGACGGTGTTGTTGACGATCAGAGGCCTCCAGTTGAGCCGGTTCGCGTAGACGTAGGACTGGATCGCGAACTTCGGCGTCGCGAAGATCGCGAAGACGTTCGCGCGCGACGCCTTCAGCTTCGCGACCTGGGACTGGACGTCGGGCGAGGTGACGTCATAGGACTCCTCCGCGATCACCTTCGCGCTCGTCCGCGCCATGCCGCGCTTCAGGCCGGCGAGCAGGTCCTTGCCGTAGTCGTCGTTCTGGTACAGCACGGCGATCCGGGCGTTCTTGCGCGACTTCCCGAGGAACTGGCCGTAGACCCAACCCTCGGCCTGGTAGCTCGGCTGGAAGCCGATCGTCCACGGGTACTTCGCGGTGTCCTTGCCGAAGGTGGTCGCGCCGGAGGCGACGAAGAGCTGCGGCACCTTCGCTGCGTTGAGGTAGTCGCGGACAGCCTGGTTCTGCTCGGTCCCGAGGGAGTTGAAGATCGCGAAGACGTTGTCCTCCTCGACGAGCTTGCGTGTCGCCTGCACGGTCTGCGCCGGGTTGTAGCCGTCGTCGACGATCCGGTAGTCGAACCGCCGCTTCGCGACGCCGCCCTTCGCGTTGATCGAGTCGAGGTAGGCCTTGGCGCCGCGCGCGACGGATGCATACGCAGCTGCCGGCCCGGTGAGCGGAGACGTGCCTCCGAGCACGATCGTGGTCGAGGTGATCCCCGGATCGGCGCTCGAGCCCGCCGTCCCGACGGGCAGCACGATCAGGGCGAGGGCACACGCGATCACTGAGGCCAGGGCGGCCGGCATCCGTCTCATCTGACTCCCTCCGAGTGGGTTAGGCCTTACGAGAGTAGCGCCAGGCGGTCAGTGCCTGCCCGCCGCGGCGGAAGACGCCGCCGACCCCGTTGGGGAGGAAGAACATCAGGAGGATGAGGACGATCCCGTAGATGATCGCGGGTGCGCCCGGCTCCTTCGTGCGGTCGACGATGAAGTCCGGCAGCCGCGATGCGACTCCTTCGCCCTGCGCCCACAAGGGCAGGAACTGGATGAAGATGGCGCCGAACACCAGCCCGGACAGCCCGCCGAGACCGCCGACCACCACCCCGACCAGGAGGAAGATCGAGAGCGCGATCGGGAACGTGTCCGGGTTCACGAACGTGGTCGCGATCGCGAAGAGCGAGCCTGCGACGCCGGCGTACGCGGCGCTGATCCCGAACGCGAGCGTCTTGTAGCGGGCGAGGCTCACGCCGGAGGAGACGGCAGCGGTCTCGCTGTCCCGCACCGCGCGGAACGCGAGCCCGGTGCGGCCGCGGAGGATCAGCCAGGCGACCGCGAAGGCGACGAGCGCGATCGACCACGAGAGGTAGTAGAGCCAGTCGTTGAACGTGAGCTCGCGCCCGAAGATCTCGACCGGCGTGATGCCGGCCGTGAGCTCGGGGAGGCCGAAGAGCTGGATTCCGCCTCCGCCCCCGCTGAACTCCTCGAAGTGCCTGATGACCGAGGGCAGCGCGACCGCGATCGCGAAGGTCGCGAGCGCAAGGTAGAGACCGGAGAGCCGCAGCGCCGGCAGCCCGAACGCGAGGCCGACGACTCCGGCGACGAGCCCTGCGATCGGGATCGTCCAGACGTCCTTCATCCCGCCCTCGATCACGAGTGCGCCCTCCTGACCGAACTGCTCGTTGCCGGCCATGAGGAGCGCGGTCGTGTAGCCGCCGATGGCCATGAACGCGCCGTGGCCGAGGGAGATCTGGCCCGTGTAGCCGGTGAGGATATTGAGCCCGAGGAGCGCGATCAGGTAGATGCCGACGTACGCGAGCTGCTGCGCGCGGAACGCGCCGATCCAGGCCGGCAGGACGAGCACGAGCGCCGTGAAGAGCGCGAACGAGACGAAGCCGACGACCTGTCTCTGGCGCGGTGTCACACGCGTTTCACCTCCGGGCGGCCGAAGATGCCGGACGGCCTGACGAGGAGGACGACGAGGATCACGAGCAGCGCCGCCGGCAGCTTCAGCTCGGCGCCGACGAAGTCGACGTAGACGCCGATCAGGTTTAGAAACACGCCGAGCGCGAGCCCGCCCACGACGGCGCCGAGCGGCGAGTCGATGCCGCCGAGCACGGCAGCGGCAAAGGCGTAGATGAGGATCGGCTGCATCATCTGCGGGTCGAGGCCGACGCTGGGCGCGGTCAGCATCCCGGCGACGGCTCCGAGCATCGCGGCAAGCCCCCAGCCGAGCGCGAGCATCCAGGTCACGCGCACGCCGACGAGCCGCGCCTCGGTCGGGTTGACGGCGGCCGCACGCAGCGCCAGGCCGACCTTCGTGAACTGGAAGAGCAGCCAGAGCAGGACCACGATCCCGAGGGTGACGATGATCGTCCCGACGTCCTGCCACGAGATCACGACGCCGCCGATGTCGATCGTCCCCGTCCCGAACGGGCTCTTCAGCGACTGCGGCTCGCCGCTCCAGTGCCAGATGACGAAGCCGTTGATCGCGATCAGGAGCCCGATGGTGACGATGACGACGCGCAGCACGTTCCCGCGCTCGACCGGGCGGATGACGACGCGGTGGGTCACGACGCCGAACGCGAACGAGAACGCAAGCGTCCCGACGAACGCGGGCCAGTACTCCCAGCCGTGGTTCACGGTCAGCGTCCAGGCGATGTACGTGCAGAGGGTCGCCATCTCGCCCTGTGAGAAGTTGATGACGCCCGTCGAGCGGTGGATGATCACGAGCGCCAGCGCGAGCGCCGCGTAGACCCCGCCCGACGCGAGGCCGGAGACGACCTGCTGCATGAAGTCTGCGAAGGCGGCTGCGACCATCAATAGCCCGTCCTTGCTGGCGCAAGAACGGAATCCGCGAGCGCGGATTCCGTTCGCGCAGATCCCTGAAGCCGGCGCTTCGCGCCGGGTCGCGTCGCAGTCACATCAGTACCCCAGGTAGCTCCGGCGGACGTTCTCGTCGTTCTGGAGCTTCTGGCTCGCGCCCGTGAGCGCGACCCGGCCGACCTCGAGCACGTACGCACGCGCCGAGCTCGCGAGCGCGATGCGCGCGTCCTGCTCGACGACGAGCACGGTCAGCCCCTCGTTCTCGTTCAGGTGCCGGACCGTGCGGAAGAACTCGCGCACGATCATCGGGGCGAGGCCGAGGCTCGGCTCGTCGAGCAGGAGCAGGCGCGGGCGGCTCATGAGAGCGCGCGCGAGCGCGAGCATCTGCTGCTCGCCGCCCGAGAGCGTCCCTGCGCGCTGACTCCCGCGCTCGACCATCCAGGGGAAGTACTCGGACACGCGCTTGATGTCGGCGCGCACCTGCCGGTCGCGCCGCGTGTACGCGCCGAGGCGCAGGTTCTCGGTCACGGTCAGCTCGACGAAGGTGCCGCGGCCCTCCGGCACGTGCGCGATGCCCGCGCGCGCGGCCGCCTCGGGCCCGCCCTTGAGCTGCTTCCCGTCGAGCTCGATGACTCCGCCGCGCGTCACCGTGCCCGAGATCGCGCGCAGCGTCGTCGTCTTCCCGGCGCCGTTCGCGCCGAGGACGGAGACGACCTCGCCCTCGTCGACCGTGAGCGAGACGCCGTGGAGCGCCTGCACCGGGCCGTAGCGGGCCTCGACGTCGTCCAGCTCGAGGAGCGTGGGCACTACGCCTGCTCCTCGTCCTCGGGCGGCGGCGGAGTCTCGTCGGGCGTCTCGACGAGCCCGGGTGCCTCTGCGCCAGGCTCGCCCTCGACCTCCTCGCTCCCGAGGTACGCCTCGATCACCGCTGGATCTGCCTGCACCTCGGCCGGCGACCCGTCCGCTATCAGGCGCCCGAAGCTCATCACGTTGACGTGGTCGGAGATCGTCATGACGAGGTTCATGTGGTGCTCCACGAGCAGCACCGTGAGCTCGTAGTCGTCGCGGAGCTTCTTGATGAACTGCCCGAGCGCGCCGACCTCCTCGTGGTTCAGGCCGCCGGCCGGCTCGTCGAGCAGGAGCAGGCGCGGCTTCGCGACGAGCGCACGCGCGAGCTCGACGCGCTTCTGAATCCCGTACGGGAGCGCCGCCGCGGGGAAGTGCGCGCGCTCCCGGAGCCCGACGACGTCGAGCGCCTCGTACGCCTCCTTCTCCCCCGCTTTCCGCCCGAGCCCGTGCGCACCGACGAGCACGTTCTCGAGCACGGACATCGTCCGGAAGAGCTGGATGTTCTGGAATGTGCGCGCGATCCCCTTGCCCACGATCCGATGCGGCGCCGTGCGCAGGATCGAGGAGCCGTCCAGCTCGACCGCGCCCGCATCCGGCTTGTAGAGCCGCGTAATGACGTTGAACGCGGTCGTCTTCCCGGCGCCGTTCGGCCCGATCAGCCCCGAGATGTGCCCGTCCTCGACGTCGAACGAGACCCCGTCGAGCGCAACGATGCCCCCGAAGCGGAGCGTGACGTCCCGGACGGAGAGGAGCGCCATCGGCGCCCTACCCTAATGCCGCGTCGAATGCGGTGGCAATCGAGCGGTCGAGGTTTCGACGTTCCAGCGCCGGATGACCGCCGTCTCGCGCGCGTGGCCGAGCACGCTGAGCGTTGCGGTGTCGAGTGCGAAGAGGCGGCCGTTTGCCGGCTCGAGGCCGAGCCAACGCGCCGCGAGCACTCGAAGGAGATGGCCGTGCGCGAAGACGGCGACGTCGCCGCCCGCCGCGCGCACCTCGGCGAGCACGCGGTCCGCCCGCGCTCCGACCTCGGCTGCGGTCTCGCCGTTCGGCACGCCGTCGCGCCACAGCGTCCACCCCGGCCGCTCCTCGCGGATCTCGGCGGTGGTGCGACCCTCGTAGTCGCCGTAGTCCCACTCCATCAGGTCGTCACGCACCTGGGCGACGTCGCCGAGACCCGCGAGCGGGCAGGTCTCCGCCGCACGCGAGAGCGGGCTCGTGAGGACGAGCACGAATTGCCACGCCTGCAGCACCTCGCGCAGCGCGGACGCCTGCGAGCGGCCATCCTCGGTCATCGGGACATCGGTGCGCCCCGTGTGCCTGCCTGCCCTGCTCCACTCGGTCTCACCGTGGCGAACGAGGACGATCTCGAGGGGGCGTTCCGGCAAGTCCGGCACAGGATTTCAGTCTGTACGCTTGGCCGCCGTGCGGGCGCGCTGGGTCGTCTTGCTCGTCGTCGGGAGCAACCTGTTGACGCTCGCGATCGTCTTCGGCCTCACTTGGTATGACGAGCGCCACAGCTTCGACGTCGCGAAGTGGCACGCGCGGCTGCCGGGCGACTGCAACGACGACCATCGCGAGAAGATGGTCGACGACCTGGCCGAGAACTACCTCGAGGTCGGGATGGCCCGGTCGGATGTCGAGTGGCTGCTCGGGCCTCCCGACACGAGCCAGGAGGCGCCCGGGGGCACGAGAGTGCTGCTCGGCTGGGACACGGGCATCGACGTCTCGGACTGCAGGTACTTCCACGTGAACTTCGGCCCCGGCGGGCGCACCGTGGTCGAGTGGTCCGGGAGCGGCGGCTAGGAGCTCGATCGGGTCCCCCGTAACGGCGCGCCGGGGAACGCGGCCTGCGCGAACGCACTACGATCCGCATTCGATGGATCTGCGGGACACCGCCGAGGAAGCGGCTTTCCGGGCCGAGCTGCGCAGCTGGGTCGAGGAGAACCTCCCGGAAGACCTGCGCGGGTTCCGCGGCGGGTCGGCGCGCTTCGACGGCGACGCCGGACGTGCGTGGAGCCGGGCGCTGCACGAGGCCGGCTACGCCGGGCTGACCTGGCCGAAGGAGTACGGCGGCGGGGGCGCGCCCTACACGCACCAGGCGATCTTCCTCGAGGAGATGGCGCGCGCGGAGGCTCCGCCGCACGTGGGCGTGATCGGCCTCGGCATGGCCGGGCCGACGATCATGGCGCACGGCACCGAGGAGCAGAAGGCGCGCTACCTCGAGCCCATCCTCTCCTCCGAGGAGATCTGGTGCCAGGGCTTCTCCGAGCCGGGCGCAGGGTCCGACCTCGCGAGCGTGCGGACGAGCGCGCGGCAGGAGAACGGCAGGTTCGTCGTCGACGGGCAGAAGGTGTGGTCGTCGTTCGCGCACATCGCCGACTTCTGCATCCTGCTCACCCGCAGCGATCCGGCGTCGACCCGCCACGCCGGGCTCGACGTACCTGATCGTGGACATGAAGGCGCCCGGGGTCGAGGTGCGGCCGCTGCGGCAGATCACGGGCGAGGCCGAGTTCAACGAGATCTTCTTCTCCGGCGTCGAAGTGCCCGCCGAGAACCTGCTCGGCGAGGTCGGCGGCGGCTGGCAGGTCGCGATGACGACGCTGCTGCACGAGCGCGGGACGCTCGGGTTCGCGCTCCAGGCCGCGCTCGAGGTGCAGGTGCGGAAGCTGGCCGCGCTCGCGCGCGACCGCGGCGCCGATCAGATCCAGCGCGACAAGATCGCGCACGCGTGGATCGAGATGCAGGCGCTCCGCTTCACCAACTACCGCTCGCTCTCCCAGCTGATGAAGACGGGGCTGCCTGGGCCCGAGGGATCGGTCTCGAAGCTCGTCTGGTCGGAGGCGAACCAGCGCATCACCAAGCTCGCGCTCGAGCTGCTCGGCCCGGACGCAGCGCTCGGCGAGGACAACGCGCCCTACGGCGGCTACTGGCAGTACCAGCAGCTCCGCAGCCGCGGCAACACCATCGAGGCGGGCACGTCGGAGGTGCTCCGCAACATCATCTCCGAGCGCGTGCTCGGCCTTCCTTACTCCCGCTGACGCATGGATTTCACCTCCACACCCGAGCAGGAGGCGCTTCGCGAGCAGGCCCGTGCGTACCTCGCGGACAAGCCCGAACCGTCGTGGGCGGACCTCGCAGAACTCGGCTGGACGGGCGTCTCGATCGCGGAGGAGGACGGCGGCGCCGGCCTCACCTTCGTCGAGGAGGCCGTCCTCTTCGAGGAGCTCGGGCGCGCGCTCTACCGCGGGCCGTACTTCTCGACGATCGGGGTCACGCTCCCCGCGCTCCCGGACGAGCTCCGTTCCGAGGTGGCCGCGGGCGAGACGAGCTGGACGCTCGCGTTCGGGCCGCTCGTCCCGGACCTCGACACCGCCGACCGGATCGCGATGGTCGGCGGGGACGGGATCTACGAGCTCGAAGGCGCCGAGCGCGAGATCCTCGAGACGACAGATGAGACGCGCTCGCTCGGCGTCGTCCGCGGCGGCGAGCCCGGGCGGCGGCTGGCCGACTCGGGCGTCCTCACCGAGATCCGCGACCGCACGCTGGCCGCGCTCGCGATCGAGTCCTGCGGCGTCGCGCGGCGCGCGCTCGAGTACGCGATCGAGCACGTCTCCGAGCGCGAGCAGTTCGGCAAGAAGATCGGCTCCTACCAGGCGGTGTCGCACCCGATCGCGGACGCGTACACGCGTCTCGAGCTCGCGCGCTCGCTCGCGCTCTGGGCGGCTTGGTGTGTGGCGCAAGGGGACGAGCAGCGCGCGGTCGCGGCAGCGTCCGCGAAGGCGTTCGCGTCGGAGGCCGCCGTGGCGGTGTGCGAGACGGCGATCCAGGTGCACGGCGGCATCGGCTTCACCTGGGAGCACGTCCTCCACCGGCTGTACAAGCGCGCGCTCTGGATCGAGAGCTTCTCCACCTCGGCGACCCGCCTGCGCGCGGAAGTTGCCGCATCTCTGCTGGACGGACGACCGGCGGCCGCTCCGAGCGAGCCGGTTGAAACTGCGTCGAGGTCAGGTTGAAACCTGACTCCGACCGTCTCTCATCAAGGAGGCTGACGTGGACGGCCTGATCATGGACTACCAGCTCACCGTGCCCGCGATCCTGCGCCGCGGCGAGCAGCTCTTCGGCGACCGGGAGATCGTCACGCGGCTGCCGGACAAGAGCTGGCACCGCTACACCTACGCCGAGTTCGCCCCCCGCGCGCGGCGCCTGGCCGCTGCGCTCCGAAACGAGCTCGGGTTGAAGGACGGCGACCGCGTCGGCACCTTCTGCTGGAACCACTACCAGCACCTCGAGACCTACATCGGCGTCCCGGTCGGCGGCATGGTCACGCACACGCTGAACCTCCGCCTGCACCCGGACGACATCACGTACATCGCGACGCACGCGGGCGACCGGGTGCTCATCGCGGACAAGGTGCTCTGGCCGCTCGTCGAGAACTTCCGCGAGCGCGCCGGGTTCGAGCACGTGATCGCGATCGGCGACGGGCCGACGCCCGAGGGCGCGATCGAGTACGAGGACCTGCTCGCGAGCGCCGAGCCAGGAGATCTTCCCGATCGCGAGATCGACGAGAGGGCCGCCGCGGCCATGTGCTACACGAGCGGCACCACCGGCCAGCCGAAGGGCGCGCTCTACTCGCATCGCGCGATCGCCGTGCACTCACTCGCCTCCACGATGTCGGGCACGCTCGCAGTGTCCGAAGCGGACACCGTCCTCCCGGTCGTCCCGATGTTCCACGCGAACGCGTGGGGCTTCCCGTTCACGTGCACGCTCGTCGGCGCGAAGCAGGTCTTCCCGGGCCCGTTCCTCGACGGCGAGAGCCTGCTCGACGCGTTCCAGCAGGAGAAGGTCACGATCACCGCGGGCGTGCCGACGATCTGGATGGGCATCCTCGCCGAGCTCGACGCGAACCCCGGCAAGTACGACACGTCGACCGTGCGCTGCATGGTCGTCGGCGGCTCGGCGGCGCCGCAGTCGATGATCGAGGCGTTCGAGAAGCGCCACGGGCTGCGCATCCTCCACGCGTGGGGCATGACCGAGATGGCGCCGCTCGGCACCGTCTCCGAGCTCACCGCGCGCGAGAAGGCGCTGCCGGAGGCTGACCAGTTCCGCTACCGCGCGAAGCAGGGGATTCCGGCGCCGTTCGTGGAGATGCGCGCGCGCGGGCCCGAGGGCTTCGTTCCCTGGGACGGCCAGTCGATGGGCGAGCTCGAGGTGCGCGGCGTCTGGATCTCGTCCGCGTACTTCGACTCGGCCGAAGGCGCCGACCGCTGGACGGACGACGGCTGGTTCAAGACCGGCGACATCGTCACGATCGAGCCGCACGGCTACATCGAGATCCAGGACCGCTCGAAGGACCTCGTGAAGTCGGGCGGCGAGTGGATCTCGACGGTCGCGCTCGAGAACGCGCTCATGGGTCATCCCGCGGTCGCTGAGGCCGCGGTCATCGCGGTGCCGGACGAGAAGTGGTCGGAGCGGCCGCTGGCGGTTTGCGTGATGCGCGAAGGCCAAAGCGCGACGGACGACGAGCTCCGCGAGTTCCTCGCTCCCAACTTCGCGAAGTGGTGGCTGCCCGAGCGGTTCGAGTTCGTGGAGGAGATCCCGAAGACCGCGGTCGGCAAGTTCCGCAAGACCGCGCTTCGCGAGCAGTTCTCGGCAGCGGCCCGAGCCGGCAGAGACCACCCGGTTAGAAGGCATGGGGGAGTTCATCTCGACAGAGCAGGACGGCGCGGTCGCAGTCGTGACGATCGACCACCCGCCGATGAACGCGCTCTCGGCCGCGCTCCTCGATGAGCTCGAGGCCGAGATCGAGCGGATGGACGCGGACGAGAGCGTCCGCGCGGTCGTGATCAAGGGTGCCGGCGAGCGCGCGTTCGTGGCAGGCGCCGACATCACGCGAGTTCCCGTCGCTCCGCGACGCGCCGCCCGACGAGGGCGGCTCGGCGCGCGGGATCCAGAAGCTCGGCGCGCGCATGGACAAGGCCCGCCTCCCGTTCATCGCGGCGATCCACGGGTACTGCCTCGGCGGCGGGCTCGAGCTCGCGATGGCGTGCGACATCCGCGTCGCATCCGAGGACGCGCAGCTCGGGCAGCCCGAGATCAAGCTCGGCCTCATTCCGGGCGGCGGCGGAACGCAGCGCCTGCCGCGGCTCGTCGGCCTCGGCCGCGCGATGTACCTCAACCTCACCGGCGACCCGATCGACGGGAAGACCGCGTACGAATGGGGCCTCGTCGAGAGGGTGGTGCCGGCCGCGGAGCTGCACGAAGCCGCGGTCGGGATCGCGACGACGATCGCGTCGCGCTCCCCCCACTCCGTTGCAGTCCTGCGCGAGCTCGCGCGGACGACGCGCGACCTCTCGCTCGAGGAGGGCCTGCGCCGCGAGGCGGAGGGCTTCCGCCGCTGCCTCGGGTCGGAGGACGGCGCCGAGGGCGTGGCCGCGTTCCTCGAGAAGCGGGAGCCGCAGTTCACAGGACGCTGACGCGGACCGCGCTCTGAGCCAGAACTTGTATCTTGTCACGCGCTCGTCCGGCCCGGGGAAATCGTCCCTCGCCCCGAGCAACCCTTGTAACTGCCGTCTCGCGACCGCGGGCAGTCGTGAGAGCGGTCGTCCTGACCGGGGTCGGCGGGCCGGAGCAGCTCGTCGCGCAGGAGGTCGAAGAGCCGGTCGCCGGCGACGGGCTGCGCGTCGTCGACGTCCGCGCGTGCGGGGTCAACTTCGCGGACGTCCTCGTGCGGCTGGGGCGCTATCCGCAGATGCCGGAGCTCCCGACGGTGCTCGGCTCGGAGATCGCCGGTGAGCTCGACGGGAATCGCGTCATGGGCTTCATCCCCGGCAGCAGCGGCGGCTACGCGGAGCGTGCGACCGCCGACCCGCGCTGGCTGCTGCCCCTCCCGCTCGGCGCGAGCTTCGCCGAGGGCGCCGCGTTCCCGACGGCATTCCTCAGCGCGTGGATCCCGCTCACGCAGCTCCTGCGTGTCGGCTTCGGCTCGCGGATCCTCGTGACAGCGGCGGCGGGCGCGGTCGGCACGGCTGCGATCCAGCTCGTCAAGGTGCTGAACGGCGCGCCGGTCGCGGCGGTCGGAAGCGACGCGAAGCTCGAGCTTCCGCGCTCGCTCGGCGCCGTCGAAGCCGTGACGTACGACGGTCTCGGCGAGGTCGAGCCCGTGGACGCCGTCTTCGACCTCGTCGGCGGCGACGTCTTCGCGACCTGCCTCGGACGCCTGAAGCCGCTCGGCACGGCGGTCGCCGTCGGCTACGCGGGCGGGCTCTGGCAGGACGTCAACCCTGCGTGGCTCGTCGGCCGCAACATCGGCGTGCAGGGCTTCTTCCTCGGCCGGCTGATCGGCCTGAACCCGCAGCTCGTCGAGCAGGCGGCGCGCGACGTCCTCAATCTCTGGGAAGGTGGCGTCGTGCGCCCGGTCGTCGGGCACGAGCTCCCGCTCGAGCAGGCGGCCGAGGCGCACCGGCTGATCGAAGTCAGCGAAACGACTCAGGGAAAGGTGGTTCTGACGACGTGACGGCCTTGGTCACCGGCTCGGCGGGCGGGATCGGGAGCGCAATCGTGCAGAAGCTCCGCCGGGAGGGGTTCGAGGTGCAGCGAGCTCGATCTCGTGAACGGGTTCGACGTCACCGACCCGGAGGCCTGGGAGCACATCGGCTCGGTCGACCTCGCGTGCCTGAACGCGGGCGTGCTCACAGGGAGCGAGGACGTCGCGAACCTGACCGACGACCAGTACCGGCGCGCGATCGGAGTCAACGTCGACGGCGTCGTCTACGGCGTGCGCAGGCTCGACCGCGTGATGCCGAAGGGGAGCACGATCGTCGTCACCGCGTCGCTCGCGGGACTGACCGCGATTCCGGACGACCCGATCTACGGGCTGACGAAGCACGCCGTCGTCGGGTTCGTGCGCTCGGTCGCGCCGCAGCTCGAGAAGCGGGGATCCGGATCCAGGCGGTCTGCCCGGGCTGGGCGGACACGGCGCTCATGACGAACGAGTTCAAGCAGGAGCTCAGGCGACCGCGGCTACCGGCTCCTCCAGCCCGGCGACGTGGCCGAGGGCGTGTGGGCCGCGTTCCAGAGCGAGGGAACGGGCGAGGCGTGGATCGTCCAGCCGGGACGTGACCCGCTGCTCTACGAGTTCAAGGGCGTTCCCGGGCCGCGCTGAAGCGGTGCAGGCGCCGGAGGGCTACGAGTGTCCGTTCTGCGCGATCGTCTGCGGTGAGGGGCGCCCGACAGCGGTGCCGTGGCAAGCCAAGACGTCAGCTAGCTCTCGTGTCGAGGATGAGGTGCCCGTTGCAGGCCTGGCCTGGTGTCCCCTTGGAAGCTCGTAGTACTTCCAAGAGTCCGCCGCGGTCTGAACGTGCGATCGTTCTGGCCTGGATCAGTCGAGTCGAAGTCATTCAGCCCATGAAGGCGCATTCCGAGTTCGCGTTCTCCACGGCTCCAGTCTTGTCGGGGTTGCCGCGCGGTGTCCATGTAGTCGGGTCATTCGGGTCACCCGGAGCGCGCCTACGCGCCTGCGACGCCCCGCTGGCTCCCGCGCCCATGAGAACGGCCACGAAGCGGCAACCAGGAGTAGTCTTTCATCCCCTAGCCCCCTTCTGTCTGGACGCCCCCGATGCGTCAGTGGCGCCGACAGTAACGCGGGAGGAAAATCTTGTCAACCGTACTCGCGAGACGCCGCTGACCCACGCCGGAGTGAGGCAAGCGGGGCCCCGACAGCGAGCGCCGATCCGCTGAGGACAATCAGCCGGGTGCTGGACGCGCTGCGTCGCTCGCGCCTGCTGCAGGTGCTTCGGCTCGCGCTCGCGCTCGTGGCCGCGGTCACGCTGATCGGACTCGTCGTGCTCTGGCCGGACGGCTCGCGCGACATCGATCCCGCGGCGGGCTCCGGCCAGCAGCTCGAGCGTGCCACCGTCGAGGCCGTGACGCGAATCGACTGCCGCGCGCCGGGCCGGTTCGAGTGCACGCGTGTCTTCGTTCGGCTCCGCAGCGGGCCGGACGAGGCGAACGTCAAGAGCTTCACCGTCGGTGCGACGACAGCGGACGTGCGGCTCGCGTCGGCGACCGGATCCGTGTCTATCGCCTGACGGTGCCCGAAGGCACCGAGCTCGGGGCGCTCAGATCGACCGTAGGGGTTCTCGGACTACGAGCGTCAGCGGCCGCTCGCCTTCTGGTCTTCCTGTTCTGCGCGCTCGTGATCGTCGCGGGACGCTGGCGTGGCCTCCGCGCGCTCGTCGGCCTCGGGCTGAGCCTCGCGATCGTCGTCGAGTTCATCGTGCCGGCGTTCCTCGACGGCCGCTCGGCCATCGGCGTCGCACTGGTCGGCGCGCTGGCCGTCATGTTGGCGACCATTCCGCTCGCGCACGGGCTCGGGCGAAAGTGGATCGCGGCGATGCTCGGCACGGGGGCGAGCCTCGCGCTGACCGCCCTGCTGGCGCGGTGGCGTCAAGCCGCCACCTGGGCGAATCCTCGGACGAGAAGAGCTACCTGCAGCGTCGGCGGCGGGATCTCGTCAGGGGTCGCACCGCGGGGACGACATCTGCGCGCTCGGCGTGCTCGACGACCTGACGGTGAGTCAGGCAACGGCGGTGCATGGCGCTCCGTCGCGCGAACCCGACGCTCGGCGCGCGCAAGCTCATTGCGGCGCGCTCGACGTCGGCCACGATCACATCGCCGCGACGGTGAACACGCTCGTGCTCGCCTACGCCGGTGCGTCGCTGCCCGTGCTGCTCATCTTCTCGATCGGCGGCACGTCGTTCGGCGACGCGGACAACACGGAGGCTGTTGCAGCGCAGGTCGTTACGATGGTCGTCGGCTCGATCGGGCTCATCGCCGCTGTTCCGATCACGACCGCGGTCGCCGCGCTCGTCGCAGAGCGGCTACCGGGAGCGACGCTTGCTGAGGGTGGACACGCGCACTGACTCGCCTCGACGTGGGCGAGGCTTGCCTCGCCCCTACGAGAAGCGCCAGCCGTCGCCGGCGGCGAACGACTTCAGGATCCGACGGGCGACGACCATGCGGTGCACCTCGTCCGGGCCGTCGTAGATCCGCGCGGCCCGAGCCTGAGACAGCATCCCCGCGAGCGGCGTCTCGTCCGTCAGCCCGCGCGCGCCGTGCACCTGCACCGCGCGGTCGATCACGTCGTTCAGCGCCTTCGCCGCGTAGAACTTGATGAGCGAGACCTCGACCCGCGCTTCGTCGCCCGCGTCGATCTTGTGCGCGGTGTCGAGAGTCAGGAGCCGGCAGGCCTGAATCTCGGCCGCGGAGTCCGCGATCCAGTTCTGGACGGTCTGCTTCTCGGCGAGCGGGCCGCCGAACGCCTCGCGCTCGAGAGCGTACGAGCACATGAGCTCGAACGCGCGCTGCATCTGGCCGAGCCACCGCATAACGTGGTGGATGCGTCCCGGTCCGAGGCGCTTCTGCGCGATGCGGAAGCCGTCCCCCGCCTCGCCGAGTGTGTTCTCGACCGGGACGCGTACGCCCGTGTAGCGAACCTCGCAGTGCGTCGTCCAGCCACGTCCGCGATGGCCCATGGTCGGAATCGCCCGAACGACCTCGACGCCGGGAGTGTCGGCCGGGACGATGATCTGGGTCGCGCGGCGATGTGGGTCGGCGTCGGGGTCGGTGACGGCCATGACGATCCCGAATGCAGCACCTTCCGCGCCTGACGAGAACCACTTGTGCCCGTCGATGACCCACTCGTCTCCGTCGCGGACGGCGCGCGTCCGCAGTCCGGTCGGGTCCGATCCGGACACGTCCGGCTCGGTCATGGAGAAGAAGGACCTGACCTCGCCGGCCACGAGCGGACGGAGCCAGCGCTCCTTCTGCTCCTCGGTCCCGAACTGCCAGAGGATCTCGCCGTTCCCCGCGTCGGGGGCCTGGCAGCCGAGGAGGAACTGCCCCCAGAGCGACCGGCCGATCTCCTCGTTCAGGTGCGCGTAGGTGAGAAAGCTGCCGTTCGAGCCGCCGGCCTCTGGCGGGAGGTGCGGCGCCCACAGCCCCCGCTCCTTCGCGACCTCGCGGAGCCGGGCGACGAGCGCATCCGCCTCCTCGTCCTCGCGGTCGAGCACGGGCTCGTTCGGATACACGTGCTCCTGCATGAACGCGCGGACCCGTTCGCGCAGCTCGAGGACGTCGTCGGTCGGGCGGAGGTCGGTGATCGTCATGGGGTTAGCATCGCACCTGATGCGTCTCGGGTTCTACATGGGCTACGCGCCGCCCGGGACGAGCCCGCTCGATCCGATCGCGCTCGCGCAGGAGGCGGAGCGGCTCGGCTACGACTCCGCATGGGCGGCGGAGGCATGGGGAACGGACTGCGTCACCGTCCTCTCCTGGCTCGGCGCGACGACGCAGAAGATCAAGCTCGGCAGCGCGATCATGCAGATCCCCGGCCGGACGCCGGCGAACACGGCCATGACCGCGGCCACGCTCGATCTGCTCTCGGGCGGCCGCTTCCTCCTCGGTCTGGGCACGAGCGGGCCACAGGTGGTCGAGGGCTGGCACGGCGAGCCGTGGGGGAAGCCGCTCGGGAAGACGCGCGAGTACGTCGAGATCGTCCGCACCGCCTTGCGGCGCGAGCTCGTCGAGCACCACGGCGAGCACTACGACATCCCGTTCGGGAACGGCACCGGGCTCGGCAAGCCGCTCAAGCTGATGGCGCGTCCCCTGCGCGCGGACATCCCGATCTACCTCGCTGCGATGGGACCGAAGGCAGTCGCGCAGGCGTTCGAGATCGGCGACGGGTGGCTTCCGCTCTTCTGGTCGCCCGAGAGGGCTCGTGGAGTCTGGGGCGACGCGATCGCCGGTGCGCGCGAGGGGTTCGACGTCGCGGCGACCGCGCCCGCGATACTCATCGACGACGTCGAAGCCGGCCGCGACTTCCTCAAGCCCTACTACGCGCTCTACGTCGGCGGCATGGGTGCGCGCGGGAAGAACTTCTACAACGACCTCTTCGCGCGGTACGGGTACGAGGCGGAGGCGCGCGAGATCCAGGATCTGTACCTCGCCGGGAACAAGCGCGACGCGGCCGCGAAGGTGCCCGACTCGTTCGTCGACGAGGTCGCGCTCGTCGGACCGAAGGAGCGGCTGGCCGAGCGGGTCGAGGCGTGGCGCGAGTCGGGCGCGACGTCGCTCCTCGTGTCGACGCAGCAGCCTGAAGCGCTGCGCGCCCTGGCTGAGATCGCGCTCTAACGGCGCGCGATCGCCTCGGCCGCAGCCTCGGCAAGGTACGGGACGCCCTCCTTGAAGCGGGCGGCTCGCTCGTCCTCGGCGCCGAGCTCGCCGCGCAGGTAGCGGCCGTAGATCGCCTCGCAGAAGACCGCTGCCTTCCAGAGCGCGAGGCCCTCGAACCAGGCCAGCGACTCGACGTCGCGACCAGAGCGGGCGACGTAGCGTTCGGTCAACTCCGAACGGGACGGAAATCCCGAACGAGCCGTCACCGGTGACGTGCCGAGCGGGTTCGGCGGGCCGCCCGGCTCGCTGTACGTCGCGAGCAGGTAGCCGACGTCGGCGCGCGGGTCCCCGATGGCGCCCATCTCCCAGTCGAGCACGGCGATGATCCGCGACGGCTCGTCCGGCGCAACCATCGTGTTTCCGAGCCGAAAGTCGCCGTGCACGACCGTGTCCGGCAACGGCGTCGGCAAGTTGTCCGCGAGCCACGCCCCGACCTTCTCCACGGTCGGGATCTCACGCGTCTTGTTGATCTCCCAGAGCTGCGTGAAGCGACGAACCTGGCGCTCCGCGTAGCTTCCGGACCTGGCGAATGCAGCCAAGGCCGGAGTGGACACGTCCGCGGCGTGGATCTCGACGAGCGAGTCGACGAGATCCTCGGCGAGCCGGCGACGCGCCGCCTCGTCCTCGAGCCCGCCGGGAAGCTGGTCGCTGACGACATGTCCGTCCAGATACGTCATGACGTAGAAGGGCACGCCCAGAATGGACTCGTCCTCGGCGACCGCGACGATGTTCGGCAGCCGCGAGAACCCCGCCGCCCCTATCGCCAGCTGGAGCCTCGCCTCGCGGACGACATCGTGCGCCGAGGGCGGAAGCGGCGGCCGCGGAGGTCGCCGCAGCACGAAGAATCCGTCGTCCCGCTCGAGCAGGAACGTGAAGTTGGAGCCGCCGCCTTCTCCGATCCGCCGAGCCCGCACCTCACCAGAGCCGAGCCCGTGCTCGTCGAGGAACGCGCGCACGCGATCGAGCACGAGCAGGGGCGGCTTCTCGGCGCCCGGATGGGCCGGAGCCGTCTCGACGATGTCGCCCGACGGCATCCTGCGATCCTATGGCGCGATGCGCCGGCGGCTCTATCTCATGCGGCACGGCGCGGTGTCGTATTTCGACGCCGACGGCAGGCCCGTCCAACCGGACGAGGTCGGGCTCAACGACGACGGCCGCCTGCAGGCAGCCGCTGCGCGCGAGCTCCTCGCCGGGATCGAGTTCGACCGCGTGCTGACGAGCGGTCTCCCGCGCACGGTGGAGACGGCCCGCGTCGTCGCCCGGGAAGCCGACCTCGAAGAGTGGCCAGACCTCCGCGAGCTACGCGGCGAGAAGCTCTCGAGCATTCCGCCCGAGCAGCTCGAGTCCGAGTTCGTGCACGCGTTCCGCGGCGTCGTGCCGAACGACAAGCGGTTCCTCGGCGGCGAGACGATCGGCGAGCTCTTCGACCGCGTCCTCCCCGCTCTCGAGCGCCTCGTCGCCGACGAGAGCTGGGACACGGTGCTCGCCGTGCTCCACGGCGCCGTCAACCGCTCGATCCTCTCCTATGCGCTCACCGGCGAGCGCATGTTCCTCGGGCACTTCGAGCAGGCGCCCGGCTGCGTGAACATCCTCGATGTCGGCGACGAATGGATCGTGCGCGCGGTCAACGTCGCGCCGCTCGACCTCCTCCACGCGTCGACGCGCATGACGACGATGGAGGGGTACTGGGAGGAGTTTCGGGCCGGAACGTGATCGGGGCCGGTCGCCCGGCCCCGATCAGCATCCCTCCGAAGGAACAACCGCTAGCGCGGGCGGCCGTCCACGAGGTTCCCGACCGGCACCCAGGTGCCTGCACCGGCCGCGTTGTAGCGCTGAAGCTGCATCTGGCTGATGATCCAGTGGTCCCTCGCAGTCGTCTTCAGCGTGATGCCCGGAAGCGCGAAGCGATTCGTGGAGTTCAGGCTCAGCAGCGCTGCCATCAGGCTCGCGCGGGTCGGCTTCTTGCCGGCCTTGTAGAGGGCCTGAACGAACGTCTCCGCCTTCGCAACGCCGTAGTAGATCTGCCCGTCTCGGGTATTGCGCCCCGGGAGATACCTCTCGACGATCGTGCGGTACTGCCTCATCGCCGGGTCGTTCTCCCACCGCGGGCTGTCGACGTCCTTGAGGTAGGCGACGGACAGGATCCCTGTGACGTACGGGGCCCCGGCCGCCGCGGTGGCGGCGTCCATCGGCTGGCGGAACGCCGAGACCGAGTTCATGTAGATCTGGTCCGGGTTGAATCCGAGCGCCTTGCCCGTCGCGAGCGTGCGGACGGTCGGCGTCGGGATCTGGAAGATGACCAGGACCTGCGCACCCGAGGCCTTGATCTTCGCCATCTGGGACGCCGAACTGGTCGCGGTTGCCTCGATCGGCTCGGTTGCGACGATGTTCTGATCCGAGTAGTTCTTGCCGAGCGCGATCCGCAGGCCGTACAGGTAGTCCTTGCCGTAGTCGTCGTTCTGGTAGATCACGGCGATCTTCTTGCCCGAGTGGTTCGCCTTGATATGGACGCCGTAGATGCGACCCTCGGCGATGTAGTCGGGCTGCCAGCCGATCGTCCAGGGGTACTCCCTGTACTGCGTCCCCCAGAACGAGGCGCCGGTGGAGACGAGCGTCTGCGGCACCTTCTGCTGGTTCAGGTACGAGCGGACGGCGAGGTTGTGCTCGGTCCCGAGCTGGCCGACCGTCGCGAAGACCTTGTCCTCCTCGACGAGCTTCCGCGTCAGCTGCACGGTGTTCGCGGGGTTGTAGCCGTCGTCGTAGAACTTCCAGACGATCCTCCGGCCGTATACGCCGATCTTGCCGTCTGGCCCCTTGCGGTTGTTGATGAAGCTGAAGTACGCCTGCATCCCGAGCGGGATCGGCGCATAGACCGCCGCCGGCCCCGTGAGCGGGAACGTCCCCCCGACCACGATCTGCTTGGCCGTGACGCCGGGTGTCTGCTCTGCGCTACCGAGCGCACCCGAGACAGTGAACGCGAGCGCCGCAACGAGCGTTATCGCGCCCACAATGAGCTTTCGCACCGATTGCCCTCCTTCTCTCCACTCCGATACCAGCTGTCAGGCGCGAGCGTACCGCCGGAAAGGCCGCTCTGCCAGCGGTTAGGACGTGGCGAAGCCGCGGTTGTTGGTCGGCGAACCGAGCAGGCTTAGAGAACGGAGCCGGGGCCAGGCTGAACCCTGACCCGGGAAACTGAGTGGGGGTCAGGCTGAAGCCTGACGGGAAACTGAGTAGGGGTCAGGCTGAAGCCTGACCCCTACCGTTAACCCAAGCCGATCTCGGTCGCGAGCGCCTCCGCCTCGTCGAGCTCCGCCGAGAGCGCGTCGATCCCGCTCTCCCAGATCGCGGGGTCGGTGAGGTCGAGGCCCACGATCTGCGCGAGCTCCTCCGGCGACTTCGAGCCGCCCGAGCGGAGCACGTCGAGGTACGGCGCCACCATCGCGTCGCCCTCCTGCTCGTAGCGGCGGAAGATCGCGAGCGCGAACAGGAAGCCGTATGCGTAGGCGTACACGTAGCCCGGCGTCGACATGAAGTGCGGGATGTAGCTCCACCAGTTGCCGTAGCCGTCGATGTCCACCGAGTCGTCGAACATCGTGCGCTGCGTGCCGAGCCAGAGCTCCTCGATCCGCTCGACCGAGATCTCGCCCTCGTTTCGCCGCTCGTTGTGGACGACGTCCTCGAAGCGGTTCATCGCGATCTGGCGGAAGACGGTGGCGATCGAGTCCTCGATCCGCCCCGCGAGCAGGTTCAGCCGCTTGCGCGGGTCTTCCTCGATCGCGAGCAGCCGCTTGAACGTCAGCGCCTCGCCGAAGACCGACGCGGTCTCGGCGGTCGTGAGAGGCGTGTCGGCGTTGAAGAGCCCGAGCGGGTTCGAGAGCACGCCGTGCAGCCCGTGCCCGAGCTCGTGCGCGAGCGTGAGGATCGAGCGGCGGTCACCCGTGAAGTTCATGAGGATGTACGGGTGCAGGTCGGGGATGGTCGTCGCGCAGAACGCGCCCGTCCGCTTGTTCTCCCGCACCGGCGCGTCGATCCAGTTCTCCGCGAAGAAGCGGTCGATGATGTCGCCGGTCTCCTGCGAGAAGTCGGCGTACGCGCCGAGTACCGTGTCCTTCGCCTCGTCCCACGAGACGGTCGTCTGGTCGTCGGCGATCGGCGCGAAGCGGTCGTAGAACTTCAGCTGGTCGAGCCCGATGAGCTTCGCCTTCAGGCGGTAGTAGCGCTGCGGCACGTCGAAGCGCGCGACCGTTGCGTCGATCAGCGCCTGGACGGCCTCGTCGCTCGTCTCGTTCCGGAGGTTGCGCGACGAGATCCAGGTCTCGTATCCGCGCAGCCGGTCGTCGATCGACTTGTCGAGAACGATCGTGTTGAAGACGTACGTGCGCGTGCGCAGGCCGGGCGAGAGCGACTCCGTCACGCCCTCCGCGGCGCGCTGCCGCAGGTCGCGGTCGCCCGAGTAGAGCTTCGACATGGCCTCCTCGAGCCCGATCTCGTCGCCGTCGAGCTGCACGCGAAGCGCACCGAGCAGCTCCTCGTAGAGCCTCCCCCACGCGCTGACGCCCGACACCGACTTCTCGGTGACGATCTTCTCCTCGGGCTCGCTCAGCAGGTACGGGCGGAACTTGCGGAGGCTCCGCAGCCAGTGGCGCCAGTTCTCGAGCTCGTCGTCCTCGATGAGCTTCTCGGCCGCGTCGTCTTCGAGGTCCGCGATCTCCAGGCCGAAGAAGAGAAGCTGCGTGTCGAGCGCGGCGCCCTTCTCCGTCAGGCGGGCAACGAGCGCACCGCGCGCGGCCTCGGCCATGTCCGTCGAGAACCAGAGGTGGGCGTAGTAGATCGCGCGGGTGAGGATCGACTCGATCCGCTCGCGCTCCTCGATCGCCTCGCGGAGCTCCGCCGCGCCGAGCTCCGAAACCTTGCCGTGGTACCGGTCGCGGAAGGCGGCGGCTGCCTCCTCGGCCTCCTGCGCGTCCGCTTCCAGGCGGGCGTCGTCACCGCCGTCGTAGAGGTCGGAGAGATCCCACGCGATGTCCTCCGCACCCGTCAGCTCTGTGGTCGTCATGGGCGGGATGCTACTTACGCGAAGCGCGGCAGCAGCTGCTCGCCGACGAGCGCGACCATCGCGTCGTCCGAGTGGTTCAGGTGCTGGAGGAAGACGCGCGACACGCCGAGCTCGCGCAGCTCCTCGATCCGCGCGGCGACCTCGTCGACCGTTCCGGCGAGCCAGCGGTCGGCACGCGCGGTGAGCAGCTCCTCGGGATCCGTCTCGTCTCCGCGGACGGCGAGGAATGTCCGAAGGCGGTCGAGCACCTCGGCGCGGCCGTCGCCCACGAAGGTCGCGGTCATCACCGAGAACACGAGCGAGGCTGGGTCGCGGCCGGCATCGGCGCACGCGCGGTCGAGGCGCTCCTTGCGCTCGCGGAGCTCGTCGTTCGACGCGCCGAGCGTGTTGACCTCGCTCGCGTAGCGGGCCGCGAGCGCAGCGAAGCGCTTCTTGACCGTCCCCCCGAGCACGAGCGGTGGATGCGGCTGCTGGAACGGACGCGGGAGCGCGGTCTGCCCACGCAGCTCGTAGCCCGGCCCCGAGTGGTCGAAGCCCTCCTCCGTCCACGAGCGCACGACGACCTCGACCTGCTCGGCGAAGAGCTCGAAGCGCTGCTTCGCGTCGAGGAACGGGAAGCCGTGCTCGATGTGCTCGCGCTCATACCAGCCCGAGCCCATGCCGACGTCGACACGGCCGCGCGAGATGAGGTCGACGGTCGCCGCCATGCGCGCGAGCACGCTCGGGTGCCGGAAGGTCGCGGGCGAGACGAGCGTGCCGAGCCGGATCCGCTGCGTGAGCGTCGCAAGCCCGGCGAGCGTCGTCCACGCGTCGAGCGCGTCGGCCTGCGGACGGATGATCGCGGTGTAGTGGTCGGAGCGGAACAGCCCGTCGAACCCGTGCAGCTCGGCGAGCCCGGCCAGACGGACCCAGTCGTCCCAGGTCACGCCCTCCTGCCCCTCGATCATCAGGCACACCTTCACAGTGCAAGCTCCTCCGGCTCGGTCGCGGGAGCCTTGCAGACGAAGCGCTCGCAGACGTAGACAGCCGGCTTGCCGTCGACGAGACCCTTGCCGGCGAGGAGCGGGACGTCGTCAGAGGGGCCGACGGCGACGACCGCGCGCGGGTCGAACGGGGCGAGCACGGCACACGCGACCGGCGTGTCCACGGGGCCAACGATTGCGATCTCCCGCGGCGGGCTCAGGTGGAGATCGAGACCGACGAGCATCCACGCGAAGGCGCCTGGGGCTCGCGTGAGCGCCGGCTCGACGAGGCGGAAGACCGACACCGCGCGCCGCTCGAGCTCGTCGTCGCCCCAGATCCGGCTGAGCCGGAGGAGCACCCACGCGAGCATCGAGTTCCCCGACGGGATTGGCGTGTCCTGGAGGTCCTTCGTCCGCGCCACACGCGCGTCGCCGTCCGCGGGCGAGAGGAAGAAGCCGCCGTGCTCGTCGTCGGCAAAGAGCTCGACGGCGAGCAGCGCGAGCCGGTGCGCCTCGACCAGGTAGCGGAGCTCGCCGGTCGCGACGTGCAGTTCGAGCAGGCCGTGCACGGCGTTCGCATAGTCGTCGAGGAAGCCGGCGCCGCTCGCGCGCCCGTCGCGGCGGGAGCGGAGAAGGCGGCCGTCGGCGTCGGAGAGCGGCCCGAGGAGGTAGTCGGCGATCCCGCGGGCGGCGTCGAGCCAGTCGCCGCGCTCGAGCCGTCGCGCCGCCTCTGCCAGAGCAGCGAGGGCAAGCCCGTTCCACGAGGCGAGCGTCTTGTCGTCGCGGAACGGCTGCGGCCGCTGCGCCCGCTTTTCCAGCAGCCGCGCGCGGAGCGCCGGATCGAGGCGGCCACGGACGATGAAGCGGCCGTGCTCGAACGGCTCGAGCAGCTCGCGAGGAAGACCCGCCGCGTCCGCCTCTTCCGGTGTCCACGTGTGGGTGAGCCCCTCGACCCCGTCGGTGTCGGCGTCCTGAGCGGAAGCAAGGCCCCCCTCCGGCAGGAGCATCTCGCGCAGGAGGTAGTCGAGCGTCTCCTCCACGACCGCGCGGTAGCGCTCGTTGCCCGTGACGACCCACGCGTGCAGGTACGTCGGGGCGAGGACCGCGTTGTCGTACAGCATCTTCTCGAAGTGCGGGACGAGCCAGCGGTCGTCGACCGAGTAGCGGTGGAAGCCGCCGCCGACCACGTCGTACATCCCGCCTGCGGCCATCTCGTCGAGCGTCTTCGTCACCATCGCGAGCGATTCTTCGTCCCCGCGGCGGAGGAGGAACTCGAGCGTCGAGCGCCGCCGGGAACTTCGGCGCGCGCCCGAATCCGCCGAACGCGGGCTCGAACGTCGCCGCGATCCCGCGCGCCGCCGCGCTCAGGATCGACGACGTGAGCGGCTCGGAGGAAGCGCGCGCATGCGACCCGCTCCGGATCGACTCGTCGATTCGCGCGGCCTGTCGCTCGATGTCGTCGCGCTTCTCCCGCCAGGCCTTCGCGACCGCGCGCAGCACGTCGCGGAAGCTCGGCAACCCGTGCCGCGGCTCGGGCGGGAAGTACGTCCCGGCGTAGAACGGCTTCCCGTCCGGCGTGAGGAAGACGGTCGTCGGCCAACCGCCCGAGCCGGTCATGCCGACGGTCGCGTCCATCGTCACGGCGTCGACGTCCGGGCGCTCCTCGCGATCGACCTTCACGTTCACGAAGAGCTCGTTCATCTCCGTGGCGGTCGCCAGGTTCTCGAAGGACTCGTGCGCCATCACGTGGCACCAGTGGCACGAGCTGTAGCCGACGGAGACGAGCAGCGGCTTGTCGTCCTCGTGCGCGACGCTCGAACGCCTCGTCGCCCCACTCGTGCCACTCGACCGGGTTGTCGGCGTGCTGGAGGAGATACGGGCTCGTCGCGTCCGCGAGGCGGTTCACGACCTGAGCCTACGTACAGCCTTGTCGGCATCCGTCCCATGCGAAATGATCGGCGGCATGAAACGAAACCTCAGGTGGCTCATCTTCGCCGGCGGCGTCATCGTCGTGCTCGGCGTCCTCTGGCAGGCGTTCTCGATCGCGGCGTACATCCGCGGCGCGGGCGACAGCGCTCTCGACGCGCAGTCGGCGGCGCGTTCCTCGTGCACATCGGGCAGCTCGCGATCGTGATCGGTGCGGTCGCCGCGTACTGGGGCAAATGGCGGGACGTCGGTCTTGCGGCCGCCTTCCTCGTCGTCTCGTTGGTGCAGGTCCCGCTCGTCGGGAACACGGACGAGCGGGGCGACTGGGTCAACGGGCTCCACGGCGTTTTCGCACTGATCATCCTGCTCGCCGCGGTGCTCTACGCGCAGAAGGCCTGGCGCGAGCTCCAGGAAGGGTCGTCACCCGACGTAGCCGGAGCCGCCTGACCGCCCGGCGACGGGCATTTGACTCCGTCCGCCGATGGTTTTAGGGTCGTGCGCATGGACAGACGACGTATCGGCCTCATGGGAACGTTCCTCTTCGCGACCCTGTCGGTGGTCGGCATGATCATCCAGGTCTACCTCATCGCCGGTGTGATCTTCGGCGAGGACTGGATCGACGCCCACAAGAGCCTCGGCATGGCCGTCCACTTGTTCTACGTGCTGACGTTCTTCTCCGCGCTCGTCGCAGCGTGGCCGAACTGGCGCGCGACCGGGGCGGCGTTCGCATTGGCCCTCGTCGGGTCGGTGCAGGCGTTCCTCGCCGCTGCGGGCGACATCGGCAGCGGCGACAGCGCAGCCGTTGCCGCCTTCCACGGCGCTCTCGTGCCGATCGTGTTCGCGATCGCCCTCTGGATCGGCTGGCGCGCGCAGGTCGAGCTCCGGGCGGGTCCGGAAGACCGGCCCGCGACCTAGCGGCGCTCGAGTGACGCGACGGGATCGGGCTCCGGCCCGGCCCCGTCGGCGTGCCGTGGGTTCTCAGGCCCCGTCGTCAGGTGGACGAGCAGCTTCGCCATCGAGCCCGGCGTCTTCCAGATCGCGCGCAGCTCCGCGCTCCTGCCGTCGCTTTGACCAGTGCCGGACGAGCTCGACCACGAGCCCCAGCGTCAGCGCGATCCCGAGCGCCAGCGCCAGGCCCCAGAACGGGTGGTCCTCGAACGTCTTCCCGCCGAAGTAGCCGAGGGAGGTGGCGTACGTCGCCCAGAGCACGCCCGCGATCACGTCGTAGACGATGAAGCGCCGCCACGGGAACGTCTGCACGTAGCCGGCCGTGAACGTCACCGCGGTCCGCCCGCCGGGGATGAACCGCGCGACGAGGATGATGTACGCGCCGCGCTGGTCCAGCGTGCGCTCGGCCCAGTCGAGCCGCCGGTGCCACTTCTCCGTCCGGAGCAGGCGCCTGACCGTCTTCTCCCCGACGAAGTGCCCGACCCAGTACGAGATGTTGTCGCCGAGGATCGCTCCGGCCGCGCCCGCGAGCACGACGAGCGGGAAGTACAGGTCGCCGGACGCCGAGAGACTCCCGCCGATGACGACCAGCGTCTCGCTCGGGACGAGGGGAAAGAACGCGTCGATTACCGCGATCGCGAAGATGACGAGGTAGCTCCACCACTCCCCGGAGACCCACTCGGCGAGCTGGTCGAAGTCGAGCCAGTCGGGCACGCGCGCATCCTCGCAGAGCCCGGTGTCAGACACCGCATCGCCCCGAGCCGTGGTCGGTAAGGGCGATTCGCCGGACTCCATCTAGCGGAGCCTTGCGCCAGGTGAGCGACAGCGATTGTCGCTCAATCGTTACCAACATAAATCGGTGTCTGACACCGGTTCACCGGTTCACGAGCGCACGAGATGATCATGCATGCCACTCCTCCCGCTCGCCGGCGCGAGCGTTCTCGACCTGACGACGTCGATCGCCGGTCCCTACTGCACGGAGATCCTGGCTGCGCTCGGCGCGGACGTGATCAAGGTCGAGCGGCCGGACACGGGCGACGACGGCCGCGCCTGGGGGCCGCCGTTCTGGGACGGCGAGAGCGCGATGTTCCTCGCCGTCAACGCGGGGAAGCGCTCGCTCGCGGTGTCGCTCGCGGACGAGCGTGGCCGCGAAGTCGTCGATCGGCTCGCCGCGACCGCCGACGTCTTCCTCCAGGGTCTTCGACCCGGCCGCGCAGAGACGCTCGGCTTCGGCGCCGAGGCCCTCCGCGAGCGGAACCCGCGGCTCGTCTACTGCTCGATCGGCGCCTACGGCAGCACCGGCCCGCTGCGAGAGGAACCGGGCTACGACGCGCTGATGCAGGCGGCGGGCGGGCTCATCAGCATCACGGGCGAGCCGGGCACCGCCGGCGCGCGCGTCGGGTCCTCGCTCATCGACATGGGCACGGGCATGTGGGCCGCACTGGGCATCGTCTCGGCCCTCCTCGAGCGGGAGCGGACAGGCGAAGGCGCCGTCGTCGACACGTCGCTGTACGAGACCGTCCTCGGCTACGTCGGCTACCACCTCGTCGGTTACCTGGCCGACGGCACGGTGCCGAGGCCGGAGGGCACCGCTTTCCCGATGGTGGCGCCGTACCAGGTGCTCCCGACCCGCGACGGGGAGCTCATGGTCGCGGGCGGGAACGACCGCCTGTACGCGGCGCTCTGCGAGGCGCTCGAGCTCCCAGAGCTGATCGAGGACGAGCGCTTCCGGACGAACCCGGATCGCGTGCGCAACCGCGCCGAGCTCGTCGAGCTCCTGTCGGAGCGGCTGCGCGAGCGCGACGCAGCCGACTGGCAGGAGCGGCTGCGCCGAGCGGGCGTCCCATCGGCTCCGGTCGCGGACATCGCCGACATCGTGCGCGCGGAGCAGACGGAAGCGCTCGCGATGCTCCAGCCGCTCCCCCATCCGACGGTCGCCGGCCTTCGCATCCCCGCGCTCCCGCTCTCGTTCGACGACGAGCGCGCGACCCACCTCCGGCCGCCTCCGCTCCTCGGCGAGCACACGGCCGAGGTGCTCCGCGAGGCCGGCTACGGCGAAGACGAGATCGCGAAGCTCGCCGAGGAAGGCGTCGTGCGCCTCGGCTGTCGAGGGCGAGGCATGCCTCGCCCCTACGGACCGAGGTAGGGGCCGGGCATGCCCGGCCCGCCGTCATTCGTAGGAGATGGCCTCGAGCGGATCGAGCTTCGCCGCCCGCCGCGCCGGGAAGACGGCGGCGACGATCCCGACGAAGATCGACGCGATGACGAAGACGATGATCTGAGCGGTCGGGAAGGCGAACTCGATGAACTCGACGCGCGCGATCAGGAGCGCGGCGAGCACGACCCCGAGCACGATCCCGACCGCGGCCCCGATGAGCGCCGTGATCACGCTCTCGTGCCTGATCATGCGCCGGATCTGGCGGCGGGTCATACCGATCGCGCGCAGCATCCCGATCTCGCGCGTCCGCTCGAAGACCGTGAGCACGAGCGTGTTCACGATCCCGAACAGGCTGACCACGATCGAGAGCGCGAGCAGGATGTAGAGGATGTTGAGCACCTGGCTGAACTCGGCGATCTGGTTGTCGATGAACTCCACGCGCGACTGAGCCTTCGCGTTCGGGAAGCCTTCGAGCGCCCGGTCGAGCGCGGCCTGGTTCTCGTCCGTCGCCCCGCCCTCCATGGTCAGGAAGGAGAAGAGGTTGCGCGGGTTCTGCACTTCGGCGTCCCAGACCTCGTTCGAGACCGTCACCGTCCCGAACGGCGACCCCGCGGCGGGCGGGTCGAAGATGCCCTCGAGCGCGAACGTCCGCTCGTTCCCGTTCGGGAACCGGACCGGGACCTCCGAACCCACCTGCAGCCCGTGGTCCTCCGCGTACGAGTCCGAGACGAACACGCCGTCCGGCCCGAGCTCGCGCATCACGTCCTGTGAGCCGTCGGTCCACTCCAGGGTGATGACGTCCGCCGTGCCGGGATCGACGGATGTCGCCGAGCGGGTCTCGCCGTCCACCTGGACCTGCCCCGCCCGCACGTTGCCGGCGCCCGTGACGCCGGACGTGCGCGCGGCGGCCTCCGCGGCGGCGATCGGGATCGGCGAGAAGTTGTTCTGCGCCGTGATCGCGTAGTCGCTCGTGAAGACCTCGTTCACGGCGTCCTCGAAGGACTGCACGATGCCGGCCGCGAGCGTGGCGACCATGGTCACGAGCGCGAGCCCGATCATCAGCGCGGCCGCAGTCGAGGCCGTGCGCTGCGGGTTTCGCCGGGCATTGTCGCGGGCGAGCAGGCCCGCGGCGCCGCCGATCTTCGTCGCCGGCCAGCCCAGCCCATGCGCGAGCGGGCGAACCAGCCTCGACGAGAAGAGCGCGACGCCGAGGAAGACGAGGACCGCCCCGAGCCCCATCCAGATGAGGACCTGGGTCGTGTCGAGCCCGCCGCGGAAGAGCCCGTAGAGCAGCGCGGCGAAGCCGCCGGCGATCATCAGCAGCGCGCCGGCGCCCCGGAAGCGCTCGAAGCGACCGGGCGGAAGCGTCGCTCCTTCGCGGACGGCGGCGACCGGCGGAACCCTCGTCGCGCGAATCGCCGGGCGCAGGCTCGCGGCGAGCGTGACGAGGATCCCGGCGGCGAGCGCGACGACCGCCGTCCGCGGCTCGAACACGAGCCCCGTGTTCGGCAGCGTGAGGCCGGCCGCGTCGAAGAGCCAGAAGAGCCCCTCGGCGAGCACGAGGCCGAGGAAGAGCCCGATGACCGACGCGACCACTCCGACGACGAGCGACTCGAGGATGATCGAGGCCAGGACCTGGCGACGGGACGCGCCGACGATGCGGAGCGTGGCGAGCTCGCGCGTCCGCTGCGCGATCGTGATCGAGAGCGAGTTCGCGATCACGAACGAGCCCACGAAGAGCGCGATCCCGCCGAACGCGAGCAGGAAGCGCTGGAGGATGGTGACGAACTCGTTCGTCTCCTCTGCGTCCGTCTCGGCCTGGACGCCGGCCGACTGCACCTGCGTTCCGTCGGGAAGGATCTCCTCGATCTGACGGACGAGCTCGGCATCCTCGACGCCGGGCTTCGCCGCGACCGCGATCTCGTCGAGCCGGCCTTCCTTGCGCATGAGCCGCTGCGCGGTCGGCAGGTCGAAGCCGGCGAGCGTCGCGCCACCGATCGAGAGGCCGGAGCTGAACTGGATGATCCCGACGAGCGGGAGCCGTTCGACCGGCCCCTCGGCCTGGACGCCGATCGTCTCGCCGACCTCGAAGTCCTCCTTGCCCGCGGTGTCCTTGTCGACCACGACCTCGTTCGGCCCGGGCCAGCGGCCCTCGATCAGCGTGAGCGGGTTGAAGCGCGACTCCCCGTTCGGGATCGCGAAGCCGAGGTTCGGCGCACCGCCGGACACAACCGCCTTGCCGTCGTCGCCGATGAATTGCGTTGACGTCGAGTCGACCGCGCCCTCCGCCTCGAGCACGCCCGGCAGCGCACGCACCTCTTCCAGAAGCGAGTCGTCGAAGGTCGGCTCCTCGACTCCGCTCCCCTCGGTGATGTCGAACGCCGACCGCCCGGTGATGACCGCGTTCGAGCCCTGCCGGATGTCCGTGAAGATCTTGTCGAACGCGCGGTCGATCGAGTCGGTGAGGACGTACGTCCCGCAGATCATCGCGACGCCGAGGACGATGGCGAGCGCCGTGAGCGCCGTCCGCAGCTTCCTGCTCAGCAGGCCGCGGATGGCGAATTTCGTCAAAGGCCGCTAGGCCTTTGACGGTGGAGGGGTGTGGGGAACCGGGAGGTTCCCCACGCTCTCAAGAAGAAGGGGGCACGTGGGGGAAACATGGTTTCCCCCACGACGCGAGGCGTAAGCCGAGTGTTCATTCGTAGGCGATCGCCCTGAGCGGGTCGAGCTTGGCGGCGCGCCGCGCGGGCATGATCGCCGCGATGATCCCCACGACGATCGAGAGCACCGTGAGGAAGATCAGCTGGAACCACGGGATCGAGAACGTCAGGTTGAAGTCTCCGAGCGCGCGCGTCACGAGCGCGGCCAGGAAGATCCCGAGCGGGAGCCCGATCGCCGCGCCGATGAGCGCGGTGATGATGCTCTCCTGCCGGACCATGCGGCGGGTCTGCCGGCGCGTCATGCCGATCGCCCTCAGCATCCCGATCTCACGCGTCCGCTCGTAGACCGAGAGCACGAGCGTGTTGATCATCCCGAAGATGCTGATGAGCACGGCGAGCGCGAGCAGTACGTACAGGAAGGTGAGGAACTGGCTGATGTCCTCGTCCTCGCGCTCGATCCACTCCTCACGCGTCTCGACCTGAGCGTCCGGGAAGCCCGCGACCGCCTCCTCGAGCTGCGCTTTGCCCTCGTCTGACGGCTCCCCGGCCACGTTCGCCCACGTCCACCGGTTCTGCGGGCGGTCGTAGAGCTGGTCGAAGAGGTCGGTCGAGACGGTGACGCTCTCGAGCAGCGGATAGAACGGGTGCGGCTCGTAGATCCCGACGACCCTGGCGTCGGCGCTCTGGTTGTCGATCGACGTGAGCCGGAGACGGGTGCCGATCTCCAGTGCGTGGTCGTCGGCGTAGTTCTCGCTCACGATCGCTCCGGTCGTGCCGAGGTCGGCGAGCACCTCGTCGCTCCCCTCGGTCCAGTCGAACGTGTACGTGGACGTGATCGTGTCGGGATCGATCCCGCCGAGCTCGGCGTCGTCGTCGTTCACGAGCGCCGGCCCGGCCCGTACGGGCGACACGACCTCGGGCATGGGCGAGTCGGCCACGGCGTCGCCGACCGCGGACGGGTACGGCGTGTAGCCGTCCTGAGCCGTGATGACGTAATCCGCGGAGACCTGCTCCTCGATCGCTTCGCGGTTCGACGTCTTCAAGCCGTCCGCGAGGGTCGCGATGAAGGCGACGAGCGCGATCCCGATCATCAGCGCGGCGGCCGTCGCGGCGGTCCTGCCCGGGTTGCGCACCGTGTTCCCGCTCGCGAGCTTCCCCGCCGCGCCTCCGATCTGACGCGCAGGGAGGCCGACCAGAGCGGCGATCGGCCGCACGAGCCGCGACGAGAGCATCGCGATGCCGACGAACAGGAGCAGGACGCCCCCCGCGAGACCGATCAGGCGGTCGGCCGTGCCCAGCTCGTCGGTGAACATCGCCCGGGCGAGCAGGAGGAGCGCTCCGACGACGACGAGCCCCGCGATCCAGGGAACGAAAGGCGAGATCCGCGAGCGAGGAAGCTCCGCTCCCTCGCGCACCGCGGCGATCGGCGGCACGCGCGTGGCGCGGATGGCGGGGAAGAGCCCGGCGGCAAGCGTCACCAGGACGCCGACGAGCATCGAGACGACGACCGTGCGCAGCGCGAAGACGCGCTCGGCGGTCGGCAGCTCGAAGCCCAGCGTCCCGAACAGCGCCTGGATCCCTTCCGCGAGAACGAGGCCCAACGCGAGACCGATGAGCGAGGCCACGATGCCGATGACGATCGACTCGAGGATCACGGCGGAGAGGACCTGCCGGCGCGACGCGCCGATCGTCCGCAGAGTGGCGAACTCGCGTGTGCGCTGCGCGACGGTGATCGAGAAGGTGTTGAAGATGACGAACGCGCCCACGAAGAGCGCGATGCCGGCGAACGTCAACAGGAAGTAGCGGATGATCGACGTGAACTGGCCGATCTCGTCCTGCGCCTCCTCGGTCTCCACCGTCGCCGTCTGCGCGGTCACGCCGTCCGGGAGCACGGCCTGGATCGCCGTGACGAGGTCCTCCTCGCTCGTTCCCTCGTTCGCGGCGACCGAGATCACGTCGTATTGCCCCTCGCGGTCGAGGAGCTCCTGCGCCGTCGGGATCGTGAACACCGCGAACGTCGCCGTCCCGAGACTGTCGATGCCGCCGTACTGGGCGACGCCGACGAGCTCGAACGCACGCGTGGGCACGAGCGTGGCGACCTCGACGGTGTCGCCGAGCGCGTAGCTCTGCCCGTCCGCGGTGCCCGCGTCGATCACGACCTCGTTCGGCGCGGACGGCCAGCGGCCCTCGAGGAGGTTCAGCGGGTTGAACTGCGCGTACTCCTCGCTCGTGTCGAGTCCGAACCCGAAGCTCGGCGCGCCCCCGGTGCTGACGGCGTCGCCTTCGGGCGTGAGGATCTTCGTGTTCGTCTCGTCGTAGATGCCACCGGTCGCGAGCGAGACCTCGTCGACCTCCCTCACCGTCTCGAGCAGCGACGCGTCGACCGGCGGCGTCGGAGCCGCGGCGCCGTCGATCGAGATGTCGGGGCCCTCGCCCTGGACGACGGCGTCCGTCCCTGCGTACGACTGAGTGAAGAGGTTCGAGAACGCCTTGTCGATCGTGTCGGTGAGGATGTAGGTGCCGCTGATCATCGCGACGCCGAGGACGATCGCGATCCCCGTGAGGACGGCGCGAAGCTTCCTGCCGAGCAGGCCGCGGATGGCGAACCTGATCACTACGACGGCGATCTCCTCGAGGACCTCCAGGATCCGGTGCGTGTCGCACTCGCCGAGCTCGCGCACGATCACGCCGTCGGCGAGGAACAGCACGCGATGCGCCATGGCCGCCGCGCGCGCGTCGTGCGTCACCATGACCATCGTCTGGCCGTACTCGTCCACCGATCGCCGGAGTAGCTCGAGTATCTCGTTGCCGGTCGTCGAGTCGAGATTCCCGGTCGGCTCGTCGGCGAAGAGGACAGTCGGCTTGGAGATGAGCGCCCGGGCGATCGCGACGCGCTGCTGCTGCCCGCCCGAGAGCTCCGAGGGGCGGTGCGCGAGCCGGTCCGTCAGGCCCACGTCGGCCACGATCTTCTCGACCCAGCCCTCGTCGGGCTTCTCGCCGGCGATCGTCAGCGGGCAGCGTGATGTTCTCGCGCGCGTTCAGCATCGGCAGCAGGTTGAAGAACTGGAAGACGAAGCCGATGTGCTCGCGGCGGAGCTTCGTCAGGTCGTTGTCACCCAGCTTCGTAATCTCGGTTCCCGCAACCTCGACCGTGCCGGACGGTCGGCTTGTCGAGCCCCGCGAGGATGTGCATCAGCGTCGACTTCCCGGAGCCCGACGGTCCCATGACCGCGGTCAGCCGCGCCCTCTCGATGTCGACCGACACGCCGCGAAGCGCGTCGACCGCCGTGTCGCCCTCGCCGTAGCGCCGGGTGACGCCATCCGCGACGACAACCGGTCCAGTTCGTGCTCACGCCAGCCTGCTCCTCTCGTCTTGGGTCGGCGAAGGCTACAGCCCGCGAGTCGTCGGTCACTCCATCGAGTGACTCGTGCTCCGAGCCGCTTTCCATAGGCGGGATTTTGCGCTCAACCGTGCTGGTTTCGCATCCGTCTCAGGGAGGAACCGGCATCCGCCGCGAGGACGATTCACCCTTGAGCACTTCCGAGCCGATCGGGCAAAGTCTGACTATGGACTCGCGCGTCGAGATTCGCGCTGCGCTCGAGCGGGCTCGCGCGGCGACCGACCAGCTCGTCGAGCCGCTCTCGGACGGGGACCTCGTCGCCCGCCCGTCGCCGCTCCAGCTCCCGCTGGTCTGGGACCTGGCCCAGGTGGCCTACTTCGAGGAGGTCTGGCTCCTCCGGCAGCTCAACGGCTCGCAGCCGCTCGGTGCCCACGACGCCAGTTCACGACGCGTTCCGGCACGAGCGAAAGGCGAACGGGGATCTCCCGACGCTTCGCGCCGACGCGGTCCGGGCGTACACGGAGGACGTGCGCGAGCGCGTGCTCCACCTCGTCGACCACGTCGACCTCGACGCGCCGGACGCGCTCCTGCGCAAGGGGTTCGTCTTCGGGCTCGTCCTCCAGCACGAGCTCCAGCATCAGGAGACGATGCTGCAGACCCTCCAGCTCGCGGGGATGGAGTATCCGACGCACGACGCGGAGCCGCCCGACCGCGCGCCCGCTGGCCCGGACGAGGTGCGCATCGAGGGTGGCTCGTTCATCCTCGGCGCGACGGACGAGCCGTGGGCGTACGACAACGAGCTCGTCCCGCACGAGGTCGAGCTGCCGTCCGTTCCTCATCGACCGCCAGCCGGTCACGAACGCCCAGTTCGTCGAGTTCATCGCGCGTGGCGGCTACCGCACCGCGAAGCACTGGAGCGCGGAGGGCTGGGAGTGGCGCGAGCACGACGACATCACGTCGCCGCTCTTCTGGGAGCTCGGCGACGACGGCTGGGAGCGGATGCGCTTCGGCCGGAGCGAGCCGCTTCCGATGGAGGAGGCGGTGCAGCACGTCTCCTTCTACGAGGCCGAGGCGTTCGCGAACTGGGTCGGGAAGCGCCTGCCGACCGAGGCCGAATGGGAGCGGGCAGCGGCCTGGGACGAGCGCCGCGGCAAGAGCCGGTTCCCTTGGGGCCGCGAGTTCATGGGCTACGAGGCGAACCTCGGGCGGCAGCGGTTCTCTCCTGCGCCTGTCGGCTCCTACGCGGGCGGCGAGAGCCCGAGCGGCGTCGTCCAGCTCACCGGCGACGTGTGGGAGTGGACGTCGTCGCACTTCCTCCCATACCCGGGCTTCCTCTCGTTCCCGTACCCGGAGTACTCGGAGATCTACTTCGGCGAGGAGTACCGAGTCCTGCGCGGCGGCTCCTGGGCGACGGACGCGGTCATCGCCCGCGGCAGCTTCCGCAACTGGGAGCTCCCGAACCGGCGACACCTGTTCGCCGGCTTTCGCTGCGCGCGGGACGC
>CAVSZQ010000005.1:0-199528 GCA_963732465.1 uncultured Actinomycetes bacterium
GAGGAACTCGCGACGGCGCGAGAGGCTCATCCGCAGGAGCAGCGCGGCGTACGGCGCGAGAAGGAAGCCGACGATTGCCAGAGCGCGACCAGCGCCCTCCGCCTCGCCGCGCCCGCCGTACGCGAGCGACCGGAAGCCGATGTCGGCGATCGAGCGCGATGACGCCGGCGAAGATCGTCGCCATGGTCATGAGGTACGTGTCGCGGTTCCGGATGTGCGACACCTCGTGCGCGATGACGGCCTCGAGCTCGCGCTTCGGCATCGTGCGCAGCAGTCCCGTGGTGACGCCGACGTAGCTCGAGGTCGGCCGCAGGCCCGCGGCCAATGCGTTCGGCGCGTCGTCGTCGACGACGCGAAGCTCCGGCGTCACGGGCAACCCGGCGCCGATCGAGACGTTCTCGACGAGACGGCGGAGAGGTCGGAGCTCATCGGGCCCGACCGGCCGCGCGTGCGTGATGCCCGGAGATCAGCGCCGCGGGTTGCAGGACGCGAAGACGCCGTAGATCGCGCGACGACCAGCGCCACGACTCCGAGCGAGAGGTCGAGGACGAGCCCGACCAGCCCCGCGAGCACGAGGAGAAGCAGGACGAACCGAAGAGCGACGATCCTGCTCCGAAGGCGGTTCGCCGGATCTGCTGCTGGAGCGTCACGACGCGGGTGTCGAGCGAGACCTGCGGCACCGCGGTGTCGCCGGCCGCGGAGAAGAACTCCTTCGCGCGGAAGCCGAGCGGCTTCGCGACCAGCACCCACGGATGCTCTGGATGGCGGTGTTGTAGTGCATCACCGTCGAGTTGTAGTAGCGGCGCGCCGCGCTGATCTTGTCCTCGGTGTCGGTGAGGTCCTCCTGGAGCCGGAGGAAGTTCTCCGACGCCTTCAGCTCCGGGTAGGCCTCGGCGACGGCGAAGAGGCGGCCGAGCGCGGCGGTCAGGATGTCGTTCGCGTCGCCCGCCGCGCCTGGCGTGTGCGGCCTGCTGGAGCGCCGCGCGCGCCTTCGTCACCTCTTCGAACACCGCCCGCTCGTGGGCCGCGTAGCCGCGCACGGCCTCGACGAGGTTCGGGATGAGGTCGGTGCGGCGCTGGAGCTGGACGTCGATGTTCGCCCAGCCCGTGTCCGCCTCGTTGCGGAGCCGGACGAGCCGGTTGTAGCCGACGGCCGCGAAGACGACGAGAAGCGCGACGACGCCGAGCAGGATCCACAGCCAGAGCACGTCTAGACCTCGAGCGCGCGCGCGAGCGCCCGCCCGCCGCCCGTCACGACGGGCTTGCCGTGCGAGACGAGGATGCGGCGCACGGGCAGGTCGAGCAGCGGGCGAAGCGACGCCGCGAGGTCGCGGTGCGTCTTCTCCTCGGGCAGCCACGACTCGGGGCACATCTTCGCGCCGCCCTTGCCGTCTCCGATCAGCACGTCGCCGGGAACGAGCGCCGAGTGCTCCGGAATCCAGTAGACGACCTCCGCCGCGCGGGCCGTGCGGCACGCCTCGATCCCGCCCGGGAGCTCGTCGCCGATCGCGAAGGGGTCCGTGACGACGCCGGCGCGGCGCGCGATCGCGGCCTTGCCACTCTTCGGCGCCCAGATCCGCGCGTCGTAGCGGTCGCGCATCGCGGCGGCGCTTCGCGCGTGCCAGAAGACGGTGACGAGGACGTGGACGCGACCCTTCGCACGCTTGACGTCGCGGTCGAGGGCCTTCCAGAAGCGCGCCGCGTCCTCGCCTGGGACGAGCGGATCGACGAGAACGGCGCCGTCCTCCGTCTCGACGTACGTGCAGCCGACGTCCTCCCTCCACTCCTCGTGGTAGGCGGTCCAGCGCCAGAGGCCGGGGGCGATCTCGAGCACGTCCACGGCGGGACTCTAGATGGAGCCGAACCGATCGAAGGCACATGGCGTATCGTCGAGGACGAGCGACGAAGGAGGACTAATGACACGCACGCGCAGCGGTCTCGCGTCGGCCTCGCCTTCGCGGCTCTCGCCGTCGCCGGCTGTGGTGGCGACGACGAGGACGCGGGCGGGACCGACCGACGACCGAGACGACGACCGCCGGCGACGATTCCGGTACAGGTGAGAGCGCTGAGCGGGCAGCGTCGGCCCGGGCTTCGAGATCAGCCTCACGGGCCCCGACGGAGCGGACGTCGACGACGCTCTCGGCCGGGACGTACACGATCGAGGTCGACGACCAGTCCGACATCCACAACTTCCATCTCACCGGTGCGGGCGTCGACGAGACGACGGACGTCGGCGGCACGGGACCGAGACACGTGGGAGGTCACGTTCGAGGCGGGCAGGCTACGACTTCGTCTGCGACCCGCACGCGAGCACGATGAACGGCAGCTTCGAAGTCTCGACCTAGAGCCGCGTCGCCGTCCCGCTCTCGGCCGAGCGGAAGAGCGCTTCGATCGTGCGCGCCTGCCCGAGCGCGTCTTCGCGGCCGAGCAGGAGCGGCGCTTCGCCGGCGATCGCGTCGGCGAGGTTCTCGAGCTCGAGCCGGTAGGAGTCGACCGGCTCGAGCTCGATGCGCTCGACGCCGCCGTCGCGGCGCAGCTCGATCACCGGCTCGAAGCAGTGCCACGGGTCGTCGAGGAACAGCGAGCCCTCGGTGCCGATCGCCTCGAGCTCGTCGCGCTCCGGCAGGGACGTTCCGCAGTCGAAGAGCGCGTGAACGTCCCCCGGGAAGCGCAGCGCCCCCGTGAAGACCCAGTCCGTGCCCGTCGGGCCGATGTACGCGTGGCCGAAGACGCGACTCGGGCTCGCCCGCGAGCAGCCGCGAACCGCTGACGCAGTAGCAGCCGACGTCCATCAGGCTGCCGCCCTCGACGTCGGTGCGCAGGCGGATGTTGTCGGCGTCGTAGAGCGAGTAGCTGAAGCCGAGCGGACGACGCGCAGCTCCCCGATCGCGCCCTCGCGAACGAGCTCGACGAGCTTCGCGGTCTGCGGGTTGTGCCGGTACATGAACGCCTCGGTCAGGAGGCGGCCGGCGCGCTCGGCGGCGTCGAACGCGGCCTCGACGTCCTCGGCGCCGACGGCTGAACGGCTTCTCGCAGATGACGTGCTTGCCCGCTTCGACGCGACCTGATCGACCACTCGCGGTGCATCGTGTTCGGGAGCGAGATGTACACGGCGTCGACGTCCGGGTCCTCGAGCAGCGCCTCGTACGAGCCGTACGCACGCTCGATCTCCCACGTCTTCGCGTACTCCTCCGCGCGCGCCTGGTCACGGCTCGCCACGGCGACGAGCTCGACCTTCTCCGAGGCGTGGGCGCCGGGGATCACCTTCCGGTTGATGTCCGCCGTCGAGACGATCCCGAGCCTCATGTCCTGCTCCTCCGCTCCTCGGATTGCCGGGTACAGCGCGCGGAAGCGAGCGTAACCGTCGTCGTAGCGCCGCGCCCAGGCAGGGTTCGGCTCGACCGTCTCGCGAGCCCGGACGCACGACGCGACCGCCTCCTGCGCGCTCGCGAACGTGCCCGCCGGCGACGCCCGCGAGAAGCGCGGCGCCGTACGCCGACCCCTCGTCGACGACGCTGCGCTCGAGCGGGAGCTCGAGGACGGAGGCGACGATCTCGAGCCAGAGGCGGCTGTGCGCGCCTCCGCCGGAGGCGCGGCCGGCCGTCGGGTCGACGCCGAGCTCGCGGAGGAGCTCGAGCGAGTCGCGCAGGCCGTAGGCGACGCCTTCGAGCACCGCTCGTACGAGAGCGCCGCGGTCGTGCCGGAGGGAGAGGCCCGAGAACGCGCCTCGTCGCGTCCGGGTCGGCGTGAGGCGTGCGCTCGCCCTGGAGGTACGGGAGGAAGAGTCACGCCCTCCGCGCCCGCGTCCCAGCGCGCGGCCTCCGCCGTCAGCTCGTCGAAGGACGCGTCGGGCGCGAACGCGTCGCGGAACCAGCGAAGGGAGCCGGCGGCGTTCAGCATCACGCCCATCGCCTCCCAGGTGCCCGGGAGCGCGTGGCAGAACACGTGCACACGGGCCTGCGGATCGTGCGCGTACTCCGGCAGGGCGGCGAGAACGACGCCCGACGTGCCGAGGACGACCGAGACCTTGCCCGGCTCGATCACGCCCACGCCGAGCGCGGCTGCCTGCTGGTCGCCGGCGCCCGCGATCTCGGTCGACTCGCTCACCGGCGGGAGCCACTCGGCCGGGATCTCGAGCGCGGCCAGCACGTCGTCGCTCCAGCGCCGTCCGGCGACGTCGAAGAGGAGCGTGCCGGAGGCGTCCGCCGCGTCGATCGCCCACTCGCCCGTCAGCCGGAGCCGGACGTAGTCCTTCGGCAGCACGATCCGATGGATGCGCGCGTAGACGTCGGGCTCGTGCCGGCGCAGCCAGAGGAGCTTCGGCGCCGTGAAGCCCGTCAGCGCGCGGTTCCCGGTCAGCGCGATCAGGCGCTCGAGCCCGACGCGCTCCTCGATCTCGGCGCACTCGGCCGCGCGTGCGCTGGTCGTTCCAGAGGATCGCCGGGCGGAGGACGTCGCCGCGCTCGTCGAGGCAGACGAGGCCGTGCATCTGTCCCGAGAGGCCGACGCGGGCGGTGTCCACGCCGAGCCGCGCGAGCGCTGCCTGGCTCGCGCGCCACCAGTCCTCGGGATCCTGCTCCGACCAGCCGGGCTGCGGCGTCGAGAGCGCGTAGTCCTCCTCGGCGGAGGCGACGACCTCGCCCGTCGGCCGTGATCGCGAGCGCCTTGACGCCGGTCGTCCCGACGTCGAGGCCGACCACGAGTGCGGTCACGCGCCGAGCGCTGCGTACACGAGCTCGTACGCGCGCACCGCGTCCTTGCGCTGCTGCGCCTCGCGGAGCGCCGCGTCGTCGATCCTCGCCGCCACCGAGTCGATGAAGCGCCACTGGAGCACGCTGCGCTTGACGGCCTCGACGGCATCCTCGGTGTACGGGTAGAGGTCGAATCCGAGCCGCTCGCCGTTGTCGCCGTAGCCGGCCCGGCGCAGCTCGACCGCCAGCTCGAGCGTCTCCATGAACGCGGTCGCGCCGACCATGTTGTCGTCGTCGAACGTGCCCCAGCCCGAGTTCGCGTGCTGGTGGCCGAGGAGGCCCTGCGGCCGCGAGCAGCGCCGCGTACTCGGCGAGGCTCTCGCCGTTCATCAGCAGGTGCTGCCAGTCCATGTTCACCTTGACGCTCGTGATGCCGCGGGCTCGCAGCGTGTGGATCACGTGCAGCGTCATGCCGACGTTCCGCATGAGGATCTTCATCGCCGGCTCGGAGTTCTTGTGCTCGAGGAAGAGCGTGATCCCGCGCTCCTGGCAGCGGGTCGCGACCTCGCCGACGCCGTCCACGAACCGGCCCAGGCCTCCGCGATACGGCGTCTGGAACGGGTAGTTGTAGCCCTCGACTCCCGGCCAGAGGATCATCTGCGCTCCGACCGACGCGGCGAAGTCGGCGGCCTCGGAGCGCCTCGGCCAGCGCGTCGTCTCGCACCGAGTCGTCGGGCGACGAGAGCCCTCCCCTGCCGAAGAGCGGGTTCAGGTGCGTGCCGGTCGCGATCGCGTAGATGCCGTGGTCGCCGAGCGCAGCGCGGACCTCCTCGAGGTTCTCCTCCGAGAGCTCCTGCGGATAGTGGAACTCGTAGTCGTCGATGAGGTCGCCGAGCCCGGCGACGGCGCGCGAGACCCTGCGCGGTCGACTCGCCCGCGTGCTGCGGGCTGGTAGCCGCCCGGGACGAAGCGGGTCACCATCGACCCGAGCGCCCATATCCCCAGTGAGGTCTTCACGAGCGCGCTTAGTATCTCGCGCGAGGTGAGCGCAGGCGACCTCAACGAGATCGGCGTCGGGATGCTCGGGTACGCCTTCATGGGCAAGGCGCACTCGAACGCGCTTCCGCAAGATCGAGTACATGACGTGGCCGCCGCCGCTCCGGCCGCGGCTCGTCGCCATCGCGGGGCGGAACGAGGCGGCCGTGAGCGAGGCTGCGACGCGCTACGGCTTCGAGCGCTGGACGACCGACTGGCAGGAGCTCGTCGCCGACCCGGAGATCGGGCTCCTCGACAACCTCGGCCCGAACTCACTCCACGCGGAGCCGACGATCGCCGCCGCCGAGGCGGGCAAGCACGTCGTCTGCGAGAAGCCGCTCGGGCGCGACGCGGACGAGAGCTACGAGATCTGGCGCCGCGTCGCGGCGACCGGCGTGAAGCACATGTGCGCGTTCAACTACCGCTTCGTGCCGGCGGTCCGGCTCGCGCGCGAGCTGATCGACGCGGGCGAGCTCGGCGAGATCCGCCACTTCCGCGGCCGCTACCTCCAGGACTGGGGCGACACCGACGCGGAGGTCTGGCGCTTCGACGCAGCGCAGCGCGGGCTCGGGCGCGCTCGGCGACCTCGCGGCGCACGTCGTCGACCTCGCGCGCTACCTCGTCGGCGAGATCGACGAGGTCGGCGGGTTCCTGCGCACGTTCATCCCGGAGCGCGAGGTGGACGACGCGGTCGAGGCGACCGTCGTGTTCGCGAACGGCGCGGTCGGCACGCTCGAGGCGACGCGGCTCGCGCTCGGCCGCCGCAACGCGTTCCAGTGGGAGATCAACGGCACGAAGGGGTCGCTCGCGTTCGACATGGAGCGCCTGAACGAGCTGCAGGTCTTCCGCGCGGACGGCGAGCGGACGCGCGGCTTCAAGACCGTTCTCGTCTCGGAGGCGAGCCACCCGTTCTGGGAGCACTGGTGGCCGCCCGGCCACATCATCGGCTGGGGCGACACGTTCGTCCACGAGCTCCACCACTTCCTGGCCGCGATCGCGGGCGACACCGACGTCGCCCCGCACGGCGCGACGTTCGAGGACGGCTACCGCGCGGCCGAGGTCTGCGACGCGATCGTCCGCTCGAGCGAGAGCGGCCGCCGCGAGTCGCTCGCGTACCGGACGCTCACGTAGCCGCCGGTTTGACGCGAGCGCCGTTCCGTAATAGAGTCCCCGCGCAGGCAGTTACCAAGCAAGGAGGGTGCAGTGAAGTCAGGTCTCAGGAGGTCCTCGACGCTCCTCGTCGGAGTCGCCGCTGGCCGCCGTCGCCGTCGCGGTGGTCGCGAGCGGCGCGACCGCGCGCACGGCTCAGACGGGCTCGGTGTGCGTCCTCCTGCCGGACACGAAGTCGTCGGTCCGGTGGGAGCAGTTCGACAGGCCGGCGTTCGTCAACGCCTTCAAGAAGGCGAACGTGCCGGCGACGATCGTGAACGCGCTGAACGACCCGCAGAAGCAGCTTGCGCAGGCCGAGCAGTGCATCTCCGGCGGTTCGAAGGTCGGCATCATCACGTCGCTCGACACCGGTACGTCCATCGCGATCCAGAAGAAGTTCACGGCTGTCGGGGGCAAGACGATCGACTACGACCGCCAGATCGTCGGCGGAACCGGCTCCGTCTACGTCTCGTTCGACGGGAACCTCGTCGGACGCCTGCAGGCTCGCGGTGTCCTCGCGGGCATGAAGGCCAAGGGGACGTACGGCCCGAACGGTGTCGTCGCGCAGCTCTGGGGCGGCCCGACCGACGCGAACGCCTTCTGGTTCAAGAGCGGTAACGACGACATCCTGAACCCGCTCTTCAGGACGAAGAAGGTCGAGAAGGGCCCGGCGAGGTTCGTTCCCGAGTGGGATTCGAAGAACGCTCAGACGATCTTCGAGCAGATCCTCGTCCAGACGAACAACAACATCGAGGGCGTCATCGGTGCGAACGACAACATCGCCGGTGCGGTGGTCGCCACGCTGAAGGCGAAGGGGCTCGACCCGATCGCGCTGTCGGGTCAGGACGCGACCGTCCAGGGCGTCCAGAACATCATCTCGGGCTGGCAGACCAACACGGTCTACAAGTACGTGCCCGACGAGGCGAACGCGGCCGCCGCGGCTGCGGTCGCGCTGTACAAGGGCAGGAAGCCGCCGTCCAACGGGACGCGGCCGAACAAGGGCAAGAAGCAGCTCGCCTTCATCATCCCGGTGTACTCGATCACCAAGGCGAACTACACGCGGCTCTTCCGGGACGGCTTCCTCAAGCGGAGCCAGGTGTGCTCCGGGGAGTACAAGAAGTTCTGCAAGTAACCGCGACGTGAGCGGTGGAGGCGCGGTCGCGCGCCTCCACCGCCTCTTCGCGAGACCTGCCAGTGAGCGACACACCACTCCTCGAGATCCGCGACCTCTCGAAGACGTTCGGCTCGGTGCAGGCGCTGACCGACGTCGACTTCGAGGTGCGGACGGGTGAGGTCATGGCGCTCGTCGGGGACAACGGCGCCGGCAAGTCGACGCTGATCAAGTGCGTCGCCGGGCATCCACGGCTACGACTCGGGCGAGATCTTCTTCGACGGCGAGCCGGTCACGATCCACGGCCCGAAGGACGCGGCCAAGCTCGGGATCGAGGTCGTGTACCAGGATCTCGCGCTCTGCGACAACCTCGACGTCGTCCAGAACATGTACCTCGGTCGCGAGGTGCGCGACTTCCTGTTCCGGCTCAAGGAGCCGGTCATGGAGCAGCGCACGGCGGAGACGCTCAAGTCGCTGGCGGTCACGACGATCAGGTCGATCCGCCAGCCGGTCGCCTCGCTGTCGGGCGGGCAGAGGCAGTCCGTCGCCGTCGCGAAGGCCGTGCAGTGGAACTCCCGCCTGGTCATCCTCGACGAGCCGACTGCGGCGCTCGGCGTCGCGCAGACCCGTCAGGTCCTCGAGCTCGTCAAGCGGCTCGCCGACCAGGGCCTGGCGGTCGTGCTCATCTCGCACAACCTCCACGACATCTTCGAGGTGGCGACGCGCATCACCGTGCTTCGCCTCGGTCGGGACGTCGGCGTCTACGAGCGCGACAAGACGACCCAGCAGGAGGTCGTCCACGCGATCACGGCCGGGATCCCGACCAAGGTCGCCGGCATCGCCGAGACTGCGCCGGAGATCGTCTCGTGACCTGCCGACCCGAGCCGACGTCGTCGCCCCGGGCATCGGCCTGCCCGAAGGCGACGAGGCCGAGCCGCAGGCGCTCTGGCAGCGGGCGGTCGGCAACCTCAAGTCGGGCAACCTCGGCGTCCTGCCGGTCGTCATCGGCGAGATCCTGATCGTCACGTACTTCAGCTTCACCGCCACGAACTTCTTCACGGCCGCGAACTTCGTGAACGTCATCCTCCAGATGGCGGGCGTGACGATGATCGCGTTCGGCGTCGTCTTCGTCCTCCTGATCGCCGAGATCGACCTGTCGATCGGCTACCTGAGCGGCATCGCTGCGCTCACGGCGGCGAAGCTCCAGCTTCCGGACGGCGCAACTATCCCGGCTGGCTGTGCATCCTCGTCGCGCTCGGCGTCGTCGCATTCATCGGGGCGGCGCAGGGCACGATCGTGGCCAAGGTCGGCGTGCCGTCGTTCGTCGTGACGCTGGCCGGGCTACTCATCTGGCAGGGCGTGATCCTGCGCGAGCTCCAGGTGCGCGGCGTGATCATCATCGAGGAGGACTGGATCAACAAGACGGCGACGTACTACTTCTCCGCCACGGTGAGCTGGATCATCGCCGCGGTCGTCACCGGGCTGTACGCGCTCGTCGCGCTGAGCGGGCTGTTCGGCCAGCGACGCGCCGGCCTCAAGGTTCGCCGCTGCCGGCGCTCGCAAAGATCGTCGGCGTCGCGGTCGCGGCATTCGGCGTCGTCGCGATCTGCACTCACGCGACGAGGCCAAAAGCGTGCCCAGAGGGGACGCCGCTGACCGTGTCGTGCACGCAGCCTCTGGGTCTGCCGCTCGCCGCGGTCCTCATGCTCGTCTTCCTCGTCGGGCTGACGTTCCTGGCGAAGCGCACGACCTTCGGCCGCCACGTCTATGCCGTCGGCGGCAACGCGGAGGCTGCGCGCCGGGCAGGCATCAACGTCGCGCGCGTCCGGATCCTCGTCTTCACGATCTCCGGGATCATGGCCGGCGTCGGCGGGCTCATCCTCGCCGCCCGTCTGCAGTCGGTGAACCTGAACGTCGGCGGCGGAACGCTCCTTCTCGACTCGATCTCGGCCGCCGTCATCGGCGGCGTGAGCCTGTTCGGCGGCCGCGGAGAGGTGCGAGGCGCCCTGTTCGGCTCGCTGTCATCGCGACGATCGCAAACGGCCTGAACATCGGGGGCTACTAGACCGGGACGATCTACATCGTCACCGGCGCCATCCTGCTCGCCGCGGTGACGCTCGACACCGTCGCCCGTCGGCTGCAGGAGCGCTCCGGCCGCTGAGCGCCATCGGTGGCGACCTCGACGATGCGGTCGGCCGCGACGTTTCGGCGGCGGACACTCGGCCGTCGGGAAGCGGACCGTCGAGCTTTCGAACGCGCGTCGCGTCGCCGAGGCCGAAGTGCACCCGGGGATCCTCGGACGAGAGGTAGCTGCTGCCTGCCTGGACTTCGCGGACGAGCTTCCGTCCGTCCGGGAGCACGACCGTGACGACGGCTCCCGGCGCGAATGCGCGAGCCGACCTCGAGCCAGTGCCGCTCGCGCCGCGTTGCGAAGCAGCATCAGCTCGTCCGCCGATCGAGTTGACGGCGACGTCGACGTCGCCGTCGTTGTCGAAGTCGGCCGCCGCCAGACCGCGGCCGTTCACCCGGCGCGTCCGCTGCAGCCCGATCGACGCGCCGACCTGGCGAACTGCGCGGCCCTCTGCGCCGCCGAGGTTCTCGAGCACCTGAACGCGTTGTGCGTCCGTCGCGAGATGGACCACCGGGATGGCGCCGTTCGCGACGACGAGATCGAGGTCGCCGTCGAGGTCGAGGTCGGCCCAGGATGTGCCCCAGCCCGTCGAGCGCGTGCCGAGCACGGCGGCGAGCTCCGGCCTGGCATCCGCGAAGGAGGGCGCACGGCTCCGGGCGCTCCGGCTTCGATAGGCGGCGTGCAGCTGCCCGCGCGAGTTCGTCACGAACAGGTCGGTCCTCCCGTCGAGGCTGAAGTCGGCGGCCGCGATGCCCATGCCGGCATTCGGGTCGTCGACCGCCTCGCGCTTGGCGACCTCGACGAGGCGGAAGCCGAGCCCTCCCGACCTCGGGACGTTCCGGTAGAGCTGGTTCGGGTCCGCGTCGTTGGCGACGTAGAGGTCGAGGCGCCCGTCGAGGTCGTAGTCGATGACCACCGCGCCGAGGCCGTGCCCGACCTGCTTCGGCTCGATGCCGGCGCCGTGCCACCTCCCGAAACGTCGCGCGGCCGTTCGTGCCGGCGCCTCGTTGAGATAGAGGAGGTCTCGCACCGCGGCGTAGTTGGTCGGGAAGCCCGAGGACGACGACGGGTTCGGCGATGTTCGGGTCCGTGTAGCCCGCGACGAACAGGTCCGGGAGCCTGTCGGCGTTCACGTCCCCGACCGCCGCGCCTGCGTACCAGCCGGGCGCGCTTAGGCCCGCCTGGCGCGCGCCCTCCGTGAACGTGCCGTCGCCCTCGTTCCAGAGCAGCGCGTCGTATCCGTCGGTCGGGACGTTGTAGCCCGCGCTCGTGACATAGATGTCCGTGTGGCCGTCGAGGTCGAGGTCGGCGGCGACGCAGCCGTTCCCGCGCAGCGGTAGGTCGGCTCCCGCACGCTCGCTCACGTCCTCGAACTGCCCGCCCAGATTGCGGAAGAGCGCAGCGCGTGGCAGCCCGCCTCGCGCCTCCCAGTCGAGTGATGTCGCTCGGCGCGTACGAGTTGACGACGAAGAGGTCGAGCCAGCCGTCCGAGTCATAGTCCAGCCAGCACAGTCCGCCGCCCATCATCGCCGTCTCGTCGTCCGAGACTCCGAAGCGGAAGGCCCCGTGGCGGAAGTCGAGCCCGACCTCCGCCGAGACGTCCTCGAGCTCGACGCCGCCGAGGGCGTCCGACGCGCTCCGGCGCGGCCGGTGTCGTGGTCGTCGCCGGCGCGACCCCGCCCTGCGAGCGCGAGATCCGATAACGGCCGCGCTCGAGGGCGAGCTCGACGGTTCGGCGGAAGGGCTCCGGGTCGCCTGCACTCACGACCACAGTCCCCCGGAGCAGGGCGACGACGGTCGGCGGGCCCTGGTTGTCTCCCGGCTGGAGCGTCAGCGCAGCCTCTGACGTCGTAGACGGGCACGGCGATCTCTCGCCATTTGCCGCGTCGATCCGCTGCCAGAGAGCGGAGAGCCATTCGCCCGTCGCACCCGCCGCCGCCCGATCACGGCTGCGGAGTCGCAAGGCGTCGGCCTCGCTTCGGAGGTCGGCGACGACGTCGCGCGCGATTCTCCTCGAGTGCGTTGGTCGATCGGGGCGACGCCTTCGCGAGTCGACGAAGGTGATCTCGGGCAGCCGCAGAGTCGACGGTGCGGTCGCCGCCTCCGCCTCCGGCCGCGCCGGGATCCCCGCCGCGACGACGAGACCGACGAACGCGACGGCGCCGACCAGAGCGAGCGCGCCTGACACGAACGCGGGCGGGCGGGAGATGCGCGTCGCCCGGGAGGCGAAGCGCGTCTCGCCGAGCAGCAGAAGCAGGGGACGAGCCGCGCAGACGATGAAGAGCGCGGAGAGCACGGCGACCTTCGCGGCGAACTCGGTCGTGAACGGCGCGATGAGGAGCGTCGCGAGCAGCCCGACCGCCGACGGCGTACGCGCGGCGCCCGGCGTGACTCGCCGGGATAGTCCGCGGGTCGGTGATCATGAAGAAGAGGAAGACGAGGATCTCGGGCGAGGTCACGAGGACCACCAGAACTCGAAACCCTCGATCGGCCCGACGTGCCAGGCGGCGGTCATCGTGTGTCCGCTCGCCGCGAGCACGCCGATGCCGGCGGCGAAGGCGAGCCAGAAGCCGACCGCGATCTCGGTCAGGTGCAGCCGGCCGAGGATCGCGAGCCCACCCGCGACGATCAGCACCAGCGCAAACGCGAGCGCGGGCGACATCGGCCCCCACCAGAAGGCGAGCGGATCCGCCCGCTCGGGCCCGAGCAGGAGGAAGCAGGGGACGAGGCCGAAGTTCGACGGGTTGAAGACGTGGCGGTCGCGGAAGGTGATGAGGTACTTCGAGAGGAGCGCGACGGCTGAGGTCGCGGCGAAGATCCACCACCCGTTCATGCTCCACCAGTCGCCGTGCTCCGTCCCCGGCACGCGCAGGATGAACGCGACGCCGTTCCCCGTCAGGAGCGCGCTCGCCGGCCACATGAGCACGTGCTGGCGCCGGAAGGCGATCGCGACCTCGAGGATCGCCGACGTGAGCACCGCGACCAGGATCTGGGCGATCGAGAGGTTGAAGTCGAACGCGACCTGGCCAAGGACCTGCAGCGAGATGATCACCCCGGCGAGGTGCAGGCGCGGGTCGCGCAGCGTCGGCAGCAAGACCGGATAGGCGGTGCCCCGGATGCGGACGGTCGGCCTGTCGACGCCGACGGCGGCAGGCGCGCTCATGGCGCGATCATGCTACGCGCGTGGACGTCGTTTGCCTGGGAATTCTCGTCGCGGACGTCATCGCGCGCCCATTCGACGAGCAGCCTCCGGGCGGCTCGCTCGCGCTCCTCGAAGAGGTCACGTTGCACGGAGGCGGCTGCGCGCTGAACACGGCGAGCGTTCTCAGGACGCTCGGCACCGAAGCCGCGGTCGTCGGCAAGGTCGGCGCCGACGCGTTCGGCGACTTCCTGCTCGGGCTCCTGGACGAGCGGGGAGTGCGGCGCGAGGGAGTGGTCCGGGACGAGCGCACCCCCACGTCGGCGACGGTCGTGCTCGTCGACTCGGAGGGCGAGCGGACGTTCCTGCACGTGCCGGGCGCGAACGGCGCCCTCGGGCTCGACGAGCTCGACGCGAGCGAGCTCTATGCGGGACGCGCGCTGCACATCGCAGGAGCGCTCGTCATGGACAGCCTGGACGGCGAGCCGTTCGCGCGGATCGCCGAGGAGGCGCGGCGCCGCGGCATCGCGACGAGCCTCGACCCGGTCTGGGACCCGACCGGGCGCTGGTCCCGGCTCGAGCCTTGCCTGCCGCATCTCGACCTCGTGACGCTGAGCCTGGCCGAGGGACGGAGCTGACGGGCGCGGATGATCCGGCGGGCGTCACGGCCTGGCTCCACGAGCGCGGCGTGCGCGAGGTGTGCCTGACGATGGGGGCCGACGGCTGCTACGCGTCGGGCGACGGCTTCCGCGGGCAGGTCGAGGCGCCGTCCGTTCGCGCGGTCGACGGCACCGGCGCCGGGGACGCGTTCGCGGCCGGCGTGCTCCACGGGAAGCTCTCCGGGCTCGCGCTCGAGCAGGCCGTACGGCTCGGATGCGCCGCGGGAGCGCTGGCCGATGACCGCGGTGGGCGCGACCGAGGGCGTCACGGGGCTCGAGGATGTGCTCGCACTCGCCGGCCTCGGCGAGCAGTCAGGATAGGTCCCGTGAGGCACGACGAGGCGCTGGCCCAGGTTCGGTTCGTGGTGGAGAACGCCGGCGCCCCGGTGTCGGTGTTCGTCGCCGACGATCACGGAGAGCTGGTCGCGGCGGCGACGATGGACGGCGCTGCGCCCGACACGCGTCTCAACGCACAGCGCAAGGCCTACACGGCTGCGCGGAGCGACGCTACGTCCACCGCCGAGCTCGCCGCGAAGGCGCGTGAGGACGCCGCCGAGCGCGCGAGCTTCGACCCGTTCTTCACGTTCTTCCAGGGCGGGGTCGCCGCCTTCGAGGACGGGCGGCGGGTCGGAGCGATCGGCGTCAGCGGCCTCCCGGGGCCGGAGGACGACGCGCTCGCGCGCCGCGCGATCGAGGCTGCCGGTCTGTCGACGCTGTGGCGCGCGTCGGGGCGACCGGCTTCAGTCTGCTCCTCGCGTGCGGCCCAGGGGATTCCGCGTCTCGAGAGCGGCAGCGGCTCGATCGAGCCGTTCTCGATGCGCCAGCCGGCGAGCTCATCGGTGCGAAGCGTGTAGATGAGATAGGGGCGGCCGGCCCAGAGCCCGATGTTCTCGACGTCCGTGCGCGAGGGCCGCGGCGGCGAGGAGAGGTGCGAGTGGAAGACGGCGAGCTCGTAGCCCTCGTCCTCGAGGAACCAGGTCTCGGGATCGACGTCGAGCTCGAAGCGGTATGGCGAGGCAGCGGCGTTCCGGCCCCGCACGTAGCGCTCCGCGATCCCGTCGCGGAAGAGGACGACGCCGCACGCCTCGTTCGGCTCCTCGGCGCGCGCGTGCTCGGCGAGCTCCGCGCGAACCTCCTCCGGGATCACCACCAGACGGATCGTCCCATCGACTCGTCGACGTCGGTCGCATCCCAGAACCCCGCCGACAGGTACTTCCAGCCGCCGTCGGCGAGAACGCAGACCACGACGCCCTCGTCGAGCTCGTCCGCGAGCCGCAGCGTCGCGTGGACCACGGCGCCTGAGGACACACCGCCGAAGATCCCCTCTCGCTCGAGCAGGAGCCGAAGTCCGGCGACCGACTCCTCGTTCGAGACGAGCAGCTTCCGGTCGAGCTTCGAGACGTCGAGGATCGGCGGCACGTAGCCGTCGGCGAGCGAGCGGAGCCCCATGACCTCGTCTCCGGGCAGCGGCTCCGCGGCCGCGACGACGACGTCCGGGAACGCCTCGCGCAGGCGGGCTCCCGCGCCCATGAGCGTCCCGCCCGTGCCGAGCCCGGCCACGAAGAGGTCGACGCGGTCGAGCGCGGCGACGATCTCGGCGCCGGTGCCCTCGTAGTGCGCGCGCGGGTTCGCCTCGTTCGCGTACTGGAGCGGCATGAAGAGCGAGGGGTCGCGCTCGGCGAGCTCGAGCGCGAGCCGAACGGCGCCGTTCGAGCCCTGCTCGGGCGGCGAGTCGACGATGTCGGCGCCGTAGAGGCGCAGCAGGCGGCGGCGCTCCTCGGTCACGTTCGCCGGCATGACGCACGTGAGCGGGTAGCCGCGGAGCTTCGCCACGAGCGCGAGCGCGATGCCGGTGTTCCCGCTCGTCGGCTCGAGCAGCCGGCGGCCCGGCTCGAGCTCGCCCGACTCCTCGGCCGCGTCGATCATCGCCTTCGCGACGCGGTCCTTGAGCGAGCCGGTCGGGTTCTGGCCCTCGAGCTTCGCGTAGATGCGGACGGAGGGCTTCGGGGTCAGGCGCGGAAGCTCGACCAGCGGCGTCGAGCCGACGAGGTCGAGGAGCGACGGCGCCGAGGGTGTCTACGCGCCACCTGCCATGGCCGGCAGGAGGATGATCGTCTCGCCCTCGTAGACCGGCGTGTCGAGCCCGTCGAGCGTCTTCACGTCCTCGCCGCCGAGGTAGACGTTCACGTACGAGGCGAGCTCGCCGTCGTCGAGGAGCTGCGCCGCGAGCGGCGGGTAGCGCTCGACGAGGTCCTCGATGACCGCGCGCACGGTGTCGCCGCGCGCCTCGAGCTGGCGGTTGCCGCCGACCTCGGCGCGGAGCGTGGGCGGGATGCGGACGGCGGCCATCAGCTTCGCACCGGTGCGTTGCAGAACTCGACGTAGTCGACGTACTCGGTGATCGTCGGGCTCTCGCCGCAGACGGGGCAGTACGGGTCGCGCCGAACCTGCACCTCGTCGAGCGTCGTGCCGAGCGCGTCGAAGAGGAGCAGCCGGCCGACGAGCGTGTCGCCGCGCTGGAGGATGAGCTTCAGCGCCTCGTTCGCCTGGAGCGAGCCGATGATCCCGGGGAGGACGCCGAGCACGCCGCCCTCCGCGCAGCTCGGCGCGAGCTCGGGCGGGGGCGGCGTGGGGAAGAGGCAGCGGTAGCAGGGCCCGGCGCCAGGGGCGAACACCGTGACCTGCCCCTCGAAGCGGTAGATCGAGCCGTGCACGACAGGGATCCCGTGCCAGACGGAGGCGTCGTTCACGAGGTAGCGGGTCGGGAAGTTGTCGGCGCCGTCGACGATGACGTCCCAGCCCGGCTCGAGGATCCGCTCGACGTTCTCCGAGGTGAGCCGCTCCTCGAACGGCACGACGTTCACGTCCGGGTTCAGCGCCTCGATCGTCCTCTTCGCCGAGTCGACCTTGGGCTCGCCGAGGCGGTCGGTCGAGTGCACGATCTGGCGCTGGAGGTTCGACTCGTCGACGACGTCGCGCGTCGATGATCCCGAGCGTGCCGACGCCTGCCGCCGCGAGGTAGAGCGAGGCCGGGGAGCCGAGCCCGCCGGCGCCGACGAGGAGCACGCGCGCGTCGAGCAGGCGCTGCTGTCCCTCCTCGCCGACCTCCGGGATCAGGAGATGGCGGCTGTAGCGCGAGCGCTGCTCGGAGGAGAGGACGCGGGGGAGCGTCGTCTCGTAGCCGTTGCGCTTCCAGTCCGAGAACCCGCCGGCGAGGTTGACGACGCTCTCGTAGCCGAGGTCGCCGAGCGCCTTCGCCGCGAACGCCGACCTCGAGCCGGCGGAGCAGTACACGACGAGCGGGCGCGTCTTGTCGGGCACGAGGCCTTCGATGCGCTGCTCGAGTCGCCCGCGGCCGGTGTAGATCGCTCCCGGGATGTGGCCTTCCTCCCACTCGTCCGGCTCGCGGACGTCGACGAAGAGCGGAGGTTCGGGCTGCGTATGGAGCTCGTGCGCCTCGACGGCGGAGATCTCGTCGATCTCCTCCTTCACGCGCGCGAGCAGCTCCCGGTAGCCGGCCATTACTTTCCGAACTATAGCGGCGGCCGCCCGGGCGACCAGTTGTCCCACGCGACCTGGTCCACGCCGGCCAGGTCAGCCAACAGTTCGCTTACAGGGTCTGACCCTGTAAGCGTCACAAGTGCGTGCCTATCGATTCACCTTGGGCATGGCCGCTCGAGCTGTCGAACGCCGATGGCTCTGGGGATCGCCGCCGCACCTCCTTACAGGGTCTGACCCTGTATGTGTGACAAGTCAGCGCCGATCGCTCCACCGCGGCGCCCTGGGGGTCACGTCCCTCCCAGCCGGACCGGTTCGCCGGGCTCGGGCTATCGTCGCTTCGTGAATCCGCGCCGCCGCGTCGCCCTTCTCGTCGCGCTCGCTGCTGCCGCGGCGGTCGCGCTCGTCGCCGTGGCGGTGGTGGCGTCCGACGGCGGCTCGGCGACGACGAAGGCGGGCGAGCCCGAGCCGCGGCCCGGTCGCCCGCCGCTCTCGCTCGCGCTCGGGTTCCGCGACGACGCCGAGGCGCGCGATCTCGAGCGCGCGGCGCGCTTCTACGCGCAAGGAAACGCGCACGCCGCGGCAGCCCTCTTCGGCAAGCACGACTCGGTCGAGGCGAAGGTCGGCGCCGCGTTCGCGACCTGGCCCGAGGGCACGTACGACCGCCTCGAGCAGCTGGCGAAGCTCTACCCGCAGGAAGCGGTCGCGCAGTTCCACCTCGGGCTCGCGCGGCTGTGGGCGCAGCGCGGCGATCCCGAAGCCGCCTGGCGGGCTGCCGCCGACGCGGAGCCGGACACGCCCTACGCGATCCTCGCCGGAAACCTCCTCCATCCGAAGCTCCCCCGCGGCCTCCCGACCTTCGTCCCCTCGTTCTCCGCGCCGGCCGAGGTGGTCCGGCTCGCACCCGAGCGACAGCTCGACGCGCTTCGGCGCCGCGCCGCGCGCGGCGGAACCCGCGAGCGGCTCCTCTACGGCGTCGGCCTGCAGCGAGTCGGCCGTCCCGTCTCCGCGGCGGGCGTCTTCGAACAGGCCGCACGAGCGCGCGCCGACCGACGCCGAAGCCCTCGTCGCAGCCGCCGTCGGCCGGTTCGACAAGGCGGAGCCGGCCCTCGCCTTCGGCCAGCTCGGCCCGCTGACGCGCACGATTTCCGAACGAGCCGACGGTCCGATTCCACCTCGGTGTGCTGCTCCTCTGGACGGGGAGGATCGACGCGGCGCAGCGCCAGTTCAAGCTCGCCTCGCGCACGAACCCCGGCTCGCCGCTCGCACGCGAGGCGGCGCGCTACCTCGAGACGATCCGCAAAGCCCGATCCTGAGCGGCTTTGCCGCTTCTTTGACGCCGACCGCTGCGCCGACTACCGTGTGACCCGCCGACGAGCAAGGGGGCGGGAGCTGGCAGCGAAACCGGAGACAGCGGCGACTCGATCTCCGATCGAGGACGTCCTTGCGAGCGACGAGGCGCAGAAGCTCCTCGAGACCGGGCTGCAGACCGGGAAGCTCGACGCCGACGAGGTGGCGCTCGCGCTCGACGAGCTCGACCTCGAGCCGGCCCAGCTCGACGAGTTCTACGCCGCCCTCGACGAGGCGCAGATCGCGGTCGTCGCGCCGGGCGAGTCCGAGGCGGAGCCCGAGGCTCCGGATCTCGAGGCGGTCGAGAGCGAGATCACGACGGACGCGCTCCAGCTCTTCCTCAAGGACATCGGCAAGGTGCCGCTCCTGACCGCGGCGCAGGAGGTCGAGCTCGCGAAGCGCATCGAGCGGGGCGACCACGGCGCGAAGCAGGCGATGGTGGAGGCGAACCTCCGCCTCGTCGTCTCGATCGCGAAGCGCTACCGGAACCAGGGCCTGCCCTTCCTCGATCTGATCCAGGAAGGGACGATCGGGCTCGTCCGGGCAGCCGAGAAGTTCGACTACCGCAAGGGCTTCAAGTTCTCGACGTACGCGACGTGGTGGATCCGCCAGGCGGTCGCGCGGGCGATCGCCGACAAGGGCCGGACGATCCGGATGCCCGTGCACGTGGTCGAGAAGCTGAACCGCATCCTCCGCTCCGAGCGCAAGCTGCGCGCCGAGCGCGGGCGCGAGCCGACGATCGAGGACATCGCGCGCGACGTCGACATGTCGCCGGACGAGGTCGAGCACATCCGCCGCAGCGCGCAGACGCCCGTGTCGCTCGAGAAGCCGGTCGGCGACGACGACGAGTCCGAGTTCGGCCACTTCCTCGCCGACGACTCGACGCCGCTTCCGGACGAGCTCGCCGAGACCGCGCTCCAGCGCGAGGCGCTGCGCGGGATCCTCGACTCGCTCTCGGAGCGCGAGCGCAAGGTGCTCGAGCTCCGCTACGGGCTCGACGGCCAGCAGCCGCGGACGCTCGACGAGGTCGGCCGGACGTTCAACGTCACGCGCGAGCGCATCCGGCAGATCGAGCACCAGGGCCTGAAGAAGCTCCGCGCGCTCGCCGACGCGCAGCGCGTCCGCGACGTCGCCTAGCCGCTACGGAAGGTCGGGCAGGCGCAGAAGCCCGGCCGGCGTCGGGACGAACCCGCACGCGTCGAGGTAGAACGGCGCGAGCGGCTCGTCGAAGTCGACCTCCATCCACTCGCAGCCGGCCTTCTTCGCCTCACGCGCGGCGATGCGGACGAGCTCGGTGCCGATTCCGCGTCGCTGATGGTCGGGGCGAACCTTCGTGTCGATCAGGAACGCGTGGTCGCCGCCGTCCCATGCGACGTTGACGAACCCGACCAGCGCTCCCTCCTCGCCCCGCCCGGTCACCCAGCCGAGGCTGTGCGGACGTATTCGATCCCACCACCCTGCCTGCGCCTGCCCACCGTAGGAGAGCGTGAGAGTGACGAGCTCGTCGTCGGTCAACTCACCGCGCCATGCGAACCGAATGTCGGGGGTCGCCATCGCCGTGCACCGTACCCCGGGGAGCCGAGGCGGCCTCGTCCATACAATTGCCGCCGCACCGCCTTATTGGCACCCACACCCGGACCCAACAGACTTGCCGCCGACACCTACGCACGAGGAGCTTCGCGACCAGCTCGCCGAGCTGATCGCGATCCCGTCCGTCAGCGCCGACCCGGACCACGCGAAGGACGTCGAGCGCGCGGCCGACTGGGTCGCGGAGCGGATCCGCGGCGCCGGCGGCTCGGCCGACGTCGTCCCGTGGAACGGCGGGCGCCCGCTCGTCATCGGCGAGCTCGCTGCTTCGACCGGCGCCGACTCGGCACCGACCGTCCTCTGTTACGCGCACTTCGACGTCCAGCCGCCCGACCCGCTCGACCTCTGGGACTCCCCGCCGTTCGAGCTGACCGAGCGCGACGGCTGGCTCTACGCGCGTGGGGTCGCCGACGACAAGGCGCACCTCTTCATGCTCGTCGAGTCCGCCCGCCAGCTCGCGGAGGCCGGAGAGTTGCCGGTGAACCTCCGCTTCGCCTTCGACTCGGAGGAGGAGGTCGGCGGGCAGTCGGTCGGCGAGTGGGTAACCGCGGACGAGAGAGGCGCTGACGCGGCGATCGTCTTCGACGGCGACATGTACGACCGCGACGTACCGACGTTCTGCACGGCGCTGCGCGGGATGGCGTACTTCCACGTCAACGTCCGCACCGGCGAGCGGGACCTCCACTCGGGGCTCTTCGGCGGTGCCGCGCTGAACGCGATGCACGCGCTCGTGCAGACGCTGTCGGCCGTCCTTCCGCGCGACGGTCGCGTTCCGGAGCCGCTGCGCGCGGGAATCGTCCCGCCGACGCCCGAGGAGCTCGAGAGCTGGAAGGAGCTCACGCCGGGCGCGGAGCTGCTCGCCGACCCGGGAGCGACTCCCGCCGATCCGCGCGCTGCCGAGGAGTTCTACGTGCGCACCTGGGGCGAGCCCTCCGTCGACGTCCACGGTCTCGCCGGCGGCTCGCCGCAGCTCGTCAAGACCGTGCTCCCGGTCGAGGCGTGGGCCAACGTCTCGATCCGCCTCGCGCCCGGCCAGTCCGTCGGCGACATCGCGGTCGCGTTCGAGAAACTCTTGCGCGACGCGGCGCCCGAGGGCGCCAGGCTCGAGATCGAGCTCCAGTCGAAGGGCGAGCCCGCGCGGATGGCGCCCGACGCGCCTGCGCTCGCGCTTGCGAGCGGGGCGTTCGAGCGCGTGCTCGGGAACGCTTCCGCGTTCGTCCGCAGCGGCGGCTCGATCCCGGTCGCCGAGCGCATCGTCGCGAAGGGCATACCGGCGATCATCACCGGGATCGCGACGAAGGACGCGAACGCGCACTCTCCGAACGAGAAGTTCCCCGCGGAGTACCTCGCGCTCGGGGTGCAGGCGGTCAGCGAGACGTACCGGCGGTTGGGCGAGCTTGCGTAGCCCCCGGGCCGGTTATGCGAGCCCTCTCGCCGAGGAGCTCGCGAACGACGTCCTCGAGCGGTTGCTGCGCTACGCGCAGGTCGACACGCAGGCCGCGTACCGGACCGCGCGGCGCCCGAGCACGGAGAAGCAGCTCGAGCTCTCGCGGCTCCTGCTCGAGGAGCTCCACGAGCCTCGGTCTCGAGAACGCGGAGCTGACCGAGGGTGCCGCGGTCTTCGCGAGCCTGCCCGGCACGAACGGCGCACCGGTCGTCGGGCTCATCGCGCACGTCGACACGACGCCTGATGTCCTCGGTGCGGGCGTGAAGCCGCTCGTGCACGTGGCGTGGGACGGCGCACCGATCGCGCTCCCGGGCGACGCGCGACAGGTGCTGGACCCGGAGAAGCTGCCCGAGCTCGCGGCGCGCGTCGGTCACGACATCGTGACCAGCGACGGCACGACGCTCCTCGGCGCCGACGACAAGGCCGGGATCGCGGAGATCATGTCCGCGGTCGCATACCTCGTCCGCCACCCGGAGCGGACGCGCGCGCCGATTCGCATCGCCTTCACGGTCGACGAGGAGGTTGGGCGCGGGGCGGAGGACTTCGATCTCGACCGGTTCGGCGCCGACGTCGCGTACACGCTCGACGGCTCCGGGCTCGGTGAGCTCGAGGTCGAGACCTTCTCCGCGAAGTCGATCCGCGTCACCATCCGCGGCCTCTCCGTGCATCCGGGAAGCGCGAAGGGCAAGCTCGTGAACGCGGTCAAGCTCGCGGCCGGACTCGTGTCCTCACTCCCCGTCGACCAGCTCTCGCCGGAGACGACCGAGGGGCGCCAAGGCTACGTCCACCCGCACCGCATCTCGGGGAGCGCCGAGGAGGCGATCGTCGACTTCATCGCGCGCGACCACGACGACGCCCTGCTGGAGCAGCACGTACAGCTCTTGCGCGACCTCGCGAACGGCATCAGCGAACGCGACCCGCGCGCGTACGTCGAGGTCGAGGTGCTGGACTCGTACCGGAACATGAAGCCGTACATCGAGGAGAACCCGCGCGTGGTCGAGGCCGCGCTCGAGGCGATCCGGCGTGCGGGCGTCGAGCCGAAGCTCGCGATCACGCGGGGCGGAACCGACGGCGCTGTTCTCTCCTCCCAGGGCCTGCCGACGCCGAACCTGTTCACGGGCGGGCACGAGTACCACTCCGTGCGCGAGTGGGCGAGCGTCCAGGACATGGCCGCCGCGGCGGCGACGATCGTCGAGCTCGTCGGCGTCTGGGCCGAGCCGTCGTAGTGCGCAAGACCCGAATCCCCGAGCGGGGATTCGGGTCGCGCGGTAGAGCAAAGGACCTAAAGCGCGGCCGCTTCGCGGCCGCGGTCGCTCCGCTTTCGAATAGAGCCTTAGGGTCCGCCTCACCCGACCGGGGAATACGTCTCGAGGCGACGCGGTTACGCTGATCCGTATGGCTCGGCTCGTCGGGATCAACCACATCGCGGTCGAGGTCGGAGACGTCGACGAGGCGGTCGCGTTCTTCGAGCGCTTCTTCGACGACGTGATGCTCCGTGGCCGCTCGCGCGCGATGGCGTTCGTCGACATGGGCGACCAGTTCCTCGCGTTCGCGCAGGGCGTGACGCACGTCGCCGACCACGACCGCCACATCGGGCTCGTCGTCGACGACGTCGAGGAGACGGTGCGGAGGCTCCGCGAGGCGGGTGTCGAGGTCATGGGGACTCACGACTTCCGCGACCCGTGGGGCAATCGCTACCAGCTCGTCGACTACCGCGAGATCCAGTTCACGAAGACGCCGCGCGTGCTCGCCGGCATGGGTCTCGACGGCATCGAGAAGTCCGAGCACGCGCTCGAGGAGCTGCGCGCCAAGGATCTCGCGGACTGATCTCGCTGGGGTCTGACTTCAGTCAGACCCCGGTTTGAGGTTTGCCCGGCGAAGACCTAACACCGGGGTCAGGCTGAAGCCTGACCCCACAACCCGTTGAATTAGGCGTCGTGCACGCCGCAGCCGAGCCACTCGTGGCCGAAGCGGCGCATCTCGTGCACGACCGGGAGCAGCGCCCGGCCTTTCTCGGTCAGCGCGTACTCGACCCGCGGCGGCGACTCCGGGTAGCTCTGGCGCACGACGATCTCCTCGGACTCGAGCCAGCGCAGCCGCTCGGCGAGCGTCCGCGGGCTGATCCCGGCGCACGAGCGCTCGAGCTCCGTGAAGCGCCGCGGGCCCTCGGAGAGGTCGTGGACGATCAGCACCGTCCACTTCGAGCCCACGATCTCAGCAGCGCCGGCGACCGAGCAGGTCGGCGCCTCGTGCACGGGCAGCATGGTGCGACTCGTAGGTCCGCCGGCCATGTCCTGATTGTAGGACTGTCGGGTCACGCCGGCCGACGCGCCGTGTAGAGCGACGTGACGAGCTGCCTCTCGACGAGGCCGCCGAACTCGTGCTCGGCGATGCGCGCGACCGAGTCGAGGAACTCCTTGCGGCGGTCGGGCTCGAGCGAGCGGATCGGCGAGAACGTCGAGTAGAGGGCACGGATCCCGCCCGTTTCCCACTCGCGCTTCCAGCGGATCAGCTCGTGCCGCCGCTCCTCGAAGCCGGCGGCCGCGAGCGCCGCGAGCCGGAGCTCGGCGTCCCGGCCGAAGTTCCGCCCTGTCTCGGGGGACGCCCACGGCCCCCGCGGAACGTTCTCGAACAGCGGATCGAGCGCCTGCGCGAACGCGTCCGGCTGCACGTCGTCGCCGACGGACGTCCACCAGAGCGCGATCCAGCCGCCCGGCCGAAGCGCGGCGCGCAGCTTCGCGAGCCCGACGTCCTCCTCGACCCAGTGGAACGACGACGCGGCGGCCGCGAGGTCGTACGCGCCGGGCTCGACCTCGGCGTCCTCGAGCGCCGTCTCCCGCACCTCGACCCTGCCGTCCGCGGCTCGGCGCAGGTATGTGGCGAGCGCAGGATCGGGCTCGATCGCCACCAGGGGATCGGCGCCGAGCTCGAGCAGCCGTCGCGTCGCCTGGCCGGTGCCGGGCCCGACCTCGAGCACCCGCGAGCCGTTCCGTATGCCACAGCGCTCCCGCAGGATGTCGTAGACCTCGCGTGCATGGCCGGGTCGTGCGGCCTCGTAGGTCTCGGGATCCAGACCGAAGAGCCGCCGCCCCTCCGACTTGTCGAGGCGCGGCCGTTTTGTCACTCGCGCCGCCCCGCCGCCGATACCGGAACGCGGACGGCCCGCGCGAAGCGTCGCTCCGCCTGCTCGTCGACCCAGACGACGACCGGGCCGTGGACGACCAGCCCGTCGTCTGCGCGCTCGCGCACGAGGGCGGGGAGCAGGTCGAGGGCGAGCCACTCCCGGCCCGAGGGCACGGCCGCGCGGGAGCGAATGCGGTGAAGGTCGCCCTCGAGCGGGTCGACCTCGAGCACAGCCGGCCGGCGCAGGAAGTGCGTCGGCCCGGTCGGCACTACACGGGCGACGTGGTCGACGAGCTCGCGTCCGGCGGCGGAGTCCGAGACGAAGAGCTCGATCTCGGCCTCCCGGTAGCCGCGCGGCAGGACGCGAACCGCCTTCACCTCGGAGTTCGAGACGCGCATGACGTCGCCCTCGGCGCTGCGCACGGTCACGGTGCGGAGCGTCAGGTCCTCGACGATGCCCGCGACCTTCCACGGCTCGATGACGACGGTGTCGCCGATCCGGAACCAGCGTTCGTGGAACATGAGCAACCCTGCGATCACGTCCGCGAGGAAGCGCTGAGCGGCGAACGCGACGAGGATGACGACGAACGATGCGCCGGCGATCGTCTCGACGCGGTCGGCGCCGATCAGCACGCTGAGCGACAGGAGGCCGGCGAGGACGAAGGCGACCAGACGCACCGTCGTTCGCCCCAGCGAGATCGCAGTCTCGCGCTGCTTCAGGGAGGCGATGATGCCGCTGTCCTCGACGTCCGGCGCGTGCTTCCGCTCGCCGCGGAGGACGAAGAACGTCGCGATGCGTCCCGCGGCCCGGCCCGTCAGCCAGGCGGCGAGGAACAGAGCCGCGACGACGACGGCTTGAGCGAGCGGCGCCGAGAGCGGCGTCGAGTCGTTGAGCGCGTCGACGAGCGACGACACGATCGGTCAGGGTAGATGTCAGTCCCAGGGCGGCGGGTTGTGCACCCAGCGGCCGCCGACCATCGTGGCGACGACCTCGACCGACTCGAGCTCGTCCGGCGGGCACTCGAGTGGGTCGCGCGTGAGGACGACGAGGTCGGCGAGGAAGCCGGGGATGAGCTTGCCGCGCGTCCGCTCGTCACCTGCGAGCCACGCCGGGTTCACGGTGGTTGCACGGAGCGCCTGCTCGATCGTGAGGCACTGCTCCGGCCCCCACGCAGGGCGGTCGTCGATCGTGCGCAAGACGCCGGCTCGGATCCCGGCGAGAGGGTCGAGCTCCTCGACCGGCGCATCCGAGCCGTTGGCGACGAGTGCGCCCGAGTCCCAGAGCGAGCGGAAGGCGTAGGCGCCCTCGATCCGTCCCTCCCAGAAGCGCTCGGCGAGGTCGCGATCCGACGGCGCGTGGCTGAACTGGACCGAGCAGGCGACGCCGAGCGCTGCAAAGCGGCCGAGGTCCTCGAGCGAGAGGCACTGCGCGTGCTCGATGCGCTGGCGCAGGCCGAGCGGCGCCCATACGTCCCGCGTCGACTCGAATGCGTCGAGCGCCTCGCGGTTCGCGCGGTCGCCGATCGCGTGCACGCCAACCGGCCAGCCGGCTTGAGCGCCCGCCCGGATGATCTCGGCCAGCTCCTCGCCGCTCGTGATCACGACCCCCGAGCCGTCGAGCATCCACGCGGTCTGCGAGCCGAGCGTCCCGTCCATGAACGCCTTGAGGTAGCCGATTCGGAGGAAGTCGTCGCCGATCCGCGAGTGCACGCCGAGCGACTCGAGCTCGGGCAGCCTCTCGTAGGGCACGGACTGCCAGACCCGCAGCGTGAGCCCCTGCGCGGCGGCGATGCGCTGGAAGATCCCGGGTGCGCCCAGCCAGCCGTCCTTGTCGTGGATCGCGGTCACGCCGCGCGTGGGAGCGAGGCGAAGGCCCTCGCGCGTCGCGTCGACCCACTCGTCCTCGGGCACGGATGTGAAGCGCGCGCGGAACTGCCACGCCGACTCCTCGCGCAGGATCCCGGTCGGCTCGCCGTCGGCGTCGCGCTCGACGACGCCGCCGTCGATCTCGAGGTCGCCGCCGGCCCGCGCGAGCGCGGCCGAGTTGAGCCAGAGCGAGTGGTAGTCCTTCGAGAAGAGCGCGGCGGGCGTCTCTCCCGTCACCTCGTCGAGCGCCTCCGCCGTCGGCTGCGCGTCCCATTCGGTCGACCGCCAGCCGGTGGCACGGATCCAGCTTCCGTGGCGTGGGTGCGTGCGCACACGCTCGAGCGCCTCCGCGAGCGTCGAAACGCCCTCCAGCCGGATGTCGCGCTGTGCGAGCGACCACGTCGGGAAGTGCACGTGCGAGTCGGTGAAGCCGGGCACGACGCAGCGGCCTCTCAGGTCGACGACGTCGGGAGTCGGCAGCGCGGTCTCGTGCGTCCCGACTCCTCCCGCGACGCGCTCGCCCGCGATCGCGAGCGCGCGCGCGACCGGCAGCGCCTCGTCCATCGTGCGGATCACGCCGTTATCGAGGATCATGGCGCCGACTCTAGTAGGGGCGAGGCTTGCCTCGCCCTCGAGGCCCGAGGAGGCGAGATGATCGACCACACAGCCGTCAACGTCACCGACCAGGAGGCCGCGAAGAGCTTCTATGCCGCGGCTCTGGAGCCGCTCGGCTACCGGCTCGCGTTCGAGCAAGGCGAGTTCATGGGCTTCGCCGACGAGCACGGCCTGAGCCTCGGCGTCGTCCGTCGCGACCCGGCCGGCGGCGCGCATGTCGCGTTCAAGTGCGACAACCATGGCACCGTCGCTGCGTTCTACGAGGCGGCGATCGCTGCCGGCGGCACGGACAACGGCGCGCCCGGCCTCCGCACCCACTACCACGAGAACTACTACGCGGCGTTCGTCCGCGACGCGGACGGCAACAACATCGAGGCCGTCTGCCAGACGCCGCAGTGACCGTCTCGCACGTTGCCGTCAACGTGGGGGACTGGGAGCGCGCGAGGCGCTTCTACGACGAGGTCCTCGGGCTCTTCGGGTACCGCGTGGTCTTCGAGCAGGAAGGCGCGGTCGCGTACTACGCCGACGCGGGAGGGCTCGACTTCGGGATCGGGCGACGCGACCCGGTTGGCGGGGCACATGTCGCGTTCGAGGCCGAGAGCAGAGAGGCGGTCGACCGCTTCTACGACGTGGCACTCGGGGCCGGCGCCGGCGACAACGGGCCGCCCGGCCTCCGGCCGCAGTACTACACCGGGTACTACGCCGCATACGTCCTCGACCCCGACGGGAACAACATCGAAGCCGTGTTTCACGGGCCGTCCGAGTAGACGAACGCGCTAGCCCGCCTCCGGCACCGGCGTCGGCAGCCAGCGCGCGCTCCCCGGGTGCTGGTGCGTCTCGTCGGTCCCCAGCCCGCCGGGCACCGGCGTGAAGAGCTCGGGGTAGCCCCACATGCCGTGCTCCGACAGATCGAGCCCGGCGGACTCCGCCTCGGCGTCCGCGCGAATGCCGAACGTCGCCTTCATCGCCCACAGCGCGAGGAATGACGCGCCGAACGTGAAGACGCCGACTGCGACGAGCCCGGTCGCCTGCGTCTGGAGCTGCGAGAGCGAGCCCGTGTAGAGGAGCCCGCCGGTTCCGGTCGCAAGGCGCTCCGCGAGCGAGGGCATGGCGAAGAAGCCGAGCGCAAGCGTGCCCCACACGCCCGCCATCCCGTGCGCCGCGATCGCTCCGACGGGATCGTCGATCCCGATCCGCTCGACGGCGACCGACCCGACGACGACGATCCCACCGGCGACGAGCCCGATGACGATCGCCGCCCACGGAGCGACGAACGCGCACGCCGCCGTGATCGCCACGAGGGCTGCGATGGCTCCATTGAGCATCATCGACAGGTCGGGCTTCTTGAGGACAGCCCAGGAGGTCACGACCGCGCCGATCACTCCCGCGGCCGCGGCGACGTTCGTGTTCAGGGCGACGTAGGCGAAGAACCCGAGGCCGCCGCCCTGAACGCTCAAGGTCGACCCGGCGTTGAAGCCGAACCAGCCGAACCAGAGGATGATCACGCCGAGCGTGGTGAAGGCCATGTTGTGGCCCGGGATCGCGTTCGCCTTCCCGTCCGAGAAGCGGCCGAGGCGCGGGCCGAGGAGCAGGGCTCCCGCCAGCGCGGCCAGCGCGCCCTGGTAGTGGACGACCGTCGAGCCCGCGAAGTCCTGCATGCCGCGCGCGAAGAGCCAGCCGTCGGGCGACCAGATCCAGTGCGCGACGAGGGAGTAGATGAGCGTGAAGACGATCCCGAAGGCGAGGTAGACCCACAGCTTCGTGCGCTCGGCCATCGCGCCCCAGACGATCGCGAGCGCGACGCCCGCGAACGCGACCTGGAAGAGGTAGCCGGCCGCAGCCGGGATCTCGGCGAACCACGAGAACGGCGCCTCTCCGATCCGCAGCAGCTCGTCGGTCGAGGGCACGAAGCCCGAGCCGCCGACGAAGCCGTTGCCACCGTCGCCGAACGCCATCCCGTAGCCGACGAGGTAGTACGTGATCGAGGCGAGCGCGAAGATCAGCACGTTCTTCGCCGCGATGTGGCCGGCGTTCTTCATCCGCGTCAGCCCCGCCTCGAGGAACGCGAAGCCGGCCTGCATGAAGATCACCAGCACTGCGGCCATCACGACCCAGAGCGTGCTCACCGCGAACAGCAGCTCCTCGTTGGTCATCTCGCCTCCTTCCACTCGTCGGACCACAAAAAAAGCCCCAGGACTGCTCGAGTCCTGAGGCGACAACGCCTGCTCACGCCTCCTGCGACGGGGGCGTGAAGTCATTGCAGGCTACCCGACCCCCTGGACGTTGGTCAGAATGCCGCCGTGCCCTGGGAGCCCCTCTCCGACGAGCAGATCGAGATCCGCGATCTCGTGCGCTCGCTCGCGCGGGACCGCATCGCACCGCGGGCCGCAGAGATCGACGCCTCGCACGAGTTCCCGTGGGACGTCGTCGAGCTCTTCCGCGAGCACGAGATCTTCGGTCTCCTCTACGACGAGGCCCACGGCGGCACCGGCACGGGGACGCTGCTGGCGCTCGCCGCGATCGAGGAGGTCTCGAAGGTCTGCGCGACGAGCGGCCTCCTTCTCGCCGTGCAGGAGCTCGGCTCGCTCGGCGTCAAGCTCGCCGGCACGGACGAGCAGAAGGAGCGCTTCCTCCCGAAGCTCGCGTCCGGCGAGTGGCTCGCGGCGTACGCGCTGACCGAGGCCGGCTCCGGCTCCGACTCGGCTGCGATGCGGACGACCGCGCGGCGCGAGGGCGACGAATACGTCCTCGACGGCTCGAAGCGCTTCATCACGAACGCGTCCGTCGCGAGCGTCTACACGGTCTTCGCGAAGACCGACCCGGGCGCGGGGCACGCGGGGATCTCCGCGTTCGTCGTGGAGTCCGACACGCCGGGCTTCGAGGTCGCCCGCCTGGAGCCGAAGATGGGCATCTCGGGCTCGACGACCGGCGAGCTCCTGTTCGAGAACGCGCGCATCCCGGCCGCGAACCTGCTCGGCGAGGAGGGAGAGGGCTTCAAGATCGCCATGCGGATCCTCGACCGCTCCCGCCCCGGCGTCGCCGCGCAGGGCCTCGGGATCGCGCAGGGCGCGACCGACTACGCGCTCGAGTACGCGCGTACCCGCGAGACGATGGGCAAGCCGATCGCCGAGCACCAGCTGATCGCGGCCAAGCTTGCCGACATGGAGACGGCGTGCGAGGCCGCGCGCGGTCTCCTCTACCGCTTCGGGCGCATGGTCGACGAGGGCGCACCGGACGCGGAGCTGACGAAGGCCTCCGCGATGGCGAAGCTCCACTGCACCGACACCGCGATGTGGGTCTCGACCGAGGCTGTCCAGATCCTCGGCGGCTACGGCTACATCAAGGAGTACCCGGTCGAGCGCATGATGCGCGACGCGAAGATCACGCAGATCTACGAGGGAACGAACGAGATCCAGCGCCTGGTGATCGCGCGCGAGATGCTGAAGGAGAGCCGCGCCTTCCTCCTCGCCGGCGTCGCCTGAACGGCTACCGAGCGGCTGAGCGTCGGGCAACGACAGCGGCCGCGAAGCGGACGCCTTTAGGGGTTTACGCGCGGCCGGAATCCGCGTTAGCGGATTCCGGTTTTGCGCACGGCTACGACGCGAGTCAGCCGCTGCCCGACAGCGGGAAGTGACAGGCGACGAGTGACCCCGCGCGCCGCTCGAGCGGCGGCTCGACGTCGGCGCAGATCTGCTGCGCGAAGGGGCAGCGCGTGCGGAAGCGGCAACCACTCGGAGGTGAGAGCGGGCTCGGAGGCTCGCCGGTGACGGGGACTGGGGCGCGTCCGCGGCGAGTCGTGCGCGCGAGCGGGACGGCGGCGAGCAGGGCCGCGGTATACGGATGCGCAGGCGAGGCGAAGAGGCGCTCCGTCTCGGCGAGCTCCACGATCTTGCCGAGGTACATCACGGCGACCCGGTCGCTGATGTGGCGGACGACGGAGACGTCGTGCGAGATGAAGAGAAGCGCGAGCCCGAACTCCGTCCGCAGGTCGTCGACGAGGTTCAGGATCTGCGCCTGGATCGACACGTCGAGAGCCGAGACGGGCTCGTCTGCGACGACCAGCTGCGGGTTCGTCACGATCGCGCGGGCGACGCCGATCCGCTGCCGCTGACCTCCGGAGAACTGATGCGGATAGCGCTCGGCGTGCGACGGGTCGAGGCCAACGAGCTGAAGCACCTCCGCAACGCGCACGCGGCGCTCCGCAGGCGAGCCGATTCCGTGCGCCCGCAGCGGCTCCCCCACGATCGACCCCACCCGGCGCCGCGGGTTGAGGGACGAGTAGGGATCCTGGAAGACGATCTGGATCCCGCGCCGGAGCGGTCTCAGGCGCCGCCGCGACCAGTGCGTGATGTCGGTTCCCTCGTACTCGACGCGACCGCTGGTCGGCTCGAGCAGGCGCGTGACGAGACGCGCGACCGTCGACTTCCCGCAGCCCGTCTCGCCCACGAGGCCGAGCGTCTCGCCGAGCGCGATCTCGAACGACACGCCGTCGACCGCGTGGACGACCGAGCCTCGCTGGCGCTGGACACCCCGCGCGGGAAAGTGCTTGACGAGATCCTGCGCGCGGAGCAGGGGCGCTTCCCCGACTGAGCTCACGGCACGGGTACCGCCTCCGCGAGCGACGTGTCGTGCGCGACGACCGGGCACGCGATCGCATGCCCCGGCTCGACGACGGCAAGCGTGGGCACCTCGCGCTCGCACGACGGGCGGGCGAGCGCGCAGCGCGGATGGAACGGGCATCCCGACGGCAGCTGGACGGCGCTCGGGGGCGATCCCGGGATCGGCGTCAGGCGCGCGTTGCGAGGGCCGTCCACGTGCGGGATCGATCCCAGGAGACCGCGCGTGTAGGGATGCAGCGGGGAGCCGATGACCGCGTCGCCAGGGCCGTGCTCGACGATCCGGCCCGCATACATGACGGCGACGTCGTCGGTCTGCTCGGCGATCACGCCGAGGTCGTGGCTGACGAGGATCAGGGCCATGCCCGTCTCGTCCTGCAGGCGCACGAGCAGCTCGAGGATCTGCGCCTGCACCGTGACGTCGAGCGCCGAGGTCGGCTCGTCTGCGATGAGGAGCTCGGGTCCGAGCGCCAGCGCCATCGCGATCATCACACGCTGCCGCATTCCTCCGGAGAGCTCGTGCGGATACGCGTCGACCCGCGTCTGCGGGCTCGGGATGCCGACGCTGCGGAGCAGCTCGATCGCGCGTGCTGTCGCGGCCCGCTTGCTCACGCGCTCGTGCGCGCGGATCGCCTCCACGATCTGCGTGCCGACGCGGTGCATGGGGTGGAGGGAGGAGAGCGGGTCCTGGAAGACCATCGCGACCCGCCTCCCGCGAATGTCGCGCAGCGCCGGCCCCTCGAGCTTCAACAGGTCGACGCCGTCGAGGAGCACCGCTCCCTCGATCTCGGTGTCCGGCGAACGGGTGAGCCCGAGGACGGTCAGCGACGTGACGGACTTCCCGGAACCCGACTCTCCGACGAGCCCGAGAGTGCGTCCGCGGTCGATCGAGAGCGAGACGTCGTTGACGGCGCGCACGAGACCCTCTCGCGTCCGGAAGGAGACCCGGAGCTCGCGCACCTCGAGGAGCGCCATGTCAGTACCGCACGCGAGGGTCGAGCACCGCGTACAGGATGTCCGCGACGAGGATCGCGAGGACGATGAAGATCGCGCCGAAGAGCACCGTGCCCTGGATGGCGGGCAGATCGGCGCTCTGAATCGCATCCACGGCGTAGCGGCCGACGCCGGGGATGTTGAAGACCGTCTCGACGAGGATCGTGCCGCCGAGCAGGATGCCCAGGTCGAGCGCCGCGAGCGTGACGATGGGCGCGAGCGCGGCCCTGAGCCCGTGCCGGAACACGACCCGCCTCTTGCTGATCCCCTTTGCGTACGCAGTGCGGACGTAGTCCTGAGCGAGCACTTCGCGCAGGTTCTCGCCGATCATGCGCGCGTACAGCCCGGCGAAGGCGAGAGCGAGGACGATCCACGGCAGGACCAGGGACTGGAACCATGCCCACGCGTCCTCGCTGAGCGGGACGTACGTGCCGGACCCGCCGACTAACGGGAAAAGGCCGATGTCGCTCGCGAAGACGAAGAGCGCGACGAGGCCGAGCCAGTACGTCGGCGCCGACATGAAGAACAGCGTCAGCCCCGTGACCGCCCGGTCGGAGCGGGAGCGCGGACGCAGTGCGGTCAAGATTCCGACGGGAAGGGCGATCGCCATCCAGAGGACGAACGCGCCCAGCGCGACCGAGATGCTCGCCGGCAGGCGCGAGACGATCTCCTCGCGGACGGACGAGTTCGTGTAGTACGAGAAGCCGAGATCGAAGTCGGTCACGACGTCCTTCGAGTAGATCCAGAACTGCTCGTAGAACGGCCGGTCGAGGCCGAACCTCTCGCGGATCTCGGCGACGAGCTCCGGCGTCGCGAGCCGGCCCGCGCGAAGCGCGGCCGGGTCGGCCGAGGGGAGCATGTAGAAGACGAGGAAGGTCAGGAAGACGACGAGGAAGAGGAGCACGACGCTCCACGCGAGCCGCCGCACGATGTAGCGGAGGAGCGGCGACTCGATCCTCGCGAGGATCGAGCTTCCCCGTCCAGGCCCCGCGGGGGCATGCTCGACCGCACCCGCGTGCGGGTCGAGCATGCCCTGGTTCGGGGTCGTGGACGTGGTCTCAGGCTCCTACTTCAGCGAGGTGTACGCGAGGTCGAGCTGACCCTGCACGTCCTGCATCTTCGCGACCACCACGCGGTCGGATACGAGGTTGAGGGTGTTGGTCCACTGGAGCGGGATGGCCGCCGCGGTCGCGGCGATCATGCGGTCGATCCTGCCCCAGGCCGCGTAGCGGGCCTTCGCGTTCCGGATCCTCTTCGCACGCTCCATCGCGGCGTTGATCTTCGGATCGTTCAGCTGTGGCCAGTTGACGTTGCCCGACTCGGGGATGAACTTCCCGTTGAAGGTCACGTCGAGGAGCGTCACCGGATCCTTGAAGTCCGGCAACCAGCCGACGCTCGGGCAGATCTCCGGCTGCTTCGCGGGGACGCCGCAGAACTGCGTGTACATCGCGTTCGTCGTAACCGCCTTGACGTTCACCTTGAACCCGATCTTGGCGAGGCTCGCGGCGAGGACCTTGCCCTGGTTCACCGCGGTCGGGACGTTCGAGACGACGGCGGTGATTGCCGGGCCCGTATACGTGCCGTTGGCAAACCCCGCCTTGCGCAATTCGGCCTTCGCCTTCGCCACGCTGCCCTTGAAGCCGGGGCTCGGGAACGGGTTGTACTCGAACCCACCTCCCGCCTCGAACCCCTTGCCCCTGAAGTCGGGGCCGATGAAATGCGTCGCGATGGGTCCGGTGAGCGGGCCGCCTTGGGCCAGCCGCATTGCGTTGCGGTCGAGGACGAATGTCGCCGCGCGCCTGACGTTGAGGTCGTCGAACGGCTTCTTCTGCGTGTTCAGCCCCACGTACGTCGTGCCGAGCGGCCAGCCGTACATGTTGTCCTTGTATCTCGACGTGCTGGTGACCTGTTTGATGATCGCCGGCGGCGGTCCGAAGTCCGCCGCATGATCGGCGGAGCCGTTCAGGATCTGCCTCGAGGCGACGGTGCTGTCGGTGAACCCCTCGCGGATGTCGATCTGGTCGAGGTAAGCCGGCCGGAAGTCCGTCCGCGCGTTCCAGTTGGGGTTCCTGACGAGCCGGATGAGCCGGCCGGGCGTATAGCCGATCCCCTTGACGTTGCCCGCCGAGTTGTTCGCGACCATGTACGGGCCTGTCGCGACCTGGTGGAACGCGTAGTCGCTCGTGGTCTTGTTGTCGTACTTCGCCGCGTAGTCCTTCGGGACCGGCGCGGTGATCGGCATTACGAGCGCGTCGGTGAAGGCGCCCTGCACTTCCTTGAGCTTGAACACGACCGTGTACTTGTCCGGTGTGGTGATGCCCGAGATGGGCTTCGGCGTCTTGGGCGGCTTCGCCGGTGAGCCCTTGATCACCGCGAAGTACGCGTAGGCGTAGGAGTTCGCGAGGCTCGCCGCGAACGCGCGCTCGATCGCGTACTTCACGTCGGCGGCGACCACCTCGCGGCTCAGCGGCGGGCTGTAGCGGATTCCCCGCTTGATCCTCACGGTGACGGTCTTGCCGTCGCCCGATACCTGCGGTGCCCCGGCGGCGAGGTCCGGTACCGCGTTGAAGGCGTTCGCGGGGACGGAGTAGAGGGCGCGGTGCACGGGCTTCAGCACCTGGAAGCTGAAGGAGTAGTACGCCTGACCCGGGTCCATGTAGTCGACGTCGCCCGCGGCGAGGATGTCGAGCGTCCCACCGCGCTTGCGCTGCTCGCTCGCGCCGCTCCCGGTACTTGCGACGAGCAGCCCTACGCCCGCGATCGCCGCGAGCGCGAGAACCGCGCGTTTGCCTGGAAGTGCCATGTGTCTTTCTCCTTTCGGGGACAGATCTCGTCAGGTCCTGGAGATGTGGGGGTCGAGGGCGTCGCGGACCGCCTCGCCGAGGAGGTTGAACGCGAGAACCGTGAGGACGAGGGCGAGCCCGGGGAAGAGGAAGTACCACCACGCCGAGTCGAAGAGCGGCGTCGCATCCGCGATCATCTGACCCCAGCTCGCCTGCGGTGGGTTGATCCCGACGCCGAGAAACGAGAGGGCCGCCTCGAGGAGGATCACCTGCGGGATCACGAGCGCCGCGTAGACGACGATCGGCGTCACGAGGTTGGGGAGGATCTCCCGACCGATGATCGCGAGATCTCCCGCACCCGTCGCCCGAGCGGCTTCGACGAACTCCTTCTCCCGGAGCGAGAGCACCTGCCCGCGTGCCAGGCGGGCGAAGTAGGTCCAGCCGAAGAGGACGACGATCCCGATGATCGTCGTCATTCCGGGCTCGATGAGCCCGCCCGCGCATCCCTGTCCCAAGGAGCAGGCCGACGCGATGCCGAGCGCGAGGAGCAGGAGGGGGAACGCGAGCATCACGTCCACCGTCCGCGAGATGACGGTGTCGATGATCCCGCGGTAGTAACCGGCGATCGTGCCGAGGGTCGTCCCGATGACCATCGCGATGCCCGTCCCGACGACGGCGACGAGCAACGAGACGCGTGCTCCGTAGAGCACACGCGAGAAGACGTCGGAGCCGACGGTGTCGACGCCGAAGAGGAACTCTCGCGAGGGCCCCGTGGGCGTGCCGAACTCAGGATCGAGCCGATCCGTGTACTGCGCGTTCGGCGGGTGCGCGACGAGGCTCGTGATCGGTCCGGCGAGAACTGCGGCCAGGACGACGACGGTCAGGAAGCCGACCGCGAAGAGCGCGATCGGGTCCGACCAAAGCCTTTGCCAGAACAGCGCGAGCGGCCGCGTGGCTCCGATCTCCGGAGAAACCAGGGCTTCCGGCGCTATCGACACAGCCGTTTCCTCGTCTTCGCGCGCGCCTCCTCGTCCGCGCCGCCGAATCTAGGCGCTCGTCGCCGAAGATGCAACGTCTGCCACCTGCGCGCGCCGGGCGAGATGCCGACGCAACGGCTCCTGCCCCTCGCCGGCGTCGCCTGTTCGGCTACCGAGCGGTTGAGCGTCGGGCAACGACAGCGGCCGCGAAGCGGACGCCTTTAGGGGTTTACGCGCGCCAAGGTTGTCGCGCGATCCGGAATCCGCGCGAGCGGATTCCGGATCTTGCGCACAAGCGGGATCCGCGCGTGCGGATCCCGCTCTGCGCACAACTACGGACAGGCGATCTGGCGCTCGCCGGTCCTGCAGACGTCGTTGCCGGTGCCGCCGTCGAGCGTGTCCCGCCCGCGGCCGCCCCTGAGCTCGTCGCGTCCGGGGCCGCCCTCGAGCGTGTCTGCGCCCGCTTCCCCCTCGAGCTCGTCGTCGCCGCCCGCGCCGACCAGGAGGTCGTTGCCGGCCCGCCCGGAGATGATGTTCTCACCGCCGTTCCCGATCAGCGTGTCCCCGAACTTGGAGCCGTTCAGGTCCTCGATCGAGCGGAGGCGATCGCGGCCCCAGCCGGTCGCGCGTCGCTTGCCGAGGTCGGCGACGATCTCGTTCGGCGCGAAGTCGAAGAGCACCACGTCGAACCCGGAGCCGCCGTCGAGGAGGTCGTTGCCCGCGTCGCCGTCGAGGAGGTCCTCGTCGCTCCCACCGCGGAGGATGTCCGCGCCCTCGCGACCGTCGAGCAGGTTCTCCGCGTCGTCTCCGATCAGCCGGTCGGCGAGCTCCGAGCCCGTCAGGTCCTCCACGGCCGTCAGCTCGTCCGAGCCCCAGCCGGTCACCCGGCCCGCGATCAGATCGCCACGCACACGGTTCGGCGAGTCGACGTAGAAGGCCTCGTCCGCGTTTCCGGAGCCCCCGTCGATGGAGTCGTCTCCGGCTTCGCCCGAGATGCTGTCGTCTCCGGCGCCGCCGGACACGGAGTCGTCGCCGTCGCCGGCGCACACGATGTCGTCGTCGCCGCCGCCCTGGATCGTGTCGGCTCCCGCGAGCCCGACGATGACGTCGCGCCTCGGAGTCCCCATCAGCGTGTCGGCGCCCATGGTCCCGACGATGGTGGCCCGCTCGCCGTAGCACTCCGGGCGCTGCGAGACCTCCGCTGCCGCCGGCGCGGCCAGGGCGACTGCGCAGAGCAATGCAGCGAGCGCGCCCAGAAGGCGCAGGCTCGGAGCCCCCTCCATCGCGCGGATCATAAACAGGGGGTCACGGCCGCGCCCGCACCGCCGGAGCGCGGCCGTTCTCTCTCGGGTTACCTGCGGCCGCAGTGGACGAGGGCGTTCAAGCACTCGTCGACGAGCCGCCTGAGTGCCGCCGGCCTCCACGCGTTGAGGAAGTCCGCGTGCGCGCTGAACTGCGCGCCGGAGGCGAGCGTGAACCCGTCCCCGCCGCGAGTCGGGTAGCGGTAGATCTGCGTGATCGCGGGCACGGGCACCGGATGCGTCGACGGGCAGCGTCGTCCCATGGCGTAGGCCATGTGGCTCTTGTGGTCGGCGCTGTCGAGGCTCGCACCGTCCCAGCAGCTCGGGAACCGGACGTGCAGGCGCAGGAACGAGCCGCGCGTGCTCGGGCAGGTCGGCACGGTCGTCGACGGGGGAACACCCGACATCACGCCGCAGCTCCAGAACGTGACGCGGCGATCCTGCGGCGAGGTCGCCTTCGCGTCGCCGGCGATCACCCGGAGGTTGTTCGGGAACGCCGTCACCGGCGCCAGCGTGCCGCGCCGGTAGTAGATCGTCGCGCCCATCGGGTGCACCGCCGTCCCGTTCTGGAGCAGGGTCGGCACCCAGTAGCCGGCCGTGTCGGCGCGCCTCGTGCAGCTCGTCGCCGACGAGCGGAGGGACTCGTACGTCGACGACGCGTCAGTCGAGCGGTTCCCGACGAACGTGTGGTCGTGGGATGCGCCGGCCTGCCCGGGAAAGACGATCGGGTCGTCCGGCGCGCTGTGGCTGAAGCGGCAGGTCTCGACGAAGTTGACGCCGCGGAGGTCGCCGCGCCTGACGTCCGATCCGTCGGGGCCGGGCTTGCCGGCGAGCGCGGCCGGGCCGAAGAACGACGCCAGGAAGGTCACGACCCCCGCCGCCACGATGAGAACGAGTGCTTTCACGTCGAAACCTCCCCAGGAGACGAGTGCCGACTTGAGTCAGCCACCGAGACGTTGCGATTCCTTGAGCGATCTGTGACGTGCCCGTAAGCATTCGGTACGGATCGCGCCGGCCGGCGGCGGCTCAGGCGGGAGGTGTCGCCGGCGGGTACAGCTCGCGGAGCTCGTCGACGTAGCCGGCAAGGTTGTCCGCGATCGCCGCATCCTTGATCTCGAGCACGTTCTCGGCGTTCTGCTCGCCCGAGCGGGAGAAGTTGAAGCTGCCGACGAAGGTCGTGTCGTCCGCGACCACGAGCTTCGCGTGCATGAAGTTGTGCACCGACTCCGGCGTCCACGGGATCGTTTCCTTGCCGCTGAACGCGGCACCCTCGAGGATGCGGCGGAGCAGCGGGATCTTCCAGTCGCTGACGCCGTTCGTCCGCCACTGGTGGAAGACCTGGTCGACCTGGGTGTCGTCGACGATCCCGCGCACGTCGCAGCGGCGCTCGTTCACGACCTCGACGAGCGTCGCGAGGATCGGGCCCGCGGTGAGCACGGGAGACGCGATGCGCACGCGTTGCTTTGCGTTCCCGATGTGCTTCGCGACGCGGTGGGAGAGCGCCTCGCCGTGCTCGGGGCAGAACCAGGCGCGGACGCGCGCGCCGTCGACGCTCTCCGGGCGGGGATCCGCGCCCGTGTGCGCCACGCGGCCGCTCTCCCAGAGCTGGTCGAATGTCAGCGTGTACGCGTAGGCGATGTCGGAGGACGTGATCGTCACGATCACGTTCTCCTGGCGCGACCACGAGTCGTCCGTCCAGTTCGTGGAGCCCGTCCAGACGGAGTCGCGGTCTCGCACGACGTACTTGTGGTGCATGAGATCGGGGATCCCGGCCACGCCGCGGGTCGGGACCGGAAGCGACTCGATCGCCTCGGGCGCGGTCTCCGGCGGCGGCGGAACCGGGATCGGGCCGGGGTGCGCGACGTTGTAGAGAAGCCGGACGGTGACCCCACGCTGTACCGCGGCGAGCACGGACGCGAGCACGAGCCCTCCGGCGGCTGTCTCGAAGCGGACGTCGTAGACCGCGAGCTCGAGGGTGCGCTCCGCCTTCGCGATGAAGTCGCCGAGCCGCCGTGCGACCTCGGCCGGGCGCTGGCCACCGTCGCGGAGAGTCGTGATCTCGATCGCCCCGGAAACGGCGGTCACGGTGTCGGTAACGCCCTCGGTCAAGCTCACAGGCTACGTCCGGCCGAAGGGGCGCGCCCGTGAAGAACGGCTCGGACCTGCATTGCACGCAGTCGCCTGGTGGAGCAGACTCCGCCGCATACGGGTTTGGGCGGGTCGGGGTTTCGCGATCGAGGGAGCGGGAACGGGCGCAATGGTGGTGACGGCGGTCGAGCGTCGAAAGGCCACGCTGGTGAGTGCCGACGCAGCGGGCTACAGCCGGCTCATGGCGGTGGACGAGCTGGCCACGATCCACGCGATCAAGGTCTTCCGGGATGGGGCGGAGCAGATCGCGGTCGACCAGGGCGGCCGGCTGGTGGACTCTCCCGGCGACAACCTCCTGTTCGAGTTCGGCAGCGCCGCCTCCGCGCTCGACGCGTCGCTTCGGTTCCAGGCCTTCGTGCAGGAGACGAACCAGCAGTACGCGCCCGACGACCGGATGCAGTTCCGGATGGGGATGCACAGCGGCGAGGTCGTCGTCGACAGCGATCGGATCTACGGCTCCGGAATCAACATCGCCGCGCGTCTCGAGCGCCTCGCTCGCCCAGGCGGCATTTGCATATCGGAGCTCGTTCGACAGGAGCTGGACGACGCGCCGCCGCTCGAGGACATCGGTCCTCAGTTCGTCAAGAACATCCCCCACCCGATCCACGCGTTCTTCGTGGACGTGCCGGGCCAGGAGGTGCCGGCTCCGCCGAAGAGCTCCGCGTGGCCTGCGATCGCGGTCCTGCCGTTCGAGACAGCCGAGGGTGACGCGGATGCCGAATACCTCGCCGACGGGATGACCGAGGACCTCATCACGACCCTCGCCATGTGGCACCAGTTCCCCGTCATCGCCCGGAACTCGACCTTCACGTACAAAGGCCGGACGGTCGAGCCTGCCGCGGTCGGCGAGGAGCTTGGCGCGGAGTACCTCGTTGTGGGCAGCCTGCGCAAGTCCGGCGAGCGCGTGAGGATCTCTGCGCAGCTGCTCGATGCGCGGAGCGGCAAGCACATCTGGGCGGACCGCTGGAACACGACGCTCGACGACGCGTTCGAGACCGGTGACGAGATTGCGCAGGCCATCTCCGTCGCGCTCCGGCCGGAGCTCCTCAAGGACATGTCCGAGCGCGCGATGCGCCAGGCTCCCGGCGACCTGTCGGCGTGGGACTACGCCCTCCGCGGCCTCTGGCACCTCCGCCGCCCGACCCGTGGGGACTGCGAGCAGGCCATCGAGTTGCTCACCCGGGCCGTCCAGCTCGATCCGGCATCGGGCTTCGCCCACGCATACCTCGCGAACGGGCACTACCGGATGCTTCAGCTCCAGTGGACGACCGATCGCGTGAAGGACCAGCGCCTGCTCGTCGAGCATGCCGAACGCGCGGTCGCCTGCGACCCCATGGACGCCAACGGCTACCTGTTCCGGTCACTCGCGTGCTCGGTGCAGGGCAAGCGCGACGAAGTGCTCGTAAATCTTCGCCGGGCGGTCGAGCTGAACCCCAGCATGCCCGTCGCGCGCTCGCTCCTCGGCCAGTTCCTCGGCATCGCGGGTCGGACCGAGGACGGGCTGCGTGAGCTGGACGTTGCGATTCGCCTGAGCCCCAAGGATCCGCAGCTCTGGACGTTCCATGCAGGCAAGGCCGTCGTGTTCTTCAACGCGCGCCGGTACGAGGAGTCGCGCGCGGCGAGCGAGCAGGCGCTGGAGATCGACCCGGAGTTCGCATCGGCGACGGCTTTCTCGAACATCGCCGCGACATCCGCGCTCGTCGGCGACCTGCCTCGCGCCCGGGCGGCTCTTGCGGACACGTTGCGCATCTGGCCGAACATGTCCGTCGCGACGTTCCGCGCGGTCTTCGCATCGATCCCCGACGGCCCCGTCGAGGAGTTCTTCCGCGGCCTTCGCCTCGCGGGCTGGGTGCCCGACGAGGAAGACGCTCCGACGCTTGCGACGACCGCGCCGCCCGCAACCTCTGAACGCGAAGCCGGTACGCCCGTGCCCGATCCCAACCGAAAGGAGTCGCAATGACCATCCCGCCGACGTCCCCCTCCGTGCCCTACACGCAACAGCGCTCGAAGCTCGGTACCGGAGACATCATCTTCCTCCACGGCACCTCTCCCGCCGGCGTGATGATCGAGAAGCTTGAGGAAGAGGAGGGCTGGCCGCCGTACTCCCACGTCGGGATGGTGGTGAACGACAAGGACAAGGCAAAGTATCCGGGCGGCGGTCTCTTTCTGTGGGACGCACCCGGTGGCGGAGACTGCTTCAAGGATCCGTACGCGGAGACGGATTCCGACAACAGGATGTACCCGACCGCCGTCCACAACGGATGTCGCGTGTCGGTGCTGGACGACGTTCTCGCCTACTACGCGACGAAGGTGGACGTAAAGGGGTTCTGGCTCCGTCAGCTCACGTCGGGCGTGTCCGACGACCAGTTCGCGGCCTTGCGCACGTTCATCAATCGTGTCGACGGCCAGCTGTTCCCCGCGGGACCGATCGGCGACCCCGACGTTTCCGGTCTCGGCATGAACTTCCTCGCGGGCCAGGACCGGGGATCGCTGTTCTTCGGGACGTACTTCTGCGCGCAGCTCGTTGCCGACTCGTACATGCGCATGGGGCTGCTGGGGATGGATGACTTCCCGCCGAACGGCTACAGCCCCGCTGCCTTCAGCATGAAAGCCGACTCCGGCGACCCCGACCGACTCCCGCTGGTCAAGGGGGTGACGCTCGGGGACGTGATCTTCATGGAATGGGACCTGCCGACCAAGAGCGGCAGCGGAGTCCCCTGCCCGCCTACTTAGTCGCTGCCTGAACCTGCGCCTTGCGGGCTGCCTTGTCCGCCCGTTTTTTCGCCTGGTAGTCGGCGAGCGCCTCGGGCGAGTCGACGCCTCCGAGGGACGGGAACGAGGGAACGAGGTCGGAGGCGGCCTCCACGCCGAAGCGCAGCGCGAGCACCGAGCCGAGCCCGGAGATCTTCATGACCCCGAAGCCGGGGAGCGCGCCGATGCGCCGCGCCAGGTCGGCGGCGTCCGTCGCCTCAGTCCAGATGCGCTCGGCGTCGCCGCCGTAGTCCTCGAGCAGCACGGCGCAGAGCTCCTGCACGCGCCGCGCCATCGCGCCCGGGAAGCGGTGGATGCCGGGCTTCTGCCGGAAGATCGCTTCGAGCTCGGCGGGATCGATGGCGACGATCTTCGCCGGGTCGAGCGCGCCGCCGAGGCGCTGCTTCAGCTTGAGCGGCCCGGAGAACGCGGTCTGCACCGTCACCTGCTGGTCGAGCGCGAACCCGATCAGGAGCGCGAGCGGGTCCTTGGCGATGAGCTCGTTCGCCTCGTCCGAGTCCGTGAAGTAGAGGGCCTCCGCCAAGCTCGTAGATCGTAGCTGCGTCTGCTCGGTCGGCCCAGGCCGAGATGGGGGATGTGCCAGCGGCCGCCACGCGCCACGGTGTGCGATGTGCGTTCGGACGCTGAAGGTCTTCGCGCCCTGAACATCGAGATCGCGCATGCCGAGACGCGTGGTGACTCGGAGTTCTTCCAGGAGCTGCTCGCGCCCGCGTTCGCGATGCGGCGAGCCGACGGGAAGCGGCTCGACGACCGCGCGGCCTATCTCGCCGGCGTGACCGCGAGTGCCGAGCGGCGTACCAGCGTCGACTCGATCTCGTTCCTCGGCGACTGCCGCGCGGTCGTCACGTGCGTCGTCGAGATGGATACAGCCGAGGGTACGAAGTCCTTTCTCAACCTCCGTGTCTTCGTCCGCGAGACTCCGGAGAGCGCGTGGAAGCTCCTCGCGTGGGCGAACGAGCCCGCGCACGAGCCCTCCTAGACGGCGGGGGCTCCGGCTCGCCCTGAATGTGACCTATTGAGCTAGTTACCCTGGGCTCATGGCTGCTCTCGACGTCTTCTCCGCGGGAACGAGAGCCTGGTTCGAGCGCGCGTTCGAGGGGCCGACGCCCGCGCAGAGCGCCGGCTGGCCGGCGATCGCGCGCGGAGGGCATGTCCTCATCCAGGCGCCGACCGGGTCGGGGAAGACGCTCGCCGCGTTCCTCATCGGGATCGACCGGCTGAACGACGCGCCCGGTGAAGGGCTGCGGCTCCTCTACGTCTCGCCGCTGAAGGCGCTGAACTACGACATCGAGCGGAATCTGCGCGGGCCGCTCGCGGGTCTGCGCTCGGAGCTCAGCGTCGCCGTACGCACCGGCGACACGCCGGCCGAGGAGCGGCGGCGGATGCTGAAGACGCCGCCCGACATCCTCATCACGACCCCGGAGTCGCTCTTCCTGCTCCTCACCTCGCAGGCGCGCGAGAACCTGCGCGGGATCGAGACCGTGATCCTCGACGAGGTGCACGCCATCGCCGGGTCGAAGCGCGGAGCGCATCTCGCGCTCTCGCTCGAGCGGCTGGAGGCGCTCGTCGAGCGGCCGTTCCAGCGCATCGGCCTCTCTGCGACTCAGCGTCCGCTGGCCGAGATCGGCCGCTTCGTCGCGGGCACGAGCCGTGACATCGAGCTCGTCGACGCCGGCTCGCGGAAGGAGCTCGACCTCGAGGTCGTCGTTCCGCTCGAGGACATGCGCGAGCTCGGCTCGACCGCGGACCTCTCGGTGCCGCCGCTTGCCGACGGCGTCGCAGATGGGGTCAGGGCGTGGAGCAGTCGAGCCGGTCGATCTGGCCGTCGATCTATCCCGGCGATCCTCGAGCTCGTCCGGCAGCACCGCTCGACGATCGTCTTCGTCAACAACCGCCGGCTCGCCGAGCGCCTCGCCCTGCGGCTGAACGAGCTCGCGGAGGAGGAGATCGCGCGCGCGCACCACGGCTCGCTCGCGCGCGAGCAGCGCTTCCTCGTCGAGGAGCTGCTCAAGGCGGGGCAGATCCCATGCCTGGTCGCGACCTCCTCGCTCGAGCTCGGGATCGACATGGGCGCGGTCGACCTCGTGATCCAGGTCGAGAGCCCGAAGTCGGTCGCGCGCGGGCTCCAGCGGGTCGGACGCGCCGGTCACGACCTCGCGTCGGTCTCGCGCGGGCGCATCTTCCCCAAGTTCCGCGCCGACCTGCTCGAATCGGCGGTGGTGGCGCAGGCGATGCGCGAGGGCGCGATCGAGGAGACGCGCATCCCGCGGAATCCCCTCGACGTCGTCGCGCAGCAGATCGTCGCGATCTGCGCCGACGAGGAGGTCGCGGTCGACGAGCTGCACGAGCTCGTGCAGCGCGCCTACCCGTTCGCCGATCTCTCGCGCGCGCAGCTCGAGAACGTGCTCGACATGCTCGCCGGGCGCTATCCCTCGGACGAGTTCGCGGAGCTGCGGCCGCGGATCGTGTGGGATCGCACGGCGGGCGTCGTTCGTGGACGGTCGGGCGCGCGCAAGCTCGCCGTCACGAACGCGGGCACGATCCCCGACCGCGGGCTCTTCGGCGTCCACCTCGCGGACGGCGGCGGCCGGGTCGGCGAGCTCGACGAGGAGATGGTGTACGAGGCGCGCGAGGGGCAGACGTTCCTGCTCGGCGCGTCGACCTGGCGGATCGAGGACATCACGCGCGATCGCGTGCTGGTCTCGCCGGCGCCCGGTGTCCCAGGGGTTGCGCCGTTCTGGAAGGGCGAGGGAGTGGGGCGGCCGGCGGAGCTCGGCGAGCGGATCGGGCGCACTAGCCGCTTTCTCGTCGCAATGAGCGACGAGAAAGCGGCTGAGGACCCTCCAAGCCGAGTACCACCTCGATCAGCGCGCCGCGAAGAACCTCGTAACCTTCCTGCGCGAGCAGGAAGGCGCGACCGGAGTCGTCCCGTCCGACCGCTCGATCGTGGTCGAGCGCTTCCGCGACGAGATCGGCGACTGGCGGGTCTGCATCCTCACGCCGTTCGGCGGTCGCGTGCACGCGCCGTGGGCGATGGCGCTCGCCGCGCGGCTGCGCGACGCGCTCGGGATCGAGGCGCAGTCGATCTGGTCGGACGACGGGATCGCGCTGCATTTTCCCGACTCCGACGTTCCGCCTCCCGTAGCCGACCTCATGCTGGAGCCGGACGACGTCGAGGATCTCCTGCTCGGCGAGCTCGCGCAGTCCGCGCTCTTCGGCGCGCGCTTCCGCGAGAACGCGTCGCGCGCGCTGCTCATCCCGCGGCGGCGGCCCGGCCAGCGAACGCCGCTCTGGCAGCAGCGGCTGAAGGCGCAGAACCTGCTTCAGGTCGCGCGGCGTTACCCGCAGTTCCCGATCGTGCTCGAGACGTACCGCGAGGTGCTGCAGGACGTGTTCGACCTGCCGGCGCTGAGGAAGATCCTCGGCGGGATCCAGACGCGGGAGCTCGACCTCGTGGAGATCGAGACCGCGTCCGCATCACCGTTCGCCTCATCGCTCCTCTTCGACTACGTCGCGACGTACATGTACGAGGACGACACGCCGCCCGAAGAGCGGCGCGCGCAGGCGCTCTCGCTCGACCGTGGGCTGCTCCGGGAGCTGATGGGCGTGGAGGAGCTGCGCGAGCTGCTCGACGCCGGTGCGGTCGCAGACGTCGAGGCGTCGCTCCGGCCGACGCCGCGGAACGCGGACGAGCTGCACGATCTGTTGCGCCGGGCGGGGCCGCTCTTCGAGGGCGAGTACGACGGCGGGTTCGCGGAGACGTTGCTGCGCGAGCGGCGGGCGCTTCGGCTTCGGCACGGGGAGCTGGAGCCGCTTCTGGCCGCTGAGGACGCGGGTCTGCTCCGGGATGCGCTGGGCGTCGTCCCGCCGGGTGGAGTGCCGCAGGCGTTCCTGGATCCGGTCGACGGCGCCCTGTCGGTGCTTCTCCGCCGGCATGCGCGTACGAGCGTTCCCTTCACGACAGCAGAGGCCGCGGGACGGTTCGGGCTCGAGGCGAGCCTCGTCGAGCCCGAGCTCGCGGCGCTCGAGCGCGACGAGAAGCTCGTTCGCGGGGAGCTCCGGCCCGGCGGCACGGAGCGCGAGTGGTGCGATCCGGATGTGTTGCGGCGCATCCGGCGCGCGACGCTCGCGACGCTCCGCCGCGAGGTCGAGCCGGCCGACCAGGCCTCGCTCGGCCGCTTCCTCCCGGCCTGGCACGGGATCGGCCGGCGCCAGTCGCTGCGAGAGGCGCTGGTGCCGCTGCAGGGTCTCGCGCTCCCGGTGACGCTGTGGGAGAGCGACGTCCTGCCTCGGCGGGTGCCCGGCTACCGCCCGGCCGACCTCGACGCGCTCTGCGCTTCGGGCGATGTCGTGTGGGTCGGCGTCGGGCTCGACCGGGTCGCCATGTATTTCCGCGAGGACGCGCCGTTCCTCGGTCCGCCGCACTCCGAGACGCCGCCGGATGGCGATGCGCATGTGGCAGTCCGGTCGGCGCTTCGCGGCGGCGCGGTGTTCTGGGCCGATCTGCTCGCCGCCACCGAGCTCGCGCCGGCCGACGCGCTTCCCGCGCTCTGGGATCTCGTCTGGTCGGGCGAGGTGACCAACGACTCCTGGGCGCCGCTGCGCGCGAGCCGGCGCTACCAGGCGCCGCGACCCGAGCGTGCGCGGCGACGGTTCACGCGGACGCGCGCTGTCGTCGCCTCGCCGACGCAGGGACGGTGGTCGCTCGCCTCGCGCCTCTTCGAGGCGGAGAGCGGCGCCGACCGCCGCGCACTCGCCGAGCTCCTGCTCGAGCGGCAAGGCATCGTCACGCGGGACGGCGTTCGCGGCGAGGGCATCCGGGGCGGGTACGGCGCGGTCTACGGCGAGCTGCGCGCGCTCGAGACGCTCGGCATTTGCCGGCGCGGGTATTTCGTGGAAGGGCTTGGCGGCGCGCAGTTCGCGTTGCCGGGCGCGGTCGAGCGGCTGCGCGAGCTCCGCTCGGCACGCGCGTCCGGGGACGAGCCGCATGTTCTCGTTCTCGCTGCGGCCGATCCTGCGCAGCCGTACGGCGCCGCGTTGCCCTGGCCGCGGCGGGCAGGCGCGCGGGCCGCGCGTGTGGCGGGAGCCTGGGTGGTGCTCATCGACGGCGAGGCGGCTTTGTTTGTGGAGCGCGGCGGACGCTCGCTCGTCCCGCTCGTCGAGCCGGAGGAGGCGTGGCTCAGGCTCGCGCTCGGCGCTCTCGTCGCCCACGTGCGCGGCGGCGCCGCGAAGCGGCTCGCGGTCGAGCGCTTCGACGGCCGGCCCGTGGTGGAGACGGAGGCGATGCAGCTGCTCGTCGACTCCGGCTTCCTCGCAGGTCCTCGGCGCGCGGTGTTGCGGCCGTAGGAGAGGTCCGAGAGAAGGAAGAGTGCTGCCCGGCGCGTAACCGGAGTCGTGGTCGTGCGCGCGCCGCACCTGTACCCGATGCTCCGAGGCTTCGTCCTCGGTGCGTTCGTGGTCCTCGGCCGCGAGCTGGAGGAGGGGGCGGAGCTGCCCTTCGCCTTCGAGGAGCACGTCCAGCGGCGTGGGCCCGCGCTGTACGAGCTCCGCCCGCTGGTGAGGTCGTTCATCGAGGAGCGCGAGCCGATGCTGCGAGCGCGGGAAGATGCGACGCTCGCGATCGAGGAGCTCCAGCGGGAGCCTGCCGCGGCGATCTACGCGCGGGCCCATGCGGGGTCGCAGGTGAGCGAGGAGGACTCGCTCTTCCGCACGGTGCTCCTCGGGCTGGTCGTGTCGACTGCCGAGGCGTGCGGCGGGTTCGACTGGGACGACGAGGCCTTCGAGCGCGCGTACGCCGAGCTCGAGTCGTCGCTCTTTGGCGAGCGCAGGAGGTATGCGGTCGTCGCTCCGCTGACGGGTCTGTCGGTTGCGCGTGAGACGGAGCTCGCGCCAGGGCTGACGGTCCGCCTGTGGCAACCAGGGGAGCTCTCGACACACTGGCCCGAGTCTCGAGGGTTGCTCCCGCAGGGCTTCGCGCGCGAGCCGGACCGCTACTGCGTGCTCGAGCTGCAGGTCGAGCTCGAGGCGGGCGGCGAGCTTCCGGACGCGCCGGCGGAGATCGCGGACGCGGTGAGCGCGATCCGGCTGACCACCGCTGCCGCTCTGGCGGCGGGGCCGGTGTTGTTCGAGACTCTGGACGGTCGGCCGTACGGTGTCCGGCCCGTTCTTCCGATCGCGGCGACGGAGCCGCCCGGCGAGCCTTCGAGACTGGACGCGTTTCGAACGCCGATCGCAGTCGAGGTGCTGGCCGCGCTCGGGAACGCGGATGGCGATCCGGCGCTGGCAGAGGCGCTCGACCGCTGGGAGCTCTCGCTCTTCCAGAACGAGCCGTTCCGCTCGGAGCAGATTCGCGCCTCGCTCGCGTCACTGCTCGGGGAGACATGGCCGCTTCGTTGCGCCGTGCTGCTCGCCGACGACGGCGCCGCACGCGAGGAGCTGCACGGCCACCTGGTCGCGTTGGCGGGTGGCGAAGCCGCAGGCCCGGCCGCAAGCGAGGCGGCTCGCAAGGCCCTCGTCGCGACGCTCAGGGCGCGCGACCGCGGAGAGCTCGTGCACGAGCTCGACCGCGAGCTACTCGGCCTGCCGCGGAGGCCCGCGGCGTGGGCCGAGGCCGTGTAGCGCGTCCGGCGCGCGGCGGGCGCAAAATCGGCGCTGAATCGTTACTCGCGTGTGAGCGTTGCCCGGCTACCGTCGCTCCATGGAGGAGTCGAAGGCAGTGCTCGAACGACTGGAGCGGATCGAGGCACTCGACCGGGACGGTGCCGCTGCATCCGACCTTCTCGTCGAGCTTCGAGCGCTGCTGGGGGAGGCAGAGGAGTGGTCGAAGACGGAGGGAGGTGATGCCGGAGAGAGCGCGGTCGAAGGACTGCGGTCGGCGCTCGAGGCTGACATGATCGCCGTGTGATCTCGCACTGGGACGACCGGCCCACGTGGCGTGCCGAGCGTGGCCACATCGCCGGCACCTGGCAGAGCCTGAGCGGACGCGACTCGCGGACGGTGGGCGTGAAGCGGATCCAGGTGGACCCCGGCATGTGGTCGACGCCGCTCCATCTCGAGGGCGCGGAGGAGGAGATCTTCTACGTCCTCGGTGGCTCGGGGACGTCCGTCCAGTGGGAAGGCGAGGAGACCGTCGGCTACGCGGTGCGCGAGGGCGACTGCATCGTCCACCTGCCGTCGGAGAACGCCCACACCCTCCAGGCAGGGGAGGACGGGCTGGACGTGCTCGCGTACGGGCAGCGCATCTACCCGGCGGGCGCGACCTGGCTTCCCCGCGCGGGCGTCGCCTGGCTGGGAGAGACCTGGGCGCCGGTCGGCGCCGAGGAGGACCACCCCTGGAAGCGCGAGTCCGAAGCCGGGCCGCCCGAGTTCGAGCTGCGCGAAGAGCGTCCCGCCAACATCCTTCACCTCGACGACACCGAGCCCGTCGAGCGCGACGGCGAGACGGTCGGCCGCCGGATTCGCGACCTCGGCGGGCGTGCCGGCTCGCAGCGCACCGGCCTGCGGCACTCGGAGGTCCTGCCGGGCAAGCTGAACGCGCCGCCGCATTGCCACTCGGCTGAGGAGGAGATCTTCATCGTCCTCGACGGCGAGGGCTCGCTGCTGCTCTGGGAGAAAGAGACGGTCGCCTCGAGCCCGGTCATGAGCGAGCAACCCGTTCGGCGCGGATCCGTCGTTTCCCGACCGGCGGGCACGAGCGTTGCCCACGCGTTTCGCGGCGGTGAGGGCGGCATGACCGTGCTCATGTACGGCACGAGAGACCCGAACGACATGTGCTACTACCCGCGCTCGGGCAAGGTCTTCTTCATCGGGCTCGGGCTCACGGCGCGCCTCGGCGAGCCCGTCGACTACTGGGAAGGCGAGGACTAGTTTGTGCGCAAGACCGGAATCCCCGAATGGGGATTTCCGGTCGCGCGGAAGGGCACAGGACCTAAAGCGCGGCCGCTTCGCGGCCGCGGTCGCTCCGTTTCCCATCAAGCTCTAGCGGCGAGTACGCCGCGGCTGCGGGTCCAGCCGCACCGGTCGGCTACCGTGAGCCGTCGATTTTCGCGCGGTTGAAGGAGTTTCGACGATGGACTTGAAGGTGAGGCGGCCATGGGACTCTCTCGCATCCGCCCGCGGTCCGCGTCGCGTCCCGATCCGACCATCGAGGAGGCATCTCCCGACGTGTCCGACGAGACGGCACCTCATCTGCAGGCCGTTCCGGAGCCGTCCGACGCTCCCGAGACCCGGGAGCAGGTGATGGCCGACATCATCGCCTTCGCGAACCAGAAGGGCGGCGTCGCGAAAACGACGACGACGCTCAACCTCGGCGTCGCGCTGAGCGAGCTCGGGCATCGCATCCTCCTCATCGATCTCGACCCGCAGGGGAACCTGACGATGAGCCAGGGCATGAACCCGGACGCAATCGAGCGCTCGATGTTCGACGTGCTCGTCCATCGGGTTCCGATCTCGGACGTGATCCACACGGTCGAGGTCGACATCGCCGTCTCGTCGATCGACCTTGCGGGCGCGGAGCTCTCGCTCTCGTCGATGATCGGACGTGAGCGCGCGCTCGACAAGGCGCTCGTCGAGGTGCGCGAGCGCTACGACTACATCCTCATCGACACCCCGCCGTCCCTCGGCCTCCTTACCATCAACGCCTTCGTTGCAGCTCACGGCGTCATCGTCCCGGTTCAATGCGAGTACCTGTCGCTGCGCGGCCTCGTTCAGCTCGAGAACACACTGGCCATGGTGCGCGAGAACCTCAACCCGAACGTCCGTGTCCAGGGCATCGTTCCGACGATGTACGACGGACGCACGCTCCACGCACGCGAGGCCATCGAGATCCTGGAGGAGCACTTCGGCGACCTCGTCTTCGACACGCGCATCCGCAAGACCGTCCGCTACGCCGAGGCGCCGGTGAAGGGCAGCTCCGTGCTGCGCTACGACCCGACTGGCCCCGCGGCCCAGGCATACCGCGATCTCGCGAAGGAGGTGCTCGATGGCGCGAAAGCGCGCGAGCATGCGTGAGGGCCCGCTCGCGGAGCTCTTCCGCAAGACTGAGGCCGCCCAGCGTGGCCAGGACCCGGAGGCGCCCGCTACGCAGGAGCCCGAGCCGGCAGTCGCCCCCGCCCCGGAGCCTGAGCCCGATCCCCGCGCCGAGGTTGCGTTCGAGGAGACGGTCGAGCACGTCCCGGACTTCGCGAAGCCTAAGCCCGTGGAACCGACCCCGCCGGCAGCGACTCCGCGGCAGGCCGCGGCGAGCGCGACCGAGATCTCGGAACCTGCGCCCGCGCCCGCTCCTAGCGGCCACTCCACGATCACGCCCGACTCGATCGCTCCGGACGAGGCGGCCGCCTCGCGTGCGGCCGCGCGCTACTTCCAGACGATCCTCGAGCCGGCGCCTCGCCTGCACCGCGTTCCGCCGCCCAAGGGCGCGGCGTACATCGCTGCGATCCGCGTCGTCGGCGTCGGCGGTGCCGGTCTGAACGCGCTCCACCGGATGATGGACGCGGGCATCGCGCAGGTCGACTTCCTCGCCGTGAACACGGACGTTCAGGCGCTCGCGCACTCCGATGCGCCGATCAAGATCGCAATCGGGGAGGGCGTGACGCACGGCCTCGGCTCCGGCGCCGATCCGCTCGTCGGCCGCGCGGCTGCGGAAGCCGCCGCCGACCAGCTTCGCACCGCGCTCCGAGGGTCGGACATGGTCTTCGTCACGGCAGGAGAGGGCGGCGGCACCGGCACCGGAGCGGCGCCCGTCGTCGCTCGCATCGCGCGCGAGGTCGGCGCGCTCACGGTCGGCATCGTCACGACGCCGTTCCGCTTCGAGGGCACGCGCCGCCGGACGGCAGCCGACCGCGGGGTGGAGGAGCTGCGCGCAGCGTGCGACACCGTCATCGTGATCCCGAACGATCGCCTGCTGGAGGTGCTCGACCGCTCGACCTCGATGGTCGACGCCTTCAAGATCGCCGACGACGTCCTTCGTCAGGGCGTCCAGGGCATCTGCGACCTGATCACGACGCCCGGCCTCATCAACCTCGACTTCGCGGACGTCCGCACGGTGATGCAGGACGCGGGCTCGGCGCTGATGGGCATCGGCTACGCGACCGGCCCGAATCGCGCGAAGACCGCCGCCGAGCGGGCGCTCGGATCGCCGCTGATCGATGCCGAGATCGTGAGCGCGCGCGGGATCCTGCTCTCGATCGCAGGCGGCGACGACCTCTCGCTCGTCGAGGTCAACGAGGCCGCCGAGGTCGTGCGCGCGACCGCGACGGACGACACGAACATCATCTTCGGCGCGAACGTCGACTCGCGACTGACCGGCCAGGTCTGGGTGACCGTGGTCGCGACCGGCCTCGGCGGCACGCGCCGGCGCGTGCGCGCGACCTTCGAGACCTCGAACGGGTCGGCGCACGACAACGAGGACGAGCTGCCCGCGTTCCTCAACTCCAGGTAGCGGCGAGGCATGCCTCGCCGCGAGGGGACGCAAGTCACGCGGCGAGGCATACCTCGCCCCTACTAGGAGCTCCTAACGCAACGACAGTCCATGTCGCGATGCGGCGCTGGACGCCGCGATGCGTCGTCCTCAGTCGCGTCGATTTGGAAACTGTGTAGGGGTCAGGCTTAAGCCCGACCCCTACTCGATTTCCAAACGCTCCCTGCGTCCTAGCCTCACTACCTCCATCGCTCGCCTCGCGACGGGCGGTCATTGCGCTAGAAGCTCTGACCGGGCAGTACCCTCAGCCGATGCGTGGAGCGATTGCGGCCGGCCACCCGCTGAGCGCCGAAGTCGGCGGGCGCGTTCTGCGCGAGGGAGGGAACGCCGTCGACGCGCTGCTTGCCTCCGCCTTCGCGTCGTTCGTCACCGAGGGGCCGCTGACCGGGCCCGCGGGCGGCGGCCTCATCCTCCTGCACGAGCCAGGGGGCGAGACGACGCTCCTCGACTGCTTCTTCGCGGCTCCGACGGAGCGGCTCGGCGAGATGGACGAGGTGTTGATCGACTTCGAGGACGCGGGCACACAGGTCTTCCACATCGGCGACGGCTCGGTCGCGGTGCCCGGCTTGCTCGCAGGCCTCGAGGAAGTGCATCGCCGCTTCGCGACGCGCCCCTGGGCGGAGCTCGTCGAGCCCGCGCTCGAGCTCGCGCGCCGCGACAGCATCGCCTGCGACGAGCCGCGCGCGTTCCTGCACCGGATCCTCGAGGGCATCCTCCTCCGCGAGGAGGGCGGCCGCCGCGTCTACGGCGACCGGGCGCGCGTGGTCACGAGCGACCTGTGCCCGACGCTCGAGCGAGTGCGCGACGTCGGCGCGAAGGCCGTCGTCGAGCTGCTTCCGGAGCTGGAGGACGACCTGGCTGCCTACGAGGTCGCCCCCGTGCAGCCGCTCGAGACCTACGGTGCTGGGGCGGCACGTGCTCGCCCCGCCCTCGCCCTCCCGAGGCGGCGCGATCGTCGTCGAGATCCTGGAGCGCCTTGCCGCCGCCGGAGATCCGACGCTCGAGGACGAAGCCCGAGCGATCAAGCTCGCCTACGGCGCCTCGGGCGCGGGGCTCATGACGGGGACGACCCACGTCTCCGTCGTCGACGTGAACGGAACCGCTGCGGCGCTCTCCTCGACGCTCGGCTCGGGCTCCGGCGTCTTTCGCGGCGGCGCGCAGCTGAACAACATGCTCGGCGAGCTCGACGTGATCGGCCACGCGCCGCGCACGCCGGGTACGCGCCTGCCGACCATGCTGAGCCCGACGCTCGTGCTCGAGGACGGGCGTCCTCGCGTCATCCTCGGGAGCGCCGGCTCCGTCCGGCTCGCCGGCGCGATCGCGCAAGTCGCCTGGCGGGTCGTGGCGGAGTCGCTCCCGGTCGACGTCGCGATCGCCGCGCCCCGGATGCACGTGGACGGCGAGACGCTTCACCTCGAGGGCGGCTGGGGCGGCGACACCGAGTCCCTCGTCGATCCGTGGGAGATCGTGCGCTGGTCCGGGCTCAACCTCTACTTCGGCGGCGTCCAGGCGGTCGAACGGCGCCCGGACGGCGGTCTCGCCGCGGCTGGGGATCCGAGGCGCGGCGGCGCTGGAGTGGTAGTCGCGTGATCCGCATTCGCCGCGCCGAGCCGGCCGACGCACCGGCTCTCGTCCGTCTCGCGGAGGCTGTGGGTGGCGAGCGCGAGGGGTGGATCCTCTCCTCCGAGGGCTGGCGCTCGATCGGCGACGAGCGCCGCTACTTGAAGACGGTTCAGCGACATCCCGACGCCGCGGTCTTCGTCGCCGACGACGAAGGCGACATCGTGGGACGGCTCTCGCTCGCGCGCGATCCCCATCCGGCGAGTCGGCACGTCGCCGACCTCGGACTGATGGTCGCGGCCGAGCATCGCGGTCGCGGGATCGGGCGACAGCTGCTGGAGGCGGCGGTCGAGTGGTCGCGCATGTCGGAGATCCGCAAGCTCGAGCTGCACGTCTTTCCGCACAACGCGCCGGCGCTCCGGCTGTACGAGTCGTTCGGCTTCGAGCGGGAGGGATACCGCCGCGCGCACTACGCGCGCGAGGACGACCTCGTCGACGCGATTCTCATGGCGTACTTGATCACGTAGAGACGCGGTCGGATCGAACGCCGACGCACGACCTGGACCGCAGATCCGCACGCTCTTTTCTCGAAGCTGCGCACCATCCGTCACACGATCCTCGATACCGTGACATCAGGGACACGGGAGTGCCCCTGGGGGCGGTTGGGCTTGATCGCGATCGGCGCGCCTCCGCTCTGAGAGGTCGGCTCGAACTCGCTAGCGGTGGCGCCGGGCTCGCGCGCGCTCTCCGATGACGACGCTCTGGAGCACCAGATACGCGAGCCGGCCGCGGGCCCACGCGGGCCGTGAGCCGAGCAGTCGCCAGAGCAGGTCGAAGAGTCGCATCGGAGTCCTGTAACCCGAATGGCGGGTTGCTACACCTACTTCTGCGCGTCGGTCGGGCGGATGGGAACCACCTGGCCGCCGCCGATCGCCTCCGGCTGGCGCGCCTCGTACTCCGACTCGAGCCGCTGGAAGCGCCACTCGATCCGCGCGGCGAGCCGCTCCAGCTGGACGAGCACGGCCTCGCGGTTCTCGCGCGCGGCGGCCTCGGCGTGCTCCATGCGGAGCTCGAGCGCGCGGAGCTCGACCCGGAAGCGTCCGTCGCCTGCGGCCGGCCCTCCGTCGCTGCTGCCGGCGATTGCGACCGGCGCGCGCTCGAGCGACTCCAGGCGGCGGGTGACCTCGTCCACGCGCGTGGCCATGTCCCGCGTGCCCACGACCGTGGCGAGCTCCTGCTCGTTGGACGCGAGCCGCATGCGCAGGCCCTCGACCGCAACCCGCAGCTGAGCGACCTCGTCGCCGACGGCGGCCGGTGCCTCCGCCGCGGGCGCACCGGCCTCGACCTGCGCAAGGTGTGCGGCCAGCTCGTCGACCCGCGCGACGAGCGACGCCCGCTCGGCTTCTGCTGAATGCACCCTGGCGAGCTCGGCGACCAGAGACTCACGGTCGCGCTCCATCTCCTCGAGGCGCGCGGCGAGCTCCGCAACGAGGCGCTCCAGGTCGGGACTCGACGTCGCCGATGCGGAGTCGCCGGGTCTGGATGCGTCGGCCGCGACCACGGTCGCGGCAAGCGCCTCGAGCTGGGCGCGGAGCGCCCCTCGCTCGGCCTCGAGCGCAGCCGACACACGCGCGATCTCCGAGGCGGAGAGCGCGCCCCTCTCCTCGACGATCTGAAGCCGCATGCCGAGCTCTCCGAGTGCACGCTGCGCCCCCTCGACGCCCGCGCTCGGAGCCTGGGCCTCGGCCAGCGTCTCTGCCAGCACGCCGAGCTCTGCGCGAAGCACGTCGCGCTCCGCTCGCAGGTCGGCCGACACCTGCGCGATCTCCGCCTCGGAAGTCAGTCCCTTCTCCTCGACCAGCTTCAGCTGTCCGCGGAGCTCGTCGAGCGCGCTGTCCGTTCCCGCTTCCGCGAGCGCAGCGGCGACCCTGTCGAGCTGCTCCCGCGTCGCGTTGCGCTCGGCGTCGAGTGCCGCTGACACGCGCACGATCTCCGAGGCGGACGCCGCCTCCTTCTCCTCGATGCTCTCGACGCGCCCGCCGAGCTCGCCGATCAGCCGGGAGGTTTCCTCTACGTCAGCTGTCGAGACCTGAGCGGTCTCGGCCAGCGTCGCCGCGAGCGCCTCGACACGGGTGTGCGCCGCGGCCTGCTCCGCCTCGAGTGCCGCCGACACGCGAACGATCTCGCTCGTGGCAGCGGCGTGCGCCCCCTCGAGGGCGTCGAGGCGGGCGCGAGCTTCCTCGAGCAGCGGCGCGATGCCCTGCTGGGCATTCGCTGCCTCCGCCTGTCCGGACGCGAGCGCGTCGAGCTCGCTGCGCACCTGCCTCGCCGCCTCGTCGCGGGACTGCTCGACGGCGTCGACTCGCTCCGCGGCGGCTGCGACCAGCTGCTCCACCGCGGCGGACCGGGTCGCGGTGTCCTCCATGTAGGCAGCGGTGCTCGCCTCGATCGCCGCCAGCGCTTGTGACGTCGCGGCAACGGCAGACGCCAGCTCGGCGAGCCGCCCCTCGACCTCGGGGTCGACGGTCCCCGGCGCGGGGAGCCTGCCGAGGGCTTCGCGGAGCTCGGTGACGACTACGTCGACGTTCGCACCGGCCTCGTCGATGCGCTGCGCGAGCGTCGCCGACTCGCCTGCGCGCTCCTCCAGCCCGCCGAGAGCGGCCGCGACGCCGGTGGCGAGCTCGTCGAGCCGCCCGTGGGTCGCGTCGAGCCTGCCGTCGAACTCCTCGGCCTGGGCCGTGAGCGCCTGCTCGGTTGCGTCTGGCAGGTCTTCGAGAGCGCCCACCCGCGCGACGACTGTCGCGATCGAGCCCTGGAGCTCGGTGAAGGCGGTGCCGACCCGGGAGTACGCCTCGTCGATCCGAGCCTTGAGCGCCGCCGCCTCGCTCTCGCGCGCCTCGAGGCCTTTCGTCGCCTTGTCGACCGCGTCCCGCAGCTCGTCAAGCCTCTTCGCGAGGCCGTCGTCGCCCTGCAGCCGGCGGAGCTCGATCGCCATCCGCTCGATCTCGGCGGAGCGCCCTTCGAGTTGCTGCCGCAGGGTCGCGATCTCGCCCTCGCGCCCGACGAGCCCGGCCGCTGTGGTGGCCACCGTCTTGGCGAGCGTGTCGATGCGCTCGGTGAGGTAGTCGATCTTCGTTCCGATCCCGTCCAGGCGCGCGTCGCTCGTCCGCGCGGGCCGCTCCGCCTGGACGGCGCGTACGGCCGCGCGCAGCTTCTCCATCTCCGCGGCGCTTCCGTCCTTCGCGCGATCGCGTGCGAGGGCTTCGACTCGTTTCTCCTCCTCTTCGAGCTCCTTGCGCAAGGAGGCGATCTCGCCGTCCTTGCGCGCGAGCGCGGCGGCGGTCGTCGAAACGGTGGAGGCGAGGGTGGCGAGGCGGTCGGCGAGGACGTCGACCCGGTTCGTCAGGCGCTTCTCGAGCTTGGGGTCGTGCTTCGAAAGCGCCTCGACCGCGCGCCGCAGCTCCCGCGCCGTCTTCTCGTCACCGGTTGCGAGCTCGGCCGCCCGGACGCGAGTGTCGAGGTCGTTGATCCACGCTGCGATCGCCTCGACGCGCTCGACGAGACCGTCGATCGCGCCGCCCGTGCGGACGTCGTCAGCAGCCATGCGATGTCTCGTCTTCCGAACAGGGGCTCGCTGCGCCCCCTCGACGCGGGCCGCGCGAGAAAGCGGGGACCGGCGGACATCCTCTGGAGGCCTATCGGAGAAAGGGAAAACCGCCTCGCTCACTCTTCTCAGGGAGTACGAAAGGGTGACCTTCGGCGTCAGCGACCCGCTTCCCAGCCGAGGACGACGAGCTGCTGCTGGAGCGTCTGCGGGCAGCCCGGTCCGCGGGCTTCGGCGATCCGTGCGAGCGCGTCGCGTGGATTCGCGCCGTTGCGCACGAGCCAGCTCCCCACGACGACCCCGGTTCGGCCGCAGCCCGCCCAGCAGTGCACGTACACGAGCCCGCCCGACGCGATCTCGGCGTCGAGGATGTCGAGCGTCGTGACGAGGTCCGGCTCGGTCGGGACCGAGAAGTCGCGCACCGGCCGGCGCACGTAGCGGACTCCGGCCGGCATCAGGTGCTCGTACGGCTCGAGCTCCCCCTCCTGGGTCAGGTCGACGAAGAGCGTGACGCCGTGGTCGAGCAGGCTCTGCACCTCACCCGGCGCGGCATCCGCGCCCCAGGCCGACGGGTGACGGCCGGCGACGAGCCGGCCCGGGTCGATGACGGTCGGTGGGCGCACGGGCGCGCAGTCTGCCGGACGCTGTCACGCGGCGACGCGGACGCTCGGTCGCAGCGAGGGCCGGACGTCGCCGCCTCACCCATCCGAGGGGACCGCCTCAATGGCCTCCGCGGCCATGCCGATAGCTGAGTCATGGCACGGCTCGAGACCTCCACCGATGCGCTGCGCGACCGCGCGCTGATGCTCGCGGCCGAGCTCGGCATCGACTCGGGCACGTGGTACCTGCGTGTGCTGGACGAGAGTCGGGTCGACGACGTCGAGGCCGACCTCGGAGCGCTCGTCCGTGCGTACTGGGAGCTCCAGCGCCTCACCGGCAGGGCCGACCTGCGTGGGGAGTGGCGGTCGCTCGCCGACCGTCTCTGGCAGGACTCCTGACGGGCTAGCGCCGTTCCGTCGGGCTCTCGAGTCTCGGCCGGGCTGCGCGCGGTTGCCTCCAGCTCACTCCGAAGCGGCACCTTGTCATAGGGGCCACCCCGGACCACCACCCGCTTTCAGCGTAACCGTCTCCGGCTCGCGTGTGTGTCACAGCCGGTTACAAAAGCGTCAAATCTGAGCTCGTCGGTCGACCCCGCCGAGACTCGCCAGGGTCCGAGCCCGCCGAAATGATCCGTCCAACCGGGCCAGTACGATGGCCCTCCCGTGAGTCGCTCCGCGTCGACGCCGTTCGTTCACCTCCACGTCCACTCGGAGTACTCGATCCTCGACGGAGCCTGCCGCATCCCGGCCCTCGTCGAGAAGGCGGCCCGCCTCGAGATGCCGGCCGTCGCGCTCACCGACCACGGCTCGCTCGCCGGCGCCGTGGAGCTCTACAGCGAGGCCCGCAACTCGGGCGTCAAGCCCATCCTCGGCTGCGAGGCGTACGTCGCCGACGACCGGCACGCGCAGACGAAGGGGTACGCGCACCTCACGCTCCTCGCCGAGTCGAACGAGGGCTACGCGAACCTGATCAAGCTCTCGTCGCTCGGCTACCTCGAGGGCTACTACTACAAGCCGCGGGTCGACTGGGAGCTCCTCGAGCGCCACTCGAAGGGGCTCGTCGTCCTCTCGGGCTGCCTCGCGGGCCGTGTTTCGCGCGCGCTCCACGAGAGCCGCGACGCCGACGCACACGCGGACCTCGATCGGCTCGCCCAGATCTTCGGCCGCGACTCCACCTACGTCGAGATCCAGAACGCCGGCCTCGAGGAGCAGCAGGCCCTGAACCCGAAGCTGATCGCGCTCGCGGACGAGATGGGGCTGCCGCTGGTCGCGACCGGCGACGTCCACTACCTCGACGCCGAGGACGCCTACGCGCACGAGGCGCTCCTCTGCATCCAGTCGGGCGACACCCTCAAGAACCCCGACCACTGGAAGTTCGACACGAACGAGTTCTTCTTCAAGTCGCAGGACGAGATGGCCGCGGACTTCGTCGGGCTCGAGCACGCGATGGCGCGCACGCTCGAGGTCGCGGAGCGCTGCGCGGTCGAGCTCGACCTCGGCCGGATCCTGCTCCCGACCTTCCCGGTCCCGGAAGGCCGCGAGGCGTTCGACTACCTCGTCGAGCTCTGCGAGAAGGGTCTTCTCCGGCGGTACGGGAAGGCGACGCCGGAGCTCCAGGATCGCCTCCGCTTCGAGCTGAAGACGATCAAGGAGATGGGGTTCGCGGACTACTTCCTGATCGTCTGGGACTTCATCCACTTCGCGAAGACGCACGGGATCAGCGTCGGCCCGGGCCGCGGCTCCGCGGCCGGCTCGCTCGCCGCGTACTGCCTCGAGATCACGGACGTCGACCCGATCCGGTACGGGCTCCTCTTCGAGCGCTTCCTCAACCCGGCGCGCAAGGACATGCCGGACATGGACATCGACTTCTCGGTCGCCGGGCGCGACCGCGTCATCAACTACGTCGCCGAGAAGTACGGGCGCGACCGCGTGGCGCAGATCATCACCTTCTCGACGATGGCTGCACGGGCCGCGATCCGCGACGCGGGGCGCGTGCTCGACATCCCGTACGGCGTCGTCGACCGCTTCGCGAAGATGGTCCCGGAAGGTCCCGGACAGACCCTCGAAGAGTCACTGAAGCGCGGGAGCGAGCTCGCGCAGGCGGTCGAGTCCGACCCGGTTGCGAAGGAGATCGTGGAGCTCGCGCGCCCGCTCGAGGGGCTCACCCGCGCCGACTCGATCCATGCGGCCGGCGTCGTCATCGGCGCGCAGCCGCTGATCGAGGTCGTCCCACTCCAGCAGAAGGGCTCCGACCAGGAGGTCGTCACCCAGCTCGGGATGAACGACGTCGTCGAGATGGGCCTGCTGAAGATGGACTTCCTCGGGCTCCGCAACCTCGACGTGATCGACAAGGCGGTCGAGCTCGTCGGAGGAATCGACATCGGCTCACTGCCGCTGGACGACCGCCCGACGTACGAGATGCTCGCGCGCGGCGAGTCGATGGGCGTCTTCCAGTTCGAGTCGTCGGGCATGCGCGAGGCGCTGCGGCAGGTGAAGCCGACGGAGTTCGAGGACCTGATCGCGCTCGTCGCCCTCTATCGCCCGGGCCCGATGGGCTACATCCCGACGTACGCCGCGCGCAAGCACGGGCGCGAGCCGGTCTCCTTCGCCGACCCGCGCCTGAAGCCGATCACCGGGCTCACGTACGCGATCTGCATCTACCAGGAGCAGTACATGCAGATCGCCAAGGAGCTCGCCGGGTTCTCTCCCGCCGAAGCGGAGACGCTGCGAAAGGCGATCGGGAAGAAGATCCACGCGCTCATGGCGTCCCTCAAGGACAAGTTCCTGGAGGGCTGCGCCGCGAACGACGTGGCCGCCTCGGTCGCGCAGCAGCTCTGGAAGGACATGGAGTCCTCGCAGGACTACTCCTTCAACAAGGCGCACGCGGCGTGCTACGCGCTCATCGCGTACCGCACGGCCTGGCTGAAGGCGAACCATCCGTACGAGTACATGGCCGCGCTCATCTCCTCGGTCATGAACACGAAGGATCGAGTGCCCCTGTATGTCAACGCCTGCCGCGAGATGGGCATCGAGGTGCTGCCGCCGGACGTCAACTTCTCGCAGACCGACTTCGCCGTCGTCGAGGGGAAGATCCGCTTCGGGCTCAACGCGGTGAAGAACGTGGGGGAGGCGACCGCGCGGGCGATCGTGCGTGCGCGCGCCGAGGGCGGGGCGTTCGAGTCGATCTTCGACCTCTCCGAGCGCGTCGACCCACAGGCGATCAACCGCCGCGCGCTCGAATCGCTGATCAGGTGCGGCGCGCTCGACTCGACCGGAGCGACGCGACGCGGGATGCTCGACGAGCACCACGGGATCCTCGACGCCGCGCTCGCACACGGGCAGCGGCACGCCGCCGACCGGCTCGCCGGCCAGGCGTCGATCTTCGACGGCTTCGGCGAGACCGAGGCCGCTCCGGAGCGCCACTACCCGACGATTCCGACGGTCGAGTACGAGGAGCGCGAGCTGCTGCGGCTCGAGAAGGAGACGCTCGGGCTCTACGTGTCGGAGCACCCGCTCGAGCGAGTCGCCGCCCAGCTCAGGCGCAAGACCGACTGCGCGCTCGCCGACGTCGAGCGCCGCCGCGACGGCGAGATCGTGGTCGTCGGAGGCATCGTCTCGGGGCTGAAACAGGTGACGACGAAGCGGGGCGACCCAATGGTCTTCGTCGCGCTCGACGACCCGACCGGGCACGCGGAAGTCGTCGTCTTCAACTCGACCTACGCCGCCTCGCGCGACCACCTCGAGGCCGACCGGATTCTCGTCGTCAAGGGGCGAGTCGACCACAAGCAGGCGGGCGAGACGAAGCTCATCGCGATGGAGGTGACGCCCTTCGAGGCGACCCCGGTACGCCGCGAGATCCGGCTCCGCATCGACGCGCGTCGGGCGCCCGCGGGCCTCATCCGAGAGCTGGCGGTCCTCGTGAAGGACTTTCCCGGCGAGGCGCCCGTGTACGTCGACCTGGAGACCTCGTCAGGCGCGCGCACGCTCGCGCTCGGGCCGGAGTACCGCGTGAAGCCCGACTCGGACTTCCTGGCCGAGGCGAAGGCGCTCCTCGGCGAAGCCGCCTTGGTCTGACGCCGCGTCGCTCTAGCGCGAGGTCATCTCGGCATCATGGCCGAGCCGCTCGCCGACTCGCTCGAGCATCTTGACCGCGATCGTCGGCGTCGTCTCGAGCACCTGCCGGAATGCGCGGTCGGTCACGACGAGCACGCGGACCGGCGTGGTGGCGGTCACGGTTGCAGTACGGGTCGCCTTCGTCAGCAACGCGATCTCACCGAACCAGTCGCCGGCCTCGAGCCGGGCGATCTCGTCGTCCCCTTGTGTCACTGCGACCGCACCCTCGATGAGGACGAAGAACTCGCGGCCCGCCTGCCCTTCGCGCGTGAGCACGGACCCGTCCTTCAGGTCGATCTCGTCGGCGATGCCCGCGAGCGCCTCGAGCTCCTTCTTCGAGCATCCGGCGAACAGAGGTACCGACTTCAGCAGGTCGACCTTCGCGTTGGATCCGAGTCTCATGCGGCGATCCTAGTACGGTCGCGCGGGAGGAGGAAATCCGTGGACTTCGCGCGGCGCGCCCGTGGGTTAAACTCCCCGTGCTCGCGTGGTGCGCGAGACAATGATCTCTGGGGAGAGGAGCGGGGGCAATGAAGCGTGGATTTCTGCATGTCGCGACGGCGGTCGGGCTGGTAGCTCTGGTCGCCGCGCTCGCGTTCAGCATCGGAGCAGGGACGGCGCCGGCGGGAGGCGACCCGACCGCGACGCTAACGTCGTTCATGGACAAGACAACGTACGGCGGGAACGCCGCCTACACGTCGACGTTCACGCACGCTGGCCAGTCGCAGACTCATGTCCGTTACCACAACCCGATTCCCGAGAACGGCGAGGGAGATGCGGCCTCCCTCCAGTACGCGAGCTGCGACGGGACGCTGAGCGCCACCGAGTTCGTGTGCGATCCGATCAAGCTGAAGAAGAACGAGACCGCGACCGTAGTGGTCGTCTGGAAGACGTTCGGGGACGACACGTCGGTGTGCGAGGGATCGGAGCCGTGCTTCGTGAACGAGGGGTTCTGGACGAGCGACTCCGGCTCGAACGCCCCGCAGAAGCCGAAGAAGACGACCAATGCCAGCTTCGAGATCGAGCTGCTGGAGAGCGACGACGACGATGAGGCGGCGACGTACGCCCTCGAAGGATGTGACCCCGAGGATCTCGACACGGCCACGCTGAAGACGAACGCGAACCTGTCGGCGACCAACCCTCTCGCGACGATCGTGTGCATTCCGAGCTTTACGCAGCCCGGCGTGTTCCAGCCCGGCCTCATCGGCAGCGTGCTCGAGGCGACCACGGATCAGGCCGGCGCATTCGGCGACGGCTCGGAGGTCTGTGTCACAGTCGAGCTCTGCGCGAATCCGTTCCAGTTCGACACCCCGGGCGGTACGACGCGCATCACGTTCCTGTTCTTCATCCACGAGCCCACCTTCGAGTCCCTGGCCGACGGGCCGGTGGAGACGGTCTTCCACGACGGTAACGAGCTGCTGTTCTGCGGCGACCTGGAGGACCCGGACACGGATCCGTGCGTCGTGAGCATCGAGTCGGACGGCGTGGATACGACGACCGTCATCGGGACCGGCACCGACAACGGCAGCTGGGACTTCGGCTAGAAGCCGTTAGCTGACGAGCGAGGCGAGCGCGCGAGCAGCGCGCTCGCCTCGCCGATCAGCGCCGGGCAATGGACATCCCTGGCGCGCCTGTATGCTCCCGCGCGGCAGGGGGGCGGAAACTGTGGCGGGCACCACATGGGAGGCGGGGATGGGGTTTCGTAAGACTGCGGTTGTACTTGCGCTTTCGGCGTTGACCGCGACGGTCGTCGCGCTCGGCGCCGCGTCGTCGGGCGGCGCGGCCGCTCCGGCAATCACGCTGGACCTGAGCTGCCCACCGGTACTCACACCGGGTACCGAGTGGGGATGTACGGGCACGATCGAGAACCTCGGGCCGCAGTCAGCGACCCACGTGACGCTCGTGGAGGAGATCCCGGGCGCGACGCTGCTCGACTCGAGCTTCGAAGACGGTACGTGCGACGCGCTTCCGTCAGGAGGCATCTCGTGCGAGCTGGGCAACTTCTCCAATGGGGAGGTCCTCGACTTCACGACGATCTTCCAGACGTCGACGACGGTCATCTCGAACACGGCCCTCATCGGCTTCGACGAGTTCGACTCCGAGAACGACTCCGGGAAGCAGGACACGGTCTGCGCCAACAGCACGGCTCCACCGCCGTGCGTCCCGCTCACGGCCGAGGTCGTCCCGACCGAGGAGCTCGACGATCGCGCGGGTGGGCACGTTGCTTTCGGACAGGCGGATGACACGCTCGCCACCACCGGCGCGCTGTCGGCGGCGGGCGAGGTTCTGACCGAGCTGCAGATCCCGTTCCGCCCGAACTTCCCGTTCGGGTTCGGTGCCACGATCTTCGAGGCCGTGGATCCGGCTGGCGACTCGTGTCCGGTCAATGTCACCTGCTTCGGTCAGACGGTCGAGGAGGACCTCGTCGGTCAGTTCGCGGCGAACGACCCCGTCGTCGGCACGTTCGAGATCTTCCTCCCGAAGGGGAAGACCGACAAGAACATCGTCGTGTACCACGACGGCCAGAAGGCGGAGGCGTGCAGCGCGACGCCCCTGTCCGCGACCGTGGACACCTGCGTCTTCAGCAGGTCGAAGAGCCCGAAGCCGAAGGTCGCGTCGATCGTCGTCCATACGACCGACAACGGCAGCTGGGACTTCGGGTAGCGACCGGCTGCTAGACGAGACTGCTCTGCTCGGCGTACGCGCCGAGCAGAGCTTCCGCGGCCGCCGCCATGACGTCGCTCTGCTTCAGCTGGGCGAGCTTGAGAGCCTCGGCGGCGGCCGCGTGTGCGTCGCCGAACCTCCCTGCGAGCGACAGGACCTCGGCGAGGTCGAGGAGCGCGCCGTACTGGAAGAGCACTGCGTCCGTGGGCTCGAGGATCTCGAGTGCCTCACGGACGAGCGCCTCGCCGTCCGCAGCGGCCCCTGAGCGCGCCAGGATCTTTGCCCTGACACAGCGCCACAGCGCCTGGGTGTCGACATCGTCGTCGCTCGCCAGCTCGCGCGCCTCGAGCGCGAGCGCCTCCGCCTCGTCGAGCCGGTCGAGCGCATACGCCGTTTGGCCGAGGAGGCCGGCGATCGTCGACAGCAGGTAGCGCTCGCCGAGTGCCGTTAGCGTGTCGTAGCCGGGGCGCAGCTCCCGTTCGGCGGCCGCTGCGTCCCCCGCGAGCATCTCGACGCGCCACGCCTCCTGCGCGGCGCGAGCGACGCGCGTGGTCAGGCCGAGGTCGTCGAGCATCGCGCGGCCGCGTGCCGCGCTCTCCCGGGCTTCCGCGAACGATCCGTCCATCGCCTGCAGGCTTGCGAGCAGCGCGAGGAGGATGCCTTCCGAGTGCCGGTCGCCCCGGACGTCCGCCACCATGCTCTCGCAGCGCGCGATCGCCTCAGGGACGGGTGTCGGCCCGAGGACCGCCGCGGCGGCGTAGGCGGTCCCCGCAAGTGTCTGTTGCCGCTTGTCCTCCGCCGACCTCGCCTCTTCGAGGGCCTGCGCCGAGGCATCCGCAGCGAGCGAGAAGCGGCACGCAGTGCCGTGCGTCCACGCGAGGAGGCGCCAGCCCTTCGCGAGGCCGGCGTGGTCGCCGGCTTCCTGAAACACCGCCATCGCCTCGGTGATCGTCACTGCCGCCTCGTCGCGCCAGCTCTCCGGATCGCCGGCGCGCAGCCGCACGAGCAGCCGCACGAGGGAGGCTCCGGCCCTGATCGACTGTGCGTCCGTCAGCTCGGCGAGCTCGATCGCCTCGTCGAGCACGGCCTGAGACTCGGCGAAGCGGCCGATCTGGAGCAACGCCTCGCCGTAGTCCGGGAGGAGCTCGAGGCGAGCCTCCTCGTGATCCGTGAGGAGCGCGACCGCGCGGCCGAGCAGGTTCGCCGCGGCGGGCACGTCCCCGCGCGCGAACGCGCGCCGACCCGCGGAGGCGAGCCGGCGGGCGCCGTCGAGCGCCAGGGAGCGCGCATGCAGGTCGAGCGGCGCGAGCTCGACGAGGTAGCGGTGCGCCTGCTCGAGGTGGTAGCCGAGGATCTCCTCGTACTCGGTGGCGCCCTCGCGGTTCACCGAGTCCGCCCAGTCGACGAACTGCTCGTGGTACGTCGCGCGGCTGCGCTTCAGGATCCCCTCGTAGGCAGTGTCGCGGATCAGGATGTGGTGGAAGCGGAAAGCCTCCTCCTCGAGCGAGCGGGCGAGGTCCGGCTGGACGAGCTGCTTGTCCGTGAGCACGCCGAGGTGGTGGCCGATTTCGTCGCGCATCCGCTCCGGGACGAGGTGCGTTACGGCGTTCTTCACGAAGACGTGCCCGACGACGGACGCCGGCTCGATGACGGATCGTGCCTCGGCATCGAGGTAGTCGAGCCGGGCTGCGAGGAGCGCCTGGATCGTCGGCGGGACGACGGCGCGGTCGATGTCCTGCTCCGCGTGCCAGCTGCCGTTCTCGAAGCGGATGAGCCCCTCGTCGATCAGCATCGAGATGAGCTGCTCGACGAAGAGTGGGTTCCCTTCCGACGCTTCCACGACGCGCGCGCTGATCCGCTCGTCGAGGCCGGTCCTGCCGAGGAGGTGCGCGGCGATCTCGCCCGCCTCGGCCGCGCCGAGACGCTCGAGCTCGATGCGGAGCGCCCGCTCGCCCGTCGACCAGTCCGGGCGGTGCTCCACGATCTCGTGGCGCGCGGTGCAGACGACGAGCAGAGCCGCATCCTCGGCCGTGTCGACGACGTGCTGCACGAGGTCGAGGAAGGTCGTCTCCGCCCAGTGGACGTCCTCGAAGAGCAGGACGACGGGCCCTGGGCGTCCTAGCGCCTCGAGCAGCTTGCGCGTTCCCCACGCGAGCTCCTCGCCCGGGAAGTGCGCCTGCACGAGCCCGATCGCGGCTGCGACCCGCTCCTCCGCCTCGGCGTCGCCCGAGAGTGCGGACAGCTTCTGGAGGGCGACCTCGGTCGTGTCGCGCTCGAGGATGCCTGCCGCCTGCCGCACCGCCTCCGCGAGCGGCCAGTACGTGATGCCCTCGCCGTAGGGCAGGCAGCGACCTCGGAGAAAGCGCGCGTCGGGGTCGAGCGAGCGCACGAACTCGTCGACGAGCCGTGACTTGCCCACACCCGCCTCGCCGACGACGGTGACGAGCCGGCAGCGCCGCTCCTCGACCGCCTGCGCGAGCGCGGATTGCATCTGCTCGAGCTCTTCCGCGCGGCCGACGATCGGCGAGTCGAGGCGCCGCGGGCGCTCTGAGCCCTCGCGCACGCCGATCGAGCCGGTACGCGGGCACCGGCTCCGACTTGCCCTTGAGCTCGAGCGGCTCGACCTCCTCGACGTCGACGTAGTCGCGCACGAGCCGGTACGTCAGGTCGCCGAGCAGGATCTCCTGCGCTCCCGCGGCCTGCTCGAGCCGTGCGGCCACGTTCACGGCGTCTCCCGTGACAAGGCGCTGGTCGGTGGTGGCCCCGGCGACGACCTCGCCCGTGTTCACGCCCGTCCGCACAATCAGGCGCACGCCCCAGTTCCGCTCGAGCTCGTCGTTGAGCTTCGCCTGGACGCGCTGCATGTCGGAGGCGGCGCGGACGGCACGGAGCGCGTCGTCCTCGTGCAGCTTCGGGAGACCGAAGACGGCCATGATCGCGTCCCCGATGAACTTCTCGACCACGCCGCCGTGGCGCTCGAGCTCGGCGCTCATGGAGTCGAAGTAGCGGGTCATCACCTCGCGGAGCGACTCGGAGTCGAGCTGCTCGCCCATCGCCGTCGACCCCTTGAGATCGGAGAAGACGATGGTCACGATCTTGCGGAACTCCTGCGGTGGAGGCGCCGCGACGAGCGGGGAGCCGCAGGCGAGGCAGAACTTCGCGATGTCCGGGTTCTCGGTTCCGCACTGGCCGCAGAACGGCATGCGGCGAAGTGTGACCGAATCTCGGGCTATCCAGGGCTTCCGGACCGGTTCACGGAACGTTTACGGACCCTCAACGCAATCCCCCCAGAAAGGGGACGTCCGATACGTCGTAATGGACGAATGAGCGGGTACACAAATCCCTCAACGGCGGAAGGGGCGGCAACGAGATGTCTGCGGCGGAACTAGAAACCCTCTACGTCTCCGAGATCGATCGAATCGAGCGGTGGCGGCACGACGAGCTCGAGCGGGCGGGATACGACTCCGAGAGCGCGCTCGTCCTCGCTGCAAGCCACGACGTCGACCTGCACGAAGCGGTGAGGCTCCTCAAGCGCGGCTGCACCATCGACCTCGCTCTTCAGATTCTCCTGTAAGCATGGCTTCGGCTCAGGCACTTCTCCTGCGGAGAAGTGCCTAGGCAGAGGTCCTGAGGTTCCTTTCTAGTCACTTCTCCGGAAGGGGAAGTGACTTGTCGGCAGAATGTCGCGGCCATGACACCGGGACTCCTCGCGTCCATCCCCTCGCCCGAGTCGAGCACCATCGACATCGGGCCGCTCTCGATCCACTTCTACGGCCTGACCCTGCTCGTCGCGATCGCGGCCGCGGTCGTGATCACGGGGATCCGCTGGACGCGCCGCGGCGGCGACTGGGACTTGATCTTCCGCTGCGCCGTGTGGGGCGTCGCGGCCGGCATCGTCGGTGCGCGGCTCTACCACGTGATCACGAGCTGGGACGAGCTGCCGGACGAGTGGTGGGGCGCGTTCGCGATCTGGAAGGGCGGCCTCGGCGTCTGGGGCGGCATCGGGCTGGGGACGATCGTGGGCGTCATCGTCGCGAAGCGCTCCGGAGCGGACGTCGCGAAGCTGATGGACTGCGTCGCGCCGGGGCTCCTCGTCGCGCAGGGCATCGGGCGCTTCGGCAACTGGTGGAACCAGGAGCTCTTCGGGAAGCCGACCGACCTCGCTTGGGGCCTTGAGATTTCACCCGAGAACCGGCCGATCGAGTACGTCGACCGCGACACCTTCCACCCGACCTTCGCCTACGAGGCGCTCTGGTGCTTCGCCGCGGCCGGGCTCCTGCTCGTGTTGGAGCGTCGCTTCAAGATCCGGCCGGGAGGGCTCTTCGCGCTCTACGTCTTCATCTACAGCATCGGACGTCTCTGGATCGAGACGCTCCGCGTCGACCCCTCGCACGAGCTCGCGGGCGTGCGGTTGAACGTGTGGGTCGCCGCGGTCGCGATCGTCGCCTCGGGAGCGTTCTTCGTCTGGTGGCAGCGGACCTGGCACCGCTACGGCCCGGCCGCTCCGGCGGCGGCGAAGCCCGAGACGATGGCCGTCCCGAAAGACCGCTAGGCGCGAAGCCGGTAGAGCACGTGCCGCCGTTGCGGGTGGCCGTGCGGGAGCACCGGATGGTCGAAGTCGTCCGCCGGGTCGTGGCTCATGCCGAGCCGTTCCATGACCCTTCTCGAGCGCTCGTTCGCAACGGTGGTGAAGGAGACGATCTCCTCGAGGCGTAGCTCGTCGAACCCGAAGGAGATCGCGGCCTGCGCGGCTTCGGTCGCGTAGCCGCTACCCCAGTGCTCGCGCGCGAGACGCCAGCCGATCTCGACCGCGGGAGTGAAGTGGGCCTCGAACCGCGGCCGCGAGAGGCCGACGAAGCCGATGAACGGCGCCCCGTCGGCGACCTCGACCGCCCAGAGGCCCCAGCCGAGGGTTGCGATCTGCGTCCGCGCGCCCAGCGCAAACGCCTCGCTCTGCGCGCGGGTGAGAACCGACGGGAGGTGAAGCATCACCTCCGGATCGGCGTTGAGCTCGGCGAACGGCGCCAGATCATCGTCCCGCCAATGCCGGAGCACGAGACGCGGCGTCCGCAGCTCGGTCACGGCCCGCGATCGTAGCGCCGCGCGCGGGACCCCTTCCGGCACCGGCGGTGTACGTGCCGTAGGCAAACCACGGAAGGAGCCCCATGCGTCATCTCATCGTTCTCGCGACTGTCGTCGCCGCTCTCGCTGCGACGGCTGCGGCGAGCGCCGGCGGCTGGGCGACGGTCGGCATGCACCCGCTACCGACCGGAGTCGGCCCCGGCGACGACTGGAACACGGAGCTGACCATCCTCCAGCACGGCAACCCCGACACTCCCCTCAGCGGGCTCTCGCCGACGATCACGATCACGCTCGACGACACGGGCCGGACGGAGACGTTCACGGCCACGGAGACGGACGAGGCCGGCGTGTACGAGGCGACGGTCGTCTTCCCGGAGGCGGGCCCGTGGCGGGTCGTCGCCGACAGCACGTTCGGCGACTCGCGCCTCACCTACGGCCCGGTCACGATCGAGCCGACACCGGGCGCGGGCGGCGGGTCGGGCACCGACTTCCCGATGCTTCCGGTCCTCGTCGTCCTCGTGGGGTTCGCCTTCGCGACGGCTGCGCTGTTCGGCGTGAGACGGCAGCGGAGGCTGCACCCGGCCGGGTAGCGCCGGTCGAGCTTCGCGCGCTCAGGAACCTCCACCGTCCTCGAGGTGTAGAAGAGGGCGGTGGAGGGCCGGCCGCCTGACGACGCTGCGCTTGCGGACCGCGCACGGCGGGGGGACGAGCGCGCGTTCGAGGAGCTCGTGCGCATGTACCAGTCACTCGCATTCCGGACGGCCTATCTGCTGACGGGGTCGGCCGCAGATGCCGAAGACGCCGCCCAGAACGGCTTCGTGAAGGCGTGGTCGGCGCTCCCGCGCTTCCGGCCCGGGGCGCCGTTCAAGCCGTGGCTCCTGCGCATCGTGGCCAACGAAGCGCACAACCGGCGACGCGCGAGCGGCCGTCGGGCCGCGCTTGCCGTGCGCGCGACCGCGGCCCAGCCTCCGGAAGACGCGGCCCCGTCTCCGGAGGGGGCCGCGCTCGGGCGGGAACGGCAGGCGGACCTGCTCGAGGCCGTCAGCCGCCTCGATGAGCGCGACCGTGACGTGCTCACGTGCCGCTACTTCCTCGAGCTGTCGGAGGACGAGACCTCGCAGGTGCTCGGCGTCCGGCGGGGCACGGTGAAGTCGCGCACGGCGCGTGCGCTCGAGCGCCTGCGCCAGGAGGTGGAGCTGTGAGCGAGCTCGAGCGCGCGCTCCACCGGCTCGGGAGCGAGCTCGACGTGCCGGAGACGCCCGATCTCGTCGCGCGCCGTCCGGCAGCGGCTCGAGCCTCGTGGCCGTCCGCGCTTCTTCGAGCCGGCGCCGCGTGGTGTTGGCGATCGCCGTCGCCGCGCTCGCGCTCCTCGGCGCGACGCTCGCGATCCCTGACGCGCGCTCGGCGCTCTTCCGTGTCCTGCACATCGGCGGCGAGCGCATCGAGCTCGTCGACGAGCTGCCCGACATCGAGCCGATCGACGAGCTCGAGCTGACGCTGGGCGAGCGCGTCACGCTCGCCGAAGCGCGCGCGCGAAGCGATTTCGAGCTGCGTGAGCTCGAGGCCGACCCGGATGGCGTGTACCTCGGAGAGCTCGGCACGGTCTGGTTCCTGTACGGATCGCCCGAGAACGTGCGGCTTCTCGTCGCGCAGACGCCCCTGCTCGAGCTCGACATCCCCGCGCTTATCAAGAAGGTCGCGCGCGAGACGCAGATCGAGGAGGTCAGCGTGGACGGCGCGCGCGGTGTCTTCGTGAACGGGCCGCACTTCCTGTTCCTCGTCGACCAGGACGGCTCTCCGGTGGAGGCGAGTGCGCGGCTCGCGGAGGACGTGCTCGTCTGGGACGAGGGCGGCGTCGCCTACCGGCTCGAGGGCAACTTCGAGCTCGAGAGAGCGCTCGAGATCGCCCGCGAGCTTCGCGTCCGGCCTCGCGGATAGCCTGCGCCGGTGGCCACGAGTGGTGTGCGCGAGCTCGAGCTGGACCTCGAGGCCTTCCAGGGCCCATTCGACCTCCTCCTGACGCTGCTCTTGAAGGAGGCGCTCGAGCCGCGCGACGTGGACGTCGCCGGGATCGTCGTGTCCTTCATGGAGGTGCTGGCCGAGCGGGACGAGCTCGATCTCGAGGCCTGCGGCGAGTTCCTGATCCTCGTCTCGGCACTGCTCGAGCTCAAGGCGCGAGGTCTCTTCCCGGAGGAGGCGGCCGAGCTCGAGGGCCTCGAGCCGGAGGAGGCCGCCGAGGAGCTCGCGCGGCGGCTCGCGGAGTACCGGCGGATGAAGGAGGCCGCAGCCTGGCTCGCGGAGCGCCTCGCGTCGGAGCGCGACCGCTGGTTCCGCCTCGGCCCGGCGCCGCTCGCGCCGCGCCTCGAGCGCAGGCTCGCTCCGCAGGATCCCGAGGCGCTCGCGGTCGCGCTTCGAGCGCTCGCCGCGCCTCCGCCGAACGTCTCGCTCGAGCACATGGCGCTCCGCTTCCCGCCCGTGGGGCAGTTCCTCGACCGGTTCCGTGCGCTGCTCGCGCGCCGGCGCCGGTTCGACTTCGACTCCGAGGTCGCCGGCCTCTCGCGCGTGGAGCAGGCGGTCGCGTTCCTCGCGCTGCTCGAGCTCCGCAAGTCCGGCGAGATCGGGCTCTCCCAGGCACACCCCTTCGCCCCCATCAGGATTTCGAAAGCCGACGACGAAAGGAACGAGACGTGGACAGCCCGCTCCGCCTGATCGCATCGAACCCGGTCGACCACCTTGCCCGCACGATCGAGGCGCTGCTCGTCGTCGCCTCGGCGCCGCTCTCGGTGGCCGAGCTGGCGGACGCCGCCGACGACGATGCGGAACGCGTCGAGACCGCCCTCAGTCTGTTGAAGGAGCGCTACAGCGAGCGCAGGAGCGGGATCGTGCTCGAGGAGGTCGCCGGCGGTTTCGCCTTCCGCGCGAGCCGCGAAGCTTCGGAGGCCTGCGCGCGGCTCTTCGAGCGCCCGGTCGAGCGTGGGCTCTCGCAGGCCGCACTGGAGACGCTCGCCGTCGTCGCGTACCTCGGGCCTTGCTCGCGACCGGAGATCGCGCGCATCCGCGGGGTGGCTGCCGACTCGGCTGTGGCGAGCCTCGTCGAGCGCGGGCTCATCGCGGAAGCGGGCCGCGAGTCGGGCCTGGGAGGCGCTGTGCGCTACCGGACGACGCCGCTCTTCGAGCGCGTCTTCGGCCTCGAGAGCATCGCCGCGCTCCCGCGCCTCGACGACCTCGCCGAGGACGCCGGCGAGCTCCGCGAGCGCCTGCTCGAGGTCGCGTCGGCGAGAGCCTCGTAGTCTTGGGGGTCAGGCTTCAGCCTGACCCCGGTGTTGGACGTTGGCCAGTTCCACGCGAACACCTAAAGACGGGGTCAGGCTAAAGCCTGACCCCAGATCGTCAGGCTGACGCCGGAGCCCGGAGATCAGATCTGCCAGGCGCCTTCGCGGAGCACCGGGACGGTCTCGCCGTCGCGCGTGACGCCGTCGACCGCCATCTGCGGGCTCCCGATCATGAAGTCGACGTGGACACGGCTCTTGTTGATGCGCGCCTTGTCGGCTGCGTCTATGACCGGGTGGGCGTAGCCGTTGCCGAGAGCGATGTGGGTCGCCGCGTTCTCGTCGATGAGCGTGTCGAAGAACACGGTCTCGAGCGGGCCGATCCGCCCCTCGCCGTCGACGAGCGCGACCTCGCCGAGCCTCGCGGCTCCTTCGTCGGATGACGCCGCCGAGCGCAGCGCGTCGGCGCCCTTGTCCGCGTCGATCGCGACGGCACGGCCGCCGGAGAACTCGACGCGGATCCCCGAGATGACGGAGCCGGCGAGCTCGAGCGGCATCGTGGCGCTCACGTAGCCGTCGACGCGCTCCGGATCCGGCGTCGTGAACGTCTCCTCGGTCGGGATGTTCGGCAGGTGGCGGTGCCCGTCGACGGTGCGGAAGTCGCCGGCCTCCCACGTGGACGACGGCAGCAGCCCGATCGTCAGATCGGTTCCGGGGCCGTGCAGCCGGAGTGAGTCGAAGCCGCGCTCGGTGAGGCGGTTCGCGTTGCCCTTCAGCACTGCGGTTCGCTCGACCCAGGCCTGTGACGGGTCGTCCTCGTCGAGGCGGCAGACGTGCGCGACGGCTTCCCAGAGGCGCTCGTATGCCCCCTCGGGCTCGAGCTCCGGGTACACCGCTCCGGCCCACGGCCGCGTGGGGCAGGGGACGATCGTCCAGCTCGTCGTCATGCTGTTGACGACCTCGCCGGTCTCGGGGAGGTACGGCAGGAGATCTCGGCCGGCGCGGGCGGGGTCCAGCCCTTCGAGAGCGGTCGGCGCGTGCGGGCCCGAGAGCGTGATTCGCGCTGCGTGCTCGTCCGAGAGGTAGAGGAGCCGCTGCGGGAGCCACGGCGGCGTGTAGTCGAGCGTGTCCTCAGCCGCGTGCGCGATGCGGGCGCGCTTCACCCACTGGTCGAAGTAGAGGACGTCGACGTACTTCGCGCCGCGTCGATACGCGAGGTCGGCGATGCGGCGGGTGAGGTACTCCTTGCCGACGTAGCTCGTCACGCCGACGAGCTGGCCCGGCTGCACGTTCGCGCCGAAGACCGCGAGCTCGGCGAGCTTGTCCGTCAATTCCTCGATGCGACTCACGGCCGACGCAGCGTATCTAGTGCGCAAGACCAGAATCCGCGAGTGCGGATTCTGGTCGCGCCAAGGCATGGGGCGTGAGAATGCGCCGGGTGCGCTTAAACGCGTTTCTTGCGAGAGCCGGCGTCGCGTCGCGGCGGCGCTCGGACGAGCTGATCCTCGCGGGCCGCGTGCGTGTGAACGGCGAGCCGGGTGAGCTGAACACGGTGGTCGGAGCGCGCGACGTCGTCGAGGTGGACGGGGAGCGCGTCGTCGCGCAGGCGCTCGCTTACGTCCTCCTGCACAAGCCGGCGGGAGTCGTGACCACCGCGAGCGACCCGCACGGGCGTCCGACGGTCGTCGAGCTCGTGGAGCCCGAACCGCGAGTCGTCCCTGTCGGGCGGCTCGACGCCGACACGACCGGAGCGCTCCTGCTGACGAACGACGGCCCGCTCGCGCACCGGCTCGCCCACCCGCGCTACGGGGTCCCCAAGGTGTACGAGGCCGAGGTCGAAGGCTCGCCGGGCGAGGACGCGCTCGCCCAGCTCCGCGAGGGCGTCGAGCTCGAGGACGGCCGCACGTCGCCGGCCGATGCGCACCTGCTCCGCCCAGGGCTCGTCGAGCTGAGCATCCACGAAGGCCGCAAGCACCAGGTCAAGCGCATGCTCGACGCGGTCGGCCACCCTGTTCGCCGTCTCCACCGGAGCCGCTACGCCGGCCTCGAGCTGGGCGATCTCGAGCCGGGGGCGTGGCGCGAGCTGACGCCCGCGGAGGTCGCCGCGCTCAAGCAAGCGACGAAGCCGACTTAGTTACAACTTGTAACTTGGCCGTTCACCGCGCCTCGATCGGCTTCACAGCGCGGGTCTGCGGCAGGCAAGAGCACCTAGTTACAACTTGTCACTAGGTCAAGAGTCCGAGGTGGCGGGCGGGCCGAAGGCCCAGCCCGCCACTCCATTTCGCCGCCGCCGGCGAACCTAGATCCGCGCGAACCCCATCTTCTCGTACATCGCAGCGAGCGTCGGAGCCGAAGCTTCGCGCGCCTTGTCGGCACCGAGCGCGAGTATGCGCGAGAGCTCGCCTGCGTCGTCCCGGAGCTCGCCGTACTGCTCCTGGATCGGTGCGAGGAGCGCGATGACCGACTCCGCGACCGCTTCCTTGAAGGCGCCGTAGCCCTGGCCGTCGTAGCGCCCCTCGACCTCGGCGATCGACTCCCCCGTCGCGACGGTCACGATCTCGATCAGGTTCGAGACACCGGGCTTGTCAGGCGCGTGAACGACCTCGCGGCCGGAGTCCGTGACCGCGGTCTTGAACTTCCGCCGGATCGTGTCGGGGTCGTCGAGCATGTACACGGTGCCCTGCTCCGTGCCGCCCGTCGTCGCCATCTTCTTCTCGGGCTCCTGGAGATCCGTGATCTTGGCGCCGATCTCGGGGAACACACCGCGTGGCACCTTGAAGGTCTCGCCGTAGCGCGAGTTGAAGCGCTCGGCGATGTCGCGCGTGAGCTCGACGTGCTGGCGCTGATCGACCCCGACGGGGACGATGTCGGTCTGGTACAGCAGGATGTCTCCCGCCATGAGCACCGGGTAGCTGAAGAGCCCGGCCGCGATGAACTCGCGCTCGGAGGCCTTGTCCTTGAACTGCGTCATCCGGCCGAGCTGCCCGTAGCTCGCGACCGCGGAGAGGAGCCAACTCGCCTCGGCGTGCGCCGTGACGTGGCTCTGGGCGAAGATCGTCGACCGCTCGGGGTCGAGTCCGGTCGCGATCAGCATCGCGAGCAGGTCGAACGTCCGCTCGCGCAGGTCGGCGGGGTCGTAGTCGACCGTGATCGAGTGCAGGTCGACGATGCAGAAGAACGCCTCGCCCTGCTCCTGCGTCGCGGTGTACTGGCGGAACCCACCCGCGTAGTTCCCGAGGTGCTTCGCCCCAGTGGGCTGGATTCCCGAAAAGATCCTCATCGCTCGATTCTCTCCTTTCGCAGCAGTCGACAGCACGTCCTCTCCGCGAGGACCCGGTTACGCGAGGCGGATGTGCCGACCGTGCTACGCGGCCGCGCGCAGGCTCCCGCCTCGCGTGCGACGCCACGACCAGAGCTCGCTGCGATGGGCGGAAGGCATGACGTCACAGGATAGCCGTGGCTCAGGGACGCGCAACTATGCTGGCTGCACGATGGAGGTCACAGGCTCGTCCGAGCTGCTCGCGTACCGGCTCGTCGGGCGCGAGCTCACGCCCGACTCGACCGTCATCGAGGTCCGGGGCCGTCGCATCGGGGACGGCTTCTTCGGGCTCATCGCCGGCCCGTGCACCGTCGAGACGCGCGAGCAGACGCTCGAGACCGCGCGCGCCGTGGCCGAGGCGGGCGCCTCTGTGCTGCGCGGGGGCGCGTTCAAGCCGCGCTCCTCGCCGTACGCGTTCCAGGGCCTCGGCCGCCGCGGGCTCGAGATCCTCGCGGAAGCTCGCGAGGAGACCGGCCTGCCGATCGTGACCGAGCTCCTCGACCCGCGCGACGTGGAGGAGGTCGCGAACGTGACCGACGTCATCCAGATCGGCGCGCGGAACATGCAGAACTTCAACCTCCTGGCGGAAGTGGGGCGCGTGCCGAAGCCGGTTCTACTGAAGCGGGCGCCGTCGGCGACCGTCGAGGAGCTGCTCATGGCCGCCGAGTACGTCGCGAAGGAGGGCAACGAGCGCGTGCTCCTCTGCGAGCGCGGGATCAAGACCTTCGAGCGCTCGACGCGCTACACGCTCGATCTCTCCGCGGTGCCCGTGCTCAAGCGGGAGACACATCTGCCGGTGATCGTCGATCCCTCACATGCAGCGGGGCGGAGCGACCTCGTGCTCCCGCTCGCGCGCGCTGCCGTGGCGGCCGGCGCAGACGGCGTCATGGTCGAGGTGCATCCGCGCCCCGAGGACGCGCTCTGCGACGGGCCGCAGCAGATCCGGGTCGGAGAGTTCGCCCGCTTCGCCGACGAGATCCGCACGCTCGTCGCGTTGATGGGCAAGACGGTCGGCTAGTCGCCGTGCGCATTGAGCCCGTCCCTGCCCTCGTCGGGCACGTGGCGGTGCCGGGCGACAAGTCGATCTCGCACCGCGCCGTTCTGCTCGGAGCCGTGTCGGAGGGCGAGACGCGCGTCACCGGCTTCGGTCGCTCCCGCGACACGGAGGCGACGATCGCTGCCGTTCGCGCGCTCGGCGCCGAGGTCGAGGAGCACGACGTCGACACGCTCACGGTGCGAGGCGTCGGGCTCCGCGGGTTCCGCGAGCCCGAGGCGCCGATCGACTGCGGCAACTCGGGGACGCTGCTGCGGCTGCTCTCGGGATTGCTCGCCGGTCAGGACGGGCGCCGTTTCGAGCTCGTCGGCGACGAGTCGCTCTCGGCCCGCCCGCTCGAGCGGGTCGCGGAGCCGCTGCGCCGCATGAGGGCGCGCGTCGAGACCACGGACGGGCACGCGCCGCTCGTCGTCGAAGGCGTCGCCGAGCTCTCGGCGATCGACTACGAGCTCCCGGTCGCCTCGGCGCAGGTGAAGTCGGCGATCCTCCTCGCCGGGCTCTTCGCGGCGGGTGAGACCACCGTCGTCGAGCCGCTGCCCACGCGCGACCACACCGAGCGGCTGCTCGAGCGCGCGGGCGTGGAGGTGAAGCGCCGGCCACAGAGCGTGTCGGTGCTCGGGGCCGAGAGGCTCGAGCTCGACGAGGTCGAGATCCCCGGCGACTTCTCCTCGGCGGCGGCGCTGCTCGTCGCCGCCGCGATCGTGCCCGGGTCGGACCTCACCGTCCATGGCGTCGGCCTGAACCCGCGCCGCATCGGGCTTCTCGACGTGCTCGAGCGGATGGGCGCCCGTATCGCGATCTACAACCGGCGCTCGTTCGGCGGCGAGCCCGGGGGAGACATCGAGATCCGCGCGTCCGAGCTCGTAGGGGCGACCGTGACGCCGCAGGACGTGCCGTCGCTCATCGACGAGCTGCCCGTGTTCGCGCTCGCCGCTGCGCACGCCCACGGGGACAGCGTCGTCCGCGGTGCCGCCGAGCTGCGCGTGAAGGAGACGGACCGGCTGGAGGGTGTCGCGGAGGAGTTGCGCCGTCTCGGCGGTCACGTGCGCGCGACGAACGACGGCTGGAGGATCCGCGGCGTGCCCGCGCGGCTGCGCGGAGGCGTGTTCGACGCGCGCGGTGATCACCGGCTCGCGATGCTCGGAGCCGTCGCCGGCCTGTCCTCGATGGAAGGCGTCGAGCTGCGCGCAGCCGACGCGGTCGAGCACAGCTTCCCGGGCTTCTTTGCAGTTCTGGAACAGCTCACGCAAGCGTGATGGCGTAGAAATCACCGCCATGGCCGCGCTGTCTGTCCTCCCTAGGCACTTCTTCCGAAGGGAGAGGTGCCTTTGATCGTGGCGATCGACGGTCCCGCCGGCTCTGGCAAGAGCACGGTCGCGCGCGCCCTCGCGGCGCACCTCGGCTACCGCTATCTCGACACCGGGGCGATGTACAGGGCACTGACGTGGCTCGCCCGTCGCGACGGCGTCCCGCTCGAGGACGGTGAGGCGCTGGCGGCGCTCGCGCTCGCGTATCCGGTCTCGGTCGAGGCGGGAGGGAGCGTCGAGATCGCGGGCGAGGCCGTCTCCGGGCTGATCCGCGACGCCGAGATCGACCGGCTCGTACCTGTCGTCGCGCGCCACCCCGGGGTGCGTGAGGTCATGCGCGAACGGCAGCGCGCGCTAGGAACGACGGGCGACGCCGTGATCGAGGGCCGCGACATCGGCTCTGTGGTCGCGCCGCACGCGGAGGTGAAGGTCTTCCTCGTCGCCGACGCGTCGGTGCGCGCGCACCGACGCACGGCGGAGCGTCCGGGCGAGGACGCAGAATCGCTCGCGGCGGATCTCGTCGTCCGCGACGAGCGCGATGCCGCCAACACACAGCCGGCGCCGGACGCGATCCTGCTCGACACGACCGACCTCACGATCGACCAGGTCGTCGCCCGGATCGCCGAGCTCGTCCGGGAGCGGGAGCGCCGATGAACCGCACGGACATCGCCTGGTCGATCGGGCGCCCGACGATCGGGGGCGCAACGAGGCTCGTCGCCCGCGTACGCGTCTACGGGCGCGAGCGGGTGCCGATGCACGGAGGCCTGGTCGTCGCCGCGAACCACTTCAGCTGGATCGACCCGCCCGCACTCGGCTGGGCGATCCCGCGCACGCTCTACTACATGGCGAAGGTGGAGGCGCACCGCGTGCCCGGGCTGGGGCAGCTCATGCGCTCGTTCGGCGCGTTCCCCGTGCGCCGCGGCGAGTCGGATCGCGATGCCGTGCGGACGATGCGTGAGATCGTCCGCGACGGGAATGCCCTCGGGATGTTCCCCGAGGGAACGAGGCAGCTGTCGGGCGTGCCCGGGACGGTGCTACCGGGCGCGGCGATGGTCGCGGTCAGCGAGCGCGTCCCACTCGTCCCCGTCGCGATCTACGGCAGCTTCGAGTGGAGGCTCGGGAACTTCAAGCCCGTCTCGCTCGCCTTCGGCGAGCCGATGAGCTTCGACGGGCTTCCGGCCGGCGGCCGCGGGTACAAGGAGGCGTCCGTCGAGATCGAGCGCGAGATTCGCGGGCTCTGGGAGTGGCTCGTGGACGTGCACGAGCTCGGTCGCCCGAAGGACGCGACGCCGCCGCGATGAGGCCGAGACGCAGAGCGCCGAAGCCGGCGCCGATCGATCCGGGTGAGCTCGATGTGCTCGACGAGCCGCCGGAGCCGCCGATCGAGATAGCCGGCACGGTCGCGATCGTCGGCTACCCGAACGTCGGCAAGTCGACGCTCGTCAACCGGCTGACCCAGACGCGGGCCGCCGTCGTGCACGAGACGCCCGGCGTCACGCGCGACCGCAAGGAGCTCCTCTGCGAGTGGTCGGGCACGACCTTCCGGCTCATCGACACCGGCGGTGTCGATCGCACGGACACGGGGCCGTTCGGGCCGAAGATCGTCGAACAGGTGAAGCAGGCGATCGAGGAGGCGGACCTCGTTCTCTTCGTCGTCGACGCGCGCGCAGGCATCACGCCGGGGGACGAGGAGCTGGCTGAGATCCTGCGGCGCTCGCGGCGCGAGATCATCGTGATCGCGAACAAGCTCGACGACCCGCGGCGCAACCCGGAGGCGCTCGACCTCCACCGCCTCGGTCTCGGCGAGCCGTTCCCGCTCTCCGCGCTTCACGGCCACGGGACCGGCGACCTCCTCGACGAGATAGTTAGCCGGTTGCCGGGGACGGGCGAGCGGCCTGTGGGGGAGGAGGCGATCCGCGTCGCGATCCTGGGCCGCCCGAATGTGGGGAAGTCCTCGCTCCTGAACGCGCTCGTCGGCCAGGAGCGGGTCATCGTCTCGGAGGTCCCGGGGACGACGCGCGACACGATCGACACGGTGCTGCGGCGCAGCGAGACGACCTTCGTGCTCGTCGACACCGCCGGCCTACGCCGCAAGCGGCGTCATCGGCAGGGGATCGAGTACTACTCCGAACTCCGTGCGCTCGAGGCCGCGGAGCGGGCCGACGTCGCGATCGTGCTCGTGGATGCGAGCGAGGGCGTGGTCGATCAGGACCTGGCCGTAGCGGACATCGCGCGTAAGGCTGCATGCGCGACCATCGTCGGCCTGTCCAAGTGGGACGTGTCCGAGGTCCGCATCGAGGACGTGCGCCCCGATCTCGAGCGTCGCCTGCGCCAGCGACCGCCGATCCTGGCGCTGTCGGCTAAGAGCGGGCGCGGGCTCGAGCGACTCCTCGACTCCATCGAGAGCGTCTTCGAGAAATACGCGGGTCGGATCCCGACCGCGGAGCTGAACCGTGCCCTCGCGGAGCTCCGCGAGGCGCGACAGCCGCCCCAGAAGCGCGGCCGCCGGCTGAACCTGCTCTACGGGACGCAGGTCAGCTCTAGGCCGCCGCGCCTTCGGTTCTTCGTGAACGATCGCGGGCTGGTGACGCGCGACTACGGCTACTGGGTCGAGAACGAGCTGCGCCGACGCTTTAGGCTCGAGGGCGTGCCGGTCTCGATCGACTTCGTCACCTCGGAATGAAGACCCCACCTAGGCGACCGCGCAGCGGGCGCCCTAGGGAATTTGCGCGGCGGAATCCGCGCCTGCGCGGATTCCGTACTTGCGCATAGTCGTCGTCGGGGCCGGGTCGTGGGGCTCGGCGTTCGCGACGCTGCTCCGCGACAAGGGCCACGAGGTCACGCTCGCCGCACGCGACGCGCAGCAGGTCGAGGCGATTCGCGCGACCGGTCGCAACCCGCGTTACGTCGCGGACGCCGATCTCCGCGGGATCGAGGCCGCGACGATCGAGCAGGCGCCCGTCGCGAACGCGGAGCTCGTCGTCCTCGCTGTGCCGAGCCGCGTGTACGGGGAGGTCGTCGGCGCTCTGCCGGGCTCAGCGCCGGTCCTCAGCCTCACGAAGGGCCTCGACCCGACGACCGGCGAGAGGCTCTCGACGCTCGTGCGCGGCAGGCCGGTCGCGGTCCTTACCGGGCCGAACATCGCGGAGGAGATCCTGCGCGGCCTTCCCGCGGCCGCAGTTGTTGCGAGCGACGACCTGGAGCTCGCGGTGCTGCTCCAGGCCGCGGTGAACTCGGTGATCTTCCGCGTCTACCTGAGCACGGACATCGCCGGCGTCGAGCTCTGCGCCGCTGCGAAGAACGTGATCGCGCTCGCCGCAGGCGGCGCCGACGGCCTCCAGCTCGGCGACAACGCGAAGGCCGCGCTCGTCTCGCGCGGGCTCGCGGAGATGCGGCGTCTCGCCGAAGCGGCCGGGGCGCGCCCGGACACGTTCGCCGGGCTCGCCGGCATGGGCGACCTGATCGTGACGTGCTGGTCGCCCGTCGGCCGGAACCGCCGCGCGGGCGAGCTCATCGCGCAGGGGGCGACCCCTGAGGAGGCGCGCGCGGAGATCGGGATGGTCGTGGAGGGCCTGACGACCGCGCCGGTGCTGCGCGATCTCTCGCACCGGCTCGGGATCGAGATGCCGATCACCGAGGGCGTCTGCGCAGTCCTCGGCGGTGTCACCCTGGCTGAGCTCGTGACGCAGCTCATGACCCGTGAGCCGACGACGGAGTAGGGCCAGCTTGCCTCGCCCTAAGTGGCGTCGCTACGCCGTCGGTAGTCTCCCCCGCATGGCTACACGCTCGTTCTCCTTCTCGTCCGAGTCCGTCACCGAAGGCCACCCCGACAAGGTCGCGGACCAGATCTCCGACTCCGTTCTCGACGCTGTCCTGCGCGACGACACGAACGCGCGCGTGGCGTGCGAGACGCTCATCACGACCGGGCTCGTCGTCGTCGCGGGCGAGATCACGACCGAGACCTGGGTCGACATCCGCGCCGTCGTCCGCGAGCGCATCGCCGAGATCGGCTACACGCGCGCGAAGTACGGCTTCGACTTCGAGACCTGCGGCGTCGTCGTCGCGATCGACGAGCAGTCCGCGGACATCGCGCTGGGCGTCGACGAGTCGTACGAGGCGCAGCACGGCGACACCGACCCGCTCGACCTGCTCGGCGCCGGCGACCAGGGGATGATGTTCGGCTACGCGACGCGCGAGACGGAGGAGCTCATGCCGCTCCCGATCACGCTCGCGCACAAGCTGACCCGGCGGCTCGCCGAGGTGCGCAAGGCGGAGATCCTCCCGTACTTGCGTCCGGACGGGAAGTCGCAGGTGACCGTGCGCTACGAGGTCGACGAGCACGGCATCCAGCGCCCGGTCGAGATCGAGCGGTTGCTGATCTCGACGCAGCACCGCGACGGGCTCGACATCGAGACGCTGATGAAGCCCGATCTGCTCGAGCACGTGGTCGAGCCGATCCTGCACTCCGAGTTCCGCTCGCTCTACGACCCCGACCGCCTCGGCGCGAAGGACTTCCTCTACGTGAACCCGACCGGCAAGTTCGTGATCGGAGGGCCGATGGGGGACACGGGCCTCACGGGTCGCAAGATCGTCGTCGACACGTACGGCGGCGCGGCGCCGCACGGCGGCGGCGCGTTCTCCGGGAAGGACCCGACCAAGGTCGACCGCTCTGCCGCGTACGCGGCGCGGTACGTGGCGAAGAACGTCGTGGCGGCAGGGCTCGCGGACCGCTGCCAGCTCCAGGTCGCGTACGCCATCGGCGTCGCCCACCCGATGAGCGTCAACATCGAGTGCTTCGGCACCGAGACCGTGCCGCTGGCGACGATCGAGAAGCTCGTCTCGGAGCACTTCGACCTCCGGCCCGGCGCGATCATCCGCGACCTCGACCTCCTGCGCCCGATCTACGCGAAGACCGCGTCCTACGGGCACTTCGGCCGCGACGACCGCGATTTCACGTGGGAGCGGACCGACAAGGCCGAGACGCTCCGCCAGGCCGCGGGCGTCCTCTCCGGGTCGACGGCTTAGACGCAACTGTCTGGCAGCGGGTTGCCGAGCTTGCCGGCCGCTCCTACGCTGCGTGTGCCGTGAGATCGCGTTACTGAACGATGCCGGGTATCGCTGATCGCGGTACCGGGCTCTGGCGTGCGATCGCGTGGGCCGAAGGTTCCTTGCTGCTCGGTCTTGCCGGCGTCGGCATTGCGGCGGTGAGCACCATGCCATCGTGTGACTCCTTCCTGCACGGCTGTCCTCCGGGCGAGAGTGCGATCGGAGGAGACACGATCGTGTGGCTGGTTGCCTCGGGGGCTGCCCTTGCCGGCGGAATCTTCATGGCGTCCTGGACGTCCGGGTGGATCGAGGCGCGAGCCGCGGTCCGGGCAACGGTGGCGCTGGCGGCAGCGGCCGCCGCGCTGTGGCTGGGCGGATGGGCCTCCGTCGGGCTCGTCGACGAATTCCTTCCGAGCGTAGTGGTTGCGGTCGGCGTCGCCGGCACCCTCGCGATTCGACCATCGTGGCCGCGGGCGGTCATCGCGCGATTGGTCGTTCTCGCGGTGTTCGTCATCCTTGCCGTCGGCATGGCCAGCGTTGCCGGGTTGGTGATCCTGCTCTCGCTCCTCACACTCCCGGCCATGGGGGCTGTCGAGAGCGCGCTCCGCCCTATCGAGTCCGAGCGAGTCGGCTAAGGCCCGCTTTACCCCGGACCAGACCGAAGGCCCGCGCCCGGGCCTTCGGATGGAGGGACTTCGAGAACGGAGGGAATGCACTCCCATCGAAGCCGGGCGACGTTAACCGCGCCTGAGAGGCAGCTAAGAAAAATCTAAGAGGGAGTCCCCTCGAAACGCGACAGGCCCGCTATCGCGGGCCTGTCCATTCCGGCCTTGTGACGGGTCAGGGTTTCCCGGCCGGGACGTATGTGAAGAGGGTTCGTTCGTCACTCATGGTCGCACTCCTGTGTGAGAGGAGGCTGAGCGCTTCTTGAAGATTGAGTAAGAAGTCCTGCTCAGGCGGCACGAACGTAGATGCCGTCCGCGGCCTTGTCGCTCAGCTCTGCGCAAGATCGGAATCCGCTAGCGCGGATGTCCGATCGCGCGGAAAGTCCCTGAAGGCGTCCGCTTCGCGGCCGCTGCCCCGTGACTCTGTGACTCGCTACGCGGCTCGGACGTAGATGCCGTCTGCGGCCTTCTCGCTCAGCGCACGCTCGGCTCCGTTCACCGCCACGGTGAGCTGACCCGCGGCCGGCTGTGCGCTGCGGACCGACACGTGCGTGCCGGGGACGAGCCCCTCGTCGTAGAACCAGTCGAGGAGGTCGCCGTCGTGCTCGGCCAGGCGCACGATCTCGGCCTCGCTCCCGGCCTCGACGTCTCCGAGCGACATCAGCTCGGCGTTCTCGGCCTGCTCGACCTCGGGCTCGACCGGCCATCCGTGCGGGCAGCGCTCCGGATGTCCGAGGCGATCGTTGATCCGCTCGATCATCTCGTCCGTGAACGTGTCCCCGAGCTCGTCGGCCTGCACGTGCGACTCCGCCGCGGTGTAGCCCATGAAGTCGGTGAGGAAGCGCTCGATGATCCGGTGCTTGCGGACGACGCGCTTCGCGCGCTCGATCCCGGCGTCGGTGAGGATCGCCTCCTTCTGGTCTCCGCGCTCGACGAGCCCCTCGGACTCGAGGCGCTTCAGCATCTCGCCTGCGGACGCACGCGAGACCCCGAGCATCTCGGCGACGCGCGCCGCGATCGCCGTCGACCCGGTCGACGGCCGGTACTCGCCGATAGGGAAGGCGAGGAAGTAGATCGTCTCCAGGTACTCGTCGACCGAGTGGCCATGGGTCTGCGCCATGGCTGAATCCTAGTCCGCGCTGCCTAGCTCCCAGGCGTTGCGCCAGGAGAGCAAGTAGACGAGCGGGGCGGCTATGACGACGAGAAGCAGGGCGGAGGGAGCGACGGCCGAGTACGCGCCGACCGAGGTGCCTTTCCAGATCTCGGTCGCGAGCGTCTCGAAGCCGATGGGGCGGAGGAGCAGCGTCGCCGGCAGCTCCTTCACCGTGCTCAGGAACACGAGCGCGCCGCCGGCGAGCATCCCCGAGCGGGCGAGCGGGAGGACGACAGAGGTCGTCGCCGACAACGGCTTGCGCCCGAGCGAGCGCGCGGCCTCTTCGAGCCGCGGGCTCACGGCGTCGAGCGACGCGCGCGTGGACGCGAGCGCGTACGGCGAGAAGCGGACGAGGTAGGCGAAGAGCAGCAGCCCCAGGCTCTGGTAGACGAAGCCGCCGACGCGCGCGCCGAGGAAGACGAGCGCGAGCGCGACCGCGATCCCCGGGAGCGCGCCCGGCGAGAGGGCGATCCGCTCGAGCGCGCGCGAGAGCGCGGAGGGATAGCGCCATGCGAGGACAGCTACGGGGAGGACGACGACGACCCCGACCACTGCGGCGGCGCCGGCGACGAGCGCCGAGTTCAGCGCCGCCTCCCAGGCGACGTCGGCGCGGCCGCTGATCGGGTCGGCTCTCACCGACCACCACACGAGCACGCCGAGGGGCAGCGCGAGGAAGAGCCCGATCGCGCCCGTGCAGAAGGCGAGCGCGGGCAACCTCCAGCGCCCGAGCCTTACGAGGTCGGCCTGGCGGCCCGCGCCGGGTGTGCTCCGGTAGATCGCGCCCCGCAGCCGCCAGCGCGACGCGAGGAGCACGACGACGCCGGCGAGCACGACGAGGACGAGCGCGAGGATCGCCGCGGCCTCGAGCGCGAGCAGCGACTCGTAGCGCACGTAGATCCCGGTCGTGAGCGTCGAGTAGCCCATGAGCGAGACGGCGCCGAAGTCGGAGAGGACATAGAGAGCGACGAGGAGAGAGGCGGCAGCGAGCGAGGGGCGTAGCGTGGGCACGGTCACCCGCCAGAACACCGAGGCCCGCCCGGCTCCGAGGCTGCGCGCAGCCTCTTCCGCGGAGGGATCGGCGCTCCTGAGACCCGCCGCGGTGAGCAGGAAGACGTATGGGTAGGTCGAGAGCGTCAGCGCGAGCAGCGCTCCCCAGTATCCGTAGATCTCCGGCACCGACTCCACGCCCAGCGGCTCGAGTGCCTGCTGGAGGAGGCCGCGCGGGGCGAAGGCGCCGAGCAGCGCGAGGGCGGCGATGAAGCTCGGGATCACGAGCGGCAGCGAGGCGGCGAGCGCCCAGACGCGCCGGCCTGGGAGGTCGGTGCGAACGACGAGCCAGGCGAGCGGGACGCCGACGAGGAGCGCGGCTGCGACGACTCCGGCCGCCAGGAGACCCGTGTCGACGACGAGCTCGAGTGTCGTCCGGAGCGGGACGAGCGCCCGCGCGTCCGCATCCGCCGAGAGCGCTCGCGGGACGAGGTACGCGATGGGAACCGCCGCCGCGATCGCGACGACCGCGGCGGCGAGCGTCAGGAGGAGTGGGGGGCGGCGACCCGGCGACGCCGCCGAGGCCGCCGCGCCCTCCGTCACTTGACGAGGCCCGTCTCCAGGAGCAGCTTCACGGCCGGCGCGAGGTCGGCCGACAAGCGCCCGAGCGCGTACTTCGGGCCCTCGATCGTCGACAGCGCCCTCAGGCCGGGTCGCCGCGGCACGCCCTCGAGCAGCGGGTACTCGGCGGCGCCGGGCCCGCGGGCGATGAACCGCTGCGCCCACTTCGAGAGCAGGAAGTCGACGAAGCGCTGGGCGTTCGCGTCGTTCTCGGTCGAGGACACGACGCCGGCCCCGGCGGCGAGCACGAGGTTGCCCATGTCGCCGTCACGGAACCAGTGGTTTCGCACCGGCAGGCTCGGATCCTCGGCCAGGAGGTTGTAGACGTAGTAGTGGTTCACGAGCCCGACCTGGACGTCTCCCCGCCCGACCGCCTGCACGACGGCGGTGTTGTTGGGGAAGGACTTGACGCCGTTGTCCTTCAGCCCCTCCAGCCACGTGCGCACGCGAGCCTCGCCGTGCAGGTGGATGGCGGCGCCGAGGAACGCCTGGAAGGACGCGTTCGTCGGGGCGATCCCGATCTTCCCGTCCCAGCGCTCGGCCGTGAGCCCCCACACCGACTGCGGAAGCTGCTGCGCCGTCAGCGCGCCGGTGTTGTAGACGAGGACGCGCGAGCGGCCGCTCGTCCCCACCCAACGCCTGCTCGAGGTCGCGAACCGCGACGGCACCTTGCCGACGGTCGCCTGCGGGAGGCGCTTCAGCAGCCCTCTCGCTCCGACGAGCCCGAGCGTGCCCGGCTCCTGCGACCAGTAGACGTCGGCGGGGCTGTTGCGGCCCTCCTCGACGAGCGCGGTCGCGAGGGCCGTCGACGACGCGTAGCGAACGTTGAGCTGGATCCCGGTCTCACGCGTGAAGCGATCCATGATCGGCTTCACGAGCCGCTCCTCACGTCCCGAGTAGATCGTCAGCGAGGCGCCCTGATCAGGCGCGGTCGACGCTCCGCCTGCCGTCGCCAGGGCGGCGATCACTCCGGCGAGCGCTGCGATGCCTAGTCTCTTCATCCTCTCCTCCATGTAAGTCACACCTCAGCCGCGGTGTAAGGCGCACCTTACATGCACTCAGAACCTCAGTCCACGACAGGCGCGTGCCCGTCGTGCAGACGGATCGACACACGCGAGCCGAGCGGGACGACCTCGGTCGAGGGGCGCTGCGAGACGAGCTCGACGCCGTCGAGGAGGACGCGGTAGAAGACGTCGTGGCCGCGGAACTCGCGGGCGACGACCTCGGCCGAGCCCGCGGGATCCGGCTCGAGCTCGAGGAGCTCCGGGCGGACGAGGACCCGGGCGGCGGCGTGCCCCGAGGAGCCGTTTGCCGGGAACGACCCGACCTGTGTCTGGATGAAGCCGTCGACCACACGCCCGTCGAGGACGTTCGCGGCGCCGACGAACTCGGCCGCCCAGCGCGACACCGGCGCGAAGTAGATCTCCTCCGAGGTGCCCTCCTGGACGACCGCGCCGTCGCGCATGAGCGCGATCCGGTCGGCGAGCGAGAACGCCTCCTCGCGGTCGTGCGTGACGAGGAGCACGGTCACACCGAGAGGACGGATGATCTCCGCGACCTCGCTGCGGAGCGACTCGCGCTGGAAGGGGTCGACGTTCGACCACGGCTCGTCGAGCAGCACGAGCTCGGGCGAGGGCGCGAGCGCGCGCGCGAGAGCGACGCGCTGCTGCTGTCCGCCGGAGAGCTCGTGCGGGTACCTGCGGCCGAGCGCGTCGAGGCCGACGACTGCGAGAAGGTCGGCGACGCGCGTGGCGCGCTCGCGGCGCGGGAGGCCGAAGCCCACGTTCTCCGAGACGGTCAGGTGGGGGAAGAGCGCGTAGTCCTGGAACACCATTCCAACTCGGCGCTGCTCGGGCGGGACCCAGGTTCCGGGGCCGGCGACCCTTCTGTCCGCGACCTCGACCGACCCGTTGTCGGGGCGTTCGAAGCCGGCGATGAGCCGGAGGAGGGTCGTCTTGCCGCAGCCGGACGGCCCGAGGAGGGCGACGACCTCGCCGCGCTCCACGCAGAGTGAGGCTCCGTCGACGGCGGTCGTGTCACCGAAACGCTTCGTGACGCCGTCGAGGCGGATCATCGAGCAGCTCATGTAAGGGGAACCTTACACCGGAACGGAGCACCGCCCTGGGGAACGATTGACACGCATTCGGCACAGTTGCAGGGCCAGGCCCTGCAACAAAACACCGTCGGCCGCCGAGGCCGCGGATACGCTCGCCCGCGGATGCCGCTGGCCGAGATCTACCCGCTCGTCACGGCTCGTGCGCTCGCGAGGCCGTTCACGTACGACGTTCCGGACGACGTCGGGCGTGGTGCCGTCGTGTCCGTGGGGCTCGGGGGGAGGCGGGTAAGAGGCGTGGTCGTGGACGTGGGCGTTGCTGCGCCCGACGGCGTTCAGATCGCGCCTGCGGGGCCGGTGGTCGACCGAGTTCCCGCTGTGCTCGTCGAGCTTGCGCTCTGGCTCGCCGAGTACTACGGCTCGACGCCGGCGCGCACGCTGGCGCTTGTCGCGCCGCATGCGCGATCTCGGCGAGGCGAGCGGAAGGCGCCGCTGATGCGCGAAGCCCTCTCCGGCGGCGAGCCGGAGCCCGCGGCGCTAACTCCCGCCCAGACAGAGGCGGTCGCGCGGATCGTCGCGGCTCTCGACGCGGGCGGCGGCCACGTCTTGCTCCACGGCCCCACCGGGAGCGGGAAGACCGAGGTTTACCTCCAGGCGTGCGCGGCCGCTCTCGAGCGCGGGAAGGGCGCGATCGTGCTCGTGCCGGAGATCGCGCTGACGCCGCAGACCGTCGGGAGATTCGCCGCGCGCTTCGGCGATCGCGTCGCGGTCCTCCACTCGGCGCTGACCGAGGCGGAGCGGCGGGACGAGCGCGAACGCATCGCGGGCGGGGAGGCCCGCGTTGTCGTCGGTGCCCGCTCGGCGGTCTTCGCGCCGGTGCCGGATCTCGGCCTCCTCGTCGTCGACGAGGAGCACGACGCCTCGTTCAAGCAGGAGTCCGACCCGCGCTACGACGCGCGCACGGTGGCGGCGAAGCGTGCCTCGCTCGAAGGCGCCGTCGCGGTGTACGGCAGCGCGACGCCGCGGGTCGAGAGCTGGGATCGGCTCGAGCGGCTCGCGCTACCGTCGCGGATCGGCGCGCCGCTTCCGTCCGTCCGGGTCGTCGATCTCCGGCGCGAGGCCGGCTATCCGCTCTCGGCGCCGCTGCTCGCCGAGCTCGCCGCGGTGGAAGAGCGCGGCGGCCGGGCGATCCTCCTGCTGAACCGGCGCGGCGTCTCGGGTGCGATCCATTGCCGGGCGTGTGGGGTCTCTCGCCGTTGCCGGAGCTGCGACGTCGCACTGACGCTCCACGGCGACGAGCGGCTGCACTGCCATCACTGCGGGTTCTCGGAAGAGCTCCCGCCGAGCTGTCCGGAGTGCGGGTCGGTCGAGCTCGCGCGGGTCGGTGCCGGGACGCAGCGCCTCGAGGCGGAGCTCGAGCGGCGGCTGCCTGGGCTCGAGCGCATCCGGCTCGACGCCGACACGGCGGCGAAGCCCGGAGCTCTGCGCGAGGCGCTCGAACGGTTCGCGCGCGCGCGGGCGGCGGCGCTGATCGGGACGCAAATGGTTGCAAAAGGGCATCACTTTCCGGGCGTGGCCATGTCCGCGGTGGTCGATGCCGACACCGGCCTCGCGTTCCCCGATTTCCGCGCTGACGAGCGGACGTTCCAGCTCGTGACGCAGCTTGCGGGGCGGAGCGGTCGTGACGCCCCCGGCAAGGTTCTCGTGCAGACGTTCCAGCCCGACGCGACGCCCCTCACGTACGCCGCGAGACACGACGTTGCCGGCTTTCTGGCGCAGGAGCTCGAGCGCCGGAAGGAGCTCGAGTACCCACCCTTCAGCCACCTCGTCTCGATCGCCGTTTCCGGGCCTGAGCAGGACTTTCCGCTGCGCGCGCTCCGCGAGCTGCGCGGCGCGCTCGAGCTGCCGGGCGTGAGGCTGATCGGCCCTGCGCCGCTGCTTCGGCTCCGAGGACGCTACCGAGCCCAGCTCGTCGCCAAGACGTCGTCCCCCCGAGCGTTCGCGAGCCGCGCCGCGACGCTCCTCGCGGCCGCCGCTCCGGCCATGCGTCGCGACGGTCTCGCGGCGGTCGTGGACGTCGATCCGCAGTCGCTTTAGGCCATCGGCCGAACCCGCGCTGTCCAGAGCGGACATGTCCGTTTGGGCCAATTGTCAGAAGCTCGATCTCGCGATACATCGTCATCTCCACAACTCAGCGAAGGAGATGCGAATGAGACGATTCGTCATCGCGGTCGCGGTTGTCGTCGCGCTTGCCATGGCGTCGACGGCGCTAGCGATGTACCAGTACGCGCCTCCCCGGCAGTGGAGCAACGGGGTGGGCGCCGGAAGCTCCTGGAGCAGCAGCTGGCTCGCGAACTGGTTCTCGACGTACGGCTCCGGTACGGACAAGACCGTCACGTTCATCAAGAACACGACGTACGGCTGGCACAACACGAGGCGGGGCGGCTCCGACTACCTGGAGACGTATGCGCCGTATCCGGGCACGTTCAAGGCGCACTGCGTCGCGCACGCCACCTTCTGGGGCAGCTGCAATGTTCGCTAAGCGAAGAATCGGACGTTGGGCAGCGCTGGGCTCGGCGGTGGTGCTCGCAGGCGCCCTTGCCGGCGGGGTCGTCGCCTCGCGGATCGACGACAGCAGCGAGCTCATCGCTGCGATCGACGAGGCGCCGCTGACGCGGGTCGCGGAGATCGAAGCGTCGGACGGCGCACCAGGTCGTGGCGTGTTCGTCCAGCTGACGAAGACCGGCCATCTATGCGTCTGGGAGGCGCCTTCCGCAACGTCGCGCCAGCGTGGAGGCGGCTGCAACTCGATCGATGATCCTCTGAACGGGAGCGCTCTCTCCGCAACGCTCAGCTACGACGGCGGGCCGGCGATCTCCGACGTCAGAAGCGCGTCGGTCTTCGGCCTCGCAGCGGCCGATGTATCGCGGATACGGGTGCTGATGCGCGATGGAACCTTCCGCGAGGTCAAGCTGAAGAAGATCAAGGTCGCGTCGGATGAGTTCAAGGCGTTCGGCTACCGCTTCAAGAAGGCGGATCTCGGGCAGGGACTCGGCCCCTCGGCGTTCGTCGCGTACGACGCCGGCGGCAACGAGGTCGGTCGCCAACCGACGGGCATCGGAAGCTGAGAGGTACGGCTCTTGCGCGGCGGGCTAGACTCGCCGACGCGATGAGCGGCCACGACCACGACCACGATCATGAGCACGACCACGATCACGATCACGACGAGCTGAGCGAGGAGCATGCGGCGGAGCACGAGCGGGAGCTCGAGCTCGAGGCGCGCCGCATGCTCGCGCTCGCCAGGATCCGGCAGTACGGCGACGCCGTCCTCCGGATGAAGGCGCGCGAGGTCGAGTCGGTGGACGACGACGTGCGACGCCTCGCCGAGCGCATGACCGCGCTCATGCACGAGGCGCAGGGCGTCGGGCTCGCAGCGACGCAGGTCGGAGTCCTTCGGCGGCTCTTCGTGTTCTCGGACGAAGGCGAGGACTGCGTGATCGTGAACCCGGTGATCACCAAGCGCTCCGACGAGACCGAGGTCGACGACGAGGGCTGCCTCTCGCTGCGCGAGGTGCTCGTGCCCGTCGAGCGCTCGTCCGAGGTCACCCTCGAGGGACTCGACGAGAACGGCGAGCCGGTGAAGCTCGAGCTGACGCTCCCGACCGCGCGCGTCGTGCAGCACGAGCTCGACCATCTGGACGGCGTGCTCATCGTCGACCGCACCGACGCCGAGTCGAGGCGCACGGCGCTCGCGAAGCTGCGCCCGCAGCCCGTTCTCGGCGCGCGGTGACAGCGCCGATCGCCGTTGCAGCCACCGCGCCGTTCGGCGCCGACGTCCTCGAACGCCTCGCCGGCTCGCACGAGATCAGCACCGTCCTGACCCGACCGGACGCGCCGGCCGGGCGCGGCCGGCGGCTGACGGCCCCACCCGCGAAGCGCGTCGCCGATCGGCTGGGAATCCGCGTCGTGCAGCCAGAGAAGCTCGAGCCGGGGCTCGATCTCGGCGGTGCCCGAACGGTCGTGGTCGTCGCCTACGGGCGCCTCATCCCAGAGGAGCTGCTCGCGGAGAGGCTCTGGCTCAACGTCCATCCTTCGCTTCTTCCGCGCTGGCGCGGGGCGGCCCCCGTCGAGCGCGCGCTCATGGCCGGCGACGTCGAGACGGGAGTGACGATTCATCGCACGGTGAAGGAGCTCGACGCGGGGCCGATCGCCGACGCAGGCGGCCGTTCCTCGTCGAGGAGGACGACGACGCGGGCGAGGTCTACGCGAGAGCCGCCGAGCTCGCAGCGGGCCTGCTCGACGACGTCCTCGCCGATCCGAGCCCCGACTTCCGCCCGCAGCCCGAGGACGGAGCGACGTACGCGCCCAAGATCGAGCCCGACGACCGCCTCCTCGACCTCGCACGCCCCGCGCGCGAGCTCGTCGACGTCGTCCGCGCCCTCTCCCCGCACATCGGCGCGCGCACCGAGCTGCACGGGAAGCCCGTGACCGTCTGGCGCGCGCGGGTCGGCGAAGACGGCAAGTTCGAGCCGCTCGAGGTGCAGCCCGACGGCGGCCGCCTGATGGAGTACGACGCGTGGCTGCGCGGGCTGCGATAGCGCCGGCGCGAGCCGCCGCGTTCGAGGTGCTGCGCCGCGTCTTCGAGGACGACGCCTACGCGGACCGCGCGTTCCGGTCGGCAGCAGCCGGGCTCGACGAGCGTGACCGTGCGCTCGCGCAGCGCCTGGCGTTCGGGGCGGTGCAGAGGGTGCGCACGCTCGACCACGCGATCGAGACCCTCGGACGCCGCCGCGTCCACCGCCTCGACGCGCCGGTGCGGGCCGCGCTCCGTCTCGGCGCGTACCAGCTCGCATTCGTGGACGGCGTCCCGCGCTACGCCGCGGTCAACGAGTCGGTCGAGCTCGTTCGCCGCGCGGGGCTCGCGCGGGCGGTCGCGTTCACCAACGCCGTCCTCAGACGCCTCGCGGACGGGATCGAGGCCCTGCTGGCCGGCCTACCCGAGAGCAGCGCGCGCGAGGCCGCGCTCAAGCACTCGTATCCCGACTGGGTCGCGGAGACGTGGTGGCGCGACCTCGGCCCGGACGGGTCGCTCGCGCTCATGCACTCGCTGAACGAGCCCGGCGAGCTCACGGTTCGGCTCGTTCGTGGCGAGATCGACGGCACGCCGACCGATGTCCCGGGCGCCTGGCGAGTCGAGCGGATAGACGACGTCGCGCTCGCCGACGGCCGGATCTGGCCTCAGAGCCGGGCGTCGCAGCTCGTCGGGCTCGCGGTCGGGGCGCGCGAAGGGGAACGAACCCTCGACCTGTGCGCCGCGCCCGGCGGAAAGGCGGCGATGCTCGCGGGCGAGGTCGTCGCGGTCGACGTGAACGAGGCGCGAGCGCGCGAGCTCGAGGAGGCGATCGCGCGGCTTCAGGCCACGAACGTGCGCGTCGTCGTCGCCGACGGGCGAGCGCTGCCATCCGAGCTCGACGGCTTCGACCGTGCACTCGTCGACGCGCCGTGCTCCGGCCTCGGGGTGCTCAACCGCCGTCCGGACCTCCGCTGGCGCGCGGAGCCGCTGCCGGAGCTCCAGCTCGAGCTCCTCCGCGCCGCCGCCGCGCGCGTGAAGCGGGGCGGCGCGGTCGTCTATTCGGTCTGCACGATCAACGCGGACGAGGCGGAGGCCGTCGTCGACGCTTCTGGGCTCGAGGTCGACCCGACGCTCGGCGACGAGTGGCCGGCGTATCGGCATGCGACCCGGCCGGAGTTCCTCCAGACGCTGCCGCACATCCACGACACCGCCGGCTTCTTCGTCGCCCGGCTCATCGCGCGCTGAGGATCCGCCGCGCGCCCTCGACGTGCTCCGGCGACCAGGCACGCTTGGTCTCGTCCCAGCTCCACGCGAGGTTGTGCGCGACGCCCCAACCGCGGACACGCTCCCGGTCGAAGCCGAGGTCGGCGAGGACGTCGAGCCAGCGCGAGACGTAGTCGGCGTTTCGGAGAAGCCCGCTCGCTTCGAGCTCGCGCTCGCCGACCAGCGGCTTGGGGTCGATGACGAGCCACGGCTCGCGCTCGGCGCGCAGGACGTTTCCGCCGTGCAGGTCCTGGTTCACGAGGAACGTCGCCGATCGATCGACGCTTCGGTAGACGTCGAGCGCGAACTCGAGCAGCGGTCGCTCGAAGGGCTCTCCGGCCTCGTCGTAGCAGCGCGGCATCTCGTCGGCCCACCTGTCAGCCTCGTCGGCAAGCCGGCGGAAGGGATGCGCGTCCCGGATCTCGAGCTGCAGCCGCGGGAGCAGCTCGGACACCACTGGCGCCTCGTCGATCCCGGCGTCCCAGAGTCGCGTGCCCGGCACGCAACGCTCCATGACGAACGCGCGGTGGGCATCGTCCCGCGCGAGGACGCGAACGGCGCCGTCGCCGTTCCACAGCTCGAGCGCATCCGCCTCGGTGTCGGCCTCGAAGTGCGAAGGCGCGTTGAGCTTGAGCACGGCGTCGCCCGCCGGCACGACGAGCGAGTGCGGCGTGTCGATCGGCTCCTCGAGCTCCAGCCCCCAGCGCTCCGCAAGCTCCTCGGCCAGCTCAGGAAGCTCCGCGAGCCAGGCGCTCTCATGCGCAAACTCCTCGGCGAGGCTCGCAGGAACGTGCAGGCTCACGGGCGACGGCGCGCGTGCACGAGGAACTCGACGGAGCCGCGCGCGCCCGGCACCGGCGACCGAGTGGAGCTGCGGACGCTCCAATGCCCAGTCTCGAGAGCCCGAGACGCGCGCTCGACCGCCCCTGCGAGCTCGTCCTCGCTCTCCGGCGGCGTCGGCAGCGCGAGCTCGAACATCGGCTTGACGAGAGCGATCAGGTCGGCGTCATCGGCGATCCGCAGGCTCTCGAGCTGCGGGACGGCGTCGGCGACCGAGAGGTACGACAGGTCCATCGTGATCACATCCACCTGCTCCGGCACGCGTGTCTGGTCGAGCTCGCCGAGATTGACGCGCTCGAGGTCGACCACGCGCGGGTCCTGCCGGAGCGAACCGAGCAGCTGCCCGTACCCCGCGTCGACCGCGTAGACCCGCGCCGCGCCCGCTTCGAGCAGGACGCGCGTAAATCCGCCCGCCGCCGCGCCGACGTCGACCGCGACGCGCCCGGCTACCGATACGTCGAATGCGGTGAGCGCAGCGCGAAGCTTCGCCTCGCCTCGAAGCGGCGCGTCGGCGCGGAGCTCGATGCGCGCGCCCTCGGGCACGAGCGAGCGCGGGTTGTCGACGCGCTTACCGTCGACGAGCACCCCGTGCTCGGAGACGTGCGCCGCCGGATCCTCGAGATCCGGGTACGCACGCGCGAGCTCGGCTGCGAGTGGCCGAAGCGGCCGCCGGGGGCTCTTCGTCACCCGGCGAAGCTTACGATCGGGCCAGTGGACGACACAGCCGGATTCCTCGAGCGCGCGCTGGCCCTCGCGGGTGAAGCGCTCGGCAACTCGCACCCGAACCCGACGGTCGGCGCCGTCGTCGTCCGCGACGGCGAGATCGTCGGCGAAGGCGTGACCGAGGGCTACCGCGGCCGCCACGGCGAGGTGGTGGCGCTCGGCGCGGCCGGAGAGCGGGCGCGCGGCGCGACGGTCTACGTCACGCTCGAGCCCTGCAACCACCACGGCTCGACCCCGCCGTGCACGGAGGCGCTGCTCGAAGCCAGGGTCGCAAGCGTCGTCGCCGGCCAGCTCGACCCGAATCCCGACGTGGCGGGCGGCGGGCTCGAGCGCCTTCGCCAGGCAGGGGTCGAGGTCGAGCTCGTGGAAGGCGAGCTCGCCTTCCGCTGCCGCCAGCAGCTCGAGGAGTGGCGCACCTGGGTCACGCTGAAGCGGCCGTTCGTGACGTACAAGGTGGCGGTGACCCTCGACGGGCGCGTGACCGTGCCCGGGGAGCGCTGGGTCACGGGTGAGGCCTCGCGGCGGCTCGTCCACGTTCTCCGCGCAGCGTCGGACGCGGTCGCGGTCGGCATGGGCACGGTGCGCTGGGACGACCCGCGCCTCGATGCTCGCGACGTGCCGACCCCGCGTGGCCAGCCGCGCCGCCTCGCGTTCGGCCGCGGCCCGCTACCCGAGGGCTCCGAGCTCGAGCTCCGCTCGGGCCCGCTCCTCGAGGAGCTCGAGGCGCTCTCCGCCGACGGCGTGCAGTCGCTCCTGCTCGAAGGCGGGCCGACGCTCGCGGCAGCGTTCCTCGAGCAGGATCTCGTCGACAAGCTCCTCGTCTTCGTCGCGCCGACGCTCTCTGGAGACGGCGCAGGGATGGTCACGGGCCTACCGCGCAAGGTTTCGCTGACCCGACTCGAAGCGCGCTCGATCGGCGAGGACGTGCTCCTCCAGGGCTACATCCGCGAACCCTAGCCCGTGCGCAAGAGCGGACTCCGCCTAGCAGCGGATTCCGCTCGCGCGAAGAGCCTCCGGCCGCTTCGCGGCCGCCACGGAAGAGGTCAAGAGCTGGCCAGTTTCAGTGGCGTGCCGCTACGGTCCCCACATGTTCACCGGGATCATCCGGGAGCTCGGGCGCGTCGCCGCCGCCGAGAGCGCCGCGGGAGGGCTCGCGCTCGCGATCGAGGCTCCCGCGACGGCGTCCGGTCTCGCGACCGGCGACTCGATCTCGGTCGACGGGGTCTGCCTGACCGCCGAGACGGTCGAGAACGGACGCGTCAAACTGCACGCCGTTCCGGAGAGCCTCGCCCGCTCGACGCTCGCAAGCCTCCGCGCCGGCGACGCCGTGAACGTCGAGCCCGCCCTGAGAGCCGGAGAACCGCTCGGCGGCCACTACGTCCAGGGCCATGTCGACGGGGTCGGGCGAATCCAGTCCGTCGAGGCCGAGGGCGACGGCCTGCGCGTCTTCGTGGAGGCTCCGGCGGAGATCCTGCGCTACTGCGTCGAGAAGGGCTCGATCGCGGTCGACGGCGTGTCGCTGACCATCGCCGAGCTGGCAGACGACGCTTTCGCGGTCGCACTCGTCCCGCACACGCTCGACGCGACGACGCTGTCCGAGCTCGCTCCGGGCGATGCCGTCAACCTCGAGGTCGACGTCCTCGCGAAGTACGTGGAGCGGCTCCTGGGAGCACGAGGGCTACGATCACCGGAGTGAGCCTCGACGTGAGAGAGACCGGTACGACCTCGCCGTTCGCGGCGATCGAAGCTGCAGTCGAGGACTTCCGGGCCGGGAAGTTCGTCGTCGTCGTCGACGACGCCGATCGCGAGAACGAGGGCGACCTCACAATCGCCGCGCAGTTCGTCACGCCGGACGCGGTGAACTTCATGGCCACGTACGGCCGCGGGCTCATCTGCCTCTGCCTCACGCCCGAGCGCTGCGACGAGCTCGAGCTGCGGCCGATGACGGATCACAACGAGGCGCCCCTCAACACCGCGTTCACGGTCTCGATCGAGGCGCGCGAGGGCGTCTCCACCGGCATCTCGGCGCACGACCGAGCGCGGACGATCCAGGTTGCGATCGACCCCGCGACCGTCCCGCACGACCTCGTCCAGCCGGGCCACGTCTTCCCGCTTCGCGCCAAGCCGGGCGGCGTCCTCCAGCGCGCCGGCCAGACGGAGGCCGCAGTCGATCTCGCGCGGCTCGCCGGCGTCATCCCCGCAGGCGTCGTCTGCGAGATCATGAACGAGGACGGGACGATGGCCCGCGTTCCGGACCTCGTCGCCTTCTGCGAGCGCCACGACCTCAAGATGATCACGGTCGCCGACCTGATCGAGTACCGGCGGCGCACGGAGAAGCTCGTCGAGCGAGTCGTGTCGGTCGCGCTCCCGACCGACTACGGCCGCTTCCAGGCGGTCGCGTACCGCGAGCTGCTCGACTCGAGCAAGCGGCACGTCGCGCTCGTGAAGGGCGACGTCGAGGGCGTCGAGAACGTCCTCGTCCGCGTCCACTCCGAGTGCCTGACCGGCGATGTCTTCCACTCGCTGCTCTGCGACTGCGGCGAGCAGCTCGAGCAGTCGCTTCGACAGATCGAGGCGGAGGGGCGAGGCGTCGTCCTGTACATGTCGCAGGAGGGGCGCGGGATCGGGCTCCTCAACAAGCTCAAGGCGTACGAGCTGCAGGCGAACGGGCTCGACACCGTGGAGGCGAACCTCGAGCTCGGCTTCCCGGCCGACGCGCGCGAGTGGGGGATCGGGAACCAGATCCTCGCCGACCTCGGCCTGACGACGATCCGCATCCTCACGAACAACCCGTCGAAGCTCAGCGGGCTCGACGGCTTCGGGCTCACCGTCGTCGAGCAGGTGCCGATCGAGGTCGAGCCGCAGCCGGAGAACGAGCGCTATCTGGCCGCCAAGCGTGAGAAGCTGGGGCACACGATCACGAAGCTCCACCACCAGGGTGTGCGCCTGGAGCCCGAATCCGAGCCGGAGGATCAGTGAACCGCGACATCGACGACTCGAGCGAGAACGTGCTCTCGCAGTTGCCGCACGAGCAGGACGCCCCGGAGGACCCGCCCGCCGACGAGGCCGAGGCAAGCGCCCAAGCCTGGGGAGCAGGAACCTCGGAGCCCGCCGCCGCCCCGTTCGACGGCGCGGCTGAGGAAGAGACGGACGTCGACCCGCGCCTCGAGGAGCACTCGGTCGAGGCGGTGGCGGCGCCGCAACCGTCCGTCGAGGAAGAGCTCGAGGAGGAGGACGACGCGGACGCGGGCGTCACGGAGGACGAGCCCGACTTCGGCGGCGACGACGGAGCAGGCATTCCGCTCGAGCCCTCGCTCGAGCACGCGGCGGGCGACCTCGAGATCCCGGAGGGCTACGCGGTACTGGAAGGCGTCTCGGACGGTGGTCGCCGGGCGGTCGGCGTCGTCGTCGCGCGCTTCAACGGGAGCGTCACCTCTCGGCTGCTCGAGCGCGCGCTGTCGGAGCTCGACGTGGCCGGAGTCCGCCGCGAGGCGATCACGATCATGGTCGTGCCGGGCGCATTCGAGCTTCCGCTCGCGGCGACCGCGCTCGCGAAGACGCGCCACTTCGCCTGCATCGTCGCGCTCGGCTGCGTCATCCGCGGCGACACGCCGCACTTCGAGTACGTCGCGAGCGAGGCCGCCAGCGGGCTCCAGCTCGCCGCGCTCGAGACGGGCGTGCCGGTGTCGTTCGGCGTCCTGACGCTCGAGCGGGTCGAGCAGGCCGAGCCGCGGATCGAGAAGGGGGCCGAAGCCGTTCGCAGCGCGCTCGAGATGGCGGACGTCTTCTCGCACCTGCGCGCAGCCGCGGCCCGGTGAGATTCGGGGCGCTGGGGTCAGGCTTCAGCCTGACCCCGTTCTGAGGTTTGCGCTGCGCGGCAACCCAACACCGAGGTCAGGCTGAAGCCTGACCCCAGCCGGCTTCGGCTAAACTGCCCGGCCGCATGTCCAAGATCTGCGCCATCTGCGGGAAGAAGCCCGGCTTCGGCAACACGCGGAGCCACTCGATGGTCGCCACCCGGCGCCGCTTCAACCCGAACCTCCAGCGTGTCCGCGTCATGCTCGACGGACGTGCGCAGCGGGCATACGTCTGCACGCGCTGCCTCAAAGCCGGCAAGGTCGAGAAGGCCCTCTAAGACCGCTGGGCGTCCCGTAGAGTCGCGCCGTGGAACGGCAGCTCTACGACGTCGGCGCAGTCGGCTCTCGGCCGGATCGCGATGTCCCATGACGCGATCGTCCAGATCGTCGGTCACGCGGCTGCGGAGAGCTACGGCGTGGTCGCACTCGCGGGCCGCGGCCGATGGTCGCGGCTGCTGCCGTGGGGAATCAAGAAGGGCGTCGACGTCACGCGGCGCGAAGACGGGCTCGTGATCGAGCTTCGTGTCGTGGTCGAGCACGGGCTCAAGCTCGCCGAGGTCGGGACCGCGGTGCGGACGCGCGTCCAGTACGAGATCGAGCGCATGGTCGGGATCCCGATTGCCGCCCTCGAGGTCCACATCGAGGACGTGCGGGGCGGCTGATGGAGCTGGCGGTCATCAGGGATCTCGCTCGCGCGGCGCTCCAGAACCTCGAGGCGCACCGTCGGCGGATCGACGACCTCAACGTCTATCCGGTGCCGGACGGGGACACTGGGACGAACCTCGTGCTCACGCTCCGCTCGATCGTGGAGGCGCTCGATGCGTCGACCGCGGAAGGGGGCGAGGCCGTCGCCAAGGATCTCTCTCGCGCGGCGCTCATGGGCGCGCGCGGCAACTCAGGCGTCATCTTTTCGCAGATCGTGCGCGGCTTCATGGACGAGCTCGGTCGCTCCGACCACGTGATCTCGACTCCGCGCCTGCGGCGCGCGTTCCGCGGCGCGAGCGACGCCGCATACCGGGCGGTGAAGCGGCCCGTCGAGGGGACGATGCTGACGGTCATCCGGGAGATGGCCGAGGAGGCGGAGCGGAAGGAGAATCGCAAGGTCTCGCCGAGCGACCTGCTCGCCGCCGTGCTCGCACGCGCGGAGGACGCGGTCTCGCGCACGCCCGAGATGCTCGACGTCCTCCGCGACGCTGGCGTCGTCGACGCCGGCGGCGCGGGTCTCGTCGAGATCACGCGCGGGCTCGCGCTCGCGATGGCCGGCGAGCCGATACCCGATGCGCCCGTCGAAGCGGAGTCGCTCGGTCTCGACGCGATCCACCAGGAGATCTCGCGCTACCGCTACTGCACGGTGTTCCTGGTCGAAGGCGAGGATCTCGACGCGGGCGCGCTCGAGGCGGAGCTCGAACGGATCGGCGACTCGCTGCTCGTCGTGGGCGACGCGAGTGCGCTCAAGGTCCACGTGCACACCGACGAGCCCGGGACAGCGCTCTCCGTCGCGACCGCCGTCGGCGTCGTCGAGGGTGTCGAGATCGCGAACATGCACGTGCAGGCGGCGCAGCGCGAGGACCGCCTCCGGGAGGGCACGACGTCCGCTCTTCCCGCGCTCGCCACGCTCGAGACCGGGCTCGTCGCCATCTGCCCCGGCCGGGGCAACCGCCGGCTGTTCGAGAGCTTCGGCGCGACCCGCGTCATCGAGGGCGGCCAGACCATGAACCCGTCAGCGTCTGACATCGTCGACGCGATCGAGGCCACGCCCGCCGACGAGGTCCTCGTGCTCCCCAACAACTCGAACGTGATCCTCACCGCCGAGCAGGCATCAGCTCTGAGCTCGAAGGCGGTGCGCGTGATTCCCACTCGCTCGGTGCAAGCCGGCCTGGCCGCGATCGGCCGCTACGTACCGACGAACTCGCCGCAGGAGAACGAGGAGGACATGCTCGAGGTGCTCGGGAGCATCGCGACCGGCGAGGTCACCGTCGCCTCGCGCGACGCCGAGCTCGACGGGGTGACGATCGCGAAGGGCGCGTACCTCGGCCTCGTGGACGACACCGCGGTGGTGTCGGGAGAGGACATCGCAGCCGTCACGCGCGACGTCGTCTCGCGTGTGCTCGACGGAGAGCGGGGCTGGCTCGGGATCCTCACGGGCGAAGGCGCGCCACCCGTCGACGACCTCCTCGCCGAGATCGAGCGCTCGTTCCCGGGTGTCGACGTCGAGGTGCACGAAGGCGGCCAGCCGCACTACCCGCTGCTCCTGGTGGCGGAGTGAGCGCCGGTGACCCGGTCCGAGTGCTGCTCGTCGAGGACAACGACGTGTACCGCGAGTCGCTCGTCTTCATTCTCGGGCGCCAGGACGGGCTCGACGTCGTCGGCGCGGTCGCCGACGGGCGTTCGGCAGGCCCGAGCTGCGCGGAGCTCGACGCCGAGGTCGTCGTCCTCGACTATCGGCTGCCGGATGTGGACGGGGCGGAGGCCGCCGAGGACATCCTCGAGCGCTGCCCCGAGGCGTCGATCGTGTTCCTGAGCGCGTCGGCCGGTCCCGACGAGCTGGATGCGGCACGGCGTGTCGGGGGAGCATTCGTGAGCAAGGACGAAGGAGTCGACGCTCTGGTCAACGCCGTTAGAGCAGCGGCAAGGAGGGCAGCGTGAACCTCACGACCGAGAACACCGCAATCGTGCTCGACTCGACCTCGGACTATCCAGAGGCGCAGTCCCGATTCCCCAACATGCGCTTCGTCCCGCTGTACGTGCGCTTCGGCGACGACACGTACCGCGACTACGTCGAGCTCGGGCCGGCGGAGTTCTTCGAGAAGCTCCGCACGTCGCCCGTGCTCCCCGCGACCGCGCAGCCGACGCCGCAGGACTTCCTCTCGACCTACGAGAGTCTCGCCGGGTACGAGCGCATCTACTCGCTCCACGTCTCCGCGAAAGTGTCGGGAACCTTTCAGAGCGCCGAGCTCGCGGCTGCGGAGCTCGGCGACGATCGCGTGCGCGTCGTGGACTCGAAGACGGCGTCGCTCGCCATCGCGATGCTTGCGCACGCGATCCAGCGGCGGCTGAGCCGCGGTACGACCGATGTCGAGATCGCGGCGCTGATCGAGCGCTTCCACCGCGATATCGGCGTGGTCTTCACCGTCGAGACGCTCGAGTACCTCCAGCGCGGTGGCCGGATCGGCCGGGCGGCCGCGCTCGCGGGCTCGCTGCTCAACGTCAGGCCGATCCTCGGCATCCAGGACGGCGAGGTCGTCGCTGTCGCACGTGTCCGCGGGCGGCAGAAGGCGCTGGCGGAGTTCGAGCGGCGCTTCGCCGAAGCGACCGAGGACAAGCCGGGGCTTCGGATCGCGATCGCCCATGCCGACGCGCCGGAATGGGTCGGCACGCTCTCCGAGCTCGTCTGGCGGGTTCGGCCGAAGGCCGAGATCGAGTTCACGGGCACGCTCGGCGCCGTGGTCGCCACGCACGCCGGCCCGGGCACGGTCGGCTTCTTCTGGCTCCACGACGACTGAGCGGCCGCGGCGGGTCCGGCTCTAAAGGCCGGGAAGGGAAAGCAGCTTCAGCTCAGATGGCTCGAGCTTCGACAGCCGTTGCCGTACTCACGCGCGTCGGTTCGCAACGACGTCTCCGACGCCTCACTGAGCGCTACAAACAGCACTTCCGGATCGACGCCGCTTCGCGGTTCAACCACGAGCCAGTTATTCAGTGGGATCGCCCCAGCTCGATTGCGTACGAAGCGGGGACGCATGCGGTTCAGATACGTAAATAGGATTGGCGCCTCGAAGTCCGCCTCGACCGCCCACCACGGCCGTCTCGCCTTCACGCGGAGCTTCACGAGGTGGCGCTCGTGAACGCCAAGCGCGTCGGCGCGCTGTAGGTAGCGTTCGAGTGGACCGCCGAGCCGGGCACGCGACGGATAGAGAAGCCACCGCGGTGCGCTCGCGGGCAGCGCCGCGAGCGTGTCGTTATCGATCTCTTCGCCGTCAAACCAACGCGGAGAACCTGCGCACGGCCGAAGACATGACCAGTTGAGACCGTGGAGCCGGCGATCCTCGTCGCTCAGCACAAAGAACTTGTTGCAGCCTGTGGCGGCCCCTCGCCGAACGCGGGCAACTTCTTGAAGAGTCGTTGCCTGCCGATTCCGGGTGCGCTTCACTGTCGACCACCTCTCTCTGGCCGAGAGCTGAATGTGCGTGGCCCCCGTGTCGGCTGAAAACGCATGCATGATGTCCTCGCGGCTGATCGACGCGGCGTGAGCGAAGCGCGTGCGAGCGCGCCCGCTTCGTGTGGCACGCTTGCGGATCAGCGTCACGGCAGCGGTCGTGACGGCGTGCTCGAAGACGAGGTGGTGCGCCGGAAATTGGACGATCGCCTCGACTTGCGCACGCTCGAGCAAGAACATCTTGACGACGCGTCCGTAGTTCCTATCGAGCCAGTGTGCGGGTGTGATGAAGGCGAGCCGCGCATCCTCGGCCGAGATCTCGAGCGCACGAATCGAGGAAGAGCACGTGCAGCGACGCGAGCTGGCTGATTTGCAGGCCGAGGCGACGCTTGAAGCCTGCGTGAATGGCGAGTTTCTCCTCGCGGCTGAGCTCTTGGTGGCGCGTGAACGGCGGGTTGCAGATCACCGCATCGGGCCGTTCCTCTACGTCGTCCAACAGGAAGTTCCGGGCATGGAGCTCGAGCTCGGCAACTCCGCGAAGGGTCGCGTTCGCCGACGTCATGGTGATCGCGAGCGAGTGAACGTCGATCCCGACAAACGTGGTCGTCCCGGTGCGCTCGTGCGCGGCGGCCGCGAGGAGCGAGCCCGAGCCACACGCGGGGTCGAGAAGCAGCCGCGGCTCGTCCGCGAGCAGCCAGGCAGCCCTCGAGCGGCCAATGGACAGCGGGGTGAAGAACTGGCCGAGCGCCCGCCGGTCGCGCCCGTGGAGAACGCGCTCGTACGCGGCACCGATGACGTCGCGCCCATCCGTCCACGCCGGATCGCCCAGCCGGACGTCGAGCTCGCAAAGCACCGCGGCGAATGCGGCCCTAATGGCGCCCGGCTCGCGCGCGTCGGCGACGCGGCTGAAAACCCGCGCGACAAGCTGCTCGACAGCGACATCGGGACTCTCCATGAGCTCTGAATCTACGCCGCCGGGCGGACGACTCGACATAGTTGTCCGTACGGGGCACCTGATATTGCCTCCGATCCTTGCATTGTACGAACTCTTGCTATAGTTCACCCAGATAGCAGCTACTATGCCGATCGTGACCGTAAACATAGAATCGAACACTCTATGAGGCCGTGGAGAGAGCCTTAACGCAGGGAAACTACAGCGACCTGCACCAGTTCGTCGTCGTGGCCGTCCGCAACCAGCTCGAGCTCGAGGCGTCCGTCGCTCTCGAGCAGCCGGTCGCTGCGGCTGTCTCTTCGATGCCTCCCGCCGCTACGACTGAAACGCCGCTGGCTTCGATCCCCCTCGAACTTCCGGCGATGCTGAAGGCTGTGCCGGCCGCGACTGCCGCCGAACTCCCCAAGCCCGTCCCTGTCGACGATGACTCCGACGTCCTGTGGGGGCAGATCAACCGCGTCCTCCCGATTGCGGTTGGCGTCCGCGTGCTGGCTCACCTCAGCGCGGACAGGGCGAACGGCGTCTCGGTGGAGGAGTGGCACGAGACGGCTACGGCCGTGGCCGTCGCGCTGCGGCCGCACCTCAGAAAGCTCGACGAAGCAGCTGGCCGGCGACACGGGAGCCTTTGGTCGACCGCGTTCCCGGACGACACGCCTGCGAGTGCGCACCGATACGTCAACCAGTTCCTTGGGCTCCCGAAAGGACGGGCCTCTCCGATGGCGGAGCCGCGTTCCTTGGCTTCATCGACGTTCGATCGAGGCGACACCGTCGCGACGTCTCACGATCAGCCGGCGCGGAGTGGGCGCGCGTTCGCGAACCCGCTCTTCGACGACGGCGACTCGCCGACCCGAACGTTCAGCCTGGAGGAGACCGCGTTCTTCATCAACCACCTGGAGCATGTATCGGCCCGCCGAGCTGCATCTTGCTGAGGCGGATCGCAGCGCTCGTCGCGCAGGGCCGGTCGCGGACGCAGCTGGACGAAACGCTTGCTGCAGAGCACCCGCAATGGACGAAGTACATCGCGACGATGCGCGCTGGAGCGCTGGGACGGCTGTCCGACCTCGGGCTTGCTCGAGCGCACCCGGCGCGGCCTCGACCGTCGACTACTCACCTGACGGCGCTCGCTGCGGAGGTCGGGCTGCCTACCTGATCGGTTGAAGTGGGTGCGGCGTGAATAGAGTCGCAGCGCCGACGCTCTCGAAGGATCAGCTGATCCTCGCGATGCTCGCCAGACTTGGAGGCGATCGCCGGGAGATGAACGAACGCGACCTCTTTCTCGCGTGCTGGCACGCGTTTCCGAACGCAATGCGGTGGACGGACACGGCACTGCCGAACCCGGACACGTTCACCGCATCGCTGCGGCGACTCGATGCAGACGGGCTCATCGAACGGATCGGAAAGCAGGAGAGGACGCGTCGGAAGAGCCGCCGTCGCCAGGCGATCGACGTCGGCCGCTCCGGGAGTCGTGAAGGCGCGGATCGTCGAGGGTGGGCTTGAGAAGGCTGGCCTCACCGGAGGCCGACGTTGACCGGGTGCGCCGACTGCTACCGCCGCCCGACGCGTACCGGGCAGTTCCCGACGCTGCGCTGCTCGCCCTGTGGATCAAGGCGCGGCGGGACGAGCAACGCCACGTTGACGAGGGCGCGCTCGTCGAAACGGCTTTCCACAAGTTCCCGGCCGCCTTCGCATATCGCGAGCGCCCGGAGTTCCCGGACACGGCGCGGATCAAGAACGGCGATGGCCGGCGCGCATCCGCGACGGGCTTGATCACGTGGGACTTGGAGCTGACTGCCGACAGGGCGCGACGAGATTGAGAGGCACAGCAACCTGATCGAACTGCGGCTCGATGCCTCGGAGAGCCACAAGACCGGAGCATTCAAGCTCGCCGAGCGGATCGCGGCAACCGCCGGTTTCGAGCACTACCGCGCGACGGGGACGCTCACCGCAACCAAGGCCGACGAGCTCTTCCGCGCGCTGCGCGTCGCACCCGACAACGGACCCGAGACCAGTGGCGCAAGCCCTGATAGCGCGATCGCGCGACCTTCGAAGGATCGATCGCGGCGATATCGCCGACTACCTGTTTCAGAGTGGCGGAGCACCACAATCCGGAAGTCACACGCTCTCGCGAAGGACGACGCTACAAGCCGCAGCAACCGCTGCGCGGCGGGGAGGAGTGAATCTGTGGCGATTTCTGAAGCCGAACCCGATCTCGAGTACGAGCCGCTTGAGTACGACCCGCGCTACTACATCCAAAGCGCGAGGCCGAGCGTCTCGAGCGTCGGGCACATCATCGCCGAGCGTTCGAATACGAGGCGATCTCGCGGCGTGCGGCTCGCGACGGCACAGGTGACGCCGGCACGATCCGGATCATGTACGACCCGGACCCAATACTGGAGGTTCGCTGACAACGGCGTCGATGTCGGCGGACGAGATGAGGGAGCGACTGAAGAAGGTCGGCGCCGCGGCACTGGAAGGCGCGAAGCGCGGCTTCTTCCATCGCGGCATCCAGCGACGTTTCATCCGATGGGGACGATCACCGTCAGAGCCTCGGCTCCAGGATGGCGAACTCGTAGTAGTCGCCTCGTTCGACCACGCGCGGCATGGCCTTCATCAGCGCCACGTGAGGTGAACGACGCGATCGTCATCGCTCGACTGAGCCACGGGACGGTCGTCACGTTCCCGCTGGCGGCTCGCGGCGCAGAAGCCGAAGCTGTTCAAGTTCGGCACACTCAAGTCGCAGATCGAGAATTGCGTGCAGGTTCGACCGGTTCTGGCGGATCGACGACCGGGAGATCCTGTTCGAGTATGGCGACAGCCCCGCGAAGCGGCTGCAGTTCAAGTATCCGAAGGGGGACGAGCTCATTCCGGTGAAGCACAGGTCACAGTGGCCGGGCACTCCGGCGACGTTCTGGGCCGAAGGCCGCCGACGAGCCGATCACTGGGTGGGTTCGGAAACAGCAAGCTCACGCGCCGCTACGGGCTCCTGATCCGCGGAGAACGGGCGGCGTACGAGGTCTAGCACCGGGGAGAAGCTGCACACTAACCCGGTGATGCAGCGCGTCTACGGCGAGCTGCGGCTCGACGAGATCGAGGCGCTGCAGCGCGAGGCTGACCGAGAGGCGAACGACGAGGCTCAGCTGATCTACAAGGCCGATCGGTCCGGCCTGAATGCGGATCACGAACTCGTCGAAGCCACATACGCCTTCATCGACGACGAGCTCGCCCCACTCGTCGCCGAGCTCGAGGCGAAGGCGGAGAAGAAGGAGATCACGCCGGACATGCGCCGGCAGCTGAACAAGCTCGCGCAGATCATCAACAGGGCGGTCGAGAGCGCACCGTTCGGTGGCATCGAGGATCCCGGCGGTACGACGACGCCGGAGCCCGGCGAAGGCCCGGATCGTTACTCCCCCGCCACCCAGCCGCCGAAGGCGCGCGAGGTCGACGACATGGAGTTCGCCTACGAGCTGATCTTCATCCACGCCGGCCAGTCGCGCACCGTCAAGCTCTACTTCAACACTGAGAAGATCCCGACCGGGACGCCGATCGAACTCGTTTCGGAGCACGGACGAGATCGTCCGTGAGGTGAAGATAGCAAGCGAGGTGCCGCGCCCGAACGAGAACGCCGTCGCGTCCGTTGACGTGACGATCATCGCGCACACCGCCGAGGGTCGGCATGAAATCGAGGTTCGCTCCGGCGGCTACGCAGCAACGCTGCCGGTACACGTCCGGTTCCCGCGCGCGAGCGGGTTCATCAGCCAGATCGTTCTCGACGAGCGCGACTGGCCCTCGGGAAGCGCTTTGTACGATCCGGCTACAGGTCGCGTGACCGTCTTCATCGGTCGCCCTGAGTTTCGGAGCGCGGCGCTGCGCGCAAAGCGTGACGGCGCCAAGGAATCGATGAAGCACGCGCTCTACCGCGAGCTCGTCGTCGAGACGATTCGCGAGGCGGCGCTGCGGCCAGCGGCGCAGCGTAAGGCCGAGGTCGAATGGGACGACCTGCCCTACGAGGAACGTCAGGAGCGTGATGCGTTCCTGAACCTCGTGCTAACCGAGTATTACGAGCTCGACTACCAGCTTCGCGCTGCTCTTCTGGACGCGTTCCTGAATGTTGGTAGCTGACGACACCGTAGACGCCGTGTCGGAGCGGACTGTCCCGATCGCGCCTCGGGTCCTCGCCGGGATTCTACGGCGACGTGAGGGCGAGACGACATCGTCGCGGCCGCTCCTGCTGGCTTGACGCTCGCGGATCTCGACGCGGATGTCACCGCATCGCTTCCGCCTGAGATCGTTCGTGTTCTTCGGCGTGCGGTCGCGGATCACGTGCGCCAACGATGCCATCGCATCTCGAAACTCAAGCCGTTCACACAGATGCCGCGACGTCTGCGCCTGTCGGACCTCGACCTGTCGGTGCGCGCTTTCAACGCGATAAGTCGATTCCCGCGGCCGTGGCTTCATGACGCGACTATCGGCGTTCTCCTGGAGCCGCCAGGCCTCGGGGCCGGCGTCCTCGTCGAGGTCCTCGCCGCGTAGGCCGCCGCGAGAGTAAAGCTGTCGCGTCTGCCGATGCTTCGCCACGGAGCCGAAGGAGGCGGAACCTTCGGAGCCGGAGCGGAATGAGCGTCCGATTCCGCAGCGCGTTCTCGACATGCGCGCGCTCTACGAAATCGGCGCGAGCCTCGGCGAGGTCGCAGAGCGCTTCAGCGTGACCCGCGAGCGCGTTCGTCAGTTGTTCAACTCCCACGGGGTGCCGACGCGGTCGACAGCCGAGACCGCCGCGATGCGGCGCGAGCAGCTGGTGATCGCGCACCGGGATCAGATCTTCGGGATGATTGACGCCGGCGTCGCTCCGAACGAAATCGCCGACCGTCTTGGCATCTCGCCGCAGCGTGTGCACGACGCACTCCACGACGATCCCGGTCGCCGCCGGCTCGCCGCCTTCCGCCGGACGGCGAAGACGAGACCGAAGCCGAAGTATTCGGACGAGGAAATCATCGAGTGCCTGCGCACTGCGAGCGTCGAACTCGGCGGCGTGCTGACTACGGCCGAGTACACGAACTACGCGCGCACAAGGCGGTTTCCTGACGGACGCCCGTGGCCGCTACATCAGACCCCGTTTCTCAGGTTCAGCAGCTGGCGCGCTGCGCTACAGCGCGCTGGGCTCGAGGCGAACCCGCCGTCCGCGATCGCCGGTCAGCGGCTGTTCACGCGCGAGCTCTGCATCGACGCGATCCTGGAGGTTGAGCGCGAAGTCGGCCATCCCCCAACCGCGGCGGAGTACGAGCGCGCGGCGGTCGCGAGCAACGGAATCCTCCCTAGCCTCGCGACGGTTCGGCACCGCTGCGGCGGTTGGCAGGAAGCCCTCGTCTCGGCGGCGCGGTCTAGCCAGTTCTGAGCGGTTGATGAGCCTGAACTCTGCGACTCGAGACCTCGTCGAGCCATAGCTGATACGCGAAGTGACCTAATTGGCCTGACCCGGTCTGAAGTTTGAAGCCTCACGCCAGACTCGTAAGGTTCGCCGGCGGGGAGGCGCCTGCCTCTTGGCCGCGGCCGCGGAGCGTGCCGCGCCCGGAACGGCTCGCAGCCTCCGTCGAGACACTCGACGGCGTCGGCCCTTCCGTCGCGAAGCGGCTCGCGAAGCTCGGGCTCGAGCAGGTCGGCGATCTCCTCTGGCAGAGGCCGCGGCGCTACGAGGAGCCGGTGCCGGAGAAGCGGATCTCGCATCTCTTCGGTGAGGACGAGGCCGTGATCGACGTCGAGGTCGTGTCGGTTCGGAGCCGGAGACGAGGCCGCCTGTCGATCCTCACCGCCAAAGTGCAGGACGACACCGGTTCGATCGAGGCGACCTGGTTCAACCAGCCGTGGCTCGAGGGCAAGCTCCCGGGCCGCCGCGTCCGACTGCGCGGCCGCCGGAACAGGTTCGGCTTCGGCGTCTCGTCGTACGACCTCGAGGGAGAGGCCGAGACCGCCGACTTCGCGCCCGTCTACCCGGCGAGCGAGGACGTCACGCAGAAGAAGCTCCGCGAGCTGCGCGCGCAGGTGCTCGGGCTTGTACGCGACGCGGGTGAGCCGCTGCCCGCGGAGCTGCGTGCTCGCGAGGGCCTGCCGCTGCGCGCCGACGCACTCGCGGCCCTGCATCGGCCGCGGGCGCTCGACGAAGCGGAGACCGGCCGCGCGCGACTCGCGTTCGACGAGCTTCTCGTCCTGCGGCTCGCGCTGGCGCGAACTGCCGCCGAGCGCGAGCAGGCGTCGGCAGAGCCGCTCGCCGAGCCTGGCGAGCTCGTCGCCGCGTACGGGGCAGCGCTTCCCTTCGAGCTGACGCGAGATCAGGACGAAAGCGATCGCCGAGATCGACGCCGACCTCGGCCGCACGACGCCGATGCACCGCCTCCTCCAGGGCGACGTCGGGGCGGGGAAGACCGTCGTCGCGCTGTACGCGCTCCTGCGTGCAGTCGAGGCGGGGCGTCAGGCGGCGCTGATGGCGCCGACCGAGACACTTGCCGAGCAGCACTTCCTCACCGTCGACGAGCTCTGTTCCGGGCTCGGGATCAGGGTCGAGCTCCTGACGAGCTCGCTCCGTGCGAGCCAGCACGCGAACGTGCGCCAGCTGATCGCGTCCGGCGACGCGCTCCTCGTCGTGGGCACGCACGCACTCATCCAGAAGGAGGTCGAGTTCCGCGACCTCGCGGTCGTCGTCGTGGACGAGCAGCACCGCTTCGGAGTCGGGCAGCGGAGCGCCCTCGCCGAGGGCCGCAGCCCGCACGTCCTGCACATGACCGCGACGCCGATCCCGCGCACGCTCGCGCTCACCGTCTACGGCGACCTCGACGTGAGCGAGCTCGCGGTGCTGCCGGCGAACCGCAAGCCGGTCATCACGCGGCGCATCCCGGACGAGCGCGCATCGGAGGCGTACACGCGCCTGACCCGGCTTCTTCACGAAGGCCGTCAGGCGTACGTCGTCTGCCCGCTGATCGAGCAGTCCGAGACGATCCGCGCGCGTGCGGCAGAGGCCGAGGCCGACCGCCTGCGCTCCCACGAGCTCCGCGACTTCAGCGTCGGCTGTCTCCACGGGAAGCTCAAGGCCGCTGACCGACGCGAGCTGATGGCGCGCTTCAAGGCTGGAACGCTCGACGTGCTCGTCGCGACGACCGTGATCGAGGTCGGTGTCGACGTCCCGAACGCCACGGTGATGATCGTGCAGGAGGCCGACCGCTTCGGGCTCGCGCAGCTCCATCAGCTGAGAGGGCGCGTCGGGCGTGGGGCGGAGCAGTCGTACTGCCTGCTTGTTTCGCGGCCGACCGACGAGCTGACAGAAGACGCGGCGAAGCGCCTCGACGCGATGGTCGAGACGACCGACGGCTTCGTGCTCGCCGAACGTGACATGGAGATCCGCGGCGAGGGCCAGCTCCTCGGCGCGCGGCAGTCCGGCTTCTCGGATCTCCGCTTCGTCCGCCTTCGAAAGGACCACGACCTGCTCGAGCGCGCTCGGGACGCGGCTGCGACGGTCACGGACGAGGGCCTGCTCGCCGAGGAGGTCGACGCGCTCCTCGGCGAGGCTGAGCACCTTGGTGCGTCTTGACCCGAATCCGCGAGCGCGGATTCCGGGTCGCGCAAGAGCTTGCGGCCGCTTCGCAGCCGCGCGACGAGTCGTAACGATCTGGTGAAACGAGCCCCCAGGTGTGCGGTTAACCGCACCTGCAGTGTCGAGATCGCACCACTGCGCCGACGCGGAGCCGCTGCGAGGCTGGGGCCCATGGAGCACGCCCTCACCGCACCCGGTTGCGACCGGGGCCTGGTCAGCGTCGAGCGCCTTCGTGGTGGGGATCGCGCGGCCATTCTCGAGGTCTTCTCGGGGATGTCGGAGCGGTCTCGCCGGCTGCGCTTCCACGGTCCGAAGCCGCGGCTTCGGGAGGTCGAGGTCGAGCGCTTCGTGGACGTCGGATGCTGCGGCCGGGAGGCGGTCGCGGCAACGGACCTCGTATCCGGCGCGGTCGTCGGCACGGCGCGCTTCGTGCGCGACGACGACGATCCGCGCTCGGCCGAGGTCGCGTTCGAGGTCGTCGACGACTGCCAGGGCCGCGGCGTCGGCCGCCGGCTCGTCGACGAGCTGAGCGCGCTCGCCCGGCGTGAAGGCATCCAGCGCTTTCATGCGACAGTCGTTCCCAGCAACGAGCCGGCCCTCGCGCTTCTCCGTCGCGCCGGCCGGCTCGTCCACTCCTCGTACGTAGACGGTGCCCACGAGCTCGTAGTCGAGCTAGTACCGCTTTCGCGGGCAGCGTGAGTCCGACCGACCCTCGGCAGCTTCTCGCGTCAGATCAGAGTCCGCTCTCTCGCGGACTCTGATCGCGCCAGGATTCGGCGCGGATGCGAGTCTTCGCGGCATGCGCATCGTCGCGGGCTCGCGCAAGGGCCACGGAATAGCCGCGCCCAAGGGCGTCGTCACGAGGCCGACCGGCGATCGCGTGCGCGAGGCCGCATTCTCGATCATCGGCCCGGTCGAGGGCGCCCGCGTGCTCGACCTCTTCGCGGGCTCGGGTGCGATGGGCCTCGAGGCCCTCTCGCGCGGAGCGGCGGCCGCCGTCTTCGTCGAGAACGATCGCGAGGCGTGCCGTGTCATCCAGCGGAACCTCGAGAAGCTCCGCCTGACCGGCGCGGACGTCCGCTGCCAGGACGCGCTCGCCGCCCTCCACGACGAGAAGGCACGCGGCCGGCGCTACGACCTCGTGCTCGTCGACGCGCCGTACGAGGACTGGGAGCGCCACGAGAAGCCGCTCGGCGAGCACCTCCCGGATCTCCTGACGGACGACGGGATCGCCGTCGTCGAGACCTCGGCACGTACCGAGCCGCAACTTCCCCTCGACCTCGTGACCACGCGCCGCTACGGTTCCGCGCGCATCACGGTCTTCTCCCGATGATCACAGCGATCTGTCCCGGTAGCTACGACCCCGTGACCAACGGTCACGTCGACGTCATCCGTCGCGCTGCGGGCATCTTCGACCGCGTCGTCGTCGGAGTCGTCCGCGACCCGCTGCACAAGGAGACGTTGTTCTCGGTGGAGGAGCGCGTCACGTTCCTCGAGGCGGCGCTCGCGAGCTGCGACAACGTCGTCGTCGACGTCTTCTCAGAGCTCGTCGTCGACTTCGCGCGCAAGCACGACGCGAAGACGATGGTGAAAGGGCTGCGCGTGATCTCGGACTTCGAATGGGAGTTCCAGATGAACCACCTGAACCGCCAGCTCGCGCCCGAGATCGAGACCGTGTACGTGATGGCGAGCCCGCTGTTCAGCTTCGTCTCGTCGAGCGGCATCAAGGAGATCGCCTCGTTCGGCGGGAAGGTGGACGAGTTCGTGCCGCCCGAAGTTGCCAAACGGTTCGCGGAGCTGTACCCGGATGGTCGGCCGGGAGCGCCCGTACCGCCGCGCGAGTAGGGAGACTTCGCTCAGGCTCGCGGCCGCGAAGCGGACGCCTTCAGGGGTTGTCTTGCGCGCCGGAATCGGCGAGCAGCCGATTCCCGCTTGCGCAGGTCGAGGGCCCCCGTCCCACTTCGCTCAAGCCCGCGGCCGCGAAGCGGACGCCTTCAGGGGTTGTCTTGCGCGCCGGAATCGGCGAGTAGCCGATTCCGGCTTGCGCAGGTCGAGGCCCCCGTCCCACCCCGCGAGTAGAATTTCCGCCCTATGGACGTACTCGTTCTCATCGACAAGCTCGACGACCTCGTGCACAACGCGAAGGCCGTCCCCCTCACCGATCAGGTGCGCCTCGACCGCGAGGAGATCTACGAGATCCTCGACCAGATGCGGGCCACCATCCCCGAAGAGATCAAGCAAGCCCGCTGGATCGTCAAGGAGCGGCAGGAGATGCTCGCCGAGGCGAAGCGGGAATGCGACCGGATCATCCAGGAAGCCCGCGAGCAGGCGATTCGCGAGGCGTCTCAGACAGAGATCGTGCGGCTGGCCGAGCGCCAGGCCGACGACATCGTCGACGAGGCGAAGCGTTCAGCCCGCGAGACCCGCCTCGAGATGGAGGACTGGGCGGACAGCATCCTCTCGACGCTCGAGGTGAATCTCGACAAGTTCCTCGGCGCCGTCAAGCGCGGCCGCGAGCGGCTGCACGAGCGCTCGCAGGAGACGGTCGTCGCCGGGATCGGCCCGGAGCCGTCCGAGCGCGAGGAGCTCGAGCGGCTGTAGTACCTAGGCCGCGGCGGGCTCTTCCGAGAGGTCGCGGCAGACCGAGATCGCCGACTCGACGAACGCCTCGGCCGCCGGGCTGCGGTGCCGGTCGCGGTGCCAGAGGAGCACGATGACGCGCGGCGGGACGCGACCTTGGAGGTCGATGACCTCGATGCTCGGGTCCTCCTCGTCGACCGTCAGCCGCGGGGCGACGCTGACCCCGACTCCGGCGCCGACGAGCCCCTGGACGGTGCCGTTGTTGTCGGAGCGAAAGACGACGTTCGGCTGGCGCCCGGCCGAGGCGAGGTTCGCCTCCATCTCCGCCGTCGAGGCGCAATGGTTGAACCCGATGAGCGGCTGCATGGCGATCTCCTTGAGCGTCGGCGTGCGCTTGAGCGCCGCGAGGGGCGACCCTGCGGGCACGACGAGCACGTAGGGATCGGTCAGGAGCTCGACGGCCTCATACGTGTCGAGCTCGACCGGCAGCGCCCAGAAAGTCAGATCGAGCTCGCCGCGCTCGACCATGTCCAGGAGCTCCTGCTCGTGCAGCGACTCGCGGAGCAGCACCTCCACTTGCGGATGGGACTCCGAGAAACTGCGCAGCAGCGTCGGGATGATGCGCGTGCCGACGCTCTGGAAAGTCCCGACCCGGAGCCGACCCGCGTCGCCCGCCTCGAGCGCCTTCATGTCCGCCTTTGCGGCGAGGAGTCGAGCCTGAATCGCGTCCGCGTGACGCAGCAAGACCGTCCCGGCCTCGGTCAGCGAGACGGGGCGGGGGCCGCCCGGACGCTCCACGAGCTTGAGCCCGACGATGCGCTCGAGGGCCGCGATCTGCTGCGAGACGGCCGACTGCGTGTAGCCGAGGCGCTCGGCCGCACGGCCGAATGAGCCCTCGTCGGCAATGGTCTTCAGCGCCACGAGGTGGCGCAGGTCGAGGCCGAGCCAGCGATCAGGTTCCATGATGGAAGAGTATCAACGGAGCAGCGGCGCTAATGAAGTTACCGGGGGCACGACCGCGCTAGATGGTTGATGCCATGAGATTCGCCGACTCCGGGGCGCGAGCTGGCCGCTCGGGGGCGCGGCGGGAGAGCGGCGGCGAGGCTGGAGCCTCGGTGCCGCTCTCACGGCGCGAAGCGCACGCTCTGACTGAAGACGTGAAACGGCTTCAGTCAGAGCGGAAGCGGCCCCGACGCGCCAGATCGCGCATCCGGACGCGCGAGATCGAGGCATCAGCCATCTACGCTCCAGGCATGACCTCAATCGATCTACGCCGTCTACGCCTGCGCCCAGGCGAGGTTCGCCGTGAGCACGTCGAGGTCGAGCCCGAGCCGTTCTTGCTCGGCGGCCAGCGCTACGAAGCGCATCCCGAGACCCTTCCGGTCGACGTCGACGTCACGCAGGCCTCGGGCGCGTCGGTCTTCGACATGCGCCTGCACGCGAAGCTCGCCGGGCCGTGCATGCGCTGCCTCGGCTATGCGGAGCTCGAGGTGGACACGAAGGCGCGCGAGTTCCACGACCCGTCCGCGCCGCCCGGCGACGCGCTTCGCTCGGACTACGTGATCGAGGACAGGCTCGAAGTCGGTGCGTGGGCGCGCGACGCGATTGCACTCGCAAGCCCGGAGCAGATCGTGTGCCGGCCCGAGTGCGCGGGGCTGTGCCCAGTGTGTGGGAAAGACCTGAACGTGGAGCCGCATGAGCACGCGGAGGAGCGGATCGACCCGCGCTGGGCAGCGCTCGAGAGCCTTCGCGACCAGCTCTAAGTTGTGCGCAAGACCGGAATCCCCGAGTGGGAATTCCGGTCGCGCGGAAGAGGAAAGGACCGTAAAGCGCGCGCCGCTTCGCGGCCGCGGTCGCTCCGTTTCACGTCAAGCGACTACTCCTTAGTCCCGAAACAAGACGCTGATGCTCTCGCGTCGATGGATCCGCCCGATGGCCTCCGCGAAAAGCGGCGCGACGGAGACGACCGTCACCTTCCCCGACAGTTCGACGGGCTGTGTCTCGATCGAGTCCGTGGCGATCAAGCGCTCGATCGGGCTGCGCTCGAGCCGCTCCATCGATCCCTCCGCAAAGACTCCGTGCGTGACGACGGCTGTGACGGAGCGGGCGCCGCGCGCGACGAGCTGCTCGGCGGCCTCGACGAGCGTGCCGCCACTGATCGTGAAGTCGTCGACGACGACGGCGTCGCGATCCGCCACCTCGCCGATGATCTCGACGAGCTCGGCCGTCTCGCCGTGACCCCTTCGAACCTTGTCGGCGATTGCGAGTGGCGCTCCGAGCCGATGCGCGAATCGCCTGGCCCGCTTCGCGAACCCGGCATCGGGAGAAACGACCACAGGATCTCGCAGGTCTGCGTCCTCGATCGCGCGGCAGAGGTAGGGCAGCGCGTAGAGGTCGTCCACGGGCACTCGGAAGAAGCCCTGGATCTGCGGCGCGTGCAGGTCCAGCGTGACGACTCGGTCGGCGCCTGCCGCCTCGATCGCGTCGGCGCAGACGCGTGCGCGTATCGAGACTCGCGGCTCGTCCTTCTTGTCTCCCTTGGCGTAGCTGAAGTACGGAACGATCACCGTGACCGACGCAGCGCTGGCACGCGAGAACGCGTCGATCCAGAACAGGAGCTCCATGAAGTTCGCATTCGTCGGAAAGACCGTCGACTGCACCAGGTAGACGCTTCGCCCGCGCACGTTCTCGAGCACCCGCACGAACAGCGTTCCCTCAGAGAAGCGCACCACCTCGCCCGCGCTGATCTCAACGCCGAGCTCGCGGCAGATCGCGGCCGTCAGGCGAGGGCTTGCGCTGCCCGCGAAGATCAACGGATCCTCGTCGTCCGGTCGACGTCGTCGGCGCAGAAAGCTCATCTCGACCGCGGGTACTAACACACGACGAGCTCCGAACAGGTCGGACCCTCGGGGCAGCCTGCCTCGCCCCCGGGCGGCTCGAGGGGGCGAGGCAAGCTGTTCGCGCGGGTCGGCCGCCGCCGTTTCCTCAGACCCGCGCGGTCCGCACCTGCACGAGCCGGTATCCCGCGACGCCGCCGAGCGCCGGGTCGCCGGAGCGGTACGCCTTGACGAAGAACTGCACGTTCCCCTGCTTGCGGAGTGGGAACGAGCCGAGCGGCTGGACGCGGAACGTGACCCAGCCGTCCATCGTCGTCACGAGGCGGCCTCCGCTCGTGACCCTCGGCGTCGAGCGCGCGAACACAACCGCGTCGCGGACGAGATAGCCGCGCGTGTCCTTCACGCGGACTCGGATGGTCAACGCCTGCTGCCGGCTCTTGACCGGGTTCGGCGAGAAGCCGACCTGCGAGACGATGAGGCGCTGGTCGGCCGGGACGCTTGCAACCGGGATCGAGACCTCGCCCGAGGGCAACTTGACCGCTCCTGCGGGAAGCGGGACGGCGACGACTGCCGACTCGCCGGAGATCGCGGTCGCGGAGCCGATCGCGTTGCGTCCCGTGACGTTGACGCGCACCTTGTGGCCGACGTCGGCCGAGGTCAGCCGGTAGCTCCGCCCGGTGGCGCCCGCGATAGCCGCGCACTCGCCGCCTGCGTTGTTGCAGCGCAGCCACTGGTACGAGAACGAGATCGGTTGCCGCCCGACCCACGTGCCGGGCTGCACCGTCTCAACCGTGCCCACGAGCGCCGAACCGGTGACGAGCGGGATCGCCGTGTTCACGGGCGGCCCCACCACGACAGGGGTCGGATTCGACGCGACCGTCGTCGAGCCCTCGGCGTTCGTCGCCGTTACGCGAGCCCGGAGCCGCGAGCCGACGTCCGCGCTCGCGATGTCGTACCGCGAACGCGTCGCGCCGATGATCAGGCCGCAGTCGCTCCCGTCGGGGCGTCCGCCGCTGGGCCCGCAGCGCACCCACCGGAACTCGTACGAGATCGGCTCGGTGCCGGTCCAGCGTCCGCGCGAGGTCGTAAGCGCCCGACCTTGCTCGGCTCGGCCGTCGATGTCCGGTTCGCCGGTGTTGGCCGGCTTCGCCGTCGGTGCCGCGCTTCCGTGACCGGCCAGGGCCACGAACGCCGCCAGGCCGACAAGGAGCCCCATGGCGGTCAATGAGATACGTACGCCGCAGACACGGGTGGTCGAAGGCATGTCCGTCCCTCCTCCTTCGTTTGTGTCGTCCTTCACTTATGACGTGCCGCGGCGCCGGTAGTGCACGGTCTTGCGAAACCCTCACGAGGCCCAAACGGACCGCAAACGAAAGAGGGCGGCCTCTCGACCGCCCTCTTTCGTCGTGTGCGCCCCTCCCCTAACCGGCGAGGCGCACCTGGACGAGCCGGTAGCCGGCGATGCCGCCGAGACCCGGGTCGCCAGGCCGCGAGGCCTTGATGAAGAACTGGACGTTGAACCCGTTCCTCGGCTGCGGGAACAGGTTGTTGGGGACGAGCGTGAGCGTCGCCCACCCGTCCGCCTGCGTCTGCAGCGTCTGGCCCTGCACGACGCGCGGCGTCGCCCGCATGAACACGTTCGCGCCGCTGACCGGACGGCCACCGCGCGCGGTGATCCGGACGCGGGCTGTGATCGGCGTCGTCCGGCTCGTCACCGGGTTCGGCGAGAACTGAACCTGGGAGACGACAAGTCGGTCACCCGCCGCCTGGAGGGTCCGGACGTCGATCGCGCTGCCATTCGGGGGCGGCGGCTGCTGGGACACGACCGCGGTCTGCGCCGAGGTCTCCGTCCTCGTGCCCTCGTCGTTTCGTGCAGTCACGCGCACACGGAGCGTGCGTGTGAGGTCGGCGCTCTGCACGACGTAGGAGCTCTCCGTTGCGCCGGAGATGTCGCCGCACGAGTTGCCCTGCGCGTCACAGCGCCTCCAGCGGAAGCCGAACGTCATCGGCTCGTCGCCGGCCCAACTGCCCCTGCTCGCCTGCAGGCGAGTGCCCGGCGAGGGCGTGCCGGTGATCGTCGGTCGCGACGTGTTCTCCGGTGCTCCGGATCCCGCCGACTGGACGACCGCCGTCGGGTTGGACGCGGCGACGGTCGAGCCGTCGTCGTTGGTCGCCGTCACGCGGAAGCGAATCCGGAAGCCACGATCCGCGTTCCTCAGGCGGTAGCTCGTGCTCGTCGCGTTGTTGATCGGGTCGCAGTCCGACGCGTTCGGCGCGCTGCCGTCCGGATCACACCGCATCCAGCGCTGGGCGAACGACTCGGCGCCCGTCCAGTCACCACGGTCTCCCTGGAGAACTCGGTCGACGCGGGCGCTGCCCTCGATCAACGGCTCCTGCGTGTTCACCGGCGCCACCTGCGGGGCGGCGACCGACGAGGCGGAGAGCCCTGCGAAGGCCGCGAAGAGGGCTCCGACGATGACTCCGACGCCGAGTGTCAGCAAGCCGCCGCGGCGCCGCACGTTTCGTTCGTTCCGTGTCGATGGCATGCGTGTTGCTCCTTCCCTGAGTTGCTTCAGCGGGTCTACCCAGCCCCAAAAGCCGCAACACGCGGGCAAAACCAGGCCTTACGCAAGGTTTACGACGGCTTCAACGAACGCTCACGCCAGCAAGCTCGGCGCGTTACGATCGCAACGGCGCCTCGGCGCCTTCCCATGACGGACTGAGATCTCCACCGATCCGCTCGTTCTTCCCTCGGCAGGAGGTCCGTCCATGCGAGTGCAGCTCGCAGGCGTCGCGAAGCACTTCGGCGCCCAGCAGGTTCTCGATCAGGTCACGCTCACGGTCGGCCCGCAGGCCCGGCTTGGCCTCGTCGGCCCGAACGGAGCCGGAAAGACGACCCTGCTCCGCATCCTCGCCGGGCTCGAGGAGCCGGACGCGGGCACGGTCTCGCGCGCGCCGGAGCACCTGACCGCCGGCTACCTGCCGCAGGAGCGGCGAGGCCGGCACGACGAGCCGCTGATGCAGGCGCTCGCCCGCCGCGCGGGCGTTGCCGCGGCCGAGGCCGAGCTCGAAGCCGCGGCCTCCGCCCTCGCGCGCGGGGAGTCCGCCGAGAGTCGCTATGCCGCGGGGCTCGAGCGGTTCCTCGCGCTCGGCGGCGCCGACTTCGAGGCACGGGCGCGGGCGACCTGCGCCGACCTGGGGATGAGGGTCGACCTCGAGCGGCCGGCCTCCGCGCTCTCCGGCGGTGAGAGCGCTCGCGCTGCTCTCGCCTCGATCCTGCTCTCCCGCTTCGACCTGCTGCTCCTCGACGAGCCCACGAACGACCTCGACTTCGAGGGGCTCGACCGTCTCGAGCGGTTCCTCGACGGCTACTCCGGCGCGCTCGTCGTCGTCTCGCACGACCGCGCGTTCCTCGACGCGACCGTGACCCGCATCGCGGCGATCGAGCCCGACACAGGGCGCGTCCGAGAGTGGGCGGGCGGCTACGCCGCGTACGAGGCGCGGCGCGAGGCTGAGCGCACGGGCGCGTACTCCCGATTCGAGGAGGCGCAGGAGCGCCGCCGCTCGCTGGCGGAGTTGCTGGCGAAGCGGCGCACGGAGGCGCGTGGGAAAGGCGATTCGCTGGGCAAAGCAACTGGCGGCCAGGACCGCAGAGCGACTCATGCGCTCTCGACGAAGGTGCGCCAGGCCGAGCGGCTGCTCGGCCGCAACGAGCTACCGGAGAAGCCGTTCGAGCCGTGGGAGCTGCGACTCTCGTTCGGCAAGGTCGAGCGTCCGAGCGACCGCGTGCTCACGCTCGAAAAGGCGGCGGCCGAGCGAGGCGAGTTCCGGCTCGGCCCGATCGACCTCGACCTCGGGCCGGGCGAGCGGCTCTCGGTGAGCGGGCGCAACGGGAGCGGGAAGTCGACGCTGCTCGGAATGCTGCTCGGCGAGATTCCGCTCGCCGCGGGCGCTCGCATGGTCGGCCCGCGAACGACCCTCGGCAAGCTCGGGCAGACGCGCGACGCGTACGCCTCGGAGGCCCCGCTCCTCGATGAGCTCCGTGCTCGCACCGGGCTTCGCGCAGAGGACGCGCGGACGCTGCTCGCGAAGTTCGGGCTCGGAGCCGACCACGTCCACCGGCCGTGCACGTCGCTCTCGCCGGGCGAGCGCACGCGGGCGCATCTCGCGGAGCTCGTGGCGCGGGACGTGAACGTGCTCGTCCTCGACGAGCCCACGAACCACCTCGACCTCGAGGCGGTCGAGCAGCTCGAGTCGGCGCTCGCCGCGTTCGAGGGCACGCTGGTCGTCGTGTCGCACGATCGCCGCTTCCTGGAAACCATCGCGCCCACTCGCACCCTGGCGCTATAGTGCTCAGCCGCGCTCAGCCGTGCACATGCACGGAATCCGCTCTCGCAGATTCCGAGCGCGCGAAAACACTCAAGCGATGGCTGTACCGAAGCGAAAGACGTCGAAGTCGAGGCGCGACAAGCGCCGCGCGCAGCATGCGATCTCGATCTCGCGCGTGCAGGTCTGCCCGAACTGCCGCCAGCCGAAGCTCCCGCATCGCGTCTGCCCGAACTGCAAGCACTACAACGGCCGGGACGTCGAGCCGATCCGCATCCAGGCGCCTCAGTAGCCAGTTGCGCAAGACCGGAATCCCCGAGTGGGAATTCCGGTCGCGCGGAAGAGCACAGGACCTGAAGCGCGGCCGCGTCGCGGCCGCGGTCGCCCCGTTTTCACATCAGAGCCTCTTGTAGCCTCGGGAAATGATCCGCGTCGCGGTGGATGCCCTGGGTGGTGACCGTGCGCCGGACGAGATCGTCGCGGGCGCGGCGGAGGCGGCCTCGCCGGAGATCCAGCCGATCCTCTTCGGCCCCGCCGGGCTCGACACGCACGGTCTCCCACTCGTGGAGACGACGGGCACGATCGACATGGACGACCACCCCGTGGAGGCGGTGCGCGCGAAGCCGGAGTCGTCGCTCGTCCGCGCAGTACGTGCGGTTGCGGACGGGGAGGCCGACACCGTCGTCTCAGCGGGGAGCACCGGAGCGATGCTCGCCGCGTCGCTGCTCCACATCCGGCGCCTGCCCGGCGTCCACCGACCTGGCATCGGCGTCGTGATCCCGGGCCGCCGCGGCCCGACCGTCCTCATCGACGCCGGCGCGAACGCCGACGCGCGGCCGGAGCACCTCCTCCAGTTCGCGCACATGGGGGCGGAGTTCTCGCACGACATCCTCGACGTCGAGGACCCGGTCGTGCGCCTGCTCTCGATCGGCGAGGAAGCCGAGAAGGGCAACCAGCTCACGCTCGAGGCGAACGAGCTCCTCCGAGCGAGCAGCCTCCGCTTCGAGGGGAACACGGAGAGCCGGACGCTGCTCGAAGGCGAGTCGGACGTCGTCGTCTGTGACGGCTTCACGGGCAACGTGGCGCTCAAGGCGCTCGAAGGAACGATCCGGACGATCCTCGAGTCGCTCCGCTCCGAGCTCGAGTCATCGTTCCGCGGCAGGCTGGGCGGCCTCCTCATCAGGCCCGCCGCGCGAGGCATCCGCAAGCGTCTCGATCCGGACACCTACGGCGGCGCGTACCTCCTCGGCCTGCGCGGGCTCGTCGTCATCGCCCACGGCTCCAGCTCGCGCGTCGCAATCGCGAACGCGATCCGTCTCGCGGCCCGTGGGGTCGAACACGACGTAGTTAGCCGTCTAGAAGCTCGTCTCTCCGCGTTCGCAACCGCGCGGAACTAGATGCGTCCACCGGACCGCTTGCCTTTGCGGCCGGAGGCCGGCCTTGCCGGCCGGGAGGCCAAGCGCGGCCGAGGCGTCGCGGCGGCAGAAGGAGGGGGCACGTGGGGGAACCATGGGTTCCCCCACGCGAAAGCATGGGTTCCCCCGCGCTCTGTTAGCATCCTCGCGCTCTACGACCCCGACGGCACACAAGTGAGGTTTTCCAGTGGCACCAACGCGTGAGGAGATTCTCGAGCAGGTCAAAGGCGCGCTGAGCGAGAAGCTCGGCATCGAGGAGAGCGAGATCACGGAGGAGGCGTCCTTCGAGGAGGACCTCGGAGCCGACTCACTCGATCTCGTCGAGGTCGTCATGGATCTCGAGGACCAGTTCGGGCTCAAGATCCCGGACGACGACGCCCGCGAGCTCACAACCGTCGGCAAGGCGATCGACTACGTCATCGCCCACCAGGAGTAAGCGCAAGGACGGTTCGGACGGCCCGGAGGCGCTCGGGCGTCTGATCGGCGAGCTTCCGCGCGCGCGTCTCGACCAGGTCTTCACGCACGCGTCGTGGGCGGACGAGCGCGCGTCCTCCTACGAGCGCCTCGAGTTCCTGGGCGACAGCGTCCTCGAGCTCGCAATCGCGCGCGCGGTCTTCGACCGCTTCGGCGAGGCCTCCGAGGGGCGGCTCGCGAAGATCCGTGCCCACGTCGTCTCGCGGCATAGCTGCGCGTTGGTCGCGAAAGAGCTCGCGCTCGGCGACCGCCTCCTCGAGTACGCGGGCGACATTCCTTCCGACGAGCTCCAGCGGATCTCGCGGAGCCGGAACGTGCTCGCGGCGGTTCTCGAAGCAGCGATTGCGGCGATCTACCTCGAGCACGGGTTCGAGCAGATCGAGCCGGCGATCGTGGCGGCCTTCGCGGCGAAGATCGAGTACGCGCGCACGAGCCACGTCGACTACAAGACCGAGCTCCAGGAGGCGCTCGCGCGCTCGGGGAAGCAGGTGCACTACACGGTTCTCGAGGTCGAGGGGCCTCCGCACGACCGCCGCTTCGTCTGCGCAGCGCATGTCGCCGGGGTGCAGCTCGGCGTGGGGAAGGGCTCGACGAAGAAGGCCGCCGAGCAGGAGGCCGCGATGCAGGCGCTCGACGAGCTGGGCGTCGTCCCCGAGCAGTTCTAGCTCGCCCGAAGCTCGGCAAGGCGCCGCGCGACGGTATCCGCGTGTGGGAGCTCCGCTTCGGCGCCTTCGCGCATGAGCGCGAGAACGGATGTGGCGAGGGCTTCCCGGAGCGCCGCATCTTCGACCGCGCCGACGTGGGCAGCGTCGAACCGAGCCCGCGTCTCCTCGGAGAGGTCGTCGTAACCGCGCGCCTGTACCGCGGGCAGCCCCTCGCGGAGGCAGGCAAGCGACAGCGCGTGGTCGCGCACGGCACCGACGTAGTGCTCCGCCTGCCAGACACGCCCACGCTCGATGCACGCGCGCGCGTGAAGCGCGTAGATGACGCCCCACCCGAAGAGGTCCTGCGCGACCGGCGGTGCGGAAGCTTGGGTCTCGCCCGCCGCCGTCCTGCCGAAGAGAAGCCGGAATCGTGGCCCGGCGGGACGAAACTGAGCCGCAGGCGTCATCGAAAGGTCGAACTGAAGCGCGTCCGGTAACAGGAACACGCGGTAGGTCGTCGGACCGCGCTCGAGGTCGGCAAGGTGCACCGCGACGAGTTCGTCGATGAGCGTGCGCGTCCAGTCATCGAGCACGTCAGCGACCGCCACATGGTCGGCGATCGCGAAGGTGAGGTCCAGGTCGGAGAAGCGGTCGCCGCCGTCCACGGCGAGCGACCCCACCGCGGCTCCGGCAGTCACGCGCTCATCCTCCTCCGCGAGCCGTAGCAGGTGCTCGCGGAGAGCGTCCCGCTGCTCGACGGTGAACACGAGGCGCGAGTCTAGTTCTGCATGCGACTGCCCCGACACCATGCGGGCTCAGGCTGTCCGCGGCGATCGATAGCGTGCCCCAGCGGTGCACCTGAGGTCGATCAAGATTCGGGGCTTCAAGTCCTTCGCGGACCCGCTCGAGATCACCCTCGAGCCGGGCGTCGCGGTGGTCGTCGGGCCGAACGGGTCGGGCAAGTCGAACATCGCCGACGCGGTCGTCTGGGCCTCGGGCTCGCTGACCCCGTCCGAGCTTCGCGCAGAGAAGCCGGACGACGTGCTCTTTGCCGGCGCGAAGGACCGTAAGGCGTCAGACCACTGCGAGGTCGAGCTCGTCTTCGACAACGAAGACGGCGCGTTCGGTGAGCTCGACTTCAGTGAGGTCTCGATCGCGCGCAGGCTCGTCCGCGGCGGCGAGGGGCAGTACCTCGTCAACCGCGCGGCCGTGCGCCGCACCGATCTCGTCGAGCTGCTTGCTGATGTCGGGCTCGGCTCTGCGATGCACTCGATCGTCGGCCAGGGCAAGGTCGAGCAGGTGCTCGCGTCCAAGCCGGAGGACCGGCGCGCACTCGTCGAGGAGGCGGCCGGGCTCGGCAAGTTCAAGCGTCGCCGCCACCGCGCGGAGCTCAAGCTCGCGCGCGTCGCCGTGCAGGTCGAGCGCGCGCGTGACGTCGAGGAGGAGGTGCGCAAGCGTCTGCGCCCCCTCGCGCTCCAGGCCACGGCTGCCGAGCGCGCGGAGAAGCTCGCCGTGGAGGTCGCTGCGCTTCGCGCCCGGGTCGCGGAGCTCGATCTCGTCGACGCCGGCTGTCGCTACGAGGCGGCGGAGGAGCGGCGCGACGCCGCCGCGCTCGCTCGCCGCGGCGCCCAGTCCCGGCTCGAAGGCCTGCTCGCCGATCGTGCACGCGCCGAGGACGAGCTCTCCGACGCCGCCGGTCGTCGCGAGGCCGCTGTGGCCGCGCTGTACCGGCTCCAGGGTGGCAGCGAGCGGCTCGGGCTACGTGGCGAGTCGGCGACCGCGCTCTGCGAGCGGCTGGAGGCCGAGCTCGCGCTCCTCGCTCCGGCGCAGAGCGGCGAGTCGTCGGAGGTCAGCCGCCTCGAGCGCGAGGCTGCCTCGGCGGCAGCGGCTGCGCGTGAGGCCGCGAACGAGCGTGACGAGCTTGCGGAGAAGGCGACGCTCGGTGCCGAGCGACTGCGCGCACTCGAGCGCGTCCTCGCGGAGCAGGAAGGGTTGCCTCCTGCGGCGCGAGCGCTTGCCGAGCGGGGCGCGACCCTCGCGCTCGCCGCGCTCGACGTCGAGCCGGGGTCCGAGCGCGCCGTCGCCGCGGCGCTCCGCGCGCGAGCGTCGGCCGTGCTCGCCGACGACCCCGTTTCCGCCCTTGCGCTCCTGGAGCGGGCGCGTGAGGAGGGGCTCGGAAGCCTCACCGTCCTTGCCGCGCAAGATCCGGGACAGCTGGTCGCGGAGTTTCCGGTCGTGTCGCGCGAGGAGCTTCTGTCCGTGACCGTCCCGTCCGTCACGCCCGAGGGCTTCGGGTACGACCCGGAGCGCCGCGAGCTCTGGTTCGCCGGCGAGACGGCCGAGGCCGTTCTGCTCGAGCTCGAAGCGAGGCGACGGGAGCTCGAGGCCGAGGTGGCCCGATTCGAGCGGCGGGCGGCCGAAGCCATGCGGCGAGCCGATGAGACCGCGGACCTCGCACGATCGACCGGTGCCGCTTTCGGAGGGATCGCGCCGACGGTCCGACGCCCCTCGATCGACCGTGACCTTCTCGCCCGCATCGCCGCCGGGGCCCGCCGGCTGGAGACGACGATCGCCCAGGCAGGCACCGCCGCCGAGCGCTTCGCGGCCCCGCTGCGGGCGCGGGTCGACGCCGGCGCCGTCCGGGCGGGAGAGCTCGGCGAGGAGCTGCGCCGCCTGGGAGCGGCCGAGGTGCAGCTGCGTCAAGAGCTCGAGGAGGCGTCCGAGCGCGTGACCACGGCCGAGGTCGAGCTGGCGCGGCTCGACGCCGAGACCGGAGACGCCCGCCGCCGCCTCGAGAGCGCGGCCGGGATCGAGCCGGCCGAGGGCGACGACCGCGAGGAGCTGAATGCGAAGGCCGAGCGGCTCGAGATCCGCCGCGCGACGCTCGGCCAGGTGAATCCGCTCGCGCGCGAGGAGTACGACGCCGAGAAGGAGCGGCTGACCGACCTGCAGACGCAGCGCGAGGATCTCGAGCGGAGCCTCGAGGAGCTCGAGCGGCTTCGCGCGGAGCTCGCGGAGACGGTGGAGCGCCGGTTCGCAGAGACGTTCGCGGCGGTCGCCGAGCACTTCGAGGAGGTCGCATCCACGCTCTTCCCCGGCGCCGAGGGTCGGCTCCGCCTCGTCGAGCCCGAGGACGACGAGTCCGAGGCCGGCGTCGAGGTCGAGCTCCGCCCCGCCGGCAAGCGGATCACGCGGCTCTCGTTGCTCTCGGGCGGCGAGAAGGCTCTCGGGGCGATCTCGTTCCTCTTCGCCCTCTTCCTCGCCCGGCCGTGCGCGTTCTACCTCCTCGACGAGGTCGAGGCCGCGCTCGACGACACGAACATCGCGCGTTTCGTCGAGCTCCTCCGCCGTTACTCGGATCGCGCGCAGTTCGTCGTCGTCACGCACCAGAAGCGCACGATGGAGGCCGCGGACGTCCTCTACGGCGTCACGATGGGCCCGGACGGCGTATCGCAGGTCGTCTCGCGGCGGCTCCCGCGCGAAGCGAGCACGGTCGCAGCGGCATGACGTTGGGGTCAGGCTTTAGCCTGACCCCCGCTTTGAGGTTGTCGCTCACAAGACCCAAAGACGGGGTCAGGCTGAAGCCTGACCCCAGGCCCCAGACATGAGCCGCACCTGGTCCGAGCTCCTCGGTGACGAGCCCACCGAGGCCGACGAGCCGGAGAGCACAGGCTTCTTCGGCCGCATGCGCGAGTCGCTCGCGAAGAGCCGGCGCGCGCTGACCGAGCAGCTCGCGACCGCGGCCTTCGACCCCGGCGACGACGAGGCGTGGGAGCGCCTCGAGGAAGCTCTCATCCGCAGCGACGTCGGAGTTCCGGCGACCGCGGAGCTCGTGCGCCGACTCGAGGCGAGAGGCGATCTCGTGAACCTCGGTGACGCTCTCGCGGAGGAGGTCGAGACCCTGTTCGGCAGCGCGCCGACCCTCGAGCTCGAGGCGAAGCCGAGCGTCATCCTCGTCGTCGGCGTCAATGGGACGGGGAAGACGACGACCATCGGCAAGCTCGCGCAGAAGCTCCGCGAGCACGATCGTTCGGTGCTCGTCGGCGCGGCGGACACGTTCCGCGCGGCGGCGGAGGAGCAGCTCGAGATCTGGGCCCAGCGCGCGGGCGCCGACTTCGTCGGCTCGCCACGCGGCGCCGATCCGGCCGCGGTCGCCTTCGACGCCGTGGAGGCGGCGCGGGCACGCGGGCACGACATCGTCATCGTCGACACCGCGGGCCGCCTGCACACGCAGTCGAACCTCATGGCGGAGCTCGAGAAGCTCCGGCGCGTGATCGGTACTCGTATCGAGGGAGCGCCGCACGAGACGCTGCTCGTCATCGACGCGACGACCGGGCAGAACGGCCTCCAGCAGGCCCGCCTGTTCGGCGACGCGGTCGGCGTGACGGGCGTCGCGCTCACGAAGCTCGACGGAAGCGCGCGGGGCGGGGTGGCGATCGCGATCGCGGTCGAGCTCGGGCTGCCGGTGAAGCTCGTCGGCGTCGGGGAGGGCGTCGACGACCTGCGCCCGTTCGACGCGCGGGACTACGCTCGCGCGCTCGTCGCCGAGTCGTAGGGGCGAGGCTTGCCTCGCCCTCACCGCGTTCGAGCACAAAGTGACCATCGCGGCCGCGAAGCGGACGCCTTTAGGGGCTCTTGCGCGACCGGAAACCGCGCTAGCGGTTGCCGGTCTTTGCGCAGAGATCATGTGTGAAATTCCCCTTACCTCATTGCACGCGTCTGGATGCAGGCTTACGCTGTGTGCGGGAATCCCTGACGCGACCGGGGAAGGAGGAACTGGGATGGCAGTCGCGATGTTCATGCAGTGGCCGGGAATAACCCCCGACCAGTACGACTCCGTCATGGCGAGGCTCGATCTCGATTCGAACCCCGCTGCCGGCGGCGTTCTCCACCTCGCAGCCCTCACGGACGAGGGCCTCGAGGTGTGCGACGTGTGGCAGACGGAGCAAGCCTTCTACGGCTTCCTCCAGCAGCGTTTGCTACCGGTCGCGCAGGAGCTCGAGCTCGAGGGTCAACCCGAGATCAAGCTCATACCGCTTCACAACCTGTACGCCGCCGACGGCGACATGATCGACCGCATCGGGGTGATGTCTCTCCCGGCCGCGGTCGCCGCCTGGGCGTATTAGGTCTTGCCGTCAGACCGGGATCCGCGAGCGCGGATCCCGGTCCCCCGGCGTGCGAAGTTAGGATCCGCGCATGGACGAGGAGCGCGAGCTCACGCTTGCCTTCGGCCCCGTCGGGCTCGCGGGCTGGGGCCTGCTCCTGCTCGGGATCCTGAAGCGGAGCAGGCTCGTCTCCTTCCTCGGGCTCGCCGCTGTCGTCGCCGACGTGACCGTCGCCGAGCTCGGCGGTTTCAAGGCGATGAACGAGCCTCGCTCGGGTTAGGAGGGCTTGGCGAAACAGGCGCCATGCCGCCGGGCTGCGCCGGATCGCCGCGATGCGGCGTCCTCAGTCGCACCGATACCTCAGGTATCGGCGCTCCCTGCGTCCTTGCCTCGCGACGACCGGCGGAAGCCCGGCGACGGGGCCCGTTCCGCCAAGCCCTCCTAGGACTAGGCGCCGCTATCTCTGACCCTGAACGCCTTGATCCACTGGTTGTGCGGGTGCAGCTGCACTGCGACCTCGACGTCGAACCATTCCTGGTCGTACTGATCGAGCGCGTCCTGAAGCGTGAGGCCCCTCCGCTGCCGTAGCTTGTCTTTGCCCTTGGCCTCGGCGTAGTTCTCGAACGCCTCATGCAGGGTCTTGCCCGTGCCCTGCTTTCTCGGCTGTCTTCGTGTGCCAGGCATCGTCGTCCTCCTCCCCGCCTCGGAATCGAGGCTGCTCCCGTGTCGTCGAAGCGAATGCTCGCGCTGACGAAGAGGCTCGAGCTACCCGTCGTTCGGGGTGATGATCACCCGCATCGTCTTGATCCACTGGTTGTGCTCGAGCAGATCGACCTCGACCTTGAGATCGAAGCTCCGCCCCCCGTAGCCCGCGTCTCCGGCCGCATGCGCTGCGCGCTCGATCGCCTGCGTGAGATCGGGCCGCTCGTCCGACTCCTCCGTCGGCGGAGACTCCCCGACGAACGCGTCGCTATGGCCGTTTCCATTCATCCCCGTCCTCCTCAGGCCGCGTCGGCGTCACCCTACTCCTCGATTGCCGATGAGACAACCACGCGCCCGGTTTCCGGATCCAGCCGCCGTCCTTCGGCGACGAGCTCGGCGAGCCGGCCCGAGCCGAGCGCGGTCTCGATCTCGGGACGCGTCCGCTCGAGCACCGGAGCTTCGAGCTCGTCCGGAGGATCGTCGCCACGCAAGCCCTCCGCCACACCGAGCAGCCGTGCCGCTTCCTCGAAGGAGCCGTTGAGGACCGCAGCCCCGGCGAGCAGAACGACGCAGCGCGCGCGGGAGCGGTCGTCCTCCAGCTCCGAGTAGATCGCGAGGCTTTCGCGTGCGCGGACGCCCGCGTTCGGATCCTCAGCGAGGAAGTCCAGCTCGGCGAGCATGAACTGTGCTGCAGCGACGTACGGCGTCTCGTCGAGCGCCCGCGCGGTGCGGAGCGACTCGTCGAAGACCTGGCGAGCTCGCTCGTGGTCGCCGCCCTGGAACGCGACCAGTCCCAAGTTGTAGATCGCGTCCGAGATGAGCACTGGGTCGCCGAGGCCACGCCGCAGCTCGACTCCCTCCTCGTACAGGGCGATGGCGGATGCGTGGTCGCCCTGAGCGGAGCGCACGTCGCCGAGCGCCATGATCGCCGCCGACTCCGCGCGCGCATCGGTGAGCTCGCGGGCGATCGAGACCGCCTCCTCGGCGTAGCTCGCCGCCGCGTCGAGGTCGTTTCGGCGATGCGAGACGAACGCAAGGTAGGAGAGGGCGAGCGACTCCTCGCGTCGGTTCCCGAGATCGCGATAGAGAGCGCGCGTCTCCTCGAGCAGCGACACCGCTGCTTCCCAGTCGCTCTGCATCGACGCCTGCTGCGCCGCAGTCCAGAGCGCGGCCGCCCGCGGCCCGTCACCGACGTCCGTGCCCAGCTCGAGCGCGACCGAGAGCCACCGGCGCGCCTCGCTGACGTGCGCGTGAGCCTGCCAGAAGCGCGCGAGGGCAACGGTCATGCGAAGCGCGTCCTCGGCGCGGCCCGAGGTCATGAACCAGTCGAGCGCGGCGCGAAGGTTGTCGAGCTCGACCTCGAGCCGCTCGAGCCACTCCGCGTGCTCGGGCCCTGCGAGCTCCGACTCGGCCGTCTCGGCCATCGCGAGGAACCGCTCGGCGTGGCGACGACGGAGCTCGTCGAGCTTCCCCTCGGCTTCGAGACGTGCGATTGCATGCTCTCGAACCGTCTCGAGCATCGACAGCCGGACCTCCCCGTCCGCGACGTCGCTCCGCAGCAGGCTCCACGCGACGAGCGCCTCGAGGTCGGCGAGGAACTGCGGGCCCGGGTCGACGAGCGCCCGCGCGTCGGAGAGCGAGCAGCCGCCCGCGAAGACGGCCAGCGACTCGTGCAGCGTCCGCTGCCGCTCGTTCAGGAGCCGGTAGCTCCATTCGATCGTCGCGCGGAGGGTCCGCTGGCGCTCGGGGAGGTCGACCGGGCCCTCCATATCGAGCGCGAGCCCCTCGCCGAGAGCTTCGAGCACCTGCGCGGGCGGAAGGACGACGAGGCGCGCCGCGACGAGCTCGATCGCGAGCGGCAGCCCGTCGAGCTTGCGGCAGATCTCCCGCACCGATTCGATCGTGTCCTCGCGCAGCACCACGCCGCGCGCAGCTGCAAGCTCCGCGAAGAGGGTCGATGCGTCCTCGACGGGCAGGGGAGCGAGCGGGACGACACGCTCGGCGGCGAGGCGGAGTGGGACGCGGCTCGTGACGAGGAGCTTCACGTCCGGGACGGCGTCGAGGAGCAGGCGGACCTGCTCCGCAGCTCCCGGAAGGTGCTCGAGGTTGTCGAGAAGGACCAGCGACCCGGTCTCTCGCAGCGACTCGCCGATGCTCTCGACCAACGTGCGACCGGGCGCCTCGCGGATGCCTATAGCGCGTGCGATCGCGGCAGGCACGAGCTCGGAGTCGGAGATCGGGGCGAGGCCGACGAGGTGGACTGGGCGATGCACCGCCGCCGTACCGGCGACCTCGAGCGCGAGCCGGCTCTTCCCGGCGCCGCCAGGCCCGGTAAGCGTCACGAGCCGGACATCCGGGCGCGTGAGGAGCTCCTGCACCGCCGTTAGGTCCGCGCTTCGTCCCACGAGCCGGTGGTGGAGCGCCGGCAGCGTCGCGCCGGCAAGCGTCCTGAGCGGCGGGAACTCCGCGACCAGGTTTTCTCCGACGAGCTGGAAGAGCTGGAGCGGCTCGGCGACGTCCTTCAGCCGGTGACGCCCGAGAGGCCGGAACGAGAGGCCGACCGCAGGCTCGTCGCCGGCGAGGTCGCGCGTTGCCTGGGACACCACGACCTGGTCGCCGTGACCCGCCGAGCAGATTCGCGCCGCGACGTGGACGTCGATGCCAACGTAGCCGCCGTCGATGCGCTCCGGCTCGCCCGTGTGCACCCCGATGCGCACGCGCAGAACCCCGTCCTCGGGCCAGGCCTCGGCGCCGAGCGCCCTCTGGATGTCGGCTGCCGCCGTGAGCGCCTCCCGCGCGCTCGAGAACGCGAGGAACGGCCCGTCGCCCGCCCAGTCGATCTCGTGCCCGTGCCATTTCGGCGCGACGTCGCGTACGAGCTCCTGCATGCGTCGCCGCACACCCGCGTACCGCTCTCCGAGCGCATGGACGAGCCGAGTCGACCCCTCCACGTCTGCGAAGAGAAGAGTGACCGTGCCCGTGGGCAGGGCCTGAGAAGACGCGCCCCCGCTCGCCATGTCCATAGCGAGTCTAGGAGCGTTCGCGCGAGGGAGCTACCCCACACCCCGTCTCTACACTGCTCCGGTGTTCGACACGCTCTCAGACCGGATCCAGGGCGCCCTCGGCGACCTACGCGGCCGGGGCCGGCTCGACGAGGAGTCGGTCTCGAAGGCGATGCGCGAGATCCGCCTGGCGCTCCTCGAAGCCGACGTCGACTTCGAGGTCGCAAAGAGCTTCACGGCGTCGGTGAAGGAGCGCGCGCTCGGGCAGGACGTGACGAAGAGCCTCTCGCCCGGCCAGGAGGTCGTGCGCATCGTCCACGAGGAGCTGACCGCGCTCATGGGCTCGGGCAGCTCGCAGCTCGCGTTCGGGCGGCCGCCGACGGTGATCCTGCTCGCGGGTCTCCAGGGCTCGGGCAAGACCACCGCCGCGGCCAAGCTCGCGCTGCTCCTCCGCCGCGACGGCAAGCGGCCCGCGCTCGTCGCGTGCGACCTCCAGCGTCCCGCCGCCGTCGAGCAGCTTCGCCAGCTCGGCAAGCAGATCCAGGTTCCGGTCTACACGCTCGACTCGCAGGACGCGGTCAAGGCCGCGAAGCTCGGGCTCGAGGCGGCGCGCAAGGACGGGCTCGACGTCGTCATCCTCGACACGGCCGGCCGCCTGCATATCGACGAGGAGCTCATGGACGAGCTCCAGCACGTGCGCGACGAGACGAAGCCGACGAACGTGCTCCTCGTCCTCGACGCGATGACCGGCCAGGAGGCCGTGAACGTCGCTCGCGCGTTCCAGGAGCGGATCGCGTTCGACGGGATCGTGCTCACCAAGCTCGACGGCGACGCTCGCGGAGGCGCGGCGCTCTCCGTCAAGGCGGTCACCGGTCGCCCGGTGAAGTTCGCGTCGGTGGGGGAGAAGCTCGACCAGCTAGAGCACTTCCACCCCGACCGCATGGCGTCGCGGATCCTCGGCATGGGCGACGTCCTGACGCTGATCGAGAAGGCGGAGGCCGCGGTCGAGCAGGATCAGCAAGAGGAGCTCGAGCGCCGCATGCGCTCGGGCGAGTTCACGTTCGACGACTTCCTGACGAGCTACCGGATGCTGCGCAAGATGGGGCCGCTCCAGGGCGTGCTCAAGCTCGTCCCCGGGCTCGGCAAGCAGCTCCAGGGCCTCGACGTCGACGAGAGCCAGCTCGGGCGGGTCGAGGCGATCGTCCTCTCGATGACGCCGCAGGAGCGCGCGATGCCGCACCTCATCAACACGCAGCGGCGCCGGCGGATCGCTGCCGGCAGCGGCACGACGCTCGACGAAGTGAACAAGCTCATGTCCGCCCGCAAGCAGATGGCGAAGATGATGAAGCAGATGGGTAAGGGGAAGATGCCTTCGCTTCCCGGGCTTACGCCCGGCAAGCGATAGCTAACCTTTCTCGCTCGAACGAGCGAGAAAGGCAAGGAGACAGATGGCTGTACGGATCAGGTTGACGCGCGTCGGTTCGAAGAAGAACCCGATCTACCGCGTCGTCGTGGCCGACTCGCGCTCGCCGCGGGACGGTCGTTTCATCGAGATCATCGGGCGCTACAACCCGCAGACGGACCCGTCGACGATCGAGCTCGACGAGGCGAAGGTCAAGGAATGGCTCGCCAAGGGTGCGCAGCCGAGCCAGCCCGTCGTGAAGCTCATCAAGGTCGCCATTCCCGACCTTGCGGCCGGGAATGGTTAGAAGCGTTTCTAACCGGCGTCCACGAAGTGGACGAAGGCGTGGCTGAGCTGCTCGAGTGGGTGACGCGGCGGCTCGTCGACGAGCCGGACGCCGTTCGTGTGGAGACGGAGGAGCGCGAGGACGCGATCGTGTTCCGGCTCCACGTCGCCCCCGACGACGTCGGCAAGGTCATCGGGCGCCAGGGTCGGATGGCCCGCGCCCTCCGCAGCATCGTCCGCGCGGGCGGTGCTCGCGCCGACGAGCGCTACATCCTCGAGATTGCGGGCTAGGCGACAGCAGAGCTCGTCGTCTCTTCTCGTCGGTCGTGGTAGGACGCCCGCACGGCGTCGACGGCGCGTTCGTCGTCGAGGATGCCAGCGACGATCCGCGCCGGTTCGAGGTCGGTGCCCGGCTCTTCGTCGACGGGGAGCGGGCGAAGATCACGCTCGTCCGACGTGTCGAGCGGCGGCCGCCCGGCCATCAAGCTCGATCGCCCGGCGAGGCGGGGCGCCGACCTGAGTGTCGGACGCGCGGAGCTACCGCCGCCGGACGAGGGCTCGTACTACGTCAGTGACCTCATCGGGCTCGAGGCCTTCGGCGAGGACGGCGCGCGGCTCGGATCCGTCGTGGGCGTGATCGCCGGCGTCGCGAACGACGTCCTCGAGCTCGACAGCGGCTTGCTCCTGCCCCTCGTCGAGGACTGCGTTCGCGAGGTTCAGCTCGCGCAGCGGCGAATTGTGATCGCACCCGGATTCACGAACCACGGGTAACCTCGACTGCCGATGCGCCTCGACGTCTTCACGCTCGTTCCTGCCGCTTTCGACTGGATTCGCGAGCGCCGGCCGATCGCGGCCGTGCTCGGCTCCGAGCTCGATCTCCGGGTCTTCAACTACCGCGACTCGACACCGCTCGGCGCGGGTCAGGTGGACGACGAGCCGTACGGCGGCGGGCCCGGCATGGTGCTTCGCGTCGACGTCGTGGCCGCGGCGCTGGACGCGGTATACGGCGGTGTCCCCGAGCATCGAGTCGTGGCACTCTCACCGGGCGGCCGCCAGCTCGACCAGGAGCTCGTGGAGGAGCTTGCCGCCGAACCGGACGCTGACGCTTCTCTCCGCCCGCTTCGAGGGCTTCGACCAGCGCATCCTCGACCACCTCGTGAGCGACGAGATCTCGATCGGCCCGTACGTGCTCTCCGGCGGTGAGATCCCGGCGCTCGCGCTCGTCGACGCCGTCGCCCGACGCCTCCCGGGCGCGCTGAGCGAGGGCTCGGGCGAGGTCGAGAGCTTCTCCATCGCGCTCGACGGAGGCATCGAGTATCCGCACTACACGCGACCGGCGGAGTTTCGTGGCTGGCACGTCCCGGAGATCCTGCTCTCGGGCGACCACGGCCGCATCGACGCGTGGCGCCGCGAGCGGGTGCGGAGCGCGACGTGAGCACGCCCGACGACCGCTGGCGACTCGCCGCTCGAGACGCCGGAGGAGCCGATGACGCCGAGCCCGAGGCGCCGCTGAGCGACGGCGGGCCCCCGGTGGCGGAGGAGCTGCCCCGGTACTCGTGGTCCGAGCCGGTGCACGACGAGCCGCTTGGTCCGCCGCCGGTCCCGCCTCCCGCTCCGCCCTTCTCGTGGCCGATTCCCGACGAGACCAAGCACGAGTTCCACCACCCGCTCGATCGGGTCACAGGGCGTCTGCCTCGCCGGCTTCGGATCGCCGTGGACTGGATCGTGACCATCGTCGGCGCGATCGCGATCGTCCTCGCGATCAAGGCGTGGGTCGTGAACCCGTACCGCATCCCGTCGTCCTCGATGGAGCCGACGCTCCATTGCGCACGACCGGCGACCGGGTGCGAGGCGAAATTCTCGGACCGCGTCCTCGCGAACCGCTTCATCTTCCGTTTCCGCGACCCGGAGCGCGGCGAGGTCGTCGTGTTCGAGACGCCGCCCAAGGTCGAGGCCACCTGCAACGCCGGCGGCACGTTCGTGAAACGCATCATCGGCCTCCCCGGCGAGACCCTCCAGCTCCGCGTCATCCGCGGCCGCGAGTTCGTGTACATCAACGGGCAGCGACTCGAGGAGCCCTACGTCGATCCCGAGCGGCGCGCTTTCGGGCCGGAGAAGACGTGGCAGATCCCCAGGGACAACTACTTCCTCATGGGCGACAACCGAACCCAGTCCTGCGACTCCTCCGACTGGGGCTCCATCTCTCGCGACAACCTCATCGGCCCGGTCTTCATGACCTACTGGCCGCCCAACCGGATCTCCTTCCGCTGAGCTCGAGCGTGAGGCAGCAGACGGCACGTACGTTCGGGCCGCGTAGCGAGTCATGGGACAAGCGAGGCAGCGGCCGCGAAGCGGACGCCTTCAGGGGTTTTCCGCGCGATCGGACATCCGTGCTAGCGGATTCCGATCTTGCGCAGAGCTGAGCGATGAAGCGCGCGATCGCCATCGCAGCGCTCGCACTCGCCGGAGTCATGGCGCTCGCGCTCGTGACCCTGATCCTCCTCGTCGGGACCGGGACCCCTGTAGAGGAGGTGGGATGGGGCTGGGGTGGATACTGATGGGTGGTAAGTGGGAGGAATGTATGTAGTTGATAGGATTTGTGGAGTGAGTGTTGGTGGTTAAGGGTAAGGTAGGTTGATTGTGATAGGTGGTTTGAGTGGATTGTTGTTGATTGTGTTTATGATTATAAGTGTAGTGGTGTTAGTTGTGTGAGTGTGGGATTATTTTTGAGATTGTTTGTAAGAGGATGTGTATGGTTTTGGTTTTGGTTGTTATTGGTGGGTGGTTGAGTGTATTTTTTGTTTGGTTTTATGAGTTTAAATGTTTGTTTGTTTGTTATGAGTGTTGTGTTGATATGTAAGAGTTTTTATTAGTTATAATTTATTATATAATAAGATAAAAAAGAAAAAAAAAAGAAAAAAAGTGAAAGATCTTAAAGCGTATCGGATCCCCTCGTCGGGGATGGAGCCGACGCTGCGTTGCGCCGAGCCCGGTGTCGGCTGCTCGGCGGAGCACAGTGACCGCCTGCTCGCCTTCACGCGCTTCGTCTCCTACGACCGCGGCGACATCGTCGTGTTCGACCACGCCGCCGGAGGCCATGGAGAAGTGCGGCGCGGGCGGGACGTTCGTGAAGCGCATCGTCGGGCCTGCCGGGCGAGACGCTCGAGCTTCGACGTCGTCCGGCGGCCGCGAGGTCGTCTTCATCGACGGGGAGCGCCTCGAGGAGCCGTACGTCGAGCCAGGGGGTCTCTCCGACCGCGGGGACTCGTGGACGATCCCGGACGGATCACTACTTCGTCATGGGCGACAACCGCTCCCAGTCGTGCGACTCCAGGGAGTGGGGCACGCTTCCGGCCGACAACCTGAAGGGGCAGCTCTTCGCCCATTACTGGCCGCCCGGTCGCGATGGGGATCAGCTAGCATTCTGCGCCGCGCCTTCGGGCGCTCCTGACGATGAACGCGACGATCGAGAGCCTCGAGCAGCGCAACATGCGCACGGACCTGCCTCAGTTCAAGGCCGGCGACACCGTGCGCGTGCACTTCAAGGTCATCGAGGGCACCCGCCAGCGGATCCAGGTCTTCGAGGGGATCGTGATCAAGCGTCAGGGGTCCGGCTTCCGCGAGACCTTCACGGTGCGCAAGCAGTCGTTCGGCGTCGGCGTCGAGCGCACGTTCCCGCTCCACTCGCCCAAGATCGACAAGCTCGAGGTCGTCGCCATCGGCGACGTGCGCCGCGCAAAGCTCTACTACTTGCGCTCGAGAGTGGGAAAGAAGGCGCGCGTCCGCGAGCTCCGGCAGAGCTAGCGTCTATCCTCGGCCGGTGGCTCGCCCACCCGGCCAGAAGCTCCTCGCGCACGATCGGAAGCTCGGCGTCCGCTTCGTCGCGGGCGCGGACGAGGCCGGTCGCGGCTCGCTTGCGGGGCCGCTCGTGGTCGCCGGCGTTCTCCTCGACTACGAGACGCTGCACGGGTCGCGCGTTCGCTGCCTCGGCCTGCTGAACGACTCGAAGCAGCTCACGCACGAGGAGCGCGAGGCGCTGTTCCACTCGGTCGTCGGTTCCGCGACGCAGATCAGCGTGCGCTTCGTCTCGCACGAGGAGATCGACCGCTCCGGGCTCCACCGCTCGAATCTCAGGTGCCTCCGCGCCGTGCTCTCCGACCTGCACCCGCCGGCGGAGGCGTGCCTCGTCGACGGTTTCCGGCTGGGGCCGACTGCCCCGCCGCACCGCGCGATCGTGGACGGCGACTGCAAGAGCGCTGCCATCGCGGCGGCCTCGATCGTCGCAAAGGTCGTCCGCGACCGGGTCATGCGTCGTTTGGACGCCGTCTACCCGCGCTACGGCTTCATGTCGCACGTCGGCTACATCACGCCCGCACACTCAGCGGCCGTGCGGTCGTTCGGCCCGTGCGACGTGCACCGACGCTCGTTCCAGGCGCGCTGCTACGAGGCCGACGAAGCGGCGTGAATCGCGGCGAGCGCCGCGCGCTCCTGCACTACCGGCTCCGCGGCTACCGCCTGCTCGAGGCGAACGCGCGTGCAGGCGGCTACGAGCTCGACCTCGTGCTGCGGCGCGGGCGCAGAGTCGTGGTGGTCGAGGTGAAGGAGAAGACCGGGCCTGACGTTCGGCCATCCGCTCGAGATGGTTCATCCCGAGAAGGCTCGCCGCGTGCGGGCGGCGGCGACCGCGTGGCTCGCGTCGCACCCGGAGGTCGCTGGGCTCGAGGTGGCGATCGAGGCGGCGGGCGTTCAGGGCCGGCGAGTCGAGCGCGTTCCGCTCACGTAGCAAGCTGGGGTCAGGCTTCAGCCTGACCCCGCGCGGAGAGGACATCGCGCTCGGGGTCCGAAAACCGGCGCCATGGCGCGAACCCAGGCCGCTCTCTACCGCGAGCTCGCCGACGACGGGCTCCAGCTTTCGTGGTCGGAAGCCGAGCTTCCCGAGCGCGAGCGGACGAAGCACGTCCACCGGCTCCACCCGTACCTCGGCAAGTTCGTGCCGCAGCTCGTCGAAGCCTTGCTCGGGCGCTACGTACGTCCGGGCGGCCGTGTCCTCGATCCGTTTGCCGGCTCGGGGACGACACTCGTCCAGGCGCTCGAGTCGGGCTATGACGCCGTCGGGCTGGACATCGCAGCTTTCAACTGCCTCCTCATGCGCGTGAAGACAACCCGCTACGACGTCTTCGCGCTCGAGACGGAGTTGCGGGACGCGCTTGGTGGCCGCGGCGTCTCGACGGAGCAGCCGCGCGGCTACCTCGCGGAGTGGTACGCGCCGCGCGCCGCAGCCGAGCTTCTGCACTTCGAGTCGATCGTGAGCGACTACGAGCACGTGGAGGTGCTCCGCGTCGTGCTCGCCCGGGCCGCCCGCTCGGCGCGGCTGACGACCCACTTCGACCTCGAGTTCCCGCGAGCCCCGCAGCGCGAGCCTTACTGGTGCCACAAGCATCGGCGCACCTGCCGGCCCGTGGAGGAGGCGGACAAGTTCCTCCGCCGCTATCTCCTCGACACGCTCGACCGGCTCAAGGCCTTCCAGCGCGTCCGGCATCGGCGTCGCGCGGCCGAGGTCTTCCACGGAGATGCGAGGCAGCTCGAGCTCGAGGGGCGCTTCGACGGCATCGTCACGTCACCGCCGTATCCGGGCCTCATCGACTACCACGAGCAGCACCGCTACGCCTACGAGCTCCTCGGGTTGGACGACCGGCGCGACCGCGAGCTCGGCGCTGCCGCGCGGGGTACCAGCCGCAATGCGATCGCCGAGTACGTCGGCGGGATCTCCGAGATCCTTCAGCGGTGCGCGGACGCGCTCGAGCCCGGCGCTCCGGTGATCGTGGTCGTGAACGACCGCCGCGAGCTCTACCCGGAGATCCTCGAGCGCAGCGGGCTCGAGCTCGTCGAGCGCCTCGAGCGGCACGTGAACCGCCGCACGGGACGTCGCTCGGGCGAGTACTTCGAGTCCGTCCTCGTCGCGCGTCGGCTCCGGTAATCGCGCCGTAAGGGATGCGTAAGAAGTCCTGCTCCCCAGCCGGTTCGGTCCGAGCCCGGCTGTAGCGTCACCGGGCAACGTCCGTGAAAGGGGTAGAGAAATGAAGAAGCTCTGGAGCCGGCTGCCGTCGCCGGCGATGGTGGTCGCCTGTTTGGCTCTGATCGTGGCACTCGGCGGGACGAGCGTCGCCGCGGTGAGCCAGCTCGTGCCGCGAAACAGCGTCGGGCCGCGGCAGATCCAGTTCGGCGCGGTCACCGGGCCGAAGATCCGCAACAACGCCGTCACCTCGGCGAAGGTCGCGAACCGCTCGCTGCTCCGGGCCGACTTCGCGCCCGGTCAGCTTCCCGCAGGTCCCACGGGCCCGATGGGTCCGGCCGGCCCTGCCGGAGCCGCCGGCCCTGCCGGTCCCGCCGGCGCGATCGGCGCGATCACGGTGCGGACGGAGTCCGTGTCGGTGGTTGACCTTGCTGTCGACAACACGTTCAACACGGGGCGCGTCTCGCGTAGCTGCACCGGCACCGAGCGCGCGATCTCGGCCGGCACCTCGTGGGGCGACGACGACAGCGACCTCAAGCTCGTGACGCAGGAGCTCGAGCCGATTCTCACCAACGGCCAGGTAACGGGGTTCGTGGGCGTGGGTGGGAACGACACCGGTGAGTCCAGCATCTTCACCGTGCACGTCCTGTGTTACGTGCCGTAGTGCGTAGCTAGAGCGCGAGATCGGGATCCGCGAAAGCGGATCCCGATTGCGCTAAAGCTGCGGTCGCTGCGTCGAGAATTGGCTAATTCGGCACTGATCCGCGCACCACGCGTGACCAGTTCATGCCTAGCCTGGATCGGGTGCTCGCACGCGCGGTCACCCACGCTCTCGTCGGCCTCGAGCCGCGCAAGGTCGAGGTCGAAGCGCACGTCCAGACGGGGATTCCGGGCTTCGCGATCGTCGGTCTCGCCGACCGCGCCTGCCAGGAGGCCAAGCATCGCGTTCGCAGTGGCGTCTTCTCGGCCGCTCTCGACTGGCCGCTGAACCGCCGGATCACGGTCAATCTTGCGCCGGCTGCGCTGCGCAAGGAGGGCTCCGGCTTCGACCTCCCCATCTCCCTCGCCGTGCTGGCGGCGACGAGACAGGTCCCGCCCGAGCGGCTCGCCGGTCATGCGGCCGTCGGCGAGCTCGCACTCGACGGGCGCGTGCGACCCGTCTCGGGCGCGCTCGCCGTCGCCGAAGGAGCGCGCCGCGCGGGACTGACGAGAGTCGTATGCGCCGTCCAGTCCGCGGCCGAGGTCGCTCTTGCCGGCGTCGACCCTGTCCCGGTCGAGCACCTCGGGCAGGCGGTCGCCTACCTTCGAGGCGAGATCGAAGCTCCTGGGTTCGATCCCTTGCCGGCGCATTCACTCGATCCCGAGCCGGTGCCCGATCTCGCGGACGTGCGAGGTCAGGAGCGGGGCCGCCGAGCGCTCGAGATCGCCGCGGCCGGGTCGCACAACCTCCTGCTCATGGGGCCGCCGGGCACCGGGAAGACGATGCTCGCACGCCGGCTCCCCGGGATCCTGCCGCCGCTGACGCGCGAGGAGGCGCTCGAGGTCACGCGCATCCATTCCGTGTGCGGCCTGCTTCCGGCCGAGCGGCCGCTGATCACGGTGCCGCCCTTTCGCTCGCCGCATCACGGTGCGTCGGCGCCTGCCATCGTCGGCGGCGGGCCGAACCCGAGACCGGGCGAGGTCTCGCTCGCGCATCGCGGGGTCCTGCTGATGGACGAGCTCCCCGAGTTCCCACGCTCGGTGCTCGAGTCGCTACGGCAGCCGATCGAGGACGGCATCGTCGCGGTCGCGCGCGCCGGGGGTCACGCCGTCTTTCCGGCGCGCTTTCAGCTCGTCGCGAGCATGAACATGTGCCCGTGCGGGGCTCGCGGCGATCCTGCGGCCGAGTGCGGATGCTCGGCGCACCGGCTGGCGTCGTACCGCGAGAAGCTGTCGCGTGCGCTTCTCGATCGGTTCGACCTCGCCGTTGCGATGCCGCGCCCGCGCGCGGCCGAGCTCGCCGCGCCTCCCGGTGAGGGGTCGGAGGTCGTTCGCGGGCGGGTCGAGGATGCGCGCGAGCGGCTTCGCTCGTCTCGTCCGCGCCGGACCGAGGCCGCGTCGGAGCTCCTCTCGGGAGCGGTCGAGCGGCTGCCGCTGTCGGGTCGCGGGCGGGTGCGAGTCGCGCGTGTCGCGCGAACGATCGCCGCGTTGGCGGGCGCGGAGCACGTCGAGCCGGCGCACGTCGCCGAGGCGCTGTCCTACCGCATGCCCGCGTCGTGACGGGCGAGATTCGTCGCTTGCGTCGTCGTGATGCCGCGTATCCATCGCTGCTCGCCGCGATCCACGATCCGCCGCCGGCGATCTGGCTGCGTGGGAGCGGGCCTGACGAGCTGCTCGCTCTTCCCGCAGTCGCCGTCGTCGGCGCCCGTGCCTGCTCGGCGTACGGCCGCTCGGTCGCCCGTTCGCTTGGACGGGAGTTGGGAGCCGCCGGTCTTGTCGTCGTCAGCGGGATGGCGCGCGGGATCGACGGCGACGCCCACCGCGGCGTGCTCGAGGCCGGCGGCGTGACGGTCGCGGTGCTCGGGTGTGGGATCGACCGCGACTATCCGAGCGCCCATGCGGAGCTCGCGAGACGCATCTGCGAGCGGGGTCTCGTGGTCTCGGAGTACGAACCGGGGGTCGAGCCTGCGCCGTGGCGCTTTCCGGCGCGGAACCGGATCATCGCCGGAATCTGCGAGGCGACGGTGGTCGTCGAGGCCCGCGAACGGAGCGGAGCGCTGATCACGGCTGACTTCGCGCTCGAGGAGGGTCGGGAGGTGCTTACGGTTCCGGGCGAGATCACGAGCGCCCTTTCGGACGGGACGAACGCGTTGCTTCGACTCGGAGCGACGCCGGTGACGTGTGCCGCCGATGTGCTCGAGGTGTTCGGGCTCTTGGCGGCTGCACCCGAGATGACGAGCCTGGGGCCGGCCGGCGAGGCGCTCCTCGAGCGCCTGCACGACGGCCCGCTGACCGCTGACGAGCTCGTGCGCGCGTCCGGAGTCGATCCCGGGGAGGCGTCCGCGGCGCTGATGGAGCTGGAGCTCGCGAGAAGAGTTGCTCTCGAGGATGGGGTCTACCGTGTCTCGGTCTAGGATCGCGGCCGCATGTCGTCAGTGCCCTACTGGCTCGCCGAGCCGCACGACCCGATCCCGCACGTCGAGTTACGCGGCGTGCCGGACGTTGCGGTGGTCGGCGGCGGGATCACGGGCACGTCCGCCGCCCTGACGCTGGCTGAAGCAGGCATGCGCGTCCGTCTCTACGAGGCGCGTGTCATCGCCGACGGCGCGAGCGGTCGGAACGGCGGCTTCGCTCTACGGGGCGGCGCGGCTCCGTATCCGGTCACCGCGGAGTCGATCGGCCGTGTCCGGGCGGCCGAGCTCTGGCGGTGGACGGAACACGAGCTGACGGCGCTCGCGGAGGTGGCGGGCGATGCATTCCGGCCTACCGGAAGCCTTCGGCTGGCAGCCGACGAGGAAGAGCGGGTCGAGCTCGTCGCCGAGTTCGAGGCTCTGAAGGCGGACGGCTTCGAGGTCGAATGGCGAGACGAGCTTCCGGATCCGCTCTCGGGCAGGTACCCGGCTGCGATCTTCCACCCACGCGACGGCCTGCTCCAACCGGCGCGGCTGGTGCGGCGGATCGCAGAGCGGGCGGCAGAGGCCGGTGTCGAGATTCGCGAGCGCACGCGGGTCGACTCGATCGAGGAAACCGAGGCGGCGACGGTCGTGGTCGCGACCGACGGCTACCCGAGCGGGCTCCTCGGCGAGCTCGAGGGGCTCATCGTTCCGACGCGCGGTCAGGTGATCGCGACCGAGCCCATCCCCGAGCGGCTGTTCGAGATCCCGCACTACGGCCGGCACGGCTTCGACTACTGGCACCAGCCGGCGGACGGCCGGATCGTGGCCGGCGGGTTCCGGGACGTCTCGCTCCAGGACGAGTTCACGGCCGACGAGGTCACGACGCCGACGGTCCAGCGAGCGCTCGAGGAGTTCGTCGCGGGCCTCGTCGGGCGCCCGCTCCGAGTCGACCACCGCTGGGCGGGCATCTTCGGGATGGTGCTCGACTTCCTGCCCGTCGTCGGCCGCGTGCCCGGCCGCGACGGGGTCTGGGTCGCAGGCGGATACTCGGGCCATGGCAATGTGCTCGGTTTCGCGAGCGGCCGGCTGGTGGCGCACGCCATCCTTGGCGAGCGCGACCCGCTGCTCGACCTCTTCGAGCCCTCGCGCCTCCTGAACGAATGACCGTCTAGACGCGGCGGGCGGCCGCGTAGCCGCGCTCGGATCCCCAGAGCATGGCGATCAGCAACGCCGCGACGGCGACAGCCAGGAGGAACTCCAGCAACCCGTTTCCCCCGAGCGCGTCGCCCAGCACGCCTCCGGCGACCGCGCCGGCGATACCGGCGACGATCGTTCGGAGCCAGCCGATCGGTCGCGGGCCGGGGAGAACGAGACGAGCAAGTGCTCCGATCACGAGGCCGACCAGGATCCATCCGAGAACCTGGAGTGCGAAGCCGACAACCCCGAGCGCGATCAGCAGGACGAGTACGAGGAGGACGATGAGCAGGGTGAGCATGGTTGGCGTTTGCCCTGATGCGACCGGCTTTACACGTCGATTCGCGCGAGGTCGAGCGCGTCCGCCTTCGCGAACGCGACTTTCGCAACAGCGAGATCCTGAATCGCGAGCCCTGTCGAGTCGAAGAGCGTGATCTCGCCCGCACCGCGCCGCCCGTCAGCGGCACCGAGGAGCACTGCGCCGAGCTCGGTAACGTCGTCCGCCACCACGGCACCTGCGGCAACCGCAGCAGTCAGCTCCCCGCCGTGGCTCGCCTGCTCCCAGTCGTCGCAGAAGAGCCGAGCGCGGCGTACCTCCTCGACGGCGACCTCCGCTTTCCCGGGCCCGTCGGCGCCCATGAGCGAGACGTGCTGGCCTGGTCGGAGCGAGCCTGGGCCGTAGAGAACCTCGTATCCGGGAGTCACCGTCGCGACGACGTCGCACGCGAGAGCCTCCTCGTCGCTCGCCGCAACCCGCGCGCCGACCTCCGCGGCAGCCGCCTCTCGCCGCTCCCGGTCGACGTCCCACACGACGGGCGTGCGCCCGCGGGCGACGAGCATCCGCGCCGTCTCCGCCCCGTTCACGCCGCAGCCCACGACTGCATACGACGCGGCGTCCTCGCGGGCGAGCGTCTCCGCGGCGAGCACTGCCGCCGCGGCCGTGCGGAGTGCCGTGACCGCGGCTGCGTCGAGCACCGCCTGGAGCCTTCCGTCCTCGGCATCCGAGAGGAGAACGAGGCCGGTGACGGTCGGCAGCCCGCGAGCGGGGTTGCCGGGAAACGACGTCACCCACTTCAGAAGCGCATGTCCATTGCCGAGAGCCGGCATCGCGCGGAAGTCGCCCGCCGGGTAGTTCTCGACATAGACCTTGGGCGGCATCGACCACTCGTCTCGCGCGTACGCGACGAAGGCGTCCCGCACCGCATCGTACGCCTCGTTCGGCTCGACCGCGGCACGGACGTCCCGCGCTGTGAAGACCGCGACGGCGATCCGGCCGTCCCTACGAGCTCTTCACGGCCGCGATGAGCTTGAGCACCGAGTCCTTCGCGTCGCCGAACAGCATCGTCGTCTTCGGGTCGAGGTACAGCTCGTTGTCGATGCCGGCGAAGCCGGGATTCATCGAGCGCTTGAGCACGACGACGCTCGCCGCCTTGTCGACGTCCAGGATCGGCATCCCGTAGATCGGGCTCCCGGTGTCGGAGCGCGCCGCAGGGTTCGTGACGTCGTTTGCTCCGATCACGATCGCGACGTCCGCCTGCGGGAACTCGGGATTGATCTCGTCCATCTCGAAGAGCTGCGTGTACGGGACGTTCGCCTCCGCAAGGAGCACGTTCATGTGCCCCGGCATGCGCCCGGCGACCGGGTGGATCGCGTACTTGACCTCGACGCCCTTCTCCTCGAGCACATCCGCGAGCTGCCGGACGTCGTGCTGGGCCTGCGCGACCGCCATCCCGTAGCCGGGGACGAAGATCGCCTTGCGCGCGAAGCCGAGCTGGACGGCGACGTCCTCCGGTGTCGTCGCGCGTACCGTGCGCCCGTCGTCGGAGCGGGCTGCGCCCGCACCGGTCTGCACCTGGCCGAACGCGCCGAAGAGCACGTTCGCGACCGAGCGGTTCATCGCCTTCGCCATCAGGAGCGTGAGGAGCGTCCCGGCCGCGCCGACGAGCATCCCGGAGACGATGAGCACCGTCGAGTCGAGCACGAACCCCGTCGCGGATGCAGCGAGACCTGTGAACGCGTTCAAGAGCGAGATGACCACGGGCATGTCCGCGCCTCCGATCGGGAGCACGAACATCACGCCGAAGATCGCCGCGAGCGCGATGAGGCCCCACAGCACCCACTCCTCCTCGACGCCGGCGACCGCGACGGCTCCGAGCACGACCGCGCCGCCGAGCACGAGCACATTCACGATGTTCTGGGCGGGGAAGACGATGGGTCGGCCGCTGACGAGCTCCTGCAGCTTCGCGAAGGCGACGGCGGAGCCCGCGAACGAGATCGATCCGATGAGCGCCGAGAGGACGATCGAGAGCGTCTCGTCCCAGACGGGGTCGAGCGCCTCGTGCCACTCCGCGAGAGCCACGAGCGCCGCCGCGCCGCCGCCGACGCCGTTGAAGATCGCGACCATCTGCGGCATCGCGGTCATGCGCACGTTTCGCGCACCCACGAGGCCGACGACGCTCCCGATGACGAGCGCGATGACCATCAGCAGCCAGTTCTCGAGCTCGTCGATCAGCAGCGTGGTCCCGATCGCGACGAGCATCCCGGCGCCGCCGACCCAGTTCCCTTTGCGCGCGTGCCGCGGGGACGCGAGGAACTTCAGCGACACGACGAAGCACGCGATCGTTACGAGGTAGAGAAGCGCGAGGACGTCGGGATCCGAGATCACTCGTCCGCCCCTTCGCGCTTCGGCTCCGGGCGGCGCTTGAACATGCCGAGCATGCGGTCGGTGACGAACCAGCCGCCGACGACGTTGGCCGTCGCGAGCACGAGTGCGAGAAAGCCGGCGACCTTCGTGAACGTGTCGTCCGCGCTCCCGAGCACGAGGATCGCGCCCACGATCACGATCCCGTGGATGAAGTTCGCGCCCGACATGAGCGGCGTGTGCAGCATCGTGGGCACCTTCGAGATCACCTCGAACCCCAGGAAGGCGGCGAGGACGAGGATGGTCAGCTCGATGACGAGCGGCAGCTCGGTCATGCGGGCGCCTTCTCGGGACGCGTCACGCACGCGCCGGACGTGATCTCGTCGTCCCAGTCGAGGGCGAGCTCGGCGTTCGGCGCCAGGTGCTGGAGGAGCGCGGCCACGTTTCGCGAGTACAGCTGGCTCGCGTGGAACGCCATCAGGGACGGGATGTTGGTCGTGCCGACGACGGTTACGCCCCCTCCTCCTGAAAGCACATGCTCGACGACCTCACCGGGCACCGTCAGCTCGCAGTTGCCGCCGGTCTCGGCTGCGACGTCGACGATGACCGAGCCGGGCCGCATGCCTTCCACCGCCGAGCTCGGGATCAACTTCGGCGCGGGTCGCCCCGGTACCGCCGCGGTCGTGATCACGACGTCGAAGTCCGGGATTCGCTCCTCGAGCGCTGCCTGCTGCTGCGCCTGCTGCTCGGGCGTGAGCTCAGTCGCGTAACCGCCCTCGGTCTCCTCCGCGCGAACGCCGAGGTCGAGGAAGCTCGCGCCGAGGCTCTCGACTTGCTCCTTCACCGCCGGCCGCACGTCGAAGCCGGACACGACTGCGCCCAGCCTCCGCGCGGTCGCGATCGCCTGGAGGCCCGCCACACCTGCGCCGATGACGAGCGCGCGCACGGGCGCGATCGTCCCCGCGGCGGTCATCAGCATCGGGAAGAGCTTCGGCACGCGGTCGGCAGCGAGCAGGACGGCCTTGTACCCGGAGACGGTCGCCTGCGAGGAGAGCGCATCCATGGGCTGCGCGCGCGTGATCCGCGGGATCGACTCCATCGCGAAGGCCACGACGCCGCGCTCGCGCAGGCGGGCGATCCCTTCGGCATCGGTGAGCGGCTGGAGGAATCCGATCAGCACCGCGCCGGCGTCGAGCGCCGCGGCTTCCTCGGGAGAGGGCGGTGCGACGCGCGTGACGACCTGCGAGCCCGCCAGTAGCGAGCTGCCCTTGACGACCTCGGCGCCGGCCTCGGTGTAGGCCGCGTCGTGGAAACCGGCCGAGTCGCCTGCGCCGCTCTCGACCCGGATGTCGAACCCCGCCTCGCGGAGCTTGGAGACCGTCTCGGGAACGAGCGCCACGCGACGCTCGCCGGGAGCCGTCTCCCTCGGAACCGCGACTCGCATGCGGAGCGGAACTCTATTCGGACGGGCGGCGGCGAGGCTCGTCAAGCGGCCGGACCGGCCCTGGCCGGTCGGCCACGACCCGTGGACACTTGTTGCCGACTTTCCACGTTTACAGGGTCAGACCCTCGTTCGAAGGACACGACCGCTCCGGACAGCGGTCGAAGCCCGGTCGCGCGTGCGATAGGTGCTCCCGGGCAAGGCCTGTGGAGAGTTTGTTGCGAACTCGGCGCGTTTACAGGGTCAGACCCTGTTTAAGACGCGGGCCGCGAGGGACGTGCCCTTCGAGGGCGGTTCAAGCCCGCGCTAGAGGGACGACCAGACGTCGAGCTTCGTGCGCGTCCGGCGAATCACCTCGTCCGTGAAGCCCGTCGTCGACTCGTGGCCGCCGAGGTCGGCTGTGCGGATCCCCTCCGCGACCGCCTCGAGACATGCCTCGCGGATCGCGCGGCCCGCCGTCTGGAGGCGTTCCTCATCCGCATGTGACATGAGCGCTGCGCCGGCGAGGATCATCGCCATCGGATTCGCGATGTCCTTGCCCTCGAGCGCGGGTGCGGTCCCGTGCGCTGCCTCTGCCATCAGTGCGCTCGGAACGTAGTCGTCCCCGAACGCCACGAGCAGCGACTCGGAACCGGCAATCGAGCCGAAGAGCGGCAGTACGAGATCCGAGAGAATGTCGCCGTCGCGGTTGAGCGCGGGAATCACCATCGGCGCGCCGCTCGACGAGATCAGCAAAGCGAAGGTCGCGTCGATGAGCTGCGGCTCGTATGGGACGTCGGGATGGCGCTCGGCCGCGGCGTCCATCTCCTCCTTCAACATTCCCTCGTAGATCGGGCTGACCGTGTACTTCGGGCCGCCGAAGACCTTCGCCTCCATTCGCTCGGCTTGTCGGAACGCGAACTCGGCGACTGCGCGGCAAACTCTGCGCTCGATTCGTTCGGTACGAAGAGCGACCTCGTCGTCGCCCTCGCCTTCGCGCCACTCCTTCGCTCCGTAGGCGTCCCCGACGGCCATCCGCACGACCGAGATGGGCGAATGAACACCGCCGAGCGGGACGATCCCCGGGATTCTGCGACCGGTCCGCACGATCACCTTGCCGCCGATCTCCTCGCGCAGGATGCGATTCGGTGAGCCGACGTCACCGGCTCGTTCGGGCGTGATCGTCGCTGCCTTCAGCCCGTAGCCGTGCTCGCGGACCGCGGCCGCGGCCTCATAGACGACCTGGTTCTCGGTCGCTCGGCGATTCTCGAGCGAGAGGTCGTTCCGCGGGAAATCGAGCTCGACCCCTATCACCTCGGGTGCGAGAACGCGAAGCGCCTCCTCGAGCAACTCCTGGCCGGTCTGATCGCCCTCGAGGACCACGATCGTATTCATCCTCGGATCCTATGCGAGGTGAAACGATCCGAGGACGAGTAGCTAGCGGACGATGACTCTTTTGCAGCGTTCATTCCGCTTGCATTTCCGCCCGGCATTTCCTAGTGTTACGGACTCATCGTACGGGCGATCGGGGAGGCGGATGATGGCACGGAAGACGATCCTTGTTTGTGACAACTGCACGAAGGAAGTGGCCGAGAATCGGGGCGCAGTGATGCGGCTCAACTACACGGACGCAAGGCGCGGTTCGAAGCAGGCGGATCTGTGTGACGACTGCGCGGGAAAGATGCCCGGCCAGCAGGTCGCGCGTCGGGGCAGGCGTCCGAAGGCGGCCGCCGCGTAGAGGACTGTCTCGTCGGGCGCGTCCCGACACGGAAAGCGCCTAATTTGCGTACGGCGTAAGAGTCCCCGTCGGAGGGCGGGACTACCATGCGCGGATGGGTCTCGCGCTTGTCGTGGGGCCGGCACACGCCGGCAAGGTCGCGCTGCTCTTGGAGCGCTACCTCGCCGAGCTCTCGCGCGACCCGTGGCTCATCGTCCCGAATCGACCGGACGTCGAGCGGGTCGAGCGCGATCTCCTGCGACGTAGCGGCGCGCTGCTCGGCGGCCACATCGGCACCTTCGACGACCTGTTCGCACTCGTCGCGTCGGGCCTGCCCGATGCGAGACCGGTCGCAGGCGACGTCCAGCGGACGCTAGCCGTCCGGCACGCGATCGACGCCGCAGCACTCGACGAGCTTGCAGCCTCCGCGCCGTCCCGCGGCTTCGCCGACGCAGTGCTCGGCACGCTCGGAGAGCTCGAGTCCGCACTCCTCGACCACGACCGAGTCGGCGGCGAGCTCGAGCGGCTGGCCCGAACGTACCGCGCCGAGCTCGACCGCCTCGGGCTCTGGGACCGGGACGGCATGCGCAGGCGGGCGGCCGAGCGGCTCCAGACCGATCTCGGCGCCTGGAACGGCGAGCCGGTCTTCGCCTACGGCTTCGAGGACCTGACCGGCGCCGAGTGGGCGCTCATCGAGGCGCTCGCCGCACGGGCGGAGGTCACCGTTTCGATCCCATACGAGCCCGGGCGTGTGGCCTTCGCCGCGCTCGAACGGACGGTCGGGGATCTCGCGCGCCTCGCAGCCGGCAACGTGGAGGAGCTTCCGCGCCCCACCTCGCCTCCGACACCAACCCCCCTCGCGCGGCTCGAGCGCGAGCTCTTCTCGGACACGCCGACACTCTCGGGCTCGCCGGACGGTGCGCTCACCTTCCTCGAAGGAGCCGGCGTCCGCGGGACGGTCGAGCTCCTCGGCGCGGAGGCGCTCGCGCTCGTGCGAGCCGGGACGCCCGCGGAGCGGATCGGCGTCGTCTGCGAGTCGCCCGAGCGGTGGCGGGCTCCGCTCGAGTCCGTCTTCGGAACGCTCGGGATCCCCTATGCGCTCGAGACGCCCACGAGGTTGGTCGACACTCCGCTCGGCGCAGCACTCGTCGCGTTGCTCCGCTTCGATCGCCTCGGCGGCGGCCGAGAGGAGCTGTTCGCGTTCCTGCGCTCGCCGTTCTCGGGCCTCGAGCGGCGCTCGGTCGACTTCGTCGAGGGGCGGCTGCGCGGACGCGCGGTGACGGATCCGACTCGTGTCGAGGAGGAGAGCGAACGCCTCCGCGGCGGGCCGCTTCCTGCGCTCGGACAGCTGCGCGAAGAGCCCGACCCGGCAGCGGCCGCGCGCCGCCTCCTCCGTGCGATGGTTCGCAATGCCTGGGGCGTCGATGCGCCGCCGGTCGTGGACGACGCTCGCGGAGACGCACGCGCGTATCGGGCGGCGACGCGCGCGCTCGACGAGCTCGAGGACTTCGTGCGCCTCGGCGGCGAGCCGGTATCCGCGGAGGACGTGGTCGCAGCGCTCGAACGTGCGACGGTCAGGCCCGTCGGGTCGGGCGAGAAGGGCCGCGTCGCCGTGCTCGACTACTCGCGCGCCCGCACGCGGCAGTTCGACGTCGTCTTCCTGCTCGGGCTCGAGGAGGGCAGCTTCCCGCGCCGCGACCGGCCGTCGCCGCTCCTCGACGACGAGATGCGCCGCGAGCTCGGCGGCCGCCTCGAACGGCCGAACGCCGTCGCGCGCGACCGCTACCTCTTCTACACGGCGTGCACGCGAGCGACGCGGCGCCTCGTTCTCGTCCGCGAAGCGGCGAGCGACGACGGCGTGCCGCGGGAGGCGAGCCCGTTCTGGGACGACGTCCGTTCGTTGTTCGACCCGGCCGAGGTTGCACGCGCGACACGTCGCCGCCCGCTGTCCAGCATCACGTGGGCGGTCGACGCCGCCCCGAGCGAGCGCGAGCGACTCAGAGCGCTCGCGCGGCTGACCGCCGACGACCCCGCCGAGGCGGAAGCGCTCGCCGCAGCGAACGACTGGACGCGCCGGCTCGACCGCGCCCGAGCCGCCTTCGATCGGCCGACGCGGCTCCAGAGCCCAACAGTGCTCGAGTCGATGTCGAGCCGAACCGTCTTCTCCGCGACCGAGCTCGAACGCTTTGCCGACTGCTCCTCGGCGTGGCTCGTCGAGCGCATCGTCGATCCCAAGACGATCGATGCCGAGCCGGACGCGATGCTGCGCGGGCAGGTCATGCACACGACGCTCCATCGCTTCTACGGGGCGCTCCCGCGGGAGCTCGACTCCGAGCGCGTCCTTCCCGAGAACGTCGATCGCGCGATCGAGCTCGTCCGCCGCTGCCTCGACGAGGCGCTCGAGTCCGGCGTGAGGCTCGATCTCACCGACCTCCAGCGGGCCGAGCTCCGGTACACGCTCATCGCCGATCTGGAGGGCTTCGTCCGCGACGAGGCCGTGTCGGACGTGCAGTTCGTCCCGCGCCGCCTGGAGGTCGCGTTCGGGTCGGAGCGCGCCGCGCCGGAGCTCCAGCGCGGCCTCGACCTCGGGGACGGGCTTCGGCTCTCGGGGAAGATCGACAGGATCGACATCGACCCGTTCAGCGCGCGCGGGATCGTCCAGGACTACAAGTCGGGCAAGGGCGCGCACAGCGCGCGGGACATCGATCGCGACCTGCGGCTGCAGATCCCCCTCTACGTGCTCGCGCTCCGCGACCTCGTCGGCGTGGAGCCGCTCGGCGGCGTCTACCGCGCGCTCGCCGGACGGCGCTCGACGCGGGGGATGCTGCGCGAATCCGCGAGCGAGGATCTTCCAGGCTTCACGCGCGACGACTACCTCGACGAGGACACCTTCTGGGCGCATGTCGAGACCGCGCGCGAGCGCGCTTCGACGAACGCGCAGCGGATTCGCGCCGGTGACGTGCGCCACGATCCGAAGGGCGACGGCTGCCCGCAGTGGTGCGACCTCTGGACGATCTGCCGCGTGGAGCGCGCGTAGCCGTGACCGTTCTCGAGACACGCGGAGGCTTGAACGACGAGCAGATCGCAGCGGTCGAGGCCGGCGGCAACGTCTTCGTCTCTGCCGGCGCAGGCACCGGCAAGACCTCTGTGCTCGTCGAGCGCTACGCGCGCTCGGTCTGCGAGGGCGGGCTCGACGTCGACTCGATCCTTGTCATCACCTACACGCGCAAGGCGGCCGGGGAGCTGCGCACCCGGATCCGCAGCGCACTCGTCGAGCGCGGTCGACCCGACCTCGCGCGCGAGCTCGACGGCGCGTGGATCTCGACCATCCACGGCTTCTGCGACCGGCTGTTGCGGATGCACCCGTTCGCCGTCGGGCTTGATCCGCGGTTTCGTGCGGTCGAGGAGGCGGGTGCGGCCGTGCTCCGCGGCGAGGCGTTCGAGCGGTCGCTCGAAGGCTTTCTCGCCGAAGGCGGTGAGGAGCGGCTGCGGCTGCTGGCGACGTACCGCGGCGAGGGGCTGCGCGCGATGCTGACGGGCGTCTACGAGACGCTGCGCTCGGCCGGTCGCCCGCTCGTGCTCGAGCTCGGCGAGCACCGCCCGTTGTCCGAGGTCATCGCGGGCCTCCGCCGGGAGGCCATGGGGCTTGCGGCCGACCCGTCGGCGACCGACCTCCAACGGAAGAACGCTGAGGAGGTGCTCCGCGTCGTGACCGAGTCGGCGCCGCCCGAGCGGGTCGTCGACCTGTCTGCCCTCAAGAGCCGTGGTGCACGCGCTGCGTCCTACGAGCACGAGCGGAAGGCGGTGGAGCAAGCAGCGCTCGAGGAGCTCGCCGCGCACGACCGGGAGCTGCTCCAGGAGCTGCTCGAGCGGTTTGCGTCCGAGTACGACGCGGCAAAGCGGCGCGAGTCCGTGGTCGACTTCGAGGATCTCCAGCTCGCGGCGCGCGACCTCCTGCGCGACCACGAGCAGGTCCGCGACGCGGTGCGCCTGCGCTTCCGGCTCGTCATGGTCGACGAGTTCCAGGACACGAACCGGCTCCAGTGCGAGCTCGTCGACCTCGCGTCACATCCGGACGCGACGGAGGTCTTCACGGTCGGCGACGAGTTCCAGTCGATCTACGGCTTCCGGCACGCGGACGTCGAGGTGTTCCGCGAGCGCCGCGCACACGCGTCGAACCTGCTGACCCTCACGAGCAACTACCGCTCGCGGCCGCAGGTGCTCGCGGCTGTCAACCACCTGTTCTCGGGGGCGTTCGGGGACGAGTACCAGCCGCTCGCTGCCTCGGCCGAGTTCCCCGATCCCGTCTTCGGCCATCCGGTGGAGCTTCTCGTCACCGACAAGTGCGCGTACAAGGGCTCGGGAGAGCACTGGCGGTCGGGCGAGGCGCGCGCGATCGCGACGCGCGTCCGCGCGCTCGTCGACTCGGGCGAGGCGGTGCCGGGCGAGATCGTGATCCTGTTCGCGGCGGGAACGGACGCCGAGCGCTACGAGGAGGCGCTGCGGCGTGAGGGGCTCCCGACCTACCGCGCGACCGGACGCGGGTACTTCGGGCAGCAGCAGGTCGTCGACCTGCTCTCGTACCTCCGCCTGCTGCACAACCGCTACGACGACGTCGCACTCGCGACCGTGCTCGCGTCGCCGTTCGTCGGCATCTCGAACGACGCGCTCGTCCTCATCCGGCGCAACGCGCCGCGGCGGCCGCTCTTCACCGCGATCGAGAGATCGTTTCCGGACGGTCTGTCGGCGGAGGACGAACGCCTGCTGCGCGCATTCCGCCAGCGGTACGAGCGGCTGGTGCGCGCGTCCACACGCGTCGGGCTCGAGCGCCTCTGCGAGCAGATCCTGGCCGAGCACGACTACGACCTCGCGGTGCTCGCCCGCTGGGACGGCACGCGCCGGTTCGCAAACCTGCGCAAGCTCGGCCGGCTGGCCCGCGAGTACGAGGCGATTCGCGGATCCGACATCGCCGGCTTCGTGCGCTTCGTGAAGGAGCAGGACGCGCTCGGTGCCAAGGAGCTCGAGGCCGTTGCGGAGGAAGAGGGCGCCGACGCGGTTCGTCTCCTCACGATCCACGGGGCGAAGGGCCTCGAGTTCAAGGTCGTCATCGTCGCCGACGCCGGTCGCGACATCGGAGGACCGCGGAGCGGCGACGAGATCGTCGCGCTCTCCGACGGCCGCTTCGGGTTCAAGATGGTGCATCCGACCCGCGGCGACCGGCGACCGGTCTTCGACTTCGAGGATGTGCGTCAGGCGGAGGCAGAGCGAGAAGGCGCCGAGCGGCTGCGCCTCTACTACGTGGCGATGACGCGCGCGATCGACCGCCTCATCGTGTCGGGCGCGATCGACCCCGAGCGTGCGGCGGATCGCCAGACGCCGATCGGGTGGGTGCTCGACCGGCTCGACGCCGGCGAGAGCGTCGCGGAGGCACCGGATGAGCCGGTCGAGCTCGAGCGCGGCGATGCGCGCTTCGTGCTGCGTGTGGAGCGGACGCCTGCTCCAGAGGTTGCGGCGGGCGTGGTTGCGCCTGTAGACATCGGCGCCCAGCTTCCGCTCTTCACCGAGCTTCCGCTCGGCGCTCCGCGGGTCGGCGTCGAGCTGCCGGAGCTGGAGCCGGTGCCGACGCCGCCTCTCCACGACGTACGACGCCTGTCATACAGCGCGCTCGCGCTCTTCGAGCGCTGCTCGTATCGCTACTTCGCCGAGCGCGTGCTCGGGCTGCCGCCGGTGCCGCAGCGGCGATTGTCCGAAGAGCCCGAAGGTGAAGGTGAAGCGCCGGATCCGCCCGGCCTCGCCGGCACGGAGATCGGTGATGCGGTGCATCGCCTGCTCGAGTCCGTTCCGCTCGATGCGCCGGCCGCGCCTGCCCGCGCCGAGCTCGAGGGGACGGTGCGGTCGTGGTACCCGGTGGCGACCGACGCCGAGATCGACCGCATCGCCGCGCTCGTCGACGCGTACTGCGCCTCCGACCTAGCCCAGCGACTCGCCGGCCTCGCCGGCGCGCAGCCCGAGCGTCCGTTTGCCTTCGAGCACGACGGTGTGCTCCTCCACGGCCGGCTCGACGTGCTCTGGCGCGAGGGCGAGAGGGCGCTCGTCGTCGACTACAAGTCGAACGCGCTCGACGGAGCCGATCCGGCCGAAATCGTCGAGAACGAGTACCGCGTCCAGCGCCTCGTCTATGCGCTCGCGTGCCTGCGGGACGGAGCCGCCGAGGTGGAGGTCGCCTATCAGTTCCTCGAGCGCCCCGACGACGTCGTCTCTGCGACGTTCATCGCCTCCGACACCGCAGCGCTCGAGGCCGAACTCTCGGACGCGATCGCTCGTATTCGAGCTGGCGACTTCCGGCCGACCCCGAGCGAGTTCGCGTGCTCCGACTGCCCCGCGCTCGATCTTGTCTGCGCCGGGCCGCGTCTGCCTATGGAGGCACTCGCGAGATAGCCTCGGCCCGTGCGGGTTGCGGCGTTGTTCGACATCCACGGCAACCTTCCGGCGCTCGAAGCTGTGCTGGCCGAGGTCGAGACCGAGCACGTCGACCGGATCGTGGTCGGCGGCGACGCTCTCTTTGGCCCGCTTCAATCGGAGTGCTTGACGGCACTCCGCGCTCTCGACGCCGACTTCGTCGCCGGGAACTGTGAACGCGATGTCCTCGCCGCGGCCAACCAGAGCTGCGTGTGGTGCCGGGACCGGCTCACGGAAGGGGAGCTCGAGCTCGTCTCCGGTTGGCCGATGACGATGGAGCTCGACGTCGACGGGCTCGGCTCCGTCCGCTTCTGCCATGCGACACCTCGTCGCGACAACGAGGTCCTGACTCGGTCGACACCGGATGCGAACGTCGCTGAGGCGCTCGCGGCGGTCACCGCGGACGTCGTCGTGTGCGGGCACACACACGTCCAGTACGACCGGGATGTGTCCGGCGGGCTCAGGGTCGTCAACGCCGGCAGCGTCGGGCTGCCGTATCAGGGCGAGCAGGGCGCTTTTTGGGCGCTTCTCGAAGGTGATGTCGAGCTGAGACGAACGTCATATGACCCCGAGTCGGCGCTGTCGACACTGGTAAGCACAGGGTTTCCCGAGGTCGAGGAGATCTTCTCGGACTCGATTCACGGCGCCGCCAGCGCCGAGTCGGCAAGCGCCTACTTCGAGTCGAAGCGTCTGGCGCGCGGGTAGCCTCGGCGCGTGCGGGTCGCGGCGCTGAACGACATCCACGGCAACCTCCCGGCGCTCGAGGCGGTGCTCGCCGAGGTCGAGCGCGAGGACGTGGACGCGATCGTCTGCGGTGGCGACGTCGTCACGGGGCCGTTCTCCGCCGATGTGTTCGACCTGCTCAGCGATCGGCCCGATGTGCGCTTCCTGCACGGGAACGCCGACCGCTTCGTCGTCGAAGGCGTGGACGAGTTCGACCAGGACTGGGAGGCAGAGCGGCGCCGCCTGGGCGAGGAGCGGGTAGCGTCGATCGCGACCTGGCCGCTGACCGTGGAGCTCGAGATCGGCGATCTCGGGCGAACGCTCTTCTGTCACGCGATCCCATCGGCCGACGAGCCGATCTTCACGCGCCTCACGCCGGATGAGATCGTCGCCGAGCTGATCGGCGACGTCGCCGCCGACCTCGTCGTCGTCGGCCACACCCACGTCCAGTTCGATCGGCGCCTGCAGAACGGTCTCCGCGTCGTCAACGCGGGCAGCGTCGGGATGCCGTACGAGGGAAGGCGTGGCGCTTACTGGGCGCTGCTCGGCGAGGACGTCGAGCTCAAGAGCACGAAGTACGACACGGAAGCCGCTGCCGCCGCAATCCGCGCGACCGGAGCTCCGATGAGCGAGCAGCTCGTCGAATACCTGCTCGAGCCGCCGGATCCGGACGAGGCGAGCGCGTTCTTCGAGGCACAGCGCGCCGCGGGCAGTGGCGCGTAGCTACGTCCGCGAGGCGAAGCGCCGCGGCCTCGGGACGCGCCGCCAGCGCATCGGCCCGATCATCGAGCGCCTGCTCGCGGGGCACGCCGACGTGCGGATCGCCCTTCGATTCCGCTCGCCGCTCGAGCTCCTCGTCTCCGTGATGCTCTCCGCGCAGACGACGGACGTGAACGTCAACCGCGTCACCGAGCGGCTCTTCCTCAAGTACCGCAAGCCGGAGGACTACCTCGCGGTACCGGTGGAGGAGCTCGAGCGGGACATCTACGCGACCGGCTTCTTCCGCCAGAAGACGAAGGCGATCCGCGGGACGATGCGCGTGCTGCTCGAGGAGTTCGACGGGCAGGTGCCGACGCGGCTCGAGGACCTGATCCGCCTGCCGGGCGTCGCGCGCAAGACCGCGAACGTCGTCTCGGCGGAGCTCGGCCACGCGCAGGGCATCGTGGTCGACACCCACGTCCGCCGCCTATCGCAGCGCCTCGGGCTGACCCGCAACGAGGATCCCGTGAAGATCGAGCGCGACCTCATACGCATCGTCCCGCGCGAATACTGGGCGATCTTCCCGCACCTCCTCATCTGGCACGGCCGGCGCATTTGCGACGCGCGGCGGCCGCTGTGCGAGCTCTGCGCGGTCGAGGAGCTCTGCCCGTCGAGTCGGCTTGCGATCAGCCCGCGGCAGCCGGAGCCGGTTCGCCTCGCGGAGGCTCGTCCAGATCGTCGAGGCTCGGAGGGGCCCGCAGCGCCGGACTGAGAGTCCCCCAGACGGCGAGCGCGAGCCCGAACGCCGCGAAGACTGCGATCGTCGCGCGCTGGGAGACGGATTCCAGGAGCAGGCCCGCGACCAGCGGCCCCAGCGGCGCGATCATGAGTGCGATCGTGCTCCGAACGCTCTCGACCCGGCCCAAGAGGCGGTCCGGCGTCATCGCGAGCTCGTAGCTGCGGACGACCGAGTCGGTCGAGGGGATCGCGAGCGCAGTGGGGAGGATGCTCGCAGTGAGCACGTACACGTTCGGCCAGATGACGAAGAGGCCGCAGCCGACCCACGTCCACAGCTCGAGCAGCAGGACTCCACGCACCGGAAGCACGCGACGGATGAGCGGCGACAGGAAGGCGCCGAGGAGCAGGCACGCTCCGAATGCGGACACGAGCAGGCCGACCTGCCCACCCGACAGCCCTTCGCTCTCCGCGATGACGACGATTGCGAGGAGCACGCCCGGCCCGATGAAGTTCGCCAGGCCGTAGAAGAAGGCGCACGCGCGAAGGAACTGGTGATGCCAGAGGAAGTTGAATCCCTCGGCAAGTCGCGAGCGGAGCGGGGTGCGGTCTCGTTCACGGTCCTCCTGGAACGGCGTGCGCATGGCCAGCAGCGCCAGCGTCGAGAACACGTACGACACGGTGTGGACGACGAAGGGAAGAGCGCGGGCGACCGTGAAGAGCGCGCCGCCGATGGGCGGAGCGGCGACGCTGATCGCCGCTCCCCGTCCGGTCACGACGGCCACCGCTGCGGGCAGTTGAGTCCTTGGTACGACGGCGCGCATCGCGCCCGACTGTGCCGACGAGTAGACGGCGGCACCGCTGCCCTCGACGAACGCGATGACCGGGATCACCCAGAAGACGAGCGCGTCGACGATGAGTAGCGTCGCAAGGGTCCCGATGGCCAGCGCGCGTCCGGCGTGGGCAGCGATCATCAGCCGCCTCCGGCTCCAATGGTCGGCCGCCAGGCCCGCGGGCAGGGCGAGAAGCGCCATTCCGAGCAGCCGCGCGAACGCGACGAGGCCGGCCTTCGCCGCCGACCCGGTCAGCGCGAGCACGAGCAGTGGATACGCGATCGCCGTGATCTGCGAGCCGCCGCTCGAGAGCAGCTCCGCGCTCTGGAGCAGCATGAAGTCGCGGTTTCGGCGCAGGGGAACCGCGTTCACGCGGGTCACAATGGCGCGTCAGATCCAGCGGCGCCAGCGGTACACCGCGAGCTGGGCGATCGTCGAGCTCACGATGAGCCCGAGCGACACGCTGAGCTGCCAGAAGCCGTCGTCGAACACCGGCACGAAGTTCTGGCCGTAGAACCCGACGATCAGCGACGGGACGAGGACGAGCGACGCGACAACGGTGAGCTTCTTCGCGACGTCGCCCTGGCTCTCGGCGATCTTCGACTGGTGGTGATCGCGGACTCCGGCGAGGAGCTCGCGCGCGATGTCGAGCTCCTCGATTACGCGGACGAGCGTCTCGTAGGTGTCGGCGAAGCGGAGCTCGATCTCGGGCGGGAAGAGCGCGTGCTCACCGACCTCCACGCGTCCGTCGATGATCCTGCGAACGGCGGCACGTGTCGCCGACATCATGCGTCGGGCATCGAGCAGCTCGTGTCGAAAGCTCGAGATCCGCTCGCGGACGACGCTTGGCGGCGCCGAGTCGATCGCGTCCTCGAGCTCCTCGATCTCGCCGTAGATCTCGTCGATCGAGGACAGGTAGCGTGTCTGCGACGTCGTCGACGAGCTTGTGAACGAGCGCGCCTCCGGAGGCGCCTTCCTCGAGCGGACGGATGCAGCGTCGCGGGTGGGTAGGTCGGCACACCGCGGCTGGACGGCGTCTTGCGCACCGTCACCAGGAGGCTCGGCGTCGCGACGAAGTCGACCTCCTGGTAGACGATGCGGTTCTCGTCCGGCAGCGGATGCGCGGCCATGAGCACGCCGAAGACGTACGCGCCGTGGGCTTCGATCACGGGTCGCGGATCGCGTCCTCCGCTCGGAAGCGTGGCGAGGATCTCGATCACCTCCGGGTCGACCTGAACGGGAAGTGCCGCCAGAACCTCCTCGCGAGTCGGGTCGACGAGGTCGGACCAGCGAACGTCCACCTGCGCGAGGGTAAAGGGCGGAGCGGCCGGTACCGGCTGCCCGCTAGGCGGACGCGGGCGCCGCTTCGACCTGCGGCTCGTGCTGCTGCTCTTCGAGGTAGCGCTGCGCGTCGAGCGCAGCCATCGTCCCCGAGCCGGCGGCGGTCACCGCCTGGCGGTACGTGTGATCCTGCACGTCACCCGCGGCGAAGACGCCCGGGATGTTCGTCCGCGTCGACCCGGGCTCCGTCACGAGATAGCCCTGATCGTCGTGGTCGAGCCAGTCGAGGAAGAGGGCAGTGGTCGGGTCGTGCCCGATCGCGACGAAGACGCCGTCGGCGGGGATCTCCGAACCCTCGCCGGTCTCGGTGTCGCGCAGGCGCACGCCGGTCACGCGGCCCTCGCCCTCGCCGAGCACCTCCTCGACGACCGCGTTCAGGACGAACTCGATCTTGTCGTTCGCCCGCGCGCGGTCGACCATGATCGGCGAGGCGCGGAACTCCGCGCGGCGATGGACGACGATGACCTTGCTTGCGAAGCGCGTGATGAACGTCGCCTCCTCCATGGCCGAGTCGCCGCCGCCGACGACCACGACGACCCTGTCTCGGAAGAAAGCGCCGTCACAGGTCGCGCAGTACGAGACGCCGCGTCCCTGGAGCGTCTGCTCCGACGCGAGCCCGAGCTCGCGCGCGCTCGCGCCGGTGGCGACGATGACGCTCTCTGCTCGGTACTCGTCGTTTCCGACGTAGACGCGGAACGGCTTCTCGGAGAAGTCCACGCGCGTGACGTCGTCGGTGAGGAACTCGGCGCCGAAACGCTCGGCCTGGCGCCGGAAGTCGGCCATCATCGCCGGGCCCATGATCCCGTCGGCGTAGCCTGGGTAGTTCTCGACGTCGCTCGTGATCATCAGCTGGCCGCCCCAGTTGAACCCCTCGATGACGAGCGGGCTCAGGTTCGCGCGCGCCGTGTAGAGCGCAGCGGTATAGCCGGCGGGACCACCGCCGACGATGATCACATCGCGAACGTCGTTCACAGAAGCTCCCTCCGTACGTTAGCCCCGCTCAGCGGGCTAGTGTCGGAAACGCCCTGTTTGCCGCGCATGTTCCCGAATCAGGCGGCGTCGGCGCCGGCGGAGAGGGCTTCGAGGGCCGGCTGCTCGGGCTGCTCCTCGGCGTCGACCAGCTCTGCGGCCACGAGCGGGCGAACCTGCTGCTGGATCGGCTGCAGCTCGGGCGGCTCGATCCCCGTGATCCCGTGCTTCTCGAAGCGGCGCGCCTGCACGAGCACTTGTCGCTCGAGCGAGCCGACGGTCTCGTTGTACGCCTTCACGGCGCCGTCGATCGACTTGCCGAGACGCGTCACGTGCGCGCCCATCGTCGACAGCCGCTTGTACAGCTCGCGCCCGAGCGCGCTGACCTCGCGCGCGCTCTCGGCGACGGTCTCCTGCTGCCAGGTCATCGCGACCGTGCGGAGCAGGATCATCAGCGTGCTGGGCGACGCGAGGATGACGTTCGAGCTCCAGGCGTACTCCTGCAGCGTGGGATCCTTCTCGTGCGCGACGCGGAGATACGACTCGTCCGGCAGGAACATGACGACGATGTCCGGCGACGGCTCGAACTGGCGCCAGTAGCCCTTCGCCGACAGCTTCGTGACGTGCTCGCGCACCTGGCGCGCGTGATTCACGAGGTGTCGCTCACGCTCGGCGTCGTCGGAGGTCTCGAACGCGTCGAGGTACGCCGCGAGCGGAGCCTTCGCGTCCACGACGACGTGCTTGCCGCCCGGGATCCGGACGACGAGGTCGGGGCGCAGCGTGGCGTCCTCGGTCGACGTCGTCGCCTGCGAGACGAAGTCGCAGTGCTCGATCATGCCCGCGTACTCGACGACATTCCGGAGCTGCGCCTCGCCCCAGCGACCGCGGATGTGCGGGGTGCGGAGGGCGTTCGTGAGGCTTCCGGCTCGCTCCGACAGCGTCGAAACCTGCGCCTGGAGCGCGCCGTACGCCTCCTGGCGAACCCGCTCGACTCCACGGAGCTGCGTGTCCATCTTCTCGAGCGACTCCGAGAGCGGACGAACGTAGCCGGAGAGGCGCGAGTCCGCGAGCTCGAGGAAGCGCGCGCTGTTCGCGTCGAGCGCCTCAGTCGAGAGAGCGGTGATCGTCGCCTTGAGCCGTTCGTCGAGCGCGCTCCGCTCGACCGCGAGCTCAGCCCGCGTTTCCGCGAGCGAGCGTTCGAGCAAGATGACCTCGTCCACTCGCCGGCGACGCTCGATCAGCGCCGGCCGGACCGCGAAGAGCACCCCGACCGCGCCGAGCGCGACGCCGACGACGAGCGCGATGACGACGAGAACGACCATAGGGCCGACGAACGGTAGAGCCCGCGGCGGACGGCACGGTGCCGGGACCCGCAACGCTGGCGCAACCGACCGCGCTGCTACTCTCGCGCGCGGCTATGGCCGAGAAACCCAAGGTCAAAGCGCCCAAGCAGCGCAGCACGCAACGAAGGGCCGAGGACGACGCGAAGCGTCGCCGCTTCGTGATGCTGGGAGCCGGTGGCCTGGTCGCGCTCCTCGTGATCGTCGGCATCGGCGTGCTGCTCGGAGTCGGCGCAGGCGATCCCAGCCCGAGCGAGGTGCGCGAGGAGCTCGTCGCGGCGGGCTGCACGATGAGGACCGTCGACGCGCTGCCGGGTGAGCACACGCTCGCCGCAGATGACACCTCGAAGGACTGGAACACCGACCCGCCCACCAGCGGTCCCCACTTCGGCTTCGACGCGAACCAGAACCTCGGAACCGCGATCTGGGGCGCCTATGACGAGCCGCTCCAGCTTGCGCGCGTCGTCCACAACCTCGAGCACGGCGGCATCTTCATCTTCTACGGCGACAAGGTGAAGGATCCGGTCGTCGCGCAGCTGCGGGCCTTCTACGACGACCACGAGAACGGCACGATCGTCGCCCCGTACGCGAAGCTCGGGAACCAGATCGCGCTCGGCGCCTGGAACCTGTACGACGACGGCACGGAGAAGGCGTACCTCGCGAAGTGCAGGAAGTTCGACGAGGACGCGTACTCGTCGTTCTTCAACGCTTTCCAGTTCAAGGGCCCGGAGCGCTTCCCGTCGGACTCGCTCCTGCCGGGCCAGAATTAGTTGTGCGCAAGACCGGAATCCCCGAGTGGGGATTCCGGTCGCGCGGTAGAGCAAAGGACCTGAAGCGCGGCCGCTTCGCGGCCGCGGTCGCTCCCTTTCACACCCAAGCCTCTAGCGTCCGCTTCTACACTGGATCCGCCGGGGTGGCGGAACGGGTGAGACGCGCCCGCCTTAAAAGCGGGTGTCCCCTAGTGGGGCGTGCGGGTTCGAGTCCCGCCCCCGGCATCTGAACAGCGTTTTTCGAAGCGGCTTAGGGCGGAAGAATCTCGATCAGGACCGCTTCGACGCCAGCCGACGATTCTTCTGAGTTCCTCGCGCTGCGCGCCAGTGTGGAGTGCCCGGCTTGCTCGGCGATAGAGGTCTCTTCCGAACGTCGCGACCTTGTCTTCCACGATCCCGGCCGTGTCCGTGGCTGACGTCTCCGTCTCGGAGCGCGCTTCGAGAATGTGTCGAATCCGCTCGGCCTGTGTCGGTCGCCCCTCGTGGGCGACGTACCAACTCCGCGCTCGGACGTCGTCGTCCGGTGACAGCTCGTGGATCACAGCCCTCATGACTTCTCGGATCTCGCCCGCAGGGCCGAGGAACGACAGGCGCGCGTCGTCCGCGAGGTCGATGTGGACCTGGCTGTAGCTGGCGGCAAGTTCCGGTCCCAGGGCTTGCAGGCGACGGAGCAGGAGTCGGTCAACCGCGATCGGAAGCGGAATTGAGGTTCGGGGTGCTGTCTCCTGAAGCTTCGAGCGGTGTTCGAACGTCCGGTGCGTCGTGCGCGCCTCGCGGTGGTCCACCTTTGCCTTCAGCAGTGCCTCCCGATACCAGCGCTGGAACGTCGTGTTGGCGATAGGCCTGTCGCGTCGGACCACTGCTCCTCCTCCTGGTCTCGTTGACCACAAGTGGTCTGCTGGCTGAAGGCCCTCCCTCGCGTCGAGTTCTCGAACGGCTTGAGCCGCCCGAGCGGAAAGAGGGGACCGTTGGTCACGGCGCGACCTCACGACGAGGTACTCGCGCGGCAAGTCGATGTCGCGCCGACGAAGGGCGAGACACTCCCTCTTTCTCAGACCGCACTCGATCATCAGCACGAACAGCGGGCCGTCAGGCGACGGGAGGCCGTAGAGCCGTGCGACCTCGGCCTCGGTGAACACCTCGGTCGACAACTGCTTTTGGACCAACGGAACGTGGACGCGGTCGACCGTGGTTCGTCGGAATCTCGGCGCGCAGGTACAGCGGGCGGAAGAAAGATAGGAGCGCAGCCCTGCGAACTGGGCGGCTTTTCTCGGGGTACGAGTCCAGAAGCTGCTGACAGTCTTCCGTCGTGAACTCCCTCGTCTCCTTGTCGGGGTGAGCAGCAAGAAGGTCTCGAATGGTCCGCGCGTAGTCGGTTGCCGTGCGCTCAGTCTTCTCCCGACGCGCGCTCTTCAGCCACGCCTCGTAGTCGGGTGCTGCCTTGGCTCTCCGCCAGCTCTCGTCGGACATGACCGACTAAGATACATTAGAGACCAGACTGTGCTGGGGCCGCCGCGGCGACCCGCTGCGCGACCCGAAAGGCGTGCGGGTTCGAGTCCCGCCCCCGGCATCGGCGCTCGACCGTCGTACGATGGTTGTGCGAACTTCATGAGGCTCCGCCGGATATTCGTCGCCTGGACGTGCGTGGTCGCCGTCGGCTGGCTCCTCGTCTTGTCGGCCGTCACCGACGACTCGAGCTCATGCGAGGCGACTCGATCGTGGATCTGCATCGACTCGGGCGACGTCGCGGCCGTGGTCGCCATCTACGCGCTGGTGCTCTGGCTGTTCGGCGTCTTCGTCCTGGCGGTCGGAGTCGGGCTCGTCCGCTACTGGCGAAGAGTCATGTCCGACTACGACAGGGCCTAGCCTGAGCTCGACTCGACGCCGGTACACTCCGCCGGCCGTGGCGAGCCCGCCGGAAGCGCTTGCCCATGCCCCTCTCGAGTGGGACACGCCGCTGTACCGCATGGCGGTCGCGCAGTTCGACAACGCGGTTCCGATCGCCGACATCCCGGAGGACATTGCCGAGCGCATGCGCTACCCCGAGCGCTCGATCATCGTCAGCGTCCCGGTTCGGATGGACGACGGCACGCGCGTCGTCTACCCCGGATACCGCGTGCAGCACTCGAGCATCCTCGGGCCCACGAAGGGCGGCATCCGCTACGACATGGAGGTCGATCTCGGCGAGTGCGCCGCGCTCGCGATGTGGATGACCTGGAAGTGCTCGCTCCTGCGGCTGCCCTACGGCGGGGCGAAGGGAGGAGTCCGCTGCGAGCCGCGCGAGCTCTCGCTAACCGAGATCGAGCGCCTGACGCGGCGCTTCACCTCCGAGCTCCTACCGTTCATCGGGCCACAGGAGGACATCCCTGCGCCGGACATGGCCACGAACGAGCAGACGATGGCCTGGATGATGGACACGTACTCGATGCAGCGCGGCTACGCCGTGCCCGAGATCGTGACCGGGAAGCCGATCTCGATCGGGGGCTCCGTCTTCCGCCACGAGGCGACGGGCGCGGGCGTGGTCATGGTGATCGCTCGCGCGTGCACGCGGCTTGGCTGGGATCTCACCCAGCAACGCTGCGTCGTCCAGGGCTTCGGGAACGTCGGCAGCATCGCCGCGCACGAGCTGCACGCGCTCGGAGCGCCGGTGACGGCCGTATCGGACGTGTCCGGCGGGATCCACTCCGACGCCGGGCTCGACATCCCCGCGCTCCAGGAGTACGTGCGCGAGCACGGCTCGCTCGAAGGGTGCACCGCGGGCGACCGGATCACGAACGAGGAGCTGCTCGAGCTCGAGTGCGACATCCTCGTGCTCGCAGCGCGGGAGGACCAGATCACCGCCGACAACGCGCCGCGCGTGCGGGCGCGGATGATCGCGGAGGGCGCAAACGGCCCGACCTCGATCGGCGCCGACGCCATCCTCGCCGAGCGCGGAATCCTGGTCCTGCCCGACATCCTCACGAACGCGGGCGGCGTCACCGTGTCGTACTTCGAGTGGGTGCAGGATCTCGGGCGCCTCTTCTGGACGCGCGACGAGATCCGCGCCAAGCTCGCGGAGAAGCTCTCGGACGCGTTCGACCGCGTCTGGGAGCTCGCCGAGGACCGCGAGGTGACGCTGCGCGCGGCGGCGCTCGTCTGCGGCATCCGCGAGGTCTCGGCCGCGCTCGAGGCGCGGGGGATCTTTCCGTGAGCGTCGTACGCGAAGCCATGGTCTCCCACCCGGGGCATCTGCCCGCGGACGCGTCCGCGCAGGCGGCTGGCGAGCTCCTCGAACGGCCGGAGGTGCGAGCCGTCTACGTGACCGACGACGAGCGCCTCACGGGCGTCGTCACCCGCAAGACGCTCGTGCGCGAGGTCGTTGCCGCCGGTCGCGACCCGAAGACGACGCCGCTCGGCGAGATCGCCGAGCCGCCGGACAACACGATCGATCCCGACCTTCCTCTCGAGGACGCGTTCCGCTTCCTCGAGGAGCAGGATCTCGAGCGCGTTCCCGTCGTGGACGGTGACGGCCGGCTGATCGGCGTGCTCTCGCGGAGCGTGCTCCAGCGGAGGCTCGCCGAGGACGAGGAGCCGCCGGAAGACGAAGAGCCGTCCGACCTCCCGCCGGCCGCGTAGACGTTCTCCCCGGACCCCTGCGAAGATCCGGCGGGATGCAGGTTTGCCCTGCGTGCGGCGAGGAGAACCCGGAGCGAGCGCGCTTCTGCCTGGCGTGCGGCGCCGCGCTCGAGGAGGCGCCTGCTGCCGGCGAGGAGCGCAAGGTCGTCTCCGTCCTGTTCGTCGACCTCGTCGGCTTCACAGACCGCTCCGATCGCGCCGATCCCGAGGACGTCCGCGCGACGCTTCGCCCGTACCACGAGCGCGTGAAGGCGGACATCGAGCGCTTCGGCGGCACGGTCGAGAAGTTCATCGGGGATGCGGTCATGGCCGTCTTCGGAGCGCCTGTCTCGCACGAGGACGACGCCGAGCGGGCGGTGCGCGCCGCGCTTCGCATCCTCGGCACGATCACGGATTTGCGAGACGAGGGCCTCGACGTCGCGGTGCGGGCGGCGGTGACGACGGGCGAGGCCGTCGTCGCGCTCGGAGCGCGACTCGATCGCGGCGAGGGGTTGGTCGCAGGCGACGTCGTGAACACGGCTGCGCGACTTCAGACCGCCGCCGCCTCGGGCACGGTGATCGCCGACGAGACGACGATGCGCTCCGCGGAAGCGACGATCGTCTTCGAGGCGCTCCCGTCCGTGGAGGCGAAGGGGAAGTCAGAGCCGATCCCGACCTGGCGGGCGGTCGAAGCGAGAAGTCGCGTCGGCGAGGCGGAGATGACGACGCAGTCACCGTACGTCGGCCGAGCGCACGAGCGCACGGTTCTGCTCGAGACGTTCCTCCGCGTCGAGCGCGAGTCGTCGGCCCAGCTCGTCACGATCGTCGGCGAGCCAGGAATCGGGAAGAGCAGGCTCGTCGCGGAGCTGCGGACGACCCTGGACGATCGCCCCGACCTGATCACGTGGCGCCACGGCCGCTGCCTTCCGTACGGGGAGGGCATCACGTTCTGGGCGCTCGGAGAGGCGGTCAAGGCCGAGGCCGGGATCCTCGAGTCCGACGACCAGGGCGTGGCTGCCGCGAAGCTCGCCCGGACCGTCTCGGCGCTCTTCGAGGACGAGTCCGAGCGCGAGTGGTTCGTGTCGAGGCTGGCGCCGCTCGCAGGCGCGGGCGGCGAGGCGGCCGCGGTCGGACGCGACGAGGCCTTCACCGCCTGGAGGCGGTTCCTCGAGGCCATGGCCGCGAGGCGGCCGGTCGTGCTCGTCATCGAGGACCTGCACTGGGCGGACACGGCCCTGCTCGACTTCCTCGAGCACGTCCTCGACTGGGCCGCGCCCGTGCCGTTGCTGATCCTCGCCACGACGCGGCCCGAGCTCTACGACCGCCGTACCGGCTGGAGCGGCGGGCAGCGGAACGCGACCACGATCTCACTCTCCCCGCTGTCCTCGGAAGACACGGCCCGCCTTCTTCAGGGGCTGCTCGAGCGGTCGGTCCTACCCGCGGAGACCCAGGCCGCGCTGCTCGAGAGGGCGGGCGGCAATCCGCTCTACACGGAGCAGTTCGCGAGCATGCTCGCCGAGCGTGGCGAAGGCGAGACCCTGGCGGTGCCGGAGACCGTGCAAGCGCTGATCGCAGCCCGGCTGGACACGCTCACGCCGGAGCTGAAGGCGCTGCTCCAGGACGCATGCGTCGTCGGGCGCGCGTTCTGGACTGGCGCGGTCGCAGCCATCGGCGGGCGTCCGCACGAGCAGGTACTCGCGGGCATACGCGAGCTGGTGCGCCGCGAGCTCGTGCGTCCCGCACGCGTCTCGTCGTTCAAGGGCGAGGAGGAGTTCTCGATCTGGCACGCGCTCGTACGCGACGTGGGCTACTCGCAGATTCCGCGTGCGCCGAGGGCCCGGAAGCACGAGGCGGCGGCGAAGTGGATCGAGGAGCAGGCGCAAGAGCGCCTCGCCGACCACGCGGAGATCATCGTCCACCACTACGAGCAGGCGCTCGAGCTCTCGCGGGCCGCGGGTGAGGTACGTCCTCACGTCGAGGACGCCCTTGCGCGCTTCCTGCTGCTCGCGGGCGACAACGCCATGCGGCTCGACATCACCGCAGCCGAGACCTCCTACCGGCGCGCGCTCGAGCTCTCAGCTGATGACGGCGTTCGCGGCTCGGTCCTTGCCAGGATCGGTGAGGCGCTCCAGGAACAAGGGCGCCTGCCCGAGTCCGAGCATGCGTATGAGGAGGCGTTGTCCGCGCTTCGTGCGGCGGGCGACGAGCACGGGGCCGCTGTCGCGTCGATCGGCCTCGGCCGGGCGTTCTGGCGGCATGGGAAGACAGCCTCCGCCCGCGAGTTGACGGAGGAGGCCATCCGCTTCCTCGAGCGCGAGCCAGGGCCGGAGCTCGTTCTCGCGTACGAGCGTGCCGCCGCCCTCGACGCGATCGGCGGGCGTTCGCAAGAAGCCATCGAGTGGGCAGAGAAAGGGCTCGCGCTCGCCCAGGAGCTGGGGGTGGAGAACGTCGTGCGTCACCTTCAGATGCGCGGGCTGGCGCGCATCAACCTCGGAGACTTCGCCGGGATCGAGGACCTCCGGGAAGGGCTCGAGCTGTCGCTCCGGCTCGGCCTCGGTATCGAGACCGGTACGTCGTATCTCAACCTCGGCGAGATGGTCGCGGCGCTCGAGGATCTCCCCGCGGGCTACGCGCTGCTCGAGGCTGGGCTCCAGTTCTCGCAGCGCCGCGGACTGACGCACCACGAGATGTGGAGCAGGGCCGCACGACTCTGGTACCGCTACGAATTCGGCGAGTGGGACGAGCTTCTCGAAGAGTCCGAGGCGATCCTGCACTGGGACCGCGAGCAGGGAGGCACTCAGATTGAGCTGAACACGCTCATGTCGACGACCCCGGTTCTCGTGCACCGCGGCCTGATCGACGAGGCGGAGCGACAGGTCGCGATCTTCCTTCCCCGCGCTCGCGAGGTTGGGGATCCGCAGGCGCTCGGCCCGGCGCTGATGCAGGCAGCCCTCGTCGCGGCGGTCCGCGGACGACTGCAGGAGGCGCTTTCGCTGATCGAGGAGTTCGGAGCGTTCGCGGGCCGCGTCCGGGTCGAGATCTTCAATGCGCTCCCAGGGATAAGCCGAATCTGCGTCGCGGCCGGCGACACCGCGGTTGCCGAGCGTCTTCTCGCAAGCACCGCCGGGTCGGCTACGGGTCCGATCGCGCGCAACTCCGTGACGACCGCGAAGGCAGTGCTGGCCGAGGCAAGCGGCGAGCTCGAGGACGCGGAGGCTCTGTATCGCGAAGCCGAGAGAGGCTGGCGCGAGTGGGGGTCCGTCGTCGAACGGGCCTACGCCTTGCACGCGCTCGGCCGGGGCGGAGACGAGGATGCTGCGCGCGAGGCGGCGGCGATGTTCGAACGGCTTGGCGCGGCGCCGCTCACCGCGACCGCGCGGGCCGCGTAGGCGTCAGCAGCAGGTGTAGGCGCCCGGCGGCGCGGCGCCCTCTTCGCGTTCGGGCAGCTCCGCAGCGGCGAGAGCCGCGCCGTGCAGGATGTCGCGCTCGGAGACCTCGATCTCCGGCAGGTCGTACGCGGCGAGGATCTCGCGCAGGATGACCGCGCCGGCGACGATGACCGGCGCTCGGCCCGGCTCGATGCCCGGCACGGCGAGGCGCTGCTCGAGCGTCATCGCGGAGAGTCGCAGGAGTTGTCCGTCGACGGCGGCGCGGGAGAGTCGGTGGCCGTGTGTCCGTTGCGGGTCGTACTCGTCATCCCCGAGGTCGAGCGTGGCGAGCGTCGTGACGGTGCCGGCGACGCCGATCGCCGCGCGTGCGGGCCGGACCGGGAGGATCTCGCGCACGTGGCGTGCCGCCGCGCCCAGCTCGTCGGATGTCGGTGGATCCGACGCGAGGAACCGCTCGGTGACGCGCACGCAGCCGACGTCGAGGCTCGCGGCTTCCGGCGTGGCGCCGTTCTGCGAGACGACGAGCTCGGTCGAGCCGCCACCGATGTCGACGAGCAGGGTTCCCGCGTCGAGGCGGCCGCGCCCGGCCGCGACCCCGCGCAGCATCATCGATGCCTCCTCGATGCCGTCGAGCTGCCGCGTCTCGAAGCCGTAGCTCCACTCGATCTCGCCGAGGAACGCCTCGCCGTTGTCCGCGTCGCGCACCGCGCTCGTCGCGATCGCGAGCGTTCGCGTGGCTCCGAGCTCCTCGAGCTCGCGGCGGTAGTCGGCGAGCGTGTTGCGGACGCGCGCGATCGGGACGGGGAGGAGGCGCCTGCGCTCGTCGACGCCCTCGCCGAGTCGCGTGATGGTCAGTCGGCGCACGATCTCGTCGAGCCGCTCTCCCTCGACGTCGGCGACGAGCAGGCGGGTGGAGTTCGTCCCGAGATCGACCGCTGCGACGCGGGTCATCGTGCCGGCAGGAACGCCCGCAGCCACCGCGTCCGCTTCTTCGCGCGCTCGAGCGCGTCGAGCTGCACCTGCAGGCGGGCGCGGCTGATGCGCAGACGCTCCTGCGCCGCGCGAAAGTCCTCGCTCGCTCGATCCGCTTCGGCGAGCAGGCGCTCGGTGCGCGCGGAGCGCTCCTCGAACTTCTCCATCTCGACGGTGAGCGCTGCTCCTGTTCGCTTTGCCTGCTTCCAGAAGCGCTCCCGCGAACGACGCAGAAGACGGTCGCCGCGATCACCGCCGCGAGGCCGACGAGGAAGGACGCGAGAATCATGCTCCGGGGAGCCTAGCTTCGGCGCTTGAGCAGCCCGAACAGCCCACGGATCAGCTCGCGCTGGATGGTTCGCCCCGTCGACGACTTGAGGAAGTCGCCGAGCGCGTCCGCGCCGCCGCCGGTCGCCTCGGTCGCCTTCTTCCGGGCCGGAGCCGGGGTATCGGTGGGCGAAGCCTGCTCGAGCCGCTCGGCCAGCAGTTCGCGCGCGCTCTCCGAGTCGAGGCGCGTGCCGTACTTCGCGTACAGCGGCGAGGCCTTCGCCGTGCCGTCGACGTCGTCCGCCGGCCCCATCCGCGCCCGCGGCGGACGCATGCGCGTGTGCACGACTGGAGTCGGAACGCCCGACTCGGAGAGGATCGTCACGGCCGCCTCGCCGGTCCCGAGCGACATGAGAAGCTCCTCGAGCTCGTAGAAGTCGGTCTTCGGGAAGGTCCGCACGGTCGCCCGCAACGCCTTCTCGTCGTCCGGCGTGAACGCACGCAGCGCGTGCTGGACGCGGTTCCCGAGCTGACCGAGGACGTCGGCCGGAATGTCCTTCGGCGTCTGGGTCACGAAGAAGACGCCGACGCCCTTGGAGCGGATCAGCCGCACGGTCTGCGTCACCGAGTCGACGAAGGCTTTGCTCGCGCCGTTGAAGAGGAGGTGCGCCTCGTCGAGGAAGAACACGAGCTTCGGCTCGTCGCGGTCGCCGACCTCGGGCAGCGTCTCGAAGAGCTCCGCCACGAGCCACATGAGCACTGTCGACCAGAGCTGCGGCTTGTCCTGCACCGCCGGCAGCTCGAGGATCGAGATCACGCCGCGCCCGTCGGGCGCCGCACGGATGAGGTCGGCGACGTCGAGCTGCGGCTCGCCGAAGAACTCGTTGCCGCCGCCTTCCTCGAGCGCGACGAGGGAGCGCAGAATCACGCCGACCGTCTGCGGCGACACGCCGCCGATGCCCTTCGAGCTCGTCCCGTCCGTCGTCCGAGTCGAGGAACGTGAGCAGCGCGCGCAGGTCGGAGAGGTCGAGCAGCGGAAGGCCCTTCGTGTCCGCGTAGTGGAAGACGAGCGTGAGGCTCTGCTCCTGCGTCTCGTTCGAGCCGAGACTCTTCGCGAGCAGGAGCGGCCCGAAGTCGGAGACGGTCGCGCGCACAGGCACGCCCGGGCCGATGCCTCCGAGCGAGAGGTACTCGACCGGGAAGCCTGCCGGCGCCCACTCGATCCCGAGCTCCCGCGCCCGCTTCTTGGCAGGCCCGTCGTCGGAACCCGGGACCGCGATGCCCGAGACGTCGCCCTTCACGTCGGCGGCGAAGACCGCGACGCCGGCGGCGGACAGCTGCTCCGCGATGACCTGGAGCGTTCTTGTCTTCCCGGTCCCGGTTGCGCCCGCGATGAGCCCGTGCCGGTTCATCGTGCGGAGCGGGACCCGGACCGCCGCGTCGGGCGCGAGCTCGCCCTCGTGGACGCCGGTCCCGAGCTCGACGGCGGCGCCCTCGGTCGCGTAGGCCTCGGCGATCGTCTCGCCGAAGGTCCCCGTATCCGCTTGGCTCTTCGCCATCGGCGCGGCGATCGTAGCCTTCCCGGCAGACTCGGGCAGCTGACGTGAGCTCGTCCACCGACGCAACGGCAATCCTGAGGTCGCTTGCGCGGCGGGTGACAGACTCGTACCTCGCGCACGGGGAGCCTCGCGCGGCGTTACTCGTAGGCTCGGCAGCGACCGGTGACGCGGACGCGTTCTGGGACCTCGACCTGATCGTCTACTACGACCGCGTCCCGCCTCCCGATGTAGTGGCCGAGACGCCGCGCGACCTCGGAGCCGAGCAGTACCGGAGCAGGCCGTGGTCGGACGACAGCGGCGAGCCCGACGCCGACGGCTACGGAGAGCGCTACCACGTCGGCGGGATCGAGTGCCAGGTGGGGCTCACATCGGTCGGCGCGTTGGAGCGGCAGATCGCGCGGCTCGTGGTCGATCTCGAGCTCAGCGAGACCGTGATCAAGATCCTCAGCGGGCTCCATGAGGGGCTTCCGCTGCACGGCGAAGAGCTGATCGAGAAGTGGCGCCGCGAGTCCGCTCTCGGGGACGAGCTCCAGCGGGCGATGATCGCGATGCGGTGGAAGTTCTTTCCGTGGTGGTACGTCCAGGAGCGGCTTCGGACGAGGGACGCGACCGCCTGGCGCCACGAGGTGCTCGCTCAGTCGGTGTACGGAATCGTCGGCACCCTTGCCGCGCTCAACCGCAGGTACTTCTCCTCGTTCGAGTTCAAGCGGGCGAGCAGGTTCGTCTCTGAGCTCGAGATCGCGCCGCCGGATCTGGCCGTTCGGCTGGACGCGCTCTTCGAGCTCGACGAGCAGAGTGCGACCGACGAGCTCGAGCGGCTCGTCGCCGAGACACAGGCGCTCGTCGCCGCGCGCTTTCCGGACCTCGACCTCTCGCTCGAGTGGGGCGGCAGGTCGACGAACCCCGGCGAACGGGAGACGAGCTGGGAGTAGTCGGATCCAAGATCCTGGTTTGGGATCCGAGAACATGGGTATGCGCTGTCCGTCTCGTGCCTAATAGGCACGGCGACGCTGTCCGGTTGCATCTTTAGGATCCGAACAGCTAGTGTCTCGGACACAATTTCCGGCGGCAAGCCGGACGATCGGGGGAGGAGCGGAGATGAGCGCACAGGGGAATGGAGCTTCGGTCAACGGCAAAGACCGCTGGGCCGGAGTCGAGAGGCCGTACACGCAAGGGGACGTGGAGCGCCTCCGTGGCCGCTTCCACGTCGAGCACACGATCGCGCGCCTCGGCGCGGAGCGGTTGTGGCAGCTCATGCACGACGAGCCGTACGTCGCGGCGCTCGGCGCCGTTACCGGCGCGCAGGCCGTGCAGATGGTCAAGGCCGGCCTGAAGGCGATCTACCTCTCCGGCTGGCAGGTCGCCGCCGACGCGAACCTCGCGGGTCACACGTACCCCGACCAGAGCCTCTATCCCGCCAACAGTGCGCCTGCGCTCGTGAAGCGGATCAACAACGCGCTCCTCCGCGCCGACCAGATCGACTCGGCCGAGGGCAAGAACGGCACCTACTGGCTCGCTCCCGTGCTCGCAGACGCTGAGGCCGGCTTCGGCGGGCCGCTGAACGCGTTCGAGATCATGAAGTCCTTCATCGAGGCGGGCGCCGCGGGTGTCCACTTCGAGGATCAGCTCTCGTCCGAGAAGAAGTGCGGACACCTGGGCGGGAAGGTGCTCGTCCCGACGAGCCAGTTCGTCCGCACGCTCGTCTCGGCGCGGCTCGCCGCAGACGTGCTCGGCGTCCCGACCGTTCTGGTCGCCCGCACCGACGCTCTCTCCGCGACGCTCCTCACGAGCGACGTCGACGAGCGCGACCGCGAGTTCATCACCGGAGAGCGGACTCCCGAGGGCTTCTTCCACGTGAAGCCCGGGATCGAGGCGCCGATCGCGCGCGCGCTCGCGTACGCGCCGTACGCCGACGTCCTCTGGTGCGAGACGTCGACGCCCGACCTCGACGAGGCCGCCGAGTTCGCCGCAGGCGGTGCACGCGCAGTATCCGGGCAAGCTCCTCGCCTACAACTGCTCGCCCTCCTTCAACTGGAAGAAGCATCTCGACGACAAGACCATCGCCTCGTTCCAGACGGAGCTCGCGGACATGGGCTACAAGTTCCAGTTCGTGACCCTCGCCGGCTTCCACGCCGTCTGCTCGTCGATGTTCGACCTCGCGCGCGGGTACGCGGACGAGGGGATGAGCGCGTACGTGGAGCTTCAGGAGCGCGAGTTCGCGTCCGAGGAGTTCGGCTACACGGCGACGCGCCATCAGCGCGAGGTCGGCGCGGGCTACTTCGACGCGGTGGTCGAGGCCGTCTCGGGCGGCGAGAGCTCGACGCTCGCGCTCAAGGGCTCGACCGAGGAGGCCCAGTTCGAGGCGACCAAGACCGCGTGAGCACCCCGGTTACAGCGCCGGGTGTAACTCTCCACGCCCCCGACGACGGCGGGGTGCTCACGCCGGAAGCGCTCGAGCTGGTCGCCGCGCTCGAGCGCGAGCTGGGCGGGCGGCGCGAGGAGCTGCTGCGCGCACGCGCCGAGCGCCAGGCGAGGATCGAGGCGGGCGAGCTTCCCGACTTCCTCGAGGAGACGCGCTCGGTCCGTGACAGCGAGTGGCAAGTCGCACCCGTCCCGGCCGACCTCCAGGACCGCCGCGTCGAGATCACCGGCCCCGCCGGAGACCGCAAGATGGTCATCAACGCGTTCAACTCGGGCGCCCGCACGTACATGGCCGACTTCGAGGACGCGAACTCGCCGACGTGGGCGAACGTCGTCGGCGGCCAGCAGAACCTGACGGACGCGATCGAGCGGACGATCTCGGTCGAGACGCCGGAGAAGACCTACGCGCTGAAGGACGAGGTCGCGGTGCTCCTCGTGCGCCCGCGCGGATGGCACCTCCTCGAGCGGAACGTCGAGGTCGACGGCCGGCCGGTCTCGGCGGGGCTCTTCGACTTCGGCGTCTTCCTGTCGCGGAACGCAGACCGCCTGCTCGATCGCGGCAGCGGCCCGTACTTCTATCTCCCGAAGCTCGAGAGCCACCTCGAAGCGCGGCTCTGGAACGACGCCTTCGTGCTCGCGCAGGACCGGCTCGGGCTCCCGCAGGGGACGATCAAGGCGACGGTCCTCATCGAGACGATCCTCGCGGCGTTCGAGATGGAGGAGATCCTGTACGAGCTCCGCGAGCACTCGGCCGGGCTCAATGCGGGGCGCTGGGACTACATCTTCTCGGTCATCAAGAAGTTCCGCGACCGCCCCGAGTTCGTGCTCCCCGATCGCGCGCTGGTGACGATGACGGTGCCGTTCATGCGCGCGTACACCGAGCTGTTGGTGAAGACGACGCACCGCCGCGGCGCGCACGCGATGGGCGGTATGGCCGCGTTCATCCCGAGCCGGCGCGATCCCGAGGTGAACGAGATCGCGCTCGCGAGGGTGAGCGAGGACAAGGAGCGCGAGTCGGGCGACGGCTTCGACGGCACCTGGGTCGCGCACCCGGATCTCGTCCCGGTGGCGATGAAGGAGTTCGACGCCGTGCTCGGCGAGCGCCCGAATCAGCTCGAGCGGCAGCGCGAGGACGTGTCGGTTGTCGCGGCCGACCTGCTGAACGTCGCCGCGACGCCGGGCGAGGTCACCGAGGACGGCGTTCGCGCGAACGTCTCGGTCGGGATCCGCTACATCGCCGCCTGGCTCCAGGGCGTCGGCGCGGCGGCCATCGACAACCTGATGGAGGACGCCGCGACCGCGGAGATCTCGCGCTCGCAGGTCTGGCAGTGGGTGCGGCACGGGCGCGTCGAGCGCGGCGACGTCGAGCGGATCATCGACGAGGTCGTCGCGGAGCTTCCCGACGAGCCCGTCACGCGCGAGGCGCGTGCGCTCTTCGAGCAGGTCGCGCTCGCCGAGGACTTCCCCGAGTTCCTGACCTTGCCCGCCTACGAGCGGCTTCTGGAGCTGACCTGATGTCGGACGGGACGAAGGCCGACGACCTCGCGCTCGCGCTCGAGGAGGCGATCGTGTCGGGAGAGATCCCGCCCGGCTCGGTCCTTCGGCAGGAGCATCTGTCCGAGCAGTTCCAGGTCTCGCCGGACCCCTGTGCGCGAGGCGCTCCGGCGGCTGGCAGCGCTCGGGCTCGTCACGTTCGAGCCGAACCGCGGCGTCCGCGTGCGGATGCTCGCTCGGGAGGAGCTGCGGGAAGCCTTTCTCGTGCGCGCCGAGCTCGAGAGCCTGGCGACCGAGATCGCGGCCCCGAAGATGTCGTCGGCCGAGCTCGCCGAGCTGGAGGCGGCGGAGCGGCGCTTCTCCGCGGTGACGCACGAGCTCGTCGAGATGGCGCACGCGGGCCGGCAGGACCTCGAGCTCGCGCGCGAGTGGCTGCACGCGAACCACGCCTTCCACGACGTGATCTACGCCGCCGCCGACGTGCCGCTGATCGAGCGCATGGCCAAGGCCGCGCGCCGCACGTTCCTCGTGAAGCCGGTGTGGGCGACCGGCGCCGACCTCGACGAGCTGTACGAGAAGAACGACCGCCAGCACCGCGCGATCCGCGAGGCGATCTCCGCGCGCAGCCCGCAGGGTGCGCGAGTCCTCGCCCGGGAGCACGTGCTCTCGTCCGGGAGGCTGCTCGAGGCGATCCTGGACAAGGTCGCCGCCCAGACCCGCGAGCCCTCACCCGAGGCCGGGGTCAGGCTCTAGTCCGAGGCCCGCGCTCTCCTTGCCGCCCGAGTCGAGCTAGAACGTGTAGCCGCTTTCGCGCACAATCACCACGTGGGGGCGGAGGAACGCAAGGTGGCGACCGTGCTGTTCGCCGACCTCGTCGGGTCGACGGAGCTCGGCGAGCAGGATCCCGAGCGGACCCGCGCGCTGCTCGTCCGGTTCTACGACGCCATGGCCGAGGAGATCGAGCAGGCCGGCGGGACGGTCGAGAAGTTCATCGGCGACGCCGTCATGGCGGCGTTCGGCGCTCCGGTCGCGCAGGAGGATCACGCCGAGCGCGCACTCCATACCGCGCTGGAGATGCGGGACCGGTTCCGCGCGCTCTTCGGCGAGCAGCTCGACCTCCGCATCGGCGTGAACACCGGCGAGGTCGTCGCGGGCGCGGCGCGCGAGGGCGGCTCGTTCGTCACCGGGGACGCCGTCAATGTCGGCGCTCGCCTCGAGCAGGCCGCCGCCCCGGGCGAGATCGTGGTCGGGGAGCGCACCGTCCAGGCCGTCCGCGGGGCGTTCGAGTTCGACGAGCCGGCGGTCGTCGCGGCCAAGGGGAAGCGGGATGGCGTTCGCTGCCGCCGTCTCCTGCGCCCGCTCTCGCTCCAGCGTCCGCGCGGGATTCGGGGGCTCGACTCGGTGTTCGTCGGGCGGGACACCGAGCTCGCCGTGCTCGAGCAGGCGTACGAGTCGGCGGTAGCCACTGGCCGCCCCTGGCTCGTCACGGTCGTCGGCGACTCGGGAGTCGGCAAGACGCGGCTCGTGCGGGAGTTCTGGCAGCTCCTCGCCGACCGCTCGCCGCAGCCGCTGTGCCGCACCGGGCGCTGCGTCGCGTACGGCCGGGGCGTGACGTACCGGCCGCTCGCCGAGGTGCTCCGCGAGCAGCTCGGGGTCGCCGAGGGGGAGCCCGCGACCGACCTCCTGCGTCGCCTCGAGCCGCGGCAGATCCTCGGACTGGCATTCGGGCTCGACGTCGCCGAGGACCTGCACCCGCTCGTCGCGCGCGAGCGGCTCCAGCAGGCCTGCGTCGACCTGGTGGAGGAGCTCGCGGCCTCCCGTCCGCTCGTGCTCGCCGTCGAGGACGTGCACTGGGCCGAGGAGCCCCTCCTCGACCTGCTCGAGCGCCTGTATCGCGACGCGCGCGTGCCGCTGCTGCTGCTCGTCACGGGGCGGCCGGAGTTCCTCGAGCAGCGTGCGCGCTGGGGAACTGCCGCAAATCGCGCCACACTCGTCCGCCTGGACGCGCTCGAGGACGCGGAGACGGCGCGACTGATCGATCTGCTGCTCGAGCCGGATCTGCCGCACGAGGTCCGGGAGCTCATCGTCGAACGCGCCGAGGGCAACCCGTTCTTCGTCGAGGAGCTGCTCGGGACGCTGATCGACCGAGGGTTCCTCGTGCGCGGACGCGGGGGCTGGACGATCGAGTCGCTCCCGTCCGGGTTCGCGCTTCCCGACTCCATCACGACGTTGATCGAGGCCCGCATCGACCTGCTGCCGCCGCCGGAGAAGGCAGCGCTGCAGGCGGCGGCCGTCATCGGCCGGACGTTCTGGACGGGGCCGCTCTACGACGCCCTCGGCGAGCTCGAGCCGGACCTGCTGGTGCTCGAGGACCGCGACTTCGTCCGGCGGCGGCCGCGGTCGGCGCTCGCGGGCGAGCGGGAGTACGTCTTCAAGCACGCGCTGACGCAGGAGGTGGCGTACGGGAGCCTGCCGAAGGCGCGGCGGGCTGAGCTCCACGCGAAGTTCGCACGCTGGCTCGAGACGCACGTCGCGGACGACGAGCACGCGGCGCTGCTCGCGCATCACTTCGCCGAGGCGGTCCAGCCGGAGCACGTCGACCTCGCGTGGCCGGAAGGCGGCGCCGCGCTCGAGAACCTGCGCCGGGCCGCGGTCCAGTGGTTGCGGCGCGCCGGCGACCTGGCGATGGCGCGGTACGAGCTCGACGACGCGACCGAGCTCTTCCACCGGGCGCTGCCGCTCGTCGACGACGACGAAGAGCGCTCGACGGTCTGGCGCCGGCTGGCGAGGGCGCACGCGCTCGCGTACGACGGCGAGGCCTTCGAGGAGGCGACCGAGCACGCGATCTCGCTCTGCCAGGATCGGGAGACGCTCGCACAGCTCCACGCCCATCTCGCGCTCGAGACGGTGAACCGGTCCGGCATGTGGAGGCGCCGGCCGTCCCGCACGGTCGTGGAGCGGGCAGCGGACAGGGCGCTCGAGCTGGCGGAGCCGGACGCCCCGGCGCGAGTGCGGGCGCTCGTGGCGAAGGTGCTCCTCGATCCGGAGCGCGGCGGCGAGCTCGCGGCGGAGGCGGCCGCGCTTGCCGAGGAGCTCGGCTCGGACGGCCTGCGCTCGCTCGCGCTGGATGCTCAGGCGGAGGTCGCGTTGGTCGGGGGCCGGTACGACAAGGCTCTCGCGTTCGGCCGTGCGCGGCTCGCGCTCCCGGCGGGGATCGACGATCCGGGACAGGCGTACGTGCACTACGACGTCCTCCAGCCGGCCGTCCTCCTGGGCCGGTTCGACGAGGGGCGCCGGCTCGCGCGCCACTTCGCGGAGACGCAGGCGCAGCTCACCCCGCACCACCGGATGCACGGCGTCTCGGTGCCGCTCGAGATCGAGGCGCTCGCGTCCGACTGGGACGCCATCGGACGCGCGCGGGATCGCGTGGTCGACGCGGTGGAGGCGAACGCGGCCACCCCGTGTGTCCGCAACGCGTGGTCGCTGCTCGTCTGCGCCGCCGCCAAGGCGCGGCTGGGGGACGCCGAGAGCGCGTCCGAGCTCGGCGAGCGTGCCGAGCGGCTCGAGATGGTCGGCTACGACGACATCCTGAACCCGGCCCGCATCCGGCTCGCGCTCTTCCTCGGCGACCTCGCGCAGGTCGAGCGCCTGCTCGCGGAGTCTCCCCGTGCGTTCCGGAGGGGTCGGGGCTGGTTCTCGGCGCTGGGTGCGCCGGCCCGGCTGGACGCGCTGGCGGCGCTTGGCGACAGGGAGGGTGTCGAAGCCGAGGCGGGTCCCTTCCTCGAGCAGGGCACGTGCCTCGAGCCTTACGCCCTCCGTGCGCTCGGAGTCGTGCGCGCGGACGATGTGCTGGTCGAGCGCGCCGCCGAGCTGTTCGACTCGATGGGGCTCTCGACGGCCGCCCTGGAGACGCGCAGCCTGGCTACTAGCGCGCGAGCGTGACCTTCGACAGCCCGCGCGGCTCGTCCGGGTCGAGGCCCTTCGTGCGGGCGAGCGCCCACGCGAAGAGCTGGCCAGGGATGACCGAGAGGAGCGGCGAGAGCAACGGGGTGGGCGGGTCCGGCACGGGGAGCGAGTAGGCCGCGCCGAGTACGGCGTCCGCCGCGCTTCCGCTGGCGATGATCGTCGCGCCGGCCTCACGTGCGCGCGCCGTCGCCTCGAGCACCGCAGGCAGGGTCTGGTCGTCGGAGGCGATGGCCCACACCGGGAACAGGGCGTCGAGCGCGGCGACCGGGCCGTGCGCGAGGTCGGTTGCGGTGAGCGGCTCGGCGGCGACGCGGCAGGTCTCGAGTAGCTTGAGCGCGATCTCTCGGGCCGTGGCGAACTCGGCTCCGCGGCCGATGACGAACATCCGCCCGGCGAACGCGAACGAGACTGCGACGTTGGTGATGTTCTCCTGCACCGCCGGAACGAGCCCGCCCATGACTTCGGCGACCGCGCGAAGCTCGCCGGCGAATCGCTCTCCCAGCCGGCGGTATGTGCTGCGAGCATGCCGAGCGCCGCGACCTGGTTCGTGTACGTCTTCGTCGCCGCCACCGCCAGCTCGGGACCGGCCTGGAGCGGGAGCACCGCATCGGCCGCCTCGGCGAGCGCGGACGCTGGATCGTTCGTGAGAGCGACCGTGTACGCGCCGCTGCGTCGGGCGCGCGAGACGTAGTCGACGACGTCCGGTGTCCGCCCCGACTGCGAGAGGGCGAGCACCGTCGAGCCCGCCATGTCCAGCTCGGCGCCGTAGTAGACGGTCAGCGAGATCGAGTCGCGGAGCGCCGTCCAGCCCGGGAGAAGCCCGAACGCATACACGCCGTACGACGCTGCGTTGTCGGACGACCCGTGCCCGACCATGCGGATCGTCGTCGCGCGGCGCTCGAGGATCTCGGCTGCGACCTGCTCGAACGCAGATGTCTGCTCGATGAGCCGGAGGATCGCGGCCGGCTGCTCGCCGATCTCCGCGAGGAAGCGCGAGCCCGCTTCTCCCAGCGGCCGCGGGGGAGGCTCGGGCTCCGGCTGCGCTGGGACCGGGGCTTCAGCCGAAGACACGTTCGCGCCCGTCCACGAGAACGCGGTCGATCTCGAGCTCGTCGGTCAGGACGACGACGTCTGCCGGAAGCCCGACCGCGATCCGCCCGACCGCGGGTTGCCGAAGCACGCGCGCCGGAACCTCTGTCGCCGCGCTCACGGCATCGGCCAGTGACGCACCGAGCGCGTGCAGGTTCCGAACGGCTTCGATCATCGTCAGCGTGCTGCCCGCGAGCGCGCCGCTCGGCCCGCGCGCGACGCCGCCCGAGATGTCGATCTCCAGCCCGGCGAGCTTGTACGTCCCGTCCATCAGCCCGGCGCCGGCCATCGCGTCGGTGACGAGCGCGACTCGCCCCTCCGCCGCGCGCCAGACGACGCTCGCGGTCTCGGCCGAGAGGTGGACGCCGTCGAGAATGACCTGGACGACGACGTCGTCGCGCGCGAGCGCCGCTCCCACGATTCCCGGGTCGCGATGCCGGAACGGGCGCATCGCGTTGAAGAGGTGCGTGACGGTGCGGACGCCGGCGTCGAAGGCCGCGTTCGCCTCCTCCGCGGTCGCGTCGGAGTGGCCGCACGAGATCACGATCTCGTGCCGCAGGAGGATCTCGATGAGCGCGTCCGCACCGGGGAGCTCGGGCGCGAGCGTCATGAGCCGAACGGGCCCCGCGGCGAGCAGGCGCTCGAGGAGCACCTCGTCCGGATCCCTGCGGGCGGTGGCGGGATGAATCCCGAGGCGCAGGGGGGAGAGGAACGGTCCTTCGAGGTGCACGCCGAGAATGCGGGGCCCGTCCGACATCGCAGGCACCTCGCGGAGGGCGGCGAGGAGCTGCTGCTCGGAGGCGGTGACGAAAGTGGGGAGGTAGGCGGTGACGCCGGTCTCGAGGAGTGCGTCGCCGGCGCGCCGGTAGCCGTCGGCATCCGCCTCGAAGAAGTCGACACCGGCGAAGCCGTTGACCTGCAGGTCGACGAACCCGGGAGCCGCGATCCCGCGGCCGTTCGCGGAGACGAGCCCGTAGCCCGCGATCCGCCCGTCGGCGATCTCGACGTCGCCGCGGACGAGCCGGCCGTCGACAACCGCCGCTTCGACGCCGAGCCTCATCGGCCGATCGCCAGCCGGATGCTCTGCCCGGCGCCGTCGAGCCGGGCTCGGGCGTCCTCCGGCCCGACGCCGGCGAGGAGGGAGACGATCGCGACCTTGGCGTCGCCGTCGGCCGCGGTAAGGGCCGCGTCCACCGCGTCGGTATCCGCGCCCGTCGCGGCTCCGACGATCCGGCGCACGCGCGCTCGGAGCTTCTCGTTCGTGGCGGCGACGTCGACCATGAGATTGCCGAACGTCTTGCCGAGCCGGATCATCGAGATCGTGGAGAGCATGTTCAGGACGAGCTTCTGCGCGGTCCCAGCCTTGAGTCGCGTCGAGCCCGCGAGGAACTCCGGACCGACGACCACGATGATCGGGTGCTCGACGGCCGCTTCGAGCTCGGAGCCCGCGACGGAGACGACGCAGGCCGTTCTCGCGCCGGCGGCGGTCGCCGCCTCGACGGCGGCGAGCACATACGGCGTTCGGCCGCTCGCGCTGACGCCGACGACGACGTCCTCGGGCTGCAGCTCGAGCGCCTCGACGTCGGCCCGAGCCGCGTCGCGGTCGTCCTCCGCGGCCTCCTGCTCGAGGGGCGACGCGTGCGCTCCGCCGGCGAGCAGCGAGACGACCTTCCCAGGGGGAGTGGAGAAGGTCGACTCGCACTCGGCCGCGTCGAGCGCGGCGATTCGGCCGGAGGACCCGGCGCCGATGTAGATCAGTCGTCCGCCGCGTCCGAGCGAGTCGGCGATCGCCTCCACGGCGACGGCGATCTGCCCGGTAGCGGCCGCCACCGCAGCGGGAACGGTGCTGTCGGCGGCGTTCATGAGCGCCACGAGCTCGAGCGTCGGGCGCAGGTCGTAGTCGGCTCCGGGCGCGCTTCCCGCCTCGGTCTCCAGCTCGTCGAGCCGGGCATCGTCGATGTTCCGGGGTCTCGTCGAGCGGATGAGCCATGCGCCGAGTCTACGCACTCATCCCGTCGGTGGTCAATACCACTTGTGGTGTGAATGTGGTATTCGGTATAGCCTCTACCACCGAAACCATGGCCCGAATCGAGCTCGAGAACGTCACGAAGGTCTTCCCCGGAGGGGTCGTCGCCATCGACGACGTGTCTCTTCCGATCGAGGACGGTGAGTTCATCGCGCTCGTCGGCCCGTCCGGCTGCGGCAAGTCGACGCTCCTCCGCGCGCTCGCGGGGCTCGAGGAGATCACGAGCGGGACGATCTCGATCGACGGCAAGGACGTGACCGACCTCGCTCCGCGCCACCGGGACGTGGCGATGGTCTTCCAGAGCTATGCCCTGTACCCGCACATGACCGTGCGCCAGAACCTCGGCTACGGCCTCAAGGTCCGGCGGATGGCGAAGGCGGAGGTCAAGCGTCGCGTGGACGAGGTCGCAGCGATGCTCGGCCTGAGCGAGATGCTCGAGCGCAAGCCCTCGCAGCTGTCCGGCGGCCAGCGGCAGCGGGTCGCGATGGGCCGCGCGATCGTTCGCCAGCCGAAGGCGTACCTCATGGACGAGCCGCTCTCGAACCTCGACGCGAAGCTGCGCGTCGGGATGCGCGCGTCGCTCGCGCAGCTCCACCAGCAACTCGGCACGACGACCGTGTACGTCACGCATGACCAGGTCGAGGCGATGACGCTGGGGCAACGGGTTGCCGTCATGCGCGACGGTCGGATCCTGCAGGTGGACGTCCCTCAGCGCCTCTACGAGCAGCCCAAGAACCTGTTCGTCGCAGGCTTCATCGGCTCGCCTGCGATGAACCTCGTCGACGCGAAGCTCGACGGCGACGAGGTGGCGTTCGGGGAGCACCGCGTCGCGCTCGACCCGGAGCGGCGTCCGTCACGTGGCGACGGCAGGCGGGTCGTGCTCGGCATCAGACCGGAGAGCTTCGAGGACGCGGCCTTCGCGTCGCCCGAGGCCCCGACGATCGACGTTCGCGTCGTCGTGCTCGAGGAGCTCGGGTCGGACGCGCACGTGTTCTTCCACGTCGATGCGCCGCGGATCGTGCCCGAGGCGATCGAGGCGGAAGGGGAGGGAGACGCGACGCTCGTCGAGGAGAACCGCGCGCTCCTGAACGCGCGCGTCGATCCCCGCACCGAAGCCCGGATCGGCGGTTCGCTGCGGCTGGCTCTCGACCCGTCGCGCTTCCACTTCTTCGATCCGGAGACGGGCGCCAGCCTCCTCGACGGCCGCGCTCGGCCGGCTCCGGATCCGGTCGCGCTCGCCCACTGATCTCCCTCTGGTATTGACCACCCGGTCCAGTCCGTTAGGATTGGTTCCTTCGTGACCAAGCAGAGTCAGACCCGCGATCTCGTGCTCGACCTCATCGAGCAACTCGAGGTGGGCCAGGCGATCCCGTCCGAGCGGCAGCTGAGCGCCGATCTCGGCGTCTCCCGGCTGACCGTGCGGGCGGCGCTCGACGACCTCTCTCGCGAGGGCTACCTCGTGCGGCGGCGCGGCGCCGGCACCTTCGTCAGCGAGCCGAAGATCGCGCAGGAGCTGACGATGACGTCGTTCACCGACGACATGAGCCGGCGCGGGATGCGCCCGGCAAGCAAGACGCTCGAGCTGCGCATATCGCCTGCCGGAGCGCGACTCGGCCGGATCCTGCACGTGTCCCCGTCGGAGCCGATCGTTGTCGCGAGCCGTCTTCGGCTTGCCGACGGCGAGACGATGGCGATCGAGACGCTGCACGTGCGCGAGCGGCACGTTCCCGGCCTGACTGCGGCAGATCTCGAGCACAGCTCGTTCTACGAGCTCCTGAGCGACCGGTACGGCATCGTGATCGTCGGCGGGACCCAGACGATCGAGCCGACGGTCACCGACGAAGAGGAGTCTGCGGCGCTCGGCGTGCCGCTTCACTCGCCCGCGTTCCGCTTCGAGCGCGTCACGCAGGCAGACACGGGCGAGGCCGTCGAGTTCGTGGAGTCGATCTACCGCGGTGACCGCTACCGCCTCGTCACAGCGCTCGGCCCGCCGCAGGAGACGCGGCGCCGACGGGCCGCCCGCGTTGCGGCACGCGACGGCCGCGCAGCCACGCGCCTCGCGCGTGGTTAGTACCACATGAGAGCGCTCCACGGCTTCACTTCAGTTTCAGCACATATCGCGCAGCTTAAGCTGCGCGAATGGGTCTTGACAGCGGCCGCGGTTTGTGGAAGCCTGCCCCCTGATGGCAGATTGGTATAAACCACTTGGGCGCTCCCGAGCCGACTGCCAGGCGGGGGAATGCGAAGGATTCGGACGCCCAAGACGCCGCGGGAGATGCGCATGAACGTACGTCATTTCGCCGCCGCCTCGCTGGTCGCCGTGCTCGCCGTGATGGCGGTGGGCGCGACCGGTGCTTCCGGCGGCAAGGCAGCAGACAGTCTGACTGTCTGGCTCCAGGTAGACGCACAGTCCGGGTGGCCCGAGGTGGTCGCAGCCGCGAACGCCCAGTTCAAGGCCGCGAACCCGGGCTGGGACGTCGACGTGCAGTACAAGACCTGGGGCACCCACCTACAGCAGTTCGACGCGACGCTCGCCGGTAACAACGCACCGGACGTCATCGAGATGGGGAACACCGAGATGACGAAATACATGGCCGCCGGGGCGTTCCAGGACCTGACGGGAGACAGGGCGTCGTTCCCGAACAGCTCGACCTGGCTCGAGGGCCTCGCCGCATCCGGCCGCTACGGCGGCAAGGTCTACGGGGTTCCCTACTACGCCGGATCTCGAGTCGTGACCTACCGCACGGATCTGTTCCGCCAGGCCGGGATCAAGGTTCCGACGAGCCTTGCCGAGTTCACCGCCTCTGCGAAGAAGCTCGGTACGAGAAACAAGGAAAAGGCGTTCTCGCCGGTCTACATCGCCGGCACGGACTGGTACGTGGCGATGAGCTTCGTCTACGACTTCGGCGGCAAGATCGCGATCACGAGCAAGGGCAAGTGGATCGGCACGCTCGACCGTCCGAGGGCGATTGCAGGGCTGACCGCGTTCAAGAACTTCTTCAACGCGGCGTCGCGTGCGTCGAAGACGACCGACGAGGCACGGCCCCAGCCGTACGACGTCTATGCCCAGGGCAACGCGGCCTCGATGTACGGCGCGGGTTGGTTCACCTGCTGCGTCGGCAACCACAAGGCCAACACGGCCCAGTTCGTGATGCCGAGCCAGGACCAAGGGTCAGCCGATCCCGGGGTTCCTCGGCGGCTCCGACCTCGCGGTGCCGATCGGCGCCGACAAGGCGAAGGCTGCTGCCTGGATCCGCGCCTTCACCGACAACGCGTCGATGACGGCTCTGCGGGCGAAGGGCAACATCCCCAACACGACGAGCCTCCTCGGGGCGAGCGTGAACGAGCGCGCCGCTCGCCGCAGCTGGTTCGTCCCGGCCGCGAAGCACTGGGTCAACGTGGAGAATGGAAACGTGCTCCGCACCATGCTCTCGCGCATCCTCACGAACAAGATGAGCGTCAAGGACGCGGCTGCGGTCGCCAGCGACAACATCGCGTTCACGTTGAACCAGAAGTAGTACTCCCTCCGGACCATGGATCTCGTTGACGAGTAGCCAGGTCCCCGACGGAACGGCGGTCGCCGCCGAGCTCGGTCTTCCGGCTCGGCGGCGCCGCCCTTTCTCGTTGGCGCGCCTGTATCGCGCGTCCGCTCCGTACCTGCTGATCCTCCCGATCGTCGTCGTCATCGTCGCGATCCTCGGCTACCCGCTGTACAAGCTCGTCACGCTCTCGTTCCAGCAGTACGGCCTGCCCGAGCTGATCCAGCGCCAGGGCGAGTGGATCGGCCTCGACAACTTCCAGTCGGTCCTCCGCGACGAGATCTTCTGGGACGTGATGCTGCGGACGGTGATCTTCACCGTCGCGAACGTCGGCCTGACGATGGCGATCGGGATGCTCCTCGCACTGTTGCTGGTGCGCGTCTCGCTCTGGGTTCGCGTCCTCCTGACGACCGCGCTCGTCCTCGCCTGGGCGATGCCGCCGGTGGTCGCCGTGCAGGTGTTCCTCTGGATGACGAACTTCCAGAACGGCGTTCTCAACTACGTGCTGGCGCAGGTCGGGCTCGTGGAGCCGCAGCACGACTTCTACGCGACGACCTTCTCCAAGCTCACGATGGTGACCCTGCTCATCGTCTGGGGCGCGATCCCGTTCGTGACGATCACGCTCTACGCCGCCCTCGCGCAGGTTCCGAGGGAGCTCGTGGAGGCGGCCGAGATCGACGGCGCGGGCCCGCTCCGCGTCTTCCGCGACGTGACCTTCCCGATCCTGAAGCCGATCTTCATCCTCCTTACGAGCCTCTCGATCATCTGGGACTTCGGCGTCTTCACCCAGCCCTACCTGCTCATCGGCGCGTCGCACCTCGACCAGACGAACTACCTCATGGGCGTGTACGTCTTTCTCGAGGGCTACGGGCGCTCCGACTTCGGTCGGGGCGCGGCGATCTCGCTGCTGATGCTGGTGACCGTGCTGGTGCTGAGCTTCGTCTACGTGCGTCGCATGATCAAGACCGAGGGGGCGATGTGAGCTCCGTCGCCCAGCCTCGCGAGGCCGTCCGCCGGCGCGCGCGCCGGCGCCGGCTGCAGCGGGCGGGATGGAACGTCGTCGGGCTCGCCGTCTTCGTCGTGATCGCGTTCCCGGTCTTCTGGATGATCTCGACCGCATTCAAGCCCGACACGGAGATCATCTCCGCGACGCCAACGTGGTTCTCGGTCGAGCCCACGCTCCAGCACTACCGCGACGCGATCGACGCCACGCTGCACCCCGGGTTCTGGGACTCGGTGAAGAACAGCCTGATCATCGTCGGGATCACGGTCGTCCTGTCGGTCGTCGTCGCGTTCCTGGCGGCGGTCGCGCTCGCGAAGTACCGCTTCACGGGCCGGAAGTGGTTCATCGCGCTGATGATCGGGATCCTGATGCTGCCGGCGGCCGGGCTCGTGATCCCGCTCTACGTCGTGCTTGCACGCTACGGGCTGACGAACCAGGAGGACGCGTTCCCGACGGGCGCGCTCGCGGGCTTGATCGTCACGCTGATGGTCTTCCTGCTGCCCTTCTCGGTCCTGACGCTGCGCGGCTTCATCGTCGGCATACCGAAGGAGCTCGAGGAGGCGGCGATGGTCGACGGCTCGAGCCGCTTCGGCGCCTTCTGCCGGATCCTGCTCCCGCTCGTCGCTCCCGGCCTCGTCGCGACCTCGATCTTCGTCTTCATCACGGCCTGGAACGAGTACATCTTCGCCAACGTCATCCTCTCGAGCCAGGGCAATCACACGCTCACGATCTGGCTCTCGTACTTCACCGGCACGGCCCGCAACACCGACTGGGGCGCGCTCATGGCCGCGTCGACGCTGACCGCGATCCCGGTCGTGATCTTCTTCCTGCTCGTGCAGCGCAAGATCGCGTTCGGGCTCACGGCGGGCTCGGTCAAGGGATGAGTCTCGAGACGCGACGCGCTCGCGGTGATCCTGCCCGGGTTCGAGGGGCCGGTCGCGCCCGAGTGGGTGCGGCGACGGCTCTCGGAAGGGCTCGGCGGGGTGGTCTTGTTCGGCTGGAACGTCGAGAGCCGTGCGCAGCTCCGGGAGCTGACCGGTGTCTTGCGGGCCGAGGGCGACGTCCTCGTCGGGATCGACGAGGAGGGCGGCGACGTGACGCGGCTGGAAGTCGCGACCGGGAGCTCGTACCCGGGCAACGCCGCGCTCGGTGCGATCGACGACGTCGACCTGACCGAGCGGGTCGCGGCATCGATCGGCGCCGACCTCGCCGAGGTGGGCGTGAACCTGAACCTCGCGCCGGTTGCGGACGTGAACACGAACCCGCTCAACCCCGTGATCGGGATCCGCTCGTTCGGCGCTGAGGGCGACCTCGTGGCGCGGCACGTGGCGGCGTCCGTGCGGGGTCTTCAGAGCGCTGGTGTGGCCGCGTGCGCGAAGCACTTCCCCGGGCACGGCGACACCGCGCAGGACTCGCATCACGAGCTTCCCGTCGTCGACTCCCTGGAGGAGGCCGCACTCGCGCCGTTTCGCACGGCGGTTGCGGCCGGCGTGCAGTCCGTGATGACCGCACACATCGTCGTCCGCTCGCTCGGCGACACGCCCGCGACGATGAGCCGCGAGGTCCTCCACGACCTCCTGCGCGGCGAGCTCGGCTACGACGGCCTCGTGATCACGGACGCGCTCGAGATGAAGGCGATCGCGGACACCGTCGGCGTCGAGGAGGGAGCGGTACGCGCGATCGCTGCCGGCGCGGACGCGCTCTGTCTCGGCCACGACCTCTTCGACGAGTCGGTCGAGAGCGTGCACGAAGCGCTCGTCGGCGCGGTGCGTGAAGGCCGGCTCGAGGAGTCGCGCCTCGCCGAGGCCGCGGCGCGCGTCGGGCGGGCTGCCGCGTGGGCGTCCGGCGGTCGTTCGGCCGAGCGCGTCGATCCGGCCGTCGGTCGCGAGGCGGCTCGGCGGGCGCTACGCGTCGTCGGAAATGCGGCGATGACCGCCCCGCCGCTCGTGGTCGAGCTCGAGCCCGAGCCGGGCATGGCTGCGGGGGCTTTGGGGCAGACGCCGGGCGAGTGGTTCCGGAGCGTCGTGCCGGACACGGAGATCATCCGGCTACGGGGAAGCACAGTCAACGGCTCGGTCGCCGCAGCCGACGGCCGTCAGGTGGTGGTCGTGACGCGCGATGCCCACCGCCACGATCGGATGCGCCGCGCGATCGAGGAGCTCGTCTCGCGCTTCCCCGATCTCGTCCTCGTCGAGCTCGGCCTCCCGTACTGGCACCCGAGCTCGGGCACCTTCGTCGCCACCTACGGCGCGGGCCGCGTGAACGTGGAAGCCGCCGCCGAGGCGCTATACTCGGGCTCGCGACGCGGGGTGGAGCAGTCTGGTAGCTCGCCGGGCTCATAACCCGGAGGTCGCAGGTTCAAATCCTGCCCCCGCTACTACAAAGGCCCTGCTAGGCGGGGCCTTTTGTTTCGTGGACCGACGCGGCCGATTCAGCGAGCTGGCCCGTGGCGGAAGACGCTCGCTCCTCGCGCGAAGCAGCACTCGAGCCGGGACCGCCCCTCGCATGGAAAGCAGAACCCCACTGTCTGACCCCGGAGCGCCGCCGGGAAGGAACCTGGCACCGCGGCTCTTGACGCATCAGATCGGCGACCCCCGCAAGGGCACCATACGATTGCGACCGTGCCGTTCACGCTCAGGAACCTCAAGGAGGACCTGGAGGACGTCGGATCCAGGTTCGATGGCGCGCCGGACCTTGAATTCCGCTTGGCGACCGAGGCGCTCGAGCTCGAGCAATCCGGCCTTGGCTACCAGCGCGTCCCGCCCGGCTATCGCTTTCCGTACGGCCACACGCACAAGAAGCAGGAGGAGGTGTACGTGGTCCTGCGCGGGAGCGGGCGGATGAAGCTCGACGACGAGATCGTCGAGCTCAAGGAATGGGACGCGGTGCGCGTCCCGCCCGGTACGTGGCGAGGCTACGAGGCCGGGCCGAGGGGACTCGAGATCCTCGTCATCGGCGCGCCAAGTCTCGGCGAGGCTCGGCGCGAAGACGTCGAGGGCCAGCGCGACTGGTGGGCTGACTAGCGCCGGGTAGGTGGACTTCCGCGTCGGACGAGAAGGAGCATCGTTCGGTAGCGATGCCCCGCCGCACGGAATGCAGCAGTCGCGGCCGCCGCCGTCTCGCTGTGGCCTCCAGGCGATTGCGAAAGTGGGGCCGTGAGGGGAACGCGGCGCGGCTGGGCAGAGCGCCCGTGCTCTGCCTATGCAACCGGCGAACAGAAGAGGCCGGCGGTGTCACTCCGACTCATCGCGGGCGCGCCCGTAGCGCTCGTAGATCACGCGCGAGCCGAACGTCCTGGTCTCGATCAGCTCCAGCGCGATGTCGTCGGTGACGGGTGGCAGGAACGGCGTGCCGCCACCGACGACGACCGGGTTGCGGAACATGCGCAGCTCGTCGACGAGGCCGAGCTCGATCGCCTGCGCGGCCAAGCCGGCGCCGCCGACCTCGACGTCCTTGTCAGTCGCGTCGAGCGCCGCGGCGATCTCCTCGGCCAATGACGCCTCGGCGAGCCGGGCGTTGCCCTGGACGCTGTCGAGCGTGCGGCTGAAGACGACCTTCGGGATCGCGCACCAGACATCTGCGAACGCGGCCCCGAGCTCGTCCTCGCGCAACGACGGATCCGTCTCCCACACCAGCATCGTCTCGTAGAGCCTGCGGCCGAGCAGACAACCGCCGAGCTCGCTTACCAGCGCGGTGTGGAAACGAAACAGCTCCTCGCTCGGGGCCGACCACCCGAACGCACCCTCACGGTCGGCGATAAAGCCGTCCACCGAGGTGCTCATCGAGTAGATCAGCATGGCTTCAGATCCTCGCACCGGCGGGCGGCTGGAGGACCCCCCAGATCAACCACGAGCCGCCTTCGGGCGGGCGCGCAGGATGGACGTCTGCTGCGGAACGTGTGTGTGCTCATGTGCGTTAGACGCCACCCGAGTCGCGAAGTCATCGCCACTGCGCCACCAGGGGCATCGAGCGCAGCGTGCCATACGGCGATCCCCTAATGCACATCGGGAGCTGGCGCGTGGCCGGCGTCGTGCCAGTGCACTCATACGGGAGCGGGCCGAGCATCGTCGCTGTCGCAATGAGGCAAGAGCGACAGCGCTGAGGGACCCATCCGCGCTACCGCAATGGACGACACGCAGTCGTCCGCGCCGGCCGTGGCCTTGCACCTGCTTTCGGGCAGAGCGAGCGTCAACGCACCGGCCGGAATCACCACCCCGCCCCGAGAGCAACGAGCGGCGGCCACGAAGCGCACGACGCGCCTTCGCCCTTTCGGTCGTTCGAGTCACCGAATCGCGCCCGCCTCAGATCGCCTAAGCCCGGAGTCGTCGGCCTAGTCGAGTTGCTCGCGCGGGATGTCCCAGACGACACGATTCTCCCGCGGGCCACGCAGCAGAGAGACGGTCTCTGCGCGCAGCGCAGCCGCTCCGGTGATCGTCCAGAACCAGACCGGGTAGACGGATCCGAGGGCCAGCACACGGAAGCTGCTCCGGTCGTAGCCGCGCTCCAGGAACAGCGCAACGACCATCTGGACGATGGCCACACACGAGATCGCGATACCCCACGCCAGCGCGAGCCGGAGCAGGTCACGACCACTCAACAGGCCGCCGAGCGCGGCGATCAGGAGCGAAGCGGCGAGGGCGACGACCCAGATCAACGACGCGACCGCCTCGATGAACATCAGCCACATGCGGTGGTTGCGCCAGGCCAGCACTCTGCGGAAGTGGACGTGGATCACCTCGCCCTGGCCGCGGGCCCAACGCTTTCGTTGCGCCCACAATGCCCGTATCGTGGTCGGAACCTGCATGCCGACGAGCGCGCGCGGCTCGTAGACGGTCTGCCAACCGTCGAGCAGCAGCTTCCACGTCAGGTCGATGTCCTCGGTCGCCATCCGCGGGTCGAACCCGCCGACGGCGAGCACGCGCTCGCGGCGAAACAGACCGAGGACGCCGGCTACCACCCCGACCCGGCCCGTGACGGACTGCGTGCGGCGAATCAAGCCGACGATCGACGCCGCCTCGAGGACCTGCATCGCGGGTAGGAAGCTGCCGCGGTTGGTGACGTGCGGCGCGCCGGCGACGGCCGCGACGATCGGCGAGCGCTCGATGCGCGCGACCAGCATCTCGAGCGCCCTGGGGTGGATGTGCGTGTCGGCGTCGGTGACGGCGACGAGCGCATGACGCGCCTCTCTGAAACCGACGTTCAGCTGCGCGGCCTTGCCGCGGTTGACGTCGTCGTGGACGACGCGGCAACGGGTATCGCCTGCGAACGCCTCCAGCGCGGCGCGATGCGTGCCGTCGATGGAACCGTCGTCGAGGACGAGCAGCTCGAGCTCCGGGTAGTCGGAGGCGAGCACCGCCTTGACGCAGCGCGCGATCACCGCTTCCTCGTTGTGGGCAGGAATCAGCACGGTCACACCCGGCCAGCCGCCTTCCGGCTTCTCGACGGCGTCCTCCGTGTCGAGCAAGCGGAACAGGACTCCTCCGGCAATCCACAGCGACGCCGTCACCACCGGGTAGAGGCCGACGAACGCGAGCAGCAGCTCAACCAGAGTCGGCAAGCTGCTCCTCCCGGCGCAGTTCCTCGACGTAGCGCGACGCTTCCCGCCGACGCAGGACGTGCAGGAGAGCCAGGACGAAGAACGCAAACACGAACGCTGCAACGGCTACGAGCAGGCCCAGCGCGATCGCGTCGCCGTAGTCGAGAAGCCAGGCGGTCGCGATGAGGACGACGAGCCACATCAGCGCGCCGAGCGCCGCGCCTGCAATCAGTCGGTGGCCCGAGGCTCTGCGCAGCGGCTCGAAGTGGGCTGAGGGGTGTTCGGCGTCTTCGGGCATGGCTACATTCGACTCTGCCAGCACCGGCCTTCGGGGCGCGTCCCCCTGGGCCGGCCCGGGCCACCACGCGTCCAGTCAGCGGTCCTCGAGGAGATCTCTGCGCCGCCCGCAACTCGATCGAAGGGTCGCAGGAGCCTAGGAGCGCGACGGGGCGAATCCGCACGGGGGCGATCGCCGTACAGACGTCCAGACCGTCGATTCGATCCACGATTGACCGGAGGGAGGCTTTCGTGCAGAAGATCGCTCTCTCGTCCCCTGCAGTACTCCTCCTCGGGCTGGCGCTGATGCTCGTCGCCGGCGCGAGCGGGGCCGGCCAGGCGACGTCGATCCGGCTTGCCACGCCGCTCGACGCGGCGCAGGAGGTGCCGGTGCCGAGCGGCAACGTCGCAGGCGCACGCGGCACCTTCACCGCGACCGCCGACGCGGAGGGCGGCGGCGCGTCGCTCGCGTGGCAGCTGACGTTCAACGGGCTCACGGGGCCGGCGAACGCCGCGCACATCCACACTGGCGCGCGTGGGCAGTCAGGGCCCGTCGTCGTCCCGCTGTGCGGGCCTTGCCAGAGCCCGGCGAGTGGGAACGCAACCGCAAACGCAGGCGTCGTCGAGGCGCTCGAGGCCGGGACGGCCTACGTGAACGTCCACACGGCGCAGAACGGGCCGGGCGAGATTCGCGGCCAGGTCGGCATCACCGCCAATGCGAACGCCACGCTGACGCGGCGCCAGGAGGTCCCGAGGCCGAGGGGCGCGGGTCGGGCCAGCGGCTCGTTCACCTCCACGATCATCAAGTCGGGAACGACCGGCTCGATGACGTGGCGGCTGACGTTCAGCAGGCTCACGGGACGCGCCGTGGCGGCGCACATCCACATCGGCGCGCGCGGGCGCTCCGGCCCCGTTGCCGTGCCGCTCTGCGGGCCGTGCCGGAGCGGGGCCAGGCGGACGGCGACCCTGACGCGCGTTGTGCTCGCGGCGCTCGAGGCGGGCCGCGCGTACGTGAACGTGCATACAAGCCGGAACCCGGCGGGCGAGATCCGCGGCCAGATCGCCCCGGTCGCGCTCAGCCTGTCGTAAGTCGCGAGGGGTTGGACGTGGTGCCCGCCGACGCGGGCGCCACGTTCAGCTCGCTGCCGGCGAGTGCCTTGCGGCTCCATGTA
>CAVSZQ010000006.1:0-368702 GCA_963732465.1 uncultured Actinomycetes bacterium
GTCGTCCTGGCGCTCGTGGTCTTCGCCGTCCAGAGCGTCGTGCTTCCGGTCCAGCCGGGACGCGACATGCCCCGGTACGTCCAGGGCTTCGTGCAGCTCTTCTACGAGGAGCCGATCCTGCCGCTGGTGCTCGACACCCGAGGCCCGATCACGGCGCTCGGCGTCGGCCTGCCCCTCGAGTTCGGCGGTGCGGCGGCAGAGGTCTGGCTCGCGCTGCTCTATGCCGCGTCGATCCTGGCCTGGGGTCGCGTCGCGCTGAACTTCGGCCCGCGCGCGGCCTTGCTGACCGTGGGTCTGCTGCTCGTCTTCCCGGGCTACGGAATCATGTTCCACGGCCTCGCCAGCGACGCGCTGTTCGCTGCCGCGTTCGCCGGGTGGGCGCTCTTGATCACGCGCGCGATCCTGAAGCCATCGGTTCCCGCGTTCCTGCTCGCGGGTCTCGGAATGGGCTTGCTCGTGCTCGTCCGGCCCGCAAATCAGGCGCTGATCGTGCTCGCACTTCTTCCTCTCGCGCTGCGCGGTGCGCCGTGGGAGCGCCGGTTGACGTGGGCGGCGTCGCTCTTCGTCGCCTCGTCGGCCTTGAGCCAGGGCTGGAAGGCGCTCGCTGCGCTTCGCTGGGGGGATGCGGTCGCGCTCCGGCCCAGCGGCGCCGTGCTCGCGACCGCGGTCGTGCTCTGCCTTTTCTTCGTTCCCGCTCTCTGGCGCCGGCGGCTTGCGCTGCTCGCGATTCCGGTGGTCGTGGCGGTGGTCGCGCTCAACTGGTCGAGCGTCCAGAACCCGGCGCAGTTCGTCCGGACCCTGGCCCAGGCTCCGCCGAGCGACATTTTCCTGTTCAGGGCCTTCGAGGTGGACCGCATCGTCTTGCCGGAGAACGGCCCTGCCTCCCGGCAGCTGGCGGGCGTCGTCGAGCGCGAGCTGCTTGCGAACGAGCCGTACCGCTCCTACGGCGTCGACCGCGACGAGTTCTTCTCGTCCGGCAGCGACCGCTTGTTCGTGGATCTCGCGAGCCTCGGGGGGAGCGCCGATCTAAGGGCCGTGACCGAGGAGGCGATCCGTGAGCATCCCTGGGCGTTCGCGAAGGGCATCCTCGGGACGACCTGGGAGATGCTCTGGTCGAGCCGCGTGTACGGGCCAGAGGAGCGTCCGACGCTTAGCGCGGAGCCAAGCGGAGTGCGCGATCCGGGGGTCGTCGGATCCGACTATCCAGATCTTCCGCTGCCGAGCGAAGGGGAGCCGATCCCGTCCTCGCGCATCGGGCCCCTCGATCCGCACGCTCTGGGGGCCGGTACGCACGGTCTGGTTCTCGTCCACCCAGCACGGGTTGGTTTTCGACGACCCGCGCGACGAGCATCGCTACCAACGATTCGAGGATGACACCAATCGACTCATCGACCGCCTACCGACCCGGGATACGAGGCCGGGTCTCGTCCACCGCCTGAACCAGGTCTCGTACCGGTTCCCGCCGCCGTTCGTCTTCCTCGCTGTCGGCCTGATAGCTCTGGTCGTGCGAAGGCCGCGGCGTGCCCTCGCGGCGCTTGCGCCGTCTCTGGCCGGGCTCGTCGTCATCGTCGTGACGGGCGCGGTCACGGTCGCCGTCGGCGAGTACGCGGCGCCGGTCGCGCCGGCGTTCGTCATGCTCGCGGCCGCCGGCCTAGTCGGGGCACATCCACGCGGGCGCTGGCGCCGGCGACAGCTCAGCTGAGCGCGAATCGCGTCGGCGCGTCGAGCGCGTCGAGCGAGCCCTGGTAGTCGAAGCTCCGCTCGGTCAGCGAGGCGAGCGAGGCGGGCGACGAGTACGTCACCGTCGCGAGCACGCGCGGGTCGGTCGTCGAGAAGCCGCCGCGGTGGAAGCCGGCGGTGTTGCAGAAGATGAGCGTGCCCTTCGGCGCGGTGAAGGTGTGGATCGCCGAGGCGGGGATCTTCGACTCCAGCTCCTCCTCTGTCGGGTAGTTCTGGCCGAGCGGCTTCCAGCGCCATTCGTCGCCGTACGGGCCGCCGGGCTGGCTTCCCGGCACGTACTGGAACGGGCCCATGTCCTCGTTCACGTCGACGAGGTAGAGGAACGCCTTCAGGAGGTGCTTGTCGTTGTAGTCGCGGTGCCAGCGCTGCGAGGAGACGCGCTCGGCCGTCGCGACCTGCGGCACCGAGTACCAGACGTCGAGGTACTCGAGCTTCGACCACATGCGCACGTACGCGTTCGCGATGTCGAGCATGCGGCGCGAGCTGACGGCGCGGAACCAGGGGTCGTCGCCGTCGACATCGACGCCGTAGCTATGCAGGCGCACGACGAACTCCTTGCCCTCGCGCACGCGCACCTGGTCGCGGCCGGCGGCGAGGTCTGCCTCCGTCGCCTGGACGAAGCGGTCGCGCTGGGTCTCGATGTCCTGCCAGAGCGCGCCGTCCGGAAAGAGCTCGGTGAACGGGAGCGTCGAGAAGCCTTCGGCCTCTACCTCGGAGACGATCCGCTGCTGCGTCTCGTCGAGCTGCGGCGGCTGCTCGGCGAAGCTCTTGCGGCTCGAACGGTTCGAGAGGACGCGGTCGTGGAGATCGTAGGTGGCTCGGATCCCGCGGGTCTCGAGCGCCTTGGCAACGCCGTTCGCACGGTGCGTGAACACCCTGTTGACGCGTCGTGAGAACTTCGTCTTCTGCCTGTGCATCGTCCGGCGGCGCTCGCGAGGGGGCCGGTCGCCTACCTTACAGCCGCGACCGTGCGCTCCGTCTTCTTCACTTTTCGCGACTCGCCGCAGCGCCGCGGGGCGCTCGACGCGGCACCGGGAGCGGCCGAGCGGTACCAGCTATTCGGGTTCGACCAGCTCGCTGGGCGCGGAATTGCGGTGCGGCACAACCTCGAGCGTGCGGGCGGCCGCCTGCGTGGGCGCGGGCCGTCGGCGGGGCGTTGAAGCGCGTGTTGGAGGCGGCGGGAGGCTACGGCGGCGACTTCGCGACCGTGCTGGCGTCCCTCCGACTCGCGAACCGAGCTGACGTCGTGCTCTCGACGGTCGACACGGTCGGGATCCCGCTCATGCTCCTGAAGCGGTTCGGCCGCGTGCGACCGCCGCTCGTGTACGTCGCGATCGGACTGCCGGAGCGGCTCGCGCGGCTGCGTTCGGCGCGCATGCGCCGCCTGTACGCGTCCGCGCTCGGTTCCTGCGCCGTCGTCGTCGCGTACAGCGAGAAGGAGGCCGAGGACATCCGCCGCTGGGTGGAGGCGAACGGCGGCTCGGCGCGGAAGTCGAGTTCGTGCCGTTCGGCGTCGACGACGAGCTCGTTCGCCGGCCGACGGCGGCACGGGGCCGGCGACGGCGTCGTCTCGGTCGGCGCCGATCCTCATCGCGACTTCGACCTGCTCCTCCGCGTCGCCGCTCGGATGCCCGACGTCCCGTTCCGCATCGTCACGACGTCCGAGCACGCGCGCGCGCTGGCTCCGGCGCCGGAGAACGTCTCGCTCGAGCAAGACCTGCCCTTCGAGGAGATGCGGCGCCGCCTCGCCGAGGCGCGGCTGGTCGCGCTGCCGGTGCGGGAGAACAGCTACTCCGGCGCGACGACCGTGCTCCTGCAGGCGATGGCGCTCGAGAAGCCCGTCGTCGTCACGCGGACGAGCGCGATCGCGTCGGGTTACGGGCTCGTCGACGGCGAGAACGTGCGCCTCGTCGAGCCCGGCGACGCGGACGGGTTCGAGCGGGCCCTCGCGGACGTGCTTCGCGACGAGTGGCATGCCCGCGCCCTCGGCGCGAGCGCACGGGCGACGGTCGAGCGGGAGCTCAGCTGGGAGCGCTACGTCGACCGCCTCGAGTCGCTCCTGCGCGCCGCAGCGCCGCCGGCATACTAGACGCTCCTGCGGCGCGGCTATCGTCCCGCTCGTGCGCGTACGCTGGATCGGGGTCGGTGGACTCGCGCTGCTGTACGGGTTCGCGCTCGTCCTCGTTCGCGGGGATCCGAGCGCGACGAGCGACCAGGGAATCGTTCCTCAGCGTCGCCGGCGGGGTGCTCGACGGCGACGCCCTCTACGCCGAGGTGGTCGAGGACAAGGATCCGCTCGTCTTCTACGCGTCCGCAGGCGCGATGTGGGTCGCGGGCTGGCGGGGGCCGTTCCTCCTCGACGGCATCTGGCTCGCGGTCGCGGGCCTCGCGTTCGCGCTCCTGCTGCGCGAGCTGCGCGCTGCCCCGGGCAGCGGTCGTCGCGGGGTTCCTCGTGTACCCGCTCGCGCTCGTCGCGGGCTGGTACTTCGCCGGGCTGACGATGCTCGGCGGGCTCGCGTTCGCGCCGCTCGTCCCGCTGGCTCTGGCTGCGGAGGCGCTACGCGGCCGCGGGCGTCCTCCTCGCGGTGGTGATGCTCCTCAAGCTCAACCTCGCGGCTGTCGCCGGCGCGCCGGTCGCTGGCGCTCTTCCTGCTCGGCGCGCCGGAGCGGGCGTGGACGCGGCAGCTCGTGGGAGCCTCCGGAGGCCTGGTCGCTGCGTTCGGCGTGGCCGCCGTCGTCCTCGTTCGTCGCGGGCGGGCTGCGCGGATACCTCGAGACGATCGCGTACAACGTCCAGTACGCGAACGCGCTCCTCTGCCTCCGACAGCACGCTCGGCCGATGGAGGAGCACCTGCGGATCGTCGTCGACGAGTTCAGGATCGCCGGTCGCTGGCAGCTGCCGCTGGCGCTCCTCGTCGTCGGCGTCTTCGCCGCGTGCGTCGGCTATGCGTGGACACGCCGCGCGCGCGCCGCAGCGCGTGCTCGCGACGGCCGCGGCGTCGACGCTCGCGCTGACGATCCTGACGCTCGCGCTGACCGCGTACTGGACGCACCACCTGCAGATGCTCGCCTATCCCGCCGACGTCTCATCGCCGTGACCTTCGTCTCGTCGCCTCCGGCGCTCGGCGGCACCCGCGTCGCCGCGGCCGCGGCGGCGTATGCGTCGGCGTTCGCGCTCTGGTCGGCGCTCAAGCCGAGGACGGCTCGAGGTGTCGTCGCTGTGGCGGACGACCCCGATCAGCCCCGGGCCGACGCTCTCGAGAAGGCCCGCGCACGCTTCTACCCGCCGCCGACCCGGTCGACGTACATGGTCTTCGGCGGGAACAGCGAGAACGGCCACGCCGCCTTCCTCGAGGACGGGTTCGATCTCCGCTGCCGCTGGTTCCACCTCTACTCGGTCAGCCCGACGGACCAGTTCGACGAGACGCTCGCGTGCGCTCGGCGGGAGACGGCCGATGCTCGTCCTGGTCACGCTCGGCTTCTTCGACGACGCTCGCAGGAGCGGTTCCGAACTGGGGCGCGTTCGTGCGCGAGCGCGCGGCGCTTCTCGCGCGCCGGTACGAGAAGGTCGGAGAGGAGCACCCAGGCTTTCGAGGCGTGGAAGCTCCGCTCGGCATGACCGTGCGCGACATCGCCCGTGGAGCTCGCCGTTTCCGGCACGCTCGGACGCCGGGCTCGGCACAGAAGCCGCGTGGCTCGCGTCGCGCCGCGGGCGTGCCGATCTCGCGCTCTTCCACGAGTTCGCGCCGCCGCCGACCGGCGGCGGGCACCAGTTCCTGCGCGCGCTCCTTCGGGAGCTCTCCGGGCGCGGCGTCGAGGTCGAGGTGAACCGGGTCTCGGGCGGCACCCGCGTCTGCCTCTTCAACTCCTTCAACTTCGACTTCGTGCGGCTGCGGCGCTTCGCGCGCGTCGGAGATGCGGCTCGTCCACCGCGTCGACGGCCCGATCGGCGTCTACCGCGGCTTCGACGACGGTACCGACGCGCGCATCGCCGAGCTCAACCGCGCGCTGGCGGATGCGACGATCTTCCAGTCGCGCTACAGCCTCGAGCGCCACCGCGAGCTCGGCTACGAGCTCGCCGAGCCGGTCGTGATCCCGAACGCGGTCGACCCGGCGATCTTCCATCCGCCTGCTGCGCGCGAGCCGCTCGACGGGCGGCGGGTGCGCGTCATCGCGTCGAGCTGGTCGGACAATCCGCGCAAGGGTGCGGAGACGCTCGCGTGGCTCGACCGGCACTCGGACGCGGATCGCTTCGAGGTGACCTTCGTCGGCCGCTCGACGCAGCGCTTCGAGCGGATCCGCGACGCGGGCGCGGTCGGCTCGCACGCGGTCGCCGAGCTCCTGCGCTCGCACGACCTCTATCTCGCGCCGAGCCGCGACGACCCGTGCTCGAACGCGCTTCTGGAAGCGCTCGCGTGCGGGCTCCCCGCCGCGTACCTGGACAGCGGCGGGCATCCGGAGCTGGTCGGCGAGGGCGGGTTGCCCTTTGGCGAGGACGAGGAGCTGCCGGCGGTGCTCGACCGGCTCGTGTCCGAGATCGAGGAGCGGAGAGCCGCGATCGCGGTGCCGGCGATCTCGGACGTCGCCGACCGCTACCTCGAAACGCTCGGGGTCAGGCTGAAGCCTGACCCCGGCCGCGCCTAAGATCGCGCACGTGCTCCGCCGCCTCGCACGCTCCGTCAGCTTCCGCACCGGCCGCCGCCTCGACCGCGCCGCGATCGCCCGCGCGCACGACGTCTTCTACGAGTCGGACGCGTGGACGAAGGCCGGCTGGCTCGGAACGCAGGCGCTCAAGAACCCGCTCGACCTCTGGGTCTACCAGGAGATCATCGTGGAGACGCGGCCTGAGGTCATCGTCGAGACCGGCACCTGGCGCGGCGGGAGCGCGCTCTACCTCGCCTCGATATGCGACTTCGTCGGCGAGGGCGAGATCGTGTCGATCGACATCGCGCCGATGCGAGACGACTACCCGAAGCACCCGCGGATCACGTACCTCGCCGGCCGCTCCTCGACCGACCCCGAGCTCGTCGAGGAGATGCGCGCGCGGCTCGACGGCAAGCGCACGCTCGTCATCCTCGACTCCGATCACTCTCAGGCGCATGTCGAGGCCGAGCTGGCTGTGTACGCGCCGCTCGTGCCGGTCGGCTGCTACCTGATCGTCGAGGACTCGAACATCGGGCAGATCCGGAAGGACCTCATGCCCGGGCCGCTCGAGGCGATCGAGACGTTCCTCGCCGGGAACGACGAGTTCGTCATCGACCGCGAGCGCGAGAAGTTCCTGATCACGTTCAACCCGAGCGGCTATCTCCGCCGGGTCTCCGGGCCCGCGGCTAGGCACGCCTGCAGGCTGCTGCGGCGAGCTCCTCGTTCGTCGTCGACGCCGGGCACCCGCACGGGCCCGTTCACCTCCCAGAGGACGAGGTCGGCGGTGGTGCCGGTCGCGACTCGGCGGCCTCGAGCTCGATCCCCGGCTGCGTGTAGACGTACTCCGCCTCGAGCGGCACGCCGTCCGGCTCCACGAGAAACGCGCCGTTCGCGCCGACGTTCACCTGCGGAGATCGGGAGCCCGTCGGGCACGGAGTCGTCGACGTACGCGGCCGTCTTCACGCGGCCGTTGAAGAACTCGGTGAGGTAGAGCGCGTGCCGCGTGACGCCCGATGCCCGGGCAGGCGGCGCCGTCGAAGTAGAGCTTCGTCACGCGCGCGTCGCCGGGCAGCGCCTCGTCGATCCAGGAGCGGTTCGACGCGGCGCCCTCGAACACGGCGTTCTCCGGCGCGTCGATCTGGCGGTCCCACGCGAGGACGGCGGTGGCGACGAGAACGGCGGCGACGGCGGCGGGGAAGGCGGGCCAGAGCCTCCGCGGGAGGAAGGCCACTGCGAGCGCCATGAGCGACCACGCCGAGCGCGAGCACCCGTCTCCCGTATCCGCCTGCAAGCTCCTGCACGCGCGCCCAGAGCGCGCTCGGCACGACGTCGACCCCGACCTCGGCGGAGATGTACTCGAACGGGAGGAACGCGGCGAGACCGAGCGCGAGCGCTGCTCCCGCGGCGGTCGCGACGAGCGGCCGCGGGAGCCCCCAGGCGAGCCAGAGCGCGAGAACGGCCAGCCAGAGAGGTGCGAGGTAGAAGATGTTCCGGTCGTGGAGGCGGTCGAAGCCGTGCTCCGTGCTCGCGAACACGGCCACGACGGCCAGCCCCACGGCGTTCGCTGCGAGGAAGAGCGCGGCGAAGGCAGCCTCGACCGGCGAGCTCTCGCGCCGGCCGCGACGCACGAGCGCCGCGAGCACGATCGGCGCGACCGCGACGGGTAGGACCGCGAGGTAGAGCTCGAGGTCGGCGAGGTGGTAGAGGAACCACTTCCCCACGACCAGCGGGTCGTACGAGCGCCAGAGCACCTCGTACGCGCCGAGCGGCGAGGAGCCGCCGACGAGCGGCGCCGCGAACACCGCTGCGGCGAGGGCAAGCGAGCCGGCGGTGGGCCAGTACGTGCGGAGCGCCTCACGCGAGCGCGGGAAACGGGACGGCACGATCAGCCACACGAGCGCGAGGCCGAGCAGGTACGTCCCGTAGAGCGCGCCGAGCTGCGGCCGCGCCGTGTACGCGACGATCGCTCCGACGAGCACCGCGATCTGCCTCAGCGGTGTCGGCCGCTCGAGCGCGAGCATGATCGCGAGCAGCATCCACGCCGCCGCGAGGTAGGCGATCGCCTCGGTCATCACGAGGCCGACGAACATCGACGACGGGATCGCGAGCGACCCGGCGGCGACGGCGAGGCTCCACCGGAACGAGAGCAGGCGGCGCGCGAGGAGGTAGACCGGCACCGCGACGAGCGCGAAGAGCAGCGCGTTCATCGCCTTCAGCAGCGCGTAGCCCGTCTCGCGGTCGTCTGCGGCGGCGAGGACCGGCGCCAGCACCGCCGGGTAGAGCGGCCCGTACGGGTAGTCCTCCCCGCGCAGGCCGATCCCGTCGCCCTCGGCGAGCGACCAGGCGCCTTCGCCGTAGATGCTCTCGTCGGGGTGGACGCGCGGCGTCTCGACGAGCTGCGCGACGACGGCGTAGAGGACGAACGCGACCAGGACGAGGGCCGCGAGGGCGAGCGCAGGCCGGCGATCTCTGCGGGGCGCCTCTGGGGACGGCGCGTCCTTGGTTGGCGCCTCGGCGCTCTCCGTCGTCGTTGCCACGCCCCAGGGATGCTAGAGCGGGCGGGGGTCTGACTTCAGTCAGACCCCGGTGTCAGGTGTGCGCCGCGGCAACCCAAACCCGAGGTCAGGCTGAAGCCTGACCCCAGACCATGGCCGGATCACGCGCTACGGTGCCGACGGGCATGGCCGCCAAACGAGCCCTCATCATCGGAATCTCCGGGCAGGACGGGTCGCTGCTCGCGGAGCTCCTCCTCGGCGAGGGCTACGAGGTCTTCGGCGTCGTCCGGCAGCCGGCGTCGACGCGCTTCGACAACCTCGAGCCGATCCGCGGCCGCCTCCAGCTCCTGCAGGCGGACGTGCTCGACGAGCTCTCGCTCGTCGACGTGCTCTCGTCGACCCAGCCGCACGAGGTCTACAACCTCGCGTCGCCGTCGTTCGTGCCGATGTCCTGGCGCCAGCCCGTGGTCACCGCCGAGTTCGCGGCGGTCGGCGTGACCGCGATGCTCGAGTCGATCCGCCGCGTCGACGACTCGATTCGCTTCTACCAGGCGTCCTCGAGCGAGATCTTCGGCGAGCCGCGCGAGGTGCCGCAGACCGAGGAGACGCCGCTCGCGCCCGTCACGCCCTACGGCGCCGCGAAGGCGTACGGCCACTTCATGACGCGGACGTATCGGCGCCAGTACGGGCTCCACGCGTCGTCGGGGATCCTCTACAACCACGAGTCGCCGCGCCGCCCGCTCGACTTCGTGACGAGGAAGATCTCGCACGCCGCCGCCGCGGTCAGCCTCGAGCTCGAGAGCGAGGTGCAGCTCGGCGACCTCGACGCGCGCCGCGACTGGGGCTACGCGGGCGACTACGTTCGCGCGATGTGGCTCGTCACACAGCAGGACGAGGCCGACGACTACGTGATCGCGACCGGGGAGACCCACAGCGTCCGCGAGCTCGCGGAGTGCGCGTTCTCGCACGTCGGGCTCGACTGGCAGGACCACGTGCGCGTCGACAACGCGCTGCTGCGCGGCAAGGCCGAGCTCCACGACCTCGTCGGCGACGCGTCGAAGGCGCGCGAGCGGCTCGGGTGGCGGCCCGAGGTCGACTTCGAGAGTCTCGTGCAGCTGCTCGTCGACGCCGACGTCGCGCGGCTGCGGGCTCAGCTCGAGCCGAGCCTGGCCGACACCTGAGTTGTCGCGGCGGCTGGTTGCACCCGTCGCGCGACCGCTGCGCCGCGCCGCCGCCGGCCTGCGGACGCGGGGCTGGCCCGACTACTCGCGTCTCTTCGTCGTCCCGGACGCGCCCGGCTGGGTGCTCGACTACGAGGCGCGCCAGCTCGGGCGGACGGCCGGCGCGCTCGGGGTCGAAGTCGGGCCGCGGCGCTGGGCGAAGGGCGTCGACCGGCAGTCGATCTTCCACCTGAGCCAGTTCACGCTGCTGCTCCACGAGGTCGAGAGGCGGGGCGGAAACCGGCTCGGCTTCGCGTACTTCCACGGCCGGCCGGGGACGCCGGGGATGCCCGAGTTCGACGAGTGCTTCGACACGCTGCGGCGGCGGCACGAGGAGATCTCGCGCGTGCAGGTGACGAACGCGGAGATGGAGGCGCTCGTGCTCTCGACGGGAATCGCGCGGGAGAAGGTGCACCGGATCCCGATCGGGATCGACACCGAGGCTTTCGCGTTTCGGAGCGCAGCGTCGCGGTGTGGCTGCGCGCCGCGCGTTCGACCTGCCGGAGTCGGCGTTCGTCGTCGGCTCGTTCCAGAAGGACGGGGTCGGCTGGGGACGAGGGGCTGGAGCCGAAGCTGATCAAGGGGCCGGACGTGCTCCTCGCCGTGCTCGAGCGGTTGCGCGAGCGCATTCCCGAGCTCGTGGTGCTCGTGACCGGGCCGTCGCGCGGGTACGTGCTCGCCGGGCTCGAGCGGCTCGGGATCCCGGCTCGGCATGTGCTCTTGCCGAGCGTCGAGGACGTCGCGCGCGCGTACGACGCGATCGACGTCTGTCTCGTGACCTCGCGCGACGAAGGCGGGCCGCGGGCGGTGCTCGAGGCGATGGCGATCGGCGTCCCGATCGTGTCGACGCGTGCCGGGCAGGCGACCGATCTCGTGCGGCACGGCGAGAACGGCTGGCTCGCGGACGTCGACGACGTGGATGCGCTCGTGGAGGCGACGGCGGGGGTTGCGGCGGCTCGCGTCGGACGAGCTCACGTCGCGTGCTGCGCGAGGGGCGCGCGACGGCCGAGGCGAACTCGTACGACGCGCTTCGCCCGCGCTGGCGCGAGCTTCTGCGCGGGTTCGTCGCGATGCCGGAGTCGACGCGGTGGATCTGAGCGCGGAACGCGTCGGGCCGCTACGACGCGGGCGGCGGAGCGCTGGGCGCGGCTGCTCGTCGCCGGGAAGCCGGAGCCGGGCGTCCGCGTCTTCTACGGCCAGGACGACGTGCCCGCGCCGGGCGAGCGCGCCGCGGGCGGGACGGCGAAGCTGCAGAAGCTCGCGGAGCGCTTCCCGAACACGCCGGTCGGCTTCTCGGTCCTCTACCTCGGCTCGAACGGGCTGCCGCGCGATCTCGGGCCGCTGCTCTGGCTCGCCCGGCGGCGCGGGATCCCGGTGGTCGCTGAACCAGGACGGCGTCGCGTACCCGGGCTGGGCGGGCGAGGCGACGCATCGGATCAACGCGCCGATGCGGCGCGCGCTGCTACGCGGCCGACCACGTCCTGTACCAGAGCGAGTTCGCGAGGCGGTCTGCGGACAGCTTCCTCGGCGAGCCGCGCGGGTCGTGGGAGGTGCTGCCGAATGCGGTCGACGTGAATCGCTTCACGCCCGCGGAGGCGCCGCCCGACGGTGGGCCCGGTGCTGCTCCTCGGCGGCGACCAGACGCAGGAGTACCGGCTCGAGCTCGCGCTCTCCACGCTTGCCGCGCTCGTGCCGCGGCAGCCGGGCGCGCAGCTGGTGGTGACGGGGCGGGTCGTGACGCCGGTCGAGCTCGCTCGTCGAGGAGCACGGCCTGACGGGTCGAGTCCGCGTGCTCGGCGAGTACGCGCAGCGCGACGCGCCGGCGATCTTCCGGCAGGCGCACGTGCTCCTGCACACGAAGGTGAACGACCCGTGCCCGACGCTCGTGCTGGAGGCGATGGCGTGCGGGCTGCCGGTCGTGTACCCGCGGAGCGGCGGGACGGTCGAGCTCGTCGGGGACGAGGCGGGCGTGGGCGTGCCGCATCCCGACGGCTTCGAGCGGGACGAGCCGCCGCCGCCGGAGGCGCTCGCCGAGGCGGTCGAAGGTCGCGCTCGACGGGTGGGCTGACATACGCGGCTCGCCGCGCGGGCGCGGGCGGTCGAGCGGTTCGCGCTCGAGCCGTGGCTCGACCGGCACGCCGAGCTCTTCGCCGGGCTGACTGAGGATCGGCTGCGCGACTCGACACGGACCTGTGACCATCCGTGGCAGGCTCTCGATGACCGTTTGTGTAGGGACACGGGAGTCGTGACCCTGGGGGACGGTGGTGGCGGGGCCGAGACGTTCGGGCAGGGCAGCGGGAGTCGCGCGCCGTGTCAGGCGCCCGGAGACGCCTAGTTCCAGGTCGGCACTAGCGGCGTCTTCCGCGCAGCCCGCGCAGCCGGCCGCGAAAGGCCGCCGCGTGGTACCGCGCGCGCCCGAGATCGCCGCGACCGAGCGCGACGAGCGCGCCGCCGAGCGGCCGCACGAGCATTCGCGCCCGCATCCGCGCCGGGTAGCCGTGCTTGCGCAGGAGGTAGCCGACGGTCGCGCCGTCGCGGGCGCCGACCGACGGGTCGTCCGGCACGAGCGCGTGGCGGACGACGAGCGACGGGTCGTACTCGATCCGCGCGCCCGCATCGAGCGCTCGCACGAGGTAGTCGATCTCCTCGCCCGACTGCCCACGGCTTCCCCGACCCGAGCCCGAGCTCCTCGTCGAACGGGCCGACGCGCTCCACCAGCTCGCGGCGGAGGAAGACGGTCGCGGAGTTCGCGCGGTTCCAGAGGTTCGACCGATCGAGCAGCGCGCGGTCGGTCTTCCACGATCGCGAGCTCCGGCCATCGGCGTCCGCGATTCGTCCCGTGAGGCCGTCGAGCTCGGCGTCCTCGGCGAGCCGTCGCAGCCACGCGCTCGAGGAGATCCGGCGGGTACGCGCAGTCGTCGTCGGGGAATGCGACGACGTCCGCCTTCAGGTGCGGAAGGGCGGCGTTGCGCGCGCGGGAGAGGCCGGAGCTCCGACCGCAGGCGCAGCGTCTCGAGCCCCGACGCGTCGAGCAGCGGCGCGACGCGGTCGTCCTCGTTCTGGTCGACGACGACGACCCGGAAGTCGCGGTGCGTCTGCGCCCGAAGCGAGTCGAGCAGCTCTGCAAGCTCGTCCGTCCGCCCGACCGTCGCGACGACGAGGTCGAACGACGGAAGCTCCGGCGGCACGCGCCGTAGGCTACGGGACGCCCGTGGCAACTGCCCCGCTCGTGACCGTCCTCCTCGCCGTCTCGGACGGCGAGCGCTATCTGCGGAAGGCGGTCGAGAGCGTGCTCCGGCAGACGGTCGCCGATCTCGAGCTGCTCGTCGTCGACGACGGCTCGACCGACGCGACGCCGCAGATCCTCGAGGAGGTCGCGGACGAGCGGCTGCGCGTGCTGCGAAACGAGGAGCGACTCGGGCTCGCAGCGTCGCTGAATCGCGGGCTCGACGAGGCGCGCGGACGCTACGTCGCGCGGCTGGACGCGGACGACGTCGCGCTTCCGCGTCGGCTCGAGCGTCAGCTCGCACGGCTGCGCTCGGGCGCCCCGCTCGGAATCGTCGGGACGGCGGTGGTCACGCTCGACGCGGTCGACCGGCCCGGGCGAGCTCGCGGTCATGCCTTCCGGGCCGGAGGCCGTTCGCTGGGCGTCGCTCTTCAGCTCGCCCTTCTACCACCCGACCGTTCTCGTCGACCGCGAGCTCCTCGACCGGCACGGGCTGCGGTACGACGCGAGCTACCTCGAGAGCGAGGACTACGACCTCTGGACGCGCCTTCTCGTGCACGCCGACGGCGACAACCTGCCGGACGCGCTCGTCCTGTACCGCGTGCATCCCGATCAGGCGTCGAGGCGGCGACGCGGGATCCAGCGGGACTTCCAGCGCGAGGTCGCGCTGCGCGAGATCGCGGCCGTCGCGCCCGAGCTCGATGCCGAGCGCGCGGAGCTTGCGTGGCGCGTCGGGAGCGGGCGAGCCGGTCGAAGGGGATCGCGGCCGCCGCGGCTTCGGCCTTCGTCGAGCTACTGCGCGCGTTCGAGGGGGCGAGACGCGCCTCGCGCGCCCGACGTGCCGCGGCACGCACGCTTGCGCGGCTTCGCGCGGACGTGCACCCGGACGGGAGCGGCGCCGGATCCTCGCGCTCGTCGCGCGGCTCGCGCCGGGCACGCCCGCTCGTGCCGTCGCACGCCACACCGCGCGCAGCCGTGCGACGAGGAGCGGCGCAGCAGCCGGGCGGAGGCGTGGCTCGAGCGGCTCGGCAGGCCTCCGGGGACGCCGATCCGCGTCACGGCCGTCTTCCCCGAGCCGACGCCTTACCGTGCGCCGTTGCTCGACCGTGTCGCCGCGATGCCCGAGGTCGAGCTCACCGTGATCTACGCGGCGAGGACGGTCGCGGGGAGGACGTGGACGGTCGAGCCCGCAGCACCGAGCCGTCTTCCTGCGCGGCGTGCGGGTGCCCGGGTGCGCAGACGGTCCTCCACCACGACTATCCGGTGACGCCCGGGCGTCGCGCGCACGCTCGGCGAGGCGCGGCCCGAGGTGGTCGTCGTGTCCGGCTGGAGCACGTTCACGTCGCAGGCGACGATCGCGTGGTGCCGGACTGCACGACGTGCCGTACGTGCTCGTCGTCGAGAGTCACGACGAAGGGCCGCGGCCCGGCTGGCGGAGGGCGATCAAGGGCTCGGTCGTTCCGCGGGTCGTCGGCGGCGTCGGCGGGTGCGCTGGTGACCGGGACGCTCGCGCGCCGGTCGATGATCGAGCGCGGCGCTCCGCCCGAGCGGGTGCGTGTCTTCGCCAACACCGTCGACGTCGAGGAGTTCGGCCGCCGAGCGGACGGGCTCGCCGCGCGCCGATCCGGAGCTCCGCGACGCGCTCGGCGCGGGTGAGGACGACGTCCTCGTCCTCACGGTCGCGCGGCTCGCGGCGGAGAAGGGGCTCGACGTCCTCGTCCACGCGGTGGCCGAGGCGGGCGAGCCGCGGCTGCTGCTCGTGCTCGTCGGCGACGGGCCAGAGCGCGAGCGCCTGCAGGATCTTGCGCGCGTCCGCGGCGTGCGAGCCGTCTTCGCCGGCGACCTCGAGTGGGAGCGGATCGTCGAGGCGTACGTCGCGGCGGACGTCTTCGCGCTGCTCTCGGAGCGCGAGCCATGGGCGGTGGTCGTCAACGAGGCGGCGGCGTGCGGGCTCCCGTTGCTGCTCTCCGACCGCGTCGGCGCGGCGCACGACCTGCTCGTCGACGGGGAGAACGGCGCGCTCGTGTCCGCAGGCGACGTCGGCGCTGCGGCGGCCGCGCTACGGGTGCTGGCGGCCGACGCCGACCTCCGGCGGCCGGTACGGCGCCCGCTCGCGCGAGCTCGCGCGCAGGACTGGGGCTACGGCCCGAGCGTCGAAGGGTTCCTGGCGGCGGTGCGCGAAGCCGCCGCCGACGCCGGTCGACCGGGCTAGGACGCGCCCAGGCAAGCGCTCTCCGATCCGGCCGAGATCTGGGGAGCGATTGGCACACAATCGTCAACCTCACAGGGTCAGACCCTGTAAAGGCGCGCGCGGCCGTGTGGCTCAACCATCGGAGGCACGGTCCGGACCAGGCCTGTCCGGTGGGGATGAATTGGCGCCCACTTTTCACGTTTACAGGGTCAGACCCGGGGTTCGAGCGCGCCGATCCGGACAGGACTCGATCGGGCGCCGCGGCTAGCCTTCGCGCGTGTCCAGGGACGGACGCCGCCCCCGCATCCTCGTCCTCAACCAGTACTACTGGCCGGGGGTCGAGGCGACCGCCCACCTCCTGACGGAGCTCTGCGAGGCCCTCGCCGAGGACTACGACGTCGAGGTCGTGACCGGAGTCCTGCACGGGCACGAGGAGGCGCCGCGCATGGCCGAGCACAACGGCGTCCGCATCACCCGCGTCTCCTCGACGTCGTACGACCGCGCCGAGCTCGCGCGGCGCGCGGCGAACTACTTCTCGTACCTGGCCGCCGCCGGCGCCTACGCCCTCCGCGGGCCCGCCCCTGACCTCGTCCTCTGCATGACCGACCCGCCGATCGTCGGCGACCTCGGCGTCTCGGTCGGCCGCCGCTTCGGCGCGCCCGTGCTCGTCATCAGCCAGGACGTCTTCCCCGAGATCGCGACCGAGCTCGACCGGCTCCGCAACCCGGCGGTCGTCGGCGTCCTCGGCGCGCTCGTCGGCGCCTACCTTCGCCGCGCCGACCGCATCGTCGCGATCGGCGAGACGATGCGCGAGCGGCTCCGGGAGAAGGGCGCGCCGGCCGACCGGCTGCGCGTGATCCCGAACTGGGTCGACACGCGAGCGATCACGCCGCAGCCGCGCGACAACGAGTGGGCGACGCAGCACGGGCTCGACTCGAAGTTCGTCGTGATGCACTCGGGGAACGTCGGGCACGCGCAGGATCTCGACAGCCTCGTCCGCTCGGCGACGTTCCTGCGCGACCGCGACGACATCCAGATCGTCATCGCGGGCTTCGGCGCGCGGCACGCAGAGATGCTCGCGCTCGCGGAGCGTCTGGAGGTCGAGGACGCGGTGCGCTTCCTCCCGTACCAGAAGCGCGAGCGCCTGCCCTTCTCGCTCTCGAGCGCCGACCTGCACGTCGTCGGTCTCGCGAAGGGGCTCGCCGGGTACGTCGTCCCGAGCCGGCTCTACGGGATCCTCTCCGCCGGGCGCCCGGTCATCGCGGCCGCCGACGAGGAGAGCGAGACCGTGCGCCTCGTGCGCGAGGTGGGCTGCGGCGTCGTGATCCCGCCGGGCCGCCCCGAGCTCCTCGCCCGCACGATTCGCTCTGCCGCCGACGGCGAGCTCGACCTCGACGGAGATGGGCCGCCGCGGCCGGCGTACGTCGAGGAGGAGGCGGACCGCGTGGTCGCGATGGAGCGCTACCGCGCCCTCGTGCGGGAGCTGCTCGCCGCGTGATCGCGAAGGTCGCTTTCTGGGGCGCGTCGGCGCGCTCGCGTGGACGCACGTCGGCTATCCGGCGGCGATGGGCGCGCTCGCCCGGCTCCGCCCGCGCCCGGTCGCGCGCGACGACGACGCGACGCCGTCGGTCGCGCTCGTCGTCTCCGCCCACGACGAGGAGGACGTCATCGGCCGCCGCGTCAGAACCTGCTCGAGCTCGACTACCCGCCGAGCTCCTCCAGATCGTCGTCGCCTCCGACGGTTCCACCGATCGCACCGACGAGATCGTCGAGGAGGTCGCCACGCGCGAGCCGCGCGTCACGCTTCTCCGCTGCCCGCGCGAGGGCAAGGTCGCGGCGCAGCACCGCGCCGTACGCGAGACGGAGAGCGACGTGCTCGCCTTCACGGACGCGAACACCGAGTGGAAGCCCGACGCGCTCCGCAAGCTCGTCCGCAACCTCGCGGACGACGAGGTCGGCTACGTCTGCGGGCAGCTCCGGCTCGAGAGCCCCGACGGCGCGAACCTCGAGGGCGTGTACTGGCGCTACGAGGTCTGGGTGCGCGAGCAGGAGTCGACCGCGAGCTCGATCACGGCCGGCAACGGCGCGATCTACGCGGTGCGCCGCGAGGCGTACGTCGAGGACGACCCCAAGTTCGGGCACGACTTCGGCTTCCCGTACCTGATGGAGCAGAACGGGCTTCGCGCCGTCTACGACCGCGAAGGCGGTCGCCGTGGAGAAGCCCGCGAGCGAGCCGGAGGACGAGTACGGGCGCAAGGTGCGGACGATCGCGCGCGCGTGGGGGCACATCGTCACGGGTCGCGCGCTGCGGCCGACGCGGCCGCTCTACCTCTTCGAGCTGATCTCGCACCGCGTGCTGCGCTACTCGAGCGGGCTCCTGCACGTCGTACTGCTGCTCTCGAACGTCGCGCTCGTCGGACGCGGGCCGGTTCTATCGGCTCGCGCTCGTGTTCCAGCTCGCGTGGCTCGCGCTGGCGGCGGCCGGCCGCGCGCGGCTCGCGATCCCCGGCGCACGGCCTCGCCTACTACTACTTCGTCGTCACGAAGGCGACCGTCGCCGGGCTCGTCCGCTACCTGCGCTCGGGCACTCCGCAGATGTGGGACAAGGCCAAGGGGACGAGATGAACCGCGCGCTCGACGTCGCTCGTCGCCGGGCGTCGGGCTCGTTGTCACGAGCCCGCTCCTCGCGGCGGCCGCGATCGCGACGAAGCTCGAGAGCGGCGGGCCGGTCGTGTATCGCCAGACACGAGTCGGCAAGGACGGCGTCGACTTCGAGCTCCTCAAGGTGCGGACGATGGTCGTCGGCGCCGAGAAGATCGGGGCGGGGCCCGCGGTCGACCAGGGCGACCCGCGGATCACTCGCGTGGGCCGCGTCCTGCGACGCACGTCGATCGACGAGCTGCCGCAGCTCTGGAACGTTCTCCGCGGCGACATGAGCATCATCGGGCCGCGCCCGACGTTCCGCTACCAGGTCGAGCAGTACGACGACCATGCAGCGCCGCCGGCTCGAGATCCGACCGGGCCTGACGGGCTGGGCGCAGGTGCACGGGCCGAGCCGCGCTGCCGTGGGCGAAGCGGATCGAGCTCGACGTCTGGTACGTCGACAACCGCTCGCCGAAGCTCGATCTCGAGATCCTGCTGCGTACGCCGCTCGCGCTCTTTCGCGGGACCTACCGCGGCGCGACCGGCGGCTGGCGCTAGACGGAAACGCCCTTCGCCTCGAGCAGCGCGCGGTAGAGCCGGTCGACGTCGTCGACGAGCCTCGAGACCGCGTAGCGCTCGAGGACGTGCGCGCGGCCTGCCTCGCCCATCGCGGTCCGGAGACCGGCGTTGCCCGCGAGCGCCGCGAGCTTCGCGCCTGCGCCCTCGACGTCGCCCTGCTCGACGAGGAACCCGTCCACGCCGTCGCGCACGACGTCGGGCACGCCTCCGACGCGGTTCGCGACGACGGGCGTCCCGGACGCCAGCGCCTCGATCGCGCTCACCGGCGTCCCCTCGTTCACCGAAGGCAGGAGGAAGGCGTCGAAGAGTCGGTAGTAGCCCGCAACGTCCGTCCTGGTAGCCGACGAAGAAGCACGAGCGCGCGATCCCGAGCTCGTGCGCGATCTGCTCGAGCCGCTCGCGGTCGGGCCCGTCGCCGACCATGCAGAGCACGGCGTCGACGCCTTGCGCGCGCGCCGCGGCGACGATCTCGAGCACCGCGCGCGTGTCCTTCACGCCCGTCATCCGACCGACCCAGCCGACGACGAACGCGCCGGCGTGGGATCCCGTACGCGCGCCGGTAGTCCTCGTCCGCGGTGGGGTCGCCGAGGCGCTCCTCGAGCGGGATGCCGAGCCGGATGACTGCGAACTTCTCGCGCGGCGCAACTCCGAGCTCCACGAGCTCGTCCCGGACCTCGGGGCTGACCGCGACGAGCACGTCGGCCGTGCGCGCGAGCGTCTGCTCGACGCGGCGGAAGATCGCCGTTCGGGATGGACCGAAGTAGCCCTTGAGGACGTGTCCGTGAAAGGTGTGGACGACGATGGGCGGGCGCGCGTCGCCGGCGAGGATCGCCGCCGCGCGGGCGATCGCGCCGGCCTTCGCCGTGTGCGTGTGGAGGATGTGCGGACGCTCGCTCCGGATCAGCGACGCTACGGTGAGCGCCGAGCGCACGTCGTGGATCGCCGACACCTCGCGCTGGATCGCCGGGACGCTGACGACCGACACTCCGAGCCGCTCCGCGAGGAAGGCCATCGAGTCCTCGCCACGCGCGAGGCTTCCGGCGACGAGCGTGGTCTGGTAACCGCGCGTCTGGAGCCCGGCCGCCAGGTTGGCGACGTGGATCGCAGGCCCGCCCATGTTGAGGCGCGCGATGACGCGGAGGACGCGGATCGGCCCGGTTGCCACGAGGGCTGACGTTAGCGGCGCGAAGCCGGAGTCCTCGCCGCGAGCGCGTCGTTACGCTCTGCCACCGTGACCGTCGTCCTCTTCACGTGCGCCGGCCAGCGCGTGGACATCGTCCGCGCGTTCCGCGCCGCCGGCGCGACCGCGCTCGCCGCGGACGCCGACGAGCTCGCGCCCGCGCTCTACCACGCCGACCGCCGCGTTCTCGTTCCGCTCATCGCGGACCCCGGGTACGTCGATTCGATCGCAGAGCTCGTCCGCGAGCACGACGTGCGGCTGATCGTGCCGCTGAACGACCTCGACCACCCGCGTGCTCTCGCGCGCACGAGAGAGCTCGAGCCTGCGGTCCTGCTCCTCCCCGACGCCGAGGTCTGCGAGCTCATGTCGGACAAGCTCGAGGCGCACGCGTTCTTCGTCGAGCGCGGCATCGCCTCGCCGCGAAGCTGGGCGCCCGAGGACGTCCCGGACGACGCGCGCTACCCGCTGCTCGTCAAGGCGCGGCAGGGATTCGGTTCTCGCCATATCTACCGTTCGGAGGATCCCGAACAGCTCGCGTTCTTCCTCGGCTACACGGACGTGCCGTCGTTCGTCCAGGAGCGCTTGTCTAGGGGAGGAATTCTCGATCGACGTCTTCTGCGACCTCGACGGGCGCTGCCTGAACGCGATTCCACGGACGATGGTCATGTCCAAGGGCGGCGAGTCCATCAAGGGCACGTCGATTCAGGACGCTCGAGCTGATCGAGCATGGCCGCCTCGTCGCCGAGACGGTGGGGATCAAGGGTCCGGCGAACGTGCAGTGCTTCCGCGAGCCGGACGGCAGCCTCCCGGTGACGGACGTCAACACGCGCTTCGGCGGCGGCTTCCCCGTTCCCTTGGCTGCCGGCAGCCGCTACCCGGAGCTCGCGCTCGCGCTTGCGCGCGGCGAGAGGCCGGAGCCGCGACTCGGCGAGTTCGAGGAGGGGGTGACGATGACGCGCTTCTTCTCCGAGGTGTGCCTCCGTCGCGCCGACGACGGGTCGCTTGCACCGGTGGAGCCATTGTCAACCGCCGCCCCGCCTGCTTGAGTCGTGTCCGTGACGGACATGGACGTCGCGCCCTCGGACTCGCTGCGCGAGGTCTACGAGCTTCGCGGTAGCGAGGACTACGCGCAGCCGGTCGTCCCCGACCCGACGCTCGACCGCAAGTTCGCCGTTCTCACCGAGGAGATCGCGGCGCTTCTTCCTGTCGGCGCCTACCTCGACGCGGGCTGCGGAGACGGGCGGTTTCTCGCCGCGCTTGCCTCGCTCGGCCCGGTGCCGTCGCGCGTCGTCGGCGTCGACATCGCCGACTCGATCCTCGCCACCGCGCGCAGGGCGTCGGCCGCGGCCGGCCTCGACCCGGAGCTCGTCCGCGGGAACCTCGAGCAGCTTCCCCTCGGCGACGCCGAGTTCGACCTCGTCGTCTCGATCCAGGTCGTCGAGCACCTGCTCGATCCGGCTGCGGGTACTCCGCGAGCTCGCGCGCGTGCTGCGGCCGGGCGGAACGTCTGCTGCTCTCGACGGACAACCGCGCGCGGCGCATCACGCAGGTGCTGAACGCGCCGCGCTGGCTCGTCGCCACCCTCCTGCGGAAGCGCAACTACCGCGAGAAGATCGACTTCCCGCACAGGACGTTCTCGCGCCGCGAGCTCGTCGGCCTTCTGGAGGCGGCGGGTCTCGAGATCGAGCGCACGCGGACGTTCCGGTTCAGCATCGTCGGCGCTTCCCCGCGCCTGCGGCGGTTCCTCAACCGTGTGGACGCGCGCCTGCCCGACCTCGGCTTCGGCGACATCCTCCTCGTCGTCGCGCGCCGTGCAGATGCTTCGCGCATCACGGATGTCCGCTAGCGCGGATCTCCGTGGCGCAGAGTCCCTAACGTGGAGCCGCTTCGCGGCCGCGATCGCAGCGACGCCCTTCCCTGCGGCTCTCTAGTCTTCGCCGGTCATGCGCTACGTCGTCACCGGCGCGGCCGGCTTCATCGGCTCGCACCTCCTGCGCGCGCTCCTCGAGCGCGGCCACGACGCCGTCGGCTGGGACTCGTTCACCGACTACTACGACCCGACGCGGAAGGAGGAGAACGCGGCCGGCCTTCCGGTCGAGCGCGTCGATCTCGAGACGGACTCGCTCGATCTCGACGGCGTCGACGGCGTCTTCCATCTCGGCGGGCAGCCCGGCGTCAGCAGCTTCGGTGGCGTCTTCCCGCTCTACGTGCAACGCAACGTGCTCGCGAGCCAGCGCGTCTTCGAGTGCGGCCGCTGCAGCGCGGAGCGCGCGCGCTGCTCGCGTCGTCGTCGTCGATCTACGGCGACGCCGAGTCGTATCCGACGTCCGAGGACACGCGGCCGCATCCGCTCTCGCCGTACGGGATCACGAAGCTCGCGTGCGAGCAGCTGGCGGTGGCGTACGCGAAGGAGTTCGGACTCGACGCGGTGGTCGTCCGCTACTTCACGATCTTCGGGCCGCGGCAGCGACCGGACATGGCGCTCGCGAAGATGATCGCCTACGCGATGGAAGGGCGACCGTTCGAGCTGCACGGGGACGGGACGCAGTCGCGGAGCTTCACCTACGTCGACGATGCGGTCGAGGCGACGATCCTCGCCATGGAGCGCGCGCCGGCGGGGGCGGTGCTGAACGTCGGCGGCGGCGAGGAGGTCACGATGCTCGAGGCGATCGAGACGCTGGCCGAGGTCTCCGGACGTACGCTCGAGCTCATTCCCGCGCCTCGCCGTGAAGGCGACCAGTCGCGGACTGCGGCGGACACGAGCCGCATCCGCGCCGTCACCGGCTGGGAGCCGCGGACGTCGTTCCGGGACGGGCTCGAGGCACAGTGGCGCTGGGCCGCTGATAGGGTCGCGGCCCGATGAGCGGCCGCCGCGCTCCGGATCTCGAAGAGCAGGAGGTCGATCTCGCTTCTGCCTGGCAGCGCCTGAAGCTGCGATGGTGGCTTCCGGTCGGGGGAGTCGTCGTCGGCGCCGTACTTGGTCTCGCGCTCGCACTCTCCGGAGGCTCCGTCTGGCGGGCGGAAACGATCGTCTACCTCGGCCAGCCTTTCGCGCCGCTCGGCGGCGGCCAGATCCAGAGCCTCGCGACGAACCCGCGCACCGTGGGCGAGATCGTTCGTTCGGAGGCGGTGCTCGAGGACGTGTCGCGCGCGACCGGGATTCCGGTCTCGAAGCTCCGGTCGTCGATCTCCACGCGGGAGATCCTCCCGACCGGGGTTCCGCGAGCGGGGACAAACCCGCTCGTCGAGATCGGCGTGAAGGGGGACGCCGGGCCGCGCAAGATCGAGCAGGCGGCCGACGCGCTTGCCGCGAGGGTCGTCGAGAACGTCTCCTCGTACGTCCAGGAGAAGACGGAGGCCCTCGAGCAGCAGGTCGAGGTGAGCGAGTCGCAGCTCGAGGCGGTCGAGTCACGCATCCAGGCGGCGCAGCGGCAGCAGGACGCGTTGATCCGGGACCAGTCCATCCCGCTCGACCAGCGGCTGCTGCTGAGCGCGAACCTGAACGCGACGATCACGACCGCCGACGCGCGGCGCACGTCGCTCCAGGACGACCTCTTCGAATCGCGCCAGCTCCTCATCCTCGCGGAGAACGTCGAGAAGAGCCGAGTCGTCGAGGACGCGGCCGCGGTCAAGACGACCGCGCGGTCGAGCCGCACGTCGCTCCTCGTCGGGGCGCTGGTCGGGTTGCTCGTCGGCGCCGTCGCCGCGCTCGCCGCGGAGCCGATCCTCGCGCGCCGCCGCCCTAGGAGCTCGACATGAACGCGGAGCGATCGCGGCCGCGAAGCGGCCGCGCTTCAGGTCCTTTGCTCCACCGCGCGACCGGAATCCCCACTCGGGGATTCCGGTCTTGCGCACGAGCGGCCTGATGCTCGACGGGAAGCGCGTCGCGGTCGTCGTCCCGGCCTACGACGAGGAGCAGCTCGTCGGCGAGACGCTCCGCGGCATTCCCGAGTTCGTCGATCGCATCTACGTCGTAGACGACGGCTCGCATGACGCGACTGCCGAGCGGGCTCGCGAGGTCGGCGATGCGCGGATCGAGGTCATCCGACACGAGCGGAACGCGGGCGTCGGTGCGGCGATTCTCTCCGGATACCGGCGCGCGCTCGAGGAGGAAATCGATGTCGCGTGCGTGATGGCGGCTGACAACCAGATGGATCCCGTGGAGCTGGCAGACCTCGTCGGGCCGGTCGCTCGCGGCGAGGTCGAGTACGCGAAGGCGAACCGGCTCGTGTCCGGCGAAGCGTGGAAGGTCATCCCGCGGACGCGCTACCTCGGCAACGCCGTGCTCTCGCTGCTCACGAAGATCGCGTCCGGGTACTGGCACGTCGCCGACTCGCAGGCGGGCTACACGGCGATCTCGCGCGACGCGCTGCGGCGGCTCGACTTCGAGAGCGTGTATCCGGGCTACGGGTTCCCCAACGACATGCTCGTGCACCTGAACGTGCAGAACGCGCGGGTGCGGGACGTCCCGTCGCGGCCGATCTACGACGTCGGGGAGACGTCCGGGATCAAGCTGCGCCGCGTCGTGCCGCGGATCTCGTGGCTGCTCTTCAAGGGCTTCTGGTGGCGGATGGCCCAGAAGTACGTCATCCGCGACTTCCACCCGCTCGTGTTCTTCTACGTGTTCGGCGTGCTGATGAGCGTCGCCGGGCTCGTGCTGGGCGCGCTCGAGGTCGTGCTCCGGCTCGCGGGGAACGAGATCACTCCGGCGACGATCGTGCTGGTCGCGGTGCTGCTGATCGCCGGGCTGCAGCTCACGCTGTTCGCGATGTGGTTCGACATGGAGGCGAACAAGGACCTGCGATGAGGCCTCGACTGCTCAGGTCGCTGCGAGTCCGAAGGTGCTGAACGACCACGGCCACTCCTCGGCACGGTCGCAGAGCCCGGCCTTGACAGGGTTGAGCACGACGTAAGCGCAGGCGTCGAAGAGGTACTGCTCGTCGTCGATCGACGCGGACCGAGTAGCGCTCCGCCGAAGACGTGCGCCGTACCGGCCGTGGCGTCCGGTTGAAGCGCAAGCGCGTGGCGGCCGTTCAGGTCGCTGCATGCCGGCCGAGAGTCGGCGCCGGGTCGTCTCGGCGACGAGGTGGTAGTGGGTTCCCATGAGGCAGTACGCGTGGCACGACCCAGTCGTGGCGGCTGCGCGCAGCGCGCGAGACGCTCGAGCGAAGCGCTTGCGGTCGCAGGTCGTCGAGGTAGATCCGGCGCGCCGAAGACGCCGCGTGAGACGACGTGGAAGAAGCCGTCGGGTAAGGCTCGACCGCAGGAAGCTGCGGCCATCGATTCGACGGTAGCTCCGAGGGATGCAGGTGGATGCCGAGTGTGGATCGATCGGTGCGAAGTCTTGACACTCCCAGTGTCAGACACTGGTTCTGGCGTCTGCTGCTGCGCCTTGGCCCCCAAGCCTAGGCTCCGCCTGTGGAGGTCAGGCGTGGCTCCGGAGCAAGATGTCCACGCGCATCAAGCTCGCCGCGGCGCTTGCGGTTGTCGGCTTGCTGATCGTCACCTTCGCCGACGCGGAAGCGGCCGTTCTCGTCGCAACCGGGCTCGTACTCGGGGCGATCGTGCTCGCGGTCGTGGACTACCGCGCATGGCAGGGCAGCGTCGCGGAGTCGGAGGAACGCGGGTAACGATGTCGTAAGGAGGGATGCTGGCTCGCCGCACGCGCGGCTAGCATCGGACGATGCCGACCTCACTCGTCACCGGCGGCGCCGGCTTCCTCGGCTCCCACCTCTGCGAGGCGCTGCTGGAGCGCGGCCACCGCGTCATCTGCGTCGACAACCTCGTCGTCTCGTCTCTCGAGAACATCGCCCACCTACGGGACGACGCCTTCACGTTCGTGAACCACGATGTGATCGAGCCGATCTGGGTCGACGAGCCCGTCGACTTCGTCTACCACCTCGCCGCCCTCGCGAGCCCGATCGACTACCTGCGAATGCCGCTGCACTCGCTGAAGACGGGCTCGTACGGGACGCACCACGCGCTCGGCCTCGCGAAGGTCAAGCGCGCGCGCCTCCTCCTCGCCTCGACGAGCGAGGTGTACGGCGACCCCGAAGTCCACCCGCAGCCGGAGACATACTGGGGGAACGTGAACCCGATCGGCCCTCGCGGGGTCTACGACGAGGCGAAGCGCTACGCAGAGGCGCTGACGATGGCGTACCACCGCCAGCAGGGCGTCGACACCGCGATCGTCCGCATCTTCAACACCTACGGCCCGCGCATGCGCGCCAACGACGGCCGCGCGATCCCGACGTTTCTCCGCCAGGCGCTCGCGGGTAAGCCCGTGACGGTGTTCGGGGACGGCTCGCAGACGCGGAGCTTCTGCTACGTGGAGGACCTGATTCGCGGCCTCGTCCTGCTCGACGGAGTCGGACGAGCACCTCCCCGTCAACATCGGCAACCCGGACGAGAAGACACTGCTCGAGCTCGCGGACACCGTCATCCGCCTCACGGGCTCCTCGAGCGAGATCGTCTACGAGGCGCTGCCGGTGGACGACCCGCAGGTGCGCCAGCCGGACATCACGCGCGCGAAGCACCTGCTCGGCTGGGAACCGACGATCGAGCTGGAGGACGGCCTGCGCAGGACGATCGCATCGCTCGGCCGCGAGGCAGCCGTGAGCCCGACGTAACGATGTCTCTCGGCGAGATCTACGAGCGGCACCACCGCGAACGCCGGAACGACGGCGAGTTCGTCTTCGTGCCCGAGCGCATCCCGATCTTCAAGGACGCAATCGGCGAAGGGCACAAGGTGCTCGACCTCGGCTGCCGCTCCGGCGCGCTCACGGAGCACTTCCTCCGGGGGAACGACGTCGTGGGCGTCGACGTCGACGAGGCCGCGCTCGCGAAGGCGGAGGAGCGCGGGATCGTGCCTGTCGTCGCCGATGTCGGGGAGCCGCTTCCCTTCCCTGACGAGAGCTTCGATGCCGTCGTCGCGGGTGAACTTCTCGAGCACCTCGCATTCCCGGAGACGCTCGTAGCCGAGGTCGAGCGGGTCCTCGAGCCCGGCGGGAGTTTCGTCGGCTCGGTGCCGAACGCGTTCAACATCCAGCGCCGCCTGCGCTTCCTGCGCGGGAAGCCGCCCGAGCCCGACCCCACGCACCTGCGCATGTTCTCGGGCGATCAGCTCCTCGAGCTGCTCGACGACTTCGACGAAGTCAGCGTGACCTACGTCGGCGGACGCTACCGGCCACTGCACCCGCGGCTGCTGGCGCAGGACATCGTCTTCACCGCGATCCGCCCGGCCGCTTAGGCCGCGCTACCGCCACCCTCCCGGCCGAACGCCGCGCGCCGCGCGATGTCGGCCTCGTCGACCATGTGCCCGTCGCGCTCGACGTAGCCGCCCTTGCCGCCGATCACCAGCAGGACGAGATCCTCCGTCTCGCTTGCGTTCGACACCCTGCGCGGCGTCGTCGACTCGACGTGCATCAGGCCACCCGGTCCGAGCGTCCGCTCCTCGCCTTCGACCTCTACCCGCGCCGAGCCCGAGTGGACGAAGTAGAGCTCGTCCTGGACGTCGTGGTAGTGGTGGAAGCCTTCGTAGCCGGGCGGGTACACGATCGCGTTCACGCCGAAGGCAGTCACGCCCAGCGGTACCCGCACCTTCCTGAACCCGTAGCCCGAGCCCAGCTCCTCGAGCGAGCCGAATGCGTGCGTCATGTCGTGCTCCTTTCTGCTCATTGGTGCGCAGGACCGGAATCCACGCTACGGCCGCGGGGTACGGCGCTCTCGGTCATGGCCGGAGGAGGAAGTCGGCCGTGCGCCTGAGCCCGTCCTCGAGCGTCACCGACGGCTCGAACCCCAGCGCCTCGCGCGCCTCGCCGACGTCCGCCCACGAGTTGCGAAGGTCTCCCGGGCGCGGCGGCAGGTACCGGCGCTCGACGGGCTTGTCGAGCAGGCGGCCGATCGTCTCGGCGAGCTCGTTCACCGTCGCCGGCGCGCCTGACGAGATGTTGAAGATCCGCCCGCTCGCCCCCGGCGCATCGACCGCGAGCAGGTTCGCGGCGACGACGTTGTCGACGTACGTGAAGTCGCGCGACTGCTCGCCGTCGTCGAAGATCGTCACCGGCTCGCCGGCCGCGATCGCGGTCACGAACAGCGGGACGACCGCCGCGTACTGCGAGCGCGGGTCCTGGCGCGGCCCGAAGACGTTGAAGTAGCGGAGCACGACCGTCTCGAACGAGCTGTAGACCCGCGTGAAGCTGACGCAGTAGCGCTCCGCCGCGAGCTTTGCGACCCCGTACGGCGAGATCGGATCGGGTGCCATCGTCTCGCGCAGCGGCAGCTCCGCCTGGTTCCCGTAGATCGACGAGGACGACGCGTAGACGACGCGCCTCACGCCCTCGTCGCGCGCGGCCAGCAGCACGTTCAACGCCCCCTCGACATTGACCGCGCCCGAGGTGAGCGGGTCCTGCACCGAGCGTGGCACCGACCCGAGCGCGCCGAGGTGGAAGACGACCTCGACGCCGCGAACCGCGTTGTGCACCCGCTCGTAGCTCCGCAGCTCGCCCTCGACGAGCTCGACCTCACCGAGGAGCTCCGCCAGGTTCGAGCGATTGCCCGTCGAGAAGTTGTCGAGCACCCGCACGTCGTCGCCGCGCGCCAGCAACGCACGGACGAGGTTCGAGCCGATGAAGCCCGCGCCGCCGGTGACGAGCGCCTTCACGCGGCCGAGCCTACCGCCGAAGGGGGTCAGGCTTCAGCCTGACCCCAGCGCACCACCCGGGCTCACACACCGGTCTCGTCCTCCACCGTCGCCGCCCCCGCGGCGGCGAGCCCGAGCACGAGACAGGTCGCAGCCTGGATCGGTATCCCGGCGACGATGCCGAGCGACGCCCATTCGCCCGCGAGCGTGAGCAGCCCGCAGACGACCGCGACTCCGGCGCCCGCGGCCCAGGGCCGGGGAGCGTGCATCACCGTCCTCCACGCGAGCACGATGCCTCCTGCTCCGACGGCGATCAGAAGGATGAGCCCGATCGCCCCCGCGTCGGCCAGCATCTGGATGTAGAGGTTCTGCACGCCCCACTCGCGTCCTGGCGCCGGGAAGGCTTGGTCGACCACGTCGGGGAACCTCTCCCGCGCGTCGGCGAGGTACTCCTCGAAGACCTCGGCGCGCGAGGAGCGCTGCCAGCCGACGCCGATGATCGGGTTGTCCTCCCAGATCCGCACGCCGATGTACGCGAGCACCGTCCGCTGCGAGTAGGTCTCCACGCCCTCGGGGTCGCGCCGCTCGCTGATGCCGAGGAAGCGCACGAACTCCTCGAGCGAGTCGGCGCGAATTGCGGTTACGCCCCCGGCGACGACGGCGACGAGCGCGAGCGTCGCTATGAACCGCCGCGAAGAGACCTCGAAGCGGCTGCGCGCGATGAGCATCGCTCCGACGGCGCCGACCGCGAAGCCCGCCGCCGCGGCCAGCGACCCGGCGACGATGAGGCCGAGCGCGCCTGACAGGAGCGACAGCAGGAACAGCTGCGGCGACGGGAGACGACGCGCGCCGCAGACGATTCCTGCGACCGCGAGCGCTGCGACGAGCGCGGAGAGTGCCGCGAGATCGTGGTGCCCGAGGAACGAGGGCTGCCTCCACCCGGGGTTCCACGCGTCGAAGATGTCGACGCCGAAGAACTGCACGAGCGCGACCGTCGTCGCCACGACCGACCAGAGCACGAGGCTCCCGAGCACGATCGCGAGGTCCTGTGCGCGTCGGACGAGGAGCGGTACGGCCGGGGCGAGCAGGGCGTACTCGCCGAACTTGAGGAAGCTCACGAGGTGGTCCTCGAAGCGTGCGTCGTCGATCGACACCGGCCGGAACGCCTGGAACGCGAGCCAGATCATGAGCGCGGCCCCCGGCAGCCAGAGGATGCGGGCGGCGCCGAGCCGGCCGGAGCCGAGCCGCGCTCCCGAGACGATCGCCGCGACGAGGACGAGCAGCACCGCCAGGTCCGAGAGGCGGATCTCGACGGACGTCGACTGCCAGTCCACCTCGAGCGTCGGCTGGTAGCGCTCGTGGAAGAACAGGAGCGGGACCGCGAGCGCGAGGACGAGCGCGCCAGCCGAATCTCGGCTCAGGAGACTCCTCACGGGCCACTCCGTGGCCCTTGAGCGTGGAGGGGTGTGGGGAAGGCGCGGAGCGCCTTGTCCGCGAAGCGGACCAGTGGAGGGGGTGTGGGGGAACCGGGAGGTTCCTCCACCATCTGCCGCGTCCCCCACGCTTTCAAGAAGAAGGGGGCACCCTCGCCTTTCGCCAGACAAGAATCCGCTCCCGCGGATTCTTGTCGCGGCAAATCGTGCGGAAACATGGTTTCCCCCACGACCGCGAACCGAAGGTGAGCGGTGCGCATCCGGAGGCGGACTCTAGACTGACTCCGCGATGGCCTCCCGCGTCTTCTGGCGCCGTTCGGCGACGGCCGGGTGGGTGTACGCCTCCGTCGTCCTCGGTTTCCTGGGCTCCGTCGTCGCCGCGCGCGTCCTCGGACTCGAGGACTTCGGCCTCTACGCGACGGCGCTCGTTGCCGTCGGCTTCTTCCAGGTGCTGCTCGATCTCACGGTCGAGGAGCCGCTGACGAAGTTCGGCTTCCGCTATGTCGTGGGCGAGGAGTGGGGGAAGCTGCGGCGGCTCTTCGTCCGGGCTTTGCAGCTGAAGGCCGCCGGCGGCGTGCTCGCGGCAATCGCCCTCGTCGCGCTCGCTCCTCTCGCTGACGCGATCTTCGACGCGGACGGGCTCACGGCCGCGATCCTCGTCGGTTCGCTGCTCCCGCTCGTGCAGGCGACGGAGAACGTCGGCGCGACCGCGCTCCTCCTCCACGGCCGCTACGACCTGCGAGGCGCGTACCAGACGTTCGCGATGCTGCTCCGCCTCTGTGCGATTGCGATCGGCGCGCAGTACGGCGTGACCGAGACAGTCGCAGCGATCGTTGTCGCGCAGGCAGTGGCGACCGCGGCGGTGTCGGTCGCGGGATTCGTCGCGTTTCGGCGCTTCCCGTCGGCACCGTCGGAGCCGCTCGGAGAGGAGCGCGCAGAAGTGATCTCGTTCGTCCTTCAGTCCAGCGCGGGCACCGGGGTCGTCGCGCTCCGGACCACGCTCGTGCCGGGCATCCTCGGCGTCGTCGCGGGCACGACCCAGCTCGCTCTCTTCCGGATCGCGCAAGCGCCCCAGATCGGTCTCGTCGCGGCGAGCTCGCCCGCGCGGCTCATGCTCCTCACCGACCAGACGCGCGCGTGGGAGCACGGGAAGGAGCGGAGCGTCCTCGCGGGTGTGCGCACGTACACGCTCGTGGCCGCGGGGCTCATGGTCGTCGCGGTTCCGCTCGCGTTCTGGGCGATGCCGTGGCTGATCGAGTTCGTCTTCGGCGCCCAGTATCTCGGCGCCGTCGACGCAGCGCGCGTGATCCTCGTCTCTGCCGCGATCCAGTTCGCGCTCGGCTGGTCGAAGTCACTGCCCGTGACCGTCGGACGTCCGCGGCTGCGAATCGTGACGCACGGGCTCGAAGCACTTGTCGTGATCCCGCTCGTGGCCGTGCTCGGCGCGGAGTGGGGCGCGACGGGCGCTGCCGTGGCGGTGCTCGTGGCGACGGTCGTGTTCGCCGCCGCGTGGGCGGTCGCGATCTCGCGGCTCCGGCTCGACGTAGCCGCGCGAGCAGGAGCCGACGGCGGCGCGGTCGTCCCGTGAACGTCCTCATCGTCTCGGGGATCTGGCCGCCGGACGTCGGCGGGCCGGCGAGCCACGCTCCCGAGCTCGCGACCTTCTTGCGCGAGCGTGGCCACGGCGTGGAGGTGGTCACGACCGCCGATGCGGCTCCGGCCGCGCGCGACTATCCGATTCACTGGGTCTCGCGCCGGCTTCCGCGCGGCGCCCGGCATGCGGCCGTCGCGGCCTCGGTCGCCCGCCACGCGTCGGCCGCCGACGTCGTCTACGCGACGAGCATGCTCGGTCGGGCGTCGCTGGCTTCCTCGGTGGGGCGGCGGCCGCTCGTCGCCAAGCTCGTGGCCGACGAGGCGTACGAGCGTGCGCGCCGGTTCGGGCTCTTCGACGGCGATCTCGACGAGTTCCAGCGCTTCGGCGGCGGCGCGCGTGTCGGGCTCCTGCGGAGCGCGCGCAATCGGGCGCTCAAGCGTGTCGACCACCTCGTCTGCCCGAGCGCGTACCTCGCCGCGCTCGCCGTCCGCTGGGGCGTGCGTGAGGATCGCGTCTCGGTAATTCCGAACGCGGCACCGTCTCTTCCGGTCATTCCCGAACACGAACTGGCGCGTTTGCGATTCGGGATCAAGGGCCCGACGCTCGCGTTCGCAGGGCGCATCACTCGCCAAAAATCGCTGGAAATCGCGCTCGACGCGGTGGCACGAGTCGAGGGCGTCTCACTCGTCGTCGCGGGCGACGGACCGGACCTGTCTCTCGTCCGACAGGCCTCCTCCGACCGTGGCCTCGACGGCCGTGTCCGTTTTGTCGGGCCGCTCGGCCGGGACGAGGTCCTCGCGCTCTTCCGCGCCGCGGATGCGTCGATCCTCTCCTCGTCGTGGGAGAACTTCCCGCATACCGTCGTCGAGGCGCTCGCGGTCGGCACGCCCGTGGTCGCCACGGCCGTCGGCGGCGTGCCCGAGCTCGTACGGGACGGCGAGAACGGACTGCTCGTGCCCGCGGGTGACGCGGAGGCGCTCGCGGGCGCGATCCGCCGCCTCATCGATGAGCCGGGGCTGCGCGAGCGGATGTCCGCCAACGCGGCGCCGTCCGTCGCACATCTCGACGCGGCGCGTCTCTACGCGCGGCTCGAGGAGATCCTCGAAGCCGCCACCAACCGTGGGGGTCAGGCTTTAGCCTGACCCCGGTTTGAGGTTCTCATCGCGAACACCCAACACCGGGGTCAGGCTGAAGCCTGACCCCACTTCCGGCTCTCGTCCGAAGGTGCTCTTCGTGGGTCGAGCGAGACTCCGCTTCCCGCTCGCGCCCGCCCTCGAGCGGCGTTTCGACGCGCTCTCCGGCGAGCTCGACTGGCGACAGCTGGGGACCGCGCTCGACGGCAAGGCGCCCGCGGACGAGCGGTTCGCGCTCGCGCGCCCGTTCCCGCTGCGCATGCTCGACGGCCCGCTCTGGTACCTGCGACTGCCGGCGCGCATCGCGCGGGAGCTGCGGCGCTTCGGCCCCGAAGCCGTGATCGCGCAGGGAGCCCAGGAGACCGCGCTCGCGCTCCTCGCGCGACGTCTCGCCCGCTCCGACACCGCGGTCGTCCTCGACCTGCACGGCGACTGGCGAGCGCCGACGCGCCTCTACGGCTCGCGAGCGCGGCGGCTGCTCGACCCGGTCTCGGACGCGCTCGCGCGCCGGGCGCTCCGCGGCGCTACCGGCGTGCGCACGATCAGCGAGTACACGTCCGAGCTCGTACGCGCCGCCGGGATCGAACCGGCCGCGGAGTTCCCCGCGTTCATGGATCTCGCGCCGTTCACGGCGCAGCCCGTCGCGCCGCCTGCCGGAGGCGCCGCGCGCGCTCTTCGTCGGCGTGCTCGAGCGGTACAAGGCGTTCGACGTGCTCGCCGACGCGTGGCGGCGCGTGGCGGCGCGCGTACCCGGCTCGGTGCTGCACGTGGTCGGAGACGGGACGCTCGCTCCGCTCGCGGCGGCCCTCGTCGAGGAGCTTCCGGGACGCGTCGAGTGGACGCCGTCGCTCCCGGCCGAAGGAGTCGCAGCCGCTCTCGACGCGTCCACGCTGCTCGTCCTGCCCTCGCGCTCGGAGGGGATGGGCCGCGTCGTGATCGAGGCCGGTTGCCGCGGGACGCGCTGTCGTCGGGAGCCGCGTCGGGGGGATCCCGGACGTCGTCGCGGACGGCGAGACCGGAGTCCTCGTCCCGCCGGGAGACGCCGGCGCGCTCGAGGACGCGCTCGTCCGCGTCCTGTCAGAGCCCGAGCTCGCGGAACGCCTCGGCGCCGAGGGGCGTAGACGCGTCGAGCGATGGGTAACGACGCCGGAGGAGTACGCGCGACGCGTCCGCGAGCTGGTGGACAAGGTCGTCGCATCCGGCACAATCGTCTGATGGTGCGTCGGCTGGGCGTGCTCGCGGCGGTGGCGCTCGGCGCGACCGTGTTCGCCGTCGCCTCCGCACACGCGGCGCTGTTCTTCCTCTTCAAGCCCACGTCAGCCGACGCCGGCGATGTCGTCACCGTCCGCCTCGGCGGAACTCCGGCGGGCTTCACTCTCGATGACCGCGAACCTCCCCTGCGCAACGGGATTCGCGTGTATCTGGCTCGCGCCGACATTGCCGGCGAGGCGAGCTCTCGCTTCGATCCGAGGCTGCACTTCGTCGGTCGCATCGTTCCCGACAGAAACGGTCACGGGATCCTGACATTCAGAGTTCCCCCGCTCGATACGGGGCCGTATGCCGTCGCCGCGTGGTGTTCCGAGTGCGCTCGATACAGCTTCGGGCGGCGTTTCTTCGTGCAGACGGTGCCGAGGGTGTCGCGCTACCGGCGGTGGATGGGGCTGCGTGTGCGGCTTCCGGATCCGGCCGTGTCCTGCCCAGTCACGCGTGCGACGAAGCGGGGAACGTTCAACTACGGCAATGGCCTGCTCTCGTCGGCGGTTCCGGTGGGCGGGGTCGTGGTCGGCGCTCGTTACGAGCCAGACGGGTCGCTCTTCTGGAAGCCCGGCTGGCTCCCGCACGGAGTCGTCACGCACGATCTCGTCGTCAGCGGTGAGCGGATCGACGCTCCCGCCCCGCCGATGCGCGTACTGGCCGTTCGCTGGGGCAGCGGGGGAGAAGCAAGCGCCCGGACGGCTTCGACATTCCCAAGCGAAGGTTGCTGGCGGATCACGGGCCGGCTCGGCGACGTCTCGCTTTCGTACGTCGTGAAAGTGGTCGCAGCGCCTTAACCACCCCGTTTCCGGCCATACACTCCCCGCATGCGGGCCGACCGGGCGAAGCAGCTGCTGAAGAATGGCGTCTACCGCGCAATCGGCGAGACCGCGGCGGGCGTGGGCGCGGTGAACGGGGAGCCGGAGCGAACGCTCCGCGTCCTCATGTACCACAAGGTCAACAACCTCTGGCCGAACCCGACGACGGTCCCCACGGCGGTCTTCGAGGAGCAGATGTCGCTCCTCGGCGAGCTCGGATACTCCCCGGTCGCGCTCGACGCCGTCCTCGATCACTACCTGCACGGCGCCCCTCTTCCGCCGCGCGCGGTGCTGCTCACGTTCGACGACGGCTACCGCGACAACCTCGAGAACGCGCTCCCGATCCTGCGCCGGCACGGCTATCCCGCGGTGCTCTTCGTCCCGATCGGCTACCTCGACGACGAGCGGCCGCTGCCGCACGAGGAGTCGCTGCGGCTGCTCGGCGTGCGGAACGAGACCGTCGACTGGGGCGAGCTCGCGGAGCTCGAGGCCGGCGGGATCCGGATCGAGTCGCACGGGATCGGCCATCGCCCGCTCTCCGAGCTCGATCCGGCAGAGGCAGTGCGCGAGATCGCGCTCTCGAAGCTCAAGCTCGAGGGGCGGCTGGGGCGCGAGGTGGAGGCGTTCGCGTTCGTGAAGGGCTCGCACGCCGACTACCGCCCGGAGCATGCGAGCCTCGTCCAGCAGGCGGGCTACAAGCTCGCGTTCACCTCGGTCTCGGGGGCGAACGGCTCGGCGACCGACCCCTTCCGGCTCCGGCGGTACAACGTCGAGCCCTATCCGGCGCGCACCTTCGAGCTCGTTCTCGCGGGCGCATGCGACATGATCGCGGTGAAGGACACGGTGGCAGGAACGCACGTGCGGCGAGCGTTCAACGCAGCGCTCGGAACGGCGACGAGGTGAGGTGGCTGAAAGCTTCGAACTAGAGCCCTACGACGCCTCGCGGCGTGACGCCTACCTCGGGCTGCTTGGGGAGGCCTGGGGCGGTGGCGCGATGGGTGGGGACACGTTCGACTGGTGGTTCGAGGGGAACCCGGCCGGGAGCATGCGGTCGGTCGCGCTGCGCGGCGGCGAGGTCGTCGGCGCGGCCGGGCACAGCATCTGTCGGTTCGTCGTCGGCGGGCAGAAGCGGCTCGGTCAGTTCTCGGTGCACGCGGCGACGACGCCGAGCGCGCGCGGGCTCGGGATCTTCCGCGCGCTCGAGCTTCGCCACGAGGAGCAGGGCCGCGACTGGGGCTCGATCTGCGCCCTCGGGTTCGCGAGCGAGCCGACCCACGGCATCTTCCTCGGCCCGCTCGGCTGGACGCAGATCGACTGGCGCCGCGTGTGGGCGCGTCCGCTGCCGATCGGGAGGCGGCGCGGCACGCGCCGGATCGATCGCTTCGAGGAGCGGCACGAGACGGTCGCGGCCGCCGCGGCGCCTCGGTTCGGGAACCACGTCCTCCGCGACAGCCGCTACCTCAACTGGCGCTACGCGGAGTCGCCGCGCGGGTACAGGATGCTCGAGGCCGACCTGGGAGGGTTCGCGGTGGTCGGCTTCACGCGACGGAAGGGGGTGCGCATCGCGCTGCTCATGGACCTCGTCGGCGAGGACGAGGACGTCGGCGTGCTCGTGCGCGGCGCGCTCGCGGCCGCACGAGGCTCCGCGGCGCTGCTGGCGGTCCCGTCGCCCGTGTTGTCGCGTGCCCGCCTCCTGCGGCACGGGTTCGTTCCGACGCGCTACAAGCTCGACCTCATCGGCAAGGGACTCGCCGAGCCGCTCGACAGCCGCTCGAGCTCGTGGACGGTCTCGCTCGGCGACACGGACTTCTTCTAGAAGATAAGCCGGTGTCAGACACTGGGTTTTGTTAGCGGACGAGTGTGCCGATTGTGAGACGATCGATCCACAGCCCGCTCCGCGATGTCGCTTGTACAAGCCGAGAACCGGTCGCAGAGCGATTGTCCGCTCGGACACGTACGCAAGAGTCGAGCTCCGGTGTCTGACATCGGGGTTCGCGTGAAGCGAATCGTCTTCATCACGCAGCAGGTCGACCCTGGGCACCCGGCGCTGGCTGCGACGGTGCCGAAGATCCGCGCGCTCGCGGCGCTCGTCGACGAGGTCGTCGTGCTTGCGGACGGCGCGGTCGAGGGCGTGCTCCCGGGGAACTGCCGCGTGCGGACGTTTCGCTCGTCCACGAAGCTCGGGCGCGGGCTGAAGTTCAAGGTCGCGATCCTGCGCGAGCTCCGCGGGCTCCGCGGCGGCGCGGTCGTCGCGCACATGTGCCCGATCTACGCCGTGCTTGCGGCGCCGCTCGTGCGACCGTGGCGGATCCCGGTCGTCCTCTGGTTCACGCACTGGAAGTCGTCGCGTCTCCTTCGGCTCGCGGAGCGCCTGTCGACCGCGGTCGTCTCCGTCGATCGCCGCTCGTTCCCCGTCGACTCGAAGAAGGTGCGCGCGATCGGGCACGGGATCGATCTGGCGGAGTTTCCTTGCGTTGCGGCCGCCGAGGGCGAGCCGCTCCGGCTCCTCGCGCTCGGCCGCTACTCGCGCGCGAAGGGGCTCGACACCGTGCTCCGAGCCGTGGCGCAGGTCGAGACCGCGACGCTCGCGGTCCACGGCCCTGCGCTGTCAGACGACGAGCGCGCCCACCGCGAGGAGCTCGCGCGCCTTGTCGACGAGCTCGGTCTCGGTGAACGTGTCAGCCTGGGAGACGCCGTGCCGCGCGATCGCATCCCGCAGCTCCTCGCCGAGGCCGACGCGCTGGTGAACAACATGCGCGCCGGCGCGCCCGACAAGGTCGTCTACGAGGCGGCCGCAAGCTGCGTGCCGGTGCTCGCGTCGAACCCGGTCTTCGACACGTTTCTCGACTCCGAGCAACGGTTCGCGCGCGAGAACGCGGCCGAGCTCGCCGAGAGGATCCGCGCGCTCGCGGCGCTCGCGCCCGACGACCGGGCCGCGCTCGGCCGTCGCCTCCGCGAGCGCGTGCAGGAGAGCCACTCGGTCGACTCCTGGGCGCGCGGCGTCCTCGCGGCGGCGGGGATCGCATGACGGGTCGCGAACCCCGCGACGGCCTCGTGCTGCACGTGCAGAAGGTCGCGGGCATCTCGGGCTCGGAGGCGCACCTCCTCCAGCTCCTCCCCGACCTGCGCGAGCGCGGCTGGGACGTGGAGTTCCTCATGCTCCACGAGGACGAGCCCGGCGCCTGGGAGTTCGCGCGCGAGCTCGAAGGGCGCGGTGTCCCGCTCGACGACGTTCGCCTCCGCGCCGACGTCGACCCGATCGCGTACGCAGAGGTTGCCGGCCTGCTCACGCGCCGCCGCCCGCGGGTCCTCCACACCCACCTCGTCCACGCCGACGTCTACGGGCAGATCGCCGGCGCGATGGCGCGCGTCCCGCTCCGGCTGTCGACGAAGCACGGCTTCAACTGGTTCCGCGAGGGCCGCTTCTTCGGGCTCGCCGACCGTGCCGTCGCCTCGCTCGCGCACGTGCACATCGCGATCTCGCAGGGGCTCGCGCGCTACCTCTCGGAGATCGAGGGCTTCGACGAGAGCGGGTTCGAGATCGTCCACTACGGGATCGCCGAACGCGACAGCGTCGCGACGTACGACGGCGACGAACCGCGGCTCCTCTGCGTCGGTCGCCTGATCCCTGTGAAGGGCCACCTCGTGCTCCTCCGCGCGCTCGCGCAAGCCCGCAGCCGCGTCCCGGAGCTCGTGCTCGACGTCGCGGGACAGGGACCGCTCGAGCCTGCGCTCAAGGCGTACGCGAACGAGCTCGGGCTCGCGGAGGCGGTTCGCTTCCTCGGGTTCGTGTCGCCGATCCAGGGCGCGATCGAGTCGGCCGCCGCAGTCGTCGTCCCGTCGCTCGGCGAGGGCTTCGGGATGGTCGCGCTCGAGGCGATGGAGCGCGGCCGCCCCGTGATCGCGAGCGACGTCGGCGGCCTGCCCGAGATCGTCGCCGACGGCGAGACCGGCTTCGTGGTCCCTTCGGGTGACGCGGAGGCGCTCGCGGACGCGATGGTCGCGCTCGCCTCCGACCTCCCGCGCGCAGCCGCAATGGGGGAGGCCGGCCGCGTGCGAGCGCTCGAGAGGTTCACGCAGGAGCGCTCGACGCAGGGGATCGAGGCGCTTTATTTGCGCCATCGCGAGCTCGGAACCCGCTAGCGCGGGATTCCGAGCGCGCGAAAGGACCTAAAGGCGGCCGCTTCGCGGCCGCGTCGCCGCGTGCATCTCACGGCTAGCGTCGCGAGCTCATGACGTCCTCGTAGACGCCGACAGTCCGCTCGGCCATCCGCTCGACCGAGAACTCCGACTGCGCGAGCTCGAGCCCGGCTGCGCCCATCGCCTCCGCGCGGGCCGGGTGCGTGAGCAGATCCGATATCGCCGCCGCGAGCGCGGGCGGGTCGTCCGGGGGCACGAGCCTGCCCGTCTCGCCGTCGACCACGATCTCCGGGATCGAGCTGACCGCAGACGCCACAACAGGCCGCCCGCTGAGCATCGCCTCGAGCAGCGCCAGGCCGAAGCCTTCCCAGCGCGCGGGATGCACGAGCACCGCCGCGCGGCGCAGCCACCACGTGACGTCGCCGACGCGGCCGGGGAAGCTGATCGCGTCCGCGACCTCGAGCCGCTCGGCGAGGGCCGTCAGCTCGTCGCGAAGCGGGCCCTCGCCGAGGACGACGAGGTGCGCCTCGGGATGCTCCTGGCGCACGAGCGGCATCGCCTCGACCGCGATGTCGACGCCCTTCTGCGGCGCGAGCCGGCAGATCGCAAGGAGCACCGGCGTCTCGGGCGGGAGGTCGGGGCCGCCGGTCCCGCCCCACGGATCGGGCGGAGCATCGAGGCCGTAGTGGACGACTGAGAGCTTCTCCGGCGGCAGCCCGACGACCTCGCGGTTGAAGCGTGCGAGCGCATCCGTGATGCAGATCACGCGGTCGGCGCGCCGGGTGATCAGGCGCTCTCCGTAACGCACGCGGCCCGAGCGGAACGGGTCGTCGTTGTGCTTCGTCGAGACGAGCCTCGTGCGGCCCCGCAGCGCGGCATAAGCGCCGTAGACATCAGCGTGGATGAGGTGGGTATGAACGATGTCGGGGGCGAAGGCGCGCACGGACGCGCTCGCTCGCCGTACGAGCCGCGGATCGATGTCGCGCGGGCAGTCGAGCCGCTCGAAAGGCACCTCGCGTGCCGCGAGCGCGTCGTAGAACGGCTCGGGTGCGTTGGAGAAGTCGTCGAGGCCGAGGAAGCGCGCGTCGATGCCGCGGTCGCGGAGCGCGGGCAGGAGCTCGATGACGTGCCGCTCGGAGCCGCCGATCCCGCCGATGCGCTGGAGGTGGAGGACCTTCATGCCGTGGCCTCGGCGGCGCCGCGCCGGTCCCGCAGCCAGCCCCACGCGCGGACGAGCGCAGCGGCCGCGAGCAGCGCGAGCAGGAAGTCGAACGGCGCGCGGTACCGCACCGTCCCCGCGAACGCCATCGCCGCGAGCGTCGAGTACGCCTCGAGGAGCACTACGAGCACGAGGAATCGCCGCGGGACGAGGAACGCGCCGGCGATGGCGAGCAGATAGACCGCGACCATGTACACGGGCTCCGCGACGTCGCGACCGAGCTCTGCGACCCGGCCGCGGCCGCTGTCGTCCGAGTCGACGGAGAAGGTCGGGCTCCAGAGCATGCGCACGGCCTGCGCGGAGAGCCGCGCCTTCTCGCCCGGCTCGTCGCGCCAGAAGTCGAAGACGAGCTCGCGGTAGTAGCGCTGCTGTCCGCACTCGTCGATCTCGGTCGGCTGGCCGGCGAGCGTCAGGTCGGCAGCGTACTCGGGCCACGGTGGCGCGCCGGGCGGGTTCGGGACGTCGTCGATCCACTGCCCGCGGTCGAGCGTCCCGTACGTGTTCTCGTTGTTCGCCTTCCAGAGAGCGCGCGTGTCGGTCGTGAGCACGAAGCAGCCGACGGACGCCTCGTTCCGGGCCATCCACGGCGTGACGACGAGCGCGGCGCCGGCGAGGACGGCTCCGCCGACGAGCAGCGCCCGCCTCCCCGGCCGGAACGGCCACGCGACGTACGCCGCCAGCGCGAGTGGGAGCAGCGCGAGGCGCGCGTTGCCGAGGATCGCGAGCCCGGCAGCGCCGCCGAGCGCGAGCGCGAGAAGTGCGCCTCGCTTCTCCGCAACCAGCAGCGCCAGGAGCGCGACGACCGCGAGCAGCAGCTGGTCGAGGATCTCGCGGTTCAGGTGCATGTCGTGCCAGACGAGAAACGGATGGAGCGTCGCGATCGTCGCGCCGACGACCCCGACTTCGAGCGAGACGACTCGCCGCCCTATCTCCAGAACCAGCACCGCGGTCAGCGCGGCCAGCACGATGTGCGCGATCCCCACGACGAGCCAGTGCCGCTCGAAGACCTGGTACAGCCCGGCGAGGAACCAGGCGTAGAGCGGCTGCGTGTAGCCGGACGGGCGTCCCGGGAGGAAGCCGAACGTCCCGCTGGCGACGAGCGTCTGCGCGAAGCGGTCGCTCTTCTCGACGAGCGCGGCGAGGATCTGGCCGCGCTCGGCGAGGAGGACGACGAGCCGTGGGAGGACGGCCGCCGCGAGGACGATGGCGAGGGCGACGCGACGGGTCATCGCGCGGTCGCCGCGTGCGTGGTGGCGGGGGCTTCGGCCTCGAGCCAGGAGCGCTGCCACAGCTCGAGCACGAGCAGGCACCAGAGGCGGTGCCCGTGATCCCGCTCCTCGCGCACGTGCTCGGTCAGCAGGCGCTCGACGGCGGTGTGGCGCAGCTGGCCGCGCATGCGCGCCCTCTGTCCGAGGAGCACGTCACCGGCAAGCTCCCGGAGCGGCCCGCGGAACCAGGCGCCGAGTGGGATCCCGAACCCGGTCTTCCCGCGCGTCGCCAGCTCCTGCGGGATGAGATGCGCGAAGGCGCGCCGCAGCGCGACCTTCCCGCGGCGGCGGGAGAAGCGGAGCGAGTCGGGTAGCGAGAGCCCGAGCTCGAGAACACGGTGGTCGAGGAGCGGCGAGCGGAGCTCGAGCGAGGTCGCCATCGACGCGCGGTCCGCCTTCACGAGCAGGTCGTCCGGGAGGTATGTGCGGGCGTCGAGAAGCTGGAGCCCGGCGATGCCGGAGAGCGGTGGCTCGCCGAGCAGCGAGGCGGCTGTGTGCACTTCGCCGAACGAGGCGATGAAGTCGTCCTCGTAGAGCTCCTCTCGGAGCACGGCCGGAAAGACCTCGACCAGCGCGCCGTACCGCTGCGACGCGGGGAGTGCGGAGGTCTCGAGCAATCGCGCGGCGCGTCCCGAAGTCGAGCGCGGCGCCGAGCCCGACGGAAGCGCCCGAAGCGCGCGGGCTGCCAGCCCGGGCAGCACAGGAACGCGCCCCACCGAGCGCGCGAGCCCCATCGCCGCGTAGCGCTCGTACCCCGCGAACGACTCGTCGCCGCCGTCGCCCGTGAGCGCGACGGTCACGTGCCGGCGCGCGACCTCCGAGATGAGGAAGGTCGGCAGGATCGCCTCGTCGCCGAGGGGCTCGTCGAGGAACGTCGCGAGCCTCGACACGAGCTCGACGGGGTCAGGCTCGACGACGAGCTCCTCGTGCGCCGTGCCGAACGCGCTCGCCGCCACACGAGCCTGCGACCGCTCGTCGTAGCGCGGGTCGTCGACCCCGACGGTGAACGTCCGCACCGGCTCGCCGGTCTCCTGCGCCATCAGCCCGACGACGATCGTCGAGTCGATCCCGCCGGAGAGGAGAGCGCCGAGCGGGACGTCGCTGACGAGGCGTCGCCGAACGGCCCCTGTGACCTCCGCCCGGACGAGCTCGAGCCACTCGTCGTCCGACATCTCACGCTGCTCGGCCCGGAGCTCCCAGAACGGATGCGTGGCGACATGGCCGTTCTCCAGGACGAGCACGTGCCCCGGCTGGAGCCGGCGGATGCCGCCGACCCCGGTCTCCGGGCCCTGGACGTACTGGAGCGCGAGGTACTCGTCGAGCGCCGAGGGATCGAGCTCGCGACGGAGGCCGGGCAGGAGCAGCAGCGCCTTGAGCTCGGACGCGAACGCGAAGCTGCCGTCCGGGAGCGTGACGTAGTGCAGCGGCTTCTTGCCGACGCGGTCGCGCGCGAGGACGAGCCGCTCGCGCGCGGCGTCCCAGAGCGCGATCGCGAACATCCCGGACAGCTCGGCCGGGAAGTCGACGCCGCGCTCCTCGTACACGTGCGGGATCACCGCCGTGTCGCCCGTCCCCGGCACCTCGTGCCCGCGGGCGGCGAGGTCGCGGCGAACGTCCGCGAAGTCGTAGAGCTCGCCGTTGAAGACCGCGACGACGTCACCGGTCTCGTTCGTGACGGGCTGCTCGCCGGTCTCGAGGTCGACGACACGGAGCCTGCGATGGCCGAGGACGCAGCGGCCGAGCGAGGTCACGCCGCCCGAGTCCGGCCCGCGGTGGACGAGCGCGTCGGTCATGCGCGCCACCAGGTCCGGGTCGGCCGGAGCGGAGGGGGATACTAGTCCGCTGATGCCGCACACGACCGGGACACGGTACGCGGTCGTCTCGTGCCACGTCGAACGACCGCTCGACCCCGACGTGCAGCTGCGCTTCTTCGAGTTGCAGGCCCGGCGGCCCGGCGGATTCCGCATCGCGCCGCTCGTGCGTCCGGCCGACACGGCGTCGGGCGAGGACGAGGCCGCCTGGCTCGACCGCATCCTTCGCATGACGGACATCGGCGCGCTCGGGCACCACACGCACTGGACCGCGCCGGACCACGCGCGACCGACCACGGACGGCACGGGCGAGCGCGTGCTCGCGGAGGGCCTTCGGATACGCGAGCTCGGGCTCGAGCCGAAGCTCTTCTGCGGCGGCGGCTGGTACACGGACGTGGCGGTTGCCGAAGCCTGCGCCGAGCTGGGGTACGTCGACTGCACGCCGCGCGCGACGCGCCCGCCGTACCTGGCCGACGGTGAGCGCTGGGCCCAGCTCGCGGCGCCGTCGCGGATCCGCCTCCCGTCGGGGCGCGAGCTGGGCGCGATCCCGACGACACACTCCCTGGGCGACCTGGCGCGGGCGATCCCGAGGCCGAGGTCGCTGCCCCGTCTCGTTCACGTCTACTTCCACGACACGGACTTGCTCGAACGGCGCCGACGCGCGGCGCTCCGCGTCCTCCTGCCGCTCCTGGCCAGGCTCGCGAGGCCGAGCGACATCGCGACGCTCGCGGCTGAGTTGCTTCCGTCGGCGCCCGAGGTCGACTGGGCGGACGTGGCGCAAACCTAAGACCGGGGTCAGGCTGAAGCCTGACCCCGGACCCCCCGAATGGTCTTCGCTCTGGGTTCCGCTCTAACATCAAGGAGTGTCCGGGAAGGTCGTTCCGCCGGCGGAGAAGCCGCACGTCGAGGCCCCGCCTCTGAGCGCGCCGGCGCCGGACGGGCGCGACATCCGTGCGTCCCGCGTCTACCTCCTCTCGCGCGGCCCCATCTCGGCGCTCGTCCGCCGAGCCTTGTCGATCGCCGCGCTCGTCGCGCTCGATATCGCGGGGCTCGCGCTCGGGATCTATCTCGCGCTCGTCTTCCGGGAGCTGATCCGCGGAGACGGCGAGATCTTCTGGGCGCTGCTCTGGCGCGAGGGTGCGGCCGAATGGCTCAAGTTCGCGGCGCCGATCACCGTTCTCGTCTTCGCCCAGGCGGGGCTCTACCGCCAGCGGGAGCTGCGTCCCGGGTGGGGACGACTGCTCGCCTCGCTCATCGTCGTCGCGCTCATCGTGCTCGCGTTCGGAATCGGGACGGGCTACGACTTCACGACCTCGGGGCTCATCCCGACCGCGGTCGTGACCTCGGCGATCACGATCGGCCTGGTCCGCGCCGCGTACGAGTCCGTCTCGCTCGAGGTGCTGCGCGCCGCCGGGATCCGCCGCCGGGTCGTGCTCGTCGGCGAGGGCGAGAGCCTCGACCGGCTTCGCGGCGCGCTTGCCGCGTCGCAGGGCGGCATCGCATACGAGTTCGTCGGAGCCGTCGCGACGGAGCGGGCGCCGGGCCATCGACGGCTCGGCTCCCCTGACGAGCTGGCGCGAGTGCTCGAGGACGTTCGCCCCGACGAGGTCATCCTCTCCGAGGGCGACTTCGACGAACGGACCGTGCTCGAGATCGTCGAGCAGGCGCACCGGCAGGGCGTGAAGGTGCGGCTCGCGCCCGACACGACCGAGCTGCTCATGCAGCGGGGCGAGTACGTCCCGGGGCACGGAATGCCGCTCTTCGAGCTGCGGCCGCCCGTGCTCACCGGCTGGGACTGGGCGATCAAGCGCGCCTTCGACCTCGGCGTGAGCCTGCTCGTCGCGATCCTCCTCCTGCCGCTCTGGCTCCTCATCGCGCTCGCGGTGAAGCTCGACTCGCGCGGCCCGATCTTCTTCGTCGACCGCCGCGTCGGCGTCGGCGAGCGGGAGTTCGGGATGCTCAAGTTCCGGACCATGGTCGCGGACGCGGCAGAGCTCCAGCCCGAGCTCGAGGACGCGAACGAGGCCGAGGGCGCGCTCTTCAAGATCCGCGACGACCCGCGCGTGACGCGGGTCGGCCGCGTGCTTCGGCGACTCTCACTAGACGAGATCCCGCAGATCGCGAACGTGCTTCGCGGGCAGATGAGCCTCGTCGGGCCACGCCCGCTTCCGCTCCGCGACCACGCGCTCCTCGAGGACTGGCACCACGCGCGCTACGCCGTGCTACCGGGGATGACCGGCCTCTGGCAGATCTCCGGCCGCTCCGGGCTCACCTTCGACGACCTCGTCCGGCTCGACTTCACGTACCTCGAGAACTGGTCGATCTGGCTCGACATCACGATCATCGCGCGGACGATCCCCGCAGTCCTCCGGGGGCGTGGCGCGTACTGAGCCGAGCGGCGGTGCCGAGATAGAGGCCGTCCCCGATGCCCGCGTCGGCACGATTCGCGTGCTGGCGCTCGTCGCCGTGGTCGCGCTCGTCTCGGGGCTCGCGACCTGGCTGATCTCGCCGCGGTTCGAGCTCGAGACCCCTTCGGTCGTCGACGACTGGTACGGGATCTCGCTCATCCCCGAGCAGATGCGCGAGGTCGTGCGCCTCGAGAACCCGGAGAAGGAGCGATACCGGCCGGGTTGGGTCGCGTGGCAGGCGCTGCAGTGGCACACGCTCGACGCGCCGGACGGCATGGTCGGCCCGAATCTCTGGGGCGTGCTCCGGATCGTGATCCTCGTCGCCGGGCTGACGCTGATGACGTCGCTCATGCTCCGTCCGCAGCCTCGCAGCGCCTCCGGCGCCGTGCTGCATGCCGCGGTCGCCGCGATCCCGGCATTCCTCGTCGTGGTCGTGCCGAAGTTCGCCGTCGACCTCGCCCGCTTCGGCCCGCAGGAACCGGTTCTCGTCGGCGGGATGGCGCTCGGCGGCTCGCTGCTCGTGCTCGCGGCGGCGCCGCTCCTCGATCCCGAGCGGCGGGCGCAGCGGCTCCGCTTCGTGCTCCTCGCCCTCGCCGGGCTCGGCTTCTGGGCGCTCGGCGCGTACCAGAAGGAGACCGCGCTCGCGGTCTTCCCGCTCCTCGCCGCGGTCCTGTTCGCCGCGCGCGGAAGTCTCGCGCCTTGGCCGGAGCTGAGCGTCAGGCGACGCGCGTCGCTCGTCGTGCTCGGAGGGCTCGTCGTGCTGCCGCTCGCCCACGTGGCGGGCGAGAGCCTCCGCATTCTCATCCGAGGCGACCTCCTCTATGACGCCGAGGTCGACAGCGGCAAGGGGATCGTCAGAGGCACGCGCGGGCTCATCGACTGGGCCCACGAGGCGCTTCCGCTCGCGGGTCGCTGGTTGATCGTCGCCGCGCTCGTGCTGACGCTCGTCGTGATCGTGCTCCGCCGGAAGGTCGACATCCTGGCGCTCGGCGCGCTCGCGTCGGGAGCGCTCGCGCTGGTGCTGGCCGGCCAGTCCGGTGTGGTCGCGACCCGTTACTACATCCCGACGTACGCGCTCTTCGCGGTCGCGCTCGCGGTCTCGCTCGTCCGTCTACCGACGCCGTTCCAGGTGGCCGGGCTCGCCGCGGTGGTGCTCGCCTTCGCGCCCTTCGCGCCGATCCACGAGGAGGTTCGCATCTGGGTCGCCGAGGAGGAGCCCGAAGGCGTGCTCATCCGGACGGTGAGCGAGCTCGGGACGGGCTGCACGGTGACGGCGGACGGCCTCGATGTCGAGCGAGCGTTCGCGCTCCCTGTGCTCATCGCGCTCGAGCAACGGCAGCTGGAGAGACCGGAGGACTGCGAGGGCGGTCCCATCTACATGCTCGTGGGCAACGTGGAGGCGTGCCGGGCCGCTGTTGCGGACCTGCGAGCGCCGCGCCCTCGAGCTCGTCCTCCGTGGCGGCGAGTTCATGTCGCTCTACCGCTGCTCTGCGATACGCGAGGAGCCCGTTCGGGAGCCGCTCATCGGCTGGATCGAGCCCGAGCAGCTCGTCGCGCTCCGCCGCTTCAGACCGTCGCTCGACGGTTGACGCAGGCCTGCGTCAGCGACGCGGCCCGAGGCTCTCCTCGGGAAAGCCGTGCGTCCTGCTGACGACGTAGAGGGGGCGTTGCTTCACCTCGTCGAAGATGTGCGCGATGTACTCGCCGATCACCCCGAGCACGATCAGCTGGATGCCGCCGACGATGCCGACGAGCACCATGATCGACGTCCAGCCGGGAACCGTGAACGCTCCGGCGATCCGGGCCACGAGCGCGGAGAGGCCGAAGATGATCGACGCGATCGAGACGACGAAGCCCACGTTCAGCCCCAGCCGCAGCGGCCGGCTCGAGAACCCGATCACCGCGTCCGTTGCGAGCCGGACCATCTTCAGCGGCGTGTACTTCGTGCGGCCGACGGTCCTCGCAGGGTGTACGTACGGGACGCCCGACTGGCGGAAGCCGACCCAGCTGAACATGCCGCGGAGGTAGCGGTTCGACTCCCGCATCGCGCGGACGGCCTCGAGCGCCTGGCGGTCGACGAGCCGGAAGTCCCCGGCGCCGGGGCGGACCTCGACGTCCGCGAGCCGCGCCAGCGTCTTGTAGAAGAAGCGCGCGGTCCAGTCCTTGAACCTGCCCTCGCCCGGCCGCTCGGTCATGACCGCGAGCACGACCTCGTCGCCCGACTTCCAGCGGGAGACCAGCTCCGGGACGACCTCGGGCGGATGCTGGAGGTCTCCGTCCATCGTCACCACTGCCTCGCCGCGCGCGAGATCGAGTCCTGCCGAGAGCGCAATCTGATGCCCGAAGCCGCGCGAGAGCCGCACGACCTTGAAGCGTGGATCGCGGCCGTGCAGCTCGACTGCGAGCCCATACGTCCCGTCCGTGCTGCCGTCGTCGACGAGGACCGCCTCCCACGTCTCCCCGATGCCGTCCAGCGCCGCAGCGAGCCGTTCGGTGAACGCCGGCAGCACCTCCTCCTCGTCGCGTAGAGGGACGACGACCGAGAGCGTCGGGACGGCCTCGTTCACGGGGAGCGAGGCTATCGCGTCACTCCGACGCCCGTTCCCACCAAGACGTCGACGCTGACTCGCTCAGGAGCGCACGCCGAGCCGGAGGAAGATGATCGGCCGCAACAGGCGCCACCAGTCGAGGCCGGGAACCATCTTCGAATAGCCGAGATCGCGGTCGTAGCTCTTCGTGACCGGGGCCTCGCGCACGCGCCAGCCGTAGCGGATCGACTGGAAGAGCAGGTATGGCTCCAGCTCGTAGGTGTCGAGCCAAGTCTGGTGCAGCCGGATCCGCTCGTCGCGCACGATCGCGGTCGAGAACGCTCGAAAGCCGTTGGTCGCGTCCGTCGACCGGAACCCTGTGAGGAGGCGGAAGAGAACGGAGTAGCCCTTTGTCGTGACGAGCCGGAAGAGCGGCATGTCGACGGTCCGGCGCCCGCCGAGGCGCCGAGAGCCCTGCACGAAATCGGCCTCGCCTTGCTCGAGGGGTTCGAGCAGGATCGCGATCTCCGCCGGGTCGTCCTGGTCGTCGCCGCCCATCACGACGATCACGTCGAAGCCGTGCTCGAGCGCATAGTCGATTCCGGTTCGGATTGCGGCCCCGACGCCCCGTCGCCGCTCGTGTGAGATGACATGCGCTCCTCCGGCGAGCGCCTCCGCCGCCGTCCCGTCGGTCGAGCCGTCGTTGACGACGACCACCTGCTCGACGGCATCGGGAGGGAAGCGCTCGAGCAGGCGCCCGATCTTCCCTTGCTCGTCGAGCGCCGGGATGATGCAGACCGCTCGGAGGTGTGCAGCTGCCGGATCCGGCGTCGTGTTCGTACGGGGCGTGGCCATGACGCCTGACAGCTCAGGCGCCGCCTACTATAGGGTGCCGCCGCGTGGCTCGGGTCGGGATCATCGGTCTCGGGTACTGGGGGCCCAATTACGCTCGTGTCCTTCACGAGCTCGGTGGCTCGACCCTCGCCTGGGCATGCGACGCCCGACCCGAAGCGCTCGAGCTGGTGCAGGCCCGCTATCCGGGAGTGAAGCGAACGACCAGCGTCGACGATGTGCTCGCGGACCCTGAGGTCGACGCGGTGATCGTCGCCACCCCGACATCGACGCACGCCGAGCTCAGCACCGCCGCCCTCGAGGCCGGGAAGCACGTCTTGTGCGAGAAGCCGCTTGCTTTCAACGTCGCGGAGTGCGACCGCGTGATCGAAGCCGCGGAAACCGCCGGCCGCGTCCTCATGGTCGGTCACACGTTCATCTTCAATCCCGCGGTCCGCCAGATGAAGGCGCTAATCGCGGACGGTGTCGTCGGAGACATTCGCTACTGCCACTCCGCGCGAACCGGGCTCGGGCCCATCCGCGACGACGTGAACGCGCTCTGGGACCTCGCGCCGCACGATGTGTCGATCATCCTCGACCTGTTCGACCGTGAGCCGCTCGAGGTCGTGGCCGTCGGCGAGTCGTACCTGCAGGAGGGAACCGAGGACGTCGTGTTCGTCTCGCTTCGATTGGAAGGGCAGGTCCTCGCGAACCTCCACCTGTCGTGGATCGATCCGTACAAGACGCGACGCCTGACGGTGATCGGCGAGCGCCAGATGCTGGTCTTCGACGATGTCGCCACGGATGAGAAGCTCCGCCTGTACGACCGCGGCGCGAGCTACGAGTCGACTGCCGTGCGGGCGCGCGGCGCGGAGTACGGCGAGTACAAGGCGATCGTCCGCGACGGTGACATCCTCATCCCGAGAGTGCCTCCGAGCGAGCCCCTCAAGGAGCAGACTGCGCACTTCCTCGAGTGCTGTGAGAAGGGCCTGGAGCCCGAGACGGGCGGGGCCGCTGCGCGGCGCGTGGTCGCGGTGCTGGAAGCGGCTGCGAGCTCGCTCGAGGCGAGAGGCGAGGCAGTCGAGATTCCGTGGCTCGGACGTTCCAGAACGTAACGCTCGGGGACGGCGCCGTCGTCGACGACACGGCGGCGATCGGCGTGCCCCCCGGCGGTGCCGCCGACGGCGAGCTCCCAACGCTGATCGGGCCGGGTGCGGTCATCCGCTCGCACGCCGTCATCTACGCGGGAACCACGATCGGCGCCCGCTTCAACGCCGGCCACGGCGCGCTCGTGCGCGAGCAGAACGTGTTGGGCGACGACGTCTCCGTCGGGACGAACGCAGCGGTCGAGTTCGGCAACCGAGTCGGTGACCGCGTCCGGATCCACACGGGTTGCTTCCTGGCGAACTGCGTCGTCGAGGACGACGTCTTCATCGGCCCGAACGTCGTGTTCACCGACGATCCCCACCCGATGTGCCCCCGCTATAGCGAATGCGTGGGCGGCGCGACGGTTCGGAGGCACGTGAGCATCGGCGCGAACGCGACCATCTTGCCGGGCGTCGAGATCGGGGAGGGCAGCCTCGTGGGTGCGGGAGCGGTCGTCGTGGCGAACGTGGAGGCCGGCGTCGTGGTCGCCGGCAACCCGGCACGGGTCGTGAAGAGAGTCGAGGAGCTCGTCTGCTGGCCCGGTTTCTTCGAGCGACCGTATGTCTGGCGTGACGAGGGCTGACGCGACTGCGATTCCGTTCGTGGACCTCGCGCGGGTCCACGAGCCGATCCGCGAGGAGCTCGATGCCGCGCTCGCGGCGGTCATCGACCCAGGCGCATTCATCCTCGGGCCAGACGTCGCCGCCTTCGAGCGGGAGTGGGCCGACTTCTGCGGTGTCGCGCATGCGGTCGGCGTCGGCTCGGGCACCGCGGCTATCGCCCTCGTCCTCGAGGCGCTCGGAGTCGGTCCCGGCGACGAAGTCATCGTTCCCGCGCTGACGTTCATCGCCACGGTGCTGCCCGTCCTCCACCTCGGCGCGAAGCCGGTCCTCGTGGACTGTGAGCCGGGAACGGCGACGATCGACCCGAGCGCGGTCCAGGCTGCGCTCTCCGAGCGGACGAAGGCGGTCATTGCCGTTCACCTGTACGGCCAACCAGCGGACATGAACGCACTCGGCGCCTTGGCGGAGGCGGCGGGTGTGGCCCTCATCGAGGACGCGGCTCAGGCGCACGGCGCGCGCTTTGCCGGACGCCGGGCCGGCTCGCTCGGCCGGGCGGCGTGCTTCAGCTTCTATCCGAGCAAGAACCTCGGGGCGCTCGGGGACGGCGGCGCGGTGGTGACGGACGACTCCGCCATCGCCGAGCATGTCCGCCGCGCCCGCGATCTCGGTCAGGTGCGGAAGTACGAGCACGTCCTCGCGGGCTACAACGAGCGGCTTGACACCCTGCAGGCCGCAGCGCTGCGCGTGAAGCTCCGCCACCTGGACGGATGGAACGAATCTCGACGCGCGGCCGCAGCGGCGTACGGCCAACTCCTCGCCGAAGCCGATCTCGACCTTCCGGAGGAGGCGAAGGGACGTGAGCACGTCTGGCACCTCTACGTCGTACGCTCGGACGAGCGTGACCGGGTGCGGGAGGCGCTCGAGCGCGCGGGCATCGCGACCGGCCTGCACTATCCGCTCCCACTGCATCTCGAGCCCGTGCTCGCTTCACTTGGCCATCGACGCGGAGACTTCCCGGCCGCGGAGGACTGGACCTCCCGCGGGCTCTCGCTCCCCATGTTCGCGGGCATGAAGGAAACGGAGGTCGCGGCCGTCGCCGACGCGGTCGCACGGGCGATCGCGGTCCGCCGCTGACCGCGGCTGCGGATCCGCGGCTAGGTACTCGCGCGCGATCTCCTCTCACTGAGCGTGACCTAGGTTGCTCGGACGGATCGCGCCGTACCGCTGCCTACACTGACCCCCGATGAAGCCGCCGAAGATCCTCGCGGTCGCGTCCGCGGTCGACCTCGACTTCCGCTACGGCTGCACGCCCGCGTGGTGGCAGCTCTGGAAGGGGATGTACGAGGCCGGGGCCGACCTCCTCGTCACGCCGTACCGCGGCCGCCCGGTGGAGTCGCCGTGGTGGCGCACCGCGCCGAATCCGACCTACCGTGAAGGCGAGTCGTTCGCGTTCGTGAGGGACAGCCTCGCGCGGCTCAAGGGCGACCGCTACCTGCGCCGCGAGGAGGTGTCGCCGGAAGACTCGAGCTTCGACCGCCTGACGCGCGAGACGATCCGGCGCTTCATCACACCCCGTTGGAAGCGTCACCTCGAGCGGCTCGTCGAGCGCGAGCGCCCCGATGTGGTGATCGTCTTCACGATCCCGATGGCCCACTTGCAGGGGATTCCGACCGCGCTTCGCGAGCGGTTCGGCGTCCCGGTCGTGTTCTACGACGGCGACGTGCCGATGAGCCTGCCCGAGTTCGGCGGCATGGACACCGGCTTCAACCCGTACCACGGCGCCGATCCGTTCGAGTACGACTTCGTGCTCACGAACTCGGAGGGCGGCATCCCGCGCCTCCTCGAGCTGGGCGCGCGCCGGGCGGAGGCCCTCTTCTGGGCCGCCGATCCCGAGTTCTTCGCGCCGCAGGCGGTCGAGAAAGAAGCCGACGTCTTCTTCTACGGGTACGGGGACAAGTTCCGCCGCGACTGGATGAAGACGCTCGTCGGTGCGCCATCGCGTGAGGACGCAGAGATCGACTTCGCGCTCGGGGGTCTCGACTTCCAGGGCGACACCGGGGGCGCGCGCCTGCTCGGCGACATCCCGTTCAACGTCTTCGCGCGCGCGATCTCGGCTGCGCGGGTCAACCTGAACATGACGAGGCGGCCGCACGCGACCGTCCCCGCGTCGTCGACCGCTCGCCCGTTCGAGCTCGCCTCCTCCGGCGCCGCGATCGTGTCCAACCCGCACGACGGGATCGACCGCTGGTTCGAGCCGGGGTCGGAGCTGTTGGTCGTGGAGTCGGCCGAAGAGGCGCTCGAGGCGTACCGCCTGCTGCTGAACGATCCGGGCCAGGCGGAGGAGATGGGCCGGCGCGCCCGCGAGCGGGTCCTCGACGAGCACACGTACGCGCACCGCGCCCGCCGGCTGCTCGATCTGGTCGGCCACGGCGCCGGGGTCCCGGCTTGACGGATCTCGGGCGCATGGTCGCGGTCGTTCCCGCCTTCAACGAGGCGGGCGCGATCCGGCGGGTCGTCGAAGAGATTCGCGCGTTCGATCCGGCGATCGACGTCGTGGTCGTCGACGACGCGTCGACGGACGAGACCGCGGACATCGCCGAAGCGCTCGGCGCCGCGGTCCTGCGCATGCCGTTCAACGTCGGGATCGGCGGAGCAGTGCAGGCGGGCTTCCGCTTCGCGCTCGCGGAGGGCTACGACACCGCTGTGCGACTCGACGGCGACGGGCAGCACGACGCGTCCGAGCTCGGGAAGCTTCTCGCGCCGCTCGAGCGCGGCGAGGCCGACTTCGTCGTGGGCTCGCGCTTCGTCGAGGACGGAGGCTCGTATCGGCCTCCGCTCGCGCGGCGAATCGGGATCCGCCTCTTTGCGCGGCTCGTGTCCTTGCTCGGCGGGCAGCGCGTGACCGACACGACCTCGGGGTTCCTCGCACTCGACCGCGTCGGGATCGAGCTCTTCGCCGTGGAATACCCGCACGACTACCCGGAGGTCGAGGCGACGCTCGTCGCGCTCCGCAGCGGGCTGCGGCTCGCGCAGGTACAGGTCGAGATGCGCGAGCGCGAGACGGGCTCGTCCTCGATCACGTTCCTACGCTCGCTCTACTACATCGTCAAGGTCACACTCGCGCTGCTCGTCGCAAGCCTGCGCCGGTACCCGCGCATCCAGGGAGCATCTCGGTGACCCCGCTTCGAGTCACGATCGTCGGTGTCGTCGCGTCGTTGATCCTGATCCTCGTCGTGCTCGAGCTCGTGCGAGGACGGCGCCTCAAGGAGCGGTACGCGCTGCTCTGGCTCGCGACCGGGATCGCGCTCCTGATCCTCTCCGCGTGGCGCGGAGGCCTGAACACGATCGCCGGCTGGCTCGGCGTCACGGGCTATCCGCCGGCCGTCCTCTTCGCGGTCGCCACGCTCTTCATCTTCCTCGTGCTGCTCCACTACTCGACCGTGATCTCGAAGCTGACGGACGAGAACGTCGAGCTCGCGCAGCGGGTTGCGCTGCTCGAGGAGCGTGTATCGCGGCTGAGCTCCGACGGGCGAGTGCGGGAGCCTGCCGCTACTGCGGTCCCACCGTCACAGGCGGGCTGAAGGCGAAGACATCGCCCATCTGGTCGTCGTCGAGCCAGTTGGCCGCGATCCCGATCCGGTAGGTCTGGCCGCCCGGCGGGGGAGCGGAGTCGGCGAAGGTCGTCTCGCGGGTCGTCCCGATCGGCGACGAGCGGAGGTAGCAGTAGTACGCGTTTGCGTCGTCCGAGCGCTCGCAGTCGACGTCCCGTTCCGGCTCCACGAAGTACCCGCGGAAGACGTGGTAGAAGACCTCGCCGCGCCACGGGCCGCCGTCGTCCAGCTGAGCTCGACGCCTGATTCGGTGCGCGTCGCCGTGAGCTCGACGCCGTCGTCGACCGCGGTGAGGATGAAGTTGTCGACGTCGTCCTGGAACACGCCGCGGTCGGGGCTGTCGGTCGGTGAGACGACGCCGCGAACGCCGCCGCGGGGACGAGCACCGTCGCGACCGCGGCGACGACGACCCAGCGCGCACGAAGCGCTCCCGCTACGGGCGCCCGCAGCCGGTCGCCGAGCCGGCGCGCCAGGGTCGGGACGAGCAGCGGAACCGACGCGAGCAGGATCAGGTACGCGGGCCAGGCGGGCATGAGCAGGCGCCAGAACGTGTTCGCCTGGATGTCCGCGCGCGTCGAGAATCCCTTCACCAGCAGGAAAGCCCCGAGCCAGCCGCCGAGCAGCGCCGCGATCGGCCACCGCCGCACCCGCAGCACCGCGAGCAGCCCCGCGATCGGCGTCCATTGCACGAGCCTCGGGCTCCAGAAGAACTCGCGCAGCTGATCCATCTGGTTGCGCCAGTGGTCGACGTCCAGCTCGAGGTAGTCGCGGACGTTTACGGCGACCATGCCCGCGCCTGCCGCAACATGTGCCCCCTCGAGCGCGAAGGCGGGAATCTCACCCAAGCCGCGGTACTTCCAGAACGCGAGTACGAGCAGGCTCGGCACGATCGCGGCTCCGAAGACCACACCTTCGCGCCAGCGCCGCGCGAGCGGATACGCGAGAACCGCACCCGCCCCGATCAGGAGGTTCGGCGGCTTCATCCCCGCCGCCGCGCCGAGCAGGAGCCCCGCCAGCGCCGCGTCCGTGAGACCGGATCCGGCTCCAGCGACCGCACCACGAAGTACGCCGCCGCGAGCACGAGCACCATCGACGGGTAGTCGGAGAGCGTCGTCAGCCCCAGCGCCTGCGGCAGGAAGTGCTCGGTCCAGCGCTCCTGGTAGCGGTCGACCCACAGCGGGATCGACGCGAAGGGCGCGACCACCCAGAGCAGCGCCGCCCAGTAGCCGAGCAGCCGGCCTCCGATCCGGATGGCGATGCCGTACACGCAGAGGATCGCGACCGGCCCGAGGACGAGGACGTTGAGGAACATGACCGGCGGGATTACCTGCACGTACGTCGGGCCGGTGACCAGCATGATCGGCGCGAGCACGACCGACCAGAGGTAGCCGAGCTCGGTCGGAGGAAGCTCGAGTCCCGCGAGGAGCCAGGCCTGCGACGTCAGCCAGATCTGGTCGCCGTTGTGGAAGTACACCCAGCCGTTGTGCTCGATCGACATGGCGAGCACTGCGATGGCGGCGATCTGGACGCCGATGAGCGTGCCGAGGACAGCGCGCGGGTGCTCGAGCAACACGTCGACGGTGCGACCGGCGCGGCGAGCTGCCGCAAGTCCGGTGTCGGCGACGCCGTTAGCTACCGACACCGACGCGCGCCGACCGGTACCAAGCGACGGTGCGCTCGATCCCGTCGCGCAGGTGCGTCTTCGCCTCGAACCCGAACAGCTCGCGCGCCCGGCCGCCGTCGACGCTCCTGCGGGGCTGCCCATTCGGCTTCGTCTCGTCCCAGACGATCGACCCCTCGTAGCCCGTCGCATCCGCGACCAGCTCGGCCAGCGCGCGGATGGAGATCTCGTGCGACGAGCCGAGGTTCACGGGCTCGGGGCCGTCGTAGCGCTCGGCCGCGAGCACGAGCCCGTCCACGCAGTCGTCGACGTACAGGAACTCCCGGGTCGGCGAGCCGTCCCCCCAGAGGACGACCTCGTCTTCGGCGTCGATCATCTTCCGGACGAGGTGGGCGATGACGTGGCCCGTCTCCAGGTCGAAGTTGTCGCGCGGCCCGTACAGGTTCGCCGGCACGAGGAAGATCGCGTTGACTCCGTATTGCTCGCGGTACGCCTGCGCGCCGACGAGTACCGCCTTCTTGGCGATCCCGTAGGGCGCGTTCGTCTCCTCGGGGTAGCCGTCCCACAGGTCTTCCTCGCGGAACGGAATCGGTGCGAACTTCGGGTACGAGCAGACGGTGCCGACGATCACGAGCTTGGGCGTTTCGACGAGCCGCGTCTGCTCGAGCACGTTCAGTCCCATCGCGAGGTTCGCGTACCAGTACCGGCCCGGGTTCGCGCGGTTCGCGCCGATACCGCCGACCTCGGCGGCCAGGTGGTAGACGAGCTCGGGCTCGGCGTCGGCCCAGAGACGAGCAGTGTCATCCGCGGATGTGAGGTCGTAGACGGCGCTGCGCGCGGCGAAGACATCGTGCCCGTCGCGCTCGAGCCGCTCGACGAGGTGCGAGCCGAGGAAGCCGCCGCCGCCGGTGACGAGGACGCGCACGTCCAGGAGCGTACCGAGGATTCCGGCCAAGACCCCTCTACCATCGAGCCGTGAGGTCGATCGGCGACCGGCCTGCGCTGCTCGTCGGCGTCGGCGCGGTCCTCGCGGTCGTCGCGTTTCAGCTCTGGATCACGCCCTCCAACCCGCCCGGCTACCACCGCGACGAGGCCGCCAACGCCCTCAACGCCTACACACTCTCCACGGGGCTGCGGGACGAGGATGGCGCGCGAATGCCGCTGTTCTTCCGCTCGTACGACGACTACAAGAGTCCCCTCTACCCGTACGTGCTCGCAGCGATCTTCCGGGTCACCGGCGCGGACGCGGAGGTAGCGCGTGCCTTCTCCGCCGTTCTCGTGCTCGCCGCTGTGCTTCTCCTGGGCGTGCTCGCGAAGCGCCTCAGCCGAAGCTACGCCGTCGCCGTCGTCGTCGTGGTTGCGGCTGGCCTGACGCCGTGGCTCTTCGAGCTCGGGCGGGTCGCATACGAGGCGTCGACGCAGCCGCTACTCGTCGTCCTGCTGCTTCTCTCACTCGAGCGAACCGCCCGTCTCGGCCGCTACGGCATCGCGCAGGGCGTGCTCGCAGGAGCGTTGATCGGGCTTCTCACGTACTCCTACACGGGCAGCCGGCTGCTCGGTCCACTCTTTGCGCTCGCGCTGGTGGTCTTCGCGGGACGGGAGCGGTGGCGGTTCGTGCTCTCGGCGTGGGCGGTCGTCCTCGCCTCTCTGATCCCGATGGGCGTCTACGCGATCCGGCATCCCGGCGCCCTCACCGCACGGTACGAAGAGACGACGATCGCCCGAGACGGGCTGTCCGGGGTGCGGCTCGTCGCCCAGGCCGTCGGCAACTGGTTTCGCGACGTCAACCCGTGGCACTGGGCTAGCGCCGGCGACCCGGCGCCGTACATCCACAACTCGGGGTACGGAGCGCTGTATGCGGGGATGGTCGTGCTCGCGATCGCGGGCGTCGTCATCGTCCTGCTCCGCAAGCGCGCCGACCTGTGGTGGCGCTTCGTCCTGCTCGCGACGCTCCTCGCCCCGATTCCCGCGGCGCTGACCGTCGACCGCTACAACGCGATCCGGCTGGCGGCGCTGCCGGTGCTCCTACTCGTTCTCGCCGTCCCGGCGCTCACAGCGCTCATCTCGGCGCTCCGGACGTCCTTGCTCGCCCGCGCGGCGGCCGTTGTGCTGGCGCTCTCGATCAGCGTCCAGTTCCTCGACTTCCTCGACCAGTACAGGACGCGTGGGCCCGGACGAGTCGTCCTCTTCGACGCGGGCGTTCCTTCGCTCCTCGAAGAACCCCTGGCCGATGGCGACACGATCTACGTCGACTTCGACGACCGGGGTGCCCAGACGCTGGCGCGCTGGAACGCCGCCGAGAGAGACCTGCCGCTAAGCCGGGTCGTCGTTCTTCCCGACGGCGGGGTGCCGCCTCCGGGCTCGGTCGTCTTCGCGCGCTTCCAGGACTGCGACTATCCGTGCGAGCGCTTCGCGAGCTGGGAGCAGTACTGGCTTGCTAGAGCTGTCGGCGGCTAGGGAGCCGCGCGGAGTGGCCCACCGCGGCCGCGAAGCGGACGCGGGGTTTCCGCACGTCTGGAATCCGCGCTAGCGGATTCCAGACTTGTGCACAGGAGCGCCGGTCGGAAGCCAGTCGACGCGCCCGATCCAGCGCGCCCGGTTCTCCGCGTACCAGCGAATCGTGTGGAGGACGCCCTCCTCCCAGCTGACGCGAGGCTGCCAGCCGGTCTCGCGTGTGAGCTTCTCGTGGCCGACGCGGAGCGCCATGACCTCGCTCGAGCCCGGCCGCACGCGCCCGACGCTCGTGACGACCTGGCGGTCGCCGGGCCAGAAGCCGTTCTCCTCGCCGACGCGCAGGATGAGCTCGACCCAGTCCTGCATCGAGATGTTCTCGCCCTGCCCGTAGACGTAGACGTCGCCCGGGGTTCCCTGCGCCGCGACGGTGAGGTGGCCGCGCACCCCGTCCGTGCAGAAGCAGAAGTCGCGCAGCGGGTCGAGGCTGCCGAGCTCGACGGTCTCGCGCGTCAGCGCCTGCGTGATGATCGTGCCCGTGACGTAGCGCGGGTTCTGACGCGGGCCGTAGTTGTTGAACATCCGCGTCACCACGCCCGGCACGCCGAACGCGTCGTAGTAGTTCATGGTCAGGAAGTCGGCCGCGACCTTCGAGGTCGCGTAGATCGACTTCGGGTTGATCGGCGAGCGCTCGTGGAGGATCAGCCCGCCGACGTCGTCGAAGTCGTGGTGGTCCGTCACCGACTCGCGCACGTTCCCGTACTCCTCCGAGGTACCGGCGGTGTCGAACTTCTCGACCTCGAGCTCCCAGTCGACGATCGCCTGTAGGAGGTTGAGCGTGCCGAGGACGTTCGCTGCGACCGTCTCGTACGGGCGGTGCCACGACTCGCCGACGTGCGCCTGCGCGCCGAGATGGAAGACGTACGGCTTGTCCGGCGCGCTGCGAAGCTCGCGGACCAGGTAGTCGATCGACGTGCGGTCGGTCAGGTCGGCGAAGTGGATCTTCAGCCGGTCGCGAAGGTGCGAGATGTTGTTCAGCGCGCCGCTCGAGGTCGCGCGTACGAACGCGTGGACGTTCGCGCCGAGCTCGACAAGGCCGTCCGTGAGGTGCGACCCCATGAAGCCGTCCGCGCCGGTTATGAGGACCGTGCGTCCGTCGTAGACGTCTCCGAACTCCTGCTTGAGATCGTCGAGAGCGGCGGCTGTCCAGAGAGTGTCGTTCGACATGGCGCGTACGCTTCCGCGTCGGTGAGCAAGGGTACAGGGTCGTCCGGCTTGGGCTCGCTGTGGAGCGGCGCCCTGACCGCGACCTCGATGCTCCTCGTCTCCGGCGTCGCCGCCGTCATCGGCGTCGTCATCGCGCGCGAGTTCGGCCGCGGCGCCCTGACCGACGGCTTCCTCGCGGCGTACGGCGTGTTCGCCGTGATCGTGATCGCGGCGCAGGCGATCCGGCTCACGGTCCTGCCGCAGCTCGCTCGCGCCCAGGAGGAGCAGCGGCTCGCCGGCGAGCTCGCGGGGTTCGCGATCGCGCTCGGAGTTTTCGCCGTGCCGCTTCTGCTCCTCACGCTGTTCGGGGACGACCAGCTCGCGGCCGTGCTCACCGGCGGGGGATCCGATCTCGCCCAGGACAGCGCCGCCGAGGCGCTGCAGTGGATGGGGCCCGCGGCGGTTGCGCATCTCTTCGCGGCGCTCGCGGCCAGCGGCCTCGCGGCGCTCGACGATTACGGGACGGCCGCGGTCGGATACACGATCGGAAGCGCCGCCGGGCTCGCACTGACTTTGCTCCGCGTCGAGCCGGATGGGATCATCGCCGTGGGCTGGGGGATGGCGCTCAACGGGACGATCGCGATGGTCATCGCGCTCGGCGGCCTCGCGTACAAGGCGGCGAGGACGCGGATGCCGGCGGCGGCGGTGCGTCCGTCCGGCGCGCCGATGCGGGCGCGGCTCGGGCTCTTCGCCGTCGGCTCCACGCTCCCGCTCGCGCAGCAGCTCCTGTACGTCGTCTGCCTGCCGTTCGCGGGGCGCCTGGGAGAGGGAGAGCCGACGAGCTTCGTCTTCGCCTACCTCGGCGGAGCCGCGCTGGTCACGATCACCGCGGGATCGCTCGGGATCGTGACCTCGGCGCCGCTCTCCCGCCTCGGCCTCGACGCGGCCGAGACCGCGCGTCACGTCGTCGCCACGTCATGGCTCTCGCTCGCCGTCGCGGGAGCGGCGGCAGGGATGTTCGCGCTCGCGGGCGGCGACCTGGTAGAGGCTGTCCTCGGCGAAGCGTTCGGCGGCGACATCGGCGCCGACCTCGGGCGGCTCGTGGTGGCGCTGAGCCCGTGGATCATCGGCTCGATCGGCGTCGCCGTCACCTTCCCGCTCGCGTTCGTCGCCGCGCGGACGCGCGGGCTCCCGTGGATCGCGCTGGCGGCGCTCGTGCTGCAGGTCCCACTCGCGTGGGCGGGCTCAGAGCTGTTCGGCCTGGACGGGCTTGCTCTGTCGATGGGCCTGACGACGCTTGCGATCCTCGGCGCGCTGCTGTGGGAGCTCGGCGCGTTCGTCGAGACCGTGCGGCGGCTGGCGGTCGCGGCGGCCATCGTCGCAGGCCTGGTCGTGCTCGCGTTCCTGCCGCCCTCGCTCGTCCTCGGCTCGATCGCGTCGGCGCTCGTGGGCACGCTCGTCTACGTCGGCGCGCTCCTGGTCTTCAGGCCGCGCGGGCTCGTCTCGGGCTGGCGCTACCTGCGCGCGTTGAGCTAGACGCTCGATGTGAAACGGAGCGACCGCGGCCGCGAAGCGGCCGCGCTTTAGGTCCTTTGCTCTACCGCGCGACCACGGAATCCCCGCTCGGGGATTCCGGTCTTGCGCACAACTAGGTCGGCGGGCGCAGCTTCCGCACGACCCACAGCCCTGCTCGTGTCGAGAAGACACGCGTGCGCACGGAGGCGACCGCGCGGCGATGCGGCGGGAGGTAGGCGAAGCTCATGCGGCCGCGTGAGGCGAGCGCATCGGCGCCCGCGGGCGGCTCCTCGTCTCTGACCTTGCGGATGCGTGCTGTGCGGAAGCTCACCGGCGGCTCGAGCTGCCAGGCGTCGCTCGAACGCGCGTAGTCGACGATCGCGGAGACGCCCGGCAGGTACGCGTCGTCGAGGAGCATGCGCCCGCCGACTTTGAGGCGCGGCGCGAGGTGCCACCAGTCGAGCACCGGGTACGGGAAGCCGTGCGCGCCGTCGACGAGGACGAGGTCGAGCTCGCGCTCGGGCAAGCCGCCGAGGACGTCCTGCGACAGGCCGATCCGGAACGTCAGCCGCGAGTCGTCGATCCCGCGGTCGTGGCACGCGCGGCGAATCCGCTCCTCCTCGCTCGGGTCGGGCGTGACGGCCTCGTGCTCGGCACCGCGCGAGGCGAACACGATCGTGCTCGCGCCGGCGCCCGTCTCGAGCGTCGCCATGCCCGGCTCGACGTTGCGCTCGAGCCATTCGAGCGCCGCCCAGGCGAGCCCCCAGAACTCGCGGCCGCCGTGCAGGCCGGGCGGCGAGCGTCGGAGCGAGTCCGTAACGGGTGTGGGGTCAGGCTTCAGCCTGACCCCGCCCTTGGGTTTGCGCCGCGAGCTCCGCGTACACGTCGTCGTGGGCCTTCGCGGTCTTCTCCCACGTGAACTCCTTCGCCCGCGCGAGCCCGCGCTCTCGCCACGGCTCCGGATCGTCGAGCACCTCCTCGACCGCCGCGACCAGCTCCTCGACCGAGGTCGGGTCGAAGAGCCGTGCAGCGTCCCCGACCACCTCCGGCAGCGAAGCGGCGTTCGAGCAGGCAACCGGGCACCCGCACGCCATCGCCTCGAGCGGCGGCTGGCCGAAGCCCTCGTACAGGCTCGGGAAGACGAGCGCGGCCGCGGTCCGGTACAGCGACGACGAGCTCCTCGCGCGGAACCCGGCCGAGCGCCCGCGCACCTTCCGGAACGGCGCCCTCGAACGCGGTGAGCACGAGCTCGAGCCCGGGTCGCTTCTCGCGCAGAACCCCGAAAGCTTCGAACAACAGCGCGTGGTTCTTGTGCCGCCAGCCGAGCGCGGGGTAGAGCAGGAACTCGCCGCGCGGCTCCTCGCCGGGCGTGAAGGCGTCGTGGTCGATCCCGAGATGGATCGGCCGCACGCGCTCCTCCGGCAGCCCGAGCCGCTCCACCAGCGTCTGCGCCGCGTGCTGCGAGATCGTCACGACGAGCGCGCTCTGCCGCACCGACCAGCCGTAGACCCGCCTCCGGTACGCGAGCTCCGCGCGCGAGAAGAACTCCGGCAGGAGCTCGTGCTGCACGTCGAGCACCGAGGTCACGGCGGGGCGGCCGGGCGAGCGGGGCACCATCACGCTCAACGGGAAGTGGATGACGTCCACGCTCTCGAAGCGCCGGCGGATGCGTCCGCCCGCGAGCGACGCGTCCGCCATCGCGACGACGCGTCCCGCCGTCGAGCGCGAGGCGCGGTACTCGGGCACGATCTCGATCGGCGTGCCGGTCACGTCCGGCGCGATCGACGGCAGGAACGTCCGATACTCGAAGCGCCCGACTCGGCCGAGCGCGCGGACGAGCTCGCGGGCATAGGTCTCGCTCCCGCCCGACACTCCGGGCACGAGCGTGAGCAGGCTCAGGCCGACGCGCATGCCTGGGTGGGGTCAGGCTTCAGCCTGACCCCGGTCTTGGGTGTTCGCTCCGGCAACCTCAAACCGGGCTCAGGCTAAAGCCTGAGCCCAACCTACGGTTCCAGCGCCGCCTTGTAGACCTCGTCGTGCGCGCGCGCCGATGCCTCCCACGTGAAGCCGGCGGCCCGGGCGAGGCCCTTCTCGCGCAGCTCCTGCGAGCGCGTGTCGGCCTCGAGCACCGCGTTCGCGATCGACTCGGGGTCGAGCGGGTCGAAGAGAACCGCCGCGTCGCCGCACACCTCGGGGATCGCGGTCACGTTCGATGCCGCGACGGGGCAGCCGCAGGCCATCGCCTCGAGCGGCGGCATCCCGAAGCCCTCGTACAGGCTCGGGAAGACGAGACAGGCAGCGCGGCGGTAGAGCGACGCGAGCTCGGCGGGCGGGACGATGCCCCAGCGCTCGACGCCTTCGGGGAGCTGGCCCAGCCGGTCGAGGCCGCCCCCGGTCAGGACGAGCCGCAGCTTCGGATCGTGCTTCCGCAGGATCGCGAACGCCTCGAACAGCCGGAGGTGGTTCTTGTGCGGCCAGGCGCGCGCGGGGTAGAGGAGGAACGGCTCGCGCTCCTCGTCGCCGCGGCGGAAGAGCGTGTGGTTGATCGCGTGCGGGACGACGTGGATCCGCGTCGGGTCGAGCTCGAGCTTGTCGAGCGCGCGGTCGCGAACGAACTCGCTCGTGACCACGACCGCCTCTGCCGACTTCGTCGCGCGGTCGTACGCGACACGGCGGAACGAGCGCCGCGCCGGCCCGAAGAAGTCCGGCATGTCGCGGTGCTGGACATCGTGGAGCGTGACGACGGTCGGCGTCTTCGTCCGCGGCAGCGGCACCGTGAGCGCGTAGTGCACGACGTCGACCGTGTCGAGCTTGGTCTGGACGCGCTGCGAGCGGAAGGTGGAAAGCGCCATCGCGACGATGCGCGCGGGGCCGCGCTTCGCGATCGGCGGCTCCTTCACCTCGATCGCCGGCAGGCGGCCGGCAGCGTCCTTGGCCCGCGCGGGCACGAAGACCGCATACTCGTGCGTCCCTACCGACCCCAGCGCCTTGACGAGCTGGCGCGCGTACGTCTCCGAGCCGCCGAGGTCGCCGGGGGCGAGTGTGAGGAGCGAGATGCCGACGCGCACCGTCAGATCCTAGTCGGCTAACAAGTCCCTCTCATGCCCCGGATAGAATTGCCCGATGCCCGATGGTAGAGCGGAAAAGGCGGAAACTGCAGGGGATTCCGTCGACGTCGAGGCCCTCTTCCAGCGGCTCCGCGAGGAGGTTCGGCGCTCCGGCTCGGATCCCGGCGCGGCGCCCGGAAGCGAGGACGAACGGCGCGCCGCCCGCGCGGAGGCCGAGCGCCTCTGGCCCGTCTCGGCCGACCGCTCGCTCCGGCTGCGGCCGGGAGTGCGGGGCGGGATCGGCACCCCGGTCAAGGCCGTCCTGCGGAAGCTCATGCGCTGGTACGTCGAGCCCGTCGCCTACGACCAGCGCTCGTTCAACGCCGCGACCCTCCGCCTGATCGACGACCTCCAGCAGCAGGTGGACTCGCTGCGCGCCGAGCTCGAGGCGCGTCGGTCCGGCTGAGAAGCCATGAGGATTCTCGTCTGTCGGCCGCAAGTCCCGTTCGCGTGGGGCGGGACCGAGGTGATGATGGACCGGCTCGTGACCGAACTGCGTGCGCGCGACCACGAGGCCGAGCTCGTCACGATCCCGTTCAAGTGGTACCCGGGCACGCGCGTCCTCACGCAGGCGTTCCTCTGGCGGATGCTCGACCTCGACGAGGTGGACGGACGGCGCGTCGACCTCGTGATCGGGACGAAGTTCCCGTCGTACCTCGTCCGGCACGCCGAGAAGCGCGTGTGGCTCGTGCACCAGTTCCGCCAGGCGTACGAGCTGGACGGGACCGACCTCCGCCAGTTCGGCGACGCCCCGAGGAGCGCGCGCTGCGGCGGAAGGTGCAGGCGCTCGACCGAGTCGCGCTCGGTGAGGCGACGCGGCTCTTCGCGATCTCGCAGAACGTGGCGGATCGGCTCGAGCGCACGACGGGGCTGGTCGCGGAGTACCTGCCGCCGCCGCCTCAGGATCTCGAGTACCGCAACGAGGCCTACGGCGACTTCGTCCTCTCCGTGAACCGCCTCGACCGGGCGAAGCGGATCGACCTCCTGCTCGAGGCCGCCGCGCTCGACCCCTCGCTCGAGATCGTGATCGCGGGGGACGGTCCCGACCGCCAGCGGCTCGAGGAGCTCGCGCGCGACCGCGGGCTGGACGGGCGCGCTCGCTTCGCCGGCCGCGTCTCGGAGGCCGAGCTCGCCGACCTCTACGGCCGCTGTCTCGCCGTCTTCTACGCGCCGGTCGACGAGGACTACGGGATGGTGCCGTTCGAGGCGTTCCTCTCGGAGAAGCCGGTGCTGACGACGACGGACGCGGGCGGCCCGCTCGAGATCGTGTCCGACCGGCAGACGGGGCTCGTCGTCTCGCCGGACGCGGCCGAGGTTGCGCGTGCGGCGGGCTGGCTGCGCGAGAACCGCGACGAGGCGGCGTCCTACGGTCGCGCGGGGAAGGCGATCGCTGCCGAGGTGACGTGGGATCGCGCGATCGAGCGGCTGCTGGCGATGAAGGTCGCGTACCTGAGCCCGCTCCCGCCCGAGAAGACGGGCGTCGCGGACTACAGCGCGCTCTTGCTCCCGGCGCTGCGCGAGCGGGTCGACGTGTCGGTCGTCAAGCGCGCCCGCCGCGCCCGCGTCCCGCGCGACGCCGACGCCGCACTCCACCACGTCGGCAACAACCCGGACGCCCACGCGTGGATCGTCGACGCGCTCCGCAGGCGGCCGGGCGTCGTCGTCCTGCACGACTTCGTCGTCCACCACCTCGTCGCCGGGATGACGATCGGGCGACGCGACGGGCACGGCTACCTCGACCTCATGGAGCGCGAGCACGGAGTCGTCGGGCGGCTGCTCGCGCACGGCGTGCTCGACAAGCGCATCGCCCCGCTCTGGGAGTCGCGGCCGGAGGACTTCCCGCTCTCCTCGTTCGTGCTCGACCACGCAACCGGGTTGATCGTGCACTCGCGCACGGTTCGCGACCTCGCGCGGGCCGCGGGCTACGAGGGGCCGATCTGGGTCGTCCCGCATCCGGCGTGGCCGGTTCCGGAAGTGAGGGCCGAGCGCGCCGCAGCAGGCCCGGTGATCGGGTGCTTCGGCGTGGTCAACGCGAGCAAGCGGATCCCGGAGCTCCTGCGCGCGTTCGCCGGCGTGCGCGAGCGCCATCCGGAGGCGACGCTCCTGCTCGTGGGCCCGACCTCGCCCGGCTTCGACCTCGACCGCCGGCTGCAGCGGCTCGGGCTCGCGGGGGACGGCGTCCGGCGCGAGAGCTGGGTCGACGAGCGGCGGCTCTGGGAGCTCATGGCCGGCGTCGACGTGTGCGTGAGCCTCCGGCACCCGACGATGGGCGAGACGTCCGGCATCGCGATCCGCGCGCTCTCGCTCGGCAAGCCGCTGGTCGTCAGCGACGTCGGCTGGTTCTCGGAGCTGCCGGACGCGGTCGCCCTCAAGGTCCCCGTGGACGACGGCGAGGTCGACACGCTGGCGGCGGCGCTCGAGCTCCTCGTGACGCGCGAAGACGCGCGCGGAGAGATGGGCCGCGCCGCCGCCGCACTCGCGCGGAGCGACCACGACCTCGCGCGGGTCGCAGAGCTCTACGCGGCCGCGCTCGAGGAGTCGGCGGGCGGCGCCGCGGTGGGCGATGCGGTGCTGCGTGAGGTGAGCGAGGCGGCGGCCGAGGTGGGCATCGACGCGGAGGGGGCCGAGGCGCGGGAGATCGCCCGCCGGCTGGCCGAGGTCGAGCTTGGCTGAGGTTTTGCGCCGGGTCCCGGTCTGGGCCTGGCTCGTAGTTCTCGTCCTCGCGTCGTTCGCCGTTCGGGCGTGGCTCGCCCGGGACATGCTCGGCGCGTTCATCATGGTCGACGAGCTCATCTACTCGGAGCTCGGCCGGAGCATCGCCGACAGCCGCGAGCTCCTCGTCCGCGACGTCCCCTCGCCCGGCTACGGGATCGTGTACCCGGCGCTGCTGAGCCCGGCCTACGCGGCGTTCGACTCGCTCCCGGAGGCCTACGCCGCGGTCAAGACGCTGAACTCGCTCGTGATGTCGCTCGCGGCGATCCCGGCGTTCTTCCTCGCCCGCCGCGTCGTCGGGCCGTGGCTCTCGCTCTTCGCCGCCGTGCTCGCGGTCTCGATCCCGTCGCTCGTCTACACGGGGACGGTGATGACGGAGAACGTCTTCTACCCCGTCTTCCTCACGGTCGCGCTCGTCTTCGTGCTGACGCTCGAGCGGCCGACCGCCGCGCGCCAGGTGCTGCTCCTCGCCGGGATCGGGCTCGCGTTCGCGACCCGCGCGCAGTCGGTCGCGCTGGTGCCGGCGGTGCTGAGCGCGCCGCTTCTGCTGGCGGTGTTCCGGCGGGAGGGCTGGCGCACGACGTTGCGTCCGTTCCGCTGGCTGTATGCGGCCGTCGTCGGGGGCGGTCTCGTGGTCGCCGCCGTGCAGCTCGCGCGCGGCCGCTCGCTCTCGGATCTCTTCGGCGCCTACAGCGTCGTGGGCGACTCGGAGTACGACGTGCTCGAGGTGCTTCGCTACTTCGTGTACCACCTCGCCGAGCTCGACCTCTACCTCGGCATCGTCCCGGTCGCGGCGACCATCGTGCTCGTCGCGCGCGGCCGCACCGCTCGACGCGCCGCTCCAGGCGCTGCTCGCGGTCGCGCTGACGACGACGTTCTGGCTCGTGCTCGCGGTGTCGGCGTTCGCGTCGGTCTTCGCGCAGCGGATCCAGGAGCGGAACATGTTCGTCGTCGCGCCGCTCTTCCTCGTCCTGCTGCTGGCGTGGGTCGATCGCGGTGCGCCCCGGCCGCGGGTGCTCTCGCTGCTCGCGGGCGTGGCAGCAGCGCTGCTCGTGCTCGCGATCCCGTTCGAGCGCTACATCGAGACGTCCGCGCTCTCGGACACGCTCATGCTGCTGCCGTGGTGGAACGTGCAGGATCACGTGACGCTCGAATGGGTTGCGGAGCTCGCGCTGCTCCTCGCGGTCGCGCTCGCCGCCGCCTTCGTCCTCGTGCCGCGGCGCTATGCCCTCGTCCTGCCGCTGCTCGTGCTCGCGTACTACGCAGCGGTCTTCCACCCGATCTGGGCGGGGAAGCACGGCGTGCGCCAGGCCTCGGCGGGTGCGGTCTTCCAGGGCATCCGCGGCGTGCCTCGCGACTGGATCGACACCGCGCTTCCGGACGGCGCTCGCGCGGCGGTGCTCTGGACAGGCCGCGCCGACCGCTTCACGGTGAACCAGAACGAGTTCTTCAACCGCGGCGTGGGCGACGTGTACTACACGCGGCAGCCGACTCCCGGCGGTGTCGGCGAGACGCCCGTGCGCATCGACCCGGTGGACGGCTTCGTCCGTCTCTCGAGCGGTGATCCGCTCGTCGCCGAGTACCTGCTCGCGGACGGCTCGATCACGCCGGACGGCGAGGTCGTCGCGCGGGACCCCGATCTCGGCACCACGCTCTGGCGGATCGGCGGCGAGGTCGTCTCGACGACGTCGATCTCCGGGCTCTACCCGAACGACACCTGGTCGGGAGAGACGGTGACCTGGACGCGGCGCCGCTGCCGCGGCGGCGAGCTGGCCGTCTCGCTCTCGAGCGATCCGTCGCTCTTCGACGCGCCGCAGACGGTGACCGCGACCGCGCGGCGGCGCAGGACCGCGAGCGTGCGGCTCGCCGCCGAACGAGCAGGCGACGCTTCGTCGTGCCTCTGCCTCGATGGACGCGGAGACGTGCGTCGTCAGGTTCCGCGTATCGCCGACCGCGGTGCCCGCGGAGATCAACGCCGACAGCAACGACCATCGCGAGCTCGGCGCGCACTTCAACGCCTTCGACTACCGGCCCGCGCGGTGAGGATCGTCTTCGACGTGTCGCCCCTGTCGCACCCGCTGCTCGGGATCGGGAACTACATCCGCGGTTCGCTCGGCGGGCTCGTCGAGGCCGCCGCGGGGAAGCACGAGATCGTGGCGTTCGCGCCGACGAGCATCAAGGGGCCGGAGCGGATCCGCGCAGCGCTCGCGGGCCTCGACCTCGAGCTGCGCACGATCCGCCTCCCGTTCTCGCACGCGCTCCGCACCGGCTGGAGCATGGCCGGGCGGCCCGCGGCGGAGCGCCTCGTCGGGCCGTTCGACGTCCTCCACTTCAGCGACTGGATGTACCCGCCGCAGCGGGCGGGCGTCCGCGCGACCACGATCCACGACCTCGTCCCGCTCCGCTTCCCGGAGTGGGTCACGCCGCGCACGCGCGCCATGCACACGCGCAAGTACGAGAACACCGCCGCGACCTGCGACGCCGTCTTCGTGAACTCGGCCTTCACGGGTCGCGACGTCGTGGAGACGCTCGGCGTGCCTCCGGACACGCGTGCACGTCGGGCATCCGGCGCCGAAGGAGGCGTTCACGGCCGAGGGGGATGCGGCCGACCTCGGCGCGCCCTACGTCCTGACCGTGGCGACGCTCGAGCCGCGCAAGAACCTCCAGACGCTCGTCGAGGCTCACCGCCTGCTCGGCGGCGACCTGCTGCTCGCGGTCGCGGGCGGCGAGGGCTGGGGCGACCAGCCCGAGCTCGACGACCCGCGCATCCGCCGGCTCGGCTTCGTCTCGGACGAGGAGCTCGCGCGTCTCTACCGCGGCGCGGCCGTCGCGGTGTACCCGTCGCGCTTCGAGGGCTTCGGGATCCCCGTGCTCGAGGCGATGGCGTCCGGCTGCCCGGTCGTCGTCTCGGCGCATCCGTCGCTCGACGAGGCGAGCGGGGACGCCGCGCTCCGCGCCGACCCCGACGATCCCGCCGCGCTCGCCGCGGCGATCGAGGACGCGCTCGGACGGCGGGACGAGCTCGCGGCGAAGGGTCTCGCCCACGCGGCGACGTTCTCCTGGCGCGCAGTCGGCGAGACGTTTCTCCGCGGCTATGAGGAGGCGCTCGCCCGCTGATGGCCTGCGACGAGGTCCTGATCGCGGTGTCTCGGCCCGGCGCGGGCGAGCGGGAGTTCCTCGTCCTCCACCGCGCGCCCTGGAAGAAGGGGTACTGGCACCTCGCGGGCGGCGGCGTCGAGCCTGGCGAGACGGACGACAGCCGCCGCGCGCACGCGAGCTCGACGAGGAGACCGGGCTCCGCGCCCACGTCGTCGATCTCGGCGACGACCTCGGCTACGACGGCGTCACGGTGCATGTCTTCGCGGCGGAGGCGTCCGCCGGCTGGGAGCCGACGCTCAACGACGAGCACGACGACCACCGTTGGTGCGCGCTCGGCGGACGCGCTCGAGCTGCTCCCGTACGAGGAGCCGCGCGAGACGCTCCGGCGCGCGGCGCGAGTCCTCGGGGTCGAGGCATGAGGGTCGGCATCGACACGTCGCCGCTGATCCAGACGCGGGCGGGCACGGCGCGCCACGTCCGCGGGCTCGTCCACGCGCTTCGTGGACGCGAGGGTCTCGAGCTCGAGCTGCTCTCGTTCGGCGGTCCCGGGCGGCTGTCGAGCGTCGTCCGCGACGCCGCCTGGTACCCGTTCTCGCCTCGCGCGCCGCGCCCGCGGCCTCGACGTCCTCCACTGCACGACCTTCCGCGGCCCGGTCGACGCGAAGGTCCCGACGGTGATCACGGTCCACGACCTCGCGATCCTGCGTTACCCGGACGCCTTCCCTCGCTGGCATCGCCACTACGGCACCTTCGGCCTCCGGCCGGTGCTCCGCTCGGCGGACGCGATCGTCGCGCTGTCCGAGTTCACGAAGGACGAGGTCGTCGCTCTGGCGGCCATCCCGCCCGAGCGCATCCGCGTCGTCCCGAACGGCGTCGACCCCGTCTTCACGGCTGCCGAAAGCACAAGTTACAACTTGTCACCAGGGGGTCTCCAGCACGCCGAAACCGCCTCTGCAAGCCAAGGCAAATCCCCTAGTTACAACTTGTCACAAGGCGAGTACGTCCTTGCGGTCGCGACGCTCGAGCCGCGGAAGAACCTCCGGCGCGTCGTCGAGGCGGCTCGGCTCGCCGGGATCGAGCTCCGCGTCGTCGGCGCGCGCGGGTGGGGCGGAGTCGACGTGCCCGGCTGGGTGGGAGAGATCCCCGACGCCGAGCTCGCGGAGCTCTACCGCGGCGCACGTTGCGTCGTCTACGCCTCGCTCTACGAGGGATTCGGGATCCCGGTGCTCGAGGCGATGGCGAGCGGTACGCCGGTCGTGACCTCGCGCGGCGGGGCGACCGAGGAGGTCGCCGGCGGCGCCGCTGTCCTCGTCGACCCGCTCGACACCGCGCTCGATCGCGGCTGGGATCGCCGAAGCACAAGAGCGTCGCGACGAGCTCGTCCCGCTCGGGCTCGCCCGGGCGCGCGACTTCACGTGGGACCGCGCCGCCGACGCGGTGGAGGCGCTCTGGAGAGAGCTCGCATGAAGCTCGTCGCCGTCGACGCGGACGTGCTCGGCCGCCGGCGGACCGGCGACGAGACGTACGTGCGCAACCTGCTCCGCGAGCTCGGCGCGCTCGCACCCGAGGCCGGAGTCCGCATTGCCGCGATCACGCGCCGGCCCGACCTCGTGCCCGAACGGCATCGAGGCCGTCGAGCTCGGACGGGCCGGCAGGAGCTCCGCATGGCGCTCACGCTTCCCCGCCTGCTCGGACGGATCGGCGCCGACCTCGTCCACACGCAGTACGCGCTCCCGCTCCGCTGCGCCGTGCCCGGCCGTCGTCACGGTTCACGACCTCTCCTTCGCGCGCCGGCCCGAGCTGATGAGCCGGAAGGACCGGCTCGTCTTCCGCGCCGCCGTTCCGCGCGCGGTGCGCGGCGCGGCGCGCGTCCTCACCGTCTCCGAGCGCACGAAGCGCGACCTCGTCGAGCTCTACCGTGTCCCGGCGGAGAAGATCGTCGTCACGCCGAACGGCGTCGACCCGGCCTTCACGCCTGGTGACACAGTGTCACAAGGCGAGTACGTCCTCGCCGTCGGCGCGATCCAGCGCCGGAAGAACCAGCTCGCCGCGCTCGAGGCGGCGGCTTCGGCCGGGCTGCCGCTCGTCGTCGTCGGGCCGGAGAAGGACGCTGCGCTCGCGGCCGAGCTCCGCAGCCGCGGTGCGCGAGTCGAGGGGTATGTCGCCACGGAACGCCTCGTCGAGCTCTACCGCGGCGCCGCCTGCCTCGTCCAGACCTCGAGCTACGAGGGCTTTGGGCTCCCCCTCGTCGAGGCGATGGCATCCGGAACGCCGGTCGTCGCCGTCCACGAGCCGGCGCTCGAGGAGGTCGCGGGCGACGCGGCCGTGATCGTCGAGGAGACGAACCTCGCGTACGGGATCCGGCGCGCTCTCGTCGAGCGCGAGCGCCTCGTCGCCGCCGGGCTCGAACGCGCGCGCGCCTTCAGCTGGCGCGCGAGCGCGGAGCGGACGCTCGCGGTCTACCGGGAGATACTCGACGCGTGAAAGTCTCGGCGGTCGTCGTCTCGCACGGTCACGCCGCCGATCTCGAGCGGCTCCTGCCCGCGCTGATGTCGCAGGTCGACGAGACGCTCGTCGTCGCCAACACGCCGGGATCGGTCGGCGCGACGCAGCCCGAGATCCGCGTGGTCGAGAACCCGCGTCCGCTCCCGCTCGCCGCCAACGTCAACCTCGGTATCGGCGCCACGACCGGCGAGTACGTCCTCAACGTGAATCCGGACGCGATCCCGGAGCCGGGCGCGGTCGCGGCACTCGTCGAATTCGCGGACGCGCACCCGCGCGCGGGCATCGTCGGACCGCAGATGCGCTGGCCGGACGGCACCTGGCAACCCTCGCGCCGGCGCTTCCCCACGGTCGGAGGGACCCTCGTCCGCCGGACGCCGCTCCGCCGCTTGCGCGATCCATACGAGACGCAGCGCGACCACTACCTCCTCGACGAGCGGCCTGAGGAGCCGGTCGAGGCCGACTGGATGCTCGGCGCGTTTCTCCTCCAGCGCCGCTCGATGCTGGACGAGATCGGCGGCTGGGACGACGGATTCCGGCACTACTGCGAGGACATCGACCTCTGCTACCGGGCGATGCAAGCGGGCTGGGAGCGCTGGTACGTCTCCGGCGCGGTCGTCGTCCACGACTACGCGGCGGTGATCGACAAGCGCTTCCTCTCGCGCCACACGCTCTGGCACCTCGCGGGCATGGCGCGGTTCGTACGGAAGCACCCCGAGCGGCTGCTCGCGCTGTGAGCAAGTACGCGCCGCAGGCGGAGGAGTGGACCAAGCTGGCGTACGCGGACGCGTGGGCGTACCTCGAGCACCGCGCCGACCTCGTCGTATCGCTAGGCATACGGCTTGCAATGGGAGACGAGGTCCTCGACCTCGCGTGCGGCGACGGCGGTTTTGGAGAGGCCTTGATCGGGCGTGGGCTCCGCTACCGCGGTAGTCGACTCGACACCCGAGATGGTCGAAGCGGCGCGAGCCCGGCTGGGCGCGGTGGCGAACCTCGAGCTCGGCGACCTCAACGACTACGTGCCTCCGGATCCTGTCGCGGCCACGACGGTCTTCCGCGCGATCTACTACGCGACCGACCGCGCCGCGTTCTTCCGCCACGTCGCCGGGTACACGGAGAAGAAGCTCGTCTTCGACCTGAACCCGCGCCAGTACCGCGTCGACGACGTGCTGGCCGATCTCCGCGCTGCGGGCTTCAGCCATACGGCGCTCCGCCCCTTCTTCGTCCCCCAGACCGTCGCGCTCCCAGCGCCCGCTCCTCGCGGTGGCGCGAGCCCTCGAGCGCTCGGGCCCGCTCGCCCGCCTCGCGCTCCGCTACCGCTTCACGTACCTGGTCGCCGCGTCGCGCTAGCCGCCGGGCGGCGGCGCGAACAGCGGCTGGAAGAACGCGGTGAAGACCGCCCCGAGCTGACGCGTGTCGCTGTGGTTCACGTCGATCTCGTGCGGCGAGAACGTCGGCGAGACCTCGACCTCGACCCGCCACGGCCCGGCCGGAACCGGAAGTGCGATGCCGGTCGTCTTGCAGTCGAAGACCGGCTCGGACTTGGTCGCAGTCACCCGCTCGATCGCCGGCTGGTTGTCGCGGGCCGATGCCCATCGGCCCGATGCGGGCGGTGGCGGTCGCGCGGCCACCCGTGCACCAGGCTTCGCGGGAGAGCTTGACGATCGCCTGTCCTGGACCGTCGCCGGAGACGTCGAAGCGGTTGTACGCCGCCCTGGCCACCCGATCCTCGGCGGTGCCCACGATCCAGCCGTCGTGCTGCACGCCCGTGACACCCGCGGCCAGCTTGAGCGGCTTGCCGTCGACGCGGTAGAGGATGAACTCCGCGACCCGCTTCACCTCCGGCGCCGCGAGCTCGACCCCGTTGAGCGTCACCGCGTACTCGGTCTGCGGGTTGGGCGTGAGGGTTCCGTCCGCGCTGAAGAGATCGGGAGTGAGGATCCTTCCGGGCGGGGGCGCAGAGCCGTCGACGCTCCAGACCTTCTTCACCGACGGGTTGAAGAACTCGAGTAGCCAGACTCCGGTCGGGTCCTCGTCCATCTCCTGGCCGAGCACCACCACCGACTCGCCGCCGGTCTCGCGCTCGAGCCAGTCGTACGGTTCGGGGACGTGGATTGCAGTCTGCTTCGCGAGCCTGCGCTCGCCCTCCGACGCGTAGACCTCGCTCGTCAGCGTCCACGCGAAGACGCCGACGGCCACCGTCGCCGCGACCGCGACGAACGCCGTCGACCCGCGGCGAAGGAAGCGAAGCGCGAGGACGAGCGCGAGCGACACGAAGCACGTCACCAGGAACGCGTTCTCGATCCGCCCCTCCGGCCACTCGAGCTCGCGGTTGAGGAATGCCGCCATCGAGAGCCCGTGCGCCTCGTAGTACGGGTACTCGCCGAGCCGGAGCGGCACCGCGGTCACGACCCAGACTGTGAAGGCGGTCGCACCCGCGACCGCCCACCAGCGGCCGACGCCGCGGTGGATCGCCATCGCGGTCGCCGCGAAGAGGACCGGGCAGAGGTAGATCAGGTTCCGTTCGACCACGAGCGTCGAGAACTGGGTCGAGATGAACGCGCCCTTGATCCCGGTGTAGGTGAGAAACACCACCATCGACGCCACGCTCGTGACCACGAACGCGCGTGTCTTCGGGTCGCCCGGCTCGCCCCGCGGCCTGGCCAGCGCGGCGATTCCCAAAATCATCGGCAGGACGCCGATCCCGATCGCCAGCGCGCCGGCGGCCCACGACGCATGCTCGACGATCCGGTCTCGGAAGTAGCCGGTCGTCTCGCGCCAGCTCTGCGACAGGTGCCCGACGAAGGCGGAGAAGCCCACGGCCACGCCGACCGCGATCGTCGCCGCGCCGACCCAGTCCCATCCCGACCACGTCGAGCGCCAATCGCGCACTCGCTCCGACTGCCAGACGTACCAGAGCGCAGCGAGCGCGAAGACCGCGAAGAGGATCGAGAGCTGCGTGCGCGTGAACATCGCCGCGAGCGAGACGACGATCGCGGTGCCGACCCGCATCCAGGTGGGCTCGATCAGAGCTCGCGCGATGAGCCACAGGCAGACCGTCGCGAGCGGGTACGCGAACGGCTCCTCGACGAGAACCGGGGAGTACGCGAGCGCCGGAACGGCCGTCGCACAGACGGCGGCCGCGAGCGCATGCCACTTCGGCACGACGAGCCGCGCGAGCAGGTACGCGGGGAAGATCGTCGCCGTCATGGCGAGGACGAGAAGGAGCTTCGCGGCGGCGTACGAGGTCGTGGTCGACCCGAGCCACCACACCGGCGCGAGGAAGTACGCGACGAGCGTCGGCATCCCGTAGGGGTCGCCGCGGCGCGCCGCCTCGCCGGTCTCCGCGATCGAGCGCGAGAGCTGCATCGTCTCGATCTCGTCCGTGTAGAGCGTCGGAACCGGGTGCTCCGACGCCTGCCATGCGTAGAGCGCGGCGAGCGCGAAGTACGCAGCCAGCAGCGGAACCGCGCCCTGGAAGCGCGCGGACAGAGCAGCTGACCTCACGGGAGCGTGGCCTCGACTTCGACCGGCTCAGGCGTCGAGAACTCGGTGCGGCGGTGGACGATGCGGAGCGGGACGCCGGCTGCCTCGGCGGCGCGCACGACCGCATCCAGTCGCGCCGGAGCGACGCGCTCGGGATCGTCACGAGCACCTCGTCGGCGCGCGAGCTCGCGATCGCGCGCGCGGCCTCGTCGAGCGAGCCGAGCACGGTGATGCCGAGGATCCGCCGCCGCCGGATGCGCGGGTTGTCGTCGAGGAAACCGACAACACGCGCCTCGTGCCCGTCGTGGAGCTCGCGCGCGAGCCCGCGGCCGGCGCGTCCCGCTCCCACGAGGAGCACCCGGCGGTCGTGGCGCAGTCGCGCGCGGGTCTCGGGCACGAGCCGCAGCGTCAGCCGCGACGCGCCGACGAGCAGCGTGCACAGGACCGCGTCCACCACGAAGACCTCGATCGCCGGGAACGGGCTGAGGTCGCGGATTGCGACGAGGATCCCGTACGCGATCACCGCCGAAACGACGCACCCGACCCCGATCGGGACGGCGTCGCGCGCGGTCGCGTACCGCCAGACGCGCCGGTACACGCCGAGCGCGACGAAGGCGACGTAGCGCACGGCGAGCAGGACAGGCAGCGCGGCGAGGAAGATCGAGCGCTCGAACTCCGAGCCGAGGCTGCCGATGACGAGCACGTAGGCGGCGAGGAACGACACGCAGATCACGACGAAGTCGACGACGACCTCGACGAGGCGTCGCGGCTCGAAGACGATCGCTCGCCAGAGCGAGACCTCGCCCGCGGCCTCGTCGCCGCGGCGCGAGCGCTCCTCGAGGTCGCTCAGGAAGCTCCCGAACTGCACGAGCAGCACGAAGGTCACGAGCACGCCGAACGCGGTCAGGCGGCTGTTGTCCAGCACGTTGTAGGCCAGCGCGGTCGCGCCGATCGCTCCTGCGACGAGCGCGAGCAGCAGCACCGCCTTCGCCTCGGAGAGCCCGAAGTACACGAGGCGGTGGGAGGTGTGGTCGCGGCCTCCCTGCGACACCGGTCGACGCTGCGCGAGCCGCACGATGGTGACGAGCGTCGTGTCGAGGATCGGGATCGCGAGGATCAGCAGCGGGAGCAGCACCGTCGCGACCGTGGTTCCTGCGACCGTCCAGCTCGACGCGAGCGCGAACGACGCGAGCGCGAAGCCGAGCACCTGGCTCCCGGAGTCGCCCATGAACACGTGCGCCGCGCGTCCCGGGCGGAGGTTGAACGGCAGGAAGCCCGCGCATGCGAGCCCGAGCGCGATCGAGAGCACGAGCACGGTGTCGTTCGGGTGCTCCGTCGCCGCGTCGATCGCGAAGTACCCGCACGCGATCGCGGCGAGCGTCGCGGCGAGCCCGTCCATGTTGTCGAGGAGGTTGAACGCGTTCGTGATGCCGACGAGCCAGAAGAGCCCGATCGCCCACGCGAGCACGTCGTTGCCCACGATCTCGACCTGGAGCCCGCTTGCGAGCACGATGACGGCCGCCCCGATCTGGACGGCCAGCTTCGTGAGCGCGCTCAGGTGCCGGATGTCGTCGATGAGGCCGGCGACGAACAGGAGCGCGGAGCCGGCGAGGATCCCGCCGAGCTCGCTGCTCCAGTCGAGGACGCCGACCGCGAGCGCGACGCCCACCGCCGCGACGAACCCCGCGAAGATCCCGACCCCGCCGAACGTCGGCGTCGGCCGGTCGTGCCAGCGCTCCCCGCTCGGGTGCGCGACCAGCCGGTCGCCGAGTCGCGAGCGCAGGAGCCCCCAGAGAACCGCGACCGTGACCGGAAACGCGGCGGTCGCGACGATCGCATCCACAGCCACGAAAGGGTAGTGGAGCCGTCTGCCGCCCTCGGCTCCGTGCGAAGAGTCTTTACGTCGCGCTCATGCGGGTTACGCGTCCGGACGCAGGGGATAGTCGACGACGATCGCTGTCCCATCGGTGAGCGCCTTCACTGCGTGTCGGACGTTCGGGAGCACGATCGCCGCAACGCCGGGGCCGACGATCCGCACTTCGCCGCCGACGTCGATCTCCAGCTCGCCCTCGATGACCTGCCACACCTCTTCCTGCGGATGCGAGTGCTCGTGGATCGTGGAGCCCGCGGTGAACTCGTAGTGCGCGAAGGTCATGCTGGGGGAGTCGAAGTAGCGACCGAACCACCCGGGCTTCCGCTCCACGACCTCTAGCGTGCTCGTGTCGACGAAGGGCATCGCGCTACTTCAGCTCTCGCGGGACGACGAACTCGACGAGACGTGCGCCGCCCGGCTCGAGCTCTGACCAGCTCGCGATGTCCGCTTCGAGCGTCGCGAGCGCGCCCGTCGGGAACTTCGCTTCGGCGCGCTCACGCAGCTCTCCGGGCGCCGCGAGCTCGAGCGCGAGATGCTGAAGACCGGGGTTGTGCCCGACGAGCATCGCCTCCGCCGCCTCGTCCGGCAGCGCGCGGACCCGCGCGAGCAGCACCTCCGCGCTCGCCGCGTACAGCGCGACCTCCGTCCACACCTCCGGCTCGCCGAGACCGGGGAGAACGCCCGCCAGCGTCTCCCGAGCCCGCACCGCGCTCGAGGACACGACGAGCTGCGGGCGGACATCGTGCTTCCGAGCCCAGCGCGCGATCCGCGTCGTCGCCTTGCGTCCGCGCGGCGCGAGCGGCCGGTCGCGGTCGCGGAGCGAGGGATCGTCCCAGGACGACTTCGCATGCCGGAGCAGATGCAGCCGCCTCACGTCGAGCAGTGTCGCACCACGCTCGTAGACTGATCCGCGAGTGGCCGTCTACGCCGATGTCTTTCGCTACCGCGAGCTCTTCGGGAGCCTCTTCCGGCGCGACCTGCGCGCGAAGTACCGCGGCTCCGTGCTCGGCCTCGCGTGGTCGCTGCTGCACCCGCTCGTGCTCATGGGCGTGTACCTGCTCGTGTTCTCGCTGCTCTGGCGTGTCGCCGAGGTGGGGAGCGGCGACTACTGGCTCTTCCTGCTCTGCGGCCTCCCCGCGTGGGTCTTCTTCGCAACGAGCGCGCAGGCTTCGTCGCGGAGCCTGCTCGAGAACGCGAACCTGATCCGCAAGGTGCGCTTCCCGCGCCAGCTCGTCCCGCTCTCCGTCGTCGCGACCCACCTCGTCGGCTTCGCGGTGATGCTCGGCGTCGTCATCGTGCTGAGCCTGATCACGCTGCCGGAGGCGCGCGCGACGGTCTGGCTCGCGATCCCGCTCGGCGCGCTCTTCGCCTGCATCGTCGCCGGCGCCTCGCTCGCGATCGCCTCGCTGAACGCGATCTTCCGCGACGTCGAGCACCTGCTCGCGGCGCTACTCCTGCCGTGGTTCTTCCTGACCCCGATCCTGTACAGCCTCGGCGACCTGCCGGGCGTCGACGACTACCCGATCGCCGAGTTCGCGCTGCACTGGGTGAACTTCCTGACGCCTCCGATCGAGGCGATGCGCGCCGTGCTCTTCAACGGCGACCTTCCGGCAGCCGGAGACCTGCTCTACACGCTCGTCGGCGCGGCGGTTGCGCTCGCCGCCGGCGCGTTCGTCTTCAGCCGCTCGGACGACCGGATCGCCGTCGAAGTCTGACGACCGCGCGCCCCTCGAACAGCCCGTCGTCCTCCTCGTATGCCGGCACCTCTTCATGCCGTGTCGGTACGAGCCCTTCGAGCAGCGAGGGAAAGAGAAGCGGCTTGTCGAAGCGCGGATTGCGGCCACCGCCGGGAGCCCAGGCGGCGAAGTGCCGTCGTGCCGCTCGCGCTTCCGGCAGTACCGCTCCGCCCACTGCCGCGTAACCCTCCTCGTGGGCGTCGAGCAGGAGCCTCGACCAGTCCGGCGCCGGCAGCGCCTCGGGGAGGAGATGCGCGACCGCGAGTGCGTCGTCCGACACGAGCGGCTCCTCCTGCGCGGCGAGCGCGGCCTCGAGCTCGGCGTCGACGTGGCCGTGCACCTCGACCCGCAGCCGCCGCGCCGCGATGCGCGGCTGCACCTGAACGGGAACGTCGAGCGGCGACGAGCCGAGCTCCTGGAACCAGAAGCGGAACTCCTCCACGAGATCGAACGCGAGCCGGTAGCTGCCGGGCGGTCGCGGCGCCACCACGGGCACCTCGAGCCCGATCTGGTCTCCCGGAGGAACGACGCGCGGGAACGCGGTGCGAACGCCGTCCCACACGATCGGGTTCCCGAGCGGGTCGAGCCAGTGGTACGCGAACTGGACGCCTTCCTCGCCCCGGGAACGCCAGGGCGCGGAGCCCGCGTTCTCGAGCACGACGCGCGCCTTTCCGCGAACGCCCGCTCGAACCTCGTCGATCTCGTAACCCAGCCAGCGAACCGCCAGCGGGCCCACCGGCACGGCGTGCTCGCCGACTTTCTCCATCCCGGGAGCTAGTCTAGGACGGTCGATGGAAACCGGCGAGATCAGCGTCGAAGGCGTCTCGCGCAGGTTTCGGATCCACGCGCGGGAGACGCGAACGCTCAAGGACCTCTTCGTCCAGCGCGGGCGGAGCGAGGCGACCGATGTCTGGGCGCTCCAGGACGTGTCGCTCGACGTTTCGCGGGGTGCTGCGGTCGGCCTGATCGGCCGCAACGGGTCGGGGAAGACGACGCTGCTCCGGATCGTCGCCGGGATCATCAAGCCGACAACAGGGCGCGTGCGGGCGGAAGGAAGAATCGGTTCGCTGCTGGAGCTCGGCGCCGGCTTCCACCCCGACTTCAGCGGGCGCGAGAACGTCTACCTAAACGGGGCGATCCAGGGGCTGCGCCGGCAGGACTTGCGCGAGCGCTTCGACGAGATCGTCGCCTTCGCCGAGCTCGAGCACGCGATCGACCGCCCGGTGCGCACGTACTCGTCGGGGATGACGATGCGCCTCGGCTTCGCCATCGCCGCGTTCCTCGACGCCGACATCCTCCTGCTCGACGAGGTCTTCGCGGTCGGCGACGAGGCGTTCCAGCGCAAGTGCTTCGGTCGGATCTTCGCCTTCAAGGAAGCGGGCGGCACGATCGTCTTCGTCTCGCACGACGCCTCCGCGGTCGAGCGCCTCTGTGAGCGGTCGGTGCTCCTCAGCGCAGGCCACGTCGCCTTCGACGGGCCGACGCGGGAGGCGGTGACGCGCTACCGCCGCGCGCTCTCGGCAGAGACCGACCCGGCCGAGCGGGAAGCCGGGCTGCGTGAGTGGGGAACGGGCGAGCTCACGATCGCGTCCGCCTCGCTCGTCGGAGAGGAAGGCTCCGAGCGCCTCCAGTTCCTCTCTGGGGAGCCGTTCGCGCTTCGCGTTGCTGTTGCCGCCCACGACGGCGCGCCGCCGCCGCGGCTCCAACTCGAGCTCCGAGACGACGCGGGGACGCTCGTTGCCGGTGAGGCGGTCGACCTGGCCGCGCTCGGCTGGAGCGCGTCGAACGGCGAGCAGGGCATCCGCTTCGAGATCGGCTCGCTCCCGCTCGCCGACGGCCGCTTCCACCTCCGCCTCGGCCTGACCGATGAGACCGGCGAGCGCCTCTACCACCAGCTCGACGACGCGCTCGTCTTCGTCGTGTATCCGGGCGGCGAGGAGCGCGGCGTCGTGCGCTTTGCAGGGAGCTGGGCGCTCGAGGAGAAGAAGGCGACCCGATGACCGCCCGCACCTGTCCCGACTGGCCCCAGCTCATGGAGCTCGATCCCGACCTCCAGTTCAAGCACTACACCGTCTCCGAGGCGCAGCTGCCGTCGGAGACGCTCTCCCACATCTCGCACGTCTCGCTCGACCAGATCGAGATCTGCTGCGACCGCGAGCACCACGTCGTGAATCCCGGCCACACGGACCCGCAGGTGGTCGAGGCACTGAAGGGCACGCATTGGTTCGATCTCGAGGAGTGGGCGACCTCAGGTCCGGGTGCCGACGTAGATCGCGGCAGCACGTCGACGAACGCGGCCTGAGTACGCTTCGGCGCGTGCCAACGATCGTCGTTCCGTATCGCGGCGACGCGAAGAGACGCTTGCCTGGGCCGATTCGGGCCGCCGTTGCAGTCGCGATGCTCGGGGACGTCGTCGCGGCCGCGCGGGAGGTGGGGCGCGTGCTCGTCGTCACCGACGACCTCGCCGTGGTTCCGCCAGCCGCGGAGCCACTCCCCGATCCCGGTGAAGGGCTCGGGGCTGCCGTGGCTGCGGCGCTGGCGCGGGTCGACGGGCATGCGCTCGTCGTAAACGCAGACCTTCCCGCCGCGACGTCGGACGCGATCCGCCGGCTCGCGGCTGCCGGGCTCGCGCTGGTCGAGGCCGCGGACGGGACGACGAACGCGCTCTCGCTTCCGGATCCAACCGTCTTCGCCCCGCTCTACGGCCCCGGAAGCGCGGCCCGGTTCCGTGCCCACGCGCCCTTCGCGACGGTCGAGATTCCGGAGCTCGCCGCCGACGTCGACACGGAGGCCGATCTGGAACGGCTCGTGCCGCTCCTCGGCCCTCGCACGCGCGCGCTCGTCGCCGTGCACGCGTGAGGGTCGTCCTCCTCTCGGGCGGCGGTGGCGGCGCCCGCTTCGCACGCGGCCTCGCCGCCGCGCTCGCGCCCGGCGAGCTCACCGTGATCGGCAACGTCGGCGACGACCTCGAGATCCTCGGCCTGCATGTCTCGCCCGACCTCGACAGCCTCCTCTACACGCTCTCCGGCCTGATCGACGACGAGCGCGGCTGGGGCCGCGAGGACGAAAGCTGGAACGCGCTCGAGTCCGTCTCGCGCTGGGGAGGCGAGGACTGGTTCCGGCTTGGCGACCGCGATCTCGGGCTCCATCTCGTGCGGACACAGGCACTCCGCGAGGGCAAGCCGCTCTCGGAGATCACCCGCGACCTCTGCGCTCGCACCGGGATCGACACGGCGATCCTTCCGGCGACCGACCAGCCGCTCCGCACGCATGTCGTCACCGCAGCGGGCACGTTCCCGTTCCAGGAGTGGTTCGTCGGTCGTCGGCACGAGGACGAGGTAGACGACGTCCGCTACGAGGGCGCCGACGAGGCGGGGCCTGCGCCGGGCGTCCTCGAAGCGCTCGAGGCGGCGGAGGCGATCCTCCTCGCTCCAAGCAACCCGTTCCTTTCGATCGGTCCGATCCTCGCCGTTTCGGGCATCCGCAAGGAGATCGAACGCCGCCGCGTCCGCTGCGTCGCCGTGAGCCCGATCGCCGGCGGCAAGGCGTTCTCCGGCCCGCTCGACCGTATGCTCTCGCGCATGTCAGGTGGCGCCGAACCCGCCCATGTAGCAGACTGTTACAAGGGATTGATCGACGCGCTCGTGATCGACGAGGCCGACGCGGGGGCGGAGGCGGATGTCGAGCTCGTCGTCACGTCGACGCGCATGCACGACCGCGACTCGGAGCGGCGTCTCGCCGACGTCGCGTTGGAGGCCGCGTGCAGGTAGCCATCGTCGGCGGGACGGGGGCGTTCGGCACGGCTCTCGCGAAGCGGCTCGTCGAGGCCGGGCACGACGTCGTCATCGGATCCCGCGACCTCGAGCGCGCAGCCGCCGCGGCCGCCGAGCTCGGCGCGGCCGGCGCGACGAACGTCGACGCCGTGCAGAACGTCGACCTCGTCGTTCTCGCGACGAAGGCCGAGGCCGCACTCGACACGGCACGCGAGCTGCGCAGCGCGATCGGCTCGACCCCCGTCCTCTCCGTCGCCTCGGAGCTCCTCTTCACCTCGGCCGGAGTCCTTCCCTCGAGCAACGCCGCCTCGCTCGCGGAGCGCATCCAGGCCGAGCTGGAGGCCCCGGTCGTTGCCGGCCTGCACTCGCTCGCCGCGTCGACGCTCGCCGGAGAGGAGCCGCCGGAGGAGGACGCGCTCGTCTGCGGGGACGACGCCGACGCGAAAGACCTCGCCCTGACCCTGGCAAGCAGCCTCGTCTCCGGTCGCGCGCTCGACGCCGGCCCGCTCGCCAGCGCTCGCGCGCTCGAGGGCCTGACGGCGGTCATCGTCAACCTGAACCGGCGCTACAAGGGGCACGCGGGCATCCGAGTCACCGGCCTCCCGTGAGAGGCGAGGTTCGCGTCATCCCCCTCGGCGGTATCCCGGACGTCGAGGAGGGAGACGATCTCGGCGCGCTCCTCGCGGATGCGGCCGCACGCGCCGGCGGTTTCGAGGCCGGAGACGTCCTCGTCCTCGCGCAGAAGGTCGTCTCGAAGGCAGAGGGCCGCGTCGTCGACCTCACCGGCGTGCAGCCGTCGGAACGCGCGCGCGAGCTCGCCGGCGACGAGGACCCGCGGCGGCACGAGGTCATCTTGCGCGAGAGCCGGGAGATCCTCCGCACCCGCCCGCCGCTCGTGATCGCGGAGACGCGACACGGCTTCGTCTGCGCGTCCGCGGGGGTGGACGCGTCGAACGCGAAGGGCCCGGACACGCTCGTCCTCCTTCCGCTCGACCCCGATGCCTCCGCGCGCGCGATCCGCGACCGGCTCCGCGACCTCACCGGCATCGACGTCGGCGTCGTCGTCAGCGACTCGTTCGGCCGCGCGTGGCGCCGCGGCACCACCGACGTCGCGCTCGGAGTCGCCGGCATCACGCCGCTCCTCGACCTGAAGGGAACCCGCGACTCCACCGGCTACGAGCTGCACGCCACGGAGATCGCCGTCGCCGACGAGATCGCAGGCGCCGCGGAGCTCGTCATGGGCAAAGTCGACGGAGTTCCCGCGGCGATCGTGCGCGGCATGGACGTCGCGGGCGACGGGCGCGGAACCGATCTGCTCATGCCGCGCGAGCGGGACCTCTTTCGTTAGCCCAATTCTCGGGCGATAGACTCGCGCCGTGCGAAAGTACGCCATCTGGGGAAGATCGACGTCGCCCGCGCATGAGCAGTGGGTGGCCGACATCGGCAAGCAGTTCGAGAACGACGACTTCGCGAAGGTCGAAGACGTCGCCGACGCCGACTTCGTCCTCAACATGTTCGACGCCGACGATCCGAAGGCGTTCCGCCGCGCGTCGCGAGGCACCTACTCGGCAGCGTTCTACGAGCTTCCGGAGACACCCGACGACGTGCTCAAGGCGAGCTACCCGATGCTCGTCCGAACGCTGTCGAACGTTGTCCTCCTCCGCATTCCCGACGAGGGCGTGTGGTTCACGACGATGGAGCGCGGCACGTACCACGTCGAGGACACGCCGGAGGCGATCTACGAGCGCCTGGAGCCGCTCGCGACCTCGCGTCTCGTGATCGACAACGAGTGGATCCCGGATCTCGAGCCCGAGCTCTGGGGCGGGGACGACGTCACCGCCGACATCGGTACCGCCGGCCGCCGGCTCGACGAGCTCGACCTGCTCCCGTCGCCGTTCCCCGTCGAGGAGTACCTCTCCGGCCGCGACCTCCGCCACGTCATGCGGCTGTACAGCGTCGGCGGCCTCTCGTACGGCAACCTCTCCGCGCGCAAGGACGAGACGCGCTTCTGGATGAGCGCGAGCGGCGTCGACAAGTCCAAGCTCGAGACCGTCGGCCGCGACATCCTCATGGTCAAGGACTTCGACGACGAGCGCGGGATGATCGTGCTCAGCGTCCCGCCCGGCATCGAGCCGCGTCGCGTATCGGTCGACGCGATCGAGCACTGGATGATCTACCAGGCGCATCCCGACGTCGGCGCGATCCTCCACATCCACGCCTGGATGGAGGACATCCCGGCGACGGACGTGAACTACCCGTGCGGCACGCAGGAGCTCGCCGTCGCCGTCGCCGACCTCGTCGCGCTCGAGCCGGATCCCGCGCACGCCGTCATCGGCCTCCGCAACCACGGCCTCACCTGCACCGGCGACTCACTCACCGAGATCCTCGACCGAGTCGCGCCGAAGGTCCTCCGCCAAGTCCCGATGACCTAGCCGTCCGCAGGCGCAGAGCCGTGAGCACGGCCAGCGCCGGCGCGATCAGGACGTCGTTCACGAGGCACCAGACGCAGAAGGCGTCGAGCACGAACGCCTGGATCACCAGCAGGTAGGCGCTGAACATGAAGCCGACGATCGCGATCGCGGCTGCGGCCAGGCGCGCAGCGGGCGTGTCCCAGAGCACGAGCGCGAGCAGGACGACGTACGCGCCGAGCCCGAGCACCGCCACGGGCACGCCGGCGATCTCCGCGTACTCGGACTCCTGCACCGTCTCGCAGCCGCCGCCCACCGGGCAGACGAGCGAGCCCTCGCGCGTAGTGCGCCGACGTCAGGTAGCCCGCAAGAACGACACCCGCGAGCGCGACCAGCGCCGTGAGCAGCCGCAGAGCGCGGTCGCTCAACTGCCGAGCGCGTCGTCGAGCATCTGCGTGAGCTCGGCGAAGCTCGGCACCGACTCGAGCGTCGTCGGCTCGTCGTCGCCCACCTGTATTGCGAGCGTCGGCGTGCCGCCGATCTGCGCCTCTTGCGCCTGCTGGGCCGCCTCGGCCATCATCGCCTCCACCTCGGCGCTGTCGGCGTCCGCGACCATTTGGTCGGCGTCGAGCCCCTCGATGTCCGCGGCGAGGTCGCGCACGAGCTCCTCCGTCACCCAGCCCGTGTTCTCGCCGCCCTGGTTGCGGTACATCGCCTCCTGGAGCTCCCAGAGGTGGTTCTGGAGCCCGGCCGCGAGCACGTAGCGAAGCGCTGTCTCCGAGTCCGCCCCGATGAACGAGATCCCGCGGAACTCCATCCTGATCCGCCCCGGGCGGACGTACTGATCGACGAGCCCCGGCACGTAGGTCTCGGCGTACGCGCGGCAGGCGGGGCACTGGAGGTCGGCGTACTCGATCAGCGTCACGGTCGACGCCGGCGATCCGAGCAGCGTGCCGTCCTGTGGGATCCCGGAGAAGTCGACCAGCGGCGCCGGCGTCGGATCCGCGCTGTCGTCGTCTTCCCGCAGGACGACTGCGGCGACGATCAGGGCGCCCGCGGCTGCGATCGCGATCCCGAACGCGAGGACGACCGCAAGTCCCGAAGGGCGCCGCTTCGCCGGGGCTACCGGTTTCCGCTTCGGCTTCCTCGCCATCCGGGAGAGTCTGCCGACGACCCGCGCTGAGCGTCGCGCGAAGAGATACACCGCGGGATACACCCTCTGACGAATGGCCGTCCCTCGAACGAGGGAGTAGCTTCTTCGCCCATGATCGAAGTGGCCACGGGGATAAGGGATGCCGACCTCACCGATCGGCAACGCGAGATCGTGGCCCTTATCGCCGCGGGTTGCTCCAACGAGGAAGTCGGAGCGCGGCTCGGGATCTCCCCCAGGACGGCCAAGGCGCATTGCGACGTGCTACGACAGAAGCTCGGCGTGAAGCGCCGGCGTCAGATCCCGTTCGCGTTCCGGCTCGTGACCGGGGAGGACCCGTTGAACGCGGGCTTCGTGCCTATGAGCTCGCTCCCCGTTCGCTAGACGCGGGCGCCCGCCTCTCTACGGCTGTGGGCGCCCGTTCCTCCAGGCGGTGTTAGGGTCGTGACGGCGGATACAAGCGGCCCGCACACGGATGGCGAAAGCAGTTGAGAAGAAACGCGTGCTTCACCGCCGCCGGATCATCGAGCGGCCGCGACTCATCGCGCTCCTCGACGAAGCGAACGTGCCAATCCGGATGCTCATCGCGCCGGCCGGGTACGGCAAGACGACCCTTGCCGAGCAGTGGGTCGCGAAGGAGGGCCGGAGGGGAACCTGGTTCACGGCCCGACCCGCTTCCGTCGACGTTGCAGCCCTGGCGCTCGGGCTGGCGCGTGCAGCCGCCGGCATCGTGCCCGACTGTGAGGAGCGCCTGCGTGAGCACCTTCGGGCTCTTCCCGCGCCCGCCGAGAACGTCCGCGTCCTCGCGGAGATCCTGAGCGAGGACATAGCAGGGTGGCCGAACGACGCTTGGCTCGTGTTCGACGACTACCACGAGATCTGCCCGAGCGCGGACGCCGAGCGCTTCGTGGAGGAGCTGGTCTCGCTGTGCCCAGTCCAGATCCTGATCGCGAGCCGTCAACGACCGTCGTGGGTCAAGGCCAGGCGGATCTTGTACGGCGAGGTCTTCGAGCTGAACCAGACGCAGCTGGCGATGGACGGCCATGAGGCCGCCGAGGTCCTCTCGGGCCGCAACGCCACGTCGGCGTCGGGCCTCGTGGCACTTGCCAACGGCTGGCCGGCGGTCATCGGCCTGGCGGCGGTGTCGTCAGCAGAGCTCGTGGATCAGGAGTCGGTCCCGGAGGCGCTGTACCAGTTCTTCGCCGACGAGATCTTCAGCGCCTTGGACACGGAGGTTCAGGTCGGTCTCGCGACCTTGGCTCTTGCTCCGGTGCTAGATCGGCCGCTTGTGATTCGACTGCTGGGCGAAGGCGCTGACCGGATCTGCAGTGCGGCGCTCGATGTCGGGATCCTCGTCGAGCGCGAAGGTCGACTGGACATCCATCCCTTGGCCCGCGCCTTCCTCGACGAGCAGCGCGATCAAGGCCGTAGCCCGCGCGAGGGTGCCGTTTCGCTTTGCATGGCCTACTTTCGCGAGTGCCGTGACTGGGATGCTTCCTTCGATCTCGCGACCCGTCTGGGTCGTCCGTCTGACCTCGAATCGCTCCTGGGGGAAGCTCTCGATGAGCTGCTCGACACCGCGCGCTTGCCGACGATCGACAGCTGGTGCGAGCATGCGATGGAGACGGGCGCGACAGCTCCGATCTTCGAGCTAGGTCGGGCGGAGGTCGCTTTGCGACGTGGACGCTTGGCCGAGGCTCAGACTCATGCCGAGTCCGTCGACTCGGCAAACGCGCTGTTTTGCTGTCGGGCCCTCCTAATAGCCGGTCGAGCCGCGCACCTGGCCTCGCGCGAGGACGAGGCTCTGGATCTGTATAGGAAGGCCGAGGCCGCTGCGACGACGGATGAAATGCGCCGCGACGCCCGTGGTGGACAAGTCCTTTGCATGATTGATCTCGAGATGCCGGAAGCTTTGGACCTCACGGACGAGCTGGCCGCGAGCGCCCCGCGTGTCGCGCGTGAAGTTGTCCGCTCCGCGATACACCGGCTCTCTTGTCAGATCATGTTCAGCTCCTTGGACCTCACAGAAGCGGACCGCGTATCGCAGGTCGCCTCGGCGGTTGGAGATCCGCTTGTCGAGTCCAGTTTCTGGAGCGTTTACTCGTCGGCTCTCGCGCTGACTGGACGATACGACGACGCTCTAGTCGCTGCGACTTCGCTGTTGGAGATCGCGAGAAGGTATCGACTTGACTTCGCTCTCCCGTATGCCCTATCGAGTGCCGGAAACGCGGAGGCAGGCCTCCGCAACTGGGAGCGATCGGAGCAGCATCTGATCGAAGGCATAGGGCACGCACGGGGCGTCAGCAACGCACATGCCGAGCAGCACTGCCTTGCGGCTTACATCCGGACGCTCACGCAGCAAGGAAAACGCCATCAAGCCGTCGCACTCGCATCGGACGGCGCTGCGCGTCAGCCGGCTCCTGTAACGATCACCATGTTTGCTGAATTGGCGGCTACTAGAGCGCTGGCGCTCGTCCTCGCGGACAGGGTCGACGAGTCGCTGCAGCTCATAGATTCCATCCGAGGAGTGTCCCAAGGGATCGAAGTACAAGCGATTGTCGCGGCGGTCGACGCTATCGGCGGCCTCAAGCTTCATTCGGCAGAAGCGATCGCCACAGCTGAGGACTTCGCAATCTCGACCCTCGCGACCGGCGCTATCAATCTGCTTGTGACGGCCTACCGATCGTCACCGGAACTCCTGACAGTCCTGCTGAGAAGCAAGAAGTGCTCTGACGACATCTTCAGGGTCGTGCAACGGAGCCGGGACGAAGACTTGGCGGTGGCTCTTGGGCTGCCACCTCCGTCTGAGGACAATCGGTTAGCGCAGCTAACCGCGCGCCAGCGCGAGGTCTACGGACTGCTACGTCAGGGCCTTACGAACCGTGAGATTGCCACCCTCTTGTACATCACCGAAGCGACCGCGAAACTTCACGTCCAGAACATCTACGACAGGACTGGAGTGCATTCGCGCAAAGCGATAGCAATGCAAGCAGCGCTCGAGCGGTCGACTCAGGCGACGTCTGCGATCGACGACACAGGCGCCGACTCCGACTCGTAGCTGCTGCTCTGCGCGAACTCGAGGAAGTCGCGTCTCTTCGCGGTCCGATAGTCCTCGTGCGCGCCGGCGAGGATGGCCTCGAACGCGGCGACGACCGCCGTGTCGAACTGGCTGTCGACGGCCTGCGCGAGCCGAAGTCGGGCAACGCGGCTCGGCATGGCGTCGCGATAGGGGCGGTCCGACGTCATCGCGTTGTAGGCGTCTGCGACGGCAATGATGCGGGAGATCTGCGGAATCGACTCGTCGCTCAGGCCATCCGGATAGCCCTGCCCGTCGATGCGCTCATGGTGGTGTCTCACGATCCGGGCGGTCTCCGAGTACTGGTCGACGTAGCGCGAGGATGCGCTCGCCGATCGCCGAGTGCTCCTGCATCTGACGCCGCTCCTCGAGCGTGAGCGCGCCGGGCTTCTCGAGCAGTCCTGGCGGGAGCCCGATCTTCCCGATGTCGTGAACCAGGCCGCAGAGATAGGCGTGCGCCTGGATCTCCTCAGACAGGCCCATACGCTCGGCGATGTCTCGGGAGTAGATCGCGACCGCAGCTGAGTGGCCAGCGGTGTAGCGGTCCCTTGCATCGAGCGTCGCGATCAGCGCCGCGGCGAACTGGAGGTTCGCCCGCTCGAGCGTCTCGTTGGCAGTCGAAAGATCGGCTGCAAGCCGACGCTCCTCCTGATAGAGGGCGTAGAGGCGCTGAGCAGCCATCGCCGGTACGAGAAACAGGGCCAGGGTCCATGGAGAGACCTCGACGTACATGAACGCCAGAAGTCCGACGACTGGGGCGTAGATGCGGAGGAACAAGGAGCAGCAGGGGTGTCAGAGTCCTTGCGGCCAGCTGAATCGACGCACCGCGGATCGCAGCGGTAAGCATGTTGAACGCCGAGTCGACGACCTCCATAACGAATGCGCCGGCAAGCGCTGCGGCGATGAGGCCTCCGAACTCCGAGGGAACGATGGTGAGCGTTGCCTGTGCGATGAGACCCGTGATCGCGCCGCTGATAAAGCGGATGCTCGTGTACGTGGCCCACTTGAGCCGCGGCGCGCGCTCAGGGTCGCCGCGCGTAATGAGGTCCGGGTCGCCGAGCATCGAGGCTGCGCCGACGACAGCCGCCGCGAACGGATTGATCAACACGGCGGCGACCAGCATCGGGATGCTCGAGATCGAGAGCTCCATTGTCTTGGTCAGGCGGACGCTGCTTCTCTCGCCGACCGCGGCTGCGAGGGCCAGCGCGGCCATCGTCAGCGGCTTCTCAACTCCATAACCCGCGAGGAGCAGGGCTACGCCGGTGAGAACCGCCGCGACAACAAGCGAAAACACGTAGACGAGCGTTTTCGCCGGCGGGTGCTTGCCCCGTCGACCGAGGGCTTGCGCCATCCCTCGAAAGGGGTATACGATGCGGTTGCCGTCAGTTCCCAACACAGGAGTCACCTATGCACGAGCTCGCGAAGACCTGGTAGAGGCCGTCACATGCTCGGTTCTGCGCCGGGTGGGGGCATCCCTCTTTCGGGGGTACTCCCATGGGAACGGCTCGGTGCGAGAGCTAGTGGATGCTGACGGCTTCTCGTTGTGTAGCTACGCAATGAGCCCACGCCGGAAGCCGACCGCTACGGCGTGGGCTCTGCTTCGCGCCTGAAGCTTCGCAAGCAGATGCCTGACGTGCGACTTGACCGTCTCCTCGGAGAGGAAGAGACGCTCACCGATCTCGCGGTTGACGAGCCCGTCCGCGACTAGTTGAAGAACCTCGATCTCACGCGCCGTCGGGTCCTGCCCGACTTCCCGCGTCGTGGGCGGGGAGAACGGGATGACCGATCCATGGCGACGCGAGCTCCGACGTGCCGCAGCCGCCTCGAATCGACGGCTGTGGTCGCGGTAGCGGTCGAGGATCTCCTTGCGCTCGGAAGCGTCCACGTCTCAGCTATCGGCGGGGCCACCGACCCTCTTTAGGTTGTCCGTGCGCCTATCGCTCGATCGGGGGAGTCACCACGGAGCTCGACTTCGGCTCCAGAAGCCCAGCTTTGATGTCTTCGGCGTAATGACACGCGACCGAGTGTCCCTCCAAAGGGCGTAGCAGCGGTTCCTCGGTCGCGCAACGCGTTGGCTGCGCGAAAGGGCAGCGTGTGTGGAACCGGCAAGCGGCCGGCGGGTTCGCCGGGCTCGGCAGGTCGCCCTCGACGCGGATCGCCGTTCGGCTCTTCTCGATCGCCGGGATCCGGGATGGGAATCGACGAGAGCAGCGTGAGCGTGTACGGGTGCAGCGGGTTGTCGTAGAGGTCGTCCGCCGGCGCGACCTCGACGATCTTGCCGAGGTACATGACGGCGATCCGGTCGGAGATGTGCCGCACGACCGCGAGGTCGTGCGCGATGAAGAGGTACGTCAGCCCGAGCTCGTCCTGGAGCTCCTCCATGAGGTTGATGATCTGCGCCTGGATCGAGACGTCGAGCGCCGAGACCGGCTCGTCGGCGACGATGAACTCGGGGTTGAGCGCGAGCGCTCGCGCGACGCCGATGCGCTGGCGCTGGCCGCCCGAGAACTCGTGTGGGAAGCGCCCCACGGCGTCCGACGGGAGCCCGACGAGCTGCAGCAGCTCGCGGACCCGCGCCGCCATCTCTGCCTTGCGACCCCCGTAGACGCGCAGCGGCTCGCCGACGATGCGGCCGACCGAGTGGCGCGGGTTGAGCGAGGCGAACGGATCCTGGAACACCATCTGCATGCGTCGGCGGAGCGGCCGCAGCTCGCCCTCGCTCAGCTTCGTGATGTCCGTGCCGTCGAAGACGATGCGGCCGTCGGTGGGGGCGTAGAGGCGCAGGATCGCGCGGCCCGCCGTCGACTTCCCGCAGCCGGACTCGCCGACGAGGCCGAGCGTCTCACCGCGCGCGATGGTGAGGGAGATGCCGTCGACCGCCTTGATGTCGCCGACGTGCCGGTCGAAGAAGAGGCCGCTCCTGATCGGGAAGTAGACGCGGAGATCCTCGACCTCGAGCAGGGCGCCGTCGGCGCTCACGCCGCTCCTTCGACCTTCGCCCGCCGCCACGCGTCCTCCTCGACCGGGTTGAAGCACGCGGCGCGGTGGCCCGGCTCGAGCGCGTTGAGAGGCGGCAGGTGCTCGACGCACATTCCGATCACGTTCGGGCAGCGCGGGGCGAACGGGCAGTGATCCGGCGGGGTCAGCATGTTCCGCGGCGTGCCTTTGATGGGTTGGAGCTTCTGCTCGCTTCGCATCGAGGCGCGGGATGCTCTGGAGCAGGCCGTACGTGTACGGGTGCCGCGGGTGGTCGAAGATCTGCGTTGCGTATCCCGTCTCGACGAACGTGCCCGCGTACATCACGTGGACGCGCTCGCACATGCCGGCGACGACGCCGAGGTCGTGCGTGATCAGGATGAGCGCGGCGTCACCTTCGGAGACGAGCTCGCGCAGGAGGTCGAGGATCTGCGCCTGGATGGTGACGTCGAGCGCCGTCGTCGGCTCGTCGGCGATCAGCAGCTTCGGCTCGCACGCGAGCGCCATCGCGATCATCGCGCGCTGGCGCATGCCGCCCGAGAACTGGTGCGGGTAGTCGTCGAGGCGCTGCTTCGCGTTCGGGATCCCGACCTGGTCGAGCAGCTCGGCCGTGCGCTTCCGCGCCGGCCGCTCCTCCATCCCGAAGTGCGTCTCGAGCGCCTCGTGGATCTGCCGCCCGATGGTCAGGACGGGGTTCAGCGAGGTCATCGGGTCCTGGAAGATCATGGCGATCTCGCGGCCGCGGATCTTCCGCAGCGCGGCGTCGTCGAGCTTCAGAAGGTCACGCCCGTCGAACTGCGCCGTGCCCCCCGTGACCCTGCCGGCGCGCGACAGGAGCCCGAGCAGCGCGAGCGACGTCACGCTCTTCCCGCAGCCGGACTCGCCCACGATGCCGAGCGTCTGGCCGACGCCGATGTCGAACGAGATGCCGTTGACCGCGTAGACCGTCCCGCGGGTCGTCCAGAACTCGACCTGGAGCCCTTCGACCGAGAGAAGCATCAGGTTCGCCCTCGCAGCTTCGGGTCGAGCGCCTCTCGGAGCCCGTCGCCGATGAGGTTGAAGCCGAGGACCGAGATCACGATCGCGATCCCCGGGATGATCGCGAGGTGTGGCGCGGTCTGGAGGTACCGCACCGTGTCGGTGAGCATCGTGCCCCACTCGGGCGTCGACGGATCCTGCGGGCCCAGCCCGAGGAAGCCGAGACCGGCGGCGTCGATGATCGCCGTCGCGAGCGCGAGGGTCGCGGCCACGATCACGGGTGAGATCGCGTTCGGGAGGATGTGCGAGAAGAGGATCTTTCGTCGCGGCACGCCGACGGCTCGGGCGGCGAGGACGAAGTCGTTGTGCTTCTGGCCGAGGACCGACCCGCGTAACAGCCGGGCGAAGATCGGGATGTTGACGACGCCGATCGCGATCATGATCGAGAGGAGCCCGGGCCCGAGCAGCGCCGCGATGCCGATGGCCATGAGCAGCCCCGGGATGGACAGCATGATGTCCATCGAGCGCATGATCAGCGTGTCCGTCTTTCCTCCGAAGAAGCCCGAGAGCGACCCGAGGATCAGGCCGAACGTCACGCCGACGGTGACGGAGACGACGCCGATGAGCAGCGAGAACCGGGCTCCGTAGACGACGCGGGAGAACTGGTCGCGGCCGAGCGCGTCGACCCCGAACCAGTGGTCCGCCGACGGCCCCGGGCAGCACGAGCCTTCGAGGAGGTCGAGGTTCTGCTCTCTCGGGTCGTACGGCGCGATCAGCTCGGCGAACAGCGCCGTGAACACGAACAGCACCACGAGGACGAAGCCGATGATCGCCGCGGGGTTCCGGATGAGCCGCCGCCACGCCTCGCTCCAGAGCCCGCTCGGCGCCTCGAGCTCGATCTCCGCGGATTCGAGCTGTGCGACCGACATCTCAGCTCACCCGCACGCGCGGGTCGACGAGCGCGTACGCGATGTCCACGAAGAGGTTCACGAGGACGAAGACGACGCGCGACGAAGAGGATGCCTCCCTGGAGGACGGGGTAGTCGCTCGCCTAGATCGCGTCGGCGAGCCACGAGCCCATGCCCGGAATCGCGAACACCGTCTCGGTCAGGATCGCGCCCGAGAGGAGCAGGCCGGTCTGCAGGCCGATGATCGTGACGACCGGCAGCATCGCGTTCCGGAAGATGTGCCTCCGGTCGACGATCGACGAGGCAGCCCCTTGGCGCGCGCCGTGCGCACGTAGTCCTCGTTCTGTACGTCGAGCACCGCGGCGCGCGTGATGCGGGCGATGATCGCGAGCGGGATCGAGCCGAGCGCGATCGCAGGCAGGACGAGGTGCCAGATCGCATCGGCGGTTGCGACCGGGTCGAGCGCGATGATCCCGTCGAGGACGTAGAAGTTCGTCGGGTGGTCGATGCTGATCTCGGCCGACTGGCGACCGATCGTCGGGAACAGCCCGAGCTCGACCGAAAAGATCCACTTCAGGAGCAGCGCCAGGAAGAAGATCGGGATCGAGATCCCGATCAGGGATCCGACGAGGCTCGTGTTGTCGAAGACTCCGCCGTAGCGCTTCGCGGAGAAGAAGCCTGAGGGGATGCCGAAGACGACCGCGAAGACCAGCGCAGCCACGGCGAGCTCGATCGTCGCCGGAAAGCGTCGCGAGATCTCCTCGGTGATCGGGCGCCTCGACTGGATGCTCGTGCCGAGGTTGCGGTCGAAGATGACCAGCCGCATGTAGGAGACGTACTGGGCCCACACCGGCCGGTCGAGGCCGTACTGCTCGCGGACATCCGCGATCGACTGCTCCGTGGCGCGCTCGCCGAGAAGGGCGGTCGACGGATCGCCGGGGAGGGCTCGCACCCAGACGAAGACGAGGATCGAGAGCCCGAGAAGGATCGGGACGAGAAGCAGCAGCCGGCGGACGACGAAACGGAGCATCAGTCGCTTCCGATTACGACGTCCACCGGCTGCTCTTCGCTAGACCGCTACCCCTCTTCTTCCGACTCTTCCTCGTCCGAGAACGACACGCTCGAGAACTGCTCGAGCGACACCGGGCTCGGCACGTAGCCCTCGACGTTCGCCTGGAAGGCGAGCGCAGGCGAGGTGTGCGCGTACGGCACGCCCGGGATCCACTCCGCGATCATGCGGTTCGCGTCCTCGTAGAGGCCGGTGCGGGCGGCGATGTCCGTCTCCCGCTCGGCCCGGTTGAGGATGTCGATGACCTCCTCGTTCGGGAAGTCGATCGTTCCCCAGGCGGGCTGCTTCGACTGGAAGAACGTCCCGACGAAGTTGTCGGGATCGCCGAAGTCGCCAGTCCACCCGATGAGGTTCAGGTGCCCGGCCGTCCCGCTCTGCTGGCGGCCGAGGTAGTCGGGGCTCCAAGGCGCGCTGCGCGCGGTCACCTTGAATCCCGACTGATTGAGGCTTGCCGCGAACGCCTCGAAGTTCCGCTTCGGGTCCGGCATGTACGGACGCGACACGTCCGTCGGGTACCAGAAGTCGATCGCGACCGGAAGCGTCAGACCCGCCTGCTGGAGGAGGGCCTTGGCCTTGGCCGGGTCGAACTCGATACTGCGTCACGTCGGCCGCGAACCCCTCGACGAGCGGCGGCATGAACTGATGCGCGACGACACCGCGCCCGGCGTAGAAGTTGTCGACCACGGCCTGTCGGTCGAGGCCGTGTGCAACCGCCTGCCGGACGAGAATGTTGTCCATCGGCGGCTCCGACTGGTTGATCGTCACGTACGCGACGTTGAACGCCGGGCGATCGAGGACCTGCAGGCTGCTGTCGCCCTGGATCGTCTCGATGTCCTGAGGCTCGACGAGGTCGTACCCCTGGATCTCGCCCGTCTGGAGCGCCTGGAGGCGCGCCGCGTTGTCGGCGATCGGCCGGAAGATCAGCGTCTGGATCGCAGGCTCCTCACCCCACCAGTCGTCGTTGCGGACGAGCGTGAGCCGGTCACCGCGCTCCCACGAATCGAACTTGTAGGGGCCGGTGCCGGTCGGATGCTCCGTGCCGTACGTGCCGGTCGGCTGGAAGACGCCGGCTTCCTCGTCCACCGTTCCTGCATCGGCCTCGAACTCGGTCAGGGCCGCCGGGCTGGCGATCCCGAAGTTCGTGAGCGCGAGCGCGCCGAGGAACGAAGACGAAGGCTCGGTGATCGTGATCACCGCGGTCAGCTCGTCCGGTGCCTCGCAGCTGCCGTAGAGGCTCGGTGCCAACGCCTCGTCCTCGTTGTTGGCGTACCCGCGGAAGACGGTCTGCCAGTAGTACGAGACGCTGGAGTTCTGGAGCGGCCCGGAGAAGTTGTACCAACGGTCGAAGTTGAAACAGACGGCCTCGGCGTTGAACGGCTCGCCGTCGTGGAACGTCACGCCGTCTCTCAGCTGGAAGGTCCACGTGAGCCCGTCGTCCGACGCCGTCCAGCTCTCGGCCAGGTCGGGGACGATCTCGGTGGTTCCAGGCGCCAGGGAGACCAGCCCCTCCATGATCTGGTCGATGACGCGGAGCGACTCGCCGTCCGACACGAGCGCGCCGTCGAGCACGACCGGGTCCGACGCCGAGCCGAACGTCATCGTGTCGCCGCCTCCTCCACCACCACAACCCGCCGGGAGCAACGCGACGACCGCAACCCCGCCGAGCAGCGCGAGCCATTTGAGTCTGTCCTTCACACCCTCTCCTTTCCGCGGCGACTGAGTGCTATGCGGTGCCCAGTATCCCTAAACGGCCGGGAAAGCGCGAGCGAGGCGCGCTTTCGCGCGCCTCGCGGTGTTCAGGTGTGGTTTGGCTCGGGGCTGGCTACGCAGCCAGGCCGGCCAGATCGCGTCAGGCCGCGAGGCCTGCCAAGTCGCGTAGCGCCTCGAGGCGCTTGAGCGCCTGGCCCTCGAGCTGACGCACCCGCTCGCGCGTGAGGTCGAGCTCGTGCCCGATCGCCTCGAGCGTCCAGGGCTCGCCCTCGAAGCCGAAGCGGAGCTCCAGGATCCGCCGCTCGCGCTCGGGAAGAGCGTCGAGAGCGCGCCGGATGCTCTGCCGCCTGAGCGACTCCTCCGCCTCGTCGAACGGATCGGCCGCCTCGCGGTCTGCGAACAGGTCGCCGAGCTCGCCCTCGTCGTCCGCGCCGACCGTCTGGTTCAGCGAGACCGACGCATGGGCGGCGCCGAGCGCCTCGTCGACGTGCTGGAGCGGCAGGCCGGTTGCCTCGGCGAGCTCCTCCTTCGTCGCCTCGCGCCCGAGCTCCACCTCGAGCCGGCGAGCGGCGCGGGAGAGCTTCTGCTGGCGCTCGACCACGTGAACGGGAACCCGGATCGTGCGGGCGTGGTTCGCAACCGCGCGCTGCACCGACTGGCGGATCCACCAGGTCGCGTACGTCGAGAACTTGAAGCCGCGCCGCCAGTCGAACTTCTCGACCGCGCGGTTCAGGCCGAGCGTGCCCTCCTGGATGAGATCGAGGAAGGGAACGCCGAGGCCGCGATAGCCCTTGGCGATGGAGACGACGAGCCGAAGGTTCGACTCGATCATCTTCCGCTTGGCGACGGGGTCGCCGCGCTCGATCCGCTTGGCGAGCGCGACCTCCTCCGAGGCGGTGAGCAGCTTGTGGCGACCGACGTCCGCCAGGAAGAGCTGCAGGCTGTCGGCGGCGCCCGACACGGCGCCGGCCTCGTACTGGGGCTTCTCGGCTTCCTTCTCGGGAGCCTCCGCGCCCTCGGGATGCTGGATCTCGATTCCGTGCGCCTCGAGCTCGCGCTGGAGCAGCTCGGCCTCGTCCTCGCCGAGGTCGTGCTCCAGGACGAAAGCCTCGATCTCGGTGCTGGCGAGGTTGCCACCCTGCTCCTCGCCGCGCTCGATGAGGCTCTTTACGTGCTCGGACTCGAGCAATTCGATCAGCTGGTTCTGAGTCAAGAGGTGGGTCTTTCCTTTCGAATCGGCGACTGGTGAAGCAACAAACTTACTAAGTGTAAGAGTCGATTTTCCTGTTATTTCCAGGGTGAAACCCTTGTTCTCGGGTGTTACAAGCTCCTAAAACGCCGGCACCCTCTCTGGTTATTCCGCTGCCGAAGCGTTGGCGGTTTGTGGGCGCAAGCATCCCGAAGCCCGAGAGCCCGCTCTCACCTGAGACGATCCTCCGTCCAGGCAGTTAGATCATGACCGGCACGACGGACGAGTAAAACCCCCGCCCCATGAACCTTTACGCGCTCTTAGCGCGTCTTTCGGCGAGGAGCTCGGCCGCGCGCTCCGGCGTGACGCCCTCGACGGTGTCTCCGCGGCGCAGGCTCGCGTTCGTCTCGCCGTCCGTGACGTACGGCCCGAAGCGGCCGTCGCGGACGACGATCTTCTTCCCGAACGCCGGATCCTCGCCGAGCTCGCGTAGCGGGCCGCGCGCTGTGCCTCGCCCTCGCCGTCGCGGGGGCTGCGCGAAGAGCGCCTTCGCCTCGTCGAGCGTGACCGAGAAGAGCTGCTCCTCGCTCTCGAGCGACCGCGACTCCGTTCCCTTCTTCACGTACGGCCCGTAGCGGCCGTTCTGCGCGGTCACCTCCTCGCCGTCGAGCTCGCCGACGACGCGCGGGAGCGTCAGGAGCCGAAGCGCGTCCTCGAGCGTCACCGTCTCGGGCGACATGGTGCTGAAGAGGGAGGCCGTTCGCGGCTTGCCCTCGACGCCCTCCGGGAGCACCTCGGTGACGTACGGCCCGTAGCGGCCCAGAGCGCACGATGACCTCGTGACCCGGTCTCGGGATCCTTGCCGAGCGGCTTGTTGTCGGGCTGCGCGAGCAGCTCGTCCGCCTTCTCGGCGGTGAGCTCGTCGGGCGCGAGGTCGGTGGGCAGGCTCGCTCGCTCCTCGCCGCGCTCGAGGTATGGGCCGTAGCGGCCGACCCGCACGACCGCGTCCGTGTTCGGGATCGCGATCGAGTTGACGGCGCGCGCGTCGATCGACGTCGAGGTCCTCGGTCACGAGGCTGTGCAGGCCGCGGTCGCCGTCGTGGCCGAAGTAGAAGCGCTTGAGCCAGTCGAGGCGATCCTGCTCCCCGGCCGCGATGCGGTCGAGGTCACCTCTCCATGCGGGCGGTGAAGTCGAAGTCGACGAGCTGCTCGAAGTGGCGCTCGAGCAGGTTCGTGACGGCGAACGCGAGGAACGTCGGAACGAGCGCCGTCCCCTTCTTGAAGACGTAGCCGCGGTCGACGATCGTCGAGAGGATCGCCGCGTACGTCGAGGGCCGGCCGATGCCGCGGTCTTCGAGCGCCCTCACGAGCGTCGGCTCGGTGTAGCGCGGCGGGGGCGTGGTCGAGTGGCCGTCGGGCTCGAGCGAGAGCGCCGTGACTTCCTGACCGACGGCGAGCTGCGGGAGGCGGCGCTCCTCGTCGTCGTCCGACGGCTCGTCGCGGCCCGGCTCGTACGCGGCGAGGAAGCCGCGGAACGTGATGACGGTGCCCGGAGGCGCCGAACTCGACGTCCTCGCCGGCGCTCGACGTGGCGCCGATGCGGAGCGACACCGTCTGGCCGCGCGCGTCCTCCATCTGCGAGGCGAGGGTCCGCTTCCAGATCAGGTCGTAGAGCGCGTGCTCGTCGCGCCCGACCTCGCCGCGGATCTGGTCCGGCGTGCGGAAGCTGTCGCCTGCCGGGCGGATCGCCTCGTGCGCCTCCTGCGCGTTCGCGACGGCTCGCCCGTACGCGCGGGGCTTCTCGGGCACGAAGTCGTCGCCGAAGAGCTGGCGCACCTGCTGCCGGGCGGCTGTGAGCGCGGACTCGGACAGCGTCGTCGAGTCCGTCCGCATGTACGTGATGTAGCCGGACTCGTACAGGCGCTGTGCGACGCGCATCGTCGTCTGTGCGGAGAAGCGGAGCTTGCGGCTCGCCTCCTGCTGCAGCGTCGCCGTCCGGAACGGCGCGGCGGGCGGCGGCGGTACGGCTTCTCCTCCGAGGAGCGGACGCTGAAGGAAGCGCCGTCGAGGCGCTCGGCGAGCCCTCGCGCGTCCGCCTCGGCGAGGCGCGTCAGGCCGGAATCGCGAAGCGTGCCGTCGGACGCGAAGTCGCGGCCCTGCGCGACGCGCTTGCCGTCGACCGTCGCGAGGCGCGCCTCGAACGCTCCCGGGTCGAAGGTCGCGAGGATGTCCCAGTACTCCGCGGCGACGAACGCGATCCGCTCGCGCTCGCGCTCGACGACGAGACGGGTGGCGACCGACTGGACGCGGCCCGCCGAGAGCCGCGCGCATGACCTTCTTCCAGAGCACCGGCGAGACGCCGTAGCCGTAGAGCCGGTCGAGGATGCGCCGCGTCTCCTGTGCGTCGACGAGGTCGCTGGTCGATGCTCGCGCGTCTCCTCGAGCGCGCGCGCGATCGCGTCCTTCGTGATCTCGTGGAAGACCATGCGGCGAACGGGGACCTTCGGCTTCAGCACCTCCATCAGGTGCCACGCGATGGCCTCGCCCTCGCGGTCCTCGTCCGTCGCGAGCAGGACCTCCTCCGCGCCCTGGAGATGCTTCTTGAGCGCGGCGACGACCTTCTTCTTCTCCGGATCGACGACGTAGTACGGCTCGAAGCCCTGCTCGACGTCGACGCCGAGCGCGCCGAAGCGCTTGCGCTGCGGCTGCGGCACGTCGGATGCGCGATTCGGAAGGTCGCGGATGTGGCCGATGCTCGACTCCACGGCGAAGTCGCTGCCCAGGTAGCCCGCGATCGTCCGCGCCTTCGCGGGGCTCTCCACGATTACCAGCCTCTTTGCCATCGGCGCGACACCATAGCGCCGGGAAAGGCCGCTGGACACTGTCCGGACGGCGAGCTACCCGTGTCGGGCCGCAGCGCGATACTCCTGCGCGTGGAGAGGGCGCCGAGACCGAGCTGGTTCTACTTCCTCGTCGCCGCGCTGAGCTGGCCGATCGTCAAAGCCGTGTTCCGGCATCGGGCGTACGACGTCGAGAAGGTCCCGGCGACGGGCGGGTTCGTCCTCGCGTCGAACCACTGGTCGAACTTCGACCCGTGGCCGCTCGGCATCCCGCTCTTCCCGCGCCGATTCCTGCGGTTCATGGCGAAGTCGGAGCTCTTCTGGTTCCCGCTCGGCGCGATCATCACCGCCGGTGGCGCGTTCCGCGTCCGGCGCGGGGAGCGGGACGAGGAGGCGATCGCGACCGCGGTCGCGCTCTGCCGCGAGGGCCACGCCGTGGTCATGTTCCCCGAGGGAACCAGGCGGCAGAAGGGGCTGCGCAAGAAGCACGAGGCCCGCTGGCGCACCGGCGCCGCGCGGATCGCGCTCGAGGCGGGAGTGCCGCTCGTGCCGGCGGCGGTCACCGGGACGCAGCGCCTCGCGCGGCTCGGACCGCTTCGGGTGCGCTACGGCGATCCCGTCGAGCTGAGCGACCTCGGCGAGCTTCCCGCGGCCGACGCCGCGCGCGTCGCGACCGACCGGCTCGTGGAGGCCGTGACCGAGCTGGAGGAGTCGCTCGCGTGACGCCGCTCCTCGTCGTCGACGGAGACTCGTTCGCGCACCGGGCCTACCACGCCATCCCGAAGTCGCTCAAGCGGGCGGACGGGCGCCCGGGGAACATGCTGCTTCGGGTTCTCGAACATGCTCATGCGGCTCTGGAACGACGAGCGCCCGAGGAACGTGCTCGTCGCGTGGGACACGCTCGAGGTTCCGACCTACCGCCACGAGGCGCTCGACGTCTACCAGAGCGGCCGCGAGTTCGAGCCGGAGCTGCTCGAGCAGCTCGCGCATCCTCCCGAAGCTGGTGGCGGCGGCCGGTCTCGCCGTCGCGAAGGCGCCCGGCTACGAGGCGGACGACTTCCTCGGCGCCGCGGTCACGCACGAGGAGGCAGCCGGCGGGACAGTTCTCGTGGCCACCTCCGACCGCGATGCCTTTCAGCTGGCGAGCGACGAAGACGACGATCCTCCAGCCGGTGCGCGGCGAGGCGCCCGCGCGCATCGGCCCGGCGGAGGTGCGCGAGCGCTACGGCGTCGATCCCGAGCAGGTTCCGGACTTCATCGCACTCCGCGGCGATCCGTCCGATCGCATCCCGGGCGCGCGCGGCGTCGGTCCCAAGCGCGCCGCGGATCTGCTCGGCCAGTACGGGACGCTCGAGGCGATGCTCGGAGGAGGGCGCTTCGCGGCGGAGGCCGACGCGCTCCGCCTCTACCGGCGCATCGCCACGCTCGACCGCGAGGCGCCGCTGCCGCCGCTGCCCGACGCGACGCCCGACTGGGCGGCCGCGGCGGCGTTCGCGGACGAGCTCGGGATGAAGGGCCTCGCCGGGCGGTTCACCGAGGCCGCCCAGTGGTGATCGTGCATTGGATCTGATCGGGCATCCGGCCCTCGTCGAGCTCCATCGCCCGTCGTACCGGCACATCGAGCGGCCCGAGCGCCTCGCCGTCCTGTACGAGCGGTTCCCGGACTACGTCGAAGGGCGAGCCGCGACGCGGGAGGAGATCGAGCGCGTGCACGACCCCGCCTACGTCGGCTCCGTCGAAGAGCTCTCGCGGTGGACGTCCTGCTCGATCCCGACACGTACGCCGGCCCGACGACCTGGGAGGCGGCGCTGCTCGCCGCCGGTTGCGCGATCGAGGCGGTCGAGCGGAACGGATTTGCGCTCGTCCGCCCGCCCGGGCACCACGCGCTCGCCGACCGCGCGATGGGCTTCTGCATCTTCGGGAACGTCGCGGTCGCGGCGCGCCACGCGCAGGCGGCGCTCGGCCTCGAGCGGGTCGCGATCGTCGACTTCGACGTGCACCACGGGAACGGGACGGAGGCGATCTTCCGCGGCGACCCGTCCGTCCTCTTCGTGTCGCTGCACCAGTACCCGTTCTACCCCTGACCGGCGGGCCCGGGACGAGCGACGAGAGCACGCTGAACATCCCACTTGCCGGCGGGCGGCGGCGACGCGGAGTACCGCGAGGCGTTCGAGGAGCAGGTCGAGCCTGCGGTGCGCGCGTTCGAGCCCGACCTCGTCCTCGTGTCGGCGGGGTTCGACGCGCACGAGGAGGATCCGATGGCGCACATGCAGCGTGACGCCGACGGGTTCCGCGAGCTGGCGCGCCGCTGCGCCGCGCTCGGCCCGCGGACGGCAGCCGTGCTCGAGGGCGGATACAACGTCCGGACGCTGCCCGGACCTCGTCGAGGCCGCGCTGGCGGGGTTCGAGGAGGGCGCCGGCTTAACCGCGCGCGGTCTCGAGGCGCTCGAGCGCCTCGCGCCGCGACGACACGCCGAGCTTCCGGAGCAGGCTCTTCACGTGCGAGCGCACGGTGTGCTCGGAGATGAAGAGGCGCTGCGCGATCTCGTCGGTCGCCAGGTGCTCGTCGAGCAGGAGGAGAACCTCGACCTCGCGGGCCGAGAGCGTGCGCGTGATCGATTCGGGGATGCCGTCGAGCCGCCCGCCCTCGCGAACGCGGTCGAGGAGCCGTCGCGCGACGCCGCCCGAGAGCGCCGCCTCGCCGCGGACGACGCCGCGGAGGAAGGCCGCGATCTGCTCGGCGGGCTCGGTCTTCAGCAGGTAGCCGGCGGCTCCGCCCCGGATCGCCGCGAGCAGGTTCTCCTCGGCGTCCGACGCGGTGAGCACGACGACCTCGGCGTCCGGCGCTTCCTCGCGGATGCGCGGGAGCGCGGTGAGGCCGTCCATTCCCGGCATCGTGAGATCGAGGAGCACGAGATCCGGCTGAAGGCGCCTCGCTTCCTTGATCGCCTCCTCGCCGCTCTCGGCGTCGCCGACGACTGCGAAGCCCTCCTGCGCGAGGAGCGCGGCGAGTGCATCCCGTGTGAGGGGATGGTCGTCGACGAGCAGGATTCGCTCGGTCACGACCCTCTTATCGGCAGGAGTCCGTCTGCCGACAAGAGGGGAGATGGAACATCTGCGCTCGCAGAGCTATCGCTCGTGGGCGGTGGGCGAGATTCTCCTCGTCGCGCTCCTCGGATCCGGGACGGTGCTGTTCGCCGTCAGCGAGCTCGCTTCAGTCCGCGTACGAGCTGCCCGAGACGAGGCTCGTGCTCGACACGGCCGTGGCCGTCGTCGCGGGCCTCGTCGCCGTCCTCGCGAGCGTTCGCTTCCGCGTGGAGGGCCGCGCGCTCGATCTCCTGCTCGCGGCGGGGTTCTGGAGCATCTCGCTCGGAACCGACGGTCTTCGGCCTCGTGCCGGTGCTCGACGGGGACCCGCTTCCCGCCGTGGGCGGCGTGGTCGCTCGTCGGCGCACGCCTTCTCGGCGCCGCGCTCATCGCCGTCGCGCCGTGGGGAACGGCACGGGTCGCGCAGCGGCGACAGGCGCTCGTCATCGTGGGCTTCGGCATCGCCGCGATACTGGCGGCGGCTGCGTTCGGTCTTCGAACTCCCGTCTGGGGCGACGGTCGGAGCGAGCGTCATCCTCGTGGAGGGGCCCTCGGTCATGCGCGCTGCGGCGCTCCTCGCGATCCTGTGGTTCATCGCGCTCGTCGGCTTCGCCGTCCGCTACCGCCGGCACGGTCGCGACCTCGACAGCTGGATGTGCCTTTCGGCGACGCTCGCGTTCTTCGCGGAGCTGCACTTGCTGCTCACGCCCGGTGGTCTCGAGCGAGCTCGTCCTGCAGGGCGACTTCCTCCGGCTCGTGGCGTACGGCGTGCTGGTCGTCGGGGTGTGGCGCGCGATCGCCGATGCGGAGTTCGGTCGGGCAGTCGCGGACGAGCGCGGGCGCGTCGCGCGAGAGATCCACGACGGTCTCGCGCAGTACCTGTTCGCGATCACCGCGCAGGTGAGCATGCTCGAGTCGGGCGCGTCGCTCGACGAGGTGCTGCCGAGGCTCAAGCGCGCCTCGGTGTCTGCTCAGCAGGAGGCGCGGTTCGCCGTGCTCGCGCTCTCCTCGGCAGGCGGCTCCGCGCGCTTCGACTCCGCTCTCCGGCGCTACGTCGACGTGCTCACGGCCGACGGCGAGGTCGACGTCGAGCTCGACGTCGACGGAAACGTCAGGCTCGCTCCCGACGAGCAGATCGAGATCTTCCGGATCGTCCAGGAGGGGCTCGGGAACGCGCGGCGTCACGCAGGCGCGAGGCACGTCGAGGTCGCGATCTCGAACCGCGCCGGCCGGCGTGTCGTGTCCGTTCGGGACGACGGCGTGGGGTTCGACGAGGAGACCGTCACCTCCGGACAGGGTCTCGCGAACATGCGCCAGCGCGCGGAGGCGATCGAGGGCCGCCTCAGCCTGCGGTCGACTCCCGGACGCGGGACCGCGATCGAGGTCGTCCTCCGGCCGACCTAGCAGTAGCTGTGCGCAAGACCGGAATCCCCGAGCGGGGATTCCGGTATCTGCGCAGGGATTGGAATCGGCTAGCGCCGATTCCAATCGCGCGAAGAGCTTTGGCGCGCGGAAGAGCAAAGGACCTAAAGCGCGGCCGCGTCGCGGCCGCGGTCGCTCCGCTTTCGCTTCGAGCCTCTAGTTCTCGCTCGCTCCTCGACGAACGCATGGAGCGCGGCCCACTGGCGGGCGTCGAGGTCGCGCGCGTACGACGACGGGTCGAAGCCGAGAGCGGTCGCGAGACGCTTGAGCTCGCGGTGCGAGATTCGGTGGCGTAGAGCGCGGGTGAGCGGCTGCCGCGCGCGGAAGCCCTCGTCGAGCAGCTGGCGGTAGCGGCTGTGCTCGGCCTCCGGGACGAGCGGACGTAGTCGCCGGGCGAACCGGAGGACGGCCGCGTCGACGCTCGGAGGAGGCGCGAACGCGGTGCGCGAGAGACGGCCGGCGACCGAGACGTCGAACCAGGCGCGCCAGAAGGTCGAGCGCATCGTCGCGGGCCACAGCGCCGCGTGCTTCGCTGCAAGCTCCCATTGCACGATCACGTCGGCGCTCGTGGCCGGCACGCTCGGGTCGCGCAGGAGGTGACCGAGGATCTCGAGCGATCCGGCGAACGGGAGGTTGGACACGACCGAGAACGACTCGCGCGGCCACGTCCAGCTGCGTGCGTCCGTCTCGATGACCGTGACGGAGCGTCCTCCGAAGCGGCCGCGGAGCTCCTGAGCGAGACGGTGGTCGAGCTCGAGCGCGACCACCTCCGCGCCGGCGTCGACCAGAGCCCGCGTAAGAACGCCCGTGCCTGCTCCGATGTCGATGACGAGGTCGCCGCGCCCGATTCCGGCGTCGCGAACGAGATCCGCTGCGAGTCGGCTACTGCGGAGGAAGTGCTGGCCGCGCGCGACGCGAGTCGTTCGCTGTCGCACGGCCACGGAAGACCGCCGTCGTCGTCATGGGCACGAGTCTACGCAACGAAGCCGTCTGCCATAGTCGGCGCGTGTTCGACCACGTCACGATTCGCGTGTCGGATCGCGCGGCGTCGGAGCGCTTCTACGAGACCGTCCTCGAGGAGATTGGCGTCGCGAAGACGTACTCGGGCGAGTGGTTCGCCGAGTGGAACGACTTCTCGCTGGCTCAGGCGACCGCTGAGAAGCCTGCGACGAGGCGCCTGCACATCGCGTTCGCCGCACCATCGCGCGCACATGTCGACCGCTTCTGGCAGGCGGGCGTCGACGCCGGCTACCGCGACGACGGCGCGCCGGGACTGCGGCCGCAATACATCGACGACTACTACGGCGCTTTCCTCCTCGACCCCGACGGGAACAGCGCCGAGGCGGTGCACTACCGGTTCGTCAGGGAGGGTCCCGCGACCATCGATCACCTCTGGATCCGCGTCAGGGACGTCGCCGCGTCCAAGCGGTTCTACGAGCTCGTCGCCGCGCATGCGGGATTCGAGCTTCGGCGCGACGAGCCGGATCGCGTGCGCTTCGCGGGCGAGGATCGCACCGGGTCCTTCTCGCTCCTGCCCGGGCCGCCGACGGAGAACGTGCACCTCGCATTCCCGGTCGCCGAGAACGCCGCGGTCGATGCGTTCCACACGGCGCTCGTCGACGCCGGTTATCGGGACAGCGGTTCTCCCGGAGAGCGATCGGTCTACCACCACGGCTACTACGGCGCGTTCGTGCTCGACCCCGACGGCCACAACGTCGAGCTCGTGAACCACAACCGATGACTTCTGGACGCCCAGCGCGTCTTTGGATAGACGAAATCCGAGAAAAGGAGCATCTGTGTTTGCTGACACCAAGGCTTACAGCGGCTTTGCGGTGCCCGATATCGAGGAGGCGCGCCAGTTCTACGAGGGAACGCTCGGGCTGAGGGTCTCCGGGGAGAGCGAGCTCATCCTCCATCTCGCCGGCGATCGCGACACGCTCGTTTACCCGAAGCCCGACTTCACTCCCGCGACCTACACCATCCTCAACTTCTCAGTGCCTGACATCGACGCCGCAGTCGACGAGCTCATGGAGCGAGGCGTCCGCTTCGAGAGCTACGAGGAGTTCGAGCAAGACGAGAAGGGTGTCTTCCGCGGGGGCGGCGTGAACGGCCCGGACATCGCGTGGTTCAAGGATCCGGCCGGCAATATCCTCTCCGTGCTCGTTGACGCGTAGCGCGGTCTGACGTCGCGCGATGCAGTTCGACACGAAGATCGCCGTCGTTCTCCTCGACGACCTCGCGGTCTGGCAGAAGACGAACGCGACGGCCTTCCTCGTGAGCGGGATCGCCGGGACGGTTCCGGGCGTCGTCGGCGACCCGTATCGCGACGCGTCCGGCAACGAATACCTGCCGATGTTCGTCCAGCCCGTCCTCGTCTACGTGGCCGACACGGCGGGGCTACGGCGCGCGTACGACCGCGCGCTGAGCCGCGGCGTGACGCCCGCCGTCTACACGCGCGAGCTCTTCGAAACGAACCACGACGAGGCCAACCGCGCAGCGGTTGCGGGCGTCGCGGCGGACGATCTCGACCTCGTTGGGATCGCATTCCGCGCGGAGCGGAAGGCAGTCGACAAGATCATCGACCGTCTTCGGTTCCATCCGTGAAGGAGGCTTAGCCGACCGCGTCGAGGCAGTCGGCGCGGTCGTCGACGTCGAGTATTGCGTCGACGTCTACGAGGCCGGCACCGTTTCGATCCGGTGCGGCTTCTCGTGCCACAGCTCGGCGGAGGAGAGCGGTTGCCGCCGACGTGAACACGTCGGGCCCGTATACCTCGTTGAAGTCCACGGCGCCGTTGACCTCGAGGACGCACATCGCGCCGGTCTCGTCGCCGACGATGTCGACGCCGGCGAGATCGATGTCCAGCGCCGCCGCCGCCCGGAGCGCTAGCGCGCGTGCCGCAAGGGACGGTCTTACCGGCAGGCGCTCTGCGCCGAGCGATACGTTCGTGCGCCACTCGCCCGGCTGCGCGCGGCGCTCGATAGAGCCGACGACTCGGCCGGCGGCGACGACGACGCGGAGATCGCGCCCGGTCGGCTGGACGAGCGACTGCACGAGAGCGCCCTGTCTGCGGAACCACGGTTGCTCCCTCAGGCGTTCGAGCAGCTCGCGAAGGTCGTCCTCGTCGTGAGCCAGGTGAACCTCCAGCCCCCAGCTGCCGAAGCGCGGCTTGACGACGTACGGGCGGCCCGAACGGGGGGACCGTCACGTCGTGAACGTGGGCCGTCTTCGGCTGCGCGACTCCCGCCTTGCCGAGGAAGAGAGCAGTCATGAGCTTGTCGTGTGCGGCGACGAGCGCGCTCGCGCGGTTCAACACATGGGTGCCCTGGCGCTCCAGCTCGCGACAGCTCCTCGAGCGCGGGCTCGATCCCGTCGAGCGTGGGGAGTACGTCGACCCGGCCGATCGCGACGGTGCCGGGTGCGAGCCCGCCCTCAGCGGTGTGCGCGAGCCGCGTTCGATAGCCGAGCTGCTCGAAGGCGCCGGCGAGAGCGCAGTTCGTCTCCGTCGGCTTGCCGAGGACGACGATCGAAGGCTCTCTCTCGACGAGAGCGGCGCTGACGCGCCGCCGTGCTTCGATCGCTGTGAGGCCCCTCTCCATCACGACCATATAGAACGTGACATGTCTAAGAATTACTTGAGAACCACCTAGGAGTCTCCCCCTGAGCTTCGGGCGTCAGAGGAGGAGAACGGGCTCGGCCCCGCAGGTGTTCCGCGGCGCACCGGCCGCAGCTAACGGCGCCCTCACATACGGCCGCTACCTTGGCTTGCCGATGCGGAGTCGGCACTGGTGGGCACTTTGGCTCGCGTTCGCGCTTGTAGCGGCGTTGGCGAGCTCGGGCAGCACGGGCGCGAGCGCGTCGACGAGCCGTGCGGCGGAGCCTGCTCCCGTCGCCTCGCTCGAGCCGAAGAAGACAGAGGCACTCTGGCGCCAGCTCGTCTCGGCGCCGCCGTTGCGCCAGGCGCGCGTGCAACAGGCGGACTGCCGTCCGCTTCGCGCCGTGTTCTACGCCGCGACCGACTTCCTCCGCCTGGCGACCAAGCTCGCCGCGACGCCCTCTCCCTGTGCCGAGTACTACATCTCCGTTCCGCCGATCGTCGGCAACAAGACGCAGCTTCGTCCGAACTCGGCCCACAGGATCCGCGCGCTCGGCCCCAACTTCCATGCGCTGGCCGAGATTCACTTCACGACCTGGAACCGGTGGGTCGCGGAGACGGGCTCGAGCTGGCACGCAGCCGGCGTGACGGCGCGGCAGCGAATGGCCGAAACCGGCTACGACGTCTCGCTCGGGGACACGTGGGTGCTGAACGAGCTCAGCACGGCGGTCCGGCGCGGCACCGGGAACGCCCGCGCGAACATCCGCGAGTTCTTGCGAGGGCTGTACGAGGGCGACGGCTCGCGGCCGACGCGCAGGGGCCGCGTTCGTGGTCGGGGTCGGACAGCGCTCGAGCGACGTCTCCCTCTACCAGACGAACATCCAGAACTGGCTCACCGACTCCGCGTTCTGGACGGACATGTCGACGTACGTGAGCGACTGGGTGCAGGAGGTGTACGGCGACGTTCGGAGCTACGCCGTCCCAGGCGCCCCGCAAGCCACGCGGCGTGAGTACCTGAACGACTACCTCCAGCACAAGCTCGTCCTCGCCGCCGCAGGGCCGCCGTCGATCGAGACGGCGCGGACCTACCTCCACGGCGCCTACGCGCCGCTTGCGAACGCGGCCTGGGAGCGGGACTGCTGCTACGGCTGGACGATGGTCTCTCCGGAGCAGATGGCCGGGTACGTGTCAGGGCAGACGCATGCGCTCCGGCACTTCAGCGCGACGACTGGGCAGCCGCGCGACCACTGGGGCTTCGCCTGGGCGCCGCGGAATGGGCGCGGAATCCCGGCCGGGGACTTCGCGGCGCAGACGGGGCTCGTTCTCGACCGTCTCGCAGCCGCGATTCGCGACTCTGGTCAGACCGTCGATCCGGCGGATCCCGGAAGTGCCGCCTGCGGGCCGCCCGGTCAGAACGTCCACTGCGTGGCCGACCTCGAGGGCGCGCGTTCCACGGAGGCCTGGAAGTCGTTCCGCGGCTGGACGCAGTCCGTGCTCTCACTCGGCACGACACCGCAGACCGTCGCGGCCGGGGCTGCTTCGGCTCCGATCCCGATGTCGCTCGTCACGAGCACGGGTCTTCAGGTCACGACGCCGAGTCCTCTCACCGTGACGCTCAGCTCGAGCTCCGCCTCCGGCGGCTTCTCGACGAGCTCTGCCGGGCCGTGGACGCCGACGCTGGCGGTCACGATCGCGGCGGGCACGGGTACCGGCGGCAGCTTCTACTACCGCGACACGCGCGCCGGGACACACACCCTGACGGCGTCGGCCGCCGGGGCGACGACCGGCACGCAGACGGTCACGGTGATGCCCGGCGCCCTGGCCTCGATCGCGGTCAAGCCGGGGAGCCACACGATCGTCCGCGCACGCGAGTCGCGTCTGTTCGAGGTCGCAGGCCTCGACGCCTTCGGAAACCAGGTCGCGGCGACGCCGGTGTGGTCGGTGAGCCCGCGGACGCTCGGCACGCTGCGTGCTGCGCCTGGAGGCGCGACCACCTTTACGGCGGGCCGCATCCTCGGCAGCGGCACGATCGCCGCCACCATGCCCGGCGGACTCACGAGCACCGTTCGCGTGAGCGTTCGTCCCGGTCGGCTCCGTATCGCATCCATCACGTACACGAGCCGCCCACGAACGCTCCTCGTCTCGGTGCGCACGGTGGACGGAGCCGGGAAGGCCGTCTCGGGGAGCCGGGTGTACGTCCGAGTTCGCCTCGACGGTCGTACGTTCCTCACGAAGCGCGTTGTCACGGGCCCGGCCGGACGGACGACGTTCGGCGTGCGCGTTCGCTCCGCAGGCTGCTTCACCACGTCGGTCAACCGCGTCGCCTCCGTCGGGTTCAAGTGGGACGGTCGCGTGCCACGGAACCGCTTCTGCCGGCGCGCTTAAACGGCTCACCAGGAGTGGAAAAGCCCGTTGAGCGGGGCTTTTCTGTAGCAGGCCTGTAGCTGGATTCTTCGCGAGTTCCGCGCCAGTTGGCTCAACCATGCGGGTTGTGCTTCGCTGGCGGCGCCGTAGAAGCCTGTCGAATGCTGCGCTCGTGATGCACCGGTGATGCACAGTCGTAGCCGCAGATTGGTGTGCGAAGGGCGAACCCCTTGGGGCGTCGACCGCCGGCGGCCTTGCGGGACGCGCAGCGGCGGAGTATGGATGCGGGAGTACGTGGTGGCCTCTGATCTTGCGGCGATCGACTTCCGCCTGCTTGGGCCCGTTGAGGCGGTTGCGGGGGAGCGCCTACTGCCGCTTGGGGGCCGTAGGCAACTCACGCTCCTTGCGCTTCTGTTAGTCGAGCGCGGACGTGCTGTCTCTGCCGACCGGATCGCCGACGAGCTGTGGCACGGGGAACCACCTCCTGGAGCTGCGAAGACGCTCCGCTCGTACGTCTCGCGTCTCCGAGCCGTGCTGGGTCGTGATGCTGTGGCTGCGCTTCCGCCGGGTTATGCGCTCGTCGTCACTCCCGATCAGCTGGACGTCCACCGCTTCGAGAAGCTGGTTCAGCAGGGGCAGGGTGCCTGGCGCGGGGCGCGGCTGGGATCGCCGCCGATCGCCTCCACGCGGCACTCGCGCTCTGGCGGGGGCCGCCGCTCGCGGATGTCGCCGAGGGCGGCGTGCTCGCGCTCGAGGCGAAGCGGCTCGAGGAGCTTCGGCTCGTCTGCATTGAGGACCGCATCGACGCCGACCTCGCCCTCGGTCACCATGCCGAGCTCGTCCCCGAGCTCGAACGTTTGGTTGCAGAAGAGCCCCTGCGCGAGCGCCTGTGGCGCGAGCTCGTGCTTGCCCTCTATCGCTCTGAGCGGCAATCCGACGCGCTGGCCGCATATAGCCGCGCGCGGAAGCTCCTCGACGAAGAGCTCGGTCTCGAGCCGAGCGAGGAGCTGAGAGCGCTCGAGCTGGCGGTGCTTCGCCACGACGTTGCCGGCGTCCGGCTCGCAGAGGAGCGGCACAATCTTCCCGCCCAGACCACGAGCTTCGTTGGACGCAAAAACGAGCTCGCTGAGCTCGAGGCTCTACTCCGGGACCAGCGGCTGGTGACCCTGACCGGCGTGGGCGGAGCCGGGAAGACGCGACTGGCCCTCGAACTCGCTGCGCGGCAGACCCGTGCCTGGCCGGGAGGTGTGTGGCTCGTCGACCTTACGTCGCTCTCCGATCCCACCCTCGTCGTGACCACAGTCGCGACAACACTGACCGTAGGTGAGCGATCGGACTCGCCCGCGCAGGAGTCGTTGCTCGCGCACATCGGTGGATCGGAGCTCCTCCTCATGCTCGACAACTGCGAGCACCTGGTCACGGCCTGCAGCGAGCTCGCAGAGGCGCTGCTGAGCGGCTGCCCGAATCTGCGGCTGCTCGCCACGAGCCGGATGCCGCTGGGCACTGTAGGTGAGGTCGAGTACCGAGTCGACCCGCTACCGATTCCGGGCGAGGCGGCGTCCGTGGAGGAGATCGAGCATGCCCCCTCCGTCCAGCTGTTCATCGAGCGCGGCCGCGCGGTACGACGCGACCTCGAAGCTCAGGGTGACGGTCTGGCGACCGTCGCCAGGATCTGCCGGGAGCTGGACGGACTACCGCTCGCGATCGAGCTTGCCGCAGCCCGCGCGAGAGCCCTCTCGCTCCCGGAGATCGCGGCGCGCCTGAGCGATCGCTTCCGCTTCCTGCGCGCCTGGCGGCGCGTTGCAGATCCGCGTCACCAGACGCTCGAGGCGACGATGGACTGGAGCTACGAACTGCTCTCCAACGATGAGCGCGAGCTGTTGCGAGGGTTGTCGGTGTTCGCGGGTGGGTCGACGCTCGAGGCTGTCGCGTTCGTCTGCTCGGACGGCGACCATGAGCGTGCGCTGGAGCTCGTGAGCCGGCTGGTCGAAGCCTCGCTCGTCGTCGCCGAGGACTCGTCTGGCGTGACGCGGTACCGCCTGCTGGAGACGGTCCGTCAGTACGCGGCGGAGCAGCTCGCCGCAGCCGACACCGACGAAGGGGGACCCGGAGACCGCCTTCGGCGACGGCATGCCGAGTTCTTCGCCCAGCTTGCCGAGAGTGCGGAGGCCCGCCTCGACTCGGCGGACACTATCGTTCAGCTCGCCACCGAGGAGGGCAACTTCAGGTCTGCTCTTGCGTTCTCGTCGGACGGACGAGAGCCGGAGCTCATGCTGCGGATTGCCGGTTCGCTGATTCTTTTCTGGGACCCGCGCGAGCAGCTCGATGAGGCCCGCGGTTGGCTCGAGGCGGCGCTCACGAATGGCGCTGGGAGCCCCGCCCGGTATCGAGCGCGAGCGCTTCGGGGTCTGGCTGGGATGCTGGACGGCCTCGGCGATCCCGCCGCGGCTCGGAGGCACGTGGATGAGGCCCTCGCGCTCTACCGAGGGCTGGAGGACGACGACGGGGTCGGGCGCTGCTTGAACAACCTCGGGAACATCGCGTTCACGGAAGGTGACCTCGATGGCGCGACTGCCCTCTACCGGCAGGCGCTGGCTCTCCTGGACGAGCGCGCCTCGATCGTTCCGCGGAGGAACCTCGCCGAGGTGGCGCTGCAACGAGGTGACCTGACCGAGCGGCGCAGACTCTGCGAGAGCCTGCTCGTGGACGCGCGGGCCATGCATCACGATCGCGCAGTTTCCGGCACTCTCGTCGAGCTCGCCTGGGTTGCAGCAGTCGAGGGACGCTTCGACGACGCCGCCCGGTTGGCAGACGAGGCGTTGGGACTTCACCGCCGGATGGGCCTGCCGGGAGAGGTCACGGAGTGCGTTCTCATTGCCGCACTCGTCCAGGGTGCTCGTGGACATCGAGACGACGCGGCGCGCCTCGTGGGCGCGGCCACCGCCAATGGCGTTAGACGCGTCTGGGAGGAGCTACCCGAGGCGATCTTCAAGCCGCCCTTCGAGGCGCTGGAGCGAGACCTGGGAGAGGAGCGCTACGCGGCCATGTGCGCGGAAGGCGCTGCGCTCTCATTCGACGTTGCAGTCGAGCTCGCTGCTCGAGCTCTCGACTGACCGCAGCCGGCTGCAACCGTTCTGCAATAGCGCCCGTCCAGACTCGCGGTGATGCAGCATGCGATCCGCGAGACGACTGTCGCCCTTGCCACTGCCATCAGCAGGGGTGACGCCGCCGGAGCAGCCGCCCAGTACGCGGCGGATGCCGTGCTGCTCGCGCCGACCGCCGAGCTGGTCGATGGACGAAGCCAGATCGAGACCTATTGGCGAACAGGGATCGCCTTGGGCGTCTCGAGTATGCAGCTGGACGCTCGAGAGCTGAGATTCGCGCGCACGGTGGCATTCGAGTTCGGGGACTACGCACTCTCCGTAGCCGCGGACCGCCGCGAGCCGGTCGTCGATCTCGGCAAGTACTTCGTCCTCCACATACGAGATGGCGACGGTTCGTGGCGGCGTGCCGTCGACGTCTTCAACCCCGATGGCCCATCCCATCAGATTGGAGAGGAGCGACAGTGATCAGTTCAACCCAAGCCCCAAGAGGCCGAGTTTCGCAGGTGACAACGAAGCTCTTGGTCTGCCTGGTGATGCTTGCCGGCGCCTTGGTCGCAATCGCGCCAGCCTCGGGAATCATTGGCGGCCAAGCGGATGGCAACGGGCATCCGAACGTTGGAGCGATCGATGTCACGCCGACCGGAAGGACGATCCCGGCGTCTGGCGTCCTCATCTCGCCGACGGTGTACGTGACGGCCGGTCATATCACGGCTTTCTTCGACGCGGCCGGCGTTACGCAGGCACGTGTGACGTTCGCTCCCGTGTACAGCGACTCGGCCACGTTCTACACGGGAACCGTCTACACCCACCCGGAGTTCAGGAAGGACCCGCAGTTCAAGAACCGGCGGAATGACCCGCACGACATCGGCGTGGTCGTCTTCGATCAGCCGATTCCGGGAATCACGCCGGCGATGCTGCCCAGCGAGGAGCTGCTCGATACGTTTGGGCCACAGGGACTGCAAGACGAGGTGTTCCCCGTGGTCGGCTACGGGATCTCGAACCTCCTGGGAGGTGCGAACGGAGGCGGCTCTCCCCGCCCGGACCGCAGCTCCGCCGGGACGCGCAAGACGGGGGACTGGAGGTTCTTGTCGTTGACCTCGGACTGGATCCGGTTCGACATGCAGGATGCTCAGGGATGCACCGGCGACTCGGGGGCACCCAACTTCCTCGGGCGCAGCGATCTCGTGATCGGGATCGGCATCGGAGGCGACTCCTCCTGCGAGGTCATGGGCTCGGACCTGAGGCTTGACACGCGCTTGGTGAGGGCCTTCCTCGGGCAGTTCGTCACGCTGCCGTGACCAGACTCACGGTTGCCCTCGTGATGCACGGGTGATGCACGCGAGCTCGCCTGTAGAATGGGAAAACCCTGCAAATGCAGGGTTTTCCTGTTGGCGTTGCGGCGAACGGCGCTCAGCGATCGGTGCGCACGAGGGATTTGTCTGCCGAAAGGCCGTGCTCCGCGGCCTCCGACAGCTCCAGCTCGCGTCCGCTCTTCCATGCCGCCTCGAACACCTGCTCGGCGAGCCCCGCCTTCGCCTCGGCGACCACGCGCTCGTAATCGGGCGCGTCACACCGGGGGACGATCGCTCCCACCCGCTCCCTGAGAGCCTCGGACGCACCCAGCAGCCGTGCGGCCGTTTCGAAGCTGCCCCGAAGTGCCGCGAGCCCGGCGAGCCTCCAGAGCGCTATCGACAGACCGTCGACGTCATCCATGTCGGCCCAGAGCGCGAGGGCCTTCCGGTGGAGGCGCTCAGCCTCCTCCGTCTCGCCTCGATCACCCGCCAGTGCTCCCAGGCAGTGGAGCGCCGAGGCCTCGCCGCCACGTGAGCCAGTGTCCAGACAGACCGCAAGGCTCTCCTCGAGAAGAGACGCCGCTTCGTCACCGTTCCCCTCGAGCCGGGCGACGCTCCCAAGGCCCCGGAGGCCGTCGAGCAACCCGCTTCGGTGACCGATCTCTCGCCAGAGCGGCATGCTCTGCTCGTAGAGCCTGCGGGCGTCGCCGAAATCGCATCGGAGCCGCGCCGCTTCGCCGAGCTGCGTGAGCGAACGGGCGATTAGCCGCTTGTACCCGAGATCTTGCGCGATCGAAAGACATTCCTCGAAGGCCCCCTTCGCTGCGCTGTAGTCACCTTGGCACTGTGCACAGAATCCGACCTGCAGGAGCGCCCACCCGACGCTTTCTCGATTCCCCAGCCTTCGACGGATGGCAAGCGTCTCGTTCCAGAGCACCTCCGCCTTCCGGTAGTCCTGTTCGAGCCAAGCGAGCCCGCCGAGCGAACGGGCAAGGCTGGGCTCGTCACCGAGCTCGCGGAGAATCGCCGTGCTTTCCTCGAGGAGGGGCCGCGCCGCGGTGTGCCGACCCACCCGGTCCGCCTCGTGGGCCAAACCAATCAGGGCCTCGGCGATCGCCCGCCGGTCTCCTACCGCGCGCGCGATCGCCAGACTTCTTCGAAGAACCGCGTCGCGCTGGGGTAGTCGCTGAGGGTGTCCGCGAGCTCCCCGGCGGCGCTCAGCGCCTTCATGCGAACCGCCGGATCGACCTCTCCCGGCTGTCCGAGCGCCAGCTCCACCCACTCCCGGCCCTCGCTCCAGTCGGCGCGGACGATCCAGAACTCGAGCAGGGCGCTGCCCAGGCGAAGGGAGGCATCCGTCTCGCTCTGCGACTGGCTCCAGTCGAAGGCGGCGCGGAAGTTGTCGAGCTCGGCGTGGAGCCGATCGAGCCACGCCTTCTGCTCGGGTCCCCGGAGCTCCGGTTCGGCCCGCTCCGCGAAGGCGAGGCTCCATGCGAGATGACGACTGCGAAGCTCCTCGTCCTCGCCGGCCTCCAGAAGCTTCTCGCGGGCGTGCTCCCGAATCGTCTCCAGCATCGTAAAGCGCGGCTCTTCCTCCGATCCCTCCAGCCTGACGAGGCTCTTGTCGATCAACGACGCGAGCCCATCGAGGACATCGAGGTCGCCATTGCAGACGGTCTCGGCCGCGTCCAGTGTCCAGCCGCCGGCGAAGACGGCGAGACGGGAGAAGAGCTTCTGGCGCGGCTCCGTCAACAGGTCGTAGCTCCAGTCGAGCGTCGCCCGCAAGGTCTGGTGCCGCGCCGGCTGATCGCGTGCCCCGCCGGTCAGGATCCTGAGCCGCTCGTCGAGCCGGGCGAGCAGAGCCGCCGGCGGGAACAGGACAACCCGCGCCGCGGCGAGCTCGATCGCAAGCGGCAGGCCGTCCAGTCTGTGGCAGATCGCTGTCACCGCGGGTGCGTTCGCATCGGTCAGCTCGAAGTCGGGTCGGATCGCTTGTGCGCGCTCAACGAAGAGACCGACCGCCTCGTTGGCTGCGACGGCCTCCCAGGTGTCGTCGACTTCCGGAAGCTCGAGTGGCGGCACGGGGAAGACCCGCTCGCCGGCGACGTGGAGCGGCTCTCGGCTCGAGGCGAGAATCTTGAGGCCGGGTGCCGCGGCAACCAGTTTGGCCAGTGCGGGGGCCGCGGCGACGACGTGCTCGACGTTGTCGAGGACGAGCAGGAGCTTTCGCTCGGCGAGGTAGTCCGACAGCGCCTGCATCAACGCTCGCTCGCGCGGCACCCGCATTCCCAAGACCTGCGCGATCGTCGGGACCACGAGCTCGGGGTCGGAGATCGGAGCGAGTGCGACGAAGAAGGTCCCCGAGGGAAAGCGTCCGAGACTGTCGGCGGCGGCCTGAAGCGCGAGCCGCGTCTTCCCTGTTCCACCGGGCCCCGTCAACGTGAGGATGGCGAACTCGTCACTCGCGAGCCGGTCGCGTACCTGCGCGAGCTCCCGTTCCCGGCCGATCAGCGGCGTCGCCTGCGTCGGCAGGTTCGTGGGCCTCGCATCCAGAGTGTCCAGCGGCGGGAACTCCTGCTCGAGCTCCTCGGCTACGAGCTGGAAGATTCTCTCGGCCTGCGTCAGGTCTTTGAGGCGATGCGGCCCGAGGTCGCGTAGCGTGACCTCGTCGAGCGGCTCTTCGGTGAGAAGTTCGCGCGTCGTGTGCGAAACGAGGACCTGACCGCCGTGGCCCGCTGTGCAGATGCGCGCAGCACGGTGGACGCCGAGCCCGACGTACCCCTCCCCGGTCGGCCGCGCTTCGCACGTGTGGATCCCCATCCGAACCCGCAGCTCCCTGTTGTCGGGCCAAGCATGGGAAGCGAGCGAGCGCTGCGCTTCAAGCGCGGCGGCGACGGCATCTCTCGCCGATGCGAAGGCGACGAAGAACGCGTCGCCCTGGGTATCGACCTCCTTCCCCTCGTGGCGTGCGAACGCTGCGCGAAGGAGGCGACGATGCGCCTCGAGCGCCGCCCCGTAGCGCTCACCGAGCGCGTGGAGGTGAGATGTCGAACCCTCGATGTCGGTGAATAGGAACGTCACCGTCCCAGGTCGCCGTTCGGTCTCGCTGAGGTTGAGGACGGCGTCCTGGTTGAGGATCTGCCGCTCGAGCTGCTGCAGCGCGGGGCCTGGTTCGATTCCGAGCTCCTCGACGACCGCGCGTCTGCCTCGCTGGTAGACGTGGAGGGCATCGGCTTGGCGGCCGACGCGGTAGAGCGCGAGCATCAGCTGCCCGCGGAGACGTTCGCGGAGCGGGTGCTCGGCTACGAGCTGTTCAAGCTCGGGGACGAGCTCGCCGTGTCGGCCGGCTACCAGCTCCGCGTCGATCCGTTCCTCCAGGGTCGTCAGGCGTAGCTCCGCGAGGCGGCCGATCTCCCGCTCGGCGAACGCCTCGTAGCGGAAGTCGGCAAGTGGGTCGCCGCGGAACAGTGCGAGCGCCTCGCGAAGGAGCTCTCCCCGTCGACCGAGCTCTGGCTCGCTCCGTGCTAGCTCGAGCAGACTCTCGAAGCGGCCGGCATCGGTGTGACCGGGGTCGAGCCGGAGCAGATAACCCGGCGCGTGTGTCTCGATCAGATCGTGTCCGAGCAGCTTGCGCAGCGCGGACACGTGGCCGTGGAGCGCCGTGAGCGCCGTTCCCGGCGGATCACGGCCCCAGAGCGTGTCGATGATCCTGTCGCTCGCAACGACCTCGTTGGCGTGCAACAGAAGTACCGCCAGCAGCGCGCGTTGCTTGGGGCGTGCCGGTGTGAGATCACGACCATCGTCCACGACCTCGAGCCGGCCGAGGATCCGGATTTCCACCCGCCTGATTGTGGCACGCGGCGAACGGGCGCAACGGCGCGCGTTAGCGGCACGTTAGCCGTAGGCGAGTTGCGCGTAAGCGGCTCTACGCATGCTCGGGCAGATGGTGCATCACGACCCGACGGCCGCGGGACGCGACTCTCTCCCCACCAGGAGCGGAGGGGCGGCGGTGCACGTTCGCACGCTGACGCAGATGGAGCAGCGCGTTGCGCTGCTCGTCGTCGTGGGCCGGACGAATGCCGAGGTGGCTGCGGAGCTCGGACTCAGCGCTAAGACGGTCGAGTGGCATCTCTCGAGAGCGTTTCGGAAGCTCGGTGTGCGCTCGCGGGACGAACTCGCCGCCGTGCTCGCGCCCGGCACCGATGAGCCGCTGAGAGAGGCGGTCGAATGACCTTCCAGACGGTCAGAGGAGGTACAGCTATGCGCAAGGGCGTCGGTATCGATACCCCTGCTCGCAGCGGATGAGCAAGCACAGGCGCACGATCGCGGGATTCCTTGCGGGTCTCGTTGGAATTGTCGGCGTCGGCCTGAGCGCGTCGTTCGCCAGCGCTGGGGCGCCGGATCGGCTCACGAACGTCGAGGGAACGATCTGGGTCGCAAACCGCGGTGCTCACACGATCCGCGGCTTCGACGCGACCACGGGCGACATCGTGAGCACCGTGGCGATGCGCGACGGCTCGCAGCCCGGGGACCTCGCGTATGCGAGGGGCAAGCTGTACGTCGCCGAGGAGTTCGGGACGCCGCGCCGGCGATCGCGATCGTCGACCCTGAGACGGGCGTCGTCGACAAGCGAATCGACATGGCGCCAGGCGCGCGGCCGCATCACGTGCACACGAGCCGCAGCGGCAAGCTCGTCGCGTTCGGCCTGTACGGGACGGACCTGGTCGCGGTCGTCGACGCCCGCACGGACACGCTGCTCGGCCCCTGGGATACGAACCCGGCCCCAGGCGCGACGAGTGGCAGGGCGCACGCAGGGGTCTTCTCGCCGAACGGGAAGATTCTGTACGTCGCCAGCGACGCCTCGAACGAGGTGATCGCGCTCGATCCCCGCACTGGGGAGGTGTTCTGGCGGCTGAACGTGCCCGGTGCGCACGAGCTCGTCGTCACACGCGACGGCAACACCGCTTACGTCAGCCGTCGCACGGCGAACTGGGTCAGCGTCATCGACCTGCGACACCACGAGACCTTCACGGACGTGCTCTCGCTCGGCCTTCCCGACACCATGCGGCTCTCACGGAACGGAAGGCAGCTAACCGTCGGCCTCCGCACGATGCCCGCTCAGGTGGCGGTCGTCGACACGCGGACGTTCGAGCACCAGCTCGTCCGGATCGGCCCTGTTCTCGAAACGACCACGATCGCCGGGCACCAATGGACGTCACCGAATGGCCGCTTCACGTTCGCCGCATTCGAAGGCGGGACGAGCCCCGGCGTCGCGGTCATCGATCACCGAGCCGGAAATCAGGTCATTTCGACGCTCGCCTACGCGGGGAGGCCGCACGGAGTCGACGTCGCTTCTGCCGAGGATGACGAAGAAGACGAGGACGCGCAACAAGAAGACGCCACAACACAGTGACAACGGCTTCAGCGCGGATCCCGCAAAGCGGAAGTGGGCGCAGGCAGCGAGCTTCGCCTGTAAGCAGTCGTCTCTGTCAACTAAGCCGCGATGGGCGATGTCGCTACCACGGATTCCGCATCGACAAAGGGATCGCGGTCATGCCATCTCGCGAATCGTGCACCTCCCAGTGAGGGGCGTGATGCACCGGTGATGCATCGACGATTGGGCCATCAATAGGAAAACCCTGCAAATGCAGGGTTTTCCCGTAGCAGGCCTGTAAGCCGGATTCTGTCGAGGGTGACCATCTCTCTGTGCGGCGCACCCGGCTCCTCGGCGGGCCGCGTCAACGGAGCCTGCTTCGCCTTGCACCGGACGGGGTTTGGCTAGCCGGCGATGTCGCCACCGCCGCTGGTGGGCTCTTACCCCACCGTTTCACCCTTACCGACTGGATCGTGCACAAATCAGCCGGCGGTCTCCTTTCTGTTCCACTTTCCGTCGGCTTTCGCCGCCTGAGTCTCCTCAGCGTCCTTGCCCTGCGGTGTCCGGACTTTCCTCGAGCCACGCCGCCGTTCGCCGTCGTGGCCCGCGGTCACCCGGCCTGCATCACGGATGGTAGCTCGACTTTCGGGATTTCCCGGCCTTCGGCGAGGATCGAGCGGCATTCCGGGCAGGCGTGCACGCCGCGAAGCTGGAGGACGAACTCGCCGCAAACGAGGCACTCGAGGCTCGCGCCGCGGACGAGCGCCGCGAGCTCCTGGTCGAGCGTGCGGTTGATCGGGGCGAGGTTTGTGTCAATGTTTGTGTCGAGCTCATGTGAGGCTCCGGAGGACGCCGACCACCTTCCCGAGGATCTGGACGTGGTCTGCGTAGATCGGCTCGAGCGCGCTGTTCTCCGGCTGGAGGCGTACGCGTCCGTCGGGATCGCGGCGGAACGTCTTGACGGTCGCCTCGTCCGCGGACTCGTCGTCGCCGACGAGCGCGACGACGTACTCGCCGTCCCGCGCGTCGTCCTGGCGGCGGACGACGACCAGGTCGCCGTCGAGGATCCCGGCCTCGATCATCGAGTCGCCGGTGACGCGGAGGAGGAAGTCGGCGTTGCGGCCGAGCTGGTCAGGGACGGCCACGCGGTCCTCGACGTCCTCGGCCGCGAGCAGCGGCCCGCCGGCGGCGATGCGGCCGACGAGCGGGAGCATCGCGAAGCCCTGATCCTCGGCCGCGACGCCGGGCTTCGGCCGGCCGACGAGCTCGATCGCGCGCGGCTTCGTCGGGTCGCGGCGGAGCAGGCCTACGCGTTCGAGGTTCGCAAGGTGGGCGTGAACGGTCGACGGCGACGCGAGACCGACCGCGTCTCCGATCTCACGGACGGTCGGCGGATAGCCGTGCTCGTCCACGTACGTGCCGAGGAACTGCAGGATCTCCTGCTGACGCGCGGTGAGGAGCGGGGTCTCGAGCATCGTCTTCTCCAGTGTCGGGTGACGAACGTATGTTCGTCACAGGAGGGTAGACCCCTTCTCGGACGACGTCAAGCGGGCGGCGGCGCGCGACGAAGACCGCGTGCTCGTCTGCGAACGGGTCCTCCACGCCGAGCGCGTCGACGTCGAGGACCTCCAGGCCGGCCTCCTCGAGCAGGCGCCGCCAGGTCGCCTCGTCGAACAGACCCTCGACGTGCTGGTCGTACTCGACGCGGAGCGGCTTTCCCGGCTCGCGGAGCAGCATCACGAAGTCGGTGACGTAGGTCGAGTCGTCCGGGTCGGGATCGACGGCCCACTCGAGATAGCGGAGAGCCCGCCCGTCCGGCGCCATCGTGGCCGCCGTGGCGCGCAACCGGCTCGAACGACTCGGCGGTGAAGTCCGGGGTGATGACGAGCACGCCGCCGGGCCGCAGATGCTCCGCTGCGGTCACGAGCGCAGCGCTGAGGTCGTCCTTCGTGACCATGTACATGACCGCGTCGTGGAGAAGCACGACGTCGAACGTCCTCCCGAGCCGCAGCGTCCGCATGTCGCCGAGCACGTGCTCGCACTCGGGGTTGAGCGCGCGGCTGACGTCGAGCATGTCGTCGGAGAGGTCGGTGAGCGTGCACTCGAAACGGCTCTTCAGGTACGAGGCGTTGGCGCCGCCGCCCGTCCCGAGCTCGAGGAGCGTCTGCGCCGGCCCCTCGATCGCCGCATCGACGAGCCGCGCGATGTGATCCGCCTCCTCCGCGTAGTCCGACGGATGCGTCAGCAGCGGATACCAGGGCGCGAGCTCGCCGTAGAGCTTCACCGGTGCCTCCTTCAACGCTCGAGCGGCCTCGTCGAGGCCGCTCCCACATGCGCTGGAGAGGACTTGAACCTCCACGGCCTAAATGGCCACTAGGCCCTCAACCTAGCGCGTCTACCAATTCCGCCACCAGCGCGTGAACCGGCAGTGTAGCCGGGCGCGTTCGGGGCTACAGCAGGTGGAAGAGCAGGACCGTGTTCAGTCCGAAGGCGGTCGCGACGACCACCGTGAGGCGGGTCAGATTCCGCTCGACGATGTGCGTCCCGCCCTGCGAATGCGGCGTGAAGCCGAGGCCGCCCATGCCGGCCTCGCGGCCCGAGTGCATGAGGATGAGGGTGACCATCACCGCGGAGATGAGCACCTGGAGGACCGCAAATATCTGGAGCCACGGCATCGGCGAACCAGGGTAGCAGCGGGTTAGTCTCACCTCGTGGCCGAGGCTGATGCGCGCGAGAGGATCCAGAAGCTGCTGGTGACGGGAGACAACCGGCTGAAGCAGGGCGTCTCCCTCGAGAAGGTGCGCGAGAGCTACGAGCAGGCGCTTGCGATCGCGCGCGAAGCGGGGCTCGAGGACTCGGTGCGCCCTCTCGTCGAGGTCAGGCTTGCCGATCTCGAGCGGAACGCTCGGTGATTCTCGCGCGATCGGAATCCGCGCTAGCGGATTCCGATCTTGCGCACAACTCCAGCTGTCGCTCGCTGGAGGATCTCCTCCACCCGAGCCGCCTGCAGCGTGACGTCGTGGGCGGCCGAGGCGTCGCGACCTGCCTGGTTCGGATTCGGGAGCTGGGCCGCTGTGGACAGGGCCTCGACGAGCGCGTCTTCGTCCGTCGGGTCGACGAGCACGCCGGCGTCCGGCGTCACGAACTCGGGCGGGCCGCCGACCTTGCTCGCGATCACGGTGCGCGCCGAGGCCATGCCCTCGAGCGTGGCGAGCCCGAACGGCTCGACGAGGCTCGGCTGGCAGAGGACGTCGGCGGCGGCGATCCAGTCCGGAACGGCGTCGTGCGGGACGCGGCCGGCGAGGCGGATCCCGCTCCGGCCCTCGAGCGCTCCGCGGAGCGGGCCGTCGCCGACGAACATGAGCTCGCCTTCGCCGCGCCGCTCGAACGCGCGCGCGAGCCGCAGCACGTTCTTCCGCTCGCTGAGGACCGCCGAGGCAGAGGAACGCCGTCCCGGCTCGGGCTCCAGCCGACCTTCGCGCGGGCGGCGTCGGCGTCGCGCGGAGCGAAGCGTTCGAGGTCGACGCCGCAGTCGACGACCTCGGTCTTGCCGCGGGCTCCGGGCGCAACCCTCTCGAGCCGCTCGCGCAGCCAGCTCGACACTGCGACCACCGCTGCCGCGCGACCGACGACGTAGCGCGTCGCGGCTCGGATCCCCGGGCGCTCCGCGTTCGCGACGTCCTGGCCGTGGGCGGTGACGACGAGCGGAGCGCGAGACGCGAGCGCAGCAACCAGCCCGGCGGGCACGAGGAAGTGCGCGTAGACGACCTCCGGCCGAAACCGCCTCGCTGCGCGGAAGGTGTCGCGCTGCGAGCGCAAGATGCCGTCGCGCCCCGCCCGCGCGCCGGTCGACGACCGCGCGCTCGATCTCGTGTCCGCGCGCGAGGAGCTCCCGCTCGAGGCTCGCGACGAAGACGCCGAGATCCGGGTCGTCAGGCCCCGGATACATCTGCGAGACGAGGAGGATCCGCAGGGCGTTACCCGCGCGTGACCTGGAGGATCCCGAGGCACATCTCGTCCGTCGTGCCCTCGCCCCAGAGGATGTAGCGGGGCGTCTTCGGGATGCCGTGTCCGCCGTGCATGCGCTTGTGGACGTCGTGCCGGCAGGTCACGCGGACGACGTCGCCCGGCTTCGCCTCGATCGACTTCGCGAGCTGGTACGCGTTCTGCCAGTGGAAGTCCCAGCGCGGGATGTCGAGCAGCACGCGCGAGCCCGCCGTGCCGGGATTCAGCTCGAGCTTGATCGAGGCGCCGAGCAGGTGCATGTGCCCCGCTGCGATGTGGATCGTCGTCGGCTGCGTGATGCGCCGGTCGCAGGTCGAGACGGCGCTCGCGCGCGGCGCGGAAGCGTTCCCGCGGCAGAGGAGCAGCAGGCCGGCCGGGACGAAGCCCGCTTCCGGCCCGTACTTGCCGCGAGAGCTCGAGCAGCGCCTCCGTCCGCGAGCAGAGGCGGCCCCGCTCGCCCTTCATGCACGCGAGCTCGACGGGGCCGGGGAGGAGCATCGTGCGGATCGGCGTCAGCTTGGCCGACGCAGGTGCGGCCGTCAGCACCGCTCGCGAGCGGTCCGGCGTGCGCCCGTTCAGCAGGTTGTAGTGCACCTGCATCACGATCTGGCTTCCCGCCGGAAGCGGGACGCCCGTGCCGTCGGGTAGGCGGTTGCCGCCCCACCCCGGCGCCCAGGCAGCGACCCAGTTCGCGTCGTTCAGCGAGTCCTGGATCCCGCCCATCGTCGTGCCGACCGAGAGGCCGGTTCCGCCGAAGCAGTTCCAGCCCTGGCCGGGGCTCTTTGCGTCGAGCAGCTTCGCCTCGGCGACCTGCGAGCGCTCGGCGCGGAAGAGGATCACGTGGTGGACGACCTTGCGCGCGCCCGGCTCGATGCGGGCGGAGGTGACGGACATGCTCCCGTTCGTCCGCGGGTCGAGGAGGAAGCAGCGGTAGTCGTCGGTCGTGCCCTTCACCGCGCTCGGGCGGTAGGCGGCGGGCATCCTCAGGTCGAGGATCGTCTCGCCCGGGCGGACGGGAGTCTTCGACTGCGGGAGCGGCTTCAGCGCCGGGCCGTCGGTGCGGCCCCCTGCCTTGGCCCACGCGAGGATCGCTGCGCGCTCGCTCGCGCTCAGCCGGCGCTGCTGCTCGCCGACGTAGGCCGGTGACTTCGGCCCCGGCGGCCAGGGCGGCATGGTCCCGTTCCTGACCGCGGCGGCGATGACGTTCGAGCGCGCTCTGATCTGGCCCGCGGTCTCGAGCGGGAACGGCGCGATGCCGCCGACCTGGTGGCAGCCGGCGCACTTCTGCTGGATCACCGGCGCGACGTCCTTGCGGAAGCTCGGCGGCGCGGCCTCGCCGTCGACGCCGCGCGTGGCAGCGATGGCCGCGAGCGGGATCGCGAGCGCGAGGAGCGCGGCGGCGGCCAGAGCGGCGCGGGTCCCTTTACGCATGCGCGTCATATGTACCCCAAAGCTCGCGGAGAGCGCCGCAGATCTCGCCGACGGTGCAGCGGGCTCGGAGCGCCTCGCGGATGGCCGGCAGGAGGTTCTCGTCGGTCTCCGCGACGCGCCGCACCTCTGCGAGCGCCGCTTCGGCAGCGCCGGCATCCCGCTCCGCTCGTACTCGGGCCGTCCGCTCGCGCTGGCGCCGCTCGCTCTCGGGATCGACCTGGAGGAGCTCGACGCGTGCGTCCTCCTCCTCGGTGAAGCGGTTCACGCCGACGACGACTCGCTCGCCTGCCTCGACCTCGGACTGGAAGCGGAAGGCGGACGCCTCGATCTCGCCCTGGACGAAGCCCTGCTCGATCGCCGCCACAGCGCCGCCTCGCTCGTCGACCTGCTCGATCAGCTCCCAGGCCAGGCGCCCGAGCTCGTCCGTCAGCGACTCGATGAAGTACGCGCCGCCGAGTGGGTCGGCGGTGTCGGTTCCGCCGGCCTCGCTCGCGAGGATCTGCTGCGTCCTGAGCGCGATCCGGGCGGCGTGCTCGGACGGGAGCGCCAGCGCCTCGTCGTACGAGTTCGTGTGCAGCGACTGCGCGCCGCCCGCGATCGCCGACAGGGCTTGGATCGCGACGCGGACGATGTTGTTCTCCGGCTGTTGCGCGGTAAGCGTCGAGCCGCCCGTCTGAGCGTGGAAGCGGAGCGCGGTCGCGCGCGGGTTCGTCGCGCCGAAGCGCTCGGTCATGATCCGCGCCCACAGCCGCCGGGCCGCGCGGAACTTGGCGACCTCCTGGAAGAAGTAGTTGTGCGCGTTGAAGAAGAACGAGAGGCGCTCGCCGAAGTCGTCGGGAGAGAGCCCGGCTGCGATCGCCGCCTCGCAGTAGGCGATCCCGTTCGAGAGCGTGAAAGCGAGCTCCTGCGCCGCGCTCGCTCCCGCCTCCCGGATGTGGTACCCGGAGATCGAGATCGTGTTCCAGCGGGGGAGCCGTTCCGCGCAGTACGCGAACAGGTCGGTCGTCAGCCGCATCGACGGCCGCGGCGGGAAGATGTAGTTCCCGCGCGCGACGTACTCCTTCAGTACGTCGTTCTGCACTGTCCCGCGCAGGGCGGCGGGCTCGACTCCCTGCTCTTCGGCGACCAGCTCGTAGAGCAGGAGCAGGAGGGCGGCGGGCGCGTTGATGGTCATCGACGTGGAGACCTCGCCGAGCGGGATCCCGGCGAGCAGGATCCGCATGTCCTCGATCGAGTCGATCGCGACGCCGGTGCGGCCCACTTCGCCCACCGCCAGCGGATCGTCCGAGTCGTATCCGAGCTGCGTCGGGAGGTCGAATGCGACCGAGAGCCCGGTTTGGCCCCGCTCGAGGAGATAGCGGAAGCGCGCGTTCGTCTCCTCGGCGGAGCCGTAGCCCGCGTACTGGCGGACGGTCCACGGGCGGCCGCGGTACATCGTCTCGTACGGGCCGCGCGTGAACGGGTGCTCGCCCGGGAGCTCGAGCGCGCGATCGGGGAGGTCGTCCGCCGTGTAGACGGGCTTGACCTCGATGCCGGAGTCGGTCAGCCGCCGATCGGTCGTCGCCACCTTCCCATCGTATGTAGGGGCCGGGCATGCCCGGCCCCTACGGTGTTCAACTCGTTGTCGTCAAGCCGTCGACGCGAACCGCGTCGAGCTGGCGGTAGCGCGCAATCGCTCCCGCGTCCTTGTCGGGCCTGATGCACGACATCACGACGGCGCCGTCACTCGTCAAGGTGAGCGAGGTCTGAAGCGCTGCGCTCTCGCTCGGGAGCCGCCCCAGGACTCCGGGCTCGAGCGTGTTCCACAGCGTGTCGAGGTTGGTCCCCGGCGCGCCGCCCTCCCTGAGGTTGCAGACGACGAACACCTCCTCCGTCGCCGAACCGCCGAGCAGGTCGAGCTTGCCGTGCACGAGGTACTTGCCTGCCGGCAGCTTCAGCGATCCGACCACCGTCGTCGTGTTCTCGATCTCGACGAAGTCTGCGTTCGAGAACGCGTAGCCGTACGTGGGGCCGCCGAGTGCGAGCGACGTCTCGGCGGGCCCGCAGTCCGCCGGTTCGTCGACGACGCGAAGCTGTCCGCTCGGCCGGTAGCACGACTGGATCGCGCCCGAGGAGTCGGGGATTGCCGCGTAGGCGACGGCTACCGCCGTACCGACGACGAGCACAGCCGCCAGCGCGACGAGGGGACGTGCGAGTCGACGCATCGATGCTCCTTCTGGTCGTCCCCTCTTGACCCGTGCCGTCGAAGCGTAGTGGCGCCTTGGCCGTACGCAAGCTTATGGGAGGCTAGACGCTGGCCACGAACCGGAGCATCGCGTCGACCGCCTGCTGCCGGGTCAGACCGTGACGCCGCGTGAGCGAGTCCCACGTCTCCAGCTCGAGCGCGTGCGCGATCGCCGCGCGTACCGCCTTGCGTCGCGGCCACCCGTCGGCCAGCTCGTCTCGCAGGTCGAGGAGGCGGGCCTCGCGCCTCGCAACCAGCCCCGCCGTCGTCTCGTGGATGCGCGCATCGTGACGGAAGACGTCGAGGTCGTCCCCGACGGTCTCGTACCACCCGTACACGGCGGCGAGCGCGGCGCGCAGACGCTGCTCGGGATCCTCGATTGCCGTCCAGGCCGTCGCGTCCGGGAACGGATGGAGCGCAGCCCAGTGCGCCGAGCAGGCTGCGAACAGATCCGACTCGCTTGGAAAGTGCGAGTAGACGGTGTGGCGTTGCACTCCGGCTCGCTCGGCAATTGCCGAGATCGTGGTGTGCGCGGGACCGACGGTCGCGTGCAGGTCGACCGTCGCCTCGACGATGCGATTCCGCGTCTCTCCGAGCCGCTCGGCCCTGCCGCTTGAGCTCGTACTTCCTTTTCATCGCACAACAGTGTACCGCGAAACTTGACAACGAGGTGAGACTCCGCTAAGAATCGCTGCACACTATCGTGCAACGAAAGGAGTTTGACCATGTTCGCCTTCGATCTCGACGACTTCGAGCTCGCGCCTGCCGGCCCCGGCCTGCGTGTGAGCTTCCCGCTCCACAGCGCGACCGGCACTGCGAGCACGGCAACCGTGCTGTTCGAGCTCGATCCCGGAGCGGAGCTACCCATCCATACCGACAGCGCGGAGGAGCTCCTGATCGTCGTGCAGGGAACCGGGGAGGCGCGCATCGGCGACGAGGTCGGCGTGCTCGAGACGCACCAGGTCGGGCTCGTCCCGCCCATGGCGCCGCACGGTCTCCGGAACATCGGCGAGGACGTGCTTCGCGTCTTCGGGACGTTCTCGGCCTCGACGGTCGTCTCGACCTTCGGACAGTCGTTCAGGCCTGACGCGGAGCCGGGCGTGCCGGAGATCTTCGTGATCGGCGCGCCCATGCCGATCGCCCTCCCGCTCGCCCAGCCCGTCCTCGCGTAGTCATCGGCGCCGCCGCGCAGGAAAGTGCGCGCGGCGGCGCCGATACGCTCCTTCTGTGAACGTACGGGTACGGCTGTTTGCGGGCCTGCGGGAGCGTGCGGGCGCCGGGAGCGTCGACGTGGAGGTGCCCGAGGGCGCCGTCGTCGGTGACCTCTGGCCGGTGCTCGAGCTCGGTGACGAGCCTCCCGGGCTGCTCTACGCCGTGAATCGCGAGTACGCGGACGCGAAAGCCACGCTGTCTGCCGGGGACGAGGTGGCCGTGATTCCGCCCGTTTCCGGCGGGGCGTTCACGCTCTCGGACGAGCCGCTGTCGCTCGACGCGGCGGTGTCCGAGGTCCGGACCGACGACGCGGGCGCGATCGCGACCTTCGTCGGCACGACGCGCGCTCGGTCCCGCGGGCGCGGCGTGCTCCACCTCGAGTACGAGGCCTACGAGGGCATGGCCGAGAGCGTCATGGCCGAGCTGGCCGCGTCGCTCAAGGCGAAGTACGACCTCTGTGACGTCGCGATCCACCATCGGGTCGGTCGCGTCGACATCGGCGAGACCAGCGTCGTGATCGCGGTCTCCGCGCCGCATCGAGCCGACGCGCTCAGCGCCTGCCGCGACGCGATCGACGAGCTCAAGGTGACCGTGCCGCTGTGGAAGAAGGAGGTCTACGAGGGCGGCGAGGAGTGGATCGGCCGCGGGTCGTAGGGACGAGCCGCCCCAGTGACTCGCCTGACATTGCGCTCGCTGCCGTCAAGGCCGGCCGTGCCGTGAGGCCTCCGGCCGACCGAGTGGCCGGCCGGAGGCGTAGCGGTCAGTCGTCGTCATCCTCGTCGTCGTCATCGCGCGGGCAGGCGAGCGCAATGTTCCCGGTGCGGAGAGTCCCGGAGGCGGTGTAGCCCGGCCACTGGATCGTGAACGTGTCGAGTCGGCCGTTCGCGCTCAGGTCGTCGACCTCGACTCGGAAGGCGACCGTCTGCCCGCCGTTCGTTCGTCCCTCGCCGCGGATCGTGGCGTGGCTTCCGACGATGATCACGCTCGTGATCCGCCCGGACGCGAGGCTCTTGTTCGCCGCCCGGTCCGTGAAGCCGAGCAGGCCCTCGGGTGCGGGCCCTCCCGCGCGGTAGCGGACACCGAAAGCAAAACCGGCTCTCGTGTTCGTCTGCAACGTGCCGACGCCGGCGGCGCAGCCGGGCGTCGAGCCGGGCGTCGCGTCGCAGGCGTCGCCGACCCCGTCGCTGTCGGTGTCTCGCTGGTCGGGGTTGACGACTGTCGCGCAGTTGTCGGAGTCGTCGGCGACCGCGTCGTTGTCGTCGTCCGGGTCGCAGGCGTCGCCCTGCCCGTCCCCGTCCGTGTCCCGCTGGTCGGCGTTCGGCGTCAGGTCACAGTTGTCGGGGCCGTCCTCGACGCCGTCGTTGTCGTCGTCGGCGTCGCAGGCGTTGCCGAGACCGTCCCCGTCCGCGTCGCCCTGGTCGGCATTTGCGACCGTCGGGCAGTTGTCCGAGTCGTCTAGCACCGGCCGTCGCCGTCGCCGTCAGCGTCGAGCGAGAAGACGTACGCGGAGCCCTGAGCGACGTTGGTCCCAACCGTGTCGCCTATTGCTCCGACGACAAGCGCCTCGCCGCTGATCGCGACCGAGGAGCCGAACGCCTCCCCGGCGGCACCATCACCCGCGGTCAGCTTCTGCTGCTCGCCCCAGATGCCCCCGCTACGCACGAACATGGAGGCGGAGCCCTGATCGAAGCTAGCGCCGACGTCGTCGACCAACTGCGCCAACGGCGAGCGCGTCGCCGCTGATCGCAACCGAGAAGCCGAACCTGTCGGAGGCTCGCGCCGTCGCTCGCGGTCAGCTTCTGCTGCTCGCTCCAGACGGCGCCGTCGTGCACGAACACATACGCGGAGCCTCGAAATGGGTTGCCGCTGACGTCGTCTGCCTCTGCGCCGACCACGACCGTGGCGCCGTTGATCGCGACCGAGTGGCCGAAGAAGTCACCGGAGCTGCCGTCGCCTGCCGTCAACTTCTGCTGCTCGCTCCAAGCGCCGGCGCTGCGCGCGAACACGTAGGCGGAGCCCTGAGCGACGTTGGTCCCGACCGTGTCGCCGATTGCTCCGACGACGAGCGCGTCGCCGTCCATCGCAACCGAGTGGCCAAACTGGCGGCTGCCATCGCCCGCGGTCAACTTCTGGTGCTCACTCCAGATGCCGCCGCTGCGCGTGAACACGAAGGCGGAGCCCTGGCCGAAGCCGTCGCCCTCATCGCCGACGATGACCGTGTCGCCCCCGATCGCAACCGAGGAGCCGAACTCCTCGAAGGCGGCACCGTCGCTTGCCGTCAGCTTCTGCTGCTCACTCCAAACGCCGGCGCTGCGCACGAACACGTAGGCGGAGCCCTGATCGACGTTCGCGCCAGCATCGTGGGAACGCGCGCCGACGACGATCGAATCGCCGTCGATCGCGACTCTACCGCCGAACTGGTCGCCCGCAATGCCGTCGCTCGCGGTCAGCTTCTGCTGCTCGCTCCAAGCGCCGGCGCTGCGCACAAACACGTAGGCGGAGCCCGCATTGTCGGCGCCGACGTCGTCGAGAACGGCGCCGACGACCATGGTGTCGCCGCTGATCGCGACCGACCACCCCAGCAGGTCGACAGCGGCGCCATCGCTTGCGGTCAGCTTCTGCTCGGCCGCTCGCGCGACTCCAGCGAGCATCGCCGCTGCGACGATTGCGGCGACGACGGCGATCCCAAATCGCCCGAGGCCGCGAAACGCCCACTTCCTCATCGTGGCCGCCGGGCTCGGTTGCGCGCCCGGTAGCCGCCCCCTCGCGGCCCCGACCGCCGCCGCGAGCCCACTGTTTCCACGTGTCTCGATCATTTCGTGCTCCTCTCGATTTCGGTCGTGGTTTCGAGCCGTGTCGCCTCCGGCCGGCCCCGAAGGCCGGCGGGAGGCGTGTCCTCACGGCAGCGCCGGCCCCCAGTCGGGCTTCGACCCGCCGGGGATCACGAGCCTCTTCGTCAGCTCACAGGTCGGGCCGGTCGGGGCCGAATGTGTCTCCGACCTGCCCGACCCAGACTCCCCGAGCGTCGGCCCAGGCCAGCGACTTTCCGTCCGGCGACCACGTCGGGCTACTGAGCTTCCCGCTGGTCGCCGGGATCTGACAGAACGTGGGTGGGATCTTCGGCGGCATGCCCGGCCATGCGATGGATCTGGAGCCGCGACCCGTCGGCCATCCCGTTCAACCGGCCGGACACGAACACCAGGCGATCCTTCTGCCGGGTCATCTCAGCCTCGTCGAACCGGTACAGCTCGAGCGTCTGGATGCTGTCGCAACCGGCCATGCACCCGCTGAACCAGTTCGAGTACGAGTCTGGCCCGCCCCCGAGCCGGTCGACGCCGACCGCGTCCATCACGTTGCCGGCGTAGTCGTAGAGGTGCTGCGTCGTGGAGAGCGTCGTCCGGTTGTCGATCCAGGACGCGTTCGAGTGGAAGCGGACGAGCCCGAAGACCCGATCCGGTGCGTCCGTGAAGCGGTCCGCCCGCGTGTACGAGGTGTTCATCGACGGCGAGACCCGGTTGCACTGGCACGCCGGGTCGAAGTGCGAGGCGATGAACGAGTACGTGTACGCGACGGTCTTCCCGTCCGGCGAGATCTCCGGCGAGAAGGGCCCGTTGAACGCGGGCGTGCTCGGATGCGTCCTGAACGCGGTCGTGAACGGCTTGTTCAGGAGCTTTCCCTGGCGGTTCAGGCGATGCAGATCGACGCCGCGGAGCGCGACGACCGTGCCGTTGTCCGATTGCGATGCGCTCTCGAACCTGCCCGTTTGCGAGATCCGCCGCTTGGCGCGGCCGTCCGGGCTCGCCACCCAGAGCTTGCCGCCCTTCAGATAGAGAATGCTTCCGGCTGCCCGTGCGGTTGCGCCGTTCTCCACGGCCGCCGCCGTTCTGGTCGTCGCACCCGCCGCGATTGCCGCCACGGCGAGAGCGGCGAGCGCACCGAGAAGCGCGCGTGATGGTGCCATTGCCGACCTCCTGTGCCCGACTGGTTGACACGGCGGAACTGCCGCGTCCGGGTCCGATGGTCGGCCCACCGGCCTAAAATCCGGTCAAAGGGGAATCAAACTGGGGTTGGTGTTTCGCGTCCTGGGGCCGCTAGAGGTCGAGCACGCGCCCGCGCTCGGCGGGCCGAAGCCGAGAACGCTCCTTGCGCGCCTCCTGCTCGAGGCGAATCGCGTCGTTTCCTACGACGAGCTGATCGACGCCGTTTGGCCCGAGGCCCCGCCGGAGCGTGCTCGGCACACGCTTCAGGTCTATGTCTCGAGTCTCCGCCGGGCTCTCGGCGCGGACCGGATTCGCGCGCACCGGAGCGGCTACTCGGTCCAGGTCGAGGCCGACGAGCTCGACCTCTCTCGCTTCGAGCGGCTCGCCGCCGACGGGAGGCGACGCTTGCGAGCCGGGGATCCAATGGAAGCGCACAGTCGCCTCGCGGAGGCGCTCTCGCTCTGGCGCGGCCCGGCACTCGCCGACATCCGCCCCGGTCTGGAGCCCGATCGCGAGCGGCTCGAGGAGATGCGCTTCGCAGCAGTCGAAGACGACATCGACGCACGGCTCGCGCTGGGCGAGCACGCAGAAGTGGTTCCGGAGCTCGAAGCTCTGATCGGCGGCCGGCCCACGCGCGAGCGCCTTCGGCGGCAGCTCATGCTCGCGCTCTACCGCTCGGGGCGACAGGCAGATGCGCTCGAGGCGTATCGCGACGCGCGCCAGGTCCTCGTGGAGGAGCTCGGCCTCGAGCCGAGCGCCGAGCTGCGCGAGCTCGAGGCCGCGATCCTCCGGCAGGACCCGAGCCTGACCGTCCAGCCGTCTGAGGTTCGCACGAGCAGGCGGCTGCCCGCGCCGGCGACACCGCTCGTCGGGCGGGTCCGAGAGGTCGGCGAGATCACGGGGATCTTCTCGGAAGGGACGCGGCTGGTCACGCTCACCGGCCCGGGCGGCACCGGGAAGACGCGGCTCGCGATCCAGGCCGCGCACGAGCTGACACCGCGCTTCGCGGACGGCGTCTCCTTCGTCGGGCTCGCCTCGCTTCGCGAGCAGGAGCTCGTCATGGCCGAGATCGCTCGAGCTCTCGACCTCGAGACGCCCGGCGACCCGCGCGACGCTGTTGTCGCGCATCTCCGCCCCCGCAACGAGCTGCTTCTGCTCGACAACTTCGAGCAGGTCGCTGCCGCCGGTCCCGAGGTGACGGCGCTCCTCGCAGAGGCTCCCGGCCTCGCGCTGCTCGTCACCAGCAGGCGCGCGCTTCGCGTCTACGGCGAGCACGAGTATCCGGTCGAGCCGCTTTCGCTCGAGGACGAAGCCGTGCCGCTGTTCCTACAGCGTGCGCGGGCAGCTGGCCGGCCCACCGAAGCGCGCGAGCCGGTTCGCGATGTCTGCCTGCGGCTCGACTGCCTTCCCCTCGCGCTCGAGCTCGCCGCCGCTCGCACCCGCGACTTCTCGCTCGACGATCTGCGTGCCACCCTTCCGCGACTGGAGGCGGCGACGGGAGGGCCGCTGGACGCTCCTGATCGCCAGCGGACGCTCCGCGCGACGATCGCGTGGAGCTACGACCTCCTCGATCCGGACGACCAACGCCGCTTCGAGACGCTCGGCGTCTTTGCCGGCGGCTGTACTCCCGACGATGCAGCTGCCGTGACTCGGGAGGGTCCCGCGGCGCTCGGATCGCTCGTCGAGAGGAGCCTCCTCCGGCGAGAGGAGGAGCGGTACACGATGCTCGAGACGATCCGGGAGTTCGCTGCGGAGAGGCTCGACGAGAGCGGGCGCGCCGATGAGGTCCGCCGTCTCCATGCCGAGACGTTCCTGGCGCTTGCCGGCGCGGGGAGGGCTGTGTGGCGTACGCCGGCGGAGATCGAGTGGTGGGACCGACTCGAGACCGAGCGAGACAACGTGCGAGCCGCCCTCACCTGGTGGCTCGAGCATGAGCCGCTCGAGGCGGCCAACCTCGTCGAGGGGGTTTTTCGCTTCTGGTACAGCCGTGGCCACCACGAGGAAGGCGCTCTGGCGTACGAGCGCGTGTTGGTGGCGGCCGGGCTCGAGGAGTCCCAGCGAGCGCGTCTGCTCTCCTTCGCGGCGGCCTACGAGTACGCGCGCCGCGACCTCGCGCGGGCGCGGACGCTGACCGACGAGAGCCTCGCTCTCCAGCGTCGGCACGGTGATCCGGTGGCCGTCGCGCGCACGCTCGTCCTCCTCGGGACGATCCTCGTGGAGGAGGAGAACCCCTCCGAATCCTTGCCGCTACTCGAGGAAAGCGTCGACCTGGCCCGCGCGGCCGGCGACGACATCGTTCTCGGCTTCGCGCTGGCGCATCTCGCGCACGGATTGCTGGCCGCAATGGAGCTCGAACGCTTCGATCCGGTCGCGCACGAGGCGCTCGCACTGGCTCGAAAGGTCGGCGATGCCGCCGGCGAACGCGGCGTCCTCGTCAACCTCGCACTTGCGGCCCTCCTCGCCGGCGACGTCGCGACGAGCGCGGGTCGGTACGTGGAGGCGCTCGCGCTCGCACGCGAGCTGCGCGAGCCCGACGGGCTGGTCTCGTGCGTCGACGGAATCGGAAGCGCCGCCGCGTTCTCGGGACGAGGCGTGGAGGCCGCGCGGCTCCTGGGGGCAGCGGAAGCGATGCGCACGGCCGCAGACTTGTTCCTGGAGTTGTCCGAGCGGGTCGTGCACGAACGCGCGGTCGAGATGCTGCACGCTGCTTTCGGCGAAGAAGAGCTGCGCCGGCACTGGCACGCGGGAGGCGAGCTCACGTCCGACGAGGCGGTGGCCGAGGCCGAAGCGATCGCGCTAGCCGTCGCTCTCGAGTCGTCGCGAAGCTGAGTCTCAGCTGCTGCCGTGACCGGCTCGGTTACAACTAGCGCATGAGCGACCCTCGCCCTGAGTGGCAATACGAGCCGGCCGAGGCGCCCGAGGCGCGGACGCTGCCCGAGCCCGACACGGTCGAGCACGGTGAGCGCGGCTACGAGCCGGTGCACCCGCGCGGCGGTCTCGTCGACCTGCTGAAGAAGCTCGCGGCGCCGATCGTCGCGCTCGGGTTCCTGATCGTGAAGTTCGGCGGGTTCCTCCTCAAGTTCAAGGTCGTCACGACGGGCGCGTCGATGCTCGTCTCGATCGCGGCCTACGCGTGGCTCTGGGGACTGCCGTTCGCCGTCGGCTTCGTCGTGCTGATCTTCGTCCACGAGCTCGGACACGTGATCGAGCTGCGCCGGCAGGGCGTGCCCGCGAGCGCGCCGCTCTTCATCCCCTTCCTCGGCGCGGTGATCGGGATGAAGGAGCTGCCCGACGACGCCTGGAAGGAGGCGCGCGTCGCTCTCGCCGGGCCGATCCTCGGGTCGGTCGGCGCCGCCGTGTGCTGGATCGCGGGCGAAGCGCTCGACTCGGAGCTCCTCGTCGGGCTCGCGTTCGTCGGCTTCTTCCTCAACCTCTTCAACCTGATCCCGCTCGTCCCGCTCGACGGCGGGCGCGCGGCGGCGGCGCTGCATCCCGCGTTCTGGTTCGTCGGCCTGCTGCTGATGGTCGGGCTGGTCGTCGTCGCGCCGAACCCGATCCTGATTCTCATCGTGCTCCTCGGCGGGCTCGACCTCTGGCGTCGCTGGCGCGAGCGCGGCCAGGCGGGGGAGTACTATCGCTTGCCCGCGTGGCAGCGCGCGACGGTGGGCGTGGTCTACCTCGGGCTCGCGGCCGTGCTCGCGCTCTCGATGTCGGCCACGTACGTCGAGCGCGACTTCTGACGATGGAGGACGCGCAGCGCGACGGAGGCATCGACCGCCGGCTGCTGCGGCGGCGCGGGGAGCCGCTCGCCGGCGACATCTCGCTCATCGCGTCCGAGTTCCTCGCCGGATTTCAGGCCGTGAGCGAGATCGACCGGCCGGCGGTGTCGATCTTCGGCTCGGCGCGCGTGCTCGAGGAGACGCCCACTTACGCGAGCGCGCGGGCGACCGGGCGGGCGTTCGCCGAGGCCGGCTTCGCGGTGGTCACGGGCGGGGGGCCGGGCGTGATGGAGGCCGCGAACCGCGGGTGCAAGGAAGCCGGCGGACTGTCGGTCGGGTTCAACATCGAGCTCCCGCACGAGCAGGGGTTGAACGCGTACTGCGACATCGGGCTGGACCTTTCGCCACTTCTACGCGCGCAAGGTCATGTTCGTGAAGGCGGCCGAGGGGTTCGTGATCTTCCCGGGCGGCTTCGGCACGCAGGACGAGCTGTGGGAGGCGCTGACGCTGATCCAGACGGGGAAGATCGGCGAGTTCCCGGTCGTGCTCTTCGACTCCGACTACTGGGACGAGCTCCTCGACTGGATGCGCGAGGAGATGCTCGAGGACAACCTCATCTCGCCCGAGGACCTCGATCTGCTGTTCGTCACCGACGACCCGAAAGAGGTCGTCGAGATGGTGGTCTCGCACTACGACCAGCGCGTCGCCGAGGGAACGGCGTGACGCTCGACGACGCCGTCGCGCGGATTCGCGAGGCGACGGATGTCGAGCCGCGCGTCGGGCTGATCCTCGGCAGCGGGCTCGGCGGGCTCGCGGACGCGATCGAGGAGCGCGTGGAGATCCCGTACTCGGAGATCCCCGGCTGGCCGGTGTCGACCGCGGTCGGGCATGCGGGAGTGCTCGTGCTCGGCCAGGTGGACAGCGTGCCGGTCGCGGTGCTGCGCGGGCGGGTGCACCTGTACGAGGGCGTGCCCGCGGATCGCGCGGTCTTCGGCGTGCGCGTGCTCGGGCGGCTCGGGATCCGGTCGCTCGTCGTGACGAACGCAGCGGGCGGGATCGACGAGTCGTACCGGCCGGGTCTGCTCGTCCTCATCTCCGACCACGTCAACCTCCAGGGCACGTCGCCGCTCGTCGGCCCCAACGACGACGACCTCGGGCCGCGCTTCCCGGACATGGGCAATGCGTACGACTCGGAGTTGCGCGCGGCTGCGCGGGAGGCAGCGGCCCGGCTCGGGATCGAGGTGGGCGAGGGCGTGTACGCGGCCTGGCTCGGCCCGCAGTTCGAGACGCCGGCCGAGATCCGCTTCATGCGGGCCATCGGCGCCACCCTCGCCGGCATGTCGACCGTGCCGGAGGTGATCGCGGCGCGGCACATGGGGATCCGCTGCCTCGGGATCTCGGTCGTGACGAACATGGCCGCCGGGCATCGGAGGCGGCGAGCTCGGGCACGAGGAGGTGCTCGCGGTCGCGGCGGAGGCGGAGCCGCGGCTCACGAGGCTGCTGCGCGAGCTTCTGCGACGCTTGCGGCATAGCTCTTGCGGCGTAGGGCTCCGCGCGGCCACACTGGCGCCTATGCCCGGGCCTCGTTCCTTGCGCGATCTCCCGTCGGTCGACCGGCTGCTCGCCGACGAGCGGCTGGCGGCGGAGCCGCACGAGCTGGCGCTCGATGCGGCGCGAGTCGTGCTCGAGCGGGCGCGCGAGGAGATTCGGGCCGGCGGAGAGCCGGAGCCGCTGGTCGAAGCGGTTCTCGAGGAGCTCGCGCGTGCACGGCGCCCCTCGCTCCGCCGCGTGCTGAACGCGACGGGCGTCCTCGTCCACACGAACCTCGGACGCGCGCCGCTCGCGGAGGCCGCCCTCGCGCGTGTCTCCGAGGTCGGCGGCGGCTACTCGAACCTCGAGTACGACGTCGAGCGCGGTGAGCGCGGCTCGCGGCAGGACCACCTCGCGCCGCTGCTCCGGCGTCTCACCGGCGCGGAGGCCGCGCTCGTCGTCAACAACAACGCGGCTGCCGTGCTGCTGTCGCTGGCCGCGCTCGCGGAGGGTCGCGAGGTCGTCGTCTCGCGCGGCGAGCTGATCGAGATCGGCGACGGGTTCCGGATCCCGGACGTGCTCGCTGCGCTCCGGCGCCCGGCTGGTCGAGGTGGGGACGACGAACCGCACACGCGCGTCCGACTACGAGCGCGCGATCGGGCCGGAGACGGCGTTGCTCCTCCGCGTGCACCAGTCGAACTTCCGCGTGGTCGGGTTCACCGAGCGGCCCGGCCTCGAGGAGCTCGCCGCGGTCGCAAAGCGGGCCGGCCTCCCGCTCGTCGACGACCTCGGCTCCGGCGCGCTCGCCCAGCTCGGAGACGAGCCGACTCCGGCCGAGAGCCTGCGCGCCGGCGCCGACCTCGTCTGCTTCTCCGGCGACAAGCTCCTCGGCGGGCCGCAGGCGGGCGTCGTCGTGGGTCGCGCCGAGCTCGTCGAGCGCCTCCGCCGCCACCCGCTCCAGCGCGCGCTCCGCGCCGACAAGCTGACGCTCGCGGCGCTCGAGGGAACGCTCGCGCTCGCGCTCGATCCCGCGACGCGCGACGAGATCCCGGTGCTGCGCATGCTCCAGGAGCCGCTCGAGGAGGTACGCGCGCGTGCAGAGCGCCTGGCGCAGCTCGTCGGCGGCGAGGTCGAGGAGACCGTCGCTCGCGTCGGCGGCGGCGCGCTTCCGCTCGCGGAGCTCCCGAGCGCCGCCTGCGCCGTCGAGGAGGGGCTCGCTGAGCTGCTTCGCCTCGGCGAGCCGCCCGTGATCGGGATCGTCCGCGACGGCAGGCTGCTCCTCGACTGCCGCACGCTGACCGACGCCGAGGTCGACGAGGTCGCCGCCGCGATCGCACGCGCACGGCCGTGAGCGAGCGGGCGCCCGAAGCGTTGCTCTGGGATCTCCTGCGCGGCGCGATGACGACGAAGGCGCTCGGGATCGTCTCCGACCTCGGGGTCGCAGGGGCGCTCGCCGGAGGCCCTCGGCCGGTAGCCGAGCTCGCGCGTGAGGCGGGTGTCGACGCCGACGCCCTCCACCGAGTGTTGCGCGCCCTCGCGAGCGACGGCGTGTTCGAGGAGCAGGAGCCCGGAGTCTTCGCCAACACCGACGCCTCGAACACGTTGCTCCGGCCGGGATGGACCGAGTTCGCTCATCTCTTCGGCGGTGTCTTCTTCGGTGCGGTCGCGGACCTCGACCGCGCCGTGCGCGACGGGAGAGAGACGTTCCCGGACGCCTTCGGCAACGACTTCTGGCCCTGGCTCGGCGAGCGGCCCGACGAGCGCGCGGTCTTCGACCGGGCGATGGCGGGCGAGAAGGACAGGAACGCCGACCGGCTCGCGGAGCTCGAGTGGCGTGACGGGGAGACGGTCGTCGACGTGGGCGGCGGCAACGGCGCCCTGCTCGCGGCGCTCCTCCGGCGCCGACCGGGACTGCGCGGGATCGTCTTCGACCTGCCCGAGACCGATCGCGACGAGAGCTCTTTCGGTGACGACATGCAGTTCGTCGCCGGCAGCTTCTTCGAGAGCGTGCCCGAGGGAGACTCGTACGTCCTCTCCGGGATCATCCACGACTGGGACGACGCGCGCGCGACGGCGATCCTGCGCACGATCGGCGCCGCGGCGAGGCCCGGCGCCCGACTGCTGATCACGGAGTCCGTCGTCCCGCCGGGGAACGAGCCCGACGGGGCGAAGTGGCTCGATCTGCTGATGCTCGTGCTCGCGGGCGGGCGCGAGCGGACCGAGCCGGAGTGGCGCGCGCTCCTCGACGGCGCCGGCTGGGAGCCCGTCCGGATCGAGGACGGGCTCATCGAGGCCCGGTGCCGCTGAGCGGCGCGACCCGCCTGCCCGGAGAGCAGGTCCTCGTCCAGGAGATCTGGCGAGGCGAGGTCTGGGCAGCGCGGCCGATGACGGTCGTGCGTGACGAGGACGACTTCGTCGCGCTGTGGTTCCCGGAGGGCACGCGCTGGAAAGCGCCTGTCCCATCGCCCGGGCGCTCGTGGGAGAGCTCGCGGGGCGAGTGGATCGCGACCTGCCTCGAGCTCGGCGAGTGGGCCTTCGTCGACCGCGAGTGGGACGTCACGACGCTCGTGCTCTTGCGCCCGGGGGAGTGGCACGCGCTCTGGGTCTCCTGGCGCGACGGCGAGCACCTCTCCTGGTACGTCAACCTCCAGGAGCCCTTCCGGCGCACGAGCAAGGGCTTCGAGACGATGGACCTCGCGCTCGACGTGATCATCGAGAGCGACGGCTCCGGCTGGCGCTGGAAGGACGAGGACGAGCTCGCCACGTTCGTCGAGCGCGGGGTCTTCGACGAGGCGCTGGCGGCGAAGCTCCGCGAGGAGGGACTTCGCATTGTCGGCCGCGCCGAACAGAACGAGCCGCCTTTCGACGAGGGCTGGCCCGCCTGGCGGCCCGACCCGTCGTGGCCGCTTCCCGAGCTCCCCGAGGCGTGGGACGAGCGATGCCGCTGACCGTCGGCACCGCGGGGCACATCGACCACGGGAAGACGTGGCTCGTCCGAGCGCTGACCGGGAAGGACACCGACCGGCTGCCCGAGGAGCAGCGGCGTGGGATCTCGATCGACCTCGGCTACGCGCCGCTCGAGCTCGACGACGGACGCCGGCTCTCGGTCGTCGACGTGCCGGGACATGAGCGCTTCGTGCGGACGATGGTCGCGGGCGCGACCGGCATCGATCTCTTCCTGCTCGTGATCGACGCCGGCGAGGGGGCGCGGCCGCAGACGCACGAGCATCTCGCGATCCTGCGCCTGCTGGGGGTCGGCCGGGGCGTGGTGGCCGTGACGAAGGCGGACGCGGTCGACGCGGAGACGCTGGAGCTCGCGGTCGAGGAGGCGAGGGAGCTCGTGCCGGGCGCCGAGGTGGTCGCGGTCAGCGCGAAGACCGGGGAGGGGCTCGACGAGCTGCGCGCCGCGCTCGGTCGCGCCGCCGACGACGTCGAGCGAGCCGGCGGGGACAAGCCGACGCGCCTCTACGTCGATCGCTCGTTCTCGCTTCGCGGCATCGGCACTGTCGTCACCGGAACGCTCCGCTCAGGGACGATCGGCGTCGGGGACGAGCTCAGGCTGGAGCCGACCGGCCGCGACGTCCGTGTCCGAAGCGTCCAGGTACACGATCGCGAGGTCGACCGCGCGGAGCCGGGCCAGCGGGTCGCGGTCAGCCTGCCGGGAGTCGAGCGCTCGGACGTCGTCCGAGGCGACGCGCTCGTCGAGCCCGGCGCGTATCCGGTCTCGTATCGGCTCGACGTCGTGCTCGAGGAGCTCGAGCCGATCCGCGACGGCGCCCGAGTTCAGGCTCACGTCGGGACCGCGCACGTCCCGGCGCGCGTCATGCGGGTCGGCGAGCGCTGGGCGCAGCTCCGGCTCGCCGCCCCGGTTGTCGCGGCGCGCGGCGACCGCGTGATCCTCCGCGGCGAGACGACGCTCGGGGGCGGCGAGGTGATCGACCCGGCGCCTCCCCGTCACCGCGACGAGGAGCGCATGGCCCGCATCGCGAGCGGGGACGCCGCGGCGACCGTCCACGCTCCGGTGTCGATCGAGTCGCTGCGCCACGTCCTCGACGGCGAGCCCGACGGGCTCGAGCGCGCCGGCGAGTGGGTGTTCTCCGCGGTCTGGCTCGCCGAGCTCGAGCAGGAGCTTCGCGAGCGGATCGCCGCCGCGGATCCGATCGACCCGGGCGTGCCGCCTCCGCTCGAGCCCTGGGCCGTGGACGTGCTGCCGCTCATGCCCTTCGAGCTGCGCGGAGCGAAGCTCTATCTTCCGGGCGCCGTCGCCTCGCTCGGCGAGCGCGCAGGCGAAGCCGCCGAGCTCGAGCGGGAGCTCGCGGAAGCCGGCATCCGGGCGACGAAGCTCGCGGACGACGAGCTCGCACGCTTCCTCGAGGCCCAGGGGAGACTCGTCCGGCTCGGCCCCGAGCACGCGATCGGCGCGGCCGCCTACGAGACGGCCCGAGAGGCTCTGCTCGCGGAGTGTCGCTCCGCCGGCGAGATCACGCTCGCGCGCTTCCGCGACCTGCTCGGCATCGGGCGCCGCGACGCCCAGCTCCTGCTCGAGCGCTTCGATCGTGATGGGGTCACGCGTCGCGACGGCGACCGCCGGGTACTGCGCCGGGCCGCCGCGAGGCTACGAACAGGCCGTCGTCGTGATCGAGCCGTTCGTGCCCTGCTTGTACCAGGATCTGCCCGCCTCGACCGCGCGGATGCAGTAGCCCGCGTCATCGGCCGAGATGACCTCGATGCCCGTCACGCCGGGGCTATACGTGGCCTGGAGCGCCGCGAGGGTCATGCCGGCGTAGGTCCCGTGGTCCGACCGATAGCTCTCGATCGCCGGGACGGCGATACGGATGTTCGCGCGGGCGGCCGCGTCGCCGGCCCGGTCGCGCGCGGTCGTGTGGAACCCCACGGCCATGGCGATCAGGATGGCCATGATGACCAGCACCACGACCAGCTCGATCAGCGTAAATCCGTCCTCGCGCCGCAGCACGCTCGTGTCTATCGGACAACTCGCTCACTCACTTGAGTGATGGCTTCCGACCGGTCATGCTGAGAGAGATGCGCGCGGCCGCGGTCACGATCTCGCTCGTGGCCTTGCTCTGCGCCCTGCCGGCGTCGGCCGCGCAGGTCGATCCGAAGGGGCTCGTTCTCCAGCGGAGCGACGTACCGCCGGACTTCCGCCTCGATCTGGCCAGGAGCGGCGTCGTTTCGAACTCCGAGGTTTCGACTCCCGACGACCCCTCGTTCGTCGCCCGCGCCGGACGCATCACCGGCTACTTCGTGCAGTACGTCCAGCCGGGCGCCGGCACCGGCCTTCAGTCGCAGGTCGACGTGTTTCGCAAGCCTGGGGGCGCCCGCATGATGCTCGCTCGTGTACACAAGGGCTGGCTCAAGCTCGCAAACGGCGATTCGTGGGGCCGCGTGCGGATCGGGGACGGGGGCTGGTTCTTCGGCGGTCTGGTCGACACGGCCGTCTACTGGCGGCAGGGTCGCGTGGTGGCGCTCGTGCTCGGCATCAACCTGGGCAAGAAGCGGCACGGTCGCGCTCGCGCGGAAGCAGCAGCGGCGGATCGCCGCGGCGCTCCGCTAGTGTGCGCAAGACCGGAATCCCAGTGGGGATTCCGGTCGCGCGGAAGAGCAGGCCTAAAGCGCGTCCGCTTCGCGGCCGCGGTCGCTCCGTTTACGTTCAGCTCTAGGTCCCTACGCCCAGTCGGGCTCGTCTTCGATGCCGACGCCGTCCGCGACGCGGGTCACGTAGTTGAAGTAGCCGACGACCTGGATCGCGTCCGAGATCGTGGCGTCGTCGATTCCCTCCGCGCGCAGCCGGTCGATGTCCGCCTGGTCGACCTCCGCCGCGAGGTGCGTGAGCTTGACCGCGAAGTCGCAGAGCGCGCGCTCGCGCGGCGTCAGCGGCGCACGGCGGTAGTCGTGCATCGCGTGGTGTGCGGTCTCGTCTGTGGCGCCCTCGGCACGGAGGTCGTCGGCGTGTGCCTGCGTTCAGTAGCGGCAGGCTTGCTCGGCGGACGCGACGGTTGCGAGCAGCTCGCGCTCCTTCCGCGAGAGCCCGGACTCGCCGAACATGATCTCGCGGTAGAGCGCCATCGACGCCTGCAGCACGCCCGGTCGCAGGCTCATCGCCTTGAGGATGTTGAAGACCTTGCCCGCGCGCTCGACCGCGGCGTCGTACTCCTCGCGGAGCTGACCCTCGGCCTCGTTCTCCTCGATCAGCCGGATATATGGCAAGCTGCTACCGCGTCTGCGGGAAGCCGAGGTCGACCTTGCTCGTCTTCGGGTCCGGCCAGCGGCTCGTGACCGCCTTCGTCCGCGTGTAGAAGTCGATCCCCTCCGGCCCGTAGATGTGGCGGTCGCCGAAGAGCGACGCCTTCCAGCCTCCGAAGGAGTAGTACGCGACCGGAACCGGGATCGGGACGTTGACTCCGACCATGCCGACGTTGACGTCGAACTGGAACTGCCGGGCGACTCCGCCGTCGCGCGTGAAGATCGCGACGCCGTTCCCGTACGGGTTCTCGTTGACGAGGCGGAGCGCCTCGGCGTACGTCGGCACGCGCACGACCGAGAGCACCGGCCCGAAGATCTCGTCGCGGTACGCGTCCATCTCCGGCGTCACGTTGTCGAGGAGCGAGACGCCGAGGAAGAAGCCGCCGTTGTCGGGCGCCGTCTCGCGGCCGTCGGCGACGAGCGTCGCGCCCTGCTCCGGCCCGCTGTCGAGGTACGACGCGACCTTGTCGCGGTGCTCGCGCGTCACGAGCGGGCCCATCTCCGAGGCCGGGTCGAAGCCGTCGCCGACCTTGACGTTCGGGAGCCGGGTCCTTGATCGCGTCCACGAGCGGGTCGGCCGCGTCGCCGACCGCCACGACGACCGAGATCGCCATGCAGCGCTCGCCCGCCGAGCCGTAGCCCGCGCTTACGGCGGCGTCCGCGGCCATCTGGATGTCGGCGTCGGGGAGGACGACCATGTGGTTCTTCGCGCCGCCGAGCGCCTGCACGCGCTTGCCGTTCTTCGTCCCGGTCTCGTAGACGTAGCGCGCGATCGGGGTCGAGCCCACGAAGCTGACGGAGGCGATGTCCGGGTGCTCGAGGATGCGATCGACCGCGACCTTGTCGCCCTGCACGACGTTGAAGACGCCGTCCGGGAGCCCGGCTTCCTTCAGCAGCTCCGCGGCGAGGATCGAGGCGGACGGGTCCTTCTCGGACGGCTTGAGGATGAACGCGTTCCCGCACGCGATCGCCGGCGCCCACATCCACATGGGCACCATCGCCGGGAAGTTGAACGGGGTGATGCCTGCGGCGACGCCGAGCGGCTGGCGGATCGAGTAGACGTCGATGCCCGTCGCGGCCTGCTCCGAGTACGAGCCCTTGAGGAGCGTCGGGAGCCCGCACACGAACTCGATCACCTCGAGCCCGCGCTGCACCTCGCCGAGCGCGTCGGACAGGACTTTGCCGTGCTCGGCCGTGAGCAGGCGCGCGAGATCCTCGCGGTGCTGGACGAAGAGGTCGTGGATCTTGAAGAAGAGATCGGCGCGCTTCGAGAGCGACCACGTGCGCCAGTCGGCGGCGGCGGCCTTCGCGGTGGCGACCGCGCGGTCGATCTCCTCGATGCTCGCGAACGCGACCTCGCCGGTCTGCTCGCCGGTCGCGGGGTTGTAGACCGGGCCCGATCGCCCCGATGCCCCCTGCACGATCTCGCCGCCGATCCAGTGGCCGATCGTCTTCAGCTCGGTCGTCACTGCCGCGTTCATCTCGCACCTCCGTCCGTTTCGTCCAAGGGTAACGCCCTTGCGCTCTGCCGCCGATAGAAACGCCGTGGAGGCATCGCGGCGTCTCTGGCAGCTGAACGAGGACGAGCGCTCGCTCTCGGCTCGGAGAGCGCGCCTGCAGGACCGGATCGACTTCCTGCGCGCGGGCGGCGGCGGTCCCGTCGAGGAGGTCGCCGAGCTGATCAGTGAGCTCGAGCACGAGGAGCGCGAGCTCTCGCGGCGGCGGCACGAGCTGCACGAGGAGATCGAGCTCGCGCGCTCGGAGCTGAAGAGCCCGCGGGTCTAAGCGGGGATGACGAGGCTCGCGAGGTCGCGCGGGTAGTACGTCAGGATCTCGATCCCGTCGCCGGTCACGAGCACCGTGTCCGAGTGGCGGAAGCCGCCGAGGTCGGGCGCGTACAGGCCCGGCTCGACGGTGAACACCATCCCAGGCCGGATCTCGGTGTGGTCGCCCGAGTCGAGGAACGGGCCCTCGTGGTAGCGGAGCCCGATCGCATGTCCGGTGTGGTGGCGCCAGTGCTCCCACAGGCCGTGCTCCTCGAAGTACGAGCGCACGGCCTTGTCGACGTCCGAGCAGAGCGCGCCGGGCTTGATCGTGTCGAAGGCGACCTCCTGCAACGCCTTCATGTGCTCGAACATCCGCGTCTGCTCCTGCGTCGGCTCGCCGACGAACATCGTCCGCTCGAGCTCGGAGAGGTAGCCCCACACCGGCGCGCTCGCGCCCGTCACGAGCACGTCGCCGGCCTGGAACACGATGTTTCCGGCGAGTGCGTGCGGGATCGCGGAGTTGCGCCCGATCTGCCCGCGGTAGCCGGCGTGCGCGCCGCGGGCGGTGAAGCTCTGCGCGCGGTAGATCTCGCCGATCGCGTCGAGCATCGCGAAGGTCGCCTCCGCGCTCGCGCGCTGCTCGACCTCGGTCTCGGTGACGCCGGGCCGCGTGTAGCGCTGGAGCAGGCGGTGCGCGAGGTTCCCCCAGCGGACGCTCTCGCGGATGAGCGCGATCTCGGCCGCGGACTTGACCGCCATCTGCTCCTCGATCTTGTCCACGATGCGGACGACCTTCGCGCCCGACAGCTCTGACAGCGTCGGCCCCTGGTAGCCGAGGATCCACGGGTAGCCGTCCTGGTCGGCGCCGATCGTCCCGCTGAGCCCGAGCGCAGCGACCGCGCGCTCGATCGCCGTCTCCGAGCGCGGCTCGCCCGGGTACTCGAGGTAGTGCTCGACCCGGTCGAACATGGCCTTCGCCTCAGCGTGCTCGACCTCGAGCCGAGGCACGACGAGCGCCCGCTCACCGCTTGCCCCGACGACGAGCGCGATCGGCCGCTCGGTCGGCGCAAACGCGAACCCGGCGTGGTACAGGACGTAGTAGGGGTCGAAGAGGACGAACCCGCTGAGGCCCTCGCCGACGACGCGCTCGAGGAGCCGGTCGCAGCGCTCGCGGTGCTCCTCGGGCGAGATCGCGATCGCCGTGACCACGGTTGGAGAGCCTAATGGCGGGGTAGATTGACCGGTGAGGTGAAGGGAGCCCTCCTCATCTCGGCCGTCGTGGCAGGTGCTGTTCTTTCGGGCAACGCGGAAGCAACTCGAACCTACGTCTACGACCGGGAGCTCGCAACGGTGGCGCGCGAGTCGCTCTGGCGATCCGTGCAGCCGCAGATCTCGCGGTCGAAGGTGCTTCGCGTTCGCGTCCGCTGCTACCGCGACAAGCAAGCGTTCGAGCGGAGCTTCGAGGGCCGGTTCGGCCTCTCGGCGCGACGCGTCATCGCCTACTACGCGGGCGGTTCCGACGTTCACCTTCGCGATGGGACGTGCGACAACGTGCGCGCCTTCCTCGTCGGCCGGCACACCGTCTACACCGCGGCCGCGTTCTCGATCCTCCTGCACGAGTCGCTCCACCGGCAGGGCGTGCGCGACGAGCGCATCACGACCTGCCTCGCCAACGACGCCGTCCGCTGGGGCGCGCTCTGGTTCGGCTTCGACGAGCGCCAGGCCCTTCGTGCCCGCAATCTCGCGCTGACGTTCACGAAGCGCTATTCCCCGCCCGAGTACCGGATGGGGAAGCCGAACTGCCTCCTGCTCAACCGGCGGACGGACTGGGTCGACCACCGCGTGGCGCCGGCGCGCTGATCCGTGGCCGATCCCGACGCAGGCGCAGAGGCTTCTCGAGGAGGAGGAGCGCAGAGAGAGCGTCAAGGAGCGGCTCGAGCGTGAGCACGGCGAGCTCATCCAGGAGCTGCGCGCGCTCATTCCCGGGCGCCGAGGTGCTCTTCGGCTTCCTCCTCGCGATCCGCTTCACGGAGCGGTTCGAGGAGCTCGACGACTCGCAGCGCTACGTCTACTACGTCACGCTGCTCAGCACGTCGACCGCGCTCGTCCTCTTCCTCGCGACCTCCGCGCACCACCGACTCCGCTTCCGCGCGGGCGACAAGGAGTTCGCGCTTCGCAAGGGCAACCGCGACACGATCGCCGGCACGGTCGCCGCTGCGATCGCCTTCACGGGCGTGATGTACCTCGTGACCGACCTCGTGTTCGGGACGCCGCAGGCGATCGTCGCTTCCGCGGCGCTCTTCGCCTTCATCGTGTGGCGCTGGTGGGCGGTCGCGCTCTACCGGACGTGGCAGGACCGGCGCGAGCGCGACGGGCTGAGGGCTACTCGCAGCCGAGCCCGTCGCCGTCCCCGTCGAGGCGGTGCGGGTCGGAACCGATGACGCGGACGGGCGCGATGCCGAGCGCGCGGATGTCGGCGCAGTCGACGTCGGGCGGATACGGCGGAACGCAGCCGCCCGCGTAGTTCGGGTCGCAGCCGCCGCGCGGCGGCACGAGCGGGACCGGCGTCGAGCTCGACCCGCAGCGACCGGTCTCGACCTGCCGCTCGGGGTCGAGCACGGTCGAGGGGCTCGCGCCCCAGAGCCCGCGCTTCGCGCTCTTCGCCGCGCGCGCCGCGCCGAGCAGGCGGTTCGCCTTCCGGCCGCGCTCGCCGTCGAAGAAGTACGGCGCCGCGGCTCCGCGGCGCACGAGCTCGAGGTTGACGTCCACTCGCCCGCGACGGAGGTAGCGGAGCAGCCGTCCGTAGCGGTCGACGGTGTCGAGCCGGGAGTCCGTCTCGAGGACGATGCTCGAGCCGACGGGAGCGAGCGCGGCGAGCGCCGCCCGCGCCTCGCTGTAGTAGCACTCGCCGGCCTCGGGCGCGTCGATCTGGAGCAGCCGCACGCGTTTCCCGTTCGTGAGCCTCAGCGTGTCGCCGTCGGTGACCGAGGCGACGACCTCGGCCGGCGCCTGCTGCGCGCCGCCCGCGACCTCCGCGGCGGCCGCGACGAGGACGAGGATGAAGACGACGATGAGCGGCCGCAGAGACATGTCCGAAGTCGCCGCATGGTGCGTCGGTGGTCGTTCGCTGTCAAGCGAGCGTCAAGTGTGGCGGAGCGGCGCCGGAGTCGAACCGACCGAGCCGTGGGCTACACGACCGCACTGGTTTTGAAGACCAGCTGGGCCACCGGGCCCATGCCGCTCCGGGCGCAGCGTAGACCACGCACCGTTGCGAGTCTCGCGCATGCGCGGTGGTCGATGTATGGACGCCGGAGCGACTGCGAGAGGTCTCCGCGGCGCTACGGGAGTTCGTCGATCGCGCGGCGTGAACGCAACGAAAGTGCCCTAGAGGCCTACGCGGGCCGGGCGAGTTCGACACAATCGACGCGACCCTTCAGCATGTAAAGGCGCACGCGAACCGTCTTCCCACGGACGCGCACGCGCTTCTGCCACATCGGCCCGTACGGCTCGCCGCCATAGCCGAACTTGTAGCCCCGCCACGTCTTGCCGAACGGGATCCGCGTTCCCATGCGGACACCGTCGGGGAGCCGGAGGATCGGGTCGCAGGTCAGGACCTTTGTGACGTAGTTCACCGGCGTGGCGTTGTCGAGAGCGATCGAGTCCACCTGCTTGACGAAAAGCAACCAGACTTCCCCGCCCGGCACACGAACGCTGAAGGAGAGCTTGTCCGAGAAGCGATCGGCATGGCCGGCGAACCGGTACTCGATCGCCTCGCGGCTTGTTCCGACGCAGATTCCCGAGATGCAACTCCAGCTTGGCTGCGGCTCCGCGCTCGCCGCAGCGGTCGCCTGCACCGCCATCGCCAGCGCGAGCCCCATCAACGCGAGGGCCCCGAGGCTACGCATCACATTGAGCCTACTCGCGCACCAGCCGATTTCACAATTAGCGGAGCGATCACCGCCTTCGAGTAGCGCTTCGAGCAGACCCGGCTGCTTCTCGACCCAGCGCCCTCGCGACCGTCCGGCAGGATCACCACGTCCGTGCTCCGGCAGAAGGCTAGCCGCCCGTTGAGGATTCCCGCCGCCAGCTCGTGAGGTCGTGGCGCTGGTAGAGGCGCTTCACGATCTCCGTCGCGATCCGGTCGCCGGCGGCGCGCTCGAAGTGGACGCCGTCGTCCGCGCGCATCTTGAGCAGCGATCCCGAGCTGTCCTCGATGTACTGCGCGTACCCGCCGTCCTTGCCCGCGAAGTAGAAGTACGTGTCGAGGTAGGAGACGCGGCCGGGGCGCTTCGCTGCCTCCGTCTGGACGATCGCGTTGATCGTGTCGAAGCGCGCCGTCTGCGCGGCGTCGCGCGTGATCGGGAGCCCGATCCAGACGAGGAAGCCTCCGTCGCGCGTGACCGTGTCCATGATCGCCGCCGACGCGCCGCCGGTACTCGGCCGTCCAGAGCGGGCCGGCGAAGCCGTCGAGCTCGCGTCCCTCGGGAAGGCCGGTCATGAACCCGTGGTCGTCGTTGCCGCCGAACATGACGACGGCCGCGCGCGGCTTCTGCTCCTGCATCACCTCGCGCGTGTGCTTGAACCAGTTGAAGACGTCCGGCCGCTCGAGCCCGCTCGCGATGCGGCCGTCGATCTCGCCGACCGGCTCGATGACCGGGCTCGAGCCGATCCGACGCAGGAGCGACTGGCCGGGGACGACGACGAGCGAGTCGCCCGCGATCCAGAGGCGGAGCTGGCGGTTGGGAGAGAACTTCTCGCGGCGCGGCGGAGGCGGCGGCTCGGCGGGCTCCTCCGCCGTGGCGGCTGCTCGGGCACGGCGACGCCGGTGTCGATCTCGTCGTCCTCCGAGCGGCCGAGCGCGGCCTTCAGCCCGCGTCGCGGCTGGTCGAGGTAGAGCGCGCTCGCTCACCGACTCGAGCGGCTCGGTGACCGCGAGCGCGAGGTCGCGCTTCCACCCCTCGGGCTGGATCGTCGCCGACTTGTGCAGGCCCGGGCGCGTTGAGGAGGGCGCTGATCAGCAGGGCGAGCGCGGAGACGGCGACGGCCGAGCCTGCCGAGTGCATCCGGCGACCGCCCTCGCCGACCCGGCTGCGCGGGCGGCGTCTTCTCTTGGGTGCGGGCGTGTCGTCCATCTCAGAACTGGAAGTAGATGAAGGGAGCGACGCCCTCGGGCCCCATCGCGTGGACGCCGAGGAGCGCGATCGAGAGCACGACCGCCTGCGCGGGAACCGGGAGCCGCGAGAAGCGGGCCATGAGCCCGAGCGGGATGCGGGTCGGGAGGTACTGCGAGCCGATCCCGATCGCGATCGCCAGCAGCACGCCGCCCGACACGAGCTCGGCCGGCTCGCCCCACGCGGTGAAGAGCCGCACGAGGAGATCCCAGGCGTCGGCGAACGAGTCGGAGCGGAAGAAGATCCAGGCGAAGCAGACGACGTGGAAGGTGACGATGCGCTTCCAGGCGAGGCTCCAGCCGGTCACCGGCTTCTCCACGTAGCCCGGCCGGTCGCGCCACCAGCGCTCGGCGACGAGCGCGAGGCCGTGGATCCCGCCCCAGGCGACGAACGTCCAGCCGGCGCCGTGCCAGAGCCCGCCGATCAGCATCGTCAGCATGAGGTTCCGGTAGGTGAAGAGCCGCCCGCCGCGGTTCCCGCCGAGCGGGATGTAGACGTAGTCGCGGAGCCAGCGCGAGAGCGTCATGTGCCAGCGGCGCCAGAAGTCCTGGATCGAGGTCGCGGCGTACGGCGAGTCGAAGTTCTGCGGGAACTGGAACCCGAGCAGGAGCGCGATCCCGATCGCGATGTTCGTGTACCCGAAGAAGTCGGCGTAGATCTGGACCGCGTACGCGTAGACGCCGACGAGCACGTCGAGCGACGAGTGCTGGTTCGGCGCGCCGAAGACGTCGTCGACGATGCTCGACGCGAGGTGGTTCGAGATCACCACCTTCATGAAGAGGCCGGTGCCGATCAGCCAGAACGCGCGCGCCGTGTCGACGTAGCGCGGGTCGCGCGGGGAGCCGAACTGCGGGATCAGCTCGTGCGGGCGGACGATCGGCCCCGCGACGAGGTGCGGGAAGAACGAGAGGTACGCGGCGAACGTCCCCAGCCCGACCGGCTCGAAGTCGCGCCGGTAGATGTCGACCACGTAGCTGATCCCCATGAACGTGAAGAAGGAGATGCCGACCGGCAGGACGACCGAGCGCGCCTCGAGCGGGACGTCGACGCCGAGCCACGCGAAGAGGTTGTTCGTCGAGGTGACGAAGAAGCCGACGTACTTGAAGTAGCCGAGGAGCGCGAGGTTCCCCGCGACCGCGGCGGCGAGGAGGAGCTTGCGGTCGCGCGTCGCTCTGGCGGCGGTGGATCGCGTGGCCGAAGACCTGGTTCCAGACGATCGACGCCGCGAGGAGCAGGACGAAGCGCCAGTCCCAGGCGCTGTAGAAGACGAAGCTGGCCAGCGACGATGAACGGCCGCCAGCGCTCTCCCCGCGGCATGAGGAGCCACGAGAGCGGGAGCACGACGAGGAAGAAGATCGCGAAGGTGGCGGTGGGGAAGAGCACGGCCTCAGCCTCGCTTCACGGCGCTTCTGACCAGCGGTGTCAGACACCGATTTATGTTGGTCACGACTTCACAACAATCGCTCCCCAGGCGCCTCCGCGTCGGTCTTGTTATCCAGGGCGATCCGGGGTCGTCCCGCGCTCTCTGATCCGACGCGCTGACGCTCTTCGAATCGGTGTCTGACACCGGGGTCGCGACGGTCACGACGCGCAGCGCGTCGTCACCGCCGCCGCGATCGCCGCCGCGCGCGCCCGGTATCCCGCAACGCTCACGTGGACACCGTCGCGTGCGAGAGCCACTCCGGATGTCGCCGCACCATCCCGACCCAGTCGACGAGGACGAGGTTCGCGTGGCGCGCGGCGGCTCGAGCCAGCGCGCGGTTCAGTCCGTCGTACGTCGCGCCGACTGCCGGCGGACGCGCGATCGTCGGCCAGACGACGCAGCGGTCATCGCCCGGCCGCGCGAAGGACGTCCCCGACCGCGCGCGAGAACGTCGAGACGCTCCGCGGGTCGTCGTTCGTCCCGGCGCTGACGACGAGCACCGGCGGGAGCGATGCGGCGCGAGACGGAGACGATCCTCGCGGCGTCGTAGGCGTGGAGGCCGACGTCGTAGAGGCGCTCGATCCGGTAGCCGCTGAGGCGCTTGCGCAGGTACGGGTCGGTGCCGACGCTCAGCGAGTCGCCGAGGTCGAGGACCGTCGGTCGCTGCGTGCCCGTCGCTGCTCCGGCGGTCGCCGCGATCGCGACGAGCGCGAGGCGCGCACGCGAGCGCCGTGACGAGGCCGAGACGCACGCGGGTGAGCGTAGCTCCGTCGCGGGACGCCCGTCCTCGCGACGTCGAGTCCTCAGTCCTCGGTGCGCGGCGGCAGGCGGATCCCGGGCGCGTCGCCGTCCGCGGTGTCCTCGACGTCCGCTTCGGGCGGGCGGCCTCCGGGGACGAGCGACGCGCTCGAGCGGCGGGGCGAACCAGGACGGGTCGTCCGCGACGACGCCGCCTCCGCCCGCGAGCGGCATCGCGCTGACGGCCGCCTGTCGCCGGGCTGCCTCGGCGGCGAGCCACTCGGCGGCGGCGACGAGCGCCAACGCGCCCGCCATGAGCACAACGATGACGACGGGATCGAGCTCCGCGATCGCCGCCGCTCCCGCGACCGCGACGAGGAAGACGACCTCGAGCAGGAGGCGCGGCAGTGCCGGCGGGCGAGGGCCGGGCCGGTCGAGCGAGCGCATCCACTGCGACTGCTCGCGCCGGGCCGGCTTCGACGTATCCCAGGCGGGCACATCCGCCGGCTCGGGAAGCGGCCGCGTCTGCGCGCGGAGCGCCTTCAGCTCGGCCTGGAGGCCGCCGACCTGCACGGCGAGCGAGCGCACCGCGTCGAGGAGCTCCGCCGAATCCGGATCCTGCGGCCCGAGGGAGACCTGCGTCGTCTCGGAGGGATCCGCCACGTCGCTACGCCCCGGCGTCAGCCTTCATCGGAACCGCGCATCTCGTCGAGCGCGGCGCGGCCTTCGTCGTGAACGCCGGCCCGCCGCTCCTCCACCGTCGCCTCAGGCGCGGCCGGCGGCTCGGCGACCTCGTCCTCGAGCGCGTCTCGGCGAGCTTGCGCCGTAACTCGTCTGCCGGATCGTCCTCCTCGTCCGCCGCCGGGGCGATCTCGTCCTGCTGTCCGCGCCGGCGGAGCCGGCGTACGATGGCGGCGATGCCGAGGGTGACGACGACCCAGGTCACCAGTCTTCGCATAGCTCGATCCTAGCGGCGCATGTGGCGGGCAGTAGCTCGACGCCTGCTGGTAGGGGGTGCTGCTAAACTGCCGCGGCTTCCTGCCTCGCATCTGCCCATCCGTTCCCGGTGGGATCAGAACCGGCGAGGCCGACTCAGACCGAAGGGAGACTCAGGGAACGTGAACGAGTACGAGATTCTGCTGCTGCTCGACCCCGAGCTCGACGAGAGCAAGCAGGGCGAGGTCGTCGCGCGCACGCGCGAGCTCGTGGAGCGGGGCGGCGGCACGTGGGACCTGCATGACGTCTGGGGCCGGCGCAAGCTCGCCTACGAGATCGACCACAAGGGCGAGGGGACGTACCACCTGCTCCAGTTCAGCAGCGACGCAGAGACGCTCGACGAGATCTCGCGCGTGCTCCGGATCGACGACGCGGTCATGCGACACATGCCGACACGTCGGATTCAGGGGAGTCCCGCGCGGCCGGTAGCGGTGAGCGCGCAGTCGCGCGAGGATGCAGAGACTGAGTCCCCGCTCGAGGAAGAGGAGGAGTAGCAATGGCCCGCAACATCAACCGCGTCATCGTCGTCGGCAACCTCACGCGCGACCCCGAGCTCCGTCACACGCCGTCCGGGATGGCTGTCTGCTCGCTGCGGCATCGCCGTCAACTCGACGCGCAAGGACGAGACCGGCCAGTGGGTGGACAAGCCGAACTACTTCGACGTCACCGTGTGGGACAAGCAGGGTGAGAACTGCGCGCAGTATCTCGCCAAGGGCCGCCCCGTCGCGATCGACGGCAGGCTCGAGTGGCGCGAGTGGGAGCAGGACGGCAACAAGCGGCAGGCGGTCGAGATCGTCGCCGACAACGTCCAGTTCCTCGGCGGCCGCCAGGACGGCGAGGGCGCGCCCGCGTACGTCCCGGCCGGCGCCGCCTCGTCCGGCGACGACTTCCCACCTCACCGGCCGACGACGACATCCCGTTCTAGGGGTCTCGATGGCGACGAAGAAACCGACACGTAGACGTCTGGGCCCGACCACCGCGCCGGGCCGGCGCAAGAGCTGCCACCTCTGCCGCGACAAGGTCGCGGAGGTCGACTACAAGAACATCGCGCAGCTCCGGCGGTACATCTCCGAGAAGGGGAAGATCCGCTCGCGCCGCATCACGGGCGCGTGCCGGCGGCATCAGATCCAGGTCGCGTCCGCGGTCAAGCGCGCGCAGAGAGATGGCGCTCCTGCCGTACGTCTCCCAGTAGGCGAGCGGTAGACCATGCAGGTCATCCTCCTCAAGGACGTCGAGAAGCTCGGGCTGCGCGGGGACGTCGTCGACGTCGCCCGCGGCTACGCGCGGAACTTCCTGCTCCCGCGGCGGCTCGCCGAGGTCGCGACGCCGGCCCGCGTGAAGGAGCTCGAGCGCGTCGAGGCGCAGCGCGCGGTGCACGAGGCGCGTGACGCCGAGCAGGCGCAGCAGATCGCCGAGGTGCTCGGGAAGACCGTGCTCCGGTTCGAGGTGAAGTCCGGCCCGACCGGGTCGCTCTTCGGCTCCGTCACGCCGTCGGACATCGCCGACGAGCTCTGGCGCACGCGCAAGATCCGGGTCGACCGCCGCAAGGTCGCGACCGACCCGATCAAGCGCGTCGGGCGCTTCTCGATCCCGGTCACGGTGTTCGAGGGCGTCGAGGTCGAGGTGAAGACGCTCGTCGTTCCGGAGGGCGGCGACCTGCCGCCCGAGGAGGAGCTCGCCGCGATCGAGGCGGCGGAGGCGGCTGCAGCTGCAGAGGCCGCGGCCGCTCGTCGAGGCGGAGCACGCGGAGGCCGAGGAGGCGATCGCGGAGGTGATCGCCGAGGAGGAGGAGCTCGAGGAGCCGAGGAGGAGGCCGACGAGCCTGTCGGAGGCCGACCGCCGAAGCCTCGGGCGAGGCACGGAGCCTCGAAGCGAGCCGAGCCGGCTGTCGCCGCGGCCGAGACCGCCGGCGACGACGACACGCGCTAAGCGCTGCGTGTTTCCAAGCGCTGCGTTTTCCCCCGTCTGTCCACAGCGCCTGTTGAGGGCCGCACGAACTTCGCGCTCGCGAGCGGCTGTTTCCGGCTGGAAAACTCGCCGCCGGCTGTCGATAGGCCGTCCGGCGCAGGGGATAACATACGAACGTATGTTCCTTTCCCCCTGCAGCGGGGCGAGCGGCCCGTCTCGTCGGGCCGAAGTGGACGGCGTCGCGCCGGGACGGATTGACTCCGCGCCCCATGGCCGTGACCGAGCACCCCGACCAGCGCGATCGTCCCCCCGCAGAACCTCGAGGCGGAGGAGTCGGTCCTCGGCGCGATGCTGCTGTCGCCGACCGCGGTCGGCACCGCGAGCGAGATCCTCGACGCGTCCGACTTCTACCGCGAGAGCCACGCGAAGGTCTTCCGAGCGGCCCTCGCGCTGTGGGCGAAGGGCGAGCCCGTCGACGCGATCACGCTCTCGGACGAGCTGGACACGCGCGGCGAGCTCGACGCGGTCGGCGGCCAGGCGAAGGTCGCGGAGCTCGCGGCGCTCGTCCCCTCGACGTCGAACGTCGAGCACTACGCGCGCATCGTCAAGGAGATGGCGACGCTCCGCGGCCTCGTCCGCACGGGCCAGGAGATCACGCGGCTCGGGCAGGAGCGCCCGGGCGAGGTCACCGATCTCGTCGACCGCGCGGAGCAGATGGTCTTCGAGCTCGGCCAGCAGCGGGTCACGAGCGACTTCTCGCACATCGAGACGCTGCTCAAGGAGAGCTTCGAGCGGATCTCGCAGCTCGTCGAGATGGGCGCCGAGGTGACGGGCGTCCCGAGCGGCTTCCGCGAGCTCGACCTGCTGACGTCGGGCTTCCAGCCGGGCAACCTCATCATCCTCGCGGCGCGCCCGTCGATGGGGAAGTCGGCGCTCGGGTTCTGCATCGCGACGAACCTCGCGGTGCGGCACAACGTCCCGGTCGCGCTCTTCACGCTCGAGATGTCGAAGTCCGAGGTGACGCAGCGGATGATGTGCAGCGAGGGCAAGGTCGAGTCGCAGCGGCTGCGCACGGGCCGGCTCGCGCCGGACGACTGGCCGCGGCTCACGACCGCGTGCGACCGGCTGATGAAGGCGCCGATCTGGGTCGACGACACCGGCTCGACGACGATGATGGAGCTCCGCTCGAAGGCCCGCCGCCTGAAGTCGCGCGAGCCGAACCTCGGGCTCATCGTCGTCGACTACCTGCAGCTCATGACCTCGGGCGCGAGCGTCGAGAACCGCGTCCAGGAGGTCTCGCAGATCTCGCGCTCGCTGAAGGTGCTCGCGCGCGACCTCGACGTCCCGATCCTCGCCCTGTCGCAGCTCTCGCGCGCAGGTCGAGCAGCGTCAGGACAAACGGCCGCTCCTCTCCGACCTGCGTGAGTCGGGGTCGCTCGAGCAGGACGCCGACCTCGTCTTCTTCGTCTACCGCGACGAGTACTACCTCGGCGAGGAGTCGGACCAGCAGGGCGTCGCGGAGGTCATCCTCGCGAAGCACCGAAACGGGCCGACCGGGACGGTCAAGCTCTCGTTCCTGCGGCGCTACGCGAAGTACGCCGACCTGGCGGCGGCGTAGCTCGCTCCACCCGGTCGGGTCCGCCGCTCGGTTAGCCGCGGCCGCCGGATAGCCAGGTGAACTTCGTCTGGAACCAGCCGCCGGCGTGGCCGGGCTCCGGGTCCCAGCCGGTGCGGTCGAATCCCTTCGGGAACATGCGGGCCTGCGAGCGTACCGCCCACAGCGCGAGCGCGACCACCGCCAAGGCCAACACCAGCACGATGGCGGCGGTCACCGGATCGACGGTCGAGGCCGCGAGCACGAGCCCCGCCCTAGCCTCCGCCTCCGCCACGGCCGGAGAAGTAGGTCCACATCGTCTCGAAGCGGCGAGCCTTGCCGGGCTCGGGCTTCCAGCCGGTGCGGTCCCAGCCCTTCGGGAACATCCGGTTGTGCCTGCGAAGAGCCCAGATCGGGAGCGCGAACACGAGCGCCAGGATCGCGAGGCCCCGACGGTCGTGAGCCACCCGACGGTGCTGGCCATCAGCACCGCGGCCGTCGGAACGGTCATGTCGAAGCAAGCGTACTCCGCCGCCTTGTTACCAAGTGGCAAGCGTCTTGTTGACGTCTATCGCCGAACCGTTGTCTCGACACATCTCGACTGACGAGCCGCCTTGTTGACGTCTTTCGACGAAGACGCGACCCACCCGCGACCCCTTCCTCGATAGCGTGATCTTCAGGGACACGGGAGTGCCCCTGGGGGAGGTTGGGGCTGCACGCGTGGCCTGCAGCTGCGGAGCCGGTCGGCGAGCGCGCGTGCAACACTCCGGCATGTGCCCGCGACCGTGATCGTCGGGGCGCAGTGGGGCGACGAGGGGAAGGGGAAGATCGTCGATCTGCTCGCCCAGGACTCGGACCTCGTGTGCCGCTACCAGGGCGGCCCGAACGCGGGGCACACGATCGTCGTCGACGGCGAGACCTACAAGATCCGACAGATTCCGAGCGGGATCGTGGCCGGCAAGCCGAGCGCGATCGGCGCCGGCTGCGTCGTCGATCCCGCCGTGCTGATCGCCGAGCTCGACGAGCTCGAGGCGCGCGGCCATGCGACCGCGGGTCTCCTTTTCGTGTCCGGCAACGCGCACCTCGTCATGCCCTGGCACGTCGCGCTCGACGGCGCGCGCGAGCGGCGGCTCGGACGGCTGCAGATCGGGACGACGCGTCGCGGGATCGGTCCCGCGTACGCCGACAAGGCGACCCGGATCGGCATCCGCGTCCAGGACCTGCTCGACCCCAAGATCCTGCGCCAGAAGCTCGAGCTCGCGGTCGAGGAGAAGAACGTCTGGCTCGAGCGCGTGTACGAGCTCGAGCCGTTCGAGGTGGAGGAGATCGTCGAGTCATATCTCGGGTTCGCGTCGCGCCTCGGCCCGTACGTCGCGGACACGTCGCTGCTCGTCGACGGTGCGCTTCGCCGTGGGGAGCGGGTCCTGTTCGAGGGCGCCCAGGGAACGCTGCTCGACCTCGACCACGGCACCTACCCGTTCGTCACGTCGTCGAGCCCGATCGCCGCGGGCGCGGCGGTCAGCTTCGGCATCGGCCCGAACCGGATCGACGAGGTCGTCGGCGTCGCGAAGGCGTACGTGACGCGCGTGGGCGAGGGGCCGTTTCCGAGCGAGATCGAGGGGCCGGCGAACGAACGCGTGCGTGAGATCGGTCAGGAGTTCGGCACCGTCACCGGCCGCGAGCGCCGCTGCGGCTGGCTCGACCTCGTCGCGCTTCGCTTCGCGGTGCGCGTGAACGGGATCACGTCGCTCGCGCTCACCAAGCTCGACGTGCTGTGCGGCTTCGAGGAGCTTCCCGTTTGCGTGCGCTATCGGCTGCCCGACGGAACCGAGACGGAGGAGTTCCCGGCGCACCAGAGCGACTTCCATCACTGCCGTCCGGTCTTCGAGACGCTCGACGGCTGGTCGGGCGAGATCGGCGACGCACTGCCGGCGGCGGCGCAGGCGTACGTCGGGTTCGTCGAGCGCGCCCTCGGCGTTCCGGTGACGCTCGTCGGCACGGGCGCCGCGCGCGAGCGCGTGCTCGCGCTCGGCTAGAGTCGGACCGTGCCGCAGCTCAACGCGATCGGGATCGTCGTCACGGACATGGCGGAGTCGATTCGCTTCTACCGGACGCTGGGGCTCGACGTTCCCGAGACGCCTGACGAGGGTCACGTGGACACGTTCCTTCCCGAACGGCGTGCGCTTCATGCTCGACTCGGAGGACACCATCCGCAGCTTCGAGCCCGAGTGGAGCGTGAGAACGGGAACCAGATCGGCCTCGCGTTCGAGTGCTCCAGCCCGGCGGAGGTCGACGAGCTGTACGCGAAGGTGGTCGAGGCGGGATTCGAGAGCGCAAAGGCTCCGTGGGACGCGTTCTGGGGCCAGCGCTACGCCTCGCTTGCGCGACCCCGCGGGCGTCGGCGTCGACCTGTACGCGCCGCTCTAGGTCTGTCGTCCCGCGACTCACTCGCTGCGCCGGAGGAAGATCTCCGTGAACTCCCGGCAGCGGCCGTCGCCGTCGAAGCGGCAGAGGAAGACGTTGTGGTACTCGCGGTCGACCGACCCGTCGCCGGCGAAGTAGCGCGAGACTCCGACGGCGACCGCGTCGTCGCCTGCGACGAGCCACGGCGGTACTCGGCGGCCCACGAGTCGGGCTCGTCGCGGTCCCCCAGCCAGTCCTCCACGAGCGTTGCGCGGCCCCGGACGGGCTCGTCCCACGGGTGGTAGCGGTACTCGACGTCCTCGCTGAAGAGATCCCCGATCGCGACGGCGTCGTACGTCCGCCACGCCTCCACGTAGGCGTCGAGCCAGCGCTGGAACGCGGCGTCGTCCATGCGCGGACCTTAGACGCTCGCGCTCCTTCGGCTCTCCGCATGACGTCCTAGACTCGGCCCGTGCGCGTTCTCCTCGTCGGGTCGGGCGGCCGTGAGCACGCGCTTGCCTGGAAGCTCAGCCAGGCGCCGTCGCTGACCGAGCTGCACGCCGCGCCGGGAAGCCCGGGAATCGCGCGCCACGGCGAATGTCACCCCATACGGGCGGAGGACTCCGAGGGAATCCTCGCGCTCGCGCACGCGCTCGACGCAGATCTCGTCGTCGTCGGGCCCGAGGCGCCGCTCGTCGGAGGCATCGGCCGACGTCCTGAGGCCCGCGGGGGTCGCAGTGCTCGGGCCGAGCGCGGCGGCGGCAGCGATCGAGGGCTCGAAGTCCTTCGCGAAGGAGGTGATGGCAGCAGCCGGGGTTCCGACGGCGGCTCAGCTACCCGTCGCGAGGCTCCCGTGCGTCGTCAAGGCCGACGGGCTCGCCGCGGGGAAGGGCGTGTACGTCTGCACGACGCAGGATGAGCTCGCCGCGGCGCTGCGTGCGGTCACCGCGCTCGGGAGCGCGTTCATCGTCGAGGAGCTGCTCGAGGGGCCCGAGGTCTCGATCCTGGCTCTCTGCGACGGACACGACGCCGTTCCACTCCCGGCGGCGCAGGACTACAAGCGGGCGTTCGACGGCGACGAGGGGCCGAACACGGGCGGCATGGGCTCGTACGCGCCGGTGCCGGGGATCGCCGAGGCTTCGGTCAAGGAGTTGGTCGACGCGGTGCATCGACCCGTCCTCGCCGAGCTCGCGCGTCGGGGTGCACCGTTCGTCGGCGTGCTCTTCGCCGGGCTCATGCTCACGGACGACGGCCCCAAGGTGCTCGAGTTCAACTGCCGCTTCGGCGATCCGGAGGCGCAGTCATTGCTCCCGCTCCTCGGCGGCGACCTGGTCGAGGTCCTTGCGGCCGCGGCTGCGGGAGAGCTCGCCGGGACGTCGATGGAGGTGACGACGGGCGCGGCGGTCACGGTCGTGCTCGCGGCCGCGAGCTATCCCGAGTCCGGCGATCGCGGATCGCCGATCGACGGCATCGATCAGGCAGAGGCAGCCGGCGCGCTCGTGTTCCACGCCGGCACCGCGCTCCATGGCTCGCGCGTCGTGACGAACGGCGGGCGGATTCTCGGGGTCACGGGACTCGGTGAGACGATCGGCGACGCGCGAGCGGCGGCGTACGGCGCGGCGGACCTCATCGCATTCGACGGTGCGCGCCGTCGCGAGGACATCGCCCTCGCAGCCGCGGAAGGCCGGTCGTTCGAGCTTCGCAGGGCCGAATGACCCGGCACTTCGCCTGGGGCCACCCCGCGCCTCCTCCCGCCTTCAGCGTAACGCGCAGAGGTGCACGCGTGGGAAACGCCTTCGTGCCGAAAGGTTGACAATCGTGGGTCGCCGGAGCCGGCGACTACAATCGCGGGCGGTGATTCCGCGCTACACCCGACCGGAGATGGCGCGCGTCTGGTCGGAGGAGGCGAAGCTCGCGAGGTGGCTCGACGTCGAGCTCGCGGCGCTCGACGCGTGGGCTCAGGTCGGTGTCGTCCCGGTCGACGCGGCGGCCTCGATCCGCGAACGGGCGACGGCTCCTTCTCCCGAGCGCGTGGCCGAGCTCGAGCGGACGACCAACCACGACGTCGCTGCTTTCGTCGACGCGGTCGGTACCGAGCTCGGGCCGGACGGGCGCTGGTTCCACTACGGGCTTACGTCGTCGGACGTGCTCGATACCGCCCTGTCGCTGACCGTCCAAGATGCGGGCCGCCTGCTGCTCGGTGGGATCGAGCTCGCGTTCGCGGCCGTTGCTCGACGTGCCGAAGAGCATCGCGGCACGCTCACGATCGGGCGGACGCACGGTGTGCACGCCGAGCCGACCACCTTTGGGCTCAAGCTCGCGGGCTGGGGGTTCCAGCTCGCGCGAGATCGTCAACGCCTCGAGCGAGCGCTCGACGGCATGCGCGTCGGAAAGCTCTCCGGCGCGGTCGGAACGTATGCGACGACCACGCCCGAGGTCGAGCGCATCGCGTGCGAGGCGCTCGGTCTCGAGCCCGCGCCGAGCTCGACGCAGATCCTCCAGCGCGATCGGCACGCGGAGCTCCTCTCGGCGCTCGCGTTGCTTGCCTCGTCGCTCGATCGCTTCGCGCTCGAGATCCGCCACTTGGCACGTACGGAGGTGCGCGAAGTGGAAGAGCCATTCGGCGCCGGTCAGAAGGGATCGTCGGCGATGCCCCACAAGCGGAATCCCATCGTCTCCGAGCGGATCTGCGGTCTCGCTCGTCTCGTCCGCGGCTACGCCCAGGTAGGGCTCGAGAACGTCGCGCTCTGGCACGAGCGCGATATCTCGCACTCCTCCGCGGAGCGCGTCGTGCTGCCGGACGCGTTCATGGCGGTCGACTACATGCTCGACCGCTTCACGTGGCTGGTCGACGGCCTCGTCGTCCGCGCGGAGCGGATGCGCGCGAACCTCGAGTCGACGGGCGGGCTGTTCTTCAGCCAGCGCCTGCTGCTCGCGCTGGTCGATTCCGGCCTCGATCGCGACGCCGCGTACCGGCTCGTCCAGCGCCACGCCATGCGCGCGTGGGACGAGGGGCTCGACTTTCGGGAGCTCGCCCGTGGCGACTCCACGATCGCCGAGCGTGTTCGCCTGGACGAGATCTTCGATATCGATGCGTTCACCGTTCACGCCGACGTCGTCTTCGCGCGCCTCCGAGACCTCGTCGCCGACAAGGAGGCTGTCCGTGCCTGATGCAACTCACGTCGCCAGCGGCAAAGTCCGCGAGATCTACGCGCTCGACGACGACCGCCTTCTGCTCGTCGCCAGCGATCGGATCTCGACCTTCGACGTCGTCCTTCCGACTCCCATCCCGGACAAGGGGCGCGTGCTCACCGGGCTCTCGGCGTACTGGTTCGCGCGGACTCGACACATCGTTTCCAACCATCTGCTCGGGTTGCGGGAAGACGGTCGCTCGCTCGAGTGTCGCAAGCTCGAGATGCTCCCCATCGAGTGTGTCGTGCGCGGCTATCTCGCCGGCTCGGGTTGGCGCGACTACCGAGAGACGGGAGCGGTCTGCGGCCACGTGCTCCCGGACGGGCTTCGCGAGTCCGAGAGGTTGCCCGCGCCGATCTTTACGCCGGCCACGAAGGCCATCGAAGGGCACGACCAGAACATCGACGAGCGAGAGGCCGCCGCGCTGTGCGGAGACGACGTCTACCGCGCCGCGAAGGAAGCTGCGCTCACGCTCTACGAGTTCGGCTCCAGGCATGCCGAGGATCGCGGGATCATCCTCGCGGACACGAAGTTCGAGCTCGGGGTCGACGACGACGGCGTCGTGACGCTCGGGGACGAGGCGCTCACCCCGGACTCGTCTCGCTTCTGGCCGTGCGACGGCTATGTGCCGGGTCGTGCGCAGCCGTCGTTCGACAAGCAGTTCGCCCGCGACTGGTGCGAGGCGAGCGGCTGGGACAAGCGTGAGCCCGGACCCGAGTTGCCCGAGGATGTGGTCGCCGGCACACGCGCCCGCTACGTCGAGGCGTTCGAGCGGCTGACCGGACTCTCGTTCGACGCGTACGTCGCCGATCCGGAGATCGTGCTCGGATGAAAGCGACCGTTCTCGTCCGGCCCAAGCAGGGAATCCTGGATCCCCAGGGCGAGGCGATCGAGGGATCGCTGCGCAAGCTCGGCTTCGACGTCCGGCAAGTGCGTGTGGGTCGCGTGATCGACCTCGAGCTTGAGGCCGAAGGCCCGAACCACGCCCGCATGCAGGTCGAGCGGATGTGCTCGGAGCTCCTTGCGAACCCGCTCATCGAGAGCGTCCAGATCCGGCTCGACGGGGACGGGGACGTGACGATGGAGGCAGCGCAGTGACCGAGCGGCCCGTCGTCGCAGTCGTCGTCTTTCCGGGGTCGAACGACGACCGGGACGCGGCGTGGGCGCTCGGCGCAATGGGCGCCGAGCCCGTCCTCCTCTGGCACGACTCGCCGGAGCTCCCCGAGGCGACGGGAGCCGTGGTGCTACCCGGAGGCTTCTCCTACGGCGACTACCTCCGGGCGGGCGCGATGGCCAGCCTCGCCCCAGCGATGGACGCCGTGCGACGGTTCGCGGCCGGCGGAGGGCCGGTGCTCGGCGTCTGCAACGGATTCCAGATCCTCTGCGAGACCAAGCTCCTCCCGGGCGCGCTCCGCCCGAATCGCCAGCTCGAGTTCGTCTGTAGAGATGTCGGGGTGCGGGTCGAGTCGACGAGCTCGCTCCTGCTCGGTCGCTGCGAGGTGGGGCAGGAGCTCGTGATCCCGGTCAAGCACGGAGAAGGTGCGTGGTACGCCGACGAGGGTCAGTTCATGCAACTCGCCGCGCGCGGCCAGATCGCGCTCCGCTACACCGAGGACGTCAACGGATCGCTCGGCGGCGTCGCCGGTGTCACGAACGAGGCCGGCAATGTCCTGGGCTTGATGCCGCATCCCGAGCACGCGGTCGACCCGCTCTTGGGCTCGGCGGACGGCGGGCTTCTGCTGGCTGCTCTGGTGGACGCCGCGGCGCAGCACGCGTACGCGACCGCGTAGCCCGGCGGCCGTCCGGAGGGCGGGATCCGCTCGTCCGGGTCGCGAAATCTGCATGCCGGCGGTAATCCGCCCCGCACCGTGGGCGCTCGCGAGTCGCGCGTCGCCCCGCGACCACCCGGCCTCGTTCGATGTTGCGCCGTCCTAGAGCCCAAGCGCCGCTCCGAGAACGGGCGCGCGTTCGAGTGCCGCCCGCAGCTTCTCGAGATCGCGCGCCCGCATGGTCACCGGGCCGCGTCGAGCCACGCCCTCGGTCGTGTACGCGAACCGGACGAGGCGTTCGCCGCCCTTCGTCTCGAGCAGCTGGACAACGACCGCAAACCGCTTCTCGCCGGCCGACTGCCGTACGGACACCTCTTCGAGGACACCGGCCGGGCCCCATGGAGTTGCCGCGACCGTCGTGCGGCGCCCGTTCGCCTTTCCCTTGGTCCCGGTCTTGTCCGTTGTCTTCGCCTGTACCGCCACGCATCGAGCGTAGGGGGAAGCGAGTCACACGTGGGAAACGCCTTCGTGCCAAGACTGCAAAAACGTCGCGCGCTCACCGCGCGGCCGCTCCAGGTCGGGCGGCTTCTCGGTTCACAGTCCGGAGATGGCCCGGCTGCTAGCGCTCGATCAGCTCGATGCGGTAGTCGTCGGGATCGCGGACGAAGCAGATCCGCGATCCGCCCTCGCGCACCTGGTAGGGCGGGCGCTCGGGCTCGATCCCGTGCTCGTCCTTGAGCGCGCTCAAGGTGCGGTCGAGGTCGTCGATGCCGATCGCGACGTGCCCGTACCCGGTCCCCAGCTCGTATGTGCGACCGTCGTGGTTGAAGGTCAACTCGAGCACGTTCTCCTGGTCGCCGATGGAGAAGAAGTAGTTCGTCGCCTCGAGCTCGCCGTTCCGGACGATGTCCATGTCGCGGTTGAAGCGGAACCCGAGCGCCTCGTAGAACGCGCGGCTCCGCTCGGGATCGGTGATGCGAACCATCGTGTGCAGGAAGGAAGCCATGGCGAGATCCTAGACGGAGGCCGGCGTCGACTCGGGCGCTGCACTCGCCGATCGCCACGCCCGCGACGACACCTGTTCGAGCGACCAGTCGAGCCAGTCGAGCCGCGCCTTGGTCGAGCGGATTCCGCCCTCGAGGGCGAGGAGGAACGCGTGCTCCTTGCGCGTCGAGCCCCGCGGCGCGGCGCGAATCGCCTCGAGCTCGTCGAGGATCCCGCGCCAGTGCTCCTGCTCGCGCTCGAGCTGCTCGCGCGCCTCCTCCGGCTCGAGGAGCCAGAGAAAGAACGTGCGCAGGGCTGCGTCACTTCGCACCCGCCGGTCGGGAGCCGTCTCGCGCAGCCAGCGCCGGACCTCGGCAAGTCCGCTCTCGGTCAGCGCGTACGTCCGCGAGTTCCGAGGCCCGATCTCCGTCTCGGCGATCAACTCGTCCTCGAGAAGCCGCGCGAGCTCCGGGTAGATCTGGCTGTGGCTCGCCGGCCACGCGTACGCGAGCGACTGCTCGAAGTGGCGCAGCAGCGCATAGCCCGTCCGAGGATGATCGGCGAGAGCGCCGAGGAGTGCGTACCGGAGGGACATCAGAGATATGTCACTCTTGACATGTCAATAGCTTCACGATAATCATCGCGCATGGCGCGGACGAATCCATGGCGGACGACCCGGTGGGCCGCCATCCTGAGCGTCGTCATGGCAGGCGGGCTCCTCGTGCCCTCCGCAGGAGCTGCCCAAGGCGAGCTTCGGGTGCTCTACGTCCTCGCCACCTGGGGCCCGACACCATTCTCCGAGGCCGACCTCGAGCGCGTGGCGGCCGAGACGGACGCGTTCTTTCGCGGCTCGTCGTCGGGTCGGCTCTCGCTGCCGGGCTCCAATGCCGGGCCGCTTCGCCTTCCTCGCGCGGTATTCGACAGCTGCGATGCGACCGTGCTCCGGAACGCGAGCCCCGCGTCGACGTTCGCTGGATTCGATCGCGTCGCGTTCGTCACACCGACCGTGCCCAGCTGTCAGTTCCTCGGCGAGGCGAACCCGACCGAGGTGTTTCTGAACGGCGCGGCGTTCATGGCCCTCGCCGCCCATGAGCTGGGCCACACGCTCGGCCTAGGTCACGCGAGCAGGTGGGACTGCGCGGGCGGGTCGTGCTCCGTCGACGAGTACGGGGGCGAGTTCAGCGTCATGGGCGGCGGCGCCGGCGACCTCAATGCATTCGAGAAGGCGAAGCTGGAATGGTTGACGGGGGTCGCTCGGCCGACCGGAAACGCGACCCACGAGATCGGCCCGGTCGACGGCGCGACCACGCTGCCGCAGGCGCTCGTCGTCACCACAGCCGCGAGCGAGTTCTGGTTCGAGTCCAGGGGCGGCGCGACGCCTGCGTTCCTCGGATCCGCGGAGCAGCCGGCAGGCGTCGCCGTGATAGCTGGCCCCGCGAACGGAGCCGTCGCGTCTCCCTACCCGCGCGACAACCTGCTCCTGCCGAACCCGAGGGGATCGGGCCGCTTCGCGTATGGGCCTGGGGAGACCTTCACCTCGCCCGGGGCCTTCCGAGTGACGGTAGAGCGGCACGCCCGCGAGAGCACCGCACTCGCCTTCGCCTGGCTCGACCGGACGGCGCCCGGCCGGCCGAGCATCGACGTCGACGTGCTGCGGCGCGGTCGCGTGCGCCTGACGTGGGACCCGGCGCCCGAGCGGGGAAGCGGCGTGCAGACGCATACGGTCCACGCCGATGGCCGGGCCGTCCGGGTCCTCGACGGCCAGGTCCCGTACTTGAACTCGAGCGTGACGCTTCGGCTCGGCTCCGGCGCCCACCGACTCGGGGTCTTTGCAACCGATCGCGCCGGGAACCGCGGGCGCATGGCCGCGACTCGGGTGCGGCTGCCGTAATGGCGACTCGCGTCCGTGTGGTGGCTCTGCTCGCGGCGTTCGGGCTTGCGGTCGCGCTCGGTGTGCAGGCAGCCTCGTCGACCGCGGCGCATCCCTGCACGCAGAAGGACGAGCTCTGGTTCCGCGCGGCGCGACGGGACGAAGCTCGTCGGGCATCGATTCGGTGGAAAGCGACCGGGTGCCCGAACGGCCGTGGTGCTTGCGCACATGTCCGTAGGGGACCTGTGCTCATGGGCGCCGTACGCGCGGCGACTCGCGGCCAAGGGCTTCTTCGTCTTTCCGTTCGACTTTCGCGGACACGGCTTCTCGGAAGGGGCCGAGAATCACTCGCTGGCGGCGGCGGACATGAAAGCGGCGGTTCGGGCCGTGCGCGGGCTCGGCGCCCGCAAGGTCGTGGTCGGCGGCGCCTCGCTCGGCGGGATCGCCGCCATCATCGCGGCGCCGACCCTGCGCCCTCCCGTGCAGGGCGTGATCTCGGTCTCAGGCCCGGCCGAGATCCCGGGCGAGCTCAACGCGCGGCAGGCCGCTTCCCGGCTGCGCGTTCCGACGCTCTACGTCGTCGCCGAGCAGGACCAGAACGCCGGTTACGACTTCGCCGCAGACGCGCGCGAGCTCCACGGCCTCACCGCGACGGCCGAGAAGCGCGTCGAGGTCGTCTCCGGTGCGCTCCACGGCACGTTTCTCGTCGACCGCTCCACGCGGGTGCGGACGCTGCTCGAGCGCTTCCTCCGCGATCCCGCCGGGTCGGTTCCCTAGCGAGGAGGCTTGGCGAAACAGGCGCCATGCCTCCTAGACCGCGCTCGCTTCCCGCCGCGGCTGCCGGGGCGACCGGTGGTCGTCGATGAGGTCGAACGTGTCGCCGAAGATCAGTCCGCGCACGTGGTCCGACTCGAGGAACGACCGCGGGAAGCCGACGTCGAAGCCGCCGGCCGCGCTCAGCCGCTCGACGTGCTCCTCGTCGAGGTCGAGCTCGAGCGCGCCGAGGTTGTCTCGGAGCTGCGCCTCCGTGCGCGCGCCGACGATCGGCACCGTGAGCCATGGCTGCGCCCGCACCCAGGCGATCGCGACCTGAGAGGGTGTCGCGCCGACCTCGTCGGCGATCGCGAGCACCTCGCGCGCGATGCCGTTCACGCGCTCGCCGGCGCCGCCGTACCTCCGGGGCTCGTCCGTGTCGGACAGGTACTTCCCGGTCAGGGCGCCGCCCTCGAGCATGCCCCACGGCGTGAACGCGAGCTCGAGCGAGCGGGCCATCGGAAGCAGGTCGCGCTCGACGTCGCGGTCCGCGAGCGAGTACGGCGCCTGCACCGCGACAACCCGTGACCAACCACGTAGATCGGCGAGCGTGGCCGCTTGGGACACGACCCACGAAGGCGTGTCCGAAAAGCCCACGTAGAGCACCTTCCCCGCCGCTACGAGGTCGTCGAGCGCTCGCACGACCTCTTCGACGGGCGTCATTCCGTCCCACATGTGGAGCCAGAGGAGGTCGACATAGTCGGTGCCGAGCCGCCGCAGGCTTCCCTCGAGCGTCCGCACCAGGTTCTTGCGCGAGTTCCCGCCGGCGTTCGGATCGTCCCGTTGCGAGGTGAGCGTGTACTTCGTCGCAAGGACGACTCTGTCGCGGTTGGTCGCGATGAACTCTCCGATGTATTCCTCGCTCTGGCCGTCCGTGTAGTTGCAGGCGGTGTCGACGAAGTTCCCGCCTGCTTCGACGAACGCGTCGAACATCCGGCGGCTCTCGTCCCTTGCGGCGCCCCATCCCCAGGCGTCGCCGAACGTCATCGTCCCGAGCGCGAGCTCCGAAACCCGGAGACCGCTGCGTCCGAGCAGCTTGTAGCGCATCTAGTCCTCCGTTCCTTCGAGATAGCTGTCGAGCAGGGCGGCGCTCTCCGCGAGCGTCTCGCGGCGGAGGCGATACCCAGTCTTCTTGGACACGTCCGCGATGACGAGGCCGCCCGTGCGCAGCACTAGGAGGTGCCCGTGCACGGTGGACTTCGCGAGCCCCGTGATCTCGGTGAGCTCCTGCAGTGACGCCGGCCCATCCGCGAGGCGCCGGAGAATCCGGAGGCGGGTCTCGTCTCCCAGCGCCTTGTACGCGGCGACGAGCGGGTCGGGTGGCGATTGGCCGCTGACGTGCGCCTCCGCGAGCCCGTAGCAGACGATCTTCGTGTCTCCGGCCTCGTTGAATATCGACCACGGCCGACTGACGACATTCGGGACGAGCAGAATCCTTCGGATCCGCGGTTCCGGCATGTAGCGAATGCCGCGCGTCGCCATGTCGATCAGCTCCTCCGGTGCGTGCTGGCCGGCGAGAACGCGCGCCGCCCGCGCGCTCCCGCGAAGGACGCGCGTGGTCGCACGCTCGTCGGGGCGGAGGACGGTCTCGTACCAGCCCTTCGCCGCCGTCTCGAGCAAGCGCTTCGCCTCGGCGGCCTCGAGCGAAAGAACGTGCTCGTACGCGGCGCGCTGCCAGTCGGCGCACTGGCCGAGGAGCTCGCTCGCAGCGCCTCCGTCGCCCGCCGCGGCGGCAGCGATGGTCTCGCGTGAGGCGTCCCCGCGGTACGTCTCGAGCCGATACCCGAGCAAGAGGCGCCGCAGGTCCGCAGGTGACGTGGAATCGAGCACGGCGAGGAACGCCGCGCCGTCACGTGGCTCGGTTGCCTCGGTGGCGAGGGCGAGGAGGTAGCCGAAGAGGATCTCGTGATAGCCCGAGTAGCGCTCGATCGCGTCCAGGGTCTCGCGTGGCAGGTGCTCGCGCGTCCGCTCGAACCAGGCTGGGCCGAGGGCGTACGACTCCGGATCCTCGTCGCGGTCGACGAACATGCGCAGCCCGAGCACGAGCTCATACGCCGTGCCGAAGTCGACTTCGACCTCGACGGGCTGGCTCGCGGGGGCGATGCCCTTGGCGCGTGGTTCGCTAGATACCGAACGCATCGTTCGGAATTTACCGAATTAGGTAGCGTCCCCGCCAGTGCGCAGAGTGGGGATGCACCACGTCGACATCGTCGTGTCGTCGCTCGAGCGGAGCCTCCCGTTCTATCGCGAGCTCCTACGGCCGCTCGGGTACACCGAGGCGTACGAGGCCGAGGGCGAGCGCGGCGAGCCGATCTGGTACCTCGACGGCGATGGTGTCGGCGCCTCGCTCGGGATCCGTGAGGCGCAGTCGTCGCCGCCAGGCTCGTACGACCGGTACGCGGTCGGGCTCCACCATCTGGCATTCGAGGGCGCGTCGAAGGAGGCCGTCGACGAGCGCTACGAATGGGCGCTCGCCCAGGGCGCGGAGATCGAGAATGCGCCGATGGAGTGGCCCTACGTCGCCGGCTACTACGCGACGTTCTTCCACGACCCCGACGGCATGAAGCTCGAGATCGTGTTCGTCCCGTAGCGTCAGTCGAGATCCTCGGCGACGATCCCGAAGAGCACGCCGTCGACCCACTCCTCGTTTCGCCAGTACGCCTTGCGGCGAACGCCCTCGCGCGTGAAACCGGCACGCTCCGCGTGCCGCATCGCCCGCTCGTTGAAGCCGTAGATCTCGAGCTGCAGGCGGTGGAACCCGAGGTCTTCGAGCAAGTGCCGCTGGAACTGACGCGCCGCATCGTCCGAGACCTTGTGGCCGCGGAAGTCCGGGTGGATCGCGAGGCCGCCGAGGTCCGCGATGCGGCTCCGTCGATTGGCGCGCGTGAAGCTCATCGTCCCCGCCCGCGCGCCGTCGACCTCGACCACGAAGACGCCGTGCGCATCGGGCTCCGCGTCGCTGCGTTCGATTCCCGCACGGATCGAGTCGACGTCCTTCGCGCGCACGGCCGCGAGGAACGGCTCGACGTCCTCGTGCGTGAAGAGCTCGGCGAGGAAGGTGGCGTCCTCGGGCCGGGCCCGCCGGATCGAGACGGTCACGCAGCCTCGCGCTGCACCGGCTCCTCGCGGGCGGACGCTCTCGCCCGCAGCAGCGATGCCCCGGAAGCGAGCGCGACGCCGGCGAGAATCAGCGCCAGCCCGCCGAGCGCCGCCGCGCTAACCGGCTCGTCGAGCAGCACCGCGCCGTAGACGACGGCGAACCCGGGCATCAGGTACGTCACGAGCGAGAGCCGGCGCGAGCCGTAGAGCCGGAGCATGCGGAACAGGATGAGCTGGGCGAATGCCGTTCCGAGCACGGTGAGCGCGGCGATCGAGGCGATCGCCTCGACGCTCGGCATCTCCGTCGGGAGCTGGAACAGCGCAAGCGGCAGCAGGATCAGCCCGCCGACGAGCATCGAGCCGGTCGCGAGCACGGGTCCGGCCACGGTTTGCACGCGGAGCTGACCGTAGATTCCCGAGCTGGCGTAGGAGAGCGACGAGAGGACGACGGCGAGCGTCCCCGCGACCGCGATCCAGCCGCCGCTCGGATCGAGCCCCGCGAGGACGACGACGCCGAGGAACCCGAGCGCAACTCCCGCGACCCTGCTGAACCCGACCGGCTCGTGCGGCAGGAACCGAAGGGCGAGGAGGAACGTGAAGATCGGCACCGTCGACTGTGCGATGCCCGCGACGCTCGAGTCGACGTGCTTCTCTCCCCAGGCGACGAGCCAGAACGGGATCGCCGCGTTGAGGGCGCCGAGCACGAGCGCCGGCCGCCAGTTCGTCACGACCTCGGTCACGGCGCGGCGGCCGCCCGTCGCGACTGCGAGGTAGACCGCGAGCATGAGTCCCGCCACGAGCGCGCGGAAGGCCATCATCGGCGCCGGCTCGACGTCCTCGACCGCGACCTTGATCAGTACGTACGACCCGCCCCAGATCGCGGCGAGCAGCAGCAGCATCGGCCAGTAGCGGGTCACTTCCGGAGGCTACCGGCGGGCTCTGGTAACGACGCCTACCGTGTCGACTTCGCCAGCGCGCGTTCGTCGTAAGCTCGAGACGATCTCAAAGGAGGGAGACCTGTGGAGTACATGCTGCTCATCTACAGCGACGAGAGAGCGTGGGCGAGTCTGCCCGACGACGAGCGGAACGCGATCATCGGCGAGTACTTCGCCTTGACCGAGGAGATGCGCGACCGCGGTGTCTACGTCACCGGCGCACCGCTGCGACCGACGACGACCGCGGATACCGTGCGAGTCCGCGACGACGAGCTGCTCGTGACCGACGGGCCGTTCGCGGAGACGAAGGAGCAGCTCGGCGGCTACTTCCTCGTCGACGTCGAGTCGGACGACGAGGCGCGTGCGTGGGCGGCGAAGATCCCCGCGGCCCGGTACGGGTCCGTCGAGGTTAGGCCCGTACTTCCGGTCGGCGCCGAGGCGCCCGCCGGCTAGGTCGGCGTCCAGAGCCTGCGGGTTGCTCGGCGGTCGGGCTGCGAGACCGCGGTGGGCGGCCGACGCGTGCGCGATCGCGACGACGTGCGATGGCGATGGCTGAGATCGCCTTCTTGCGCGCGAGCGACGGCGGCCGTCTCTCCGCGTTCTCGCAACTTTTGACGTTTCTCGACGAAGATGCGACCCACCCGTGACACCTTCCTCGATAGCGTGACATCAGGGACACGGGAGTGCCCCTGGGGGTAGTTGGGCTCGGTTCGGCTCGGGTCGGGGCCGTGCCAAGCGGGTGCTCGGTCAGCCGGCGCCGATAAGCTGAACCGTCTGACCAGCGTTGCGCCCCAGACGCTCCACCGCGCCCTCGGGCTCACCGACGGGGAGGCGGAGCGTATCCGCACGCTCCTCGGGCGCGAGCCGAACCACTTCGAGCTCGCGGTCTTCTCGCTCCTCTGGTCCGAGCACTGCGGGTACAAGCACTCCGCCCGCCTCCTGAAGCGCCTGCCGAGCGACGGCGAGCGCGTCCTCCAGGGGCCCGGCGAGAATGCCGGCGTGCTCGATCTCGGCGACGGGATGGCCGTCGCGTTCAAGGTCGAGAGCCACAACCACCCCTCGGCGGTCGAGCCGTTCCAGGGCGCCGCGACCGGTGTCGGCGGGATCCTGCGCGACATCGTCGCGATGGGCGCTCGGCCGGTCGCGCTCCTCGACGGGCTGCGCTTCGCCGAGCCCGACTGGCACCTCTGGCGCGCGGTCGGCGGCATCGGCCACTACGGCAACTGCGTCGGCGTGCCGAACGTCGGCGGGGAGGTCGTGCTCGACGAGGCGTACCGCGACAACTGCCTCGTCAACGCGATGTGCGTCGGCCTCCTTCCGACCGATCGCGTCATCCGGGCGAAGGCGACCGGAAGCGGCCAGCACGTCCTCCTCTACGGTGCGACGACGGGGCGCGACGGAATCGGCGGCGCCTCCGTGCTCGCGAGCCAGGAGCTCGACGAGGCCGCTGCGGAGAAGCGCCCGTCCGTTCAGATCGGCGACCCGTTCACCGGCAAGAAGCTGATCGAGGCCTCGGTCGAGCTCGTCCAGTCGGGGCTCGTCGAGTCGCTGCAGGACTGCGGCGCCGCCGGTCTCGCGTCCTCGCTCTCCGAGATGGCCGCCGAGTTCGGCATCGACGTCCACCTCGACCGCGTGCCGCTCCGCGAGGAGGGGATGGAGCCGTGGGAGGTCATGATCTCGGAGAGCCAGGAGCGGATGGTCGCGATGGTGCGGCCGCAGATGCTCGAGGCCGTGGCCGCGGTGCTGGACCGCTGGGAGCTCGGGCATGCCGTGATCGGCGACGTGACCACGACCGGCGAGCTCCGCGCGTTCTGGAACGGCGACGCGGTGGGAGAGATCCCCGCGCGCCTCCTGACCGACGAGTGCCCGCGCTACGAGGTCGGGCGCGAGCGCCGCGAGCCGCCTCCGCTGCGTCCGATCGCAGACGCACCGACGAATCCCGAGGCGCTTCTCCGACTTCTCTCTTCGCCCGCGCTCCGGAGCCGCGAGTTCGTCTACCGCCGCTACGACCAGCTCGTCGGGTCGCGGACGGTCAAGCGCCCAGGGCTCGATGCCGCAGTCATCCGGCTCCGCCCGTCGATGCGCGGGCTCGCGATCTCGCTCGACGGCCAGGGCCGGATCGCCTGGCTCGATCCGTTCGCGGGCGGCGCGCTGGCCGTCCTCGAAGCTGCCCGCAACGTCGCCTGCGCCGGCGGCGAGCCGATCGGCCTCACGGACTGCCTCAACTTCGGGAATCCCGAGAAGCCAGAGGTGGGATGGGAGCTCACGCAGGCGATCGACGGGATGGCCGCGGCTGCGCGAGCGCTCGGTGTCCCGGTCGTCTCCGGCAACGTCTCGCTCTACAACGAGACGAACGGCCGCGCGATCCACCCGACGCCCGTCGTCGGCGCGGTCGGGCTCGTGCAGGACGTCCGCGAGATCCCCAAGAGCTGGAACGAGGGCGATTCGCTGCTCGCTCGCACAGGCGTCGCCTGCTGACGCTCGCGGGATCGGAGTACCAGGCGCGGTTCGGCCAGGTGAGCGGCGAGCTCCCCCCGCTCGACCTCGAGGCAGAGGCCCGCCTCGTCGGCTTTCTCTGGCAGGCGGCGCCGCGCTGCTCGCTCGTCCACGACGTGTCGGAGGGTGGGCTCGCCGTGTGCCCTCGCCGAAGCCGCGATCGTCTCGGGCTGCGGCGCGGAGCTCTCGCTCGGCGACGACGCGACCGAGCTCTTCGGCGAGGTCGGCGGGCGCGCCGTGCTGGCCTGCGACCCCGAGCGGCGCGACGAGATCATCGGCCTCGCAGCCGCGCGTAGCGTGCGGATACAGGACGTCGGGACCGCCGGGGGCGCTACGCTCCTCGGCGTGGAGCTGTCGCAGCTCCGAAGCGCCTGGGACGGGACCTAACTGACGCATGTGTGGTGTTTTTGGCATCCGGTCGAGCGAGCGGGACGTGTCGCGTCTCGCGTACTTCGGCCTGTTCGCGCTGCAGCACCGCGGGCAGGAGTCGGCCGGGATCGCGGTCTCCGACGCGGGCCGGCTCACGGTCGTGCGGGATATGGGCCTCGTCGCCCAGGTCTTCAACGAGGAGCAGCTGCAGGCGCTGCCCGGGCGAGGTCGCGATCGGGCACACGCGCTACTCGACGACCGGCGCGAACCGCTGGGCGAACGCGCAGCCGCTGATCCACCACGGCCGCGCGCGCACCGTCGCGCTCGGTCACAACGGGAACCTCGTCAACGTCGAGGAGCTGCGCGCGGAGCTGCTCGAGGACGGCGTCGCGCTCGCCTCCGGCTCGGACTCCGAGGTGATCGCGGCGCTGATCGCACGCGATCCGGCGCCGCTGGTCGAGGCCGTCGCGAACGCGATGCGCCGCCTCGAGGGCGCCTACACGGTGACCGCCATCAGCGAGGACACGCTCGTCGCCTTCCGCGACCCGCTCGGCTTCCGGCCGCTCACGATCGGGAGGGTCAGCGGCGAGGACTGGGCCGTCGCCTCCGAGACCTGCGCGCTCGACCTGATCGGCGCGGAGGTCGTGCGCGACGTGCGGCCGGGCGAGATCGTGTGGGTCGACAAGGAGAAGCTGCACGCCGCCCAGGCGCTGCCCGCCGGGCGGAACGCTCTCTGCATCTTCGAGCACGTGTACCTCGCGCGGCCGGACTCGCGGGTCGCGGGAGTCGAGGTGCACGGATCGCGTGTGCGCATGGGCGAGCGGCTGGCACTCGAGGCGCCGGTCGAGGCCGACCTCGTCATCGGCATCCCCGACTCCGGGACACCGGCTGCGATTGGGTTCTCCAAAGCCTCCGGCATCCCGTTCGAGGAGGGGCTGATCAAGAATCGCTATGTCGCGCGGACCTTCATCCAGCCCGACCAGAAGATGCGCGAGCAGGGGATCAGGATGAAGTTCAATCCGCTGGACGAGGTCGAAGGGCGACGGCTCGTGATCGTCGACGACACGATCGTCCGAGCGAACACCACCCGCCAGCTCGTGGCGATGCTGTTCGAGAGCGGAGCGGCAGAGGTGCACGTACGCATCTCGGCGCCCCCGGTCGTGTCTCCGTGCTTCTACGGGATCGACTTCCCCGACGAGGACGAGCTCCCCGCCGCCCGTCGTACGGTCGAGGAGATGCGCGAGCTCATCGGCGCGACGTCGCTCGCCTACCTGTCGGTCGAGGGCATGACGGAAGCGACGCGTCTTCCGGAGGACTCCGTGTGCCGGGCGTGCTTCACGCGCAGCTACCCGACGCGGGTACCGGCGAAGGTCGAGAAGCTCCGCTTCGAGACTGCGCAGACGTAAAGCCCAAGCGACTCCGCGTCGATACACGGGGCGTGACAGGCGGTCCGTCCATCTCCCAGGTCCTCGTCGAGAGCCTGCGCTCGCACCTTCGGGGGCCGCGCGAGACCTCGACGATCGAGCTCGCCGTTCAGGCCGCGGTCGCGCCCGATCGCGAGCAGCGCGCGTGGATGCTCGTCGCGCTCGCGGCCCGCATGCGACAGGAGGGGCAGACGGATCTTGCGCGCGTCGCCGTCGACGGTGCCGTTGCGCTCGACGCCGGGCCCGCGCCGACCCGCGCCGCGCAGACCTGTGCGGTCGCGGTCCACGCCGACGACGGCGACTTCGAGGCCGCAGCGAAGCTCGGCGAGCAGCTTCTCGCGGACGGCCACGACCCGTATCTCCTGAAGGCGATGGCGCGGGTCTACTGGGGCCTCTGGCGCAAGACGAAGGACGAGGCGTGGCACGACCGCTGGTGGCGGATCCACGTCCAGCTGCACGAGGCTCCGGCCGCGTAGCGCGCCGCTCGTACGATGTGGCCGGCCATGCTGCGGCGCCGACGCGCTCGGGTCCTTGCCCTCGTCATCCTGGCGGTCCTCGTGGCAGTGTCGGGACTGGGCGTGTGGCTCTTGCAGCGGGACACCGTCCACGCCGAGTCGCGGCCGGACGTCGAACTCGGCTCGGGCAGCTTCGAAGGGCGCCCGTGGGTGTACGGCTACGACCGCGAGGAAGACGGCCTCCCATGCTTCAAGCTCGTCTTCGAGTACCGCGTCGGCGGCTGCACCACACACCGCGGGACGATGACGACGATCGACTACTGGACGGGTGGCGGCGAGGGGAACCCGCCTGAAGGGTTCCGCAACGCGCAGGCCTTCGTCTCGGACGAGGTCGAACGCGTCCGTTGCGTCGTCGCGGGCGACCGCGACATCGGGGAGGCGCACCTCTTCGAGATGCCGATCGAGGGCCAACCGCGACCCGTCCTCTGCCTGACGACCTACGGCGAGCTGGGCCGGCGCGACTGGTTTATCGTCGCGTACGACCGGCAGGGGAGAGAGATCGCGCGGACTCCCGCGATCTAGCGGCCCTCAACCCGAGAGCTCGTGCCAGCGCCGGTAGCGCACCGCCCGGCGTACGGCGCGCGGGTCGTGGCCTTGCTCGATGAGCTCCTGCCGGACCTCGCCCTCCTGCGCCATGCGCAGGAAGAGCCACGCGATCGCGACGATGGTGACGAGCGAGCCCTCGAGCATCATCAGCGATCCCGCGAGCGACTGATCGCCCTCGGGCGAGAGGCCGAGGTAGTCGTCGCCATCCTCGTACACGTCGTAGAACGACCCGCCGCTCCACACGAACACGTTCCCGAGCACGGTCGCGACGAGCCGGACGCCGACGATGTATGCGAGCTTCGCTCCCGACCCGAACCACTCCGGTGCGGGCAGCGTCTCGAGCACGGGGAGCCAGAGGATGATCCCGGCGGTGAAGAAGGCGGTGTGCTCGAGCGCGTGCACGGCGCCGTTCTCGACCGCCGCCTCGTAGACCGCCGGCACGTGCCAGAGGGCGAGGTTCGCCGCCCAGATCGGCAGCGCGACGAACGGGTTCGCCAGCACCCGCAGCCGCATGACTCCGGGCAGCGCGAGCAGCGGCCGGAGCAGCGGCCCGGTCAGCCCTGCGAGCAGGCAGAGCGGTGCCAGGTCGCCGAGGAGCAGGTGCTGCGCCATGTGGAACGCGAAGAGCTCCTCCTCGCCGATCCGGGCGATGGGCGACGCGACCGCGATCACGAGGAGGGCGATCCCGAGCGCGAAGAGGCCGATGCGCCAGCGGGGGACGGATTGCCCGCGTCGCGAAAGCGTTCGCGCGCGCATCCCGTACGCGAAGGCGATCAGCGCGATCGGCGCGAGCTGGAGCAGAGTGCTCACGAGGTCAAGCGAAAACCTCAAACCGGGGTCAGGCTAAAGCCTGACCCCGGCGAGCTGCCCGCCTGACCCCGCGACCTCGCGGCGTACACTCGGCGTCGTGCAGCCGGGGAACCAGACGTACGCGGCCGCCGGGGTCTCGATCGACAAGGCTGACGCGGTCGTCGAACGCCTTCGCGCGGCGGTCGAATCCACGGGGGCGCGAGGCTTCGGCGCCTTCGCCGGGCTGCACCCGCTCGACGACTCGCGGCTGCTCGCTGCCTCGACCGACTCGGTCGGCACGAAGCTCGTCCTCGCCCGGCAGCGGGGAGCGCTCCGCAACTGCGGCGCCGACCTCGGTGCGCACTGCATCAACGACGTGATCACGACCGGCGCCGAGCCGCTCCTCTTCCTCGACTACGTCGCGGCCAACACCATCGACCTCGAGCAGGTCGCCGAGCTCGTCGAGGGCCTTGCGGAGGTGTGCCGCGCGGCCGGCTGTGCGCTCGTCGGCGGCGAGACGGCCGAGCTGCCGGGGATCTACCGCGAGGAGGAGCTCGACTTCGCCGGCACCTGCGTCGGGATCGTCGAGCGCGAGCGGGTGATCGACGGCTCGCGGATCGAGGCGGGAGACGCGATCGTCGGCTTCCCGTCCACAGGAGTGCACGCGAACGGGTTCACGCTCGTGCGTCGCGTGCTCGAGGGCGAGGACTATGCCGGCGAGGACCTGCTCGCGCCGACCCGGCTCTACCTCGACGACGTGCGAGCGCTCCGGGCGCGCGCGGATGTGCGCGGGCTCGCGCACGTCACCGGCGGCGGCATCGCCGGCAACCTTGCGCGCGTGCTGCCCGAGGGGCTTCGCGCCGAGATCGACTGGAACGCCTGGCCGCGACCGCCGGTCTTCGCGTGGCTCGCGCGGCACGTCGAGGAGGAGGAGCTGCGCCGCGTCTTCAATCTCGGGATCGGGTACCTCGCGGTCGTTCCGGATCCCGGGGACGCGCTCGTCATCGGAAGAGTCGTGCGCGCGTGATCGGCGTGCTCGTCAGCGGCGAGGGGACGAACCTGCAGGCGCTGCTCGACGCGGGGCTCCCCGTGGTCGCGGTCGCCTCGAACAAGGCCGGTGCCCGCGCGCTCGACCGAGCCGCCGCCGCCGGCCTGCCGACAGCCGTCTTCCCCCTCGACGACTACGACGACCGCGACGCCCGCGACCTCGCCATGGCCGAGTGGCTGGAGCGCAACGGCGTCGAGCTCGTGGTCTGCGCCGGGTACATGCACGTCCTCCGTCCGGGCTTTCTCGCACGCTTCCCGGACCGCGTCGTGAACGTCCATCCCGCCCCGCTTCCCGCGTTCCCCGGCGCCCGCCCGCTCGAGGAACTGCTCGCCGCCGGTGCCCCCGAAGCGGCAGCAACTGTTCACTTCGTGGACGAAGGTGTCGATACCGGAGTTGTGATTGCATCCGAGCCCGTTCCTGTCCTGCCCGGCGACACGGTCGAGACGCTGCGCGAGCGCGTGCACGAGGCCGAGCACCGGCTCCTCCCGAAGGTGGTGAGAGAGCTCTGCGCGCGCTGATCTCCGTCTACGACAAGACGGGTCTCGTGCAGTTCGCGCGCGGCCTGGCAGACCTCGGCTTCGAGCTCGTCGCGAGCGGCGGCACGGCGGCCGAGCTCGAGGAGGCGCACCTCGAGGTAACGCGCGTCGAGGAGGTGACCGGGTTCCCCGAGATGCTGGGCGGGCGGGTCAAGACGCTCCACCCGCGGATTCACGCCGGCATCCTCGCCCGCGGGAGCGAGCCGGACGACCTGCGCACGCTGGACGAGCACGGGATCTCCCGCTTCGACCTCGTCTGCGTGAACCTGTACCCCTTCGAGCGCGCCGTGGCCCAGCTCCATCCGTCCGAGGAGCACGTCGTCGAGATGATCGACATCGGGGGGCCGTCCATGCTGCGCGCGGCTGCGAAGAGCTTCGCCGACGTCACCGTCGTCTGCCGGCCGACCGACTACGACCTCGTGCTCGCGGAGCTCAGGGACGGCGAGCTCTCGCATGCGACCCGGCGGAGGCTTGCCGCGACGGCGTTCACGCTCAGCGCCGCGTACGACTCGGCGATCTCGCGCTGGTTCCAGGGCGAGGACGAGCTGCCCGAGATCTTCGTGCCGACCTTCGACCGGACGATCGAGCTCGCGTACGGCGAGAACCCGCACCAGCGCGCCGCGTTCTACGCGGAGCGCGGCCGCCGCACGCACGTGCTCTCGCGCGTCGAGCAGCTCGCCGGCAAGCCGCTCTCGTACAACAACGTCAACGACCTCTCCGCGGCACGGCTCCTCGTGCGCGAGTTCGACTACCCGGCGTGCGTCATCGTGAAGCACGCGAACCCGTGCGGCGTCGCGATCTCGGAGACGATCGAGGACGCGTACGCGCGTGCGCTCTCCGCCGATCCCGTGTCGGCGTACGGCGGCGTCGTCGTGCTCAACCGCGCGGTCACCGCCGCGCTCGGCGAGGCGCTTCGCGACCAGTTCGTCGAGGTGCTCTTCGCGCCCGGGTACGACGAGCAGGCGATGGAGGCGCTTGCCGGCAAGGAGTCGGTGAGGATCCTGAACGACACGGAGCGCCGGACGCTCGTCGAGACCGAGCGCGACTACAAGCGCGTGCTGGGCGGTCTGCTCGTACAGGACCGCGACTGGGATCTCCCGGACCGCTCGGCGATGGACGTCGTTTGCGGCGAGGCCTCCCCGGAGGCGTGGCTCGACCTCGTCTTCGCGTGCCGGGTCGTGAAGCACGTGACCTCGAACGCGATCGTGCTCGCGAACCGCGGGCGGACGATCGGGATCGGCGCGGGACAGATGAGCCGGGTCGACGCGGTGCGGATCGCGATCGAGAAGGCGCGCGAGCTCGGGCACGACGTCGAGGGCTCGGTGCTCGCGTCGGACGCGTTCTTCCCCTTCGCCGACGGGCCGCAGCTGGCGCTCGAGGCAGGAGTGCGCGCGATCATCCAGCCCGGCGGGATCGAAGCGCGACGACGAGGTGATCGAGGCGGTCTCGGCGGCCGGTGCGGCGATGGTGTTCACGCACCAGCGCCAGTTCCGCCACTGAACGGACCAACCCGGATGAGGGTTGGCTTGTTGGGCGACCCGTCGTAGTGTTGCCTCCGCGTGGTCACGATCGCCGACCGCGCAGCCGTTAGATGCCGAACGTTCCTACTCTCCAGGCTCGTCACGCGCGCCCTGATCGTGGGTGGGACGCTCGCGCTGGTGGCGGCCTGGAGGCTGGACCGGGCGGTCAAGACCGCGTATCAGTCGGGCTGGGTCGCGCCGGAAAGCGACGACCTGCGGTTGCCGTCGATGGTCTGGGTGTATCTCCATGCCGGCATCGGGTTCGCGGCGGTGGTCTCTCTTCTCGCCGCCGCACTCCTGTGGCGGCGCCGGGCGGGCTACGCCTTCTTCACCGGCATCCTCGGAGCGACGGCGGCCGTGATCACGGGGCTGACGCTGGGACTGGCTGTCGTCGCGGTCGGCCTGCGTGTCCTCGCGGCGACTGACGCGGGCTGGGGAAAAGGCACCATCTCGCTGGTCGTCGTCCCGAACCTGCTGGCGCTGGCGGGGATTGCGGCGCTTGCGCTGGCGACTGCGAACCTCGTACAGGGCGATCTGGCGGGACGCTTCAAGCGCATGTTCGAGCGCCAGAAGATGAATCTCGTTGTGATCCTGGCGCTTGTCGTCGCGTTGACGCTCCTGGGCGACACGAGCGGCCAGGCGATCGACAGCATCCGCAGCTGGAGCCCGCTCGTGTTCGACGGAGGCGGGCCACTCCTTGGTACCGGGGCCGCACGCCTGACGCTCGGGCTGTCCGCTGCGTTGCTGCTCGCACTCGTCGTGTACGAGAGCGGCGTTCGTCTCTCGGAGGTCACGTTGGCAGTGGAGGAGGCGAGGTACATCTGGCTCTTGCCCGTGGGAGTCGCCGCGCTCGTCGTCGGTGCGCTTCTGTGGATCTTTCTGCCGTTCGGTCCCGGCATCGCCCTGGCGGGCCTGCTTCTGATCGTGATCGGGCTGCTCGACCTTCCGGACCGGCAGGGCGGCGCACCCACGGCCACAGTCTTGAGCGACGCTGAGAAGGATGCTCCGGAGTGGATCGCGATGCTCCCGCTCCTCGCGTTGGCCGCGATCTCGGTCACCGCGACGGTCGAAGCAGGGCTGTCCGGTGGCTTGCGCGACGCGAACACGCAGTTGACGGCGCTGCCTGCAGTCCTACTCGGCGCGCTGGCGGTGCTCTTCACCCGGCGGGTGCCGAGGAGAACGATGGCCGAACCCTCGTTCTGGACGTCCGCGGGAGTCGTCGCCGGGGTCGTCGTCGCATCCCTGCTCGTCCTCGTGGTCGGAAAGCCATGGTTCGCCGCTCTCTACGGACTGTTCTGGGTCGGGTTCTTCATCGCCTATGCGATACGGCTCTTCCACCTGGCACCGGCGGGGACACCGTCGCCGGCGTGGCCGGCGTACTCGCTGCCCATTGCGCTCGGCGGCGGATTCGCCCTCTTCATCGGCATCCACGTCGACCCCTTGCGGGCCGGGCGGCTACTCGGTGTCTTCACGGTGACCCTGGTCGCGCTCGCATTCGCGCTGTTCCTTCTGCATTTCGCGGTGCGAGCGACGTTGCGCCGGCGCCCGCCCCGACTCCTCTGGTGGTTCGGACTCATGCAGTTTCCCGTGCTCACGCTCGTCTTCGTCTGGTGGATCGGCGTCGGCGTCGCGCAGACGTACATCGGCCCGAAGACCCTCCACGACGCGCGTCTGGTGGAGCGGGTGCCCGTCGAGGGCGTGCCCACGGGCGCGGGGCCGCCTCCGCTCAAGCAGGCGTTCGACCAGTGGGTACGGAGCCAGGCGGACCTCGCGCAGGCCGGCGACGAACCCGTGCCGCTGGTTCTCGTCGCAGCGCACGGCGGCGGCATTCGTGCCGCGTACTGGACCGCGGCAGCGCTGGACTGCATCGTGGGCGTCTCTCCTGCGGACGCCAGTCCGGCCGATTTCGCCGAGACGGCGACCGAGGACGTGCGCGCCGCCGCGCGCGCGGACACGTGTGAGTCGCAGAGACGTTCTCCGACCGAGCAGCAGATCGCGGCGAAGCGCATCTTCCTGGCGAGCGGCGTGTCGGGCGGCGCGGTCGGGCTGTACGCATACGCGCGGCAACTCCTCCACTTCAACGAGCTGGGCACCGAGCCCGACTGGATCGACGAGCGCCTCGGGCACGACTTCGCAGGCGCTGCTGTCGCTTGGGGGTTGTTCCACGATGTCCCCAACCGGCTCTTCGGCCTGCACCCGGACACGGGCGCGCCATGCGAGCTTCGTTTCCGTGACACCTGCCTGCGGCAGAACCGCGCCTCCGTGCTGGAGCAGGCCTTCGACGACGTCTGGAAGGACGAGAACGACGAGCACATCCCCGACACCAACGCGCTGCTTCGGCGCACGTACGAGCTGCAGTTCTCGCCGAACGACGACGAGCGGGGACCCGCGAGCCTGATTCCCGTGCTCGTCATGAACTCGACCCTGACCGGGGGCAAGGCCCGGGCGGTCGTCAGCGCCGCCGACCTCGGCTCGTGGCCAAACGCCGACGCCCTCGACCCGAAGACCGGCGACGATCGCCTGCCTCTCGCAGGCACGGTCGAGGTTCGAGACGCGCTCTGCGAGACGCTTGACATGAGGCTCTCGACAGCGGCGCTACTTGCCGCCCGGTTCCCGTACGTGACGCCGTCCGGGCGCATCGCGGGGGACTGCGGCACCGATGGCCGCGAGGAGAGAGACAAGCGCGCCGACTGCGAGAACCACCCGGCATCCGTGTGCGAGGGGCGGTTCGTCGACGGTGGGTACGCCGACAACAGCGGGCTCTTCACGATTGTCTCGCTCTACCCGGCGCTCCGGGAGCTGATCGTCGGCTACAACCGCGCCGCGAGCCTCGCCGGGCGACGCCCGATCGCGCCGATGATCGTGGAGATCGACAACCACTACCAGGCGTCGCTGGCGGCGCCGGTGCCGTCCGGGGGAAGCGCGGCCGAGTCGCTCATTCCGCTCGAGACCGGTTTCGGGAGCCGGCGGGCGATGGAGACCTACGCTCGCGCCGCCGCTTACAGGATCCTGCCGAAGTCCTGCACTGTCACTGTGGCGCCCAGCCTGCACCCCGGTCTCATCGCGCCGCTCGGCTGGGAGCTCTCGCCGGCGTCGCGCGCCGACCTCAAGGACGGCCTCATCAGGCGCCACCCACAGGACGCCGCCGACTCACGGTCGGCGCAGCTCCGCCAGATCCAAGCTCGGATCGCAGCGCCCTCCGAGGCGAGCCCCACGTTCGGGGAGCCGCTGGCTGACTGCGTGCCGCGCGCGGCGCCCTGAGCGCGTCGACATGAATTCTCGCGCCGGCACCGCGGCCGCAAGGCGGCCGCGCGCACAATCAGAGCTTGCGGATCGTGTCGCCGGGCCGGACCGTGCCGGGCTCGACGACGCGCGCGTACATCCCGCGGAGGCGGAGCTCGCGTCCCGGCGGCTTGTTGACGAACTTGATCGCGTCGGAGCCGAACCGCTCGGTGAACTTGGCGCAGCCGGTGTGCAGCTCGTCGGTGACCTCGAGCAGCGCGGATCCGACCTCGAGCCGCGTGCCGGGCGGCAGGTTCTCGGAGCTGAGATCGAGGTCGACGTAGAGCTGGTCGCCTGCAAGTGCCCACCGCTCGCGCTCACCCGCGATCAGCGCGATCGCCCTCGCGTTCATGAGCGTCAGCTGCGTGTCCGGGTGCCTCGGCTTGTCGGTCCAGCGGTCGCCGACGAGGCCGTGCTCGGGATCGAGGACGCCCTCCTCGAGCACCTCGCGCTCGCCTTCGGCGGGACGCCGCACGACGAGCTCGACCGTTCCTTCGCGCGAAGGCGACTCCAGGATCTCTGCGAGACCGGCCTTGAGATCCTCGGCTCCGGCGTAAACCGTCATGTGCCAGAAGCTAGCTGAGTGACAGGATTGCTCGCGTGGACACGTTCGACCTCGATGTCAGGCGGCACGTCTACTTCTCGGTCGTCGCGAACGGGAGGCCGCCGAGCGCGGCTGAGACGGCTGAGGCGTTCGGGCTGGACGCGGCCGAAGCCGAGGCGAGCTACCGGCGCCTCCACGACGCGCACGCGATCGTGCTCTTCCCGGACACGACCGACGTCTGGATGGCGCACCCGTTCTGCTTCGCGCCTACCCCGCACGTCGTCACGGCCGGCGGCCGCGACTGGACCGCGACCTGTGCGTGGGACGCGCTCGGCATCCCCGGCGCGCTCCATGGCGACGGCGAGGTCGAGTCGGAGTGCGCCTGCTGCGGCGATGCGATCGCGCTTCGCGTCGAGAACGGCGAGCTCGTCGAGGGCGCCGACGTCCTCGTCCACTTCGTCGTGCCCGCGCGGCGGTGGTGGGAGGACATCGGCTTCACCTGAAGCACGATCGTCTTCCTCCGGTCGGAGGAGCACCTCGCGAGCTGGCTCGCCGCGAAGGGTTACGAGCCGGGTGAGTCGCTGAGCGCGCCGAAGCTGAACGAGCTCTCGCGGCTCTGGTGGTGGTCGCGCCTCGACCCGGGCTGGCGGCCGCGGACGGCGGACGAGTCGCAGGCGCTGCTCGACTCCATCGGGCTCTCCGGTGAGTTCTGGTCCCTCACGTAGGGGCCGGGCATGCCCGGCCCCTACTGACGTAGGCCGTACTCGCCGAAGAGCCGCTCCGCGCACACGCCGCAGTACGGATGGAGGTCGCGCGCCTCGTCCGGGTACCAGCCGCCGTCCTCGCCGATGGGGCGGCCGCAGCGCGTGCACTCGTCCACCGGATCGACGGTCGCCTCGAAGAAGCTCACGCGCCCTCGCATAGTCCGCCTCGTCCACGAGCACCTCGTACCAGCCCATCGGCGTCGGAGCCGCCGCGTGGGCCGCGATGTCGGTCGGCCGGTGGAAGCAGCCGATGCCCTCGAGCCGGAGCATGCCGCACAGCACCTCGGCTGCACCCTCGTCGACCGCGACTGTGAGGCGCACCGTCACCCGTCTCAGTCTCGCGAAAGTAGGCTTCGGCCGCGATGGCGCGGCGCGAGTACCCGAACGTCCTCGAGCTCGTCGGCGAAACGCCGATCGTGCGGCTCGACCGGCTCTCTCGCGACGTCCCCGGCGAGCTCCTCGCGAAGCTCGAATACCTGAACCCGGGCGGCTCCGTGAAGGACCGCATCGGGATGGCGATGATCGAGGCCGCCGAGAGCGACGGCCGGCTCGGGTCCGGCGGGACGATCGTCGAGCCGACCTCGGGCAACACCGGAGTCGGGCTCGCGATGGCCGCTGCCCTCCGCGGCTACCGCTGCATCTTCGTCATGCCCGACAAGATGAGCCAGGAGAAGATCTCGATGCTGCGCGCATACGGCGCCGAGGTCGTGATCACGCCGACCGCCGTCGACCCGCACTCGCCGGAGAGCTACTACATGGTCTCCGACCGGCTCGCGGAGGAGATCCCGGGCGGCTTCAAGCCCGACCAGTACTCGAACCCCTCGAACCCCGAGGCGCACTACGCGACGACCGGACCGGAGATCTGGAAGCAGACCGACGAGGGTCGAGTGGATGCGATCGTCATTTCTGTGGGCACCGGCGGGACGATCACCGGCGTCGGCCGCTACTTCAAGGAGCGGAGGCCGGAGGTGCTCATCGTCGGGGTCGACCCCGAGGGCTCGATCTTCACCGAGGACGAGGAGCACCCGCAAGGCCCGTATCTCGTCGAGGGCATCGGCAAGGAGTGCTGGCCGGACACGCTCGACCCGGAGGCCGTGGACGAGTGGATTCGCGTCTCCGACCGCGACTCGTTCATCACGGCGCGGCGGCTTGCGCGCGAGGAGGGGCTGCTCGTCGGAGGCTCCACCGGGTCCACCGCGTGGGCGGGGATCCAGGTCGCGAAGCGGCTCGGGCCCGACGCGCGTGTGCTGATGATGTTCCCCGACAGCGGCCGCTCGTACCTGTCGAAGTTCTACGACGACAACTGGATGATCCAGTACGGGTTCCTCGAGCGGACGACGCCTCCGCCTGCCGTCGAGGAAGTGCTGCGCTTCCGGCGGGTGGGCCACGAGGTGCCCGATCTGGTCACCATCGGGTCGCACGAGAAGGTCGGCGCCGCGATCGACATCATGCAGCGCTACGGGATCTCGCAGCTCCCGGTCGTGCGCAGCGAGCCCGTCGACTCGCTCGCGGACGTGGTCGGCTCGCTGCACGAGCGGAGCCTCCTCGAGCGGGTCTTCAAGAACGGGGACGCGCTGAACGAGGACGTAGCGGTCGCGATGCAGGCGCCGCTGCCCGCGGTGGACGCGGACGCGTCGCTGGACGAGGTCTACGAGGGGCTGTCCGGGCCGGCTGCGGCGGTGGTGGTCGCGAGCGCAGGGAAGCCGACCGGGATCCTCACGCGGTCTGATCTGCTGGAGTTCCTCGCGGCGCGACGGTCGCAGGTCGAGTCGCGCTAGCGGACTCCACGCGTACGGCGACGTAGACGGCGCCGACGATGAGGAACGCGCCGGCCAGCGCGCTCCAGCCCGGCCGCTCGTCGAGGATCAGCATCCCGAGCACGATCGCGACGAGCGGGTTGACGTACTGGTGCGTGACGACGAGCGAGATCGGCGCGACGCGGAGGAGCCAGGCGTACGCCGTGAAGCCGACGAGGGATCCGGCGACGACGAGGTACGCCCAGGCCGCGATCGAGTCCGCGGCGAACGAGGCGGAGTCGAGCCGGCCCCACTCGCCGAAGACCGTTGCTCCCGCGAGGAGGACGAGGCCGCCTGCGGTCATCTCGTACGCGGTCGCCACGAAGGGATCGCGCGGAAGCCCGAGCAGGCCCGAGAAGAACGACCCGGTCGACCACGAGATCGAGGCGGCGATCATCGTGGCGAGCCCGATCGCGGTCGAGCCGGCGCCGAGCCCGGGCGCGACGACGAGCCCGAGCCCTGCCAGTCCGGCGAAAGTGCTCAGCCGCGTCCCTCGAGCGACGTTGTCCCCGGACGCGAGCCGCAGCCCGATCACCTGCAGCGGCACGGTGCCGGCGATGATCGCCGCGACGCTCGAGTCGATCCTCGTCTCCGCCACGTGCACCACTCCGACGCCGAACGTGAGGAGGAGCAGCCCGGCGGTGGCGCTCCCGACGAGCTCGCGCCGCGTGATGCGGAGGCTCTTCCCGCGGAGAGTGAGGATCAGGGCGAGGATCGTCCCGGCGACGAGGAAGCGGCTCCCCGCGGAGAGGAGCGGCGGGAGCGTCTCGACGACGATCTTGATCCCGAGGTACGTCGAGCCCCAGACGACCCAGACGACGAGGAGCGCCGCCCAGACGTGCCTGACGGGAGCGGTCACGCGAGAGAGAACGCGGACAGGCGCATTCCTGTGAGAACGCACGGAGCGCTTGGTGCTCCCGCGAGACCATCACGATCGCTGGTGGTCTTGAACGGCTGAGCTGATCGGTCCGCGGGGGCGCAACTAGGCTGGCTCGAGATGATCCTCCGCGAGCCGGCGCTGAAGCTCGACCCGCGTGTGCAGCGGCTCTGGATGGTCGAGTGGATCGTCGCGGCGGCCATCGCCGGGGTGGTGACCGTGGTCGTTGCCGCTCCGCTCGCCCTCTCGGACAGCGAGGTAGCTGCGCTCATCTTCGGGGTCGTTGGGGGACTGCTGACGCTGGCGATTGCAGTCCTCGCCGTCATCCAGCCGCGGCTCGCGTACCGCCGGTTCGGCTACGAGGTGACGGAGCTCGGGCTCTACGTCGCCCGCGGGCGGCTCTGGCGCCGCTGGCAGGTCGTCCCGCACGCGCGCGTCCAGACGGTCGACACGAAGCGCGGGCCGCTCGAGCGGTACTTCGGGCTCGTCTCGGTCGAGGTCACGACCGCATCGGCCAAGGGCGGAACGGACATTCCCGGCCTGGACGTGGCCGTTGCCGACGCGCTCGTCGACGAGCTCTCCCGCCGCGCCGGGATCGAAGAGGGCACGTGAGCGCCGACGGCGTCGCGCGCGGGCGCCTGCATCCGCTTGCGATCGTCGTCTTCGCGCGGCGGATGATCGGCGCGAGCATCATCCCCGTCGTCGTCGTCGCGTTCACGTGGCGGCCGACGTTCGTCATCCCGGGGCTCCTCGCGCTGCTCGCGATCGGGGCTGCGATCGTCGTCCTCGAGTGGCGGCGGTTCACGTATCGGATCGAAGCCGGCCGGCTGATCATCGAGCGCGGCGTCGTCCGCCACACGACGCGCGTCGTCCCCCTCGACCGCATCCGCGGCGTGGAGCTGCAGGCGCCGTGGCTCCACCGCGTGCTCGGTCTCGTGCGCGTCGACGTCGAGGCGGCGGCAGGCGGCTCGGACAAGGCCGAGCTGTCGCTCGCCGCGGTCACGGCCGCGGAGGGCGAGCGGCTGCGGCGGGCTCTTCTCGCAGGTACGCGCCCCGCGGAGGCGGCCGAGGAGAGGAGGCGCCGCCGGCGCGGGTTCTCTACAGCGCGAGCCCACGAATCCTCGTCGTGGGCGGGCTGACGAGCGGACGCCACATCCTCGCGCCGATCGCGGTCATCGGCGTGATCGCGAACTTCGCGGACGACCTTCCGGGCTCGTTCGTCGAAGATCTCCTCGGCGACGCTGCGGACCGCGCGCCGACCGATGTCCTCGGCATCTCGCTGCTGACGGTTGCTGCGGTGCTGCTCGCGGCGGCTTTCGCGGCAGCGGGCTCGCTCATCGCCGACTGGGACTTCGAGCTCGCGGACGACGGCGAGCGGCTCGTCGCGCGCCGCGGACTGCTGACGAGGCGCGCGGTCGTGATCGACCGCGCTCGCGTGCGCGGGATCGACCTCCGCGACTCGCCGCTCCGCCGCGCGTTCGACCTCGTCGGAATACACGCCGTCGCGGGCGGGATCGGAGGAGGGCGGTCGGGCCGCGCGGTCCTCGCGCCGGTGATCTCGACGGAGGCCGCACGCGAGCTCCTCGCCGACCTCGATCCCGATACGAATCTCGACGCGAAGCTCGAGCCACATCCGCCCGCCGCCCGCGCGAAGCGGATCGTGCGCGCGATCGTGCTCCCGCAGTGCTCGCGCTCGGCGCGCTCGCCGCGGGCTGGTACTGGGTGGCGGGCGGGCTGCTCGTGCTCGCGGCCGCGGGCGTCCCGCTCGGCCTCGACCGCTACCGCCAGCTCGGCCACGGCTTCGACGGCGGCCGCGTGACCGTCCGCGAAGGCTCGCTCACCCGCACCTGGACGTCGCTCGACCCCGCCGCGGTGGTCTCCTATGCAGTCGAGCGCTCCCCGTTCCAGGCCCGCAAGGGCCTTTGCACGGTCGTCCTCCATCTCGGCCAGGGCGCCGGCACGCGCCGCGTCCTCGACTGCTCGGAGGACCAGGCGTCATCGCTCCTGGCCCGCCTCGACGCGCCGCTCCTTGCGCCGTTTGCGATCGAGTCGGCAGCGGCCTAGCCTCCGACGCGTGCCGGTTTCCGAGATACCGCTTCGGGCCACGAAGTTCGGTCTGGTCGCCGACGGCGACGGCTGGTTCGTCATCAACGCGCGCGAGAGCCGCTGGCGCGACTACGGGCCGCTCGGGGCGGCGTGCGACTTCGAGGGCAAGCGCCGCTTCAAGCAGCTCGGCATCAACCTGAACGTGCTGCTGCCTGGTGAGCCAATGAGCGTCTACCACCGTGAGAACCACCAGGAGGGCTTCCTCGTCCTCGCGGGCGAGTGCCTCTTGATCGTCGAGGGTGAGGAACGGCCGCTCGCGACCTGGGACTACTTCCACTGTCCCGGCGGGACGGCGCACGTGATCGTCGGCGCCGGAGACGGCCCGTCTGTCGTCCTCGCTGTGGGCGCTCGGGGCGGGCGCAAGGGCATCGTCTATCTCGTCGACCCGGCTGCGCAAGCCCATGGTGCGGGCGTTGACGTCGAGACGAAGAAGTCCGCGGAGGCGTATGCGAGCTTTCCCGGGTCGCGGCGCTCCCGGTACGTGGACGGCTGGCTGCCGGACTTCTAGTCGCCGCCGGGCGGTTACACGCCAGCACGTCCTGCTCGTAGGATCGGCGCGCGTGCGACTTCCTCTACGGCTTCTTCTCACTGCGGCACTTGTCGCACTCGTCGCCGGCAGCGCTGCTCCGGCGGCGCGGCTCGACGGCCTGCGCGTCCCGGATGATGTGCGCTCGATCAGCTACTTCCCGGCGCGCGGCGGCTGGACGCTGATGTGGACGCGCTTCGACGCGGACGCGATCGACCGCGACTTCGCTCGGGTCGCCTCGCTCCAGGCGAACACGGTGCGCGTGATCGTCCCCGCCCACACTTTCGGCTACCCGCAGCCGGAAGCCGAGATGACGGCGCGGCTCGAGCGCGTGGTCGAGCTCGCCGCGCGCCACGGACTGCGTGTGGAGCTGACGCTCTTCGACTGGTGGCACGACTACGCGGACGTCGCCGGCTCGCGTCGCTGGCTGGCGGCGCTGCTCTCTCCGTACGCCGGCGACGCGCGGATCGCGTTCGTGGAGCTGAAGAACGAGCTGCGGCCGCAGGACGAGGGTGCGGGCGAGTGGGCCGCTGCGTTGATCCCGTACGTGCGCGAGCTGACCGAGAAGCCGGTCACGGTCTCCGTGCCCGCGCTCGAGCCGGCGCGCGACCTCGGCCTGCTCCGCTCGGCACTCGGCAGCTCGCAGCCCGACTTCTACTCCGCTCACTTCTACTGGCGACCCGAGCTCGCCGCCGAGCACTTCGCCGCGGCGAGGGCTGCCGTCGCTCCGGTGCCGCTCCGCATCGGAGAGACGGGCTACTCGACCGCGATTCCCTATGACGTCCTCCGAGGGGTGCCCGCGTCGCCCTCGGCACGCGAGGCGCAGCAGGCCTACTACCTCCGCTCGCTCGCGGTCGTGGGGCGCCGGCTCGGATTGCCGCCGATCGGCCCGTGGGTGCTCTCGGACTTCGCGCCCGACGCCATCCCGCCGGACGACCCGGGACTCGCGGAACCCCCGCGAGTACCGCTTCGGCCTCTTTCGCGTCACGGGCGAGGCGAAGCCGGCGGCTGTCGCCCTCCGGTCGATCTTCTCCGGCCGTCACTCGCACGCCTTCAACAACGGCTTCGAGCAGGCGGTCCGCGACGAACGCGGCCGCCCGGTGCCTGCGATCTGGCGGATCCGAGCCGCGCCCGGCGCGTCGTTCGGTCGCGACGCAGGCGTCGCCCGCTCCGGCCGCGCCTCCGCCTGGATCGCCGGATCCGGCCCCGGGACGGGGCCGGAGGCGGCGTTCGCGATCGCGCCTCCCGATCCCGCGGTCAGGCAGGGCGATCGCTCGGTCGTGACCGCGTACGCGCGCGCCGGTGCGCGCTGCGGCGAGGTACGTGTTGCGTTGCGCTGGTTCGCGAGCGACGGACAGCCGCTCGGCGGCGCGCAGTCGGCGCCGCTCCGCTGTGGCACCCGCGGATGGCAGCTGCTACGCGCGAGCGGGACGGCACCTCCCGGCGCCGCCTACGTCGGCCTCTACCTGCGCGCCGCCCGCACCGTCGGCGCGGCGTGGTTCGACGACGTCGGCTACTCCCGAGTCAGTCCCAGCGCCGCGACAGCCGGAACGCCGCGTTGATCGGCCCGACTGCGAATACGTCTGCGGGAAGGTTCCTGGGGGCGCAAGATCAAGACAAACCTAGGCGCCGCTGGGGCCTCCACCCTTCGACCGACACCGTGCACAGATCAGGACCTAGCCGGTCTCGTCACGGGCGGGCTTGCCGGGGGCAGCCGGTTGGCCGATCGTCGGAGGGCCGCTCGCAAGGGAAGTCCGTCCCGAGCGAGACGAACGCTCTCCTGGTAGCGGGGTTGCTTCACGACGGGCTCAGGACCGGAGCCTTGCCCTTGCTCGCGCCAGCCCATCCCATGTCCGCCGTCAACCAAGACTGCTCGGCGGGTCGGGAAGCTCGACCAGACATGACGTCCTCCGACAGATGTCGTCCCGGTTCGCGGGCCAGGCGACGCTGCCACCGTGATTTCCTTCGGGGAACACGACATCCCTGCCCGCGATCGTTCGTCGTCGGCCTGAATGCAATTCGAGGCGCAGGGAAATGGGTAGCTGGCATGTGTCCCTGCTGCGACGTAGACCGCTACACGGTTTCCGACGAGCCCGGCTGTGTGCACTGGTGCAAAGCGATGCTGGAGCTGGTCGAGATCGGGCTGGATGTAGCGGAACGGGGGCCACTCGTGCTGAGCAAAGTCGACGCTGAACACAGCGCCGGAGTCCGCCACGACCACTCGTACACCTTCCGAATCGCCCTCGTGATCGACGCAAGCCCGCTTGACGAACGTGCAACCCGAGGGCGGCCGGACGTCGTTGTATCGGAGGAACCACCAGTAGTCGAAGATGTGCAGGGTTCCTGCGAAGACGCTCTGTAGACCTGCATGGTGGAAGTAGATGGCCGAAGCCGGTCCGCTCGCGCAGTCCCTGAAGCACGACGCTCGCGCCGCGCGGCTGCACCCAGCAGTTGGAGTCTGCCGCGCGATAGTCGCGCGGCCGGCGACCGTCGATGTCGAGAGCGAGATTCTCGACTCCCCGCCTGGCTAAGTCGGCAGCAACGTCATCGACCCGACCGATGCTCGGTAGGAGACTGCAGTTCAACCCGTCCAACCGGAGGCCGCAGACCCTGTGACGGGCGACGCCGGATGAGCTGCGTTCGCCAATCAGCCAATCGACCCGCAGCGGCCGCCACGCTCTCCTCCGTCGAAGTAGAGGCGTGGTCGGTAGAAGAACGCGCCTTCTTGAATCGTTCGCCACGGGCGTTGGGGCGTAACCGGCGGCCCCGAGGGCGGTGGGAGTTGAGTGTCGTCGGGGTCGGGCGGCGGAAACGGTGGGTTGGGCGATAGCTGGGCAACGCAGCCTTCGTCCCACACGTCCAACGCGTCCCCGACTGGCTTGAGAACCCCCGACAACCATTCCGGCGTGGCATTGATCGCCTTACTCGCCCCGCACCCCGATCGAGCTTCTGCCATGAACAGGCCGAGCACGAGTGCGAGTACGGCGAGGATGATCGTCAACGTCCTCGCATGGCTGGCGAGTAGGGCCATAGCGCTACAGCTGTTTCAGGATGAAGCAGACGTTCAACACGACGCAGCCGGATGCGTCTGCGAGTAGAGCGTGTCGGCCAGCCGTAACGCGACCCAGTCGACGAACTCCGTCGAAAGCTCGCCATAGAGCGGGGTCAGCTCTTTCCTGGCGAAATCCTGCCACCATGCGCGCCACTCGGGTGAGCCGCTCGGCATCGATTCCTCGCGTCGGAAGTAGCCGGCGATGTAGATCGCTCCTGAGCAGAACGCCTGGCTATAGATCTGCTCGCGCCGCTTCGGTGCGGCTCGCAAAGCGTGATCGACGACCGTGGGCCGAATCCGAATCGCGGCCTGCGCACCGGCGCTCGTGTTGACGCCGTCCATCTGAGTGACGAAGGCGCGGAAGATGCTTCCTGCCGGCTGCCGGGTCGCCTGTGCCGACGCTCCGCCTCCCCTGCAGCCGGTGACCGAGACCAGGATCGCGAGGAGCGCGGCGAGCAGAAGTTGTCGCCGGGTGTTCGTTTGGATGACGCCGCGTGCTATGGATCTCGACCCTAGCAGCCTAGTGCCGCGCGTAGACAAGCCCTCCATTTAGTCCCAGCGGCGCGACAGCCGGAACGCCGCGTTGATCAACCCGACGTGCGAGTACGTCTGCGGGAAGTTCCCACTCTGCTCGAGCGTGTTGGGGAGGATGTCCTCGGAGTAGAGCCCGAGCCCGTTGTGGAGTGAGAGCAGCCGCTCGAAGAGGGCGCGCGCGTCGTCCACCTCGCCGATGAGGCAGAGCGCCTCCACGAGCCAGAACGAGCAGACCGTGAACGCCGCCTCCATCTCGCCGAAGTCGTCGCGGTTCGAGTAGCGGCGCAGGAGCCCCTTGTCGACCGAGAGCGAGCGCCGGATCGCGTCGACGTGCGAGGCGGCTCGCGGGTCGTCCTCGGCGAAGAAGCCGAGCTGGATCGCGAGCAGGTTCGCAGCGTCGAGCTGCGGCTCGCCGGCGACCTGGGTCAGCGCGCCGACCTCGTCGCTCCAGCACTGCGTCTCGAGGATCTCGGCGGCTCGCCGCTCCAGCGCCCGCGCCCGCTCGGCCAGCTCTTCGTCCCCGAGCGCCTCCGCCACCTCGACGGCGCGGCGCGCGCCCGCCCAGTGCATGAGCACCGTGAACACGTGCAGCCGCCAGCGCTCCCGGAACTCCCACGGCCCCGCGTCGGGCTCCTCGAGCTTTGCCTCGATCTGCGCGACGAGCCCGCCGACGGTGTCGAGGGCGGTCTTCGGCGGCACGGAGCCGACGAAGCGGATGTCGAGGAAGAGCCGCGAGACCGCGAGCACCATCTCGCCGTAGACGTCGTTCTGGACGTGCTCGAACGCCTGGTTGCCGATCCGCACCGGCTTCTCGCCGTTGTAGCCCTCGAGCCAGTCGAGCTCCTGCTCGGGAGCTTCCGCACTCCCGTTGATGCGGTACGCCGGCTTGAGCACGCCCTCACCCTCCTCGGCGAGGTTGCGCAGGTACTCGAGGAAGCGCTCCATCTCCTCCGAGTGGCCGAGCCGCTCGAGTGCGTTCAGCGTGAAGTACGCGTCGCGGAGCCAGCAGTAGCGGTAGTCCCAGTTGCGGCCCGAGCCCGGGTACTCGGGCAGGCTCGTCGTGGTCGCGGCGAGCAGGGCGCCGGTGTCCTCGTACTGGTGCAGCTTGAGCGCGAGCGCCGAGCGGATGACCTCGCCCTGGTAGTCGCGCGGGACGCGCGTCCCCTTCACCCAGCGGCGCCAGTAGTCGAGCGTGCGCTCGAGGAAGCGCTCGGCCGTGTCCTCGAGACCGGCTTCGAGCGGCTGGCCCCAGGTCAGGACGAGGTGGCGGTCGCGCTCGAGCAGGAACGGGCGCTCGTCCTCGATGTACGCGAGCGGGACGTTCGTCGTCAGGCGGACCGGCGCCGGGAGGTCGCGGTACTCGATGTGGTTCGACGCGGCCCACGTCGTCGGCTGGAGGCGGCCGTAGTCGTACACCAGCTTGCAGCGCACGACCGCCCGCGGCTCGCCCGACAGCGGCTTGATCACGCGCACGAACATCGGCGGCTTGTAGTAGCGGTCGTAGAGCAGGAAGCGGGGCGCGAAGTCGTAGAGCTCGAACTCGCCGTTCGGCCCTGAGAACAACGTCCTGAGCACGTTCGTGTTCTCGACGTACTCCTGGTGCACGCTCTCGGCGTCGACCCCCTCGATCGCGAACACGCCGCCCTTCTCGCGGTCGAGCAGCGGCCCGAAGACGAAGCTCGAATCTGGGCGCGGCCAGCACATCCACTCGACCGAGCCGTCCTTGATGAGCGCGCTGTACGCGCAGTTTCCGACGATGCCGAGCCCGCTGGCCATTCCGGGAGGCTAATCGCAGAAGCCACTCGGGCACGTAGGTTGTATGCGGGAGAAGCACTGGCCGAGCAGAGAGGACAGCACAGCCTCGTCATCGCGAGCAACCGCTTGCCCGTGCGGCTGACGATGAGCGGCGACGACATTTCGGTGGAGCCGTCGCCGGGCGGGCTCGCGTCCGCGCTCAGAGCCGTGCGCGGCGATGCGGTCTGGATCGGCTGGCCCGGGACGGTCGTCGCCGAGCACCTTCAGGACAAGACCACCGCGGACCTGGCCGCCGACAACCTCGTTCCGATCTTCCTGACCGAGGACGAGGAGGAGGACTTCTACGGCCGTGTCTGCAACGACACGCTCTGGCCGCTCCTCCACTACTTCGGCGACCGGCTGCGACTGACGCCTGAAGCGTGGCAGCGGTACGTGCACGTGAACGAGCGCTTCGCGGACGCGATCGTCGAGCGCTGCGGGCCCGACTCGCGCGTCTGGGTGCACGACTTCCATCTCATGCTCGTGCCGGCGATGCTCCGTCGGCGGGCGCCCGGGCTCTCGGTCGGCTTCTTCCTGCACACGCCGTTCCCGTCCTCGGAGATCTACCGCCTGCTGCCCGCCCGCGAGGAAGTGCTCCGAGGACTGCTCGGCGCCGACTACGTGAGCTTCCAGGTCGGCGACTACGCGCGGCACTTTCGCTCGTCGTGCCTGCGCGTCCTCGGCATCGACTCGCAGCCTGACGCGATCGAGGTCAGCGGTCGCCGCGTCGGAATCGGCGTCGACCCGATCGGCATCGACACCCTCGGGTTCCAGGCGACGCTCGAGGATCCCGAGACCGCGCGCCTGCTCGGCCAGCTCGAGGAGCAGTACGCGGGCCGCAAGCTCGTGCTCGGGGTCGAGCGGCTCGACTACACGAAGGGGATCCCGCAGAAGCTGCTCGCGTTCGAACGTCTGCTGGAGCAGGACCCGACGCACGCGCGCCGCACGACGATGCTCCAGGTGCTCGTGCCGTCGCGGCTCGAGAGCCCCGAGTACCAGCAGCAGCGGAACGACATCGAGCTCCTGATCTCACGGATCAACGGCCGCTTCGGCCAGCCGGGGATCACGCCGGTCGAGTACCTGCACCGCAACCTCTCGAAGCACGGGCTCGTCGCGCTCTACCGGCGCGCGGACGTGATGATGGTGAACCCCCTTCGTGACGGGATGAACCTCGTCGCGCAGGAGTTCGTCCTCTGCCAGTCGGAGCCGGGGCTGCCCGGACGCTGGCGCGGAGCGCTCCTCCTCTCGGAGTTCGCCGGCTCGGCGCAGGTGCTCCCGGGCGCGCTCCTCGTCAACCCGTGGAACGTGGACGGCGTCGTCGAGCGGCTCGGCACCGCGCTGGAGCTCGACCTCTCGGAGCGGCGCCGGCGGCTGGAGACGATGGCCAAGCGCGTCGAGGCGCTCGACAGCCGCAAGTGGGCCGACGGCTTCCTCACGCGCCTCGGGCGCTACTCGCGGCGCGACCGCCGGCGCAAGCCTCCGCCAGACGTCGAGGGTGAGGTCAAGGAGCGGCTCCTCAGGCGCTTCGTCCGGGCACGCGCACGCACGATCATGCTCGACTACGACGGGACGCTGCGCGAGCTCGAGCTGCATCCCGACCTCGCCATCCCGACGCGAGAAATCCGCGAGCTGCTCCGCGACCTCGCGGCGGTGCCGAATTCCGACGTCCACATCGTCAGCGGCCGGCGCCGCAGGAACCTGGAGCAGTGGTTCGGGCAGCTCCCGATCTATCTCTGCGCCGAGCACGGTTACCTCGCGCGGCGCCCAGGAGAGGAGTGGCGCACGCTCATCGATCTCGATCTCAGCTGGATGCGGCCAATCGAGCGGCTGCTGCGGCGGGTAGCGGCCGACGTCCCGGGCGCACACGTCGAGCGGAAGGCGTGCAGCGTCGCCTGGCACTATCGCGAGGCGGAGCCGGAGTACGGATCCTGGCGCGCGCACGAGCTCCTGAACGACCTCGGCCAGCATCTCGGGGGCGCGCCCGCAGAGGTGCTCCTCGGGCATCGCGTGATCGAGGTGCGCGCGCGGGGGGTCGACAAGGGCCTGTACGTGCGGGACGTGTTCCCCGACGGCAAGGAGTCGTCGCGGTTCGTCATGGGCCTCGGCGACGACCGCACCGACCACGACCTCCTCGACGCGCTTCCACAAGGCTCGATCGCGGGTCACGTCGGCGGGCTGCTCCCGAGCACTCGCACCGACGGCGGCCCACGCGACCACATCCACGTCGTCGGGCCGGGCGAGGTGCGCGCGCTGCTCCGGGAGCTCGTGGAGGCCGTACCGGTGCCGGTAGCCGTCGTACGGCCGGGGCCAGCCAGCCGGCCCTAGGAAGCCGAGCCGGGTCGCTCGGCGGTAGAGATCAGGTCGACGAGCTCCTGGGTCGCACGGGCGTCGAGACCGTGGCGACCGGCGGCCCGGAGCGCGGCGCCGCCGATCGCGTCGAGCTCGAGCGGGAGCCCGGCCGCGCGGTCCTTCTGCATCGAGCTTCTGAGCTCGCCCGCTTGCTCGTACGCGGAGAGCATGGCCTCGACGTCGACCTCAGCTCCCTCCGCGCCCGCCACCGCCGCCAGCTCGCGAACGCACGCCTCCAAGCGTCTGCGCGACGCCGGGTCGGCGAGGACTTCGGAGAGCGGCGCCTCGAACGCGGTCGTCGTCAACGCGACCGGGCCGAGCGTCGCGAGCTTCCGCCACAGGACCGCACTCTCGCTCGGGCCGACGGCGCACGTCAGGCCGGCGTCGTCGAGCTCAGCGCAGAGTCGCGCGGCGCTCTCGTGCGGGGACAGCTCGATGTGCGCGAACGCGCTCTTCTGGCGGATGTGGCCGACCGCAACTCGCTCCGACTCGACGTAGAAGACTCCCGGGACGACGCTGTCGCCGCCGAAGCGCGCGCGCAGGAGAGGCACGTGGTCGAGCCCGTTGAGCAGGGGGACGACCACGGCCTCGCCCGATTCGGGCACGAGCTCGAGCGCTGGCTCGAGCTGCGTCGCCTTTGGCGTGATCCAGAGGCATCGACCGCCCGGTCGAGCGTCGTCGCGGCCGGGACCCGCACCTCGAAGTCTCCGAGCAGCGCGCTCTCGACCTGGAGCCGGCCGTCGTAGCGCGCGTATGTCTCCGTGCGCATCAGCAGCACGACCTCGCGTCCGGCTCGCGCCAGCGCGGCGCCGACGAACCCGCCGACTCCCCCGACTCCGAGGATCGCGTGGCGCATGAGGGCTAGGCGAGCCTCGCCCCTACGCCGGAACGGTCGCGCGCCGCCTGAACGCGGCCGCATGCCCGCGTGCGTTCGCCTCGCGGAGCTCGTCCTCGTCCAGCGCTCCGATGCGGAGCAGGAGCTCGAACTCGTCCCGCAGGTGCGTCCGCATCATCTCCGGGCCGTCCGTCGCGATCGTGAACGCGACGCCGTGGTCGACGAACGCGCGAAGCGTCTCGCGCACGGCCTCTTCGTTCGCGAGCGCGCCGGTCAGGAGATTCGAGGTCGGGCAGATCTCGAGCACGGTGCCGAGGTCGCGCAGCGTGTGCATGAGCTCGGGGTCGCCGGCCGCGAGGATCCCGTGGCCGATGCGATCGGGCCGGAGCCGCTCGGCCACCTCGGCGGTCTCCTCGCGCCCCATGTCGCCGCCTTCCTCGCCGACGTGGATGGTGACTCCGAGGCCCGCCTCGCGCGCGGCCTCGATCATGGGCCCGATCTGCGTGTAGTCGTAGCGCCCGCCGTCCGGCCGCGGGCCTGCGATGTCGATCCCGACGATGCCACGGCTCGCCCAGCGGATTGCCTTCTCCACGATGATCTCGTTCAGGCGGCGGTCGAAGGTGCGATCCATCATCAGGATCAGCCCCGCGCGCACCTGCGGGTACTCGAGGCTCGCGACGTCGAGGCCGCGGACCGCGGCCAGGATGATGTGGTCGAGGTCCCGCTCGCCGCCACGGTTCCGCTTCATCGGGTTGAAGCGGAGCTCGAGCGTCGTGATCCCCTGCGAGCGATAGGCGCCGCCGATCGCGCCGTGCACCGAGCGCTCGACCGCGATCGGCGAAGACTGGATCAGCTCAGTCCAGTGGTAGACCTTGTCGAGCTCGTCCAGGCCGCGCACGCCGCGCGGGTCGGACACCGTCACGAGGGCGTCGAACTCCCAGAAGTCCTTGACCGGGAGCGCGATTCCCTGCTCGTGCGCGAGGCTCCAGAGGATGTCGGACGCGACCGACCCGCCGAGATGCGTGTGGAGCTCCGCGAGGCCCTCGTCGACCATCGTGGGCGCGGAGTCTACTGTGGCGCGATGTCCGTCAACCGGCTCGCGGCCCAGGCCACGAACCATTGCCTGACCGGTTGCGGGATCGGCGAGGTGCTCGGGCTCGTGCTCGCGACCTGGTGGGGTTGGGGCGACGCCGCCTCGATCGCGCTCGCGGTCGCGCTCGCGTTCTTCTTCGGCTACCTGCTGACGCTGATCCCGCTGTTTCGCGCCGGGGTCGCCTTCGGCGCCGCGGTCGGGATCGCGCTCGCTGCGGACACGCTCTCGATCACGACGATGGAGATCGTCGACAACGCGATCATCCTGCTGTGGCCGGGTGCGATGGACGCCGGCCTCGGCGACCTCCTCTTCTGGGGCCCGCTGGCGATCGCGCTCGCGGTCGCGTGGGGGCCGACGTTCCTCGTCAACCGCGCGCTGATCGCTCGCGGCAAAGGCCATGCAGTCGCCCACGCGCACCACGGGCATGCCGGCCACTAGGTCGGAGTGGTGAGCGAGCTCCGTCCACTCCCGGCAGCGAGGTCGCGGACGGCTCGGAAGCGGTCCGCGACCGGTGGTCGGCGGTCGCTAGAGGTCTAGGGCTCGTCCGGCGACTCTTCGCGCTCCTCGGCTTCCTTCTCGTCGTCGTGCATGCCGCCGACGACGACGAAGGGCGGAGGTGGCAAACTCACGGGAGCTTCGGTCTGCTCCTGATCGCCGTTCTGCTCGTGCTCGGGCTCATGTTCGACCGTCAAGGATCCTCCTCGAGTCGACTGCCTGACGCGATACCCGCCACGTTACCGGGTGAAACGCGGGCTACGGCTCGAGCGCGGCGCGGGCCCTCGCCCGGCCCAGATTCGCGGACGACCAGGGCTCGGGCGCGGAGAGCCGGCGAATGGCGGGCTCGAGGACGCGCGACCGGAGTGGCTCCGGGAGCTCGGCGAGCGCCGGAACGGCATCCGCGCTCAGCCGCTGCGCGTAGGCGACGTCGAGCGACCCCGCGTCGCGCCAGCGCTCGACGTTGCGTTCCGCGATGCGCGCGTCCGGGTTCGAGAGCGAGAACGCGATCAGGCCGAGCGCGCCTCCGGCGAGCGCGACGCGCGCGAGCTGCCGGCGGACCCCGGGTACCGCTCCCGCCAGCAGCAGGACCGCGAAGAGTGCGCCGAGTCCCCACGTGAACGTCTCCGCGGCGAGGCGCGACCGTGTCAGCCCGAATGCTTCCTCATAGAGCTCGAGCCGGTGCAACGTCGAGGCGACGATGACGAGGGTGAGCCCGCACAGCCCAGCGAGCAGGGCGCGGAGGAGACGGATCGAGGCCGGCGTGACCCGCGCGACGCGGGTCGCGACACCGACGACGACGAGGGTCAGGACAGCCGCCACGATCAGCTGCCAGAAACCCTGGCGCGCGTACTCGGCGTAGGTCAGCCCGGCGGTCTCGAGGACGTGGTCGTGCCCGCCGAACAGCACAGTCACCTGCACGAAGACGAAGGCGAGAAACAGCAGGTCGAGCAACACGAGCGGGATTGCCCACTCGGCGATGCCGAACCGCGGCGGCGGAAGTGCGGCATCCTCGAACGAACGTCGTCCCGCGAGCGCGAGGCCGAGCGCACCGACGAGCACGACCGCGAACACGAGCACGCGTCCGGGCAAGGTCGAGACCGGCGGGACCGAGGTCGTGACGACCTGGGCAAACGCCGCATCCGCGGTCCAGAAGAGAGCCGCGAACGGGATGACGAGCACGGTTCCGAAGGCGAGACCGCGAAGCGCCGATGCGGAGCCTGCGGGTGCCGCTGGAACGAGCGCGGGCAGATCCTCGAGCGCGCGGGCGGGAGCGACCAGCGCGACCACCCGCGGCCCGGTGACTGCGACGCTCGCGAGCGCGCAGGCCGCCAGCAGGTCGACGACGACGATCCAGCGCGCGTCGAGCAGCGTCGGCATCGCCGCGAGAGCGAGCGCGAGCGGGCCGAAGACGAGCATGTCGAGCGAGCGCGAGCTCGCGGCAACGACGGTCGCCGCGACCAGGAGCGCGACGAGGGGCACGCCCACGCCGAGCGGCGCATGCGGCAGCGACGCCGCCGCGAGCACGGCGGCGCACAGGGCGAGGACCCTCATCGCGGGAGCTCGACGACGATGCGGCAGCCGCGTGCCGCTGTCTGGTCGACCGTGATTTCGCCCCCGTGCAGGTCGACGATCCAGCGCGAGATGGCGAGGCCGAGGCCGCTCCCCCCGTCGTCGGCTGACCGCGCCCGGTCGCTCCGGTAGAAGCGCTCGAACACGCGCTCGGACTCGGACGCGGGGATCCCGGGGCCGTCGTCCTCGACCTCGAGCCGCGCGTTCCCGTTCCGGATCCCCGCCCGTAGGACCACGGCGCTCCCGTCGGGTGAGTGGCGGATCGCGTTCGCCACCAGGTTCCCGAGCACCTGCCGCAGTCGGCTCTCGTCGGCCTCGACGGTCGCGTGCGGACCGCCCGCGTGCTCCACTCGGAGCGAGACTCCGCGTTCCGACGCGTGCGGGCGCCACTCCTCGGCGACCTTCTCGAGCAGGGCTCCCGCGTCGATACTCGATCGCTCGAGGAGCACGGCACCGGACTCGAGCTTCGAGAGGTCGAGGAGCTGCTCCACGAGATCGCCGAGCCGCTCGACCTGCAGCAGCAGATCCTCGAGCACGCGGCCGTCCGACGCCTCCACCCCGTCGACGAGGTTCTCGAGCCTCGCTCGGAGCGCTCCGATTGGCGTGCGGAGCTCGTGCGAGGCGTTGGCGATGAGGTCGCGTCGCATCCGCTCGACCTGCTCGAGCTCCGCAGCCATCGAGTTGAACGCACGCGCGAGCTCGCCGACCTCGTCGCGGGACGTCGCGGTGACGCGACGGCTGTAGTCGCCCTGCGCCATCGCACGCGCCGCGGTGACCATCTGGCGCAACGGGAACGTCATCCCGTGTGCGAGGAGCTGCACCATGCCGAGCGCGAGCACGGCCGCGACGACTCCTGTGAGCAGCGCGGGAACTCCGAGCTCCTCGCCGGACGCGACGACGACCACGGTCACCGCAACGGCGGCCAGGATGACGACGCCCAGCTTGAGCTTGATGGAGCCGAGGAAGTCGAGCGGTCTCCCCTCGGTTCCGAGGCCAAAGGTGTGACGCCACGCTCCGCGTCCAGGCCAGGGTGACGCCACGCTCGCGCGGCCTACGCTAAGCCGTTCGTGTCGAGGGCGTACCCGATCCCGTGCACGGTGCGGATCGAGCCCGAGCCGAGCTTGCGCCTGATCGCGCGCACATGCGAGTCGACCGTGCGCTCGCCGGAGCCGATGCGGTAGCCCCAGACCTCCTCGAGCAGCCGGCGCCGCCCGAACACGACGTGTGGCGTCTGCGCGAGTCGATAGAGCAACGCGAACTCCGTCGGTGTGAGATGGACCTCGTCGCCCGCGTTGCTCACGTGCCGGGTCGAGGGATCGATGACGAGCGTGCCGAGGCGGATGCGATCTCCGGCGAGCGCCGGCGCTCGGTCCGCGCGACGGAGCAGGGCTCGCACCCGAGCGACGAGCTCGCGCGGGCTGAACGGCTTCGTCAGGTAGTCGTCGGCGCCGATCCCCAGCCCGATCTCGAGGTCCGTCTCCGAGTCCTTCGCAGTGAGCATCAGCACGGGCACGTGCCGCTCGCGCTGGATCCGGCGGCACACCTCGAGCCCGTCGAGTCCGGGAAGCATCAGGTCGAGGACGACGAGGTCCGGGCGGAGGCGCTGGCACAACGCGACGCCGCCGATGCCGTCGCCCGCGACCTCGACGTCGAATCCCTCGGCTCGCAGACGGGCGGCCACGGCCGCCGCGATCGTGGCCTCGTCCTCGATCACCGCGATCCGCTGTCGCACGCGGGTCAGCTTACGACGAGCGCGTCGGGATCCCGTGGGGATGTTGTGGAGATTCGGTGCAGGCGCTACGCGCTTTGCGAGGTCACGCGCGGCGCCGGGATCGGCGTCAGCTTGGGCTCGATCTGCTCGCGGAGGTGCTCGAAGGCAGGCGGGAGGACGAGGCTCTCGCCCAGGTGCTCCAGGTCCTCGTCCACGCTGAAACCGGGGCCGAGCGTCGCGAGCTCGAAGAGGACGCCGCTCGGCTCTCGGAAGTAGATCGAGCGGAACCAGAAGCGGTCGATGATCGGGCTCGGGCGGAGGCCGGCGTCGACGACCCGGGCATGCCAGTCCTCCTGCTCGTCCATCTGCGTCGCCCAGGCGACGTGGTGGACGGTTCCGGCACCCGGCACGCCGCGCGCAGCCGGCGGCTGGTCGTAGGCGTAGGTTCCGCCGCGGCTCGGGCCGCGAGCTGCCCACGTCATGTCGCCCGCCTGCGTGAAGCCGAGCGTCGTCTCCAGCGTTCCGCGCGAGCGCTCGGGCTCGCCCGCGTACGCACGGACGCCGTCGAAGCCCTGCAGCGCGAGCTCGGCCGGGATCTCGGGGTGCTCCGCGATGAGCGGCGCATCGTCGGTGTCGACCACCGTCAGCGTCTGGCGGAGGCCTTCGGGGTCGGAGAACGCGAGCACGTCGTCGCTGCGCTCGACGTTCTCCGCCTCACCGGCGAGCCGCGTCTCCCAGAAGTCGAGCGCGTCATTCGACCCGACGCGCCAGTCGACCGTGTGCACCATCCCGTCTCCGGCCCTTCCGCGCTGGACGCCGGGGTACTCGAAGAACGTGATGTCGCTCCCCGGGCTCCCCTGCTCGTCGGCGTAGAAGAGGTGGTAGACGGTCGGATCGTCCTGGTTGACGGTCTTCTTGACCATCCGCAAGCCGAGTACCCGCGTGTAGAAGTCGACGTTCCGCGGCGCGTCGCCGGTGATGCAGGTGACGTGATGGACGCCGTCGAGTTCCATCGAAGTCCAGCGTAGTCGAATGCGCTCGCGCCCCACCCGGTTGCGGAAAGTCGCGGCGTGACTAGGCTTCGCCCCGTGGTGGACTGCGGCAACCCGGGCGTGCGACGCCTGCCTCTCGGCACGCTGCCCTCGCACCTCGCCCCATCCATCCGGAGCCTCGCGTCCCGCGTCGCTCGGCAGGCTGCCGGCAGAGGGATGGGCGTGGCTCGCAGCCTGGGAGGGCTGCCCGGCTTCGCCACGGGTGCAATGGACGTCAACGAGCTGGAACGGACCCTCGCCCCGAACGACACCTCCGTGGTCATTCACCGCTGGCACAGCACGGAGCCGGCGCGCACCCTGGAGGTCCTCCCCGGAAGCGACGAGACTTGTTCCCTCGAAGGGGTCGATACGACGGTCTCGCTCGTGGACGTCCGCGATCGGCGCTACTCGCTGCGTGGCTCGTACCTGATCGATCCGAGGCGGAGGGTCGTCTACGAGACGCGCCTCGTTCCGTCGATGCGCTTCCACCGGATCTCCATTGCTCCGCTCGAGAGCGTCGAGCACGTCGACGGCGTGGTCGCGTGCCTCTGTCAGGCGCCCAGCTACGGCCACTGGAACCTGATGGCGCTCCCGCTCATCCGCTATTACCGGGAGCTGCTCGGCGGCGACCCCGACTTCTACTACTGCGGATCTCGCGTCAGTCCCTGGCAGCTCGAGTCGCTCGAGATGCTCGGCATCGATCGTTCGCGAATACTGAAACACGGGGTGACCGCCGATCGCCTGCTCGTTGCCATTGCCGATCGACGTCAGGGCTATGACGAGAGCTTCCTGCTCTTCGCGGACGAGAACCTGCTCCCGAAGCCGGCTGTCACGCACGCAAACCGGCGCATACTGGTCAGCCGGGCGTCTGCGTCTATGCGTCGCCTGGTGAACGAGGAGGAGTGCGCGCGTGCGCTCGGCTCCTACGGCTTCGAGGTCGTGACCACCGAGGCACTGTCGTTGCTGGAGGAGATCGAGCTCTTTCGGCAGGCGGAGGTCGTACTGGGAGTCATGGGTGCCGGGCTGACGAACGCGATATTCGCGCCCGCCGGGACTCCTCTCATCAGCCTCGCTGCATCGACGTGGGAGTCGCAGATCGAGCAGATTGCGGCCGTGAAGCAACATCCCTTCGCGTTGATTCACGGCCCGGCCGCCGGTCCTCGTGTCGGCATACCCGAGTTGGCGCATGACTTCTCGATCGACGTCGGGAGGGTCGTGCGTGTGGTCGAGGCCGCTCTCGAGCGAGCCGCTCGCTCGAAGGACGAGGTGGCGACGGTCGGCTGACCGTAGTCGGCCGTCCTGGGTGCGACGGGAACAACACTCCCGGGCCGCGTCGTTAGGCTGCTTACGTGAAGATCGGGATCGTCGTCCCGTTCTCGTGGTCGTTCTGGGGGGCGGTGATCGAGCATGCCGAGCTCCAGGCGGCGGCCCTCGAGGCTCGGGGCCACGACGTGCGCCTGCTCATGGGCAACGACCCACCGGGCCAGTTCACGCGCGTCCTCCACCCGCGGGTCGGGCGGCACGGCGACCCGCCGCCGAACGTGATCCCGGTCGGCCGCTCGGTCATCGTGCCCGCGAACGGCTCGCTCCCGAACATCGTGCTCTCGCCACGCGCGTACTTCCGGATCCATCGCGCGCTCGAGCGCGAGCGCTTCGACGTCCTTCACCTCCACGAGCCCATGACGCCGGCGATCTGCACGGCCACGCTCGTCATGGCGCGGACGCCGATCGTCGCGACCTTCCACGCCTCCGGAGACCTCGGCTGGATGCGCTACGGCACGCCGCTCTGGGGGTTCCTGATCGACCGCATCGACCATCGGATCGCGGTCTCCGAGCGAGCGCGCCTGTCCCAGGAGAGATGGCTTCCCGGCGACTACGAGGTGCTGCCCAACGGCGTGCTCGTGCCGGAGGAGGCATCTGCCGGCGAGCGCGAGCACCGGGTCGTCTTCGTCGGAAGGCACGAGCCGCGCAAGGGCCTCCAGGTCCTCCTGCGCGCGTGGCCCGAGCTGCGGCAGCGAACCGATCTCCGACTCACCGTCGCCGGGCCGGACCCGCTCGCGGTCCGGCTCCTGCTCACGCGGCTCGGTGTCTCGGACGAAGGGATCGACATCGTCGGCTTCATGAGCCAGGAGGAGCTCACGACGGCGCTGCTCCGCGCGAAGGCGCTCGTCGCGCCCTCGCTCGGGCAGGAGAGCTTCGGCATGGTCCTGACGCGCGCGTTTGCGTGTGCGCTGCCCGCGGTCGCGTCCGACATCCCGGGCTACCGCGAGGTGCTCGACCCCTCGGCCTCGGTCGAGGTGCCGCCCGGCGACACGGCCGCGCTCGTCGATGCCGTCGCGTCACTGGTCGAGGACGAGCCGCGACGCGTGGCGATGGGGGAGGCGGCGCGCGAGCTCGCGATCGAGCGCTACTCCTGGCCGAAGCTTGCGGCCCGGCTCGAAGAGATCTACGAGCATGTCACTGAGCTCCCGTCTCGTGTCGACGCGGACGGCGAGGCGCGCGCGGCGTGACCGCGATCCGCAGCGTCTGGCGGAGCGGATGGGTGCACGCGTCGATGGGGCTGCTCCTCGTCGCGCTCGCGCTCGTCGTCTTCTGGTGGCAGGGACCCGACTGGGGCGCGGTCTGGAATGCGTTCCGCTTCGTGATCTGGAGCTGGATCGTCCTTGCGCTACTGCTCAACGTGGCGTCGACGTTGTTCCGGGCGCTCTCGTGGTCGATGACGATCGGGCAGGCGCTGCCGGAGGAGCACCAGCCGCGCCTCATCCACGTCTTCTCGGCGTTCGGCGTGGGCCTGTTCGCGAACGCCGTCGTGCCGGGGCGACTCGGCGAGCTGGCGCGCGTCGCCGTCCTGCGACGTCACATCACCGACCCGCCCGAGGGCACGACCGTCGCCCTCGTCGGCACCGTCTTCGCACACCGCCTCTTCGACCTCGTGCCCGCGACGATCCTCGTCGTCTGGGTGCTCTTCACCGCCGAGGTCCCGCACTGGGCCGTCGTCGCGCTCTCGATCGCGGTGCTCGTCGGTGCGACGCTGTTCATGGTGGCGTGGCTGAGCGCACGCCGTGGGCATCGACCGGTGATGCGAGAGGGCGTCGGCAAGATCCGGCGGCTCCTCTCGATGGCACGCCAGGGCCTGTCCGTGTTGAAGGCACCCGCTCCGCTCGCCGCGGCGATCCTCTTCCAATGCTTCGGCTGGCTTCTGCAGCTGCTCGCGGTGTACGCGGCGATGCAGGCGTTCGGGATCGACGCTGGGCTTCCGGCGGCCGGTCTCGTGCTCGTGCTGATGAACGTCGCCACGATCCTGCCGCTCTGGCCCGGCAACGTCGGGCTCGTCCAGGCCGCGGTCGCATTGCCGCTCCGGAACTACGGCGTCCCCTACGCGACGGGCTTCGCGTTCGGTCTCGCCCTGCAGGCGATCGAGATCGCGTGCGGCGTCGGGCTCGGGCTCATCGCCCTCGCGCGTGAGGGGATCTCGTTCGCGATGCTGAGGCGCCTCGATCAGGACGAGCAGTCCGCGGAGAACGCCGTCGAGGAAGTCGAGGAGATGGTCGAGGAGCTAGAGCCGGAGCCCGAGCCCGCTCGTGAAGGCGCTCCTCTCCCCCGCTAGCCTCAAGGGCGTTCTCTCCGCTCGTCAGGCCGCTGCGGCGCTCGCGCGGGGAGTGCGCGATGCGGGCGGCGATGCGGTCGAGCTCCCCATCGCCGACGGCGGCGAGGGAACTGCCGAAGTGCTCGAGTCGGCGCTCGGAGGAGAGTGGCGCGAGGTCGAGGTCTCGGATCCGCTCGGCCGCCTCGTGTCGGCGCGGTGGTTGGCGCTGACGGACGGACGTGCGGTCGTCGAGGCGGCAGCGGCAATCGGGCTTCCGCTCCTCGCACCGGAGGAGCGCGATCCGCTGCGTGCGACGAGCCGCGGGCTCGGAGAGTTGCTCGCGGCGGCGCTCGCAAGTCGGCCGGCGTCGGTCGTCGTCACGCTGGGAGGCTCCGCGACGGTCGACGGTGGAGCCGGGCTGCGCGAGGTCGTGCGCGAGCTGCCGGTGCCGACGGTGGTGCTCTGCGACGTACGCACGCTGCTCGCCGACGCGGCGCGGCTCTTCGGCCCGCAGAAGGGCGCGACACCTGAGGACATTCCCGTGCTCGAGCGACGGCTCGCCGCGATGGTCGAGCTGGCGCCGTTCGCCGACCTGCCCGGATCGGGCGCAGCGGGAGGTCTGGGGGCCGCTTTGGCTGCGCTCGGAGCGGAGCTGCGGCCTGGAGCGCCCGCGGTGCTCGAGCTCGTCGGCTTCGACGAGCGCCTCCGCGAGAGCGACCTCGTGGTCACGGGCGAGGGACGCGTCGACGAGACGACGGCCGAGGGCAAGGCGCCGGGCGAGGTTGCGCGCCGCGCGGTCGCGGAGGGCATCCGCTGCGTGGTGTTCGGCGGCGTCGTCGACCTCGACCTCGACGGTGTCGAGACGGTCGCGCTCTCGGGAGATCCGGCCCGCGCCGAGGATGACCTGGTTGAGCTGGGGCGCCGCCTTGCAGGGGGTCAGGCTTCAGCCTGACCCCGGTTTGAGGTGTGCGCCTCGGAAACCCAAAGACGGGGTCAGGCTAAAGCCTGACCCCAGCGCGATGGTTATCGACTCTCGGCGGCGGCGAGCCGGTCGGCCATCGCCTCGAGCAGCTTCCAGGCGATCTGCGGCCGCGCTTCGACGTACGGGCGGAACACGAACACGGGAAGGCCGTACGTGCGGAGGTCGGAGACCGCGGTCACGGTCGCGGTGCGCGGCCTGCGGTCGATGAGCGCGATCTCGCCGAACGAGTCGCCCGGCCCGAGCCGCGCGACCTCCGCGCCGTGCACCTCGACGCTCGCCTCGCCGCTGTCGACGACGAAGAACATGAGCCCGCCCTCGCCTTCGAGCGCGATCGTGTCGCCCGGTGAGAAGCGCCGCTCGTTGAACTCGTCGGCGAGGCTCTCGAGCTCGCCGTCGTCGAGCCCGGAGAAGAGGTTCACCTTGCGCAGAAGGTCAGGGCTTGGCTTCGCCATCGCTCAGCGCGATTCATACACCATGCGCGCGGCTCCTGTCACGCCTCTACGCCGTCGGTCGGGGCCAGCTCCTCGATCCGGAGCTCCGCCGCCTGCAGCCGCTCGACGCAAACGCGGTACAGCTCCTCGCCGCGCCGGAAGAGCGCGATCGCGTCGTCTACCGCGACGTCGCCGCGCTCGAGGCGCGCTACCACGTCTTCCAGCTCCCGTTGAAGCTCTTCAAAGCTGCGTTCTTCGCTCACTTTCTGACGTCCTCGACTCGCGCGCCCAGGCTCCCGGCCGCAAGCTCGATGTCGACCTCGGCGCCGACGACGACCGAGCCCGCGTCTCGGAGCGCCTCTCCGCCGGCGCGGACGATCGCGTACCCGCGGCCGAGCGTCGCGAGCGGTGAGAGCGCCTGCAGCCGCGCGCCGGAGCGGTCGAGCGCTGCTCGACGGCGCTCCAGCAGGAGGCGAGGCGCCGCGCGAAGCCGATCGCCGGTGCGGGCGAGACGCGTCGCATCCCGGTCGAGCAGCCTGCGCAGCGAGAGCCCGAGCCGGCGACGGTTGGCCTCGATCGCGGCGCGGAGCTCCCGCTCGTCCGGCACGACGAGGTTCCCCGCAGCCGTCGGCGTCGCGGCGCGCGCATCCGCGGCGAGGTCGCAGAGCGGCGTGTCCTGCTCGTGCCCAACAGCGGAGACGACCGGAACAGGGCAGGCAGCGACGGCTCGCACGACGACCTCGGAGCTGAACGGGAGCAAGTCCTCGAAGCTGCCGCCTCCGCGCGCGAGCACGACGACGTCCACGTCGGCGTGCGCGGAGAGCCGCCGGATCGCGCTGCAGATCGCCTCCGCAGCGCCCTTTCCCTGGACGCGCGTCTCGCAGACGACCACCTTCGTCGCCGGGAACCGCCGCGCGATCGTCGCGACGAGGTCGCCGCGCGCGGCCGCGTCCGCGCCCGTGAGCATTCCGACCGCCTTCGGAACCCGCGGCAGCGGCCGCTTGCGCTCGGCCGCGAACAGGCCCTCCTCCGCAAGCTTCCGCTTGAGCTGCTCGAGCGCGACGAGGTGCGCGCCGACGCCGACGCGCTCGACCGTCGTCGCCCGCAGACCGAGCTCGCCTTTCAGCTCGTAGAGCTCGACGCGGCCAGCTACCTGGACCGTCTCGCCTTCCTCGAGACCCAGCTCGAGGCGGTCGTAGGTGCGGCGCGCAATCGTGACCTTGAGGCAGGCGCCCGTCCTGGGATCCTTCAGCGTGAGGAAAACCGTTGCCCAGGCGGGATTCCGGCGCAGCTCGGTGACCTCGCCCTCGATCCAGACGGGGTGCAGCTTCCCGAGCACGCGGGAGACGCCGCGGTTGAACGCGGAGACGCTGTAGACCTTGCGACCCGCAGGCTGCGCCTCCGGGTTAGGGGCTTCCAGCTCGGCCACGCCGTGACGATGCCACAAGCGACTTGCTCTAACCGGATCGGCGCAAGCCGATTCGGCTACAGCAGGATCTCGGCCGCGGTCACGTGGTCGCAGCCGCGCGTGACGAGCTCGACGGCGTAGTGGAGATCGACCTCGCTACCGGCGATGCGCTCGGCGAGGTGAACCGGGTAGCCCGCCTCGAGCAGGATGTGCAGCCGCCAGCTCTCGACCCGCGCGGGCTCGTTCTCGTTCAGGGGGGCTTCGGTCATCTCGGCCATATGCGCGGGGTTCGGAGTCATGTAGACGTTTCCTTCCCTGTGAAGTTGGCGGGCCAAACGAGACCGTCACAGGTCTGAACGCTTCCTTCACACGCCGGCCGAGTAGCGCGCGGCCTCGTAGCTTCGGGCGAGCTCCATGATGCGGTCCTCGAGCCGGCGCGTGGCCGCGTCGGTCGCTTTCTGCAGCTCGGCGGCGATGAGCCCGTCCGCGCGTCGCAGGAACCCCTCCGCCGTGCGGTCGAGCTCCTCGCGGAGACGGTTCGCGGCCTCCTCGCGAATGGCCTTCATGCGGTTCTCGAACTCGAGGGCGGCGGCCTCGCTGAGCCTGTCGACCTCGCGTGACGCGGCGCGCTCGAGCTCGATGACCTGGCGCTGGCCGAGCTCCTCGTACGACGCCTCGATCCTCGCCCGCGCGTCGTTCTCGCCCGCCTCGATCTGCTCCCCGACGGCGTGCTCGTGCTGGCGGAGGCGCTCGTTCATCTCCTCGATCGACCGCCTGCGGTCGTCCGCCTGGAGCTGGAGCTCTTCGAGTGCTGCGGCGAGCGCGTCGCGTGTCGACGTCTCGAGCTCCTCCCGGAGCCGGCTCGCCTCGGCGCGCTGCTGCTCGGAAGTCGTGCCGAGCTCGGCGGCTTCCGCCTCGATGCGGGCCTCGACCTCCGCGATCCGCTGACGTTGATGCTGCTCGAGCGCCGCCACCTCTCCTTCGAGAGCCCGCTGCGCGCGCTCGAGATCGGCCTCCCAGGCGCGAAGACGCTCTTCCACGCGCCGCTCGACCGATGCGACCATCTCCGCGAGGCGTTCCGAGAGCTCGCGCTCGCGGACGGCGAGCTCGCCGCGCCGTTCGTCCGACAGGCGTCGCTCCTCCGCGACGTAGTCGGAGAGCGAGTCCGCGTGCGTGCGCGAGACGGCGATGCGGATCTGCTCCGTCGCGCGAGCCGACTCCTCCTCGGCTGCGGCCCGGACGGTGCGCCGAGCTTCGGCGACGAGGTCGTCGAGTCGCGCTGCGCGCTTGCGGGCGCGACGAAGTGCGAGGTAGAGGCCCACAGCGACGACGATGGTCGCCGCGAGTGCCGCGACGAGGATCCATGCCACCATTGACATCACCCCAGACTAGAGACGTGAACGCGACGAAGGCCGCTGCGAGCAGGACTGTTGCGGCCGTGAGGAGCCGGAGCGTCAGCTCGTCGGCGGCGATGAGGCGGGCTTCGTCGATCGGCATGCGCGTGCCGTCCGTCAGCTCCAGCTCGCCGGTTGTGGTCGCGACTCGTCGGCGGACGAAGCGCACGTTCGTGGAGAGAGCGCGCTGCGCGAGGGAGAGGAAGACCGCGAAGGCCGCCGCCAGCCCGGCTGCGACCGAGAGCTCGCCGGCGACAACGGCGTACCCGGTCAGCACCGGGAAGCCGCCCCACGCGAGGCCGAACCAGAGGTCCGTGTGGAAGCGCCCGCCGGCGAGCTCGAGGTTGTACGCGAGGACGAGGAAGGCTCCGGCCGCGACGAGCAGTGCGAGCCACCAGCCCCAGGCCGCGGAACCGGCGATCCCGATGGCGCAGGCGCCGGCGATCGAGACCACGGCGAGCGGCGACCAGGACCCGGTCGGGGATCGCCGTGCCGAGCGGCCGGTCGCGCAGCTCGTCGAGGGCATGAGCGCCGACCCCGAGCGCGAGCGCGAACGCCGCGACGACCGCGCCCAGCCTCTCCCAGCGCACGACCGGCGCGAGACAGCCCCCGATGACGACGTACGAGAGGTGCCAAGCCGTGTAGGGCAGGTGGAGGAGGGAGACGTAGTCGCGCCAGCCGCCGCGCTCGAGCGCGTACCAGGACGGTCTCACGTCTTCGTGCCCCACAGGACCACGCCGCCGCCGAGGCTGAGCCGTCTTGCCTCGACGCCTCGGATCCCGGCCGCGCGCCAGAGCTCGAGCTGCCGCTCGAGCGGGTAGCGCGCCCAGAAGCTCGCGGATCGACGGGCCGAGGAAGTCGCCGACCTCGTCCCAGCCGTTTCTCAGTGCGCGTCCGGCGAGCGGGAGCACCACGCCGACGTAGACGTCCCAGAGCGGCCGGGCGGGGCCGCCGGGTACGCCGAACTCGAGTGACGCGACGGTGCCGCCTGGCCTGACCACGCGCGCCTGCTCGGTGAGCGTCGCACCGGGATCGTCGACGTAGCGCATGACGTAGGTCACCGTGAGGTGGTCGAAGTGCGCGTCGCCGAACGGCAGCGACTCGGCAGAGCCCTCGACGAGCTCGACCCGGCCGTCGCCGCGGAAGCGCCGATGCGCAACCTCGAGCATCTCGGGGCTCTGGTCGAGCCCGGTCACGCTGAAGCCGCGTCGCCGCAGCTCCGCCGCGACGAGCCCCGTTCCGGTCGCGACGTCGAGCACGTGACCGCCGTCGCGCGGCAGGCGCGAAACGAGGAAGCGGCGCCAGAGCGGGTCCTGGCCGAGCGAGAGCACGGCACCGACGCGGTCGTACGAGGGGCCGAGTGGCGCGAAGAGCTCCTTGGCATGCTCGGTTCGCCTCGACATCGGGATCTATTCTCGCCGCGTGAGTCTCGTGGAGGACGTGGAGCGGGCCGCGGAGCTCGCTGCGGCTCACGCGAAGCCAGGCGATCGGGTAACCGGCGTGATCCCTGCCGAGGCCGCGTCCGGCAGCCGCGTCTACGTGTGCTCGTTCGACGGCGCCGACGGCTTTCAAGGCTTGGCTCGCGGTGCATGCGGACGGGACGCCGGTCACGGACCGCGCCGATCTACGCGCTGCGGTGTCGATCGCGGCGCTCTGCGAGGTCGCCGAGGACGCGGCCCTCGGCGGCGACCTCGACGGGCTCATCGCGCGGCTCGAGGAGCTTCGCGATGCGGAGGCGCCGCCCGGGATCGACGGTGCGATCGAGGCGGCGCAGATGCTGCGCGCCGTGGTCGGCGAGCCACCTCAGCTCGCGACGCCCGCACGCCTGGAGGAGATCGGCGCCGCCACGCGGCGGCTCGAGCGCGAGCTCGATCCGGTCGGGCCCTCGCCCTTCGCGGGCGCGCTGAAGTCGGCGCAGGACGCGGTCGCGCAGCTCCAGCGCGAAATCGAGGCCGGCTACCTGCTCCCTCTCACGTAAGCTCTCTGCATGGAAGGCGGCGGCGGCGCGTTCTTCCCGTTCGGCGGCGGCGACCCCGAGGAGCTCTTGGGGGCGTTGAGGGAGTTTGCCGAGAAGCAGGCGGAGACCGTGCAAGACGCACAACGCGAGCAGTTCGCAACCTTGACGCTCAACACGGCAGTCGAGCTGACGGCGGCTGCCCTCCAGCGGATCGAGGTCGACGGCAGCTCCGACGCGCAGGCGCTCGCGCTCCGCGACGCGATGCGCGTGCTCTTCCCGGAGGCGGTCGCGCTCGTCTCCGCAGCCCGCCAGGGCTTCATGCGCGACTAGGTCCGCTGGGGTCTGACTTCAGTCAGACCCCGGTGTGAGGTGTGCGCCGCGAAAACCACAGACCGAGGTCAGGCTGAAGCCTGACCCCAGCCTCACGCCGATGCGAGGAGCGACCAGCCGCCGTCGACGACGAGCGTCTGGCCGCGGATCATCTCCGCCTCCGGCGAGCAGAGGAACGTGACGCAGGCTGCGACATCTTCGGGTGAGACGAGACGGCCGACCGGGTTGCGCGCGCCCATCTCGAGCATCTGCTCCTTGTTCGGGAAGTGCTCGAGCGCGCCGGTCTCCACGACTCCCGCTGAGACCGCGTTCACGCGGATGCCGCGCGGGGCGAGCTCGACCGCGAGGTAGCGCACAAGCGCTTCCAGCGCGGCTTTCGACACGCCGACGAGCGTGTAGTCCTCGAGGACGCGGGCCGAGCCGAGGCTCGAGATGCCGACGACGGAGGCGCCTGACGGCATCGACGGGGCCGCGGCTCGCGTGAGCGAGAGGAGCGCCCGGGCGTTCGCCGAGAGCGTCCAGTCCCAATGCTTGTCGTCCGTCTCGAGCGCGGGGCGGATGACACCGGTCGCGGCCGCGTGGACGAGTACGTCGAGCGGGCCGAGCGCCGCGACCTCGTCGGCGATTCGCGTCGAGGCGACGTTCCCGCGAACGAGCACGGGCTCCGCGCCGGCGGCCGTCAGCTCGGCGGCGGTCTCCTCGGCGGCCCGGTCGCCGCGCATGTAGCCGATTGCGACGCGTTTGGCACCGAGCGACGCGAAGCGAAGCGCGATCGCCTTCCCGATTCCTCGCGTCCCTCCGGTGACGAGGACGGAGGCGCCGTCGAACGTCATGTGCCGCGAGGCGGCACGGCGTCCACGGGTGCGGCCGAGGGGATGGTCTCCCAGCCGATGCGGCTCCGCGGCTCGGGCTTGCTGTCGCGCGCGAGCGAGGACGCGTGCCCGAGCCGGTCGAGCAGCTCCATCTTCTCGAGGCCGTACTTGCGAACGGGATCGTCGGCCGGCAGGTCGGCGATCAGCTCGCCGACGCGGGCGCGGAGCTGGTACGCGAAGTGCGGCGTCGCGGGCCCGACCAGCTCGTCGATGTCTTCGCGGGTCGGCTCAGCCAGCGGCGGAGCCTAGACTGTGGACAGATCGGCGCTGAACTTGTCACGTTTACAGGGTCAGACCCTGTAAAGGCGCTGCGCGGCAGACCTCGATGCTTGCGAGGCCGACCGGCCGCTCGGACATGCCTCGGTGGAGCGATTGGCATGAATTGTCACCTTTACAGGGTCAGAGCCGGGCTCGAAGGGACGTGGCCGGAGTGACACGGCGTCCCGGTAGCGTCCTGGGATGCGGCGGCCGACGACCGTGGAGCTCATGCTCCTCGTCGTCGTCCTGCTGTGGGCGCTCAACCTCAGCGTCACGAAGTACATCCTCACCCACGGCTTCCTGCCGCTCCCGTACGCGAGCGTGCGCTACGGGCTCGCGGGCGCGATCTTCATCGGGCTGACGCTCTACGCCGAGCGGACGCTCCGCGTCCAGCGACGCCACCTGCCGATCCTCGGGCTCGCCGCGATCACGCTGTATCTGAATCAGCTGTCGTTCGTCTTCGCGCTCGATCTCACGACCGCCTCGACGATCGGGCTCGTCCTCGGCGCGATCCCGATCTTCGCCGCGCTCTTCGGGCTCGCGCTCGGCACGGAACGGCCGACGCCGCGCTTCTGGGTGGCCGCGCTGATGTCGTTCGTCGGCGTCGGCCTCGTCGCGCTCGGGAGCGGGGGAGAGACGACCGCGAGCGTCTGGGGCATCCTGCTCGGGCTCTCGACGGCGGCCACGTGGGCCGCCTACTCGGTCACCATCGCGCCGCTCATGAACACGTACACGCCGTCGCGGATCAGCGCCTACGTCATCCCCGCCGCGTGGGTCGCGCTCCTGCTCACGGCGATCCCTCAGAACGCGGAGCAGGACTGGACGCTCGGCTGGGAGATCTGGGTGCTGCTCGTCTTCGCGACGCTCGGCCCGCTCGTCCTCACGAACGTCCTCTGGTTCCGTTCGATCCACAAGATCGGCGCCAACCGCGCGACCCTCGCCGCGAACCTGCAGCCCTTCGTCGCGGCCGTGCTCGCTGTGATCCTCCTCTCCGAGCCGCTCGGTTTGCTCCAGATCGCGGGCGGGGTGCTGATCGCGCTGGGGCTTCTCGTCGTCCGACGACGCACTGCCGCTCCTCAGGCAGCGGGCTCCTGACGCGATGGACGCCGATGTCGCGATGCGGCGCGGGACGAAGTGATGCTGCGTCCTCAGTCGCGCCCATGCGTCAAGCATGGGCGCTCCCTGCGTCCTTGCCTCACGTCGTCCCGCATCCGCCTCGCGACGAGCGACCATCACGTCAGCAGCCCCTAGAATCAGGCCCATGAGCGACCACGACTTCATGCCGATCGACGGCTGGGACCACCTCGAGATCTGGGTCGGGAACGCGAAGCAGGCGGCGTACTTCTACGAGAACGCGTTCGGCTTCACGCGTACGGCCTACGCGGGCCCGGAGACCGGCGTCCGCGACCGCTGCTCGTACGTGCTCGAGCAGGGCGACGTGCGGATCGTGCTCACGAGCGGACTCCGCGGCGACAGCGAGGTCTGCCGCTGGGCGGCGACGAAGGGCGACAGCGTGCGGGACGTCTCGCTCGCGGTTCCCGACGCGACGCACGCCTACCGGCAGGCGGTGCAGCGCGGCGCACGCGGAATCGAGGAGCCGCACTCGGTCGAGGACGAGCACGGCCGCGTCGAGCTCGCCTCGATCGGGACGTACGGCGACAACATCCACACGTTCGTCAACCGCTCGGAGTACTCGGGCGCGTATCTCCCGGGCTTCCGTTCGGTCTCGGAGAACGGAGGCCCGTCACCGACCGGAGGAGTTGGGCTGATCTCGATCGACCACGTCGTCGGCAACGTCGAGCTCGGCCGCATGGACGAGTGGGTCGGGTTCTACGAGCGCGTGCTCGGCTTCACCCAGCTGACGCACTTCTCGGATGAGGACATCTCGACCGAGTACTCGGCGCTCATGTCGAAGGTGATGACGGACGGCGAGGGGAAGATCAAGTTCCCGATCAACGAGCCGGCCGAGGGTAAGCGCAAGAGCCAGATCGAGGAGTACCTCGACTTCCACGGCGGGCCGGGTGTCCAGCACGTTGCGCTCCAGTCGAACGACATCGTCAAGACCGTGGCCGCGCTCCGCGAGCACGGCGTCCTCTTCATCACGACGCCCGACACGTACTACGACGACGTCGAGGAGCGGGTGGGCGAGATCGACCAGGACTGGGACGCGCTCCGCTCGATGGGGATCCTCGCCGACCGCGACGAGGACGGCTACCTGCTCCAGCTCTTCACGAAGATCGTCCAGGACCGCCCGACGCTGTTCTTCGAGGTCATCGAGCGCCACGGCTCGCGCGGCTTCGGGATCGGGAACTTCAAGGCGCTCTTCGAGGCGATCGAGCGCGAGCAGGCCCTACGCGGGAACCTGTCGGCGAGCAGGGCCTCCGCCTCGCGGACGTAACGCGCCGCGCCGACCGACGCGTAGAAGGCGAGCGCCTTCTGCAGCTGCTCCTCGGCTTCCGCGCGCCTTCCGGACGCGAGCAAGCTCCGGCCGGCACGTAGCCGCGCCTCGGCTTCGTCGGTCGGCGAGCCGATCTCCGCGTAGACGTCTGCCGCCCGGACGAAGTCGCCAGCGAGGTACGACTGCGCTGCGTCCTTCCACCTGCTTGGCCGCGCGATCGCGAGTACACGCTCCTCGTCTCGGCCGAGTTCGAGCGCAGTGACAACAAGGTGGGGCAGGTCGTATCCGGGTCTGACGATGCCGGTTTCGAGGATTCTCAGTGCCTCTTCCATGGCCTCCGTGGCCTCGTCATGTCGTCCGGCCAGAACGAGCGACCGGGCACGCACCTCGAGCGCGGCCGGGAGCACGGTCGAGTCCACCGACCTCCGCGCAGCCGCGATGCTCGTCGCGGAGTCGTCGAGTCCGCGCTCATCGCCGCGCGACAGACGGATCAGACCCCGCGTGCCGAGTGCTTGCCAGACGTGGAAGTGCGAGTTCTGGACCTCGGCCAGATAGGCGTCTGCGGCATCCAGGGCTTCCTCCCAGCGGCCTTCCCGGTACCGATTGTGGGGAAGGATTCCCCGGAGGAAACGCCCGAAGGGCGCGTCGCCGAAACGGTCGGCGAGGCGAATGGCCTCCTCGAGGTGCTCGAGTCCGCGCCGGAAGTCACCACGGTGCCTCAGCTGATGGGCCAAGCTCGAATGGGCGCGGATCGCCTCGGGAGAGCCGAGCGACATAGCGAGCTCGAGGCTCTGCTCGAGATCGGCGAACCCAGCCTCGTCGTCCAGCTCAAGGCGAGCCCAGCCGATCTGACTCAACGCTCGCGCTCGGAGCTCGTCGACGCCGAGGTCCTCGACCAACGCGAGCGCCTCGCGCCCGACAGTGATCGCTTCCTCGTAGTCACCGGTTCTCACGAAGGCTCCGCCGACTGTGAGCAGCACGCGAGCCTTGATCTCCGAAGGACCGAGCCCGCGGGCGAGCTCCTCGGCAGCAGCGAGATGCTTCTCGTAGAGCTCGGGCCGCCCGACGCCGCGGTAGCGCTCTGCGAGGAGGATCTCAGCCTCGGCCGCGCGCTCCCGGTCGTCGGCGTCGCGCAGTGCGTCGCGCGCCGCGAGCAGCTCGTCCTCGCCACCCGCTTCGGAGAGGAAGAGGGAGAGCCCGAGCTCCAACAACGTGCGGCCTCGTTCCGGGTCGTCCTCGGCAGTCAGGTCGAGTGCACGTCGATGGAAGTGGGCCGCCGCCGCATATGCGTGGAGACCGAGTGCTCGATCACCCGCCCGTCGCAACGCCGCGAGCGCGCGATCGGAAAACTCCGCGAGCTCGACCCCGGCGGCGCTCCCGAGATCGAGGGCGGCGAGATAATGGTGGGCGAGCAGCTCGGCGTAGTCGTCCGGTCTACCGAGCGACTCGATCCAACCAGCGACCCGCAGGTGCTTCTCGGCGCGCAGCGCTCGCGGAATGGCGGCATACGCTGCATCTCGGACGAGAGCGTGGGCAAAGATCCACTCGCCCTCGCCCGCGACCGAAACCTCTCGGGAGCGGCGCACGAAGACCTTCCGCTCGAGGCTGCGCAGGTGCTCGTCGATCGTCCAGCGGTCGTCTCCGCCCGCGGCGGCCACGGATCCTGACCAGAAGACGCCGCCGGTCACGGACGCGTCCTGCGCGACTCGCTTCTCGGCGTCGGGCAACGCGTCGAGGCGCGCCACGATGAGCGCCTGGACCGTCTCGGGTACCGCGTGGGCTTCACCTCGCTCCGCCACCATCCGCGCGTACTGCTCCGCATAGAGCGGGTTACCGGAAGCGTGTTCGAGCAACGCGGCGCGATCGGCGGCCGTGACGATCGAGCCGGAGAGCAGGTCATCGATCAGGGCGGATGTCTCTGCGTCCGAAAGGGGCTCGAGGCCGAGGACGCTGACTTGCTCCGCGGCTGCCCACGCGGGACGGCGCTCGACGAGCTCCGGCCGGGCTGTACCGACGACGAGTACGGGGACGTCGGACAGCCACTCCCCGAGCGACGCGACGAAGTCGAGGAGGCCGTCGTCCGCCCAGTGCAGGTCCTCGAAGACCAGCACGATTGGCTCGACGCCGGCCCGCGCCTCGAGGAAGCGGCGCCAGGCGGCAAACCGCTCCGGTCTCCGGTCGTCGCCGTCCCGGCTCCCGCGCAGCCCGAGCACGGGAGCGAGGTGTCCTCGCACCCAGTCGGCCTCTTGGTCGTCGAGGAGGGAGTCGACGGTGGTCGCGAGCTTCCTCTCTGCCGCCTCGTCGGAGTCGGTCTCGAAAATTCCGGCCGCGACGGCCACGATCTCCCTGAACGCCCAGAAGCTCACTCCGTCGCCGTACGAGAGCGACCGCCCGCGGAGCCACGTGATCGCGCCGAACCTGCCTGCCTCGACCATCGTGCGCAGCTCGTGGACGAGACGAGACTTGCCGACCCCCGGGACTCCGACGAGGGTCACGAGCCGCGGCTGACGTTCGCCGAGCGTCCGCGCCGAGGGCGTCCCTGAGAACGGTCAGCTCGCGCTCACGCCCGACGAGCTCGGCAAGCCGCATGCGCTCCGCCCCGACCGGCACCCGGGCGACAACCGCCTCCCGGACGGGTACAGGGCCTGCTTTGCCCTTCGCGTCGATTGCCGTGGGCGCCGCGATACTCGATCACGGTCGCCGTGGAGCGGTAGGTCGCCTCGTCGACGAGGACCGACCCCGGCTCGGCTGCGGCCTGGAGGCGGGCGGCGGTGTTGACGACGTCGCCGGAGGCCATCCCCTCGCCTGCTTCCGGTCGTGCGTCGAGCGCGATGAGGGCTTCGCCCGTGGTGATCCCGATGCGCACCTCGAGCTCGCCGTCCACGGCTAGCGCGTCGCGGATCGCTAGTGCTGCCCGCACCGCGCGCTCGGGGTCGTCCTCGTGCGCGATCGGCGCGCCGAACACGGCCATCACCGCGTCCCCGATGAACTTCTCGACGGTGCCGCCGTGCCGCTCGAGCTCGCCGCGGACCCGCGCGTGGTAGGGCTGGAGGAGCCGCCGCACGTCCTCGGGATCCATCCCCTCCGCCCGCGCCGTGAACCCCACGAGGTCGCAGAAGAGGCACGTGACGACCTTGCGCTCCTCGCGTGCGGCCGGCGGCGCACCCGCAAGCGCGATGCCGCACTCGGAGCAGAACTTCGCGCTCTCCGCGTTCTCCGATCCGCACGTGGGGCACTTCATGCCGTCAGCGCCAACAGCGCCTCGCTCTGCCGGATGTAGCGCGTTGCGTCGACCGAGCGGTAGAAGGCGAGCGCCCGCTGGAGCTGCTCGTCCGCCTCGGCGCGGCGACCCTCGGCGACGAGCCGCTCGGCCGCGCGCATGCGCGCGAGCGCCTCGAGCTCGGCTTCGCCGATCTCGTCGAGGATCTCGGCGGCATGGACGTAGTCGCCTCGCATCGCAGCGCGCGTAGCGTCGGTCCACGTGGTCTGCGCGCCATGCTCGAGCTGCTCGGCGAGCTCCGCCTCGCATCCGACCTCCTCTGCCACGAACGCGAGATCGCAAAGACCCCAGGCCAGGGGCTCGTCCCGAAGCGCACCCTGTGCCGCCGGCCGCGCTTCGTCGGGTCTTCCGGCTTCGACGAGCAGGCGGGCGCAGCACGAAAGCCACGGAACCCGTTGCTGGGGATCTCCAGCGCTCTGCACGAGCGGCACGATCTTTCGCACCTCGTCGAGGGCGCCTTCGACGTCGTCCCGCGCGAGCCGAGCGCGCGCACGGAGCAGGCGCATGCCGCCTTCGTGGTAATGGGACTCTCCGGCTTCGCACGCTGCCAGGAACTCCTCAGTCGGTCCGAGCGCCTCGTCCCAACGACCGATTCGGAAGCGGAGCCAGACCTGGACGTTGCGTGAGAATCGGAGGAAGCTGGCGAGCCCGAGGCGGCTGCAGGCCGCTACAGCTCTCTCCGTCAGCTCGTGGCCGCGGCGCAGGTCACCCAGCGTCCAGACCGAGACCGCCAGGTTGTGGGACGCGCGCGCCACGTCGGACGAGCCTGCCGCGGAGGCGACCTCGATTGCCCGCTCGAGATCCTCGAGCCCGGCAGCGTCACCCACGTTCGTTCTCGCCGCGCCGATGTTGACGAGCGCATGTGCCTGGAGCTCCAGCAGCCCGAGGTCCTCGGCCATTGCGAGCGCTTCGCCGCCGATTCGAACCGCCTCCTCGTTCGCGCCTGCAAGCATGCGGTAGCGCGAGACCTGGCTGAGCACGTGCGCCTTCGAGCGCGAGGGTCGTAGGTCCTCCACGAGCGCACGCGCACGCTCGAGGTGCTCCGACGAGCGCGCACCGTCGCCGCGGTGCCACCAGAGCTCTGCCAGGAGCGCATCCAGCTCGGCCGCGCGCTCCGTGTCACCGCTCGCCAGCAACGCGGCGCGCGCGTCCTCCAGGACGGCTTCGCTACCTGGATCCCCGCCGACGAAGAGCGCTCGCGCGTGCCGGAAGAGGAGATCTGCCTTGACGACCGGATCGCCGGCGCCGAGAGCGAGGGCTTGCTCCGTAGTACCGAGCCGAGGTGGCAAACGAGTTGAGGGAGAAGGCTCGGTCGCCCGCCTCGACGAGCGCGCCGTGGGCCCGGGCGGCGATGCCGGCGACCGGCTGGCCCGTGGCGTGAGCCAGGTCGAGTGCGCGCAGGTAGTGGTGGGCCAGCATCTCGGCGTGATCCTCGGGGCGACCCAGGGATTCGATCCACTCCGCCGCGGCGCGATGCTTGTCCGCCCGCTGCGCACGAGGGATCTGCTCGTAGGCGACGTCGCGGACGAGCGCATGGCGAAAGACGTACTCGTCCTCGCCCGCGACCGAGCTCCTGCGGTTCCTGCTGACGAACTCCCTCCGCGCGAGCGAGTGCAGCCTCGTCCTCGAGCGTCCAGCGTTCGCGGCCGAGCGCTCCCAGCCAGAAGACCCTTCCGATCACAGCCGCGTCTTGCACGAACTCCTTCTCCTCGGCCGGCAGCGTGTCGAGGCGGGCGGCGATGATGCCCTGCACCGTCTCGGGGAGGACGACCTCGCTCGGTCGCGTCGCTCAGCATGCGGGTGAACTCCTCCGCGTACAGGGGATTGCCGCCGGCATGCTCGAGCAGTCGTGCCTGCAGGTCGGCGTCGAGCGCCGAGTGGCCGAGCAGAGCGTGCAGGAGCTGGGCGGTCTCCTCCTCGGAGAGCGGGGAGAGCAGGAGTCGTCGACGAGTTGACCTTGCCGCCGCCCCAGCCTGGACGGCGGGAGAGCAGCTCGGGGCGAGCGGTGCGAGCGACGAGTAGCGGGACGCCGCGCGCCCAGTCGACGAGGTACTCGACGAAGTCGAGGAGCAGCGTCGTCGGCCCAGTGCAGGTCCTCGAAGACGAGGACGAGCGGCTTCTCGTCCGCGATCGCCTCCAGGAAGCGGCGCCAGGCGGCGAACGCCTCGTCGCGGCGATCGCCGGCCTACGCCCCGTCGGTCTCGAGGCCGGCGAGCGGGCGCAGCTGGCGCTCGATCCAGGCGGCGTCTGCAGGGTCGTGGACGAACCTCTCAATCGCTTGGCGGAGCTTCTCGCCCGCCTGCTCGGGCGCGTCGGACTCGAGGATCCCGGCCTGCGCCTTGACGATCTCCCCGAGCGCCCAGAACGTGATGCCGTCGCCGTACGGGGGCGAGCGGCCGTGCCGCCAGAAGACGAGGCCGAAGTCGCCGGTCTCGATCGTCTGGAACAGCTCGTAGACGAGCCGGCTCTTGCCGATTCCCGGGACGCCGACGAGCGTCACGAGCTGCGGCTCGCGCTCGCGGACGACGCGCGCGAGCGTCTCGCGGAGGAGCGTCACTTCCTGCTCGCGTCCGACGAGCGCGGCGCCTCCGAACGCTCGACGGACACGCGCGCGCGTGCGCGCACGGCCGTCCAGACCGGGACGGGCTCCGACTTGCCCTTCGCCTCCACCGCGTCGGCGTCGTCGAACTCGATCGCGCGCTCGGTCGCTCGGAACGTCGTCTCGTCGACGAGGATCGCGCCGACCGGAGCCGCGGTCTGGAGCCGCGCGGCAGTGTTCACGACGTCGCCGGAAGCCATGCCTTCGCCCGCGTCCGGCCGCGCGCCGAGCGCGACGAGCGCCTCACCCGTCGTGATCCCGATCCGGATCTCGAGCTCTCCCTCCTCGGCGAGCACGTCGCGGATCGAGAGCGCCGCGCGGACCGCGCGCTCCGGGTCGTCCTCGTGCGCGACCGGCGCGCCGAAGACGGCCATCACCGCGTCGCCGATGAACTTCTCGACCGTGCCGCCGTAGCGTTCGAGCTCGCCGCGGACGCGGGCGTGGTAGGGCTGGAGGAGCCGCCGTACGTCCTCGGGATCCATCGCCTCCGCCCGAGCCGTGAAGCCGACGAGGTCGCAGAACAGGCACGTGACGACCTTGCGCTCCTCGCGTGCCGGCGGCGCGGCCTCGAGCGCGGCGCCGCAGTTGGAGCAGAACCGCGCGTCGTCTGCGTTCTCCCGCCCGCAGGCGGCGCATGTGGTCATGCGCGAAAGCGTACGGCAGTGACTCGCGAAGTAACATCCGGCGCGTGCGGCGGAGAGGTCAGCTCGTGATCACCGCGATCGCGGCCGTGGCCATCGTTCTCGCGCTGGCGCTCGAGGGCTGGTCGGCGGAAGCCCAGAAGCGCCCGCTCTGCTTCGGCAAGCGCGCGACCATCGTCGGCACTCCGCGTTCAGACGGCCCGATCGGCACGAGCGGCCCCGATGTCATCGTCGGGCTCGGCGGACCCGACGCGATCATCGGTGGAGGCGGGAACGACCTCATCTGCGGCGGCCCGGGCAACGACGAGATCGAGGCCGACGGTGGCCCCTTCGTCTCCAACCCCGGCAGGGCCGACCGCGTCGACGGCGGGCCGGGTAAGGACATCTGCCGCGAGGCCGAGCGCACCGTTCGCTGCGAGGAGACGCGGCCTGACCTCCGGCGCGACGGGCCGGTGAAGGCCGGCACCTACGTCTCGGAGACATTTCGTCCGCGCGTCGGGTTCACGCTTGGGGCCGGCTGGTCGATTCCCTTCGTGACGCTGCCGACGCAGCTGCTCCTCTCGCAGCGCGCCGATCCGGCGGGCTGAATCTCCGGTTCGACAGCATCCGCTCGCGCCAGTCCGTTGCGGCCACGATCGCGCGCTTCGTGGGCTTGCAGGGCGTCGAGGCGGGGTCGCCTGTCTCGGTCAGGGTCGGCGGTGCGTCGGGCCAGTACGTCGATCTCACCGTCACGGCCGGCGACGGCGCGTTCGTCCCTGGGCTGACCGAGGGGTACGAGCTCGAGGCGGGCGACCGTCTGCGTGTCTACGCGATCAGCGTCAAGGGGGCGACGGTCACGATCCTCGTCGAGGCGCCGGCGCGCGACTTCGCGACGTTCTCCGCGGTTACCGGGCGCGTGCTCAACTCCGTTCGCTGGGGCTAGTCGCACTAGCCTTCCGGAATGTCGCCGCAGCGGCGCATCGCGCTGGTCTCGGTCGCCGCCGCCTGCGTCCTGATCGCGATCAAGCTCGTCGCCGGGATCGCGAGCGGGAGCCTCGGCCTGCTCGCGGAGGCGGCGCATTCGGGAACCGACCTCGCCGCCGCGCTGCTCACGTTCTTCGCCGTGTCGGTCGCCGTACGGCCGGCGGATCGCGGCCACCCGTTCGGGCACGCGAAGGCGCAGAACCTCGCGGCGCTCGCCGAGGCGGTGTTCCTGATCGGGGTGAGCATCGCCATCGCCGTCGTTGCCGTACTGCGGCTCACCGGTGTTGCGGGCGGCGAGGTGGACGCGACCTGGTGGGCATTCGCGGCGATCGCGCTCGTGATCGCGATCGACGCCTCACGCGTGGTCGTGTCGACCCGCGCGGCCCGCACCTACCGAAGTGAGGCGTTGCGGGCGAGCGCGCTCCACTTCGGAAGCGACCTCGTGGGGACGCTCGCGGTCCTGGCCGGGCTCTCGGCGGCGGCGCTCGGATTCCCCGACGGCGACGCGATCGCAGCGCTCTTCGTCGCGGGCCTCGTGATCCTCGCGGCCGCTCGGCTGCTGCGGCGGAACGTGGGCGTGCTCATGGACCAGGCGCCGGAGGATGCCGAGCGCATCGCGCGGGCGGCGATCGGCGCGCTCGATCCGCCGGTCGAACTGCGGCGGCTGCGCGTCCGCGAGGCGGGTGGCGCGCACTTCGCGGACGTCGTCATCGGGATCGCTCCGGGCGCCGCGGTCGGGCAGGGCCACGCTGCGGCGGACCGCGTCGAGGAGGTGCTTCGCGCTCGGCTGCCGGACGCCGACGTCGTCGTGCACGTCGAGCCGCGCGACGCCGACGCCGAGATCCGCGAGCGGGCACTTGCCGCGGCGCTCGGCGTCCCGGAGGTGCGAGAGCTCCACAATCTCGTGGTCCTCGACGTCGACGGTCGCGTCGAGGTCTCACTGCACCTCAAGCTCCCCGGTGACGTGTCGCTCGACGACGCGCACGACGTCGCGGAGGAGGTGGAGCGCGCGATTCTCGCCGCGGTGCCGGAGGTCGTGGACGTGCGAACCCACCTCGAGCCGCTGACCGAGGCCGCGGCCGCACGGCCGATCGACGTCGATCCGGAAGCCGTCGAGCGCTGCGTCCGCGAGGAGACGGGCGTCGCGCCGCGCGAGGTTCGCTTCGTGCGGACGGACGAGGGGATCGTCGCGTTCCTCACGCTCGCCCTCGCAGGCGACGAGTCGCTCGCCGACGCGCATACGCGCGCGAGCGTCGTCGAGGAGCGCGTCCGCGAGGCTGTCCCCGGGATCGCCGACGTCGTCATCCACACGGAGCCGTGATGAGACTGGTCATGTTCCATCCCGCGGATCACCCGCTCGAGCGCGGCTGGGTCGGCCGGATCGACGGCGAGCACGTCACGCAGCTCGCCGCGCAGACGCTGCAGTCGTTCTTCACCGGCGGAGGCGCGGCGCGGGAGCACGCGATGTACCGGCTCGCCGATGTCCGGCTCCTGGCTCCTGTGCTGCACCCACCATCGGTTCGGCTCTACTCCGATCAGGACACGTTCGAATGGGCCAACCCGGCGGCTATTTGCAGCCCAAACGACATCGTCAGAGCACCTAGTTACAACTTGTCACTAGGTCCTCTCGCGCTCTTCGCGCGGCTTGCGGGCGTCGTCGGCGCGCACGAAGAGGTTGCGGGGCTCACGTTGCTCGCCGAGTGGCGGCGGCCGGGGCTCCGACCACCGAAGGATCGCGACTTCGCGCTCGGGCTCGGCCCGGTCGTCGTCACGCCCGACGAGCTCGGAAGCGACGACCTCGAGGCGATCGTGCGCGTCGACGGCGAGGAGCAGCTGCGCGCGACGCTTCGACCGCTTCGATTGGGAAGCAGCGCGCGACCTCGCCGCTGCCGGGACGCACCTCCATCCCGGCGACCTGCTCGTCGGGCCGCCGCTGCCGGCTGTCGAGGTCCCGCCCGGCTGCGAGGTCGAGATCGACGTTCGCCGGCGATCGGCGTGCTCGCGCAGTCCGTCGAGCCAGAGGTCGAGCTCTGAGGCTCGTCCTCGACTGGGACGGGACCGTCACGGAGACCGACGGCCTCCACCTCGTGTTGCTCGAGTTCGGCGACGAGGGCATCTACGACGCGGCCGAGAACAGGCTCGGGCGCGACCTGACCCTCAATGAGGTGATCGCGCTCGAGTTCGAGAGCGTGCGCGCCTCGCTCGAGGAGGTCGTCGAGTGGATGCGGGAGAACGTGCGCGTGCGGCCCGGGCTTCGCGGAGCTCTCGCGCGAGCACGGCCCGCTGATCGTGTCCAGCGGCTTTCGCGAGCTGATCGAGCCGATCCTCGATCGCGAGGGCATCGAGCTCGAGGTCGTGGCCAACCGGCTCGACCCGCGTCCCGACGGATGGCGGGCGCTCTTCCGCGATGCGGTCACCTGCGACGTCTGCGGCGAGCCGTGCAAGCGCGCAGACATCGCCGGGCTGGGCGAGTTCGCGTACGTCGGCGACGGCTTCTCGGACCGCTGCGTCGCGCTCGCGGCATCCCGGGTCTTCGCCCGCGACGGCCTTGCCGTCTACCTGGATCGACAGGGCGTCGCGTACGAGCGCTTCGACGACTTCCACGACGTCGGCCGCGCGCTCGAGACGCAACGTTCCACGTCGTAGGCGCATCTGAGAACTGCCGCGATGATCGTGAGAATGCCGCAGCCGTACGACTTCGAGCTCTCGACCACGCGCTACCGCGAGTTCGGCGTCGACGTCGCGTCGATGTGGCACGAGGGCGGGCTGCATCGGGTCGTCGCCGGACGCGAGGTTCGCATGGAAGCGGCGCCGCGCGGCGTTCGCGTCGAGCCGGGCGACGAGGCGATCACGGACGGCGTCGAAGCGCTTGCTCGGGATGCCGTTCGACATCGACTCGTTCCGCGCCTGGGCGGCTGAGGACGACGTGCTCGGTCCGGTCGTCGCGGGTCTCGCCGGCTTTCGTCCGCCGCTCAACCCCGAGCCGTTCGAGGCGCTCGTGGTCGCGATCACGACCCAGCAGATCTCGCTGCTCGCGGCCGCGGCGATCCGCTCGCGCTTCATCGAGCGCTTCGGCGTGAAGCACGACGTCGCGTGGGAGTTCCCTTCGCGCGAGCGGATCGCTTCAGCCGACCTCGCCGACTTCGAAGGCGTCGGCTTCTCGCAGAGCAAGATCGCGTACGTCCTCGGCCTCGCCCGCTCGGAGCTCGACCTCGACGCGCTCGCGCTCCTGCCCGACGACGAAGTCGCCGCCGCGGTGACCTCGCTCCCCGGCCTCGGCGAGTGGACGGCGGACTGGTTCCTCGCCCGCCACCTCGCCCGGCCGAACGCCTGGCCGGCGGGCGACCTCGGACTGCGAAAGGCCGTCGCGGCGTTCTACGCTGACGGCCGGCCGCTGTCGATCAAGGAGGTCCGCTCCATGGGCGAGCGCTTCGCGCCGTTCCAGAACCTGTCCGCGCAGTTCCTGCTCATGGGCGAGGCTCGCAGGGTGAACGAACGCTCGCCTTCGGCTCGCGTTGGTGGGGGAAACCATGTTTCCCCAGCCTGCCGCGACGGAGTCCGCGGAGCGGATTCGTCTGCGAAGGCGCTGCCCCCTTCTTCTCGAGAGCGTGGGGAACCTCCCGGTTCCCCACACCCCTCCACACGTTCATGGGCCAACCGAGGTTGGCCCATGAACTTCGCCGAGCCACGACCGACGACTTCGACGCGATCGCGGAGCTCTGGAAGGAGTTCGACCACGAGATCCCGCCGCCGACACACGAGGGGCCGGCTGATCACGACAAGGAGCTCGCGGAGATCGCCGAGATCCTCGCCTCGGAGACCGCGTTCGTGGCGCTCGACGACGACGGCACCCCCGTCGGCTTTGCGCTCGCCCGGCGGCGTGCGCCCGGGTTCGGGACGCTGACCGACCTCTACGTCCGCCAGCTCGACCGGCGCAGCGGCGTCGGCACCGACCTCATGCGCGAGGTCCTGAGCGCGTTTCGCGAGCAGGGAATCGAGCAGGTCGATCTCGACGTGGTCGCTGCGAACACCGTCGCTCGCGCGCTCTACCAGCGCTGGGGACTGCGCGACGAGGTGATGATCATGACCGGCCGCGTCAGCCGACCTCGAGGCGAGGCTCGGACGACAGGAGGCGTCGTCGTTCGGCTCGATCCACATCCAGTCGGACGACCTGAGCGGCGATCGCCGAGGCCGTGCGTCAGTTCGTCCCGCGACTGCCCGGCAACTCGCGCGGATCGCTCGTCGCGCCGCCGCGGCACGGGTGGATCACGGTCTACGACGACGTCTGCGACCGCAATCCGGACATGCTCCGGCGGCTTGCGAAGGAGCTCACCGATCGCACGGGCGCGGTCGTCGCTCTGCTCGGCGTCGAGCGGGACGAGCTCGTGCGCATGATCCTCTTCGAGCATGGCCGGATCGTTGACGAGTACCTCTCCGTGCCCGAGTTCTACGGCCCGCTGCCGCCGGGCGACGTGGTCGGGCTCGCCGCGAACCCGCGCGTCGTCTCGCGGCTGACGGGCGCCGAGCCCGAGGCGATTCGGCGGATCGCCGTGACCGCGTCCTCGCCTGCCGATCTCGCTCCCGCGCGCGAGCTGCTCGCCGAGCTGGCGGGCGCGATGGGGATCCAGGGCGCTGAGCACGGCTGGGCGAACGCGCCGGAGATCGAGGGCGCGGAGCGGATCGACCGCTGACGCCGGTGAAGGTCGTTCTCCTGCACGCGTGGCCTCGGGACGAGCGCATGTGGGATCCGCAGCTGGCCGGGCTCCGCGAGGACGGCTTCGAGCCGGTCAGCGCCCCGGCTGTACGGACGCGGGCCCTCGATCGACGGCTGGGCCGCGCAGCTGCTCGGCGAGCTCGAAGGGCCGCTCGTCGCCGTCGGCGCGTCGATGGGCGGCGTACTGCGCGCTGGCGCTCGCGCGCCGTGCGCCGGAGCGCGTCGTCGGGCTCGTTCTCGTCGGCTCGCGGGCGGATGCGGACACGCCGGAGCGGCGCGCGTTTCGCGACGAGCTGATCTCGCGGCTGCGAGAGCGACGGCGTGTCGGCGGAGCTCGAGACGGACGTTCCGGCCGAGGAGCTCGCCGTCGCGCAGGAGGCGATGCGCGACCGGCCGGATCTCTCGGGCGTCGCATCGTCCTTCGGCGGCCCGCTGCTCGTGTGCGTCGGCGACGCGGACGAGATCGTCTCCGTCGAGGAGGCGCGGGCGATCGCCGACGCCGCGCTCGCTCGGCTCCCTGGAGGTGTTCGAGGGCGCGGGTCACCTCCTCAGCATCGAGCAGCCGGGCCGGTTCGGCGAGGTGCTGCGAGAGTTCCTGGGGCAATGGCGGACATAGACGCTCCAAGAGCTGAGCGGCCGCCTCGAGGACGAGGACGCTCGTGCTGCTCGACGTGCGGACGCCGTCCGAGTTCACGGGGAGCGCGGGCGCGCACTGCGATCCCCGGCACGGGCACATCCCGGGCGCTCGCAACCTGCCCGCTCGAGCGGCTGCTCGAGAGCACTTCGGCGGTGCAGGTGCGCGCGCTCGTCGGCCTGCCCGAGGGGACCGAGATCGTCGCCTACTGCCACGTCGGGAGCCGCTCGGCCTTCGCCGTGCAGGTGCTGCGCGCGGCCGGGTACGACGCGCGGAACTACGTCGGGTCGTGGCACGAGTGGTCCGCCGACCCGTCGCTGCCGGCCGAAGTCGAGAGCAGGTGTCCTAGCTCATCCGCGGTGGCGAGGAACGCCGCGGCGAGCCGGCGGCCGTGGCCGTTCCACTCGTCGATGCGCCGCTCGGTCTCGGCGAGGAACTCCTCGACCGGCACCGGAAGCTCGTCCGCCTCCTCCGCCGTCCACGCCCGCACCATCGCGAGCGTTACCTCGGCGTGGAACTGCACGCCCCAGGCGCGCATGCCCGCTCTGAACGCCTGCGTGCAGACGGCGCTTCGCGCGAGCTCCGTACCCGTCTCCGGGACGCCGAACGTGTAGCTGTGCCACTGGAACGCCTCGGTCGGTGACGGCAGCACGCCGAGGACCGGGTCGTCGCGCCCCTCGGCCGTGAGCTCGACGTCGAACCAGCCGATCTCGGGCTCGGGCGCGGGGCCGACCCACGCGTCCGCGGCGCGCGCGAGCATCTGCGCGCCGAGGCAGACGCCGACGACGGGAACGTCGTCCCGCGAGCGCGTCGCGCAGGAACGACTCCTCGCGCTCGAGCCAGGCGTGCCGCTCGTCCTGGTCCGGGTGCATCGAGCCGCCGAAGACCATGATCGCGCCGTAGCTCGGGCCGGCTGCGGCGCGCCGCCGAGCGGGACGACCCAGCGCTCGAGCTCGTGCCCCGCGGCCTCCGCGACCTCGTCGAAGACCCCGCCCGGCACGCTCGGCCCGTGGGTGACGGAGAGGACGCGCACGCGGCGACTCTAACGCCGCCCTGTGGATCGATTGTCACGCTCTTGTCACCCTTACAGGGTCAGACCCTGTAAAGGAGCCGACCCCTCCGCGGCTCGAGGACTCGGTCGACGGCCGCAAAGGACAGCCGACCGGTGGAACGATCGGCGCAGAGTTTTCACGTTTACAGGGTCGGGGCAAGATCGAACCGGACATGGCCTCCAGAGGGAGCGGGAGAGAGCCGCCCCGACCGCCGGGGGCGGCTCTCTCCCTGTTGCCGGCCGGTGGACCTCCGCTTAGCGGAGGTTGGGCAGGAGCACCGACCGGAGCACGACCGCGCGCGCCTTCGGCGTGCGGGCCGCGATCTTCAGGTACAGGCGCTTGCCGAACATCGACCTCGTCACCGGGACGAGGATCCGCGCGACGCCTGTCTTGTTGCTGAAGCCGGCGTGCAGTCCGCTGACCGTCGCCTGGCTTCCGGGAACCTTGCCGGCGGAGACGATCGCGCCGCGCACGAGCAGGCCGCGCGCGTCCTTGACCGTGACGAACAGCCGGAAGTTCCGGGTGAAGCGGACGTTCTTCGTCATGCCTGCCGGACGCCGGCGATCCTGAGCCCGATCGCGTCGGCGGCGTTCACCGCCGTGACGGCCGAGCCCTTGGCCGCGCCGCCGGCAGACAGTGCCGCTGCCGGTACGCGCTCGATCCGCCCGAGCCGCCGGTGCCGCCGGCGTGCCCGAGCCGCCCGAGCCGCCCGACGCGCAGGCCGCGTCGTTCAGCTGAAGGACGCTGGGGTCGTTGGGGTCGGCGCCGGAGTGCTGGTCGCCGACGCAGACGTCGGCCTGGGGGTCGTTGCCCACCGAGCCGGACACGTCCGTGCCGCCGACGCCGGTCGCCGGGGATGGTGACGATCGGCTCCGCGATCGCGCTCGACGAGAGCGACGAGGGCGAAGGCCGTCGCGACGAAAGCGAGGACGGGGAGCCTTCTGCGAAGCGTTCCCTGCGAACTGTCGTTACGCATGGTGTACCTCCGCGTTGGAAAACTGCTCTGTCACGGAGGGAGATGCCGCTCGCGCCGAACTCGTGCGCGGCGAGCGCGAAGATCACTCGTTCGAGCGAGGCCCTAGAAGAGCGTCGGCCGGAGCGGCGGCGGCTCGATCCCGCCGCTCGCGGGGATCCCGGCCTCGTCGAGCAGGCCGCGGAGGATCACCGCGCTTCGTGGAGCGAAGTCGTCGCGATTGTTGTTGAACATCGCGTACACCTCGTCCGCGCCCTCCGACAGCGACGCGAGCTTCTCGACCCACTCCTCGAGCTCCTGCGGCCGGTACATCCAGTCGAAGCGCTGCGAGGACTTCTCCGCCTTGATGTTCCACGTCTTCACGTTGCGGCCGTGGAAGCGGACGTACGCGACGCCGATGCGTCGCGGCGGCGACCGGCGGGAGCACGTTCGAGGCGCGCGTGGGCGGCGCGTCGACCGACACGTACGCGAGCCCGTTGCTCCTCGAGGAAGCGCGAACGTGTCCGCTGCGCTCGTCCTCCTCGAGCCAGGAGCGGTGGCGGAACTCGACGAGCGGCACGAGCGGGTCGAGCAGCGGCCGAACGCGCGTCAGCTCCTCCTTCGCCGCCTCCGACTTCTTGAAGCGCGGGTGGTACTGGAGCAGGATGCGTTCGGAGCTTGCCGGAGAGCTCGAGCGGCTCGAGCGAGGCTCGGAACTCGGCGAAGGCCTGCTCCTGCTCGGCCTCGACGTGCCCCGTCATCGACCCGTGCGCCTTCACGTGGAAGACGAACTCGGGCGGCGTCCGCTGCGCCCAGCGGCCCGTCACCTCGGGATCGGGCAGGTGGTAGAAGGGCGAGTCGACCTCGACCGTGTCGAAGCGCTCCGCGTAGTACGCGAGCCGCGCCTTCGACGTCGAGACGCCCTTCGGATACCAGTGCTTCAGGAGCCCCTCGTCCGCGAAGCTGCACGTCCCGAGCCGGACCGTTGCGGCCATGTCCCGGATCGTAGGGGCCGGGCATGCCCGGCCCCTACCGTTTTTCGAAGGCGCCTAGCGCTTCCGGATGACGCGGCTCTGTGCCGTGAACCCGTTCGACGTCGGGTTCATGCACGGCACCGGAGCGATCGCCGGCGTCAGCGCAGTGCATGCCGCCGGCGCCGTCCCAGCCGGGGCGACGACGTTGGCGCGGAAGAACACGCCGCTCCGCGCGCGGAACGTGAACGCGCCGCTCGCGTTCGTGCGCACGGTGCCCAGGCGGCGGAGCCGGTTGCGCCCGCGGGCCGCCGAAGATCGACACGGCGGCGCCGGCGCGCGGCTGGCCGCCCTGCGTGACGCGGCCGGAGACGGTCGCGCCGACTCCGCGGACGCCGGCTCTGCGTGCGGTTGCGGTGATCGAGCCGACGGCGATGATCGCGGGAGACGCGATCGTGCCCGGCGACGTTGACCTGTCCGACCCCCGGTCGGTAGGGCGTCCAGAACGACACCCACGTGCCCGTCGCGGAGCTGAAGACGCCCGCGATCGTGAGGTCGGCGCTGTACAGCTTCGCGCCGAACGTCGCCCGGCCCGGAGTGCCCGCGGGAATGTCGGGCGGAGGCAGGCAGACCTGGATGTACGCCGGTCCGAGGGCGGTCTGCGTGCCCGTTGTCGCGACGAGGTACGTCGGCACGGTCAGCGTCTGCCCGGCGGCGCCGAGCGTCATCACCCAGGTCGCCAGCGGCTGGACCGTTCCGAGACACTGCCTGCTGCGTCGCCGCCGGAACCGCGCCCGGAGGCGCGACCGACGAGCTGGCCCTCGAGCGGGAGGTCGGCGCCTCCGAGATCGAGCGCCTTCACGACCGCGCGCACGGGGCCGAGGACGGTGCCGGGCGCCTGGGTCGTGGTCAGCGTCGGCGCCCGTGGGCGCGAAGATGCGAACGCTCGCGGTCGGGTCGTCGTCCGGGCTCAGCGTGGCGTTCACGTTGACGCCGGTCGTCGCGAGCCGTACCTCGAGCTTGGCGGTCGTGTAGGCCGCGTACGCCGCCGGAACGGCGACGATCGCGGCCACGGCGGCCATGCCGACGGCGATCGTCCAGATGCGTCGTTTCATGTGATTCCCTCCCTTTTCGAAGTCAAGCCATGCTCAGAGTTCTCGGTTTTCGAGTGTTGCAAACGCGCTCCTCGCCAGCGTCAGCGCGGAGCAACCCGCTCGCCTTGACCCACTCCTTGTTGTCGTAGCGGTACAGGTACACGTGCTCGAGCGGGCGGTAGTCGCGCTTCGAGGTCTGGAGGCGGATGCCCGGGGAGCAGCCACGGGTTGCCCGCGAGGTCGAGGCCCTGCGCCGCCCGGAGCAGCCCCTGCGCGCGTCAGGTTCTTGCCCGCCTTCCGCAGCGTCTCGACCATCGTCCACGCGACCGTCATGCCGTAGACGTGGTACGCGTCGGAGATCCGCCCGGCCGGGTAGTGCTTGCGCATGATCGAGCGGTAGAGCGCGATCCCCTTGTCCTTCGCCCAGACCGGGTCGTTCGGGTTCTTGAGGAACGCGATCGAGAGCGCGCCTCTCGTCAGCTCCGGGGCGTTCACCCGCGCGATCGACATGATCCCCGGCTCGATCGAGACCGACGCGATGTAGACGCGCGGCTTCCACGCGAGCTTGTGGGTCGCGACCACGCGCCTGGATGAAGAACTTCGGCGTCGCGAAGAGCATCAGCGTGTCCGCGCCCGACCCCTTCAGCCGCGCGATCTGCGAGCTCACGTCGGAGGCGGTGAGCTCGTACGACTCCTGCGCCGCGATCCTCGGCCCCTTCCCCGCGATCGCCCGCGTGAGCCCCGTGAGCATGTCCCGTCCCGAGCTCGGTGTTCTCGTAGAGGACCGCGACTCGCGCCCGCGGCCTCGACTGCACGAGCGTCTTCCCGTAGACGTCGCCCTCGCCCCGGTAGCTCATGAGGAAGCCCATCGTCCACGGGTAGCGGGCTGAGCCGGTGCCGATCGCGCGCGAGCCGTCGCCCGCGAAGAGCTGCGGCACCTTCTGCGCGTTCAGGTACTCGCGGATCGCGAGGTTGTTGGCCGTCCCGAGCGAGTTGAAGACGGCGAAGACGCGGTCCTGCTCGACGAGACGGCGGGTGAGCTGGACGGTCTGCGCGGGGTTGTACGCGTCGTCGTAGAAGCGGTACTCGATCTTCCGCCCGTGGACGCCGCCCTTCGCGTTGACGTAGTCGAAGTACGCCTTCGCCCCGGGGCCGACCGCGCCGAACGCAGCGGCCTCGCCCGTGAGCGGGACGGTTCCGCCGAGGAGGATGCTCGTCGCCGTCACGCCTGGATCCGCCGCGGGCCGCGCGCCGGCGAGCGAAGCGAGCGCGAGCGCCGCGAGCGCCGCGGCCGCGAGCGCGAGCCTCACTTGCGTGACCGGCGTGCGCAGGCCCGGAAGCGTGAGGACGGCGCTGCCGACGCGCACGCGGGCGGTCGCCGCCATCGGCAGGTCGAGGTAGAGCAGGTTGGACGTCGACTGCGCGAGCGACGACGAGCCGAGCGTCAGCGTGAGCCGCGAGCCGCGCGGGATGAACGTCGCCTGGCTCGCGAGCTTGATCGTGAGCTTCTGCGCTCCCGGCTTCGTCGGGACGCCGCCGGCGCTGACGACGATCTCCTTCCCCTGCGGCGTGCGCGCCGTCAGGACGGCGACGAGCCGCGACCAGCCGCCGCTCGCGGCGACCGACGTCCGGAGCGTCGGCGAGCCGTAGACCTCGACCGCCTTGCGGAGCGGTGCCGAGCGCACCGCCTTCCCGATCTTCGCGAAGGTCGAGACGCCGGGGAACGCGACGACGTTCGGCGAGACGGGCGGGAGCGTCCCGCCGCGCCGCGGCACCTGGCCCTTGAAGTTCTCCGGCGCGACGTACACGCTCGCCTGGTCGCGGGATCGCAGAGCGCGCTCTTGAGATAGCAGTCGAACCACTCGCGCGCCCGAGTCATCAGGACGCCGGTGTCCGGCCGCGGGGAAGGTCGACGGGGCGTGGCCGTGCAGCCCGACGTAGAGCGCCTTCGGCCCGCGGAGCCGCTGGAACGCCTGCGCGCCCTGGTCGATGCCGAAGAGGAAGTCGCGCCGCCCCTGGGCCATGAACACGGGCGTCGTCACCGAGCCGAGCTTCGAGAGGCTCGAGCGCTCGTCTGCCCAGGGCTTGACGCGCGGCCGCGTTCCCGGCGAAGGCTGCGGCCTGGACCGCGGCGAGCGGCGGGATCGCGCTTCGCCTCCGGGATCGAGCCGGCCAGGCCGGCGACGAGACCCGACTTCACGAGGCCCTGCGGCATCAGCGCGGCGTAGAGGTCGGTCCAGGTCTCGACCGTGAACACGGCTCCCCAAGGCACGCCGGCGACGAGCGAGTTGAGCACCGCGCCGCCGCCGTACGAGATCCCCCAGGCGCCGATGTTCCCGCCGTCGACGTCGGGGCGGTCGGCGAGCCACTGGAAGACCGCGCGCGTGTCGGCGATCTCGCGCGGGCCGTCGATCCCGACGAGCCCGCCGGACTGTCCGTGGCCGCGTGCGTCGAACGCGAGCACCGCGAACCCCTGCGCGACGAAGCCGTAGCCGGAGACGAGCGCGTTCATCGACTCCCTGTTCCCGGAGAGCCCGTGCAGGAAGACGATCGCCGGCCAGCCCGCGGCCGGCGGCGTGCCGTCCGGGAGGTGCAGCGTGGCCGCGATCGTGACGCCGTCGTCCATCGGGATCGAGACGTTCTGCGTCGAGGCGGTGGAGCCGGTCGCCTCGCCGACGAACAGGACGAGCGCTGCGGCGAGCCCCGTGAACCAGACCTTCACCACGGCCGCGAAGGGTAGCGGCGGTTCCGCGGAAGGTCGGCCGCTTGGCGCTTGTCTTCTTACAATCCCGCCGATGGACGAGCGCCCGATCGGCGTCTTCGACTCCGGCATGGGCGGGCTGACCGTCCTGCACGAGTGCCTCGTCACGCTGCCGCACGAGGATTTCCTCTACCTGGGCGACGGCGCCCGGCTCCCGTACGGGCCGCGGCCGCTCGAGGAGATCCGCCGCTTCGCCGCCGAGATCGCGGGCTACCTCGAGGGTCAGGGCGTGAAGCTGATCGTCGCGGCGTGCAACTCGGCGACCGCCGCGGCGCTGCCCGATCTCCAGCGCAGGCTCTCGGTTCCCGTGCTCGGGGTGCTCGCGCCGGAAGCGCACGCCGCCGTGCTCGCGACCCGGAACCGCCGCATCGGTCTGCTCGCAACCGAGGCGACCGTGGCGAGCGGGCGGTACGCGGAGCTGGTGCGCTCTCTCGACGCCGGCGCCGAGCTCATGCCGGTCGCGTGCCCGCGCCTCGTCCCGCTCATCGAGGGCGACGACCCGTTCGGCGAGCAGACGGCCGAGGCCGTTCGCGAGTACGCGGCGCCGCTTCGCGAGGCCGGAGTCGACACCGTCATCCTCGGCTGCACGCACTACCCGCTCATCCGCCCGATCTTCCAGCGCGTCTTCGGTCGCGGCGTGACGCTCGTCTTCTCCGCGGAGGAGACCGCGCGCGAGGTCGCGGAGACGCTCATGCGCAAGGGGATCGAGAACGCCGAGTCGCGCGAGGGCTCGTACCGCTTCCTGACGACCGGCGACACGGCGCTCTTCCGCGAGATGGGCCGGCGATTCCTGCAGCTCCCGATCGCCGCTGCCGAGCACGTCGAGGTTGCGACGCTCGAGGCCGCCGCGGCATGAGGGCCGACGGCCGCCGGCCGGACGAGCTCCGCCCGCTCAGGCTCGACCTCGACTACCTCGAGCAGCCGCACGGCTCGGTGCTGTACGGCCAGGGCAAGACGCTCGTCCTCTGCACGGCGACGATCGAGGAGGGCGTCCCGCGCTGGCTCTACGGCAAGGGCCGCGGCTGGATGACGGCCGAGTACTCGATGCTGCCCGCGTCGACGGGGGAGAGGACGCCGCGCGCGGTCTCGCGTGGGCGGCCCGACGGGCGGACGGTCGAGATCCAGCGCCTCGTCGGTCGCGCGCTGCGGGCGGTATGCGACTTCGACGCGCTCGGCGAGCGCACGCTCTGGCTCGACTGCGACGTCCTCCAGGCCGACGGAGGCACCCGCTGCGCATCGATCACCGGCGCCTGGATCGCCGCGAGCCGCGCGCTCGACCGCTTCGGGCTCTCGAAGGCGCTGACCGGATCGGTGGCGGCGGTCTCGGTCGGCATCGTCGCCGGCGAGGCCGTGCTCGACCTCGACTACGAGGAGGACTCGAGCGCGGAGACGGACATGAACGTCGTCATGACCGGCGGGGCCGAGCTCGTCGAGGTGCAGGCGACGGCCGAGCGGGATCCCTTCTCGCGCGAGCTGCTCGACGAGATGCTCGACCTGGCTGCCGGCGGGATCGAGCGGCTGACCGCCGCCCAGGGCGAGGCGGCGGCTGCTCCCCAGGGCGTGAGGCTCGTCCTCGCGTCGCAGAAACGAGAACAAGCTCCGCGAGCTTCGTACGCGCACTTCCCGACTGGGAGATCGCCCTCCTCGAGACGCCGGACGAGCCGGTCGAGGACGGCGAGACCTTCCTCGACAACGCGCGGATCAAGGCGCGGCACGGGCGTGAGCACGCCGCGCCGGCGGACTGGGTCGCGGGCGAGGACTCGGGGATCGAGGTCGACGCGCTCGACGGCCGGCCGGGAGTCGAGTCGGCGCGCTGGTCGACGAACTGGATCGAAGATCTCCTCGCCGCGCTCGAAGGCGTGCCCGACCGCCGCGCGCGCTACCGCTGCGAGCTCGTCGCCCTCGCGCCCGACGGCCGCGAGGTGCGCGGCTCGGGCACGCTCGAGGGCGAGATCGCCCACGAGCGCCGAGGCAGCGAGGGCTTCGGCTACGACCCGATCTTCGTCCCGCTCGGCGAGTCGGAGACGGTCGCCGAGCTCGGCGACGCCTGGAAGTCGGAGCACTCACACCGAGCGCGGGCAGCACACGCGCTGGCAGCGGCGCTCGCGAAAGAGTGCTAGGGGCTCCTCGTGGCCGTGGTAGCGTCGGCGCGATGGACGCCGCGCAGGCCCTCGCCGAGCTGACGGAGCTCTCGTCCCAGGTCGAGCGCGCCGTCATCCTCGAGGACGGTGGCGCGATCCTCGCGTCGACCGACGACGATCCGGTCGCGGCCGAGACGCTCGCAGGGGCCGCAGCTGCACTCGTCGCCGGTGCGGGAGAGCTGCACGCGACCGCGGCCGATGTCGCGAGGGTGGAGGTCGAGCTCGCAGACGGCGGGCTGTTCGTCCTCCGCGAGGGCGGGCGGACGATCGCCGCGACGACCGGCCCCGGCCCGACGTCGGGCCTCGTCGTCTACGACCTGCGCACCTGCCTGAACGGGATCACGACGAAGCCGAAGCGACGCCGCACGCCGAAGAAGAAGGAAGAGGAGGCGACCGAGTGAGGCGGCTCCTGCGACTCGCGCTCGCGATCGCGCTCGCCGTCTGGGCGTGGCGCTTCCTCGTCCAGGGCCGCGGGCCTCACGAGCGCGCGATCGTCGCGTACGCGGACGGCTCCGACATCGTGCTCGAGCCCGGCTCGCCCGAGTTCGAGCGGCTCGCCGCCGTCGCGCGCACGGTCGTCGCGCGATGACGAGCGACCTCGGCTCGATGCTCGTCGACCGGGCGCTGCTCGAGGGCGACTTCGTCCTGCGCTCGGGCAAGCGCTCGACCTGGTACCTCGACAAGTACCGCTTCGAGACCGAGCCGACGCTCTTGCGCGCGCTCGGCACGAGGCTCGCGGAGGCGGCTGCCGAGTTCGAGCCGGACGCCGTTCGGCTTGCCGGCCCCGCTCTCGGCGCCGTTGCGTTGGCCGCTTCGGCATCGCTGACGTCCGATCTCCCCTTCATCATCGTCCGCGGTGAAGCCAAGGAATACGGCACGGCGAAACGGATCGAGGGCACCTACGAGCCAGGCGAGCTCGTGTGCCTTCTCGAGGACGTCGTCACCACGGGCGGCGCGCTCGTGGAGGCGGTGTCGGCCCTCCGAGACGAGGGTCTCGTCGTCCGCACGGCCGTCTGCGTGGTCGATCGTGAGGAGGGCGGTTCCGACGCTCTCGCGCGCGTCGGCGTCCGTTTGCGGGCGCTTTTCCGAGCGCAAGAGCTCCTGGAACTGCGAAAAACCGCCGCAAAACGTGATGGTTGAGCCAAAAGCGAAGGGCTGTTAGGGTCCTTCGCGTCCCCGAGGGCGAATACGACGTACGACAGGAGGAGGGACAGTGACAAAGCAAGAGTTCGTCGATGCCGTCGCCGACAGGGCAGGCCTCTCGAAGCGCGACGCATCGGAAGCGGTCGACGCGGTGCTGGACACCATCACCGACACGCTGAAGCGCGGCGACTCGGTCACGTTCACGGGCTTCGGGAAGTTCTCCAGCTCGGCTCGTGCCGCGCGCATGGGAGTCAATCCCAGGACGGGCGAGCGCGTGCAGATCCAGGCGACGACGGTGCCGAAGTTCACCGCCGGTAGCGCACTCAAGTCCGCGGTCAAGAGCGGGGCAGCCAGCCCGGCTTAGCGCGCAAGCTTCGCGCAGGGGTTTCGAGGGGCCGCCGGGAGGCGGCCCCTTTGCGTCTCGTCTCGTGCCGGGACTTGAGATACGAACATATGTTCGCTAGCGTCGAGCCATGCAGCTCTCGTTCGACGCGGCCGATCGGCTCGTGGAGCTCGTCCAGGCGCGGCGTGGCGCCGTCACCTCGGAGGAGGCAGCGCGCGTCCTCTTCGCGCTCGAGCGCTCGCCGGCCGCGCTCGCGCGTTCGCTGCTCGCCGACGTCGTCGACGGCGACTCTCGCCTCGCCTGGCTCGGCTCGCGCGTCGGGCTTGCCGGCGACGCCGGCGTGGAGACTCCGATCGAGGACGCGGAGCTCATCGTCTTCGACCTGGAGACGACCGGGCTCTCGGCGAAGCGCAACCGGATCTGCGAGATCGGCGCGGTCCGCGTCCGAGCGCTCGAGATCGCCGAGACCTTCGAGACGCTGGTCGACCCGGGCACGGCGCTCCCCTCGTTCGTCGCCCAGCTGACCGGGATACGCGATGCGGACTTGCGGCGCGCTCCCCGTGCCGAAGTCGCGGTCCGGCGCTTCGTCGCGTTCGCCGGCGAGGCGCCGCTCGCCGCGCACAACGCGCGCTTCGACGTCGGCTTCATCGAGCACGAGCTCGAGCGTCTGACGGGACGGCGCGTCGCCGCTCCCGTCGTCGACACGGTCTGGCTCGCGCGGAGGGTCCTGCACGGCCGCAGCGGCCGCTTCTCGCTCGCCCATCTCGCCCACTTCTTCGGCGTCTCGACGGAGCCGTGTCATCGCGCGCTGCCGGACGCGCTCGCGACGGCGGAGATCCTGATCGCGCTGCTGGGTCTCTCCCAGGAGCGCGGCGCGCGCACGCTCGCCGATGTGCTCGAGCTCGCCGCGCCGCGCGCCCGCCGACTCAATACGAGGCGCGCGCTGGTCGCCGGCGCGCCGAATGGTCCCGGTGTCTACCTCTTCCGCGACCGCAACGACACCGTCCTCTACATCGGCAAGGCGCGCGACCTGCGGGCCCGGCTCCGCTCGTACTTCGCGGGTGACCGGCAACGCCCCGCGGTCGAGGCGGCGCTGGGAGCGCTCGAGCGGGTCGAGTGGCGGCGGCTCGGCTCCGAGCTGGAGGCGGCGCTCGAGGAGCTTCGCCTCATCCGCGACGTCCGTCCGCCCGCCAACGCCCGCGCGACGCGGCCCGAGCGCTGCGCGTACCTCGAGCGCCGAGGCGACCGCTGGGCGACTGTGCTGACGCCAGGGCCGCTCGGCCCGATCGGGAGCAGGAACAAGGCTCGCGCCGCCGCCCGGGCGCTCGAGGGCTTCGAGGGGGACGATCCCGCGGGAGCGCTCCCCGCCATGCGCGCGAAGCTCCGCCGCCTCGCCCGCGACCTTCGCTTCGAGGACGCCGCCCGCGTCCGCGACCGACTCGCTGCCCTGGAGCAGGTCGTCGCCCGCATCGCCGAGCTCGACCGGCTTCGCGCGACGCGGGTCTGCCTCCTCGCTCCCGCGCTCGAGCCAGGCTTCCGGCGCGCGTTCTTCGTCACCGGGGGTCGGGTTGCGGCGGTGCGCACGATTCCCGAGGGCGGAGCGGGCAGGCTCGAGATCGAGGCCGGGATGGCCGAGGCGTCGCTCGCAGCGCCGTCGTTCGCGCCCGAGGATGCGGACGAGCTCCTCGTCATCAGCGGGTTTCTCCGCCGGCCCGGACCGGAGCTCCGCGTCGTCCCGCTCGACTCCGGCGAGATCCTCGCGGCGTAGTCGCGTCGCAGAGCGTCAGCCGCGAATGTTGCACTCTCGGCGCGAAGCCGCCTCCCACGCGCCAACACTTCCTCGATACCGTGATCTCAGGGACACGGGAGTGCCCCTGGGGGAGGTTGGGGGTCGGTCGCGCGGGGCGGCCGTCATCGACCGTACGATGGCCCCGTGGCAGAGGAGCGGAACTTCGCCGACCGCCTCGCCGACGCCGTCGAGAGGAAGCGAAGCCAGCTCGTCGTGGGCCTCGACCCGCGCCTCGACCTGCTCCCGATGGAGCTCCGGGGCGAGGGCGTGCTCGGGCGTGCGGCTGCGGCATCCGCGGTCGCCCGGTTCTGCAAGGGGATCGTGGACGCCGTCGGGCCGTACGTCGTCGCCGTCAAGCCGCAGTCGGCCTTCTTCGAGGCGCTGGGCTCGGACGGGGTGAAGGCGCTCGAGGAGGTGAGCGACTACGCGCGCTCGAGCGGCCTGCTCGTCGTGCTCGACGCGAAGCGCGGCGACATCGGCTCGACCTCGCGCGCGTACGCCTCGGCCTTCCTCGAGCCGCGGAACGGCTCGGGCTCCGGGCCGGTCGCCGATGCGATGACCGTCAGCGCGTACCTCGGGCACGACTCCGTCGAGCCCTTCCTGGCCGCCTGCCGCCGGCACGGCTCCGGCATCTTCCTTCTCGTCCGCACCTCGAACGCCGGCGCAGCCGACGTGCAGGACCTGACGCTCTCGGACGGGCGCCCGCTCTGGCAGTACCTCGCGACGCTCGTGCACGAGTGGGGGCAGCCGCTCGTCGGCGAGTGCGGGATGTCGAGCGTCGGCGCGGTCGTCGGCGCGACCTACCCGCGCGCGGTCTCGGAGGCGCGGAAGCTGATGCCGCAGGCGACGATGCTGCTTCCGGGCATCGGTGCGCAGGGTGCGACACCGGCCGACGTCGCGAGGGCGTTCACATGCGGTCCCGCGAGCGCGCTCGTGACCGCGTCCCGGTCCGTGATCTTCGCCTTTCGCGAGACGGAAGAGGACTGGCGCGTCGCGGCCGCCAACGAGGCCGAACGCCTCGCCGGACAGGTCTGGGCCGCCGCCGGCTGGTGAGGTCGAGCGCTCAAGCGACGCGCCTACATCGCGGCCGCGAAGCGGGCGCGCTTTAGGGACTTTGAGCGCCAAGCCTTGGCGCGATAGGGATCCGCGATCGCGGATCCCGATCTTGCGCAGCACCGGGATCCGCGCGAGCGGATCCGGTCATGCGGAACAACTAGAGTCCCGGCCGGTGCTTCGCAGAGCTCCGCTCCTTGCGGTCGTCGCCGTCGCGGCTGCCCTGGTCACACCTGTCCAAGCCTCTACAGCGCAGGACGCGCCGCGCATCGACGCCGAGGCCTGGTACCTCGTCGGGCAGGACGGGACCGTGCTCGCCCAGCGGAACTCCCGGCGCTCGCGCGCGATCGCGAGCATCACGAAGCTGATGACGACGATCGTCGCCCTCGAGCACGCGCGTCCCTCCGACGTCGTTCGGGTGCCGGCAGCTGCAGCCGGCATCGGCGGCTCCACGATCTTCCTCCAGGGCGGAGAGGAGCTGACGGTCTCGGAGCTCGTCCGCGCGGCGCTGATCCCGAGCGCAAATGACGCGGCGGCCGCGCTCGCGCTGCATGCCGGCGGCGGCTCCACGGAGAGATTCGTGCGGCTCATGAACGCGAAGGCGCTCGAGCTCGGGCTCACCGACACGACGTTCGAGAACCCGCACGGGCTGGACGCGGCCGGACATCTGTCGAGCGCCCGCGACGCGGCGCTCCTCGTCCGGCACGCGCTCGGGATCCCGATCCTCCGAGATGCGCTCGGCCGCACGACCTTCACGTTCCAGGGCCGCGACTTTCCCTCGACCGACGACCTCAACGCGAGCTGGGCGCCGCTCGTCGGCGGGAAGACGGGGCACACCGCGGCCGCGGGCTGGTCGGAGGCGGCCGGTGCCACCGCGCGCGGCGCGACCGTGTTCGGCGCGACCCTCGGAGGCGACTCCCGCACGGAACGAAACGAGGCGTTGCGCACGCTCCTCTCGTACGGGCTCGCGCGCTACCGCGTCATCGCGGCCATCGACTCGACGCGCGTCTACGCAACGGCCGAGACGGGTTACGGCCGTTCTGCCGTCGACCTGGTCGCCCCGCGGACGATGAGGCGGACGGTGCACGAGAGCCGGTCGCTTCTCGAGCGGGTCGTCGCTCCGCGGTCGGTCGGTCTCCCCGTTCGGCGCGGCCAGGTGCTCGGGCGCGTCGAGGTCTGGGAGGGCGACACGCTGCTCGCCTCGTCGAACCTCGTCGCAGCGGCCGACGTAACCGAGCCCGGGGTCTTCGGGAAGGCCTCGTGGTTCGTGAAGGCCACCGCGTCCAATCTCTGGGGGCTCGTCACGTGATCGTCACCGTCACGATGAACGCGGCCCTCGACCGCACGCTCACGGTTCCGGGATTCCAGGTGGGCCACCGGCACCGCTCGAGCGAGGTCCTCACGCTCGCCGGCGGCAAGGGGATCAACGTCGCCCGCGCGCTCAAGCTGCTCGAGGTGCCGGTCGTCGCAACGGGTCTCTGCGGGGGGCGGACGGGGACGCGAATCGTCGAAGAGCTGACCTCCGAGGCGATCCTCAACGACTTCGTCCGCATCTCCGGCGAGTCGCGCACGTCGACCGCCGTCGTCGACCCGACCGTCGGCACGTACACCGAGATCAACGAGTGGGGACCCGAGGTGAGCGGCGACGAGATCGAGACGCTGATGGAGAAGCTGCACTACCTCGCGCGCGGCGCCGACTTCGTCGTACTGGCGGGGTCGCTGCCGCGGAAGGTGCCCACCTCCCTGTACGCCGACGCGATCCGTGACCTCGCGCGGCGCGACGTGCGCGTCGTGCTCGACAGCGAGGGCGCGGCGCTCGCCGCGGGCGTCGACGCCGCTCCGTTCCTCGTCTCGCCGAACCAGGGCGAGGCCGAGCAGCTCGTCGGCCAGGAGCTCGAGGACGACGACGACTTTCTCATGGCGCTCGACGCGATCGCCGAGATGGGCCCGCGCAACGTCCTGATCACGCTCGAGAACGGCTGCTTCGCGCTCCTCCGCTTCGGGCGCAAGACGCGCCGGCTGCGGGCGTTCGCGCCGTTCGTCGAGCCGGTCTCGGGCGTCGGCTCGGGCGACGTGCTGCTCGCGCAGTTCCTCGCCGCAGTCGTCGACGAGCGGCCGCTCGACGCGGCCGTTCGCGACGCAGTGGCCGCGGGAGCGGCGGCCGTGCGCGAGGTCGGCGCCGGTCGCTTCGATCCTCAGCTCGCGGCCGAGTACGCCGCGGGTATCGAGCTCGCCGAGCTCCAGCCGGCAGCTCGCTAGCCCTCCCTGACGGGCCCCGGTCGACTACGCGAGAAGCGGTCGCGATTTCGCACGGGAGCGTTGACACCCCCGCCAGTGGTGTGTTACGTTCGAATTACTCACCACTCTTGATGGTGGCATCTAGCGGACGCGGGAGGTTTGTCGATGCGTGGGTCAGTTTCTCGGGGTCGGGTCCGGTTGTACGCGTTTCGCCGGCACGCCCTTGTCGTCGGAATCGCTGCGCTGGCGGCGCTCGTCCTCTCGAGCCCGAGCGCGACCTCCGCTCCCGCTGCGGAGTCCACGTACATCGTCCAGCTCGCCGAGCCGCCGCTTGCGCTCTACGGCGGAGGCGTCGCGGGACTTGCGCCGACGATGCCCGCCAAGATCGGGGCGACGCGGCTGAATCCGTCGAGCCCGGCGAGCGTCGCGTACCTCGGGCACCTGGCCTCGCGCCAGAACGCCGTCAAGGCCGCGATGGACGCGGCGCTCGGTCGCTCCGTAGCGGTGAAGTTCCGCTACCGCGCTGCCTACAACGGCATGGCCGTCCAGGTCACCGAGAGCGAGGCCCAGCGCGTCGCCGCGCTACCCGGCGTGAAGCGGGTGCAGGCCGACGAGACGCGGCAGCTCCTGACCGACGCCGGCCCGGCCTGGATCGGCGCCGGCGGGATCTACAACGGCTCCGCGACGGGCGGCCTCCCCGGCAACAAGGGCGAGGGGATCGTGGCCGGGATCATCGACACCGGCATCAACCACGATCATCCGTCCTTCGCCGACGTGGGCGGAGACGGGTTCAACCACACGAACCCGCGGACCAGGCATTACGGCGCGTGCGCGCCCCTCAATCCCGTCCTCTGCAACGACAAGTTGATCGGGATGTACGACTTCACGGGCACGACGCCGTTCGACGACAACGCGCACGGAAGCCACACGGCGAGCACCGTCGCCGGCAACGTCCTCAGCGCCTCGCTCGTTGCGCCCACGATCACATACACGAAGCCGATCTCAGGCGTCGCGCCGCACGCGAACGTCATCGCGTACAAGGCGTGCACAGGCCTGCCGGCGGTCGGCGGCTGCCAGGTCTCGGCAACCGTGGCTTCGATCGAGCAGGCGACGCTCGACATGGTGGACGTCATCAACTTCTCGATCGGCGGCGCGTCGCGCAATCCGTGGACGGATCCGAACGCGATCGCGTTCCTCGGCGCGAACGCGGCTGGCGTCTTCGGCTCGGTCTCGGCGGGTAACGACGGGCCTGGCTCGTCGACCGTCGGCTCTCCGTCCGACGCTCCGTGGGTGATGAGCGTCGGCGCGAGCACGCACAACCGGAGCCTGCTGAGCGAGCTGACTCAGATGGCCGGTGGCGCTGCGGCGCCGCCGGCCACCATCACCGGCAAGAGCGTCGCGTCCGGCGTCGGTCCGGCGCCGATCGTCTACGCCGGGGCACCGCCCTACAACACGCCGCTCTGCGGGGCCGGCACGGCCGATCCGACGACAGGTGTCGGCTCCGAGCCGGCATTCGATCCCAACGAGCTCGCCGGCAAGATCGTCGTCTGCGATCGCGGAACCTACGGTCGCGTCGCGAAGGGCCAGGAGGTGAAGAACGCCGGCGGCGTCGGCATGGTGCTCGTCAACGACGCTGCGAGCGGCGACTCGCTCACGGCCGACATGCACGCCCTGCCCGCCGTGCACATCTCGTTCGACGACGGCGTCGCGCTCAAGGCGTGGCTCGCGGGCGGCGGCACGAACCACACCGCGCGCATCACGGGCCTGGTCGAGAACACTGCCGCCGCGAACGGAGACGTGATGGCGTCGTTCAGCTCGCGCGGCCCGAACCCGAGCGTGCCGGGCGTCATCAAGCCCGACGTCACGGCTCCCGGTGTCGACGTCTACGCAGCGTTCAACACGCCGCTGACGACGGTCGGCCCGACGATGCCCGAGTACGGAATCATCAGCGGCACCTCCATGTCGAGCCCGCACGCGGCGGGCGCAGTGGCGCTGCTCCGCAAGCTGAGGCCGACCTGGACGCCGAACCAGCTCAAGTCGGCGCTGATGACGACCGGCTTCACGACGTCGCCGGGAGAGGGCGCGGAGGCACACGGCGTCCTGAAGGAAGACTCCGCAACGCCTGCGACGCCGTTCGAGATGGGCGGCGGCCGGGTCGAGCTCCGACGCGCTGCGCGGGCGGGGCTCCTGCTCGACGTCGCCCCGGACGCGTACCTGAACGCGGATCCCGGCAACCCGACGACGCCCGGCGATCCGAAGACGCTGAACATCGCGTCCATGGCGAACGAGAGCTGCCAGACCTCGTGCACATGGACGCGCACGGTGACGAGCTCCGCCTCGCTGCCGGTCACGTGGACGGCGACAGTGGCCAACCCGCCGGGCGCGACCGCTTACGGTGGCGCCGGCGACGTTCACGATCGCCCCCGGCGCATCGCGGGAGCTGACGATCACGGCCACGAATACCAACGGCACGCCGAACGCGTGGCGTTTCGGCGCGGTGACGCTCTCCCCGAGCGTCGCGACCATTCCGGCGAGCCGGCTCCCGGTCGCCGTTCGCAAGACCGGCGTCAGCGTCGATCCGTGCGTCATCCCGTCGGAGACGGTCGTCACGGATCCCGCGAACGACCAGGCCTTCGTCGACGGCGTTCCCAACTCGCCCGCCTACGACATCGAGTCGCTGTCGGTGGCCGGGATCAACCCGTCCCTCGACGGCAACCCCGGCTCGTATCTCCAGTGGACGCTGAAGGTCCGCGGCCTCACTCCGGACTCTCTGCCGCGCAACAGCTCGTGGCGGATGGTCTGGACCTCGGGTGCGACCACGTACTTCGTCGACATGAACACATTCGAGCCGACGGGCGTGAAATTCGAGTACGGCTCGCTCGACGCGAACGGGATCTTCCAGACACAGGGTGCCGCGGACAAGGGCACGTTCACGGCCGACGGGACGATTCAGGTCACCGTCGCGACCTCGAAGGTCGGCAGCCCTGCAGTCGGAGCCGTGCTGACAGCGATCAACGCAGACACGGTCGTGCTCGTGGGCGGGGCCGGAACAGGTCTCCTCGCGAACGTCGACACGACGAGCGAGGGGACGTACACCCTCCGGGCCTGCGGTGTGACGTCGGGCGTGCCGAACGCGGTCAACGACAGCGCGACCACGCCCCAGGGCGCGGCGATCACGATCAACGTGCTCTCGAACGACACAGACCCGCAGAACCAGGCGCTCGACGTGACGACGGCCACGGACCCGCCGCACGGCACGGCGGTGGTCAACGCCAACAACTCGATCACGTACACGCCGGACGCGGGACATTCGGGAACCGACTCCTTCAGCTACACGGTTCGAGATCCCGACGGGAACACGGACACGGCCAACGTCCTCATGACGATCACGCCGCGCTGCCCGACCGGGACGTTCACCGACGACCTCGAGTCCGGTTCGGATGGGTGGACGACTCAGACCGAGGTGAACGAGAACCCGCTGAGCCAGACCTGGTCCGTCCTCAACGACCCGACCACGACGAGCCCGACGAACCACTCGTGGTTCAGCGACGGAACGACGCTCATGCTCAAGGACGACCGACTCGTCATGCCGGCTCAGGACCTGACTGGAGCGAGCCTCCTGACCTTCCAGCACCGGTACCTGCTCGAGGACGGCTTCGACGGTGGCGTGCTCGAGTTCAGCAAGGACAACGGTGGCACCTGGCAGGACATCCTCGCCGCCGGCGCGGTGTTCGTCGACAGGCGGCTACAACGGCACCATCTCCGCGGACTTCGGAAGTCCGATCGCCGGACGGTCGGCGTGGACGGGTCCCGCCCTCGGGACCGTCCCGACCGAGATGTCGCAGGTCACGGTCAATGTCGGCGCGCTGGCCGGCCCCGACGTCCTCTTCCGCTTCCGGCTCGCGACCGACCGGCTCGAGCCGGGCGCACTGATCGGCGCGGGCTGGTGGATCGACGGCGTCGAGGTGACGAACACCGCCCTCGACTGCCCGCCGCCGCCCAACCAGGCTCCCGACCGCCCGCGACGACACCGCGAGCACGAACAAGAACACCCCGGTCACGATCGGCGTCCTCGCGAACGACACAGATCCTGACGGGGACGTGCTCACGGTTGCTGAGATCACCGAGGAGCCGCTGAACGGAACGGCGACCAGGAACGCGGACAACACCGTCACCTACACGCCCGACGCGGGCTTCGTGGGCAACGACTCGTTCCGCTACAAGGCCTCCGACGGAAAGGGCGGCACGTCGATAGCGCGGGTGATCGTCAGGGTCATCGACGAGAGCGGCCCGGCGCCGTGCTTCAAGTACTCGCCGAAGAAGCCCAACAAGAACACGCAGGTCAAGTTCGACGGAAGCTGCTCGAGCGACGAGCAGTCGCCGGACAGCCAGCTCGTGTTCCAGTGGGACTTCACGAGCGACGGCACGTATGACGCCACCGGCATCAAGGTCAAGCACCGCTTCGGCGCCGCGGGTACGTACACCGTGACCCTCCGCGTGACCGACCCGAGCGGCAACGCGAACACGACGACGAAGCAGATCGTCGTCAAGCACGACGACGACGATGACGACGACGACGGCCCCGAGCACGGCGGCGGGGACGACGACGATGACGACGACGACGGTGGAGACGACTAGCTCCGTAGGTCCTCCCGCCCAGCCGCGAGCGGGGCCGCTCCCTGCCCCAGCCCCCGGCCCCGCTCCGCTGGATCAACCGCCCCCCGGCGCGCCACGCTCCTAGACTCCGCGCATGGCGGGGTGCCCGAGCTGCGGTCGTACAACGCTGACGACGCGCGCTTCTGCAGCACGTGCGGCACGCCTCTCGCTGCCTCCGAGCCGGCGCGCGAGCAGCGCAAGGTCGTCACGATCCTCTTCTGCGACTCGTTGGCTCGACCGCGCTCGGCGAGTCGACCGATCCGGAGGCGCTCCGCGCGCGCATGCGCCGCTACTTCGACGACCTGCGCGCGATCGTCGAGCGGCACGGCGGCGTCGTCGAGAAGTTCGTCGGCGACGCGGTCATGGCGGTCTTCGGGATCCCGGTCGCGCACGAGGACGACGCGCTCCGCGCCGTCCGTGCCGCGGCCGAGATGCGCGCTGCGATCGCCGGAGCACGGGCTCGAGGCGCGGATCGGCGTCAACACCGGCGAGGTCGTCGTCGGCGGGGAGGGCGAGACGCTCGTCACCGGCGACGCGGTCAACGTCGCCGCCCGGCTCGAGCAGGCCGCCGCCGCCGGCGAGGCGCTTATCGGCGCGCGGACGCGAGCCCTCGTCCGCGATGCCGTCCGTGTCGAGCCCGTCGAGCCCCTCGCGCTCAAGGGCAAGTCGGAGCCGGTCGAGGCCTTCCGCCTGCTCGAGGTCATCGGAGACGCCGACCGCTCGCCCGCCACCCGGAGACGCCGCTCGTCGGCCGCGAGCGCGAGCGGAACCGCCTGTGGCGCGACTTCGAGGACGCCGTTGCCGACCGCTCGTGCCGGCTCTTCACGCTGCTCGGCCCGGCGGGGATCGGCAAGTCGCGACTGGTCGCGGACTTCCTCGAGCGCGTCGGCGACTCGGCGGACGTCCTCCGCGGGCGCTGCCTCTCCTACGGGGAGGGCATCACCTACTGGCCGCTCGTCGAGATCCTCGTCGCGATCGGCGTCGAGCCCGACTCGGTGATCGGCACGTCACCTCCCGAGACGCAGCTCGCCTTCCGCCGGCTGCTCGAGGCGCGCGCGTCCGCAGCGACCGCAGGTCGTCGTCATCGACGACCTGCAGTGGGCGGAGCCGGTGTTCGTCGATCTGGTCGAGCACATCGCAGACCTCTCACGCGACGCGCCGATCTTTCTCCTCTGTGTCGCGCGCACGGAGCTGCTCGACTCGCGACCCGCCTGGGGCGGCGGGAAGCTCAACGCGACGTCGCTCCTCCTCGAGCCGCTCGGGGCAGCGGAGTGCGAGGAGCTGATGGGGCGCCTCGTCAGCGACGCCCCGCTGGGCGCCGAGCTGCGGGAGAAGATCACCGCGGCGTCGGCCGGAAACCCTCTCTACGTCGAAGAGATGCTGGCGATGGTTCGCGAGCACGGCGGCGACGGTGAGATCGCCGTTCCTCCGACGATCCAGGCGCTCCTCCAGGCACGCATCGACTCGCTCGACGGCGACGTGCGCGTCGTGATGGAGCGTGGCGCGGTCGAGGGCGAGGTGTTCCACCGGGGTGCGGTCTCCGAGCTGTCTCCAGCCCCCGTGCGCGACGTCGTCGAGGCGCACCTCGCCACGCTCGTCCGCAAGGAGCTGATCCGCTCGACGAGCCCGACCTTTCCCGAGGACGAGGGCTTCCGCTTTCGGCATCTCCTCATCCGCGACGCGGCGTACGAGTCGCTGCCGAAGGCGACACGCGCCGAGCTGCACGAGCGCTTCGCCGACTGGCTCTCCGGGCACGAGCTCGTCGAGGGCGACGAGATCGTCGGCTACCACCTCGAGCAGGCCCACGGCTATCGGACGGAGCTCGACGGCTCCGACCCGGCCATCGAGGGACTCGCACGCCGCGCGTCCGACCAGCTCGGCGGCGGCCGGGCGCGGAGCGGTCGACCGCGGGGATTTCAACGCTGCGCGCTCGCTGCTGCGGCGCGCAGTCGATCTCCTGCCCGAGCGAGACGAGTCGCGGCTCGCGCTGGCCCCGGAGTTCGCGGAAGCGCTCGCCGAGTCGGATATGGACGAGGCTTGGCGCGTGGTCTCCGAGGCGAGGGCGGCGCTCGACCCACGAACCCGAGCCCACGCAACGGTGATGACGGCCACGATGGCGCTCGTCGGAGGCCACGAAACCCGCGCCGTGCGGGAGGCGATGGCGCGAGGAGGCGCGCGCTGTCTTCGAAGAGATCGGAGACGAGTACGGGCTCGCGGCGTACTGGTGGAGCACGTCCATGGAGGCCTGGTTCGGGCTGCGTGCGCAGGAGACCGCCGAGGCCTGCGAGCGGGCCCTCGAGCATCTGGAGCGATCCGGCCGTTCCGGCTCGCGGTTGGAGCATCTCGTCCGCAACAGGCTGATTGCGTCCTTCGTGTACGTGCCGCTCCCGGTGGACGACTCGATCGAGCGCATACGAGCACTCGGCGCAGGCCATGGTCCGCTCGAGCAGGCGTGGGAGCGTGGGGTCATCGGGCGCCTGTACGCGATGAAGGGCGACTTCGCCCGTGCGCGCGAGCTCGTCCCGGGCGCCTTCGAGGCCTACAACGAGGCGGGTCTCCTCCAGAGCGCCGGGGCGATCGCGATGGGTGTAGCCCACACGGAATGGCTCGCGGGGGACGACTCCGCGGCCGAGCGAGCCTTCCGCGAGGGGCTGGCAGTCCTCGAAGGGATCGGCGATCGGGCGTACTACCCCACCTCAGCGCTCCGTTTCGCGGCACTGCTGTACGAGCAAGGCCGGCTCGACGAGGTTCGCCACTGGTACGAAAGAGCCCGCGAGACCACCGGGCACGACGACTTCGTGAACTTCCTGTTCTTCGACATGCTCGACGCCTGCCTCTACGCCCGCGACGGGCGCCACGCGGAAGCGGAGGCTGCGGTGAGCCGAGTCGTCGAGCGTATGGAGCAGACCGACTTCAGCGAGCTCCAAATCTACGCGCACCGCTTCGTGGCCGAGGCGTTCGCCTTGATGGGGAGAGCAGACGAAGCCCGCGAGCACGTGTCGCAGGCGCTCTCGGTCGCGGCTGCGAAAGGCGACGTGGCCTTCGCCGCACGTGTCCGAGAGCAGATGAGCGCGCTCGGCGTCGAGGTCGCCTGATCGCCGTCGGCAGACGCTGCTAACGTCACCTGATGGAGACCGAGTTCCGCCAGGAGGAGATCGAGCGCCTCGTCGGCGTTCGAGCGCAAGCTCGGCAAGGAAGGGCTCACGTTCGACGACGTGCTCCTTCTCCCGGCGGAGTCGCACGTGCTCCCGAACGACGTCTCCACGGTCACGCGGCTGACGCCGTCGATCTCGCTCAACGTCCCGATCGTCTCGGCGGCGATGGACACGGTCACCGAGGCGCGGCTCGCGATCGCGCTCGCGCGCGAGGGCGGGCTCGGGATCGTCCACCGGAACCTTTCGATCGCGGATCAGGTCGCGGAGGTGGACAAGGTCAAGCGCTCGGAGTCCGGGATGATCGTCGAGCCGCTGACGCTGCCGCGCTGACGACTCGGTCGCGGATGCGCTCGCCTTGATGGAGCGCTACCGGATCTCCGGCGTGCCGATCACGGACGAGGCCGGGATCCTCGTCGGCATCCTCACGAACCGCGACCTCCGCTTCGAGACCGACATCGCGCAGCCGGTCTCGGCGCTCATGACGTCCCGCAACCTCGTGACTGCGCCCGTCGGGACGACGCTGGACGAGGCGAGCGAGATCCTCCACCGCAACAAGATCGAGAAGCTCCCGGTGGTCGACTCCGAGGGGCGGCTCAAGGGGCTCATCACCGTCAAGGACATCTCGAAGCGGATCAAGTACCCGGACGCGACGAAGGACGACCAGGGCCGGCTCCGGGTCGGGGCGGCGGTCGGGGTCGGGAACGACGCGCTCGAGCGGGCGGCGGCGCTCGTGGATGCGGAGGTCGACGTGCTGGTGGTGGACACCGCGCACGGTCACTCCCACGGCGTGCTCGACGTCGTCCGCACGATCAAGGGCCGGCACGAGATCGAGGTGATCGCGGGGAACGTTGCGACTGCCGAGGGCGCGCTCGCGCTCGCCGACGCGGGCGCGGACGCGGTGAAACTCGGGGTCGGGCCCGGATCTATCTGCACGACCCGCGTGGTCGCCGGCGTCGGCGTGCCGCAGGTGACCGCAGTGTTCGACGCGGCTCAGGCGCTCGCCGGGCCAGGGGATTCCGATCGTCGCCGACGGCGGGATTCGCTCCTCCGGCGACATCGCGAAGGCGATCGCGGCCGGCGCGGACGTCGTGATGCTCGGCTCCATGCTCGCGGGCACGGACGAGGCGCCGGGAGAGGTCATGGTCGCGCAGGGCGAGCGGTTCAAGGAGTACCGCGGCATGGGGTCGCTCGGTGCGATGAAGGCGCGCTCCTTCTCGAAGGACCGCTACTTCCAGGGCGACGTCGAGGACGTGGACAAGCTCGTGCCCGAGGGGATCGAGGGGCGCGTCCCGTACAAGGGGCCGCTCGCGCCGATCCTGCACCAGGTCGTCGGCGGTCTCCGGCAGGCGATGGGCTACTGCGGCGCGCCGACGATCGAGGAGATGAAGGAGCGCACCCGCTTCGTGCGCATCACGCCGGCCGGGCTCCTCGAGAGCCACCCGCACGGCGTCACGATCACGAAGGACGCTCCCAACTACAGGAGAAGCTGACGCGCGCGATGACGGCAGCGCCGACACGCGACCGCGAAGCGGGCGCCTTTAGGGGTGTTCGCGCGATCGCAATTCGCGCTAGCGAATTTCGATCTTGCGCACGATGACAGCCGAGGTCGTCCGCCTGCCGACGCCGGAGCCCGACGCCGAGGAGCGGCCCGTCCTCGTCGTCGACCTAGGCGGGCAGTACAGCCAGCTCATCGCACGTCGCGTGCGCGAGGCGCGCGTCTACTCGGAGCTGGTCGGCCACCGGCTCTCCGCGCGTGAGATCGCAGCGCGCAATCCTGCAGCGCTCGTCCTCTCCGGCGGGCCGGCCTCCGTGTACGCGGACGGCGCCCCGGAGATAGATCCCGCGATCTTCCTGCTCGGCGTTCCGACGCTCGGCATCTGCTACGGCATGCAGCTGATGGCGCGCGACCTCGGCGGTACCGTCGACCGTACCGGGGTCTCCGAGTTCGGGAAGACCGAGCTCGAGGCGAGCGAGTCCGAGCTCTTCCACGACCTTCCGCCGGAGCAGACCGTCTGGATGAGCCACCGCGACTCGGTGACCGCGCCGCCGGTGGGCGCGGTCGTCACCGCGTCGTCGCCCTCGACGCCGATCGCCGCGTTCGAGGATCGCGCACGGCGGCTGTACGGCGTGCAGTTCCACCCCGAGGTCGTCCACACGCCGCACGGCCAGGACATCCTCAAGAACTTCCTGTACGAGGTCGCGGACGTCCCGCCGACGTGGACGCCGGCAGCGGTCATCGAGGAGCAGGTCGAGCGCATCCGAGCGGTAGTCGGGAACGAGCGCGTCCTCTGCGCGCTCTCGGGCGGCGTCGACTCCGCGGTCGCGGCATTGCTCGTGCACAAGGCAGTCGGCGACCAGCTCACCTGCGTCTTCGTCGACCACGGTCTCCTGCGCGAGAACGAAGCCGAGCAGGTCGTGGAGACCTTCTCCGGCCACTTCCGCGTGCCGCTCGTGCACGTGCAGGCGCAGAGGCGCTTCCTCGACCGGCTCGCCGGCGTCTCCGATCCCGAGGAGAAGCGGACGATCGTGGGCGAGGAGTTCATCCGCGTCTTCGAGGAGGAGGCGGCGAAGCTCGGCGACGTCCGTTTCCTCGTCCAGGGGACGCTGTACTCGGACGTCATCGAGTCGGGCGGCGCGGACGACGGCGTCGCGGCGAAGATCAAGTCGCACCACAACGTCGGCGGGCTGCCGCGGACATGCGGATGCAGCTCGTGGAGCCGCTGCGGCTCCTGTTCAAGGACGAGGTGCGGCGGGTGGGCGAGGAGCTCGGGCTTCCCGAGCGCATGGTCTGGCGGCAGCCGTTCCCGGGCCCCGGGCTCGCGATCCGGATCATCGGCGAGGTCACCGAGGAGCGGCTCGAGATCCTGCGCCGCGCGGATGCGGTCCTGCTCGAGGAGGTCCGCCGCGCAGATCTCTACCGCGACCTCTGGCAGAGCTTCGCGGTGCTGCCCGCGATCCGCTCCGTCGGCGTCCAGGGCGACGAGCGCACGTACGCGTACCCGGTCGTGATCCGCGCGGTCACCTCCGAGGACGCGATGACGGCCGACTGGGCGCGCCTTCCGTACGAGCTGCTCGAGGCGGTCTCGAGCCGGATCATCAACGAGATCCCCGGCGTGAACCGCGTCGTCTACGACGTCTCCTCGAAGCCGCCGGCGACGATCGAGTGGGAGTGACAGAGTAAGGTTCCCTCGCCGGAGGGGTTGCCCAGCCCTTCCCAACGCCGATGTCGCAATCGATGCGGATCCTCGTCTGCGTGCTTCCACTGAGCTGCCTCGCCGCGGTGCTTCTGCTCGCAACGCCGGCGCAGGGGAGCCAGACGCTCGACCGAAATGTGACGAACGTGCGGCTTGCCGTGAACGCCAGGGGCGAGGCCCTCGTGACCTACACGCGGCCGGACGGAAAGGTCAGGCGCGTCCTCGCGTGGGGCGCCATCGATGCCGTCGCGCCCGACCCGAACGTCCCGCAGCAGCGTTTCAAGCTCGACTACGCCGGGGGCTGGGGCAAGTACCGCAAGTCTCGGTACTGGCGCACGTTCAAGAACGTCTGCCGTGCGTACACCGGCCCGCCGCTCGTGCACGCCGTAGCCGCCTGCACGGCCCCGGACGGCAGCCACTGGGCGCTTCAGAGCTGGCAGCGCGTGCAGCCGCTTCGCGGGGTCCCACCGTTCTTGCCCGGCCACATGGCCTGGGAGTTGCAGCTCTCGCACTGGTCGAAGCCGCTGGCCGTGCTCGAGGTCTCGCCCAACTGGACGTACGGCGGTGCCTACCAGGGGCTGTTCGGGCGGTTGCTCTACGAGGGGAAGCCCGTGCACGGCTACAAGACGCCGACGCGAAGCAGGAGCGATCGAAATGCGCGCTACGTCTACATCGACACCCTCAACTCGGCCTACGGTCCGGGCTGGAAGCGCGACGGGGCGAAGGTCACGCACGTCGGCAACGGTGGCTTCTGTTACAGCTTCGCGCCGCTGGCGCAGCCTCCGCCCGGATATCCGGGCGTGCCGGCGGTGTCGGGGAAGGGCGAGCGGCACCGGGTCACCGCGATGGGCCCGGGCGTGACGCCCGATGTCCAGTGGGAGGGGGCGGCGCTCGGCCCGTACGACCGCGAGGCCGACAGATCGTTCGACAAGCTCTTCGACTCGATTCTCGGAGCCGACCAGGTGTGCAGGGCCGAGCGATAAGCTCGGCGCGCCATGAGCGATCCCTGGGAGGACGAGGGCTTCGGGGCCGAGGACGACTGGCAGGCACGGGAGAGCCTCGAGTCGGATCTCGAAGACGAGGATGAGGAGGACGAGCTCGAGCTCGACGAGCTCGAGGACGAAGGGGACGACGCGCTCGAGCAAGGTCTGTAGGCGGAGCGTGTAGGTGGAGTTCCGCGAGCTCCTACCGCGCCGGCGCATGGTGCGGCACTACTCGGCGGAGCCGATCCCGCGCGAGCAGGTCGAGCGAGTCGTGTCCACGGTTCGGCGCGCGCCGAGCGCGGGCTACAGCCAGGGTCAGCGGCTGCTCGTCGTCACCGAGGAGGCGGGCCGCGCGCTCGTCGCCCAGGCGCTGGCGGACGCGGGCTGGGCGGGTGATCCTGATCGCGAGCCGTGGCTCGAGAGCGCGCCGGTTCACATCCTCGTCTGCACCCGCGAGGACGACTACCACGAGCGCTACCGGCTTCCGGACAAGCTGGACGAGGGCGAGGAGATCGACTGGCCGGTGCCGTACTGGTTCGTCGACGCGGGCGCTGCGCTCATGCTCCTGCTGCTCGGGGCGATCGACGAGGGACTGGCGGCCGGTGTCTCCGGCGTGCCGCGCGACGCCGCGGCGGCACTTCGCTCCTCGTTCGGAATTCCGGAGGACGTGGACGTGGTGGCGCTCGTGACCGTCGGCGTCGGCGCGCCCGATCCGGGCTGGAGCGCCGTCACGAGCCGCCGCACCCAGCCGCGGCGCGCGCCGGACGAGGTCGTTCGCTGGGAGCGCTGGGCCTGAGCTTCTAGGAAAGCCCGAAGCTGCGAAGGCCTTCCGGCTCCTCCTCGTGGACCACGATCCGGTCGACGCGTGCGCCGCGCGGGCCGGTCCGGCAGAGGTCGACGAGGCGCTCCACGCTGTCCGCCTCGCCTTCGAAGACGGCCTCGACGGTTCCGTCCGGGTTGTTACGCACCCAGCCGGAGACGCCGCGTGTCTCCGCCTGGCGGCGGACGGTGTCGCGGAAGAAGACGCCTTGCACGAAGCCGTGGACGACGACGCGTCGGCGGATCACCGTTCAACACTGCCTCATCCGAGCTCGATGATGCCGGCCGGGTCGATCTCGACTGCGACGCGGTCGCCGGGCTGCGGATGGTCGACCTTCGCGACCGCTGCCTCGATTGTCTCGCCGCTGTCGAGGGCGACGACGATGCGCACGGTCGGGCCCTCGCGGACAGCGTCCACGACGACGCCGTCGCCTGTCGCCGAGTCCGTGACCGCGCGCACGCTCACCGCCTCGGGACGCGCGAAGACGCCGTCCCGCAACTGCGTGAGCCCGAGGAACGTGGCGACGAAGGCGCTCGCCGGCTGGGCCCAGACCTCGTCCGGCGTCCCAACCTGCTCGATCCGCCCGTCGTTCATGATCGCGACCCGGTCGCCGAGCGCGAACGCCTCGCGGAGGTCGTGCGTGATGTAGAGCGCGGTCACGTCGAGCACGCCGAAGATCCGCTCGAGATCCTCGAGCAGCCGGTCGCGGAGCCGCCGGTCGAGCGAGCCCAACGGCTCGTCGAGGAGCAGGACGCGCGGCTCCGGCGCGAGCGCACGCGCGAGCGCCACCCGCTGGCGCTCGCCTCCCGAGAGGGTCGCGAGCGACCGTCGCTCGAAGCCGGCGAGCCCGACGAGGTCGAGCAACTCGCTCACGCGCCGCTCGATCGTCTCGTGCGGCGCGTCCTGCATCCGGAGGCCGAAGGCGACGTTGCCGCGCACGTCGCGGTGCGGGAAGAGCGCCTGATCCTGGAACACGACCCCGATCCCGCGACGGTGCGGCGGGACCCGCGTTGCGTCCTCGCCCGCGATGAGCACGCGGCCCGAGTCCGGCCGCTGGAGCCCGGCGATCACGCGCAGGAGCGTGCTCTTGCCCGACCCGCTCGGCCCGAGCAGCGCGACGACCTCCCCCTCACCGAGCTCGAGCGTGGCGCCGTCGAGCGCCGCTTTCTCGCCGAACCGGACGGTGACGTCCTCGACTCGCAGCACTAGAACCAGCTCGGTCGCGGCGCGCGTAGCCGCTCGACCAGGAACACCGAGACCGCGACGACGACCATCAGCACGACGGCGAGCGCGTAGGCCTGCCCGGCGTTGAGCTCGCCCGGCCGGCCGAGGAAGCGGAAGATGGCGACCGGCAGCGTGGGGCTGTCAGGCCGCGCGAGGAACACGGTCGCGCCGAACTCGCCGAGCGAGATCGCGAACGCGAAGCCCGCCGCGACGCCGAGCGCTCGCGTCGCGATCGGCAGGTCGATCTCGCGCAGGACGCGTCGCGGCGAGGCGCCGAGGACGGCCGCGGCCTCGCGCTGGCGGTCGTCGATCGCCCGCAGCGTGGGGGCGACGATCCGCACGACGAAGGGGATCGCCACGAGCGACTGGGCGACCGGGACGATCCACGGCTCCGCGCGGAAGTCGATCGGCGCAGTGTCGAAGGCGATGACGAAGCCGAACCCGAGCATCACCGCCGATGCGCCAAGCGGGAGCGTGAGCAGCGCCTCGAGAGCACGGGCACGCCGCGTTCCGCGCTCGGCGGCTGCCGCGATCGCGAACGCCGCGGGTCCCCCGACCGCGAGCGCGATTGCCGTCGCGGCGAGCGCGTAGACGAGCGAGTTGACGATCGCCTCCCACGGCGTCGCGAGGAGCGCGCCGGTCGGCTCGGTGAGCGCCCGATACGCGTCGAGGCTGTAGCCGTCGCCGACTGAGAGCGAGCGCTCGACGAGAACTGCGAGTGGAGCGCCGAGGAAGAGCGCGAGCCCACCGAGCGTTCCGGCGACGAGCGCCTTCTCGCCCCGCCCGTTCGGCTTGCGCAGCACCTCCGACTCGGGCAGCGCCTGACCGGAAACGGCGAGTCGCGCCTCGAGGCGGGTCGCAACCCAGATCACGATCGCCACGCACGCGAGCTGGAGCAGCGCGAGGACCGCCGCGGTATGCAGGTCGAAGAGACGGACGGCCTGGTTGTAGATCTCCGTCTCGAGCGTCGAGTAGCTCGGCCCGCCGAGGATGAGCACGACGCCGAAGGACGTGAACGTGAACAGGAAGACGATCGCGGCCGCGGTCGCGAGCGCGGGGGCGAGGAGCGGCAGCGTCACCTCGCGCAGCCGGCGCCAGGGGCCGGCGCCCAGCGTCGCCGCGGCGTCGGAGGCACGCGGGTCGAGCCCGGCCCAGAAGGTCCCGACGATCCGCACGACGACCGCGACGTTGAAGAACGCGTGCGCGATCAGGAGCGGCGCCCAGCCGCGCTCGAGTCGCGGAGGCAGGATCGCGAGGAACGCGAGCGCGACGACGACGGTCGGCAGGACGAAGGGCACCGTGACGAGTGCGCGCACGGCCGCGCGTCCGGGGAACGCGAAGCGTCCCAGCACGTACGCCGCCGGCAACGCGACGACCATCGTCAACGCCGTCGACGCGACCGCCTGCCAGAACGTGAACCAGACGACGTCGCGCGTGACCGGGTCGGTGAGCACGTCGAGAGCGGAGCCGCCGGCCCCCTCCGCGCCCAGCCCGCGCTCGATGATCGTCGCGAGCGGGTAGAGGAAGAAGAGCGCGATGAACGCGAGGGGCAAGCCGTACGCTGCGGCGCGCACAGAAGTCGCGCTCACCGAAGTACCGTCATCTCAAGACCGTGTGTGTCCACTCCTTCACCCACCGGTCGCGGTTCGCCTCGATCTCCTCGGGCGGCAGCTCGAGCGGGCTCGGCGGGACGACGGCGAACCGCCGGAACTCGGGCGGGAGCTTTGCGCCGCGGACGACCGGGTACACGAACATCGAGAGCGGGACGTCCTCCTGGAAGCGCCTTCCGAGCATGAAGTCGATGAGCTTCCGTGCGCCGTCCTCGTTCTTCGCGCCGCGCAGGATTCCGGCGAACTCGATCTGCCGGATGCAGCTGTCGGCGACGATGCCGGTCGGCGCGCGCCTCGGCCGCGGGGTGCGGAAGATCACCTCCGCCGCCGGGCTCGACGCGTACGAGACGACCACGGGCCGGTCGCCGCCGCCCGCCGACGAGCCGGAGAAGCGCGCGTTGTACGCCTCCTCCCAGCCGTCGACGACGAGCACGTCGTTCTCGCGCAGCTGCCGCCAGTAGTCCTGCCAGCCGTCCTCGCCGAAGCGCGCGACGGTCGCGAGCAGGAACGCGAGCCCGGGCGTCGAGGTCGCCGGGTTCTCGACGACGAGCAGGCCCTCGTACGCGGGTTGCGTGAGGTCTTCGAGCGACTGCCGGCGGTGCCAGCGTCCCGCTCCGCGAACCAGAGCTTGTCCACGTTGAGGCAGACCTCGCCGTGGTCGATCGGCGTGACCCGATGCTCCGGATCGAGCACGTACCTCTCGTCCACGCGCGCCAGCCGCTCGGGCTCGTACGGCTCGAAGAGGTCGCCTTCGAGCGCGCGCGTGAGCAGGTTGTTGTCGACGCCGAAGAGGACGTCGCCCTCCGGATTGCCGGCGGTGAGCAGGGCTTTCGTCACCATCGCGCCGGCGTCTCCGGCTTGGAGGACACGAAGGGTGAGCCCGCTCTGCTTCTCGAAGGAGCGTTTCACGTCGTCGGAGACGTCGAACGAGTCGTGCGCGACGAGGATGACCTCGCTCGGCCCGTCGTCGCCCCCGCAGCCCGCGACGGCGACGGCGACCGCCACCGCCGCGAGCGCGGAGAGCGCCTTGTGACACAGTGTCACGAGGCGTCTCCCGGCCGCACCGCGAGGAGGACTCCGCGCTCGAGCGACACGTGCGCAGTGTCGCCCGCGAGCTCGTTCGAGATCCCGCGCGTCGATCCCGGCTCGAGCGTCTCGCCGTCGAGCGGGTACACGAGCCCGCCCGTGCAGACTCCTGAAGCCGGCCCGTGAGCCGCGAGCAGCGAGACGAGCTCGCCCGGCTCGCCGCGGACCTCGCGCTCCCTACGGACGACGTGCGTGAGCGAGCCTCCGATCCTGGCGTCGATCTCGACCTCCTCGTAGCGCGGGGACGCCAGGAGCAGGAACGCGGCGAGGAGGTGGTCGAGTCGGTCGCCGACGCCGGCGAGCACGAGAATGCGCCGCGCGCCGAGCTCGACCGCGACGTCGAGGGCAAGCTCGAGGTCGGTCGCGTCCTTCGCCCGCGGATGCCGCTCGACGCGCGCGCCCGCGCGCTCGGCAGCCTCGATCGCCCCGGCCGACGCCGAGTCGAAGTCACCGACCGCGACGTCGACGTGGAGACCGAGAGCGAGCGCGTGGTCGACTCCGCGATCGGCCGCGACGACGGTCGCGCCGGGAGGGACGTCTTTCAGCCCGTCGGGGTCGGGGGCCTCCCCGCCCGCCACAATCACGACCATCTCGTTCGGCACGCGCACTTCCTCCGCTGGCATTACCCAGATCAGGTTCGGCGGGTCGGCGGCGCGTCGAGCCGCCCTCTCAGCCCGGTTGCCCCGAGCTCCCCGTATACGACCCAGGCATCGTAGCGCCCGCTCTATGGACAGGGGCCACTCCGAGGAGTGGCCCCTGTACGCCCGCCTCGAACTCGACGGGTGGCCCTAGAAGAACAACGGGTCGTTGGGGAAGGTCTTCAGCTGCCGGTAGCCGCTCGTCGACGGCGGCACCAGCCGGTCGTTCGGGACCGACGAGCTCTCGGGCACCGGAGCGTTGAAGAGCGTGCGTCGGGTTGCATCCGGACGGCGTCGTCGATCCTGAGCGTGACCTGCGGAAGCGTGCTGCTCGAGAACCCGTTGAGCGTCGCTACCTGGGTCACCGTGAAGGCGATGACGCCGAGCGTCTCGCCCTGCAGGTTCCCGTCCGTGAACGGGAAGTTGCTTCTTGTCGTAGTTGATGCTGATGTCGCTGTCGTAGACCACCGCGCAGATGTTCTTGCCGATCGAGCGCGTTGAGGCCGAACGCCCGCAGCGGCATGACCGCCGGGATCTTGTCGAGCCGGCTCTGCGACGGGATCGCGCTGAGCCGTTCGCCCCGAAGTAGTTGCTCGATCCCGGTCTGGCGCGGCGGCGCCCGTCGAGGCACGGCGTTGCCCGAGCCGTTGAACCACTTCTGCGGGATGCAGGTCGGCGCGAACCATCCTTCGTCGCCGGTCTGCCCCGTCTTGACCGTGATCGCGTCGCCGACGTTGTCGCCGCGAAGTAGCGCAAGACGTCGCGCTGCCTGGTCCCCGGCTGGTCGTCGTTCACGTCCCGGTTGGCGAAGAAGTCCGGGCCGCTCGGCGTGATGAGCCCGCCACCGTCGTTGAAGTGGATCCCGTTGTCGATCGAGTCCTCGTCGATGATCAGGAGCGTCGCTCCCGGCGACCCAGTTCTTCGTCGCCGTGGCCGGTGCCGTCCGGGCCTGCGGGGACGTGGTCGTCGCGGGGTCGGTCGTCGCGAGTCGATGGTGACGCCGCCGACGTCCAGGGTGACGGAGACGTTCACGGTCGTCGTACCGGCGGTCGCGCTCGAGAAGACGATCGTGCAGTGGCCGAGGTCGTTGAGGTTGTCGGGAAGCGTCGGCTGACCGTCGTCGCAGGTGGAGAGCCCGGCGTTGAACGACCGAGGTTGCCCCGTTCGAAGTCGGTCAGCGTCCATGAGTCACGTCACCGGCCGTCGCAGGGCACGAACCCGGTTCCGGGATTCGACCTCGACGTCGACGAGTGATCGTGTGGGTCGAGCATTGGTGGGGTTCGTTCGCGGTCAGCGGACTCGAGGGCGATCCGCGCGTCGACGAAGGTCTTGACCGCCGGGCCGCTGCCGCCCGGTGCCCGCAGGGACGCCGGCGGTCGCCGGATCGGTGTCGCGGGTCAGCGTCACGCCGCCGACGACGAGCGTCACCGACGCGTTGCCGGTCACCATGCCCGGCGCTCGGCGGAGGTGAAGACGACGACGCACTTGCCCGCGTCGCATTGAGGTTGTCCGCCGCACGGCTGGCCGTCGTCGCAGGTGCTCGCGGCCGCGTCGAGCACCGAAAGCGGCGCCGTTGCTGTTCGGTCAGGGTGACGTCGACGTTGCCGCTCGGTCGCCGCCACGAAGCCCCGCCCCGTCGCCGCGCGTTCTGGAGTCACCGTGACCGTGAACGTGTGCGGGTGGCCGACCTCGTTGGTCGCGGCCGTCAGCGATGCGTGATCGCCGCGTCGACGAAGGTCTTCACCGCCGGGCCGCTCCCGCCCGTGCCCGGACGGGACGCCGGCGGTCGCCGGATCGGTGTCGCGGGTCAGCGTCAGGCCGCCGACCGACGAGCGTCACCGATCGCGTTGCCCGTCACCTGCCCGGCCGACTCGGCGAGGTGAAGACGACGACGCACTGCCCGCTCGCGTTGAGGTTGTCGCCCGCAGGCTGGTTGTCGTCGCAGGTGCTGGCCGCCGGCGTCCAGGACGGAAACGGCGCCGTTGCGTGTTGGTCAGCGTGACGTCCACGTTGCCCTCGGTCGCCGCGACGAAGCCGCCACCCGTGCCGTGGTTCTGCGGTCACCGTCACGGTGAAGGTGTGCGGATGGCCGACCTCGTTCGGTCTCGGTCGGCAGTGATGCTGATCGTTCGCGTCCACGAACGTCTTGATCGCCGGCACCGCTGTTCGGCGCGACGCCGTCCGTCGAGCGGGTGACGGTCGAGGCCGCCGACGGTCAAGGTGACGGTCGCGCTTCCCGGTCACCTGGCCGGCGCTCGGTCGAGGTGAAGACGACGGTGCACTGACCGCTTCCGTCGAGGTTGTCGCCGGCGGGCTGGTCGTCGTCGCAGCGTGCTCGCCGCCGCGTCCAGGCACCGAAGACGGCGCCGTTGCTGTCGGTGAGCGTGACGTCCACGTTGCCCGTCGGTCGCCGGCTCGAAGCCCTGACCGGTGCCGTCGTCCAGCTCGACCGTGACCGTGAACGTGTGCGGCTCGCCGACCTCGTTCGTCTCGCGGCGCGGCAATGCGTGATCTTGGCGTCCACGAAGGTCTTCACCGCCGGCCCGCTCCCGCCCGGGCCCGACGGAACACCGGTGGTCGCCGGGTCGGTGTCGCGGGTCAGCGTGAGGCCGCCGACGACGAGGGTCACCGACGCGTTGCCCGTCACCTGGCCGGCGCTCGGCGAGGTGAAGACGACGACGCACTGCCCGCTCGCGTTGAGGTTGTCGCGCGCGCGGGCTGGCCGTCGTCGCAGGTGCTCGCCGCTCGCGTCGAGGACGGAGACGGCGCCGTTGCTGTCCGTCAGCGTGAAGTCGACGTTGCCCTCGGTCGCCGCGACGAAGCCCCCACCCGTGCCGTGGTTCTGGATCACCGTGACGGTGAAGGTGTGCGGATCGCCGACCTCGTTGGTCGCGGCCTCGGGCGATCGTGATCGCCGCGTCGACGAAGGTCTTGACGACGACATCGCTGTTCGGCGCGACGCCGTCCGTCGAGCGGGTGAAGGTCAGACCGCCGACCGTCAAGGTGACGGTCGCGCTTGCCGGTCACCTGGCCGGCGCTCGTTCGAGGTGAAGACGACGATGCACTGACCACTGCCGTCGAGGTTGTCGCCGGCGGGCTGGCCGTCGTCGCACGTGCTCGCCGCCGCGTCCAGGCACGAAGACGGCGCCGTTCGCTGTTCAGTGAGCGTGACGTCGACGTTGCCGCACGGTCGCGGGCGCGAAGCCCCCGCCGGAGCCGTCGTCCTGCTGCACGGTGACCGTGAACGTGTGCGGGTCGCCGACCTCGTTCGTCGCCGCTGGCGGCGATGCGTGATCTTGGCGTCGACGACGCGTCACCGGGCCCTCGCAGAGCGCCGACGACCGGCCCGGGGTTCGCTGGCGTCGCCGCGCGTACGTCGCTTGGTACGAGAAGATCGCCGGTGGTCGGCGTGAAGGTGAGCACATCGGGTCGAGCACCACGGTCGTGCGCCGAGACGTACGTGCCGCCGTGTCGCCGGGCGGGCCTGCGCCGGCAGTGAACGTCGGCCGTCGCAGCGGCATCGCCGGTGACACGTCGCCGTTGTTGAACTGCGCGAACAGTGATCGTTCGCGGTCAGCGGCCGAGCCCGACGCGCTCGAGACGGTGACCTTGTCGTGGATCGAGCGTACCCGACCTCGATCGTGTCGCCGATGATGTCGTCGGTGTGGTCGATGCCCTTGTGGATCTGCGTGACGACCGTGGGCTCGGCCCGCCGCGCAGCCCTCGGTGCTGATGTAGAGCAGTTCGAGCCGTTGAGATCGTGACGCGGTCGCCCATGACCGGGCACGTCCAGCTGTTCGACTGGCCCGGACAGCTCGTTCCGGCCCGTTCGGCGAGACGGTGATTCCGCGGAACTCGGACGTGCTCCCGCCGGTCTTGAGCGACGGATTGCCCGTTCGTGCGTGTTCGCGGTGCCGAACTCCGTTGCGAAGAGAAGCTTCTTGTGGAACGGGTTGAAGTTCGACTGCGGTGGACCCGCTGACGTCGAACAGACCCTCCCGAGACGACCGTGACGGTCGCAGTTGAGGTTGCTCGGACCGATAGGCGACCGTTCCCGAGACGCACGTACAAGCCTTCGTCGCATGTCGGTGCCCTGAACGCCGCCGTGACAGGTTCCCGTCCGCTGCAGATGAGCGGGGCCAGGAATCGTGTTGACCGACGGTGACGACGTGCACTGCGAAGTACTTGCCGGCGGTCGTTGTAGGCTGGCGATCTCCGGGAACGCGCTCGGGCTGCCAAGCAGGAAGTGCTCGAGGACGTTGCCGTCGTCTGTCGGGGTCGAACTGGTCGTTCGAGCGGGAAGCCGTCAGGCGCCCGCGGGAACCACCCGTAGGAGTGCCGAGGTCCCGAGTTCCTGGGGACTGCTCGGGCTCCTTGCCGAAGCAGTTGTTCGATCCCGAGAGGTCGAAGCGCAGACTTTGTCGCGCTTCGACCGCGTGCCGTACTCGGTTGCATGGCAGGAGACGGAGTCGCTGCGCGCCGATCTTGAGATGGCTTCGCGACACGGCGTCGCCGTTGACGACGTTGCGCTACCCCGAGACGTCGAGCGTCGCAGCTCCTCCAGGTCGTTGTCGGCGTTCGCCCAGATCGCGACCGGACCATTCGCTCCGTCGAGGTAGCGGTTGCCTCGGCCGCCGACGCTTCGAGTCGGTCGGAGTTCGTCGTGGGTCGATTGTCGTCGCAGTCGGGAATCGCCGGTGCCCGCTGACCCGGCGCGTTTGCACGCGTTGACTCTGCGTCGACCTCGGGGTTGTCCAGCGGCAGCGGTGGATCGTGGAGTGGGTTCCCGTGGCCGTCACGTGGCTCCGGCGAGGCCGCACGAACAGGGCGAGCGAGAGCACGCCTGCCGCGCCGGCCCAGCGCAGGACCGTCCAGCGCTTCGGCCGCGTACGGCCGCGACGCTCCGCCGTCGTTCCCGTCGCGCTCGAACTCCGCGCGTACTCCTCCGACGCCGAAGGCCCGGTTCATGACATGAGCTCCCTTCCGAGCCTCCCGGCCCGCCCGCGGGAACGGCGTCGGTCGATCGAGCGCGCAGCGCTCAGGAGGACATTGCGCCCAGCCGCCGCGCCGCCTTCGTCCTCCCGCCACAGACACCGCCCCCGCCCTCCCAGTGATCGCCCCAGAGATACTGGCAGGCGGCATCTAATGACATTCCGCACTGGACATGTCAAGAGCTCGTCTCGGAGCTCGCGAGTGCCACCATCGGCGGGACGTTCAACCAGTACCGGGAGGGGCCGCGCGCGCCGCTCCTGCGCCGTCGGCTGGCCGAGTATCTGGAGCGCGCGGGACACGCGACGGTCCTGCTCGTCGGCGAGGCGGCGGGCTACTCGGGCGCGCGCTTCTCCGGCATTCCGTTCACGTCCGAGCGTCAGCTGACAGGTCGAGGACCGGCGGAGGCGACCGCGACGATCGTGCACCGCGTCCTCCGCGAGCTCGACCTGGAAGAGGCGGTTCTGCTCTGGAACGTCGTCCCGACTCATCCCGGAACGCCGACGACCAATCGCTTGCCGACACGCGCCGAGGTCGACGCGGGAGCGGCGTTCGTCGAGCCGCTCGCCGCAGGACGCACCGTCATCGCGGTCGGCAGAGTCGCCGAGCGCGCGCTCGGCGCGCCGTACGTCCGCCACCCTTCGCGCGGAGGCGCGCGGGACTTCAGGGCCGGGCTGGTTGAATTGCTCGCCAGTGGCGGCCTACCCCATCCGGCGTAACACCGCGCTCCTCGGGGCGTGCCTCGTCGTCCTCTCGGGCGTCATTCAGCTCGCGGTTGCCGTGGCGACGATCACGCTCGTCCTCGTGACCGGGATCGAGTCGATCCTCGGGCTCGGGCCGGCGATCTTCCTCGTCGCGGGCGCGGTCGGCAGCCTTGCCCGCGGGACGGCTGATGGACCGCTTCGGCCGGGTGCCCGTCATCGCCGGTGGCTTCGGCATCGGCTCGCTTGCCTGCGCCCTCACCGCGCTCGGCTGCCTCGTGGACAACGCGCTCCTCGTGATCCTCGGCTTCGTCGGAGTGGGGGCGATGAACGGGGGTGTCCTGCTCGCCCGCGCGGCCGCGGCGGACATGTACCCGCCCGAGAAGCGGGCGCGCGCGATCTCGTACGTCCTGTTCGGAGCGCTCTTCGGCGCCGCGCTCGGCCCGCTGGTGTTCCGGCCGCTGTTCGCCGGCAAGGATCTCGAGCTCGAGACGCTCGTCGTGCCGTGGTTCGCTGCGTCCGCGATCGCGCTCATCGGCGTCGCGATCGCCCTCCTCATCAGGCCCGATCCGCGCACGATCGCGCTCGAGCTGCATCTCGCGGACGAGAACGACCCCGAAGGAGGCCGTGCCGGCCGCTCCGCTTCGCGAGATTCTCCGGCGGCCGGGCGTCCCCACGGCAGTGATCGCGGCGCTCTCGAGCTTCGCGGTGATGGCCGGCGTGATGAACCTGACGGGCTACATCGTCGTCGGCCACGACCACGAGCAGGCCGACGTGTTCACGGTCATCAGCCTCCACATCGTCGGGATGTACGCGCTCGTGCTCGTCATCGGCGCGCTCATCGACCGGTTCGGCCGGCGCGCAGTCGCTCGTGAGCGGGCTCGCGATCATGGCCGTGTCGACGATCATGCTGGTCTGGGCGGAGTCGATCCTGTGGACCTCGGTCTCGCTCTTCCTGCTCGGCCTCGGGTGGAACGTGTCGTACGTCGCAGCGACTGCGGAGCTCGTGACGCACGCGACGCCGGTCGAGCGCGGCAAGCTCCTCGGCGCAACCGACTTCGGCGGCGGCATGATCGCAGCGGCGCTCGCGCTTCTCGGCGGAGTGGCCTACTCGGAGATCGGCGTCGCGGCGGTGGCCGTCGGCGCGACCGTCGCCGTCATCGTGCCGGCTCTCGCGATCCTGCTCGCTCCGCGTCGGCCGGTGCGCACGGCCCCGGAGCCCGCCGCGATAGAGAAGGGGCGCCTCGCGGCGCCCCTTCTCGCGACCCGAGTCAGGACCGGGTCGTTACTTGACGGGCGCGAGGATCGCCCAGGTCGTCACCGTCGCTCTGACGCCGCCCACGTAGACGTCGACGCGGTAGCGGTTGCCGACCGTGAGCCCGATCGCCTTGCTGTCGAGGTTGTAGATCCAGTGCTCGCCGCTCCAGCGGAACTGGTTCGTGCCGCCGTTGGAGTTGCCGGCGTCGGCGGGGCGTACTCCTCGATCGGGTCGCCCAACACCGGACGTGCCGATGGCCTTCGTGACCTTGATCGTCACGTTGGCGCTCGAGTCGGTCAGATCGGCGCCGGAGCAGAGGTCGCGAATCGTGATCTTCACCGGCACGACGCGCCCGTTCTTCATCTTGTTGTCGACGACGGTGGTCGCGGTCGACTGGTCGATCGGCGGGCGGAACTGGACAGAGTAGGGATAGACCTGCGTCGTGTTCGACGAGCCGGCCGACCCGGTGTTCGAGCCCTCGTCCACGTCCTTGTCCGTGACCGACACCGTCGCCGTGAACGTCCCGGCGGTGGCGTAGACGTGGGTACGCGGGCGCCTGTGACCCCTGCGTCATCGTCTGGTAGTTGTCGTGCGGCGAGCCGTCGCCCCAGTCGATGTCGATCGTCCACGGGCGATCGATCGTGCCCGGGTCGGTGAAGCTGATGTTCGACAGAGTGACGGCGGTCTGGCATCCGATCAGCGCCGAGCCGAACGTCGGCTGTGCGACCGTCGGGGCGACGTTCTCGAGCGTCAGCGTCGTCGAGTCGCTGTCCGTCGCGCCTTCGTTGTCGGTCACCGTCAGGCCGACGTCGTAGATGCCGTCGTCGGTGCACGACACCTTCGGCTTCTCGGAGGTCGCCGTCGTCCCGGCGACGAACGAGCAGCTGGCGCCCGCGCCCGGGTCGTCGGCGCCGCCCGTCTGCGGCGTCACCGTCCAGGCATACGTCACCGGCCCTTCGACGTCGTCGGAGCCCGAGCCGTCCAGCGTCGACCGTCGCTCCCTCGTTCCCGGTGTACGGGCCACCCGCGTCGGCGACGGGCACGTCGTTCACGCACGTCACGGTGATCGAGACCGTGGCCGTGTCGCTGCCGCCGTTCCCGTCCGAGCGGTGTACGTGAAGGAGTCGGTGCCGCAGTAGTCGGCGTCCGGCTCGTACGTGAGGCCGGAGCCGTCGCTCGTGACGACCACGGTGCCGTGATCCGGGTTGGACGCGCCGTCGACGGTCAGCGCGTCGCCGTCGACGTCCGCGTCGTTGGCGAGGACGTCGATCGCAGTGGCTCCCGAGTCCTCCGCGACCGTGGCCGCGTCGTTCTGCGCCACGGGCGCGTCGTTCACGCACGCGCACGGCGATCGAGGCCGTGGCCACGTTCGAGTCCGCCTCGCCGTCGTTCGCCTTGTACGTGAACGAGTCCGGAGCCGCAGTAGTTCGCGTCCGGCGTGTACGCGAAGGAGCCGTTGGCGTTGAGCGTGAAGCTCGCCGCGTGCGCCGGCCCGCTGACGAGGACAGCGGTCGAGCGTGTCGCCGGTGTCCACGTCGGTGTCGTTGCCGAGGACGCCGTCGGCCGCGTTGACCGTGAGCGGCGTGTCCTCGGTCGCGTTGTAGGAGTCGTCGTTCGCGACCGGTGCGTCGTTCACGCACGTCGACCGGTGATCGAGGCGGTGGCCACGTTCGAGTCCGCCTCGCCGTCGTTCGCCCGGTAGGTGAACGAGTCCGCGCCGCAGTAGTTCGCGTCCGGCGTGTACGAGAAGGAGCCGTTGGTGTTGAGCGTGAAGCTCGCAGCGTGCGCCGGGCCCGTGACCAGGACCGCGGTCAGCGTCGCCGGTGTCCACGTCGGTGTCGTTGCCGAGGACGCCGTCGGCCGCGGTCGACCGTGAGCGGCGTGTCCTCGGTCGCGTTGTAGGCGTCGTCGTTCGCGACCGGCGCGTCGTTCACGCACGCGACCGCGATCGAGGCCGTGGCGACGTTGCGAGTCGGCCTCGCCGTCGTTCGCCCGGTACGTGAACGAGTCCGCGCCGCAGTAGTTCGCGCTCCGGCGTGTACGTGAAGGAGCCGTTGGCGTCGAGCGTGAGCTCGCGCCGTCGCCGGCGCCGCCGACGAGGACAGCCGTCAGCGTCGAGCTGTCGACGTCGGTGTCGTTGTCGAGCACGCCGTTCGGGCGTTGACCGTGAGCGGCGTGTCCTCGGTCGCGTTGTAGGAGTCGTCGACCGCGACCGGCGCGTCGTTCACGCACGCCACGGCGATCGAGACGGTCGCGAGGTTGCTGTCGTCCGTGCCGTCGTTCGCCCGGTACGTGAAGGAGTCCGGCCCGCAGAAGTTCGGGTCGGGGTCGTAGGTGAAGGAGCCGTCCGCGGCCAGCGCGAGCGTGCCGTCGGAGGCGTCGCCGACGAGCACCGCGGTGAGCAGGGTGTCGTCGACATCGGTGTCGTTGCCGAGCACGCCCGGAGCCGCGACGGTGAGCTGCGTGTCCTCGGTCGCCGTTGTAGGAGTCATCGTTCGCGACCGGCGGGTCGTTGACGCACGTCACGGTGACGCTGACCGTGGCCGTGTCGGTTCCGCCGTTGCCGTCGGAGATCGTGTAGTCGAACGTGTCCTCGCCGCAGAAGTTCGCGTTCGGCGCGTAGCTCACGTTCGTGTCGTTGTCGACCGCCGTTCCGTTCGCCGGATCGGTGACGGAGTCCACCGACGAGTGTGTCGGTCGTGTCGGCGTCCGTGTCGTTCGCCGAGGACGTCGATCGACGTCGCGCTCGAGTCTTCGGCGACGGTCGCGGCGTCGTTCGCGGCAACCGGATCGTCGTTCACGCATGTGACGGTCACCGTGACGGTCGCTGTGTCGGTCCCACCGTTCCCGTCGGAGATCGTGTAGTCGAACGTGTCCTCGCCGCAGAAGTTCGCGTTCGGCGTGTAGCTGACGTTCGTGTCGTTGTCGACGGCGGTCCCGTTCGCCGGATCCGTGACCGAGGCGACGAGGAGCGTGTCGGTGCTGTCGGCGTCCGTGTCGTTCGCCGAGGACGTCGATCGTCGTCGCGGCCGAGTCCTCGGCGACCGTAGCGGCGTCGTCGACCGCGTTCGGGCGTGTCGTTGACGCAGGCGACTGTGATCGACACCGTGGCGACGTTCGACTCGTCGTCGCCGTCGTCGGCGCGATAGGTGAACGAGTCGGGCCCGCAGAAGTTCGCGTCCGGGTCGTAGGTGAACGAGCCGTCGGCAGCCAGCACGAGCGTGCCGTCGTCGACGTCGTCGACGAGCTCCGCCGACAGCGTCGCGTCGTCGACGTCGATGTCGTTCCCCAGTACGCCGGGTGCGGCGACGACGAGCTGCACGTCCTCCGTCGCCGAGTAGGCGTCGTCGTTCGCGACCGGCGCGTCGTTCACGCACGTGACAGTGACGGTGACGGTCGCGGTGTCCGTGCCCGCCGTTACCGTCGGAGACCGTGTAGTCGAAGGTGTCGGTGCCGCAGAAGTCGGCGTCGGGTGTGTAGCTGACGTCGCTGTCGTTGTCGACCGCGGTCCCGTTTGCCGGGTTCGTGACCAAGGTGACCACGAGCGAGTCGTCGTCGCCGTCCGTGTCGTTGTCGAGGACGTCGATCGAGGTCGCGCCCGAGTCCTCCGCGACGGTCGCCGTGTCGGCGACCGCGTTGGGTGGGTCGTTGAGGCACGTGACGGTCACCGTCACCGTGGCGGTGTCGGTCCCGCCGTTCCCGTCGGAGACGATGTAGTCGAAGGTGTCCGTGCCGCAGAAGTTCGCGTCCGGCGTGTAGCTGACGTTCGCGTCGTTGTCGACCGTCGTCCCGTTCGCGGGATCGGTGACCGACGCGACGCTCAACGCGTGACCGTCGACGTCCGTGTCGTTCGCAAGCACGTCGATCGAGGTCGCGCCCGAGTCCTCCGCCACCGTCGCTGCGTCGTCGCCGGCCACCGGAGCGTCGTTGACGCGCGTTGACCGTGATCGTCACGGTTGCCGTGTTGCTGTTCGCCGTACCGTCGTTCGCGTGGTACGTGAAGGAGTCGGTGCCGTTGAAGTTCGCGTTCGGCGTGTAGCCGAACGAGCCGTTCGGCGTTGAGCGTGAAGCTCGCTGCGTTGCGACGGCCCGGAGTCGAGGACTGCGGTGAGCGGGTTGCTGTCGGCGTCGGTGTCGTTGGCGAGGACGCCCGGCGCCGCGACGGTCAGCGGCGCATCCTCGTTCGTCGAGTAGGAGTCGTTGTTCGCGACGGGCGGCGTGTTGACGGCGCCGACCGTGACCGTCGGATGGACTCCGTCTGCGTCCGCGTGCACCTTGTCGGCCGCCGTACCGACGCGCGCCTCTCCTTCGAATGCGGAAGTGAGGACGGTGGACGTCGAGCACCCCACGGGCGCGGTGATCATGAGCGTGACCTGCACGAAGTGATTCGCGTTCTCGAGTGACAGCCCGCCGCTCCTCCAGAGCCGGAGGACGCCGTCTCGGGTGGTTGCCTCCCACCCTGCGCTGCGGTTGTCGCCGCTGCCCGGAACGACGGCGGGCGAGGCCAGCGTGAAGCAGGCCGGGAAGGCTGCCACCGCGGAGTCGATCTTGAGGCCTCCCGAGGTGTTCTTCGTCACCGTGAGCGTGCGCGACGTGGCGACGCCCGTCGGCACGGTCGAGCTCCCGACGAAGGCGGTCGTGTACGTGCTGCTGACGCTGCCGCGCCGGATTCCCTGCGTCTTCGAGGTGTCGAATGAGGCGGTGGCGCAGGCGCTCGAGCCACTCGTGCTGATCGAGTTCCGCGCACCGATCATCCAGCTGTCGTTCCCCGAGCCGGCGGGCACGACGACCGTGAACGTCAGGCGCGCCCACGCGCCGGCGGTGAGACGGTTGCCGTTCGACGTCGCGGTCCACGTGATCCGGTCGTTTGCGGTGTCCGGGACGGGTGCATTCCAGGTGGCGAGACCACTGCTAACACTGGCTCCGTTGGGGACCAGCGTGATCGTCCCGTAGGCGCTCGGGAAGTTGATCCGTATGCAGCCGACGGAGTCGCTGCCGCCCGCGTTCAGGCTCTGGACGAGGACGCTGAACGTCCGGGCGACCGCGGCGGCGTCGGCCGGGTATTGCGTTGCCGCGACGTCGATGTGGATGTCCGGCGAGGCCGCGACGTACGGCCCGACGATCGGGCCGCCGCCGCCGAGAGGATCGGCGCCCGCGGGCTGGATCGAGTCCGTCGAGGTGTCCGCGATCGCGCGGTCGAGATTCAGCCGTCCGTTGCCGGTCTGCTCGCGGGTTCCGGCAGCCTCCGCACTCCGCGCGAGGCGTGAGACGACGACTCCGTTGGACGCGCCGGAGGCCGCCTTCACGAGCGCGGCCGCGCCGGCGACGTGCGCTGCTGCCGCCGACGTTCCACTGAGCGTGGCATAGCCGCCACCCGCCGAGGTGGTCGTGATGCCCGTTCCCGGAGCGCCCAGGAACACCGCCTGGCCGTGGTTGCTCGAGCCGTTGAGAGCGTCGTTCTGGTCGGTGTTGGAGACCCCGATGACGCCGCGGTCGCCCGCCGGGAAGGTGGCCGAGGAAGAGCCGTCGTTTCCGGTCGCCGCGACGAGCACGGCTCCCTCCTCCCATGCGTAGTCGATCGCCGCCTGCAGAAGCTCGGAGTAACCCGGGTTCGAGAACGCCATGAGGATCACGTCCGCGTCGTGCTCGGCCGCGTAGACAACGCCCTCGATGATGTCGCTGTCCTGGCCCGTCCCGTCAGAGTCGAGGACGGTCACCGGCATCACCTGCACGCCGGCGTACCCGACGCCGGCAACGCCGGCGCCGTTGTTCGTCTCGGCGGCGACGATCCCGGCCATCGCCGTGCCGTGGCCGTTCGAGTCGCTCAAGCCGTTCGAGCCGTCGAGGATCGACGTTCCCGGAACGACGTTGCCGTCGAGGTCGGGGTGCGAGCCGTCGATGCCCGTGTCGAGGATGGCGACCCGCGCGGAGCCGCTGGGCGAGACCTCGCCGAAGACGTTGTCCCAGCCGATCTGGGGGAGCGACCACTGGTCGCCGTACGACGCGTCGCTCGGCGTCCCGCCGGCTTCGCGCGTCCGGTCGGGCTCGACGCGGGTGACGCTCGGGTTCGCGCGCAGCGCGTCGAGCGCGATGTCGAGCCCTGCTCCGCTTGGGAGGAGCACGCCGTGGATGCGGAGGGGTGCGATGTAGGACACGTCCTCTGCTCCCGCCGCGGCGAGGATCTGCGTCTGCATGTCGGCCGACGTTCCGGACGCGAACCGCACGAGGTACGCCTCGGTCGCGGCGGTGAAGCTCGCCGAGAACTCCACACTCGCTGACCGGTCGGTGGCATCGGTCGCAGTTGCGGTGAAGCTCGCAGTGAGCCCACTCGGGAGGTCGAAGGACTGCTCGAACGTGCCGTCGGAGGCGACGGTGACGTCGGCAGAGTGATTCCACGAGGCCTCGGCGTCGTCGTCGACGGCGATCTGCACGGTGTCGCCCGCGCGCCAGTCGGACCCGCTCAGCCTGACGGTGTCGCCGGGGGTGTACGTCTCATCGTCGCTCGCGAGCTTCGGATCGCCCGCAGGAGGGGCGGGAGGCGTGGGATCTGCCGGCTCCTCCGGCGCGGCGACGGTGAAGCTCGCGCTCGCGGTCCCCGAGAGGGCGTTCGCCGACACCGAGAGCTCGCCTTCCAGATCGGGGAGGTCGAACGAGTGGGAGAGGGTGCCGTCGGCTTCGGAGGTGACGTCAGCCTCGTACGTCCATGGATCGTCCTGGTCGTCGTCGACGAGGAGCTCGACGGTCTCGTCTGCCTGCCAGCCCTCGCCGGAGAGCACGACCGTCTCGCCGGGCGCATAGCCGTCCCGATCGCTTGCGATTGTCGGCTGATCAGCGCCCGAGACCATCCCGGCGACGACGCCTGCCGCGACGAACGATCCCAGGACGAAAACGACCTTGAGCAGCCGCGAGCGCAGCCGCGAACGACCCTGTGACCCCATATCCCCTTGCCCCTTTCTTGCTGCAGGCGGCACCCCTCCGCGCCGCAAGTAAACGAATCCTCATCTCTCTGGGCGGGAAGTCAACAGCCGACGGGTCCTGTCTTTGCACCCCGTTCGGCCAGGGTGCGCCTGCTAGAATCGGCCGCCGGCGGACAGCTGTCCGCCCTCTTTCTGATGAAGACGTATTCGGCAAAGCCCGGCGAGATCGAGCGCGAGTGGTTCCTCGTGGACGCCGAGGGGCAGACCCTCGGGCGTCTCGCGACCCGCATCGCGGACACGTTGCGCGGCAAGGGCAAGCCGCAGTACACGCCGCACGTCGACACGGGCGACTTCGTCGTCGTCGTCAACGCCGAGAAGATCGCCGTCACCGGCAACAAGCTCGACTCGAAGCTGTACTACCGGCACTCGGGGTATCCGGGCGGGCTCCGCAAGCGCACGCTGCGCGAGCAGCTCGAGCGGCGCCCAACGGAGGTGCTCCGCGTCGCGGTGAAGGGCATGCTCCCGAAGAACAAGCTCGCCGCGGCTCAGCTCCGCAAGCTGAAGATCTACGCGGGGCCCGATCATCCGCACGAGGCCCAGGCGCCGAAGGAGATGCAGCTCGCGTGAGCACGCCCGCGCAGTACCTCGGCACCGGCAAGCGCAAGACCTCGGTCGCGCGCGTGATCCTGCGTCCGGGCGACGGCAAGAGCTGGATCAACGGCAGGACGCTCGAGGAGTACTTCCCGCGCTCCGCGCACCGGCGGATGGTGCTCGCGCCGCTCGAGGTGGCAGGAGCCGAGGGCACGTACGACCTGCGCGTGCGCGTCCACGGCGGCGGCGTCTCCGGCCAGGCCGGCGCGGTGCGTCACGGGATCGCGCGGGCGCTCGTCGAGGCCGACCCCGAGATCCGCGTGCCGCTCAAGCGGCAGGGCTTCCTGACGCGCGACGCCCGCATCGTCGAGCGCAAGAAGGCCGGCCTGCACAAGGCTCGAAAGGCGCCGCAGTTCTCGAAGCGGTAGGTTCGCCCGCCGTGGCCCGGCGGTACTTCGGAACGGATGGCATCCGCGGCGTCGTCGGCGACGACCTGACGCCCGAGCTTGTGGAAAGGATCGGCCGCGCGGCCACGCTGTGGGGGCGAACTGCCGCAAAGAGCGAACAAGGGTCAGACCCTGGTCGTGTCTCTGTCGGACGAGGGTCAGACCCTGGCCATGTCCTTGTCGGACGGGATACTCGCGCGTCGGGGCACGCGCTCGAGGAGGCGCTCGCGCGCGGCATCGTCTCCGCGGGAGGCACGGCGCTGCTCGCCGGTGTGCTGCCGACGCCCGCCGTCGCGCTCCTGGCCGAAGACCTCGGAGCCGTCGTCTCGGCCTCGCACAACCCGCCCGAGTACAACGGCGTCAAGCTCTTTTCGCCCGGCGGGCGCAAGCTCTCCGACGACCAGGAGGAAGCGGTCGAGTCGCTGCTCGACGCGCCGGCCGACAACGGCGGCAGCGTCGAACGCGTCGAGGACGCCGGCGAGCGGTACCTCGGCCACATCGTCGAGCGCTTCGGCTCCGACCTGAGCGGCCTCCGCATCGCCGTCGACTGCGCGAACGGCGCGTTCTCCGCTCTCGCCCCCGGCGTCTTCACCGATCTGGGAGCCGAAGTGCACGCGATCGGCGTCGAGCCGGACGGGACGAACATCAACGTCGGCTGCGGCGCGACCGATCTCGCGGCCTTGCAACAGACTGTTACAAGCCACGGGCTCGACCTCGGAGTCGCGTTCGACGGCGACGGCGACCGCATGCTCGCCGTGGACGAGCGCGGCGAGCCGCTCGACGGGGATCAGATCCTCGCCGTTCTCGCGCTCGCGCTCGGCGTCGACGTGGTCGCGGTGACGGTGATGGCAAACCTCGGCTTCCACCGGCTCATGGCGGAGCACGGCGTCCGTGTGGTGACGACGCCCGTCGGCGACCGGTACATCCTCGAAGCTCTCCGCCGCGAAGACGCCCTGCTCGGCGGCGAGCAGTCCGGTCACGTCGTCTGGCTCGGCGCCCACGTCGCCGGCGACGGCCTCGCTGCGGCTCTCCTCCTCTGCCGCTCGCTCGCCGGGCGCACGCTGAGCGAGGCGGCGGCCGCGCTGATCCGCTATCCGCAGGCGAAGCAGAACGTCCGCGTCCGCAGCCGTGCCCTCCCACAGTCGGTCCTCGACGAGGCCGACAGGATCACCGCCGAGCTCGGCGACCGTGGTCGCGTCCTCGTGCGAGCATCCGGGACGGAGCCCGTGATTCGCGTGCTCGCGGAAGGGGAAACGCCAGAGGAGGCCGAAAACATCTGTGCTAGCATCGCCGCGCTTGTTCTGAAGGAGCTCGGCTAGCCCGACGGAGGGCGCCGCCGGGCTCTTACGCGTTCTTAGGGCGTTCGAGGACAATCATGAAAACCACGGACACAGCGGCCGCGAAGCGGACGCCTTTAGGGGTTTTCGCGCGATCGGCATCCGCGCCAGCGGATGGCGATCTGGCGCACTAAGCCGTGTGCGGGATCATCGGATACGTCGGGTCACGTGAGTGCAAGCCGCTTCTCCTGCAAGGTCTCGAGCGGCTCGAGTACCGGGGCTACGACTCGTCGGGGATCGCGCTCCTCGAGGACGGCGTGCTCTCGTACGTGCGCGCGGTCGGCCCGCTCGACAACCTGAAGGAGCGGGCGGGCACGGGTAGCTCACCGGCGACGACGGGGCTCGGACACACGCGCTGGGCGACGCACGGCGGCGTGACCGAGGAGAACGCGCACCCCCTCGCCGGCTGCGAAGCCGCGAAGGTCTCGATCGTCCTCAACGGGATCGTCGAGAACTACCGCGAGCTCCGGGCGAGCCTCGCGGAGGAGGGCCACACGTTCACCTCCGAGACGGACGCCGAGACCGTGACGCACCTCGTCGAGCGCCACTACGAGGGCGATCTCGTCGAGGCCGTGCGCCTCGCTTTCCTCGAGCTCGAGGGCCACTTCGCGTTCGTCGTCATCCACGCCGACCACCCCGGACTGCTCGTGGGAGCGCGGCATCAGGTCCCGCTCGTCGTCGGGCTCGGTCCGGACGAGAACTTCCTCGCCTCGAACGCCGCCGCCTTCCTGCGCGAGACGCGCCAGGTCCAGTTCCCGGGCGACGGCGAGATCGTCGCCGTGACGCCCGCCGGGATCGCGTTCTGGAACTCTGACGGGACGGTCGTCCAGCACGAGACCGTCGAGCTCGACTGGGACGACGAGGGCGCCGAGAAGGCCGGGTACGAGACCTTCATGCTCAAGGAGATCTACGAGCAGCCGGACGCGGTGGCCGAGACGATCGGCGACCGCGTGCGGCACGGGACGCTCGTGCTCGAGGGACTCGGCATGTCGGACGAGGAAGTGCGGCAGCTCCGCAGGATCGTCCTCGTCGCGTGCGGCACCGCTTACCACGCCTGCGTCGTCGGGCGCTACGTGATCGAGGAGTGGGCGCGTGTCCCGGTCGAGTTCGACATCGCGAGCGAGTGGATCTACCGCAACCCCGTCATCAACGAGCACGACCTCGTCATCGGGATCACGCAGTCGGGCGAGACGCGCGACACGATCGAGGCTCTGAAGCTCGCGCGCGAGCGCGGCGCACGAACCGTCGCCATCACGAACATGATGGGCTCGCAGGTGACGCGCGAGGTCGACTCCGTCCTCTACACGCGCGCGGGGCTCGAGACGGGCGTCGCCGCCTCGAAGACGTTCACGGCGCAGGTCGCGCTCCTCTACCTCGTCGCGCTGAAGCTCGCGCAGACGCGGGAGACGCTGCCCACGGGCGAGATCGAGTTCATCCTCGACTTCGTCTACAAGCTTCCGCGGAAGATCGAGTCCTTCCTCGAGGGCGACCATCCCATCGAGGAGATCGCGCGCCGCCACTACGACTCGCCGTTCTTCCTCTACCTCGGTCGCCACATCGGGCTGCCCGTCGCGCTCGAGGGCGCGCTGAAGCTGAAGGAGATCTCGTACATCCCGACCGAGGCCTACTCGGCGGGAGAGATGAAGCACGGCCCGATTGCGCTCCTCGACGAGCACACGCCGGTCGTCGTTGTCGCGACCGACATCCACGTCTACGACAAGATCGTCTCCAACATCCAGGAGGTTCGCGCGCGCGGCGCGCACGTCATCGCGATCGCGACGGACGGGAACGAGGACATCCAGCACCACGCCGACGACGTCATCTACGTGCCGAAGACACCGGCATTCCTCCAGGTCGTGCTCGCGATCCTGCCCTTGCAGCTCCTCGCATACCGCATCGCCCGCCTCCGCGGCCTGAACGTCGATCAGCCGCGGAATCTCGCGAAGACCGTCACGGTCGAGTAGCGCGGCCTACTCAATCGACCACCAGAACGCGCCGAAGGTGTCCGGCCCGGTGTGCGCGCCGACGGAGGCACCGACGCGGTAGCGCTCGACATCGGTGACGAGCTCCGAGGCGTCGAGCCGGCGGGCGAGACGGTCGGCGGCTGCCGTCACGCCGACGCTTGCATGACCGACCGCGGCGGCGATCCGGTCTTCGCGGTCGACGACGTGGGCTGCGATGCGCTCGGCGGCCTCGCCGGCCGACGCGCATTCCCACATCCGTGACACCGCTCCGTCCTCGTAGCGGAGGACCATCCAACTCGCCTCGGCCGGGATCCGGCCTCCCGGCCCGCCACGGGCGACGAACGCATTTCGCATCTTCCCGCCGAGTCGGGCCGCTGCCCGCGCCGCGTCGCCCGCCGAGCCTCCCGCTGCGACGACTTCCGCCGCTACGCGCACGCAGCGCCCGACGCCGTAGCTCACGACCCGCGTGTCGACGACGGTCACCGGGACGAGCGCCTCGCGGGCGGCGGTCTCCGCCGAGGCCACGGTCCCGGACACACGCGCGTCGAGGTGGACGGACACGACCGTCCGCCCGCCCCGCGAGGCGATCCGCTCGTAGGCCACGGCAAACTCCGCAGGGCTCGGCTGCGACGTGGTCGCGACCATGCCCGCGCGGAGGCGCTCGTAGAACCAGTCGAGCGAGGACGTGAGCTCGTGGAACGTCTCGCCGTCGAGCGTCACTGCGATGGGGACGATCTCGACGCCGAGGCTCGCGGCCGCCGTAACCGACAGCAGAGCGCTCGAGTCCGTGCAGATCGAGACCTCGTTCACCGCTCCGTCTCGAGGTCGTCGGGATGGCCGAGCCGGAGCGCGCGCGCGAACCGAGACGCGATGACCAGCACCGATGCGGCGTTCGCGAGCGGCAGCGCGCCGGTCGCGGGCGGCCCCCACGAGTTCGGGAGCCTGCGCCTCCACCAGACGACGCTCGCGAGGATCCAGACGCTCGACGTGACCATCGTCGAGACGAGCGCCGGCTGTCTGAGGCCGCGCACTCGCGCGATGCCGATCGCGAGCGCGAGGTCGAGCGGAGCTGCGGCCGGGAAGGTGTAGAGGCACTGCCCGAAGCTCGTCGCGACGCCCTTTCCTCCCTGGAATCCGTTCCAAGCCGGGTAGCAGTGGCCGAGGACCGCTGCGACGCCGCCGACGTGCGCGCCTCCGTCGCCCGCAAGCGCTCGTCCGGCGGAGCAGCCCGCGAAGCCCTTTCCGACGTCCGCGACGATCACCGCCCGCCCCGCCGAAGCGCCGAGGAGCCGCATCGCGTTCACGCCCCCGGGATTCCGGCTGCCGCGGCTGCGGAGGTCGACGCGATCCCCACCCGCCGCGAAGCGGGCAGCGATGTCGGCCGAGGGAATCGTCCCGAGGAGATAGCCGCAGCCGAAAGCGAGGACGAGGCGGAGCGCACGCATACAGTTCGGACTCGCATCATGCGTGCTCGCGGACTCGCCGGGCTTGCGGGACTCGCCGGACTGGGGGTCGGGGCTTGGGCGCTCGTCGTCCGGGGCTCCTTCGCTCTCGACCTCGGCGTCGGCAGGAGGTACCGCCCGCTCGGGCCGATCGTCGTCTCGATCGCCGCCCCGCGCGAGGTCGTCTTCGACGTCGTCTCGGCGCCCTACCTCGGCCGTACGCCGCGCGCGCTGAAGGCGAAGCTCGAGGTGCTCGAGCGCGGCGATGACTTCGTGCTCGCTGCGCATCACACGCACACCTACGGCCTGACCGCGACGACCGTCGAGACCGTGCGCTTCGAGCGGCCCGAGCGTGTCCACTTCCGGCTCGTCCGCGGCCCGGTCCCGCACGTCGTCGAGCAGTTCCTGCTGCGCGAGACCGAGTCGGGTACCGAGCTCGCGTACAGCGGCGAGCTGGGCACCGATCTCTGGCTGGCAGGCGAGCTCTGGGGCGCGGCCGTCGCGAGGACGTGGGAGGCGACGGTGCGGGAATCGCTCGAGAGCGTGCGAATCGAGGCGGAACGCAGGGCAAAACGGCGATAGGTCTGGGGTCTGAACTTCAGTCAGACCCCGGTTTGAGGTTTGCGCAGCGGAGACCTAAGACCGGGGTCAGGCTGAAGCCTGACCCCAACCGGAGGTCCGCGTCTGATTACGCTTGTCGCATGAGGAACGAGGGGCAGGCGCCGCCGTACTCGGCGGTCGGGGTGAGCGCGCGGCGTCTACCCGCCGGAGAGGTGGGCGAGGAGCTCCTCGCGGTCGAGGAGCCGCTCGAGATCCGCATCAACGGTGAGCCGGTCGCGGTCACGATGCGGACACCTGGCCACGACGAGGAGCTCGCGCTCGGGTTCTGCCTGACGGAAGGTCTCGAACCGGTGTCGGCGCGACTCCCGGACGACCTGGCGGCGAACACGATCGAGGTCGAGGCGCCGTCCTTCGCTCCCGATCGCGTGCGGCGGAACTTCTACACCTCGTCCTCGTGCGGCGTCTGCGGCAAGGGGGCGATCGAGGCGGTGCAGGTCGCTGCGCCTCGGGTCGAGAGCCCGCTCGAGGTCAGCGACACGGTCGTCGCATCGCTTCCCGAGCGTCTCCGCGAGGCGCAGCGCGCGTTTGCCGCCACCGGCGGCCTCCACGCGACCGGGCTCTTCACGTCGGACGGCGAGCTCCTCTGCGTGCGGGAGGACGTCGGCCGTCACAACGCGCTCGACAAGGTCGTCGGCTGGGCGCTCCGCGAGGGGCTGCTGCCGCTCGACGACAAAGTGCTCTGCGTCAGCGGGCGGATTTCCTTCGAGCTCGTGCAGAAGGCGTCGGTGGCCGGCTGCCCGGTGCTCGTCGCGGTCGGCGCACCGTCCTCGCTTGCGGTCGAGCTCGCTGTCGATCGCGGCATCACACTCTGCGGCTTCGTCCGGGAAGGCCGGACGACGGTGTACACGGAACCGTGGCGGATCGTCTCCCGGTAACGGGGATCCTCCTCCTCGGCGGCGCGTCCGAGCGCTTCGGCTCGCCGAAAGCGCAGGCGCTGTTCCGTGGCGAGACGCTTGCCGAGCGCGCGTGGCGGCTGCTGCACGAAGTCTGCGACGAGGTCTTCGCCGTCGGGAAGGCCGACTCGGAAGGCATCCCGTTCCCGGTGTTCGACGACGGCGCGGACGAACGTGCTCCTATCTTCGGCTTGATCGCGGGACTGCGGCTGGCCTCGAACGACGTATGTCTCGTAGTCCCCGTGGATTGCCCCCTCATCACTCCGGATGCACTGCGCGCCCTCGCCGCGACGCGTACCGTCCCGCAGACCGGGCCGCTCCCCGGCGCATACCCGAAGGACGCGCTCGGCGAGCTCGAGGAGCGCGTCGAGCGTGGCGAGCTATCGCTGCGCGGCGTGAACCCGCTCGTGCTCGACATGGACGAGACGCTCGTCACGAACGTCAACACGCGCATGGATCTCATCGCGGCGGCCGTGTCCGAGTGGGCGCGCGAGCGCGAGGACGTACGCGCCGCGTTCGTGGTCGGGTCCCAGGCCCGCACCGACGTCCCGGCCGACCGCTGGTCGGATCTCGATCTCGCCCTCTTCGTCGACGATCCGCGCGTCCTCGCGGAGGACGCGTCGTGGGTGGAAGAGTTCGGCACGCCCGTGTTCACGTTCCTCGAGCCGACCGCGTTCGGCGACCGCGTCGAGCGGCGCGTGCTGTACGAGACCGGGGAGGACGTGGACTTCCCGCTGCTCGAGGCTTCAGCGTGGCGTGAGCTGCTGTCGTCCCCCGACGCCCAGCGGCTGATTGCGCGCGGGTACCGCGTCCTCTACGACGACCTCGGCCTGGCGGAGGCCGCGGCGGCGGTCACCGAGCCTCCGCCGGAGCCGCTACCCGACTCGGCGCGGCTGCGCGAGCTCTCGAGCGACTTCTGGTACCACGCGCTCTGGACGGCGAAGAAGCTCAGGCGTGGCGAGGTCTTCACTGCGATCGGCTGTCTCAACGGGTACCTCCCGTGGAAGCTGGCCGTGCTCATGGCGTGGCACGCGCGTGCCCTCGATCCCACCGCCGACACGTGGCACAGCGGTCGCTTCCTCGAGCGTTGGGCCGACCCGGGAGTTCTCGCGGCGCTCGAGAAGGCGTTCGCGCACTACGACCTGCGCGACGTGGCGCGTGGGCTCTGGGACATGATCGACGTCTGGCAGGGGCTCGAGGAAGAGGTCGCGCGCCGGCTCGAGCTGGACACCGGACTCGACTACGCCGACCTTCGGCGGCGGATCGCGGAGGTCGTTCCCGACGTGCGGCGCGGACACGGCGCGTGAGCGTGAGCGTGAAGGTCGCCTGTGCGGGCGCCGTCCTCTGTCTGCTCGTCGCCGGCTGCGCGGGCGGCGAGGGCGAGGCCGAAGTAACGACCACCCCGATCACGCCGGCGCGTACCACGAACGAAGTGCGCGTGTACTTCCTGCGCGAGGGCAAGGTCTGGCCGGCACGGCGAGAGGTGCCGGCGAAGGCCGCGCAGGCCAACGCAACGCTGAACGAGCTCCTGGTCGGGCCAACCGCGCAGGAGGAGACGGAGCTCGGCTGGACGACGGCAATTCCCGACGGCATCCGGACGTTCTCTCTCATCGGCACGGCGGGACGTGGCGCCGTCAGCCTCGAGATCGAAGGCCCGCTCACGCCCGCGGCCCGCGCGCAGATCGTCTTCACGCTGACGCAGTTCCCGCTCATCGAGGCGGTCGTGCTCAAGGGCAACACGTACCGGCGCTCCGACTTCGAGCGCCATACGCCGTCGGTCCTCGTCGAGTCGCCGCTCGCGTTCGACGAGGTGGCGAACCCTGTGCACGCGTTCGGGACTGCGAGCGCGTTCGAGGCGACGTTCAACTACGAGCTGACCGACACCGACGGGCGCATCGTGGACGAGGACTTCGTGACCGCGACCTCAGGACCGACAACGCGCGGGGTCTTCGAGTTCGTCACGGACGAGTACGAGATCCCGTTCGACGGCGTGGGCTCGCTCATCGTCTTCGAGATCTCGGCCGCGGACGGATCGCGCATCAATCTCGTCGAGATCCCCGTGAGGATGTCGAAGTGACGCGAGCGCTGAAGATCGCGGTGCTCGCCGTTGTCGCGCTCCTCCTCGTCGGCTGCGCGGGTGACGACGATGCGACCGAGACGGAGACGACGCCGGAGTCGACCGAGCTCGTCGCGTACTTCACGAGAATCGGCAAGGTCTGGCCGCTGCGCCGGGTCGTTGCGTACACCGAGTCGGTCGAGCGCGCCGCCCTCGACGCGCTGGTCGCCGGCCCGACCGACCAGGAGTTCGAGGAGCTCGAGATCCGCCACGCGATCCGGTCCGGCGCGGACGTCCAGGGGCTCGTCATCGAGAACGGTGTCGCTCGGGTCGAGGCGACGGACGAGCTTCGGGAGGACGGCCTCGCGCAGATCGTGTTCACGCTGACCCAGTTCCCGGGGATCGAGTCGGTCGAGATCGTCATGCCGGGAGGGACGCGACGGCTCGCGCGCGCGGACTTCGAGGACTTGACGCCCGCGATCCTCGTCGAGTCGCCGCTCGCGGGCGAGGAGGTGGCGAGCCCGCTGCGCGCAACGGGAACCGCGAACACGTTCGAGGCCAACTTCGCCTACGAGCTGAAGGACTCGAGCGGGCGGGTCATCGCCGAGGACTTCGTGACGGCGACGTCGGGGACGGGGACGCGCGGCACGTTCGAGCTCGAGGCTCCGTTCAGCGTCACCGAGAGCCAGTTGGGCACGCTCGTCGTCTACGAGTCCTCGGCGAAGGACGGATCGCGGATCAACGTCCAGGAGATCCCGCTCCGTCTGTCGCCCTGACTAGAGCCCCTAACGCAACGATCGCCGATGTCGCGATGCGGCGCTGGACGCCGTGATGCTGCGTCCTCAGTCGCGTCCATACCTCGGTATGGACGCTCCCTGCGTCCTTGCCTCACGACGTCCATCGCTCGCCTCGCGACGAGCGCTCGTCGGCGTTAGAGGCTCTAAGCTCAGCCGATGGCCGACCACCCATGGCGCTGCTCGCAGTGCGGGACGATCAACGAGCCCGTCGCGAACTCATGCCGCACGTGCGGCAAGTGGCCGAGCCTCTTCGACCTCGAGGACAACGCCGTCGACGAGGCCGAGCTCTATGCGGAGCCGGCGTCGGCGCCCGAGCCCGAGCCCGTGCCGGCCCGAGCAGTCGTACGAGGCGCCCGAGCCGGTGACGGTGGAGGTCGAGACCTACGAGCCCGAGCAGTTCGAGCCGGAGCCGGTCACCGGCGAGCAGCCGGCTGAGCCCAAGCGCCGGCGCATGTTCGAGCCGCCGACGACCAAGCCGGTGCTCGAGGGCGACGAGACCGGCCGCTCGCGCTGGATCTCGTGGCTCGTCCCGCTGGCGTTCGTCGTCTACATCGCCATTCAGTACGCGTTCTCGGGCCGATGATCCGACTCCTCGTCTCGCTTGCGTGTGCCGTTCTCCTCGCCGGTTGCGGAGGCGGAGGAGGCGACAGCGAGGGCGGCGACGCGCCCGCGTGGAACCACGATCCTGCGGACACCGCACTCGGCCCGGAGGCGTGGGGCGAGCTCGACGAGTCGTTCGAGCAGTGCGCGGTCGGCACCGAACAGTCGCCCGTCGACATCACCGGCGCCGTCGACGCCGAGCTTCCGATCGCTCGGGTTCGACTACCCGGAGACGTCGCTCGTCGTCGAGAACACGGGGCACGTGATCGAGGTCATGCCCGAGGACGGCGACCACACGCTGACGATCGGGGGCAAGGAGTTCCAGCTCGTCCAGTTCCACCTCCACGCGCCGAGCGAGCACACGATCGACGGCTCGCCGTACGCCGCCGAGGCGCACCTGGTGCATGAGTCCGAGGAGGGACAGCTCGCGGTCGTCGGCGATCCTGATCCACCCGACCGGAGATTCGCGACGCCGCTGGTGGATGCGGTCGTCGAAGCGGCGCCCGAGGAGGCCGGCGAAGAGAACGAGCTCGAGGGCGAATGGAGCCTGGCGGAGCTTCTCTTCGGCTTCGGCGAGCCAACCGTCGTCGGTCATCCGTACTACACCTATCTCGGCTCGTTGACCACGCCCGGCTGCACGCGAGGGCGTTGGCTGGATCGTGATCCAGGGCGTCCTCCCGACGAGCCGGCCGAGGCGGTCGATCGCCTGCACGAGCTCATCGCCGGGTTCCCGGGCTACGACGGCTACGAGAACAACAACCGGCCCACGCAGCCGATCAACGAGCGCGTCATCGAGAACGACCCGCCCTTCTAGCGCTCGAAGCGGACCTCGCCCGACTCGATGGAACGCGTCTCGTGGCCGTGGGTCGCGATCTCGAGTCGGCCGTCGCGCGCGATCTGGACCGCGGTCGCCTGCTCGCCGTCGACCGTGACGCGGCGCCCGCGAAGGAAGTCGCGTGCGCCGAGATCGCCGTAGATCCCGTCGAGCCCGTGCTCGCGCCACGCGTCGTACGCGCGCTCCAGGTACCAGAGCAGCGAGCCGAGGAGAGCCGCGCGGTCGTACTCGACGCCCGTCAGCGAGCGCAGCGAGCCGGGCTCCGTCGGTGCGTGCAGCGGAAGCTGATCGCGCGTCTGGTTGACGTTCAGCCCGATTCCGACGACGACCGTCCCGTTGGAGAGCTCGGAGAGGATCCCCGCGACCTTGCGGCGGTTCAGCATCACGTCGTTCGGCCACTTGACCTGAGCCGACAGCTCGACGGCCTGCTCGACCGTCTCGGCCGCCGCGACCGCCGCGACGAGCGAGAGCTCGGGGAGCCGGCGCTCGGACGGCGGCTCGAGCAGCACGGAAACGAGGACGGACGTGCCCGGAGTCTCCTCCCAGGTGCGGCCGAGCCGCCCGCGCCCGCCGGTCTGGTGGTCGGTCGCCGCGACTGCGCCCTCGGTGAGCCCAGAGCCGACGAGGAGGAGCTGCGTCGACTCGCACTCGGGCTCGTACCGGTACGGGTCGCCGAGGCGCCCGCGGAGATGAGGCTCGACCGCCTCCGGCGCCAGCGAGTCCGTCACGCCGCGCGCCCCTGGCCGGCTGCGGCTCCCGCCGGGCGGAGCCCGGCTCCGCCGCAGCCTGACGCCGCTCGCGGCACGCGGCTCTCCGGGCCCGTATTACCCATACTGATCCCTCCGGCCGCGCACCGCGAGCGGCGCCCCAGGAGCGCGCGGGTCACCCGGCGCGCTCGACGCGAACTGCGCTCACCTTGAACTCGGGCGTGCCGATGAGCGGGTCGCCGACGTCGTGCGTGAGCCAGTTCACCTTCTGCTCGGCGAAGTGGAGCGCCATCCAGACGAGGCCGGGGAAGACGCGGTCGGAGATGTGCGCCTTCGCGTGGAGCTCGCCGCGTCGCGACACGAGTCGCGCGAGGTCGCCGTGCGCCAGGCCGAGCGCGGTCGCGTCGTCCGCGGAGATCTCGAAGAACGGCTCCTCCTGCTTCTCGGTGATCCCCGCTTCGCGCATGGTCATAGTCGCCGAGTTGTAGTGGTAGAGCGTGCGGCCGGTCGAGAGGACGAGCGGGTACTCGGAGTCCGGCTCCTCGATCGGTCGCTGGTACTCGACCGGGAAGAACTTGCCGCGGCCCGGCGGGCGTGCCGGAGCGGGAGCGTGGAGGAACTTCGTGTCCGGACCGCCGATCTCCGTCACGGGCCACTGGATCCCGTTCTCCTCGAGGCGGTCGTAGCGGACGCCGTACCAGTTGGGAGCGAGGTCGGCGAGCTCGTTCCAGACCGACTCGGCGTCCGGGTACTCGGGCCAGCCCGCATCGAGCGCCTTCGCCATGAGGATGACGATCTCGCGGTCACCCTTCGCGTTCCCGGGCAGCGGTGCGCCCTCGCGCACGCGGCTGATCCGGCGCTCCGTGTTCGTGAAGGTGCCCTCCTTCTCGGCAAAGCTCGACGCGGGGAAGATCACGTCCGCGTGCTTGCTGGTCATGTCGTGCAGGAAGATGTCCTGCGAGATCAGGAACTCGAGCTTGCCGAGGCCCTCCTCGACGTGGTGCGCGTTCGGCTCGGTCTGCGCCGGGTTCTCGCCGATGAGGTAGAGAGCCTTGACGCGGTCGTCGTGGAGGCCGCTCATCATCTGGTCGAGCCGGTAACCGCCGCGCTCCGGCACCTCGGCGCCCCAGCGCGCGGCGAACTTCGCGCGGATCTGGGGGTCGTCGACCGGTTGGTAGCCGGGGAGGTAGTGCGGGTTCGCGCCCGAGTCGTTCAGGCCCTGCACGTTGTTCTGGCCGCGGAGCGCGTTCAAGCCGGTCGACTCGTAGCCGAGGTGCCCGGTCATGAGCACGAGGTTCGAGAGCGACCAGATGTTGTCGACGCCGCACGCGTGCTCGGTGATGCCGAGGGTGTAGAAGATCGCGGCGTGCCGCTCGCTCGCGTACTCGCGGGCGGTGGCGCGGATCGCGTCGGCGGGGACGCCGGTGACCTGCTCGGCCTGCTCGGGCGTGTAGCGGGAGACGACCTCGCGCACCGCGTCGAAGTCGTCGGTGAACTCGCGGATGTAGTCCTCGTTCTGGAGACTCTCCTCGAGGATCGTGTTCATCATCGCGTTGATCAGCCAGACGTCCGTTCCCGGGCGGAGCTGGAGGTGGCGCTTCGCGATCTTCGTCAGCCAGATCCGTCGTGGGTCGGCGACGACGAGGGTGGCGCCGTTGCGGACGGCCTTCTTGATCCGGAGTGCGAGCACGGGGTGCGCCTCGGTCGTGTTCGACCCGATGACGAAGAGGAAGCGCGCGTTCTCGATCTCCGGGATCGAGTTCTAGCTAGCTCCTCTGCCCAACGACCTGACCAGGCCGTAAAGAGTCGGAGCGTGTCAGGTGGACTCGCACGAGTGGACCGAGTTCGTCCCGACGCCCGTGCGTGCGAGCTTCTGGATGAGGTAGTTCTCCTCGTTCGTCAGGCGCGCTGAGGAGAGAAAGCCGATCGCCTGCGGGCCGTGACGCTCCATCACTCCGCGTAGGCCTGCCGCCGCCGTCTCGATCGCGTGCTCCCACGTCGTCGGGTGCAGCTCGCCGTCCTCGCCGCGGACGAGCGGCTCGGTGAGCCGGTCGGGGTGGTGCACGAAGTTGAAGGCGAAGCGCCCCTTGACGCAGAGGTTGCCCTCGTTCGGCAGGTACTCGTCCTTCGACGTGACCTTGACGATGTGCTTCGTCTGCGGGTCGAGGTTGAGGTCGATCTGGCAGCCGACGCCGCAGAACGTGCAGGTGGTGCGGACCTGCTCGAGCTTGCTTTCCGGTTGCTTCGTCCCCTCCTCGAACTTCTCGTAGATCGCGCCGGTCGGGCAGACCGAGAGGCAGCCGCCGCAGAGCTCGCACTCGGTGTCGAGCCACGAAAGGCCCCAGGTCGGGACGACGCGCGAATGCCCGCCGCGGCCCTCGAGGGAGAGCGCGGAGCACTGCATGACCTCCTGCGTGTAGCGGACGCAGCGCGCGCACAGGATGCACGCGTCCGGGTCGTAGCCCATGAGCTTGTTTCGGTCGTCGTACTCCTCGCGCTTCGCGTCCGGGAGGACGAGCGGAGTCTCGGCGCCGAGCTCGTTCGCGAGGTCGAGCAGCTCGTTCGGGCGGCCGCCGGGATTCGCGTTCAAGTGCTCGGAGAGGAGCATCTCCGTCAGCGTCCGCTGGAAATCGGTGATCTGGCCGTTCGTGGAGACGGTCATGCCCTCGGTCACGCGGGTCGCGCAGGCGGGCATCGGCCGCGGCGCGCCCTCGACGTCGACCACGCACATGCGGCAGCCGCCGTACGGCGCGAGCTTGTCGTCGTGGCAGAGCGTCGGGATGAAGGTGCCGTGGCGCGCGGCCGCGTGGACGAGGAGCTCGCCCTCGGGCGCGCTGACCGTCCGTCCGTCGAGGGTGAACTCGACCTGCTCCATTGCGGCCATGCTAACCCGGCTCGTTTCGGCCGATGGCTTGTATCAACTGGTGGCTAGTGCTACAAGATCTCTAGGGAGGAAGGGCCGTGACCGGCTACTGCGGCCGGTCGGGACGTCTTGCCCGTCGGGGGCGGTGGCGAGACGTGGGGCGGGCCGAGCCGGTCGCCCACTTCGAGAGGTCGTCAGCTAGCTCGCTCGTTCGAGCGGTGCGAACAGCTCTGGCCAATGGGTCATCGCGTTCCGGACCGGGAACGGGGACGCCTGGCCGAGGCCGCAGATCGAGGTCTTCTCCATCGCGAGCAGCCACTCGTCGACCTTCTCACGCGTCATCGTGGCCTCGCCGTGCTCGAGCTCCTCGCACAGGTGGTGGAGCGCGCGGTTCCCGATCCGGCAGGGCGTGCACTTCTGGCACGACTCCTCGGCGAAGAAGCGCATCGTTTCCGCGAGCAGGCGGAGCGGCGAGTAGCGCTTCGGGAAGACCTGGACGGCGGCGGATCCTACTCCCGCGCCGTACTCGCGGAGGCCGTCGCGCGTGAGCGGGACGTCGAGCGCTTGTGGGGGGAGGATGCCGCTCGCGGCGCCGCCCGGCACGATCGCGCCCGGCTCCTCGGTGAAGCCGCCGGCGTGCTCGTCGACGAGCTCGCGGGTCGTGATCCCGTTCGGGGCCTCGTAGCAGCCAGGCTTGGCGACGGCGCCCGAGACCGACCAGAGTCGCGTTCCCGCCGCTTCGCGGGTCCCGAGCCCGGCCCACCAGGCGCCGCCGTTCTCGAGGATCGCCGGGAGGTGGGCGAGCGTCTCCACGTTGTTGATCAGCGTCGGGCGGCCGAGGTAGCCGACCTGCGCGGGGAAGGGCGGGCGTAGCCGCGGCATTGCGCGGCGCCCCTCCATGGACTCGAGCATCGCAGACTCCTCGCCGGCGATATAGGCGCCCGCGCCGACGACGAGCTCGAGCGTGGTGTCGCCGAGGAGTCCGGCTGCGCGAAACTCGTCGATCGCCCCCTCGAGCCGCGCGCGGGCGGTCGCGTACTCCTCGCGGATGTAGATGAAGCCGGCCGCGGCCTCGGCGAAGCGCATCGCGATGACGACACCCTCGAGGAAGAGGTGCGGTCGGAGCTCCATCACGTAGCGGTCTTTGATCGTCCCCGGCTCGCCCTCGTCGGCGTTGACGACGACGTAGCGCGGTGCGGGCTCGCGGGCGACGGCATCCCACTTGATGCCGGTCGGGAACCCGGCGCCGCCGTAGCCCGTGAGGCCTGAGGCCTTCAGCTCCTCGACGATCCTGTCGTTCGGCGGGAGCGCGGCCAGGAGCTCGAGACCGCCGCGCGCCTGGTAGTCGGCGAGCGTCTCGTCGCGGCGGGCGAGTCCGGTGACCGCGCCGTCGTTGGTCGAGTGCGTGACCTCGGGGAAGATCTCGTCGCCGCGCGTCAGCACGGGAGCGAGGTCGCAGTGGCCGAGGCACGGCACCTCGATTGCGGTCGGGTTCTGCGCGAGCAGTTCCCGCGCGCCGAAGCAGTCGCAGACGGGTCCCGTGCAGACGCGGATCGCGTCGGCCGGCACCTGCAGGAACGAATAGAAGGAAACGACCTCGTGCACCTCGCCGCGGCGGATGTTCATGTGGTCGGCGATCGCGTCGGACAGCTCGCGGTCGATCGGCCCGACCTCGCGGCGGACGCGGCCGAGGTTGTCGAGGAGGCGCGTCCGCTCGGTCGGGAGCTGCGGAAGGAGCTGGGCGAACCGGACCGCGTCCACTCATCGATCCTATGCCGCCCGCGGACACGGCCCGTCGGGAGGTGCGCGCTCGTCGTTTCGGGGGAAAGATCGGCACGCTCTCTTGACACGTCCAGGGTCAGACCCTGGACACGGCTTCTTCGGCCATGTCTGTTGGAGGCGTCAGTCCTCGGCCGGCGGACGGCGGAGGCGCTTCGTCTCTCCGCGCCGCTTTTTCGTCGCGATCCGCCGCTCCTTCGCCGCTCGGGTGGGCGCCGTCGCCACCCTCCGCCGGGGTACCGCCAGCGCTGCGCGCAGCTTCTCCACGACGCGCTCTGTCGCGAGCTCGCGGTTACGGAGCTGGCTTCGCTCGTCCTGCGCGACCGCGCGAAGCACCGGGCCGGCTTTCGCGAGCACGCGGCGCTTCTGCGTCTCCGTGAGCACCTCGGACGCCTCGACGTCGAACAGCGCCTCCACCCGCGTCGACGACTTCTGCGCGTGCTGCCCGCCGGGACCGCTCGAGCGCGAGACCTTGATCTCGATCTCCGAAAGGGGCACAGAGACAGAGCGTGAGACCCGAATAGACTCACGCTCCATGGCGTGCATTCTGCTCGACATCGACGGCGTGCTCCACGTCTCGGGAGAGCCGATCCCGGGCGCGCAGGACGCCGTCGCCGAGCTCCGCAGCGCCGGTCATCTGCTGCGGTTCGTCTCGAACAACTCCACGCGCCCGCGGGTACGCCTCGCCGAGGAGCTGCGGCAGATGGGCTTCGAGCTCGCCGACACCGAGCTTCAGACGACATCGGCCGCGGCGGCGCGCGAGCTCGCGGGGAAGCGGGTGCTCGCTCTCGTCATGGCGGCGATCGTCCCCGACCTCGACGGGCTCGAGCTCGTCGGCGACCACGCCGACGCCGTCCTCGTGGGCGGCTGCGACGAGACGCTCGAGCCGAACCAGGTCTTCAGCTACATGAATCTCGCCCGCGCGTTTGCCGAGATCCAGATGGGCGCCGCGTTCTACTGCCTGCACAAGAGCAAGTGGTGGCAGACGAGCCGCGGGCCGATGCTCGACGGCGGCGCGTTCGTCGCTGGGCTCGAGTACGCAACGGGCGTCGAGGCGACGGTGCTCGGCAAGCCGAGCCCGTCGTACTTCGCGGCAGCGCTCGATGCGCTCGACGCCGAGCCGGAGCTGACCTGGCTCGTGACGGATGACGTCGACGGTGATCTCCGCGGCGCGCGCCTCTTCGGGATGCGAACGGCGCTCGTCCGGACCGGGAAGTTCCGGCCCGAGGCGCTCGAGACCGCCGACGCCTCGCCGGACATCGTCGCCTCGTCGCTGGCCGTCTTCCCGGAGCTGCTCGAGGACGACTTGCGAGGGCGCCTCGGGACGTGAAGGTCGGGGTCGACCTCATCGAGATCGAGCGGGTCCGGCGAGCGCTCGAGCGCCCTGGGTTCCGCGAGCGCTGCTTCACCGAAGCCGAGCGCGAGTACTGCGACTCGCGCGCGAAACCCGAGGAGAGCTACGCGGCGCGGTTCGCGGGCAAGGAGGCGGTCGGCAAGGCGCTCGGCTGCGGCGTCCGCTTCACGTGGAAGGAGGTCGAGATCGTCGGCCGGCCGAAGCCCGGTGTCCGGCTGTCGGGTCGCACGGCGGCGTTCGCCGAGCGTGTTCGCGCGGGCGCGATCGACCTCTCGATGACGCATTCGCGTGAGCTCGCGGCCGCGATCTGCGTCGTTTTGCCTCGCGTCTAGGTGTACGAGCCGCTCTACACGGCCGCCGAGATGCGCGCCGCGGAGGAGCGCTATCCCGGCTATCCGGACACGATTCCCGAGTTGATGGAGCGCGCGGGCACTGCGGTGGCGCGGGAGGCAATGCTGGCCTATCCGGCGGCGCGGCGCTTCGCCTGCGTCTGCGGCGGCGGCTCGAACGGCGGGGACGGCCGCGTCGCGGCGCGAGTGCTCCGCGAGGCAGGCCACGTCGCCGACGAGACTGAGGAGCTCGACGGCTACGACGTCGTCGTCGACGCGCTCTTCGGCACGGGTTTCAGCGGCGAGCCGCGTCCGGAGGCGGCGGCGGTCATCGCTCGGATCAATGCTGCCGATGCGCCCGTCGTGTCCGTCGACCTGCCGTCAGGAGTCGATGCGTCGACGGGGGAGATCGCCGGTGCGGTTGTCTCCGCCGACGTGACTGTGACGTTCCATGCGCCGAAGGTTGGGCTCGTCGTCGCGCCCGGGCGGTTCAGGGCTGGTCGAGTCGTCGTCGCGGACATCGGGCTCGAGGATGTGCCGACCGAGCATCGTCGCGCGACACTCGAGCTCTTGCGCCTCGTTCCGAGGCGTCGTGAGGGCGACACGAAGTACACGGCAGGGGCGGTGCTCGTGGTGGGTGGGGAGCGTGGGATGACCGGCGCGGCGGCGCTCACCGCCCGCGCGGCGTTTCGTGCGGACGCCGGCTACGTCGTGCTCGCCGTTCCGGAGGAGTCGCATCCGGTCGTCGAGACTCTCGTCCTCGAGGCGGTCAAGGTTGGCTGGCGCGAGGACGGTGCGCTGGAGGCGATCGCCGCGCACGCGCAGCGCGCGGGGGCGCTCGCGCTTGGTCCCGGTCTCGGCCGCGGGCCCCGGCGGAAGGAGCTCGTGCGCTCGCTGCTGGAGGAGATCGATCTCCCGGCGGTCGTCGATGCCGACGCGTTGTTCGAGCTCGAGCCCGTGGAACGCGACGCGGCCACCGTGCTGACGCCACACGCGGGCGAGCTGGCGCGCCTCCTGGGCACGGACTCGGCCTGGGTCGGTGCGCATCGGCTGGCGGCCGCGCGCAAGGCGGCGGAGCGCTTCGATGCGGTCGTCCTGCTCAAGGGGCCCGACACGATCGTCGCATCGCGCGAGGGCGGGGTTGTGGTCAGCGACCGGGGCACGGCCGCGCTCGCGACCGCCGGCACAGGCGACGTCCTCACCGGGATCCTCGGCGCCTTTCTCGCAAAGGGAGTCGAGCCTGTCATGGCCGCGGCTGCGGCCGCGACGGCGCACGGCCGCGCGGCCGAGCTCGCGCATCACGAGGTCGGCCTCGTGGCGAGTGATCTCCTCGAGACGCTTCCTGCGGCGCTCGAGGCGTGAGTGCCGAGAGTTCGCGGCTGTGGAGAACTTGGCGCTGATTCGTGACGCTTTCCCCCGTCCGTTGCGGACGTGTCCAGGGTCTGACCCTAGTTCGGACCGCCACAAGCGAGCGCGCCACCGACACGCGAGGCGACGTGCCGGCCGCCCGCCTCGCGGAGAATGCACCGCGTGGAGCGCTCGACCGTCACCATCGACCTCGGCGCGATCCGCCGCAACGCGGAGACATTGCGGCGTGCCGCCGAGGGAGCCGAGCTGTGGGCAGTCGTCAAGGCGGACGGCTACGGCCACGGTGCGCTCGACGTCTCACGTGCCGCGCTCACCGGCGGCGCAACGGCGCTCGCGGTAGCGACGCTCGCGGAGGCGCTTCCGCTGCGCGCAGCGCTTCCGCACGCCCGGCTGCTCGTGATGGGCCCGGTCGAGGACGAGGGAGTCGCGGCCGCGCGCGAGGCGCGCCTCGAGCTCTGCGCGGCGGAGGGCCGCGTGCACGAGGGCGTACCGACGCACCTGAAGCTCGACACCGGCATGGGCCGGTGGGGCCTCGGCGACCTGCCGGCTCCGACGCGCGACGTCGTCGGCGTGATGAGCCACCTCGCGTCCGCTGAGTCGGATCCGGAGTTCACCCGCAAGCAGCTCGAGCGGTTCCGGGAGGCGACCTCAGAGCTTGGCGGCGTCACGCGTCATGTCGCCAACAGCGCGGCGACGCTCCGCTTCCCCGAGTCGCACTTCGACGCGGTGCGCTGCGGGATCGCGCTCTACGGCATCTCACCGTTCGGGTCCGATCCTCGCGCCGACGGGCTCGAGCCGGCGCTTCGCTGGGAGTCCTACGTTGCTCTCGTCAAGCGGCTCGCGCCCGGGGAGAGCACGGGCTATGGGCGCCGGTTCGTCGCCGAGACCGAGACGTGGATCGGGCTCGTGCCGATCGGTTACGCGGACGGGTTCCGGCGGGATCTCACCGGCACGCGCGTCGTCGTCGAGGGAGAGCCACGGCCGGTGGTCGGCACTGTGTCGATGGACGCGATTGCGGTCGATCTCGGCCGGGAGCGCCCGCGTGGGACGGCGGTTACCGTCGTCGGAGACGCCATCACGATCGACGAGCACGCACGCGTCGCCGGCACGATCGGCTACGAGATCGCGACTGGGATCGTGACGGCTGAGGGGCGTGCGCGGCGGGTGACTCGCGATGGATGAACGGATCGTGGAGATCCTCTCCGGCCAAGAGGCCTGGGTCGTCGGGGGCGCGGTTCGCGACCGGCTCCTCGGCCGCCCTCTAGTAGACGTCGACGTCGCGTGCGAGGATCCACGCGACGCCGCACACCGGTTCGCGAGGCGTTTTGGGGGCGCGGCGTTTCCGCTCTCCGATCGGCACGGGGCGTGGCGCGTCGCGTCGGCGGGCTCGGAGCAGACCATCGACTTCACGCCGCTGCCGAATGGGATCGACGCCGATCTCGCAACGCGGGACTTCACGTTCAACGCCATGGCGCTCTCGCTCGACAGCGACGAGGAGCGCGATCCTCACGGCGGGCGCGCGGACCTCGAGGCGGGGATCGTCAGATCCGTCTCGGACGCGGTCTTCGAGGACGATCCGCTGCGGCTCCTGCGCGCGGTGCGGCTCGAGGACGAGCTCGGGTTCCGGATGGACGAGCGGACCGAAGGGCTGGTACGCGACTCCGCCTCGCTCGTGGGCCGACCCGCGGGCGAGCGGATCCTGGGCGAGCTCGTGCGCTTGTCCGCGGCGGGATACCGCCGGCTCGACGAGCTCGGCTTGCTCGAGCCCCTGGGCGGCTCGCTCGCCGGCCCCGTCGATGCGCTCGACGATCCGTGGTTGCGCCTCGTCGCCGTCTTCGGGAGGCGTCTGTCGGCGTTTCCGATCTCCCGGTCGCTCGCGCGGTACGCGTCCACACTTCTCCGCGCGGAGGCGCCGCCCGACGCGTCGCCGCGATCGATCCACCGCTTCCGGCGCGCGACCGAGCCGTGGGCGTTGCACGCGCTTGCGTTTCTGGGCACAGGCGAGCTCGCGGGAGCCGTCGAGGGGTCGCGAGAGCGGGATCCTGCCGAGCCGCTCGTGCGAGGCGACGAGCTCGGACTCACACCTGGCCCGGAGATCGGGCGTATCCTCGCGCTCATCGAGGAGGAGCGCGCAGCCGGGACGATCTCGACGCGGGAGGAGGCGTTGGCTCTGGCGCGGGCGCGGGCGGAGGACGGGGGGCGATCGACTTGACCGTTCGAGCCCGCCTCGCGCTCCAGGAAGCACGGGCTCCCGAGCTCGCGGAGCGTGTCCGTCGGCTGCTCGGGCCGTTCCGTGGTACGGAAGTCGCCCTCGACTGCGGCAGCGGGACCGGCGCGCTGGCCTTCGCGCTTGCGCCGCACGTCGGCGAAGTCGTCGCGCTCGATTCGCGCGAGGACTACCTCGAAGCCGGGCGCGCGGTCGCACCGGAGAACGTCCGCTTCGAGGAAGGCGACGCGCTCGCCCTGCCCTTCGGGTACGCAACCTTCGACATCGCGGGCTGCGTGCGACTGCTCCACCACGTGCGCCGTCCGGAGCTCGCGGTCTCCGAGCTTGCGCGGGTAACGCGGCCGGGCGGCCGGCTCCTCATCGCCGATCACCTCGGCTCGATCGATCCCCTGCGAAGCCTCGAGATGGATCGCTTCGAGCGACTGCGCGATCCGAGCCACCAGCGGCTGCTGCCGGACGCGGACGTCCGCGGGTTCCTCGACGCCAACGATCTCGTGCTGCTCACGAGCGAGGTCGTGCGCGAGCGGATCGATTTCGAGGAGCGGCTGGAGCTCGCAGAGGTTCCGGAGGAGGAACGTGTGCGGCTGCGCGGGCTCGCTCCAGGCGCCGTGTACGAGATCGAGGTCGGCTGGTACGTCGCGCGCAAGTCTGGGCCATGAGCCTGTGACGACGGTGTCGCGAGTGTGCGCCCACGGCCACTCTCCGACCGATTGGGCGAGCCCGGCGCGGACGGGGTTTTCGAGGACGTACCGGCAGGCAGCTCTCAGGTAGGTCTCGCCGTCGATCGCGCGGGCGGTGAAGCGGCCGGCGAAGAGCGGGCCGAACCGACCATGGCGGTGATTGAAGCACTGCCCGTAGTAGCCGAGCAGACGCTGGAGGCCGCGGGAGAGGTCGGGCTGCGTGGTGTGGAGGACGAGGTGGTAGTGCGTCGTCAGCAGGCAGAGGGCGTGGATCGTCCAGCGGTAGCGCTCGGCACAGAAGCGGACGCCGGTTAGGAATGCGCGCCGGTCGTGGTCATCGCGGAAGATCGCGCAGCCGTCCACGCCGCGCGACATCACGTGGAAGTACCCGTCCGGTAGCGAAGTGCGAAGGACCCGCGGCACGGGTCCATGAAAGCGCCTGCGTCCACGCTCGCTCACACTGTGGACGAATCGTCACCCACTTGTTGCAGCTCGACGTGTCTGCGCAGGACCTGTCCAGGGTCTGACCCTGGGTTTCAGGCGTTCGAGCGATAGCCGGAGCCGCTGACGAAGCGCGAGAAAACCCCCGGCAAGAGCGCCTGCGCGATCGATACGAGCCGGTACGGGAACCAGGGGACCGTGACCTCGGCCTTGCCCTTCTCGACCGCCTTCGCGATCTTCGTCGCCACCTTCTCGGGCCCGATGACGAACCCCCGCATCACGCGGCTCGACAGGCTCGCCTGCGGGAACCCCTCCGTCTCGACGAAGCCCGGAAGCACCGTGTGCACGCGAATCCCGGTACCTCGCAACAACGCCGCCGTCGAGCGCGAGAACGCGAGCTGCGCGTGCTTCGCCGACGCATATGCACCCGCCGGCGCGAAAGCAACCGTCCCCGCCACCGACACGAGATTCACGACATGCGCGCGGCCGCCGTCCGCGACAGCGACCCGCAACCCCGGCATGAACGCCCGCAGGCACCAGACCCCACCGAGGTAGTTCACGTCGACGACCCGCTCGATGACTTCGGGATCGATGTCGAGGAAGCTCCCGCGCGCAGGCATCCCGGCGTTGTTCATCAGCAACGACACAGCCGGATGACGCGAAAGCACCCGCGCCGCGACCTCGTCCACCTGGGAACGATCACTGACGTCGCAGATCTCCCACTCGCCGCCGAGCTCCGCCGCCAGCCGCTGCAGCCGGTCGGCCCGCCGCGCCAGCAGCACGCAGAGCCAGCCGCGACGGGCGAACTCGCGCGCCGTCGCCTCCCCGATCCCGGACGATGCGCCCGTGATCACCGCTACGCGCGCGTCGCTCATCGAGGCGGCACCCTACCGGGTCACCATCTAGGATCGCCGCGTGGCCGGGAGGTTCGACGGGAAGCAGGCACTCGTGCTCGGCGTCGCCAACCGGCGCTCCATCGCGTGGGCGATCGCCCGGCGCCTCGCCGACGAGGGCGCGCAGGTCGCGTTCACGTACCAGGGCGAGCGCATCGAGAAGAGCGTGCGCGACCTCGCCGCGACTGTCGACAGCCCCCTCGTCACCGAGTGCGACGTGCGCTCGGACGACGACATCGCTCGCGTCTTCGACGAAGTCTCCAACGCCTTCGGAGGCGGTCTCGACATTCTCGTTCACTCGGTCGCCTTCGCCGCCGCCGAGGATCTCGAGGGCCGCTTCACGGACACGCCGCGCGACCGCTTCTGGCTCGCGCTCGACATCAGCGCCTACTCACTCGTCGCCTGCGCCCGCGCGGCCGAGCCGCTGATGGGGGCCCGCGAAGGAGGCTCGATCCTGACCATGACCTACCTCGGCGGCGAGCGCGCCGTACCCCACTACAACGTCATGGGGGTCGCGAAGTCCGCGCTTGACTCGTCCATGCGCTACCTCGCCTGGGACCTCGGATTCAAGAGCATCCGCGTGAACGCCGTCTCGGCCGGCCCCGTCCGCACCCTCGCCGCCCGCTCGATCGCCGGTTTCACGACGATGGAGGAGATGTTCGAGGAGCGCGCCCCGCTCCACCGCCAGATTGACGCGGAGGATTGCGGCGCCGCCGCCGCCTACCTCCTCTCGGACGACGCGAAGAACGTCACCGGCACGACGCTCTACGTCGACGCGGGTTACCACGTGATGGGTATGTAGAACGGATGCCTGGTGCGCATGCAGCAGGCATCGCAGCCGCGAAGCGGACGCCATCAGGGAACTTCGCGCGCCACGGGTTTGCGCGATCGGAATCCGTGCAGGCGGATTCCGATCTTGCGCACGGGCCGGGATCTGCGCGAGCAGATTCCGGCCCTGCGCACTAGAACGTGGAGAACGCGGCGATCGCCGAGCGGCTGGAGGCGTTCGCCGTGCTTCTCGACCTCGCCGACTCGAGCCGCTACGCCTCCCGCGCGTACCGCCGCGCTGCCGAGACCATCCGCGAGACCAAGGCGCCGGTCGAGGATCTCGTCCGCGCAGGTCGCGTGGAGGAGCTTCGCGGCGTCGGGCCTGGGATTGCGGCGCGCCTGCATGAGCTCATCGAGACCGGCCGCATCGCCGAGCTCGACGAGCTCGAGCGCGAGGTGCAGCCCGAGCTCGTCGGCCTCGGCCGCTTCATCGGGATGAGCGCCTCGCGGATGGCCGAGCTCGCCCGCGTGCTCGGCGTTCGCACCCCGGACGAGCTGCGCGAGGCGGCGCGCGCCGGCCGGCTCCGCGAGGTGCCGGGGGTCGGCCCGAAGACGGAGCGGACGCTCCTCGCCCGGCTCGAGCAGCCGCGACCTGCTCCCGCCCGCGGACTAGTGCTCAACCGCGCCCGCGCCGTGGTCGAGGACATCGCTGCGGCGCTTGGCGGCGAGCCGGCCGGCGACCCGCGCCGCTGGGCCGACCTCTCCTTCCACCTCGCAGTCGTCGTCGTCTCGGAGCGCCCGGCCGACGTCATCGAGATCTTCGAGCGCCTTCCTGCAATCGTTGCGCTCATCGAGCGTGAAGCGCGCCGCGTCGTCGGCGTCACGGTCGAGGGCCTCCCTGTCGAGCTCCTTGTCCCCGAGCCGCCACGCTTCGGCACCGAGCTCCTCCGCGCGACCGGCTCCGAACCGTACGTCGAAGCGCTCGGCCCGCTCCCGGATGCGCCCGACGAGGACGGCGTCTACAAGCGCCTCGGCATCCCCTGGTGCCCGCCCGAGCTGCGCGAGGAGCCGTTCCGCGGCGAGTCGCCCGCGCTGGTCACGCGAGAGGACGTGCGCGGCGACCTGCACTGCCACACGACCTGGTCGGACGGCAAGGCCTCCGTGCTCGAGATGGCGACCGCGGCTCGCGACCTCGGCTACGAGTACCTCGCGATCTGCGACCACACGCGCAACGTCCGCGTCGTACCCGGCCTCGACGCCGACGACCTCCGCCGCCAGGCGGAGGAGATCGCCGCCGCGAACGAGCAGCTCGCGCCGTTCCGAGTCCTCCGCGGGTCGGAGGTCGACATCCGCGCCGACGGAGAGCTCGACCTCCCCGACGACGTGCTCGGCGAGCTCGAGTGGGTGCAGCTGAGCCTCCACGCCGGGCAGCGGGCGGGCCGCGACGAGCTCACGCGCAAGGTGACCAACGCGATGCGGCATCCCGCGGTGCGCTGCCTGAGCCACCCGAAGGGACGCATCCTCAACCACCGCCCGCCGAACGCGCTCGACCTCGAGCATGTGCTCGAGGTCGCACTCGAGACGGGAGTCGCACTCGAGACGAACGGCCTTCCCGACCGTCTCGACCTCGCCGGACCCGAGGTGCGCCTCGCGGTCGAAGCCGGCGTCCCGATCGTCGCCTCCACGGACGCCCACTCCGTCCGCGGCCTCGGAAACATGAAGCTCGCGATCGCGACCGCACGCCGCGGTTGGGCGACGGCGGCAGACGTTCTCAACACGCGCTCGCTCGACGAGATCCTTCGCCGCTGACGTTTCGACGCCGCCCGTTATCGGGAAGAAACAGCCCATGAACAAGTTCCGCTACGCCTTCTTCGGCTGGCTCGTCTGGAAGCTCGTCAAGCGCCGGACGAGGCGGCAGCTCCACCTCGTCTAGCCGCGGTAGCGACGGACGAACTCGCGCATCGCCGCCTCGTCGGCAAGCGTGACGACGACGCCTTCGGCGCTCGGCGTCGAGGAATGCATCCACGAGCTCGGGGCGTGTCCGCGGAACGACGCGCAGCTCTGGATGGCGCTCCTTGACGTTCCGCACATGGTCGGGATCGGAGCGTCGGCTCGGGTGCCAGACGTCGCCGAGCTCGAGCGCGCGTCGCACGGCCGGCGCCGAGCTTCCGCCGACCCAGAGCTCGGGCTCCGGTCGCGGCAGCGGCGCGAAGACCGCGTCCTCGAACCACCAATGCTCGCCGTGGAAACTCGTGTCGCCTCGCCAGAGTGCCTTCATGAGCCGGATCGCCTCGTTCCCCCGGCGCCCCCGGCCCCGGAACGGAACGCCCATCATCCTGAACTCGGGCTCGTACCAGCCCATGCCGACGCCGAGACGGAATCGCCCGCCCGAGACCTCCTGCAGCGTGGTCGCCTCCTTGGCGAGATGGATGGGATTGCGCAGTGGAACAAGGGCGATCGACGTCCCGAGCGCCACGCGCTCCGTCCAGCCGGCGATCCAGCCGAGCGTCACGAACGTGTCGTAGCCGCGGCCGTACGGATCTGCAGCGTCGGGACCGACGATGAAGTGCTCGGTTGCCCACACCGAGTCGAAGCCCAGCTCCTCCGCGGCCTCCGCGATGCGCCGGATCGCATCTGGGCTCGACCCCGTTCCGAAGTTGGGCAGGATGACCCCGAGATGCACGATCCGAGCGTACTGAGGGGGAGAGTGGCCGAATCGCGCATCGGGCACCTTGCGACCACCGAGCCCGACGGTCGCGCGCATCTCGTCCCGATCGTGTTCGCGCTCGACGGCGACACGCTCTACACGGCCGTTGACGCGAAGCCGAAGCGCTCGCGCACGCTGCGCCGGATCGAGAACGCGCGCGAGCGCCCGCAGGTCACGGTCCTCGTCGACGAGTACGACGAGGACTGGAGCCGGCTCTGGTGGGTCCGACTGCGGGGCCGGGCTCGCGTGCTCGACCACGGCGACGAGGCCGAGCGTGCCCTTGCGTTGCTGGTCGAGAAGTACCGCCAGTACCGCGCTGCGTACCCGACGACGCCTGTGCTCGCGATCGACGTCGACGAGTGGCGCGGCTGGAGCGCGAGCTAGGACGCGCCGCTCGCAGCGGCGATCACGGCGTCGATGTCCGGCAGCTCGCCGCCGTGCATCCACGACTCGCGGATGGTCTCGCCGTCCTCGACGAGGAACGACGCCCGCGCTGGGACGTCGCGCATCCCGAGCGGCTCGAACGCGACGCCGAACGCGCGCGTCGCCTCGCCGTTCCAGTCCGAGATGAGCGGCACGTCGACGCCGAGCGTCTCCGCCCACGCGCGATGCGACCAGGGCGAGTCGCGTGAGATCGCGAGCGGCCGTACGCCCGCCGCCGCGAGGTCGTCGCCCCTGTCACGCAGGAGCGCGAGCTCGTTCGTTCAGGTGGGCGACCAGTCCCAGACGTAGAACGCGAGGAGCGCGTACCCGGCGCCGAGCAGCACGCGAAGCGGCCGCGCTTCCTCGCGCGGCGCTGCCCAGACCTGAACATCGGGGACGCTGTCGCCCGGGCCGAGCACGCGGTGGAGCCTACGCGCCGCGCGGCTTCAACGCGTGCAGCACCAGCCGTCGACCCGCGGGAAGGAACGTGAGCGGAACTGCTCGGAGATGTTGGAAACCGCGCGGATCCCGCGGCCGTCCGCGCGCACGAAGAGCCACTGATCCGCGGTCGGCCACGCGACGAGCAGCCAGCGGCCGTCGGGCGACCACGTGAGATCGCGAAGCTCTCCGGCCCCGCGGAAGACGATGCGATCAGCGACGACGACCTGGCTCACCTCGCCGCGCCTGCGAATCAACGCGAGCTCGCGGCTCCCGGGCCGAAACGCGGCTTCGCTCGCCTGCTCGACGCTCGCCACTGCGCCCGTCCCGGCGCGAAGCACCCGAACGTCCTCGAGCGTCTCGACGAGCACGCGCTGCCCGTCACTCGACCACTCGAGGCGACGAGGGCCGACGATCGGAGCCGAGACCCAGCGCTGAACGCAGCCGTCGACGTCCATGACGTTGACCGCTCCGCTCGGAGCGGCGACGGCGATCGTGAACCCCGCACGCGGGCTCCACGCGGGTGCCACACGGCGGTGCGTCGAGACGGCGCACAGCCGCCCGTCCTCGGTGCCGTCGCCGGCGACGACGCGCGGCTGCCTCCCGGTCACGTATGCGATCCGTGTGTCGACCTCGCTCCCGGTCCAGCGCGCGGACCGGACTCGCGGCCGCGGCAGCGTCCAGCGGACGTCCCCGTCCCGCTCGAGCGCCGCGAGCTCGTCCGGCCGGGTCGCGACCACGAATCGTCCGAACGGCGACCAGCTCGCCTCGCGATACCCCTCGAGCAACCGCTTCGAGCCGTCGGGCTGCACGACCCACACACCCGTGTCGGACGCGACGAGCAGCCGGCCCTCGGACGGGAGCGAGAAGAGCGCGCGCTCGGCGCGCTCGACTCCGACGACCTCGCGGATCTCGTCGATCACCGCACGCCCCGGAGAGCTGAACGCGGAGGCCAGGAGCGCGGCGAGCGCGATCGCGACCGCTGCGACGCGCGGCCAGTGCGAGCGCTGCGGAGTCGGTACGCGATCCTCGAACTCCCGCGCGAGCATCGCCCACGCCCGCTCCCGTGCCTCGCTCTCGCCCGGGATCTCGATGCGCTCGAGCTCGGGCTTCACAGCTTCCCCTCCAGCGCGTCGAGCCCACGCCGCAGCCGGGAGTTGACCGTTCCGCGGGGAAGCCCGAGCGCCTGCGCGATCTCGCCCGGCGTGAACTCGAGCAGGTAGCGCATCACGACAACCGCGCGGTGCTCGGGCGCGAGTTGCGCGAGCGCCGCGAGCACATCGTCGCGAGGCGGGCGGCTCGGCTCCGGTGCCGCGACGGACTCCGTGAGCTCGACCTCGGCGCGCAGCTTCCGCGCGCGAGACCAGTCGATCGAACGGTTGACGACGATCCGATGCAGCCAGGGCCCGAACGGGCGGCGGCGGTCGAAGCGGTCGAGCGCACGCAATGCGGCGAGAAACGACTCCTGCGCGATGTCCTCCGCTGCTGCGGCGTCGTGCGTGACGAGGTAGGCCGCACGAAACGCCCGCGGCCAGTGCGTGCGGAAGAGGGCCTCGAGGTCGGGCACGGATCCTCGCTGCGCCCCGCGCACGTGCGCGCGCTCGTCGCGGGCTCTGCCCATCGCGTGCCCAGACTACGGCGGAACCTGGCCAAGAGGTCCACGCCCGTAGTACGGGCCGGAGCGGGCGAGAGGTCCAAGTAACAGTCTGTTACAAGGGTCTGACCCTCGCCTCGACGGGACCTGTCCGTTTTCGCCGGCCTACCGAAGGGCGTGGACTCGGCATGGGTTCCTGATTGCCCGTAGCTACGGGCTGGAACGGGGCGGCGAGGCCCAAGTAACAGTCTGTTACAAGGGTCTGACCCTCGCCTCGACGGGACCTGTCCAGGCTCGCCAGGCGTAGAAGAGCCGTGGACCGTCGAAGGTTCCTGAGCGCTGCCGCCGCGGGCTCGCTCGTGCTCGCGATCGACCCGCGCGCCTTCGCCGGCCGCGCGAGCGGCTTCTCCGCCACGGCTCTCGTCACCGCCGACCTCGAGAGCCACGTCGCGGTCCTCGACCTCGACACCACGCGCGTCGTCTCACGCTTCCGGACAGCGGCCGGCCCGCGGAGCATCGAGAGCGTCGGCGGCACGACCGCGATCGTCGCGCACACCGAGATCGGCGTCGTCTCGATTCTCGCCCTCGTCGGCGGGATCGGCCTGCGCGCCGAGCTCGACAGCTTCGAGGAGCCGCGCTACACCGCGGTCCATCCCCGAAGGCCGCTTGCGTACGTCACCGACTCTGCCCGCGAGGAGGTCGTCGTCGTCGACGCGGAGGAGGGGCTCGTCGTCGGCCGCACGCGCGTCCCCGGGCCGGCGAGACACGTCTCGATCAGCCGCGACGGACGCACGATCTGGACGGCGCTCGGAACGACGGCTGCCCGCGTCGCCGTCCTCGATGCGAGCAACCCGCGCCGTCCGAAGCTCGTTCGCACCTTCGCTCCGCCGTTCCTCGCCCACGACGTCGGCTTCGCTCCCGATGACCGCACCATCTGGGTCACCTCGGGAGACGAGCGGCAGGTCGCGCTCTACCGTGCCGAACGACGCGGCGCTCGGATTCTCGACGCCGGAGCGCCGCCCCAGCACGTCACGTTCGCCCGGGACAGGGCCTTCGTCGCGAGCGGCGACGACGGCACCGTCCGCCGCCACCGCCTGGACGGGACGCTCGTTCACGAGGCACGCGTCCCGACCGGCTCCTACAACGTCTGCTTCGACCTCGGCCGCCTCGTCACGCCCTCGCTCGGCCAGGGAACGGTCGCCTTCCTCGACCGCAACGGCCGCGTCCTCGCCACCCGCAAGGTCGCGCGCGCCGCGCACGACGCCTGCATCGTCCACACGCGCTGAAGGAGGATCCATGAGAGCTCTCGTCCTCACACTCGCCGCCGTCGCCCTCGTTGCCACCGTGACCAGCACCGGCGCGGGCGCGAACGGCTCGCCGTACTCGCCGGGGCTCGTCTACGGCTGGGACGGCGTGCTCGCACGCGACGCCGGCGTCCGCTACGTCACCCTCTCGACCGAGAGGTCGACCGTCGTCGCCGCCGTCCGCACGAACGGAGGTCGCATCCTCCGCTCGCGAAGCCTCGAGGGCTTCCTCGGGATTCCGCTAGTCGCCTACGACGGAACTTCCGGCGGTTTGTCGGGCAACGGCAAGCGGCTAGTGATCTCCTCGTACGGCCCCATCCCCGGCAACTCAGGGACGACGCGCTTCATCGTCCTCGACACCAAGACGCTGCGCACAAAGCGCGTCGCAGTCCTCGACGGCTCGTGGTCGTTCGACGCCATCGCGCCTGACGGCTCGATCCTCTATCTCACCCACCACATCAGCGCCGGAACGAGCCCGCTCTATCGCGTCCGAAGCTACGACGTGCGCACTGGGCTGCTCCGCGGCCCGGTCGTCGACCGGATCGAGGGTGCGGAGGACATGGGCGGCGAGCCGGTCACGCGCTCAACGAGCTGGGACGGCCGTTGGGCGTACACGCTCTATGCACGCGCCGAGCACGGGCCGTTCGTCCACGCGCTGGACACGGCGAAGCGGGAAGCGTTCTGCATCGGCCTTCCACTCCGCTTGAGCCGTGACGACCAGTGGCAGCTTCGGCTCAAGCTCCGCGAGCGAAGCGGCCGGCTCAGCGTCCACAAGGGCTCGAAGCTGCTCGCCCGTGTCGACACGCGCTCCTTCGAAGTGGAGGACGAGAAGAGCTAGTTGTGCGCAAGACCGGAATCCCCGAGTGGGGATTCCGGTCGCGCGGAAGAGCAAAGGACCTGAAGCGCGGCCGCTTCGCGGCCGCGGGCGCTCTGTCTCTACATCTGGAGCGGGTGACGCCGGCGCCACAGCAGGCAGCGCCTCGGTCGCGTCTGCGATCTCGCGGGCGACCTCGACGATGTCGCGGTTCGCGTTGTAGACGCGCAGCTGCCGCTGGGCGCTCGAGCCACGGGAGAGGATCTCGCGCACGCCCTCGAGCTCGCGCTCCGAGCCGAGCTCGCGGGCGTGCGGCTCGATCTCGCCCAGCGTCCGCCGCACGAGCCGCGCGATCGGGACACGGTTGCGCTTCCCGGTCCCGAGGTCGATCACCGGCGCCTCGAGCCCGTACCGCGCGGCGAGCCACTTGTTCTCGCTGGTCAGGATCCGGTGGTGCGACGGGATCTCGTTGCCCGCGTCGTACATCTCCGAAAGCTGTTTCACGACCGCCTGGCAGTACGCGGCGATCGCGACCGCGTCCTCGACGCGCGTGACCGCGTCGCAGATCCGGATCTCGATCGTGCCGAGCCGCGGATGCAGTCGGATATCCCACCAGATGCTCGTGTAGTCCGAGATGCAGCCTGACTTCTCGAGCGTGCCGACGACCTCGGCGTAGTCCGCGTAGTCGCGGAAGCGCGGCGGCGGCCCCGAGCGCGGGAAGGCCGAGAAGACCATCTGCCGGCTCGAGGCGAGCCCCGTCGGCTCGCCGCGCCAGAACGGCGAGCTCGCGGAGAGCGCGAGCAGCGGCGCGATGTGCGGCAGCAGCCCGTTGACGACCTTGATCGCCTTCTCCGGGTCGTCGACAGCAACGTGCACGTGCATCCCGAAGATGAGCTCGCGCCGCGCGATGTACTGCATCTGGTCGATGAGGGCGCGATAGCGATCCTTCGCCGTGATCCGCTGCCGCTCGAAGAGGCTGAACGGATGCGTTCCCGCCGAGCCGACGCGCATTCCCTTCCCGCGCGCCGTCTCGATCACGTAGCCACGCAGTTTCACGAGCTCGCGCATGACGTCGGCCGGCGTCCGGCAGACCGGCGTCGTGATCTCGATCACCGACTGCATGAGCTCCGGGTTGATCCGCTCCTCGAGCTCGTGGCCCGAGACCGCGTCGAGCATCGTCTCGATGTGCTGGACGAGGTCGAGCGTCTGCCCGTCGAGGAGCTGGTACTCCTCTTCGACGCCGAGCGTGTACGGGTCGCTCGTGCCGAACGCGTGGTCGAGCACGCTGCCCGTGTGCACGGCGCCCTTGCCCGTGATCGAGGGCGGGAAGATCTGCCTGCCGTCGGCTTCGGTGTTGCTCACGGGCCGGGCTCCGGTCCGGGAGCGGGGAGGGGTGTGGGGAACCGGGAGGTTCCCCACGCTCTCAAGAAGAAGGGGGCACGTGGGGGAAACATGGTTTCCCCCACGACCGCGAGCCGGAGGCGAGCGGTGCTCACGGCAGGACCGCGTCGACCTCGATCTCGACCGTCCACGCCGGGTCGTAGAGCCCCGTGAAGACGGTCGTGTTGGCCGGGCGGATGTCGCCGAAGACCTCGGCGTGGGCACGGCCGAAGCCCTCGAAGTGCTCGCGGTCGGTGAGGAAGACGCGCGTCCGCACGACGTGCTCGAGACCCGAGCCCGCTCGTTCGAGCGCGTCGCGGATGATCTCGAAGCAGAGCTTGGTCTGCTCGTACGCGCCCTCGGGCGGCGGCGAGCCGTCGCGGGTGACGGGCGCGCATCCGGCGACGTGGACGTAGTTGCCGACGACGACCGCGCGCGAGTAGCCGACGCTCTTCTCCCACGCCCCGTACCCGGAGATCAGGCGGCGCTCCATGGCCGCCAAGTATCGCGCGGCTCGAGTGCGTCGGCTAGGCCGCGCAGCTGTCGATGGCCTGATAGCAGTACCGCCGTGCGGACGCTCCGCGAGATCGACGACTGGCCGGTGCCGTTCGCGGCCGTGGGCGTGCTTGCGCGGGACGGTCGAGCGGAGACCCACGGCGACGCGAGCCATTCCGTTCGCCTCGCGTCGGTCTCGAAGCCGGTGGCCGCCCTCGCGAGCCTCGTGGCCGCGGAGGAGGGCGTGATCGACCTCGACGAGCCTGCGGGCCCGCCGGGATCGACGGTGCGTCACCTGCTCGCGCACACGTCGGGGCTCGCGTTCGACGGGGCGGAGGTCATCGCGCAGCCGGGCAGGCGCCGGATCTACTCGAACGAGGGCTTCCGCGTGCTCGCCGAGCATCTCGCAGCGGCCGCCGAGATGCCGTTCGCGGGCTACGTGCGCGAGGCGGTCTGCGCGCCGCTTGACCTCAAGCTGGACCCGAGCGGAGACCCTGGGTCGGGGATGCACGCTTCGGTCGACGACCTCGTCGCGTTCGCACGTCAGTTCCTCGAGCCGACCGTCGTCGCGCCCGAGACGATGGACGAGATGACCTCCGTGCAGTTCCCTGGCCTCTCGGGCGTCCTGCCGGACTGGGGCCGCTTCGACCCGCTCGACTGGGGTCTCGGCGTCCAGCTCAACTCGCGACCGCCGACCTGGATGGGAACGCGCACGTCGGCACGCGCGCTGGGCCACTTCGGCGGCTCCGGAACGTTCCTCTGGGTCGATCCCGAGCCCGGCGTCGCGTGTGTCGTCCTCACCGAGCGCGATTTCGGCGAGTGGGCGAAAGAGCTCTGGCCGGCCTTCTCGGACGCGGTGCTGGCCGAGCTCGCGACCTAGCCGTCGTCGGCGAAGAGCGGCCGGAGTAGCTCGTCGAAGCACGCGCGGTCGCAGCTCGCGACGACGCACGGCGTCATCGCGGTCACGGTCGCCGTCCGCGGCACGTTCATCGTCAGCGCGACCTCGCCGAAGAACTCGCCGGCGCGGAGCACGCTCCGCTGCCCGAGCGAGCCTTGAGACACCGCGGCGAGCCCGGAGACGAGGACGTAGAAGCGGTCCCCCGGCTCGCCCTCGCGTACGATCACCTTGCCCGAAGGGACCTCCTCGCGCTGCATCCGGTCGGCGAGCTTGTGGAGCGTCTCGCCCGGGAGCGACACGAAGAGCCCCACCCGTGAGAGCTCGGTCACGCTCGCCGGTACATGTCGCGGTGACACGCGCGGGAACGCTACCCCGCTGCGGCATGGCTCACGAAAGACCAAAGGGCCGGAAGACCGGCCCTTCGGTTAGGGGAGGGGGAGGGGGAAGCCTCGAAACTTCCTGCAAATACGACCCTACAAGGATACCCCTCCGAGCGGAAGTCGCGCTTGAAGGTCGTATTGCGGTCGCGCGCTACGCGGCGACGGCTTCGAGCCCGAGCGAGCGCTCGAGCGCCGACTTCGGCTGAGCGCCGACTGCGGCTGCGGCGGGGGCGCCGTCCTTGAACAGGATCATGGTCGGGATCGACATGACCCCGTAGCGCTGCGCAAGCTCCTGCTCCTCGTCGATGTTCACCTTGACGAGGGTCAGCTCGCCCTTCCTCTCGTCGGCGATTCGCTCGAGCACGGGCGACACGGCATGGCATGGGCCACACCACTCGGCCCAGAAGTCGACCAGCACTGCGGTCTCGCTCTTCAGGACCTCCTGCTCGAAGCTCGCCTCGGTCACGTTCAACGTCATCTCGACCCTTTCTATCTCATTTGGTGTTGTAGGAGTGCCCGCCCCTAAACGACGGGGCCGGAAAAACCCTTCCCTAGACTTCCATGCCTGGATACCCGATGACGGCGATCTTCTCACCTCTCCCGGACAAGCCCGATCACGACGCGCTCGAGCGCGAGTTGCTCGACGCCTGGGAGCGCGAGGACACGTTCGAGCGGCTGCGCGAGCAGAACCGCGGCGGCCCGAAGTTCAGCTTCATCGACGGCCCGATCACGGCCAACAACGGCATGGGTGTCCACCACGCCTGGGGCCGCACGCTGAAGGACGTCTTCCAGCGCTACAAGGCACTGCGCGGCTTCGATCTGCGCTACCAGAACGGCTTCGACTGCCAGGGGCTTTGGGTCGAAGTCGAGGTCGAGAAGTCACTGGGGCTCAACTCGAAGCACGAGATCGAGGAGTACGGGCTGGCGGAGTTCGCGAAGCGCTGCGTGGAGCGAGTCGCGCACTACTCGGGCGTCATCGCCGAGCAGTCGAAGCGCCTCGGCATGTGGATGGACTGGGAGCGAAGCTACTTCACCTTCACCGACACGAACATCGAGTACATCTGGGGCTTCCTGAAGGCGGTGCACGAGCGCGGCTGGCTCTATCAGGGGCACCGCTCGACGGTCTGGTGCCCGCGCTGCGGGACGTCCATCTCGCAGCACGAGGTCTTCTCGGGCGAGTACAAGGAGCTCGAGCACCCGTCGCTCACCGTGCGGCTCCCGCTGAAGGGGCGGGAGGGCGAGTCGCTCGCGATCTGGACGACGACGCCCTGGACGCTTCCCGCGAACGTCGCCGCCGCGGTCAACCCGGAAGCGGAATACATCCTCCGCGAGGACGGCGTCTGGGTGGCGCGCGAACGCGATCCGGATGCGAAGGCGGTGAAGAGCGCACGCGGCTCCGAGCTGGTGGGGCTCGAGTACGACGGGCCGTTCGACCAGGTCCCGGCACAAGACGGTGTCGTCCATCGCGTCATCCCCTGGGACGACGTCTCGCTCGCAGAGGGGACGGGGATCGTCCACATCGCCACCGGTGCCGGCTCGGAGGACTTCGAGCTGGGCCGGATCCACGGCCTGCCCGTGCTCGCGCCCCTCGACGAGGCCGGGCGCATGCTGGCGGGGTACGGCTTCGACGGCCTCTCCACGGAGGAGGTCGAGCGGCCGGTCATCGAAGACCTCGAGCGGCGCGGGCTGCTGCTCGAGTCCGGCCGGATCGTCCACCGCTACCCGACCTGCTGGCGCTGCGGCACCCCGCTCGTCTTCCGCGTCGTCGACGACTGGTTCATCTCGGCGGAGGAGATCCGCCAGCCGATGCTCGACGCGAACGCGACCGTCGAGTGGACGCCGGCCTTCTACTCGAAGCGCATGGACGACTGGCTTCGCAACATGGACGACTGGAACATCTCGCGCAAGCGCTACTTCGGCTTGCCGCTGCCCTTCTACCCCTGCGAGGACTGCGGGACGCTGACCGTGGTCGGCTCCCGGCAGGAGCTCGAGGAGCGCGCGCTCTCCGGGCTCGACCAGCTGCAGGAGCTCCATCGGCCGTGGATCGACGAGGTGCCGATCGCCTGCGCCGGCTGCGGCGCCGAGGTCCGCCGCGTCCCGGAGGTCGGCGACGCGTGGCTCGACGCCGGCATCGTCCCGCTTTCGACGCTCGGCTGGCAGAACCCGGAGTGGGTTCCGGAGGGGTACGCCCGCGGCGCCGGCGTCGGACTGACGAAGGCGGATCTGCCCGATCACGCGTACTGGGAGCAGTGGTTCCCGGCGCACTGGATCTCCGAGATGCGCGAGCAGATCCGGCTCTGGTTCTACTCGATCTCGTTCATGTCGCTCACGCTCATCGGGCGCTCGCCGTACGAGCGCGTGCTCACCTACGAGAAGCTCCTCGACGAGACCGGCCGCGAGATGCACCGCTCGTGGGGCAACGCCATCGCCGTCGACGACGCGTTCTCGCGTATGGGCGCGGATGTCATGCGCCTGCAGTTCACCTCGCAGCCGCCGAGCCAGAACCTGCTCTTCGGCTACGGGCCCGCGCACGAGATCGCGCGCCGCCTGCTCACGCTCTGGAACTCGGCCCGCTTCCTCGTCGACTACGCGAACATCGATGGCTGGCGGCCTGTGTGGAGCGATCTCGAGAGCGGTCCGCCCGAAGAGCTCCAGCCGCTCGATCGCTGGCTCGTGTCCCGGACGAACGAGCTCGTCCGCGAGACCACCGAGGCGTACGAGGGCTACCTGACCGTGAACGTCGTTCGCGCCTTCGACGCGTTCGTGGAGGACCTCTCGAACTGGTACATCCGCCGCTCGCGCCGCCGCTTCTGGGACGGGGACGAGACGGCGTTTCGCACGCTCTGGTACGCGCTCGTGCAGGGGCTTCGCGTGATCGCGCCCGTGATGCCGTTCCTCAGCGATCATCTCTGGCGGACGCTCACGGGGCCCGTGGAGGCGGCGCCCGGCTCGGTTCACCTCGCTGGGTGGCCCGCGGTCGCCGAGCCCGACGCGGACCTGCTTGCGGAAGTCGCCGAGCTCCGCCGCGTGGTCGAGCTCGGACGTCAGGCGCGCTCGTCGCTCGGCGTCGCGCTCCGCCAGCCGCTGCGGAGGCTCGTCGTCGAGGGCGCGCCGCTCGCGGAGCGCCACTCGGGGGAGCTCGCGGAGGAGCTGCGTGTCCGCGACGTCGAGTTCGGCACGGTGGACGCGAGCGAGCTGCGCGTGAAGCCGCACCTGCCCGTCCTCGGGCCCAAGCTCGGCAAGGAGCTCGGGACGGTGCGGGCGGCGTTGGAGGCCGGCGACTTCGAGGAGCTTCCCGGCGGAGGCTTCCGCGCGGCCGGTCATGAGCTGGCAGCCGACGAGGTGCTGGTCGAGCGGACCGGCAAGGAAGGCTGGGCCGTCGCCGCGTCGGACGGCGTGACCGTCGCCCTCGACGCGCACCTCGACGACGAGCTCCGCCAGCTCGGCCGCGTGTACGAGCTGATCCACCGCGTGAACTCGATGCGCAAGGAAGCCGGGCTCGAGCTGACCGACCGCATCACGCTCACGATTCCCGAGCCCGACTCCGACCTCGTCGAGCATGCGGACTGGATCGCGCGCGAGACGCTCGCCGTCGCGGTCGAGGTCGGAGCCGGGCTCGCGATCGCGAAGACCTGATTCGGTTTCGTATCCTCTAGGCGTGGAGCGATGCCCGCACTGCGGGGAGGAGACGGCGGCTGTCTACCGCTTCTGTCCCTGGTGCGCCGCTCCGCAGCGCCGCAAGCTGGTCGAGTTCTTCCGCGGCACGGATGACGACTCGAGGCGCGCGCTCCGCGTCTCGCGCTACCTCCCCGAGCGGCGCGTCCGCTTCAGCGTCTGGGACGAGACGGGCCGCGTCCGCGCAGCGGTCTCGCTCGACGACGAGGAGGCGGCGCGGCTCGGCGCTTTCGTCAATCCGCCGGCGCCCTCACGCTGGCCGCGCGTGCTCGACGACCTGCGCGCCCTCGTTCGACGCTGACGAACATGGGTCAGGCTTCAGCCTGACCCCGGTTTGAGGTTTTGACGCTCGTGTCGAGCGAGACGAGAACCTAAAGACGGGGTCAGGCTAAAGCCTGACCCCAGCGGGTTGGGGGCTTAGTCGCCGGCTACCAAGAAGACCCAGGTGCCGTCCGGCTCGATGCCGGCGCGCCAGCCGAGGTAGCCCGTGCCCTCGACGAACAGCGTGTCGAGCGGGCCGAGCGGCGCGAGCAGCTCGCGCTCGTGCGTCGAGAGCTCGCTGACGTCGGTGACGTCGTACGCGAACGGCCACACGTAGATCCCGCGCGAGAGGACGTACGGCATCTCCAGGATCGCCGCCAGGTTCTCGAGCGGACGCTCGACGGTCGAGCGCTCGAGCTCCTGCCAGTACGCGATCGCGCCGCCCTCGACCGGGCCGCCGAACGTGTACTCGAAGCCGGTGGCGGGGACGAGCGGCCGCAGCGCGTCGTAGTTCCCGGTCTTCGCCGCCTCGAGCAGCTTCGCATGTGTCTCGGCGACGGGATCCGGCAGCCCGACCCCGACTTCCTCGGTGACGGTCGTCGTGTCGATCGTCGTCTCGGTCACGGTCTCCGCCTCCTCGGTCTCCCGGGCGGCGAACCAGCCGGCCGCACCTCCGCCCGCGAGCAGCGCGGCGGCGCCGACCACGAGGAGCGCACGAAGGATCACGACTGCGCTGCCAGCTCCAGCTCGCGGCGCAGCTCGACCGGGAGCCGGAACGTCACGTCCTCCTCTACGAGCCGGTACGACTCGATGTCGCTCACACCGCGCGCGCGGAACCAGTCGCAGACGCGCGTGACGAGCTTCTCGGGAGCCGACGCGCCGGACGTGATGCCGACCGTCTCGCACCCCTCGAGCCAGGCCGCGTCGATCTCCGTCTCGTCGTCGATGAGGTACGACGGGACGCCCAAGGTGCGCGCGGTCTCGACGAGGCGGTTGGAGTTCGACGAGTTCCGCGAGCCGATGACGAGCAGCAGGTCGATCTCCGGCAGCATCTCCTTCACCGCCCACTGCCGGTTGGAGGTCGCGTAGCAGATGTCCTCCTTGCGCGGCGCGCGGATGTCCGGGAAGCGGCGTCGGAGCGCGGTGATGATCTCGCCCGTCTCGTCCACCGAGAGCGTCGTCTGCGTCACGTAGGCGAGCTTCGTTCCTTCGGGAAGGTCGAGCGCCTCGGCCTCGGCGACGGTCTGGACGAGGATCGTCGCGTCGGGTGCCTCGCCGGTCGTGCCCACGACCTCCTCGTGCCCCTCGTGGCCGATGAGCACGATCGTGTAGCCCTCCTCGGCGTAGCGGCGCGCCTGCACGTGCACCTTCGTCACGAGCGGGCAGACGGCGTCGATGACGTTGTGCCCGAGCTTTGCGGAGTTCGCGAAGACCGTCGGGGCGACGCCGTGCGCCGAGTAGACGACCGTGGCGCCGGCGGGCACCTCGGTCTCCTCCTCGACGAAGATCGCGCCGCGCGCCTCGAGGTCGCGCACGACGTGGATGTTGTGGACGATCTGCTTGCGGACGTAGACGGGCGCGCCGTAATGGTCGAGCGCGCGCTCGACGGTCTCGACCGCACGTTCGACGCCGGCGCAGTACCCGCGCGGCGACGCGAGGAGGACTCGCTTCACCATCGCGAGACAGGGTATCGAGGCCTGCCTTGTAACAGTCTGTTACTTGGAGTTCTCGAGCGCGAGCCGCATCACGAGCTGGCCGTGTGCGACTTCGCCGGTCTCCGCGAAGCCGAACTTCCGGTAGAAGCCGAGGGCGGAGTGCTCGCCCGGAGCCACGCTCAGCGTCACCTCCGGTACTCCGTCGGAGCGGGCCTCGTCGAGCACGAGCTCGAGTGCGCGAGCGCCGTAGCCGCGACCCTGATGTCGCGCATCGATCATGAAGCGCCAGATGTAGAACTCGGGCGTCTCTGGGACGCGGTAGACCATCACGAAGCCGACGAGCTCGTCTCCGGCTGCGACGGCGCGAAACCACGCCTTCGGCTCGAAGTGAGCCTGGGCGATCGACTTCGCGTTGGTTGCCACGTAGCCCGCCTGGTCTGGCGCGACCTCGAGCGCGAGCACGTCGTCGACGTTCGCTGCGGTGACCTCGCGGAGCGAGACGTCCATCACCGTGCAGTCTGCGCGACGAAGATCCCCGCGAGGACGACGGCGCCGCCGATCAGCTGGGCGGCCCCGAACGTCTCCTCGAGCCAGAACCACGCGAACACGGTCGCGAGGACGGGCTCGAGCGTCGCGACGATCGACGCGCGCGTCGCCGAGATGTGACGGAGCGCACCGGTCAGCAGCGAGAACGTGATCATCGTCCCGACCACGATCACGAATCCGACGAGCAGCCACACGGGCGCGGTCTGGTCCTCGAACCGCCCCTGGAGCGAGATCGAGTCGCCGAGCGTGCTCCACGGGAACTGCCAGAGCGGCTGCACGACCGCCCAGAAGAGCGCCGCGAACAGGAAGCCGTAGAACGAGAGCGAGACCGGGTCGCGGTGGCGGCGCTCGCGCTCGGCCATCAGGACGTAGGTCGTGAGCGCGAGCGAGCCGCCGAGCGCCGCCGTAATCCCGACCGTGTCGAACGCGAGCCCGCTCCATACCTCGACGACGACCGCGAGCCCCGTGATGCAGAGGACGAGCGCGACCCAGATCCGCCGCCGGATGTGCTCGTGGTACACGAGCCACGCGAAGAGCGCGATGAAGAGCGGGGCGATGAACTGGATGAGGAGCGCGATCCCGACGGGCAGGTTCTCGATCGCGACGAAGTAGAGCCACTGCACGAACGCGACGCCCGTGACTCCGAAGACGACGAGAAAGGCGAGCTCGCGGCGGCCGACACGCAGGCGGCGGCGCGCGAAGAGCAGGAGGAACGCGAGCAGGCCGATCGCCGCGCCCGTCGCGCGAATCTGCGTCAGCTCGAGCGAGCTCAGGTCGGAGCTGAGCGTGACCTTGGAGACGACGCCGTTCAGCGCGAAGAGGATCGCGGCGACGGTAACCATGAGGTAGCCGAGGCCGACGCGATCGTCAGGACGCCCCGGCTCCGCGGGCAGGACGGGAGCGTCGACCATCGGTGCGCAGGCTATCGCCCTACACTGTCGCGAACCGGGGCGTAGCTCAGCCTGGTAGAGCGCTGCGTTTGGGACGCAGAGGTCGCGGGTTCGGATCCCGCCGCCCCGACTTCGTGAAGGTGATCGTCCTCGCAGCGGCGCTCGCCGGCGCGCTCGCGCTTGTCGACCGGCGGTCAGGCGAGAAGCCCTGGTGACACAGTGTCACACGGCCAGAAGGCTTCAGCGGGACGATCTCGCGCATCGACGGCGCGCTCGCGCGAGCGATGACCGGCGTCTCGTGGCGGCCCGGCTGCCCTGTTCACCTCCGCGATCTGCGGCTACTCACGCTCTCGCACTGGCGCTTCGACGGAAAGGTGCGAACCGGGCGGCTCATCGTGCATGCGGACATCGCGCGAGAGATGGTGGACGTCTTCCGGGCGCTGTACCGCGCCCGCTTCCCGATTCGTCGGCTCGTTCCCGTCGACGCGTACGGCGCGAGCGACTTCCGCTCGATCGAGGCCGACAACACCTCGGCGTTCAACTGCCGCTACGTGGAGGGGACGACGCGCTGGTCCGAGCACGCCTACGGCCGCGCGATCGACGTCAACCCGATCGAGAACCCGTACGTCTCGGGCGGCCGCACCTCGCACCCTGCGAGCGTCCCGTACCTCGACCGCTCACGGAGGCGGCCAGGGATGGCCTACGAGGGCGGGACGCTCGTCCGCGCTTTCGACGCGATCGGGTGGGGCTGGGGAGGGCGCTGGTCGCCCGTGAAGGACTACCAGCACTTCTCGGCGAGCGGTCGCTAGCTCTAGGCTACGCGGCTCGGCGCGTCCTCCCGTGCGGTCTCGGGGCGTCTGGGCACCGTCGGCGGGACCCGGAGCACGAGGTACGCCCAGATCGCGCCGCCGAGAACTCCGCCGGCGAGCGGCCCGACGATGTAGATCCAGACGTCGCCCCATTCCTGGTTGAAGAGGACGGGGTCGAGCGAACGCGCCGGGTTGAACGAGCCACCCGACGCGGGGCCGACGACCGTCGCCGCCGTGAAGATGTAGAGGCCGATGAGGAAGGGCGCCATGACGCCTTTCCACGCCGCGCGCTCGTCGGTCGCGACGGTGAGGATCACCATCACGAAGAGCGCGGTCGCGACGATCTCGAGCACGAGCGCGGCCCAGTTGTCGATGCCGATGCCCGGCTGCGTGTGCAGCGAGTCCGTGACCTGGCTCGAGTAGACGATCGCCATCACGAGCACGGCGCCGAAGCCGCCGATGAGCTGCGCGACCCAGTACTGGATCACCTCGCGGCTGGAGAAGCGGCCGGCGACCGCGAGACCGGCGGTGACCGCCGGGTTGAAGTGGCCGCCGGAGATGTGCCCGAAGGCGGTGATCGCCAGCGTGAGGCCGAATCCGAAGCCGGCGGCGATGCCGAGCGACGTGATCGCGTCGGGCCCGACGTCGACGAGGACGGCGATCCCGCTGAAGCCGAGGAAGAAGAAGGTGAACGTTCCGAGCGCCTCAGCGCCGAGGCGCACGATGAGCGGGTGATCCATGACGAACCTCCGTGTGGTTTGGCACGAGGTTCGCCGCCGGTGAGCGGAGTCCTAGCCGAGAGAGAGCGGGTCTCCCGAGGAGGACGGGCCCGGGTGCGGGCCCATCCTCCTCGGCCTACTTGCCTACTTCAAGAGGTCGAGCGACTTCTGGGTCGCCTGCCGGAAGCCTTCGCAGGCATTGAGGTACTGGCCGCTTGCGAGCCGGCCGTGGCCCGTGGAGATGAGTTCGGCGATGGACTCGAGCGACTTCGCCTGCCCCGGGCTCGGGCTCGGGATCGCATCCTGGGCCTCCTGGTAGGCGCCGGTCGCGATCGCCTCGGCGACGAGGCCGAGCAGGTCCTTCAGCTCTTTCAGGTTGCCCGCGCCTCGGGCCTCCGCCGTCTGCAGGTACGAGATCGCGGCCCGCAGCTTCGTGATCGCCGAGACCGGATCGTCCGCGTCGAGCTTGTCGAGCGCGCCGTTGGTCGGAGGCGTCCCCCCGTGGTTTCCGAGCAGCTCGTCCCGCGCCGATCGCAGCGCCGCCCTGGCCCCTGGGGCGGACGTCGAGGCGATGAGCTCCTCGATCTCCTCCGCGACCTCTTCGATCGCGTCTTGGAGCGAGAGCACCTCGATCGAGAACGTCTTCGACGTCGAGTCCCCGTCGTCGTCCGTGACCGTCGCCTCGATCGTGTACGTCCCGGGACTCGCGTAGGCATGCGAGCGCTCGAACACGCGGGCGGCGCCGTTGATGGGGTTCGGGAACGACGCGGAGGAGGTCGAACCGTCGCCCCAGGCGGCGGTCGCCGCGTGCGTGTCGGGCCGACCGGGGTCGGTGAAGCCGAGCGCGAGCTTCACGGGAAGCCCGACGAGCGCCTTGGTGGCCCCACCGTCCAGGTCGTAGCCGAGAGTGTCCGTGACAGACGAGTCGGTGATCGTCGGCGCGACGTTGCGCACCTCGATCGGCACGGGGATCGGGACGCCCGTGCCCACGGTCGACGTGTCGGTCGGATGTGTCGCGCGGGCATTCCTGGTCGCGACGCTCGGCCCGTCGAGGTTCGCCGCGCTGAAGGACTTAGGCGACCCGCTCGCTTCGAACGAGCCGTTGCCGTCGAGGTCCCAGCCGAGCGTGAACGCCGCGTTGTAGTACGCGTCGCAGCCGTCGACGCGGACCAGTGAGCCGTTCGAGCGGTACGCCTCGTAGAACGTGACGCCCTCGATGTCGTTGTCGATGTCGTAGCTCTGGCTCGGGCTCCCGTCCGGGGGTGGTGCGACCGGCCAGGGAGGCGTCGAGCCGCTCGGTGGCTGGTGGACAGGGACCGACGCGAGGTTGTTCGCGAGCTCGAACCCCCCGGTGCCACGGAGGATCAGCGCCCGGTCCGGGAAGTCGGGGCTCGCGGTCGGGAAATCGCTCACCTGGATGTTGCACCCGGGCGGGGCGAACCACCTGAGGGAGGTGACCCGGTCCCAAAGCGGATCGGGGCCGAAGTGGTCGCACGGATCGAAGACCCAGTTGTTGGCGAGATCGAGCTTGCACAGATACCCGAATTGGTCGAGATTCCGGTCGTCGTACTCGACGTTGAGCCGGGCGTTGTCGGTGTGCTGGAGGCCGCCGCCCGGATCCTCGAAGAGCTGGACCCAGGCTTTGGTGATCGGAGCGCTCGCCGTGCCGGAGAGGGACGTGGCGCTCCCCTCGTCCACGACGAACGGCCCACCGATCTCCGCCGTGGGGCGGAGCGTTGGGCTTCCCGGACGCACGAGCGTCCGCTGCCGGTACTCGCCGAACACCGGGTCCCCGTGGTCGGACACATACACGAGCAGCTCGCCCGTGGGAGAGACGTAGGCGCTCGAGCCCGCAGCGAAGCTGCCCACGTCGATGTGGTTGCCCCACGACTGGAGAGCCGCACCGGCGTCCCCGACGCCGGTGCCCGCGAGGCCGACCCGCTGCTGGTTGACGAACGTGATCGGGCACGTCTCCCTGGGAGCCCCGTTCGACGCCAGGTGCACCTCGAAGAGGTCGATGAACTCGTTCTCGTCGTTGAGCGGGTTCGCGACCGTCCCGTCGCGCCAGCCTCCGACGAGGAAGAGCCTCCCGTCGAGGCTTCCCTGGCGCACGAAGTTGAGCATCTGGTGCTGCGTCGGGACGCCGGTCGGCCAGTTGAAATCGAACGGGACGTCGCAACTCTCGATCTCGGCCTCCGAGAAGCGCCCGACCTGGTCCCACTCGAGCGCGGCGTCTTTGAGGTTCGTCGTCCCGTCGGGGTTGTTCCCCTGCGAGCGAAGAAGCGAACCTCGCCATTCCCCGTCCCGGAGAGCACGAGCGGGGGGCTGCTGCCCGGGAAGACGATCGGCCAGGGCCGCCGGCGACGACCATGAGGTACTGACAGCACTCGCCGTCCTCCGTCTCGATCGCCGTCAGCCCGACGGGGTCGGCGCCGAAGTTCAGGTTGTCCAGGTTCGCGAACCCGTCGAGGTCCGGCGGGTTCCACTGCTTGATGAAGACGGGATTCTCCGGGTTGGAGACGTTGAAGAAGAGGAGCGCCGCGCGCGGGTCCGAGCTCGAGACCGGCTCCTCGGCCCCGATGACGAGCACGTCATCGACGATCTGCATCCCTCCCGGATGGCGATAGCCGAGGGGGATCGACAGGATCGCACGGTCCGCGGAGGGGATGGAGCTCTCACTTGGCTCGCCGAGGAGGCTCAGGGTGTCGTAGGGGTAGATGTTGCGCCGAAGGCGCTCGCCGGACTTCGTACGGGAGCCCATCCTGATCACGATCAAGTAGCCGTCCTCGGTGAAGCCGACGCACGGGAACGGCACGTTCCCCGACTTCGTGATGAACATGTACGGCGTCCCGTCGTCGGCATCGTTCCGCGCGAGGCCCTGGTAGTGCTTGCAGACGCTGTCCCCCGGGGCGCCGTTCCGCCTGAACCCCAGCGCGTCCGCACGGGACGACAGATCCCTGAACGCATCGTTGACGTTCGGGACGAACCGCTGATCGGTGCCGGCTGACGCGGTATTCGTCGTGGCCGTAGGCGCCGAGGACGCCGACCCTGCGAAGAGCGTCGCGCCTCCCACCGCGAGCACCACGATGACGACCATCGGTAGTGCGAACCGACGAGCCCGAATGCCGTGGAATGCCCTCCCACGCATGTATTGCTCCCTTCGATTGCGGCAGCGCCCCGCGCCCCCTATGCCCGGCGGGCAGCACTCTCTGCCTAGGTGGAGCGGATGTCAAGGCAGGTCCGATTGCATCGGCCGGCAGTGCCTCGGTCTGAGTGAGGGAAGGCACTCTCGCGCGTGGCAACGATGTCTAGTCCGTCGCAGGAGTCGCGCGTCGGCGTCGCCTCAGTGAGCTCGAAACCCTCGGATGACTGTGACCAGCGCTTCGCGCCACATGCGTTCTTCCTCGCCGGCCGCGAGTGTCCGGAAGACAGGGCGTCACCGCGGAGCGCGCATTCAGCGTTCGAGTGCGGTGAGGGAGCTCAGCGGGTTCCGGGGAGAGCGGGCGACCGGGCTCGAACCGGCGACATCCAGCTTGGAAGGCTGGCGCTCTACCAACTGAGCTACACCCGCGTGCGACTAGCGTAGCGCCGTGGACCCGTACCGGTGGTCGTGGAACCCCGAGGCGCTCGTCCTCGTCCCGCTCATGACCATCGCGTACTTCGTCGCGCTCCGCCGGTACCCCGCGCCGCGCTGGCGGATCGCCGCGTTCTCGGCGCGATGGTGCTCATCCTCGCGGTCACGATCACCCCGCTCGAGACGCTCGCGGTGAAGTACCTGCTCGTCGTGCACCTGCTCCAGAACGTCGTCCTCGCGGAGTGGGCGCCGCTGCTCTTCGTGCTCGGGCTGCCGCCGGCGCTCGCCGCGACTGCTCGCCCGGCCGCGCGCCGTCGCGCGTGCTCGTCCACCCGCTCGTCGCGCTTCCGCTCTGGCTTGCGAACTACATGCTCTGGCACCTGCCGTGGCTGTACGACACGGCGCTCGAGCATCCGCACACGCTGCTCCACCTCGAGCACGCGCTCTACTTCGCGACCGGCGTCGCGATGTGGTGGAGCGTCTTCCAGGACGCGCCGCACCGGCTGAGCGACGGCGCCCGGGCGGGCGTCGTGTTCGCGGCGTTCGTGCTCGGGTCGCCGATCGGGCTCGTCATCGCGCTCGTCCCGGACGCGATCTACGACTTCTACGTCGACGCGCCCGAGCGGCTGTGGGGACTCAGCCCGCTCGAGGACCAGCAGCTCGCCGGGATCCTCATGGCCGCCGAGCAGGCGATCGTGTTCTTCGTCGTCGTCGCCTACTTCCTCGTGCGCTACTTCGCCGAGGACGAACGGCGCGCCCGGATCGGCGAGCCAAGTAGATTCGGCTGAATGCGAGCGGTCGCCGTCGTCGCCGCTTTGGTCGTGCTCGCGACGGCCGCGGTCGCCGCTGACGCCCAGAGCCCGGGCTTTCGGCACGGCGTCGCCGCGGGAGACGTCTTCGATGCGGGCGGCGGCGTTGTCCTGCTGTGGACTCGCGCGCCCGCGCCCGGCCCGGTCGAGCTCGAGATTCGCGGGCCGTCCGGCCGCGTCATCGACACGACGACCCTTCGGGCGGTGCGGGCGAACGACCTCACGGTGGAGGCGACGATCGCCGAGATTCTCAGTCCGGCGACGCGCTACACGTACCGCTTCCGGCAGGGCGGGCGGGTCAGCCCGACCGGGAGGTTCGAGACGCCGCCGCGCCGCACGGCCAATGCACGCGTGCGCTTTGCGATCTCCGGCGACGCCGACGCGACGCCCGCGGCGAACGGCAAGCCCGCCTGGAGCTTCGGCGTGTACGCGCGCATGGCCGCCGAGCGGAACGACTTCAACATCAACCTCGGCGACACGATCTACTCGGACAGCGGGGTGGGCGGCGCTCGGCCGGCGGTGACCGTCGCCGAGAAGTGGGCGAAGTACCGGCTCGCGCTCGAGCAGCCCGCGCTTCGCAGGCTGCGCTCGTCGGCGGCGCTCTTCAACCACTGGGACGACCACGAGTTCGTGAACGACTTCTCGCGGCCGGAGCACGGCGACGCTCTCTACCGCGCGGGCAGGGAGGCTTTCCTCGACTACTCGCCGGTCGTTCTACGGGAGGTGGCTGTTCCGGAACGTGCACTGGGGCCGGAACCTGCATCTCTTCTTCCTCGACGAGCGCTCGTTCCGCAGCGCGAAGGTCACGGCTGCGTGCAACGGCGACCTCGCGCCGACGGCGCCTCAGGCGGTGCGCAACGCGTTCGGGAACCTCGCGCCCTCGCTGCGGAATCCCGTCTCGCCGGGCTGCCTGGCGGCGATCCAGGATCCGTCGCGCACGATGCTCGGCGCGCAGCAGTACGAGGCGTTCACGCAGACGATCGCCGCGTCCGACGCGACCTGGAAGGTCGTGATCAACGAGGTCCCGATCCAGCAGTACTACGCGCTGCCGTACGACCGCTGGGAGGGCTACGCCGCCGAGCGCGAGCGGCTCCTGCGGTTCCTCCAGTCGCGTGTGAAGAACGTGGTCTTTCTCACGACCGACACGCACGGGAACCTCGTCAACGAGATCCGGCTGCGGACGCTCGGCGGCCCGCCGGAGGGAACGGGGATGTGGGAGGTCGTCACCGGGCCGGTCGCGACGAACACCTTCTCGACCTCGATCGACCGCCTGCTCGGGACCCCGGGCGGCGGAACCGCGATCGCCTCGCTCTTCTTCAAGCCGGAGCCGCCGAACGGCCTCGGCATGCGCTGCGCCGCCATCGACACACCGAGCTATGCGCAGGTGACGGTGACGCGGACGACGCTGACGGTCGCCTCACGTGACGCGCGAGGCCGCCCGGTGCGCGAGGCGACGGGCCGCGCGTGCCCTCCGCTCGTTCTCCGCGCCCGCTGAGGACGAACCGCCTGCGCGGCGTCTACCCTCCCCGTGCGCGCCCGTAGCTCAGTGGACAGAGCGGCGGACTTCTAATCCGCGGGTCGGAGGTTCGAATCCTCCCGGGCGCATAGAAAATTCCTGCAAATAGCGAATTTTCTGTTGCCCGGACTGTAGCGTGCGACGTACGCGCAGGTGCGTACAACCACCTCCGCTAGAGCCCGCTACGTTGGACTCGCGGCTCCACGCCGTTCCCTGCAGCTCGCTGCCGCCTAAGCCCGAGGAGTTGGGGTCCGGAGGACCAACCCTTTGGAGCCGGGCGCTGTCGCCCGGCTCCAAAGTCCCTCGGACTTCTCCCTAGCGAGGGAGGCTCAGCGCACGCCTGACCGAGACCGCGTTCCCGGCCGGATCCTCGCCGGTGAGCTGCAGTCGGACGAGGCGTGCTCCGTCGGGTGGACGGATGCGCAGCGTCATCGAGACGGGTTCCGTCGTCGCGGTGCCGAACCTCCGCGTGAGCTCGATCCCGCGGGCGGTGGCCACCCGCAGCCTGTACGAAACGGGGTTTCCCTCGACGTCGTCGCGGAGTGCCAGCGCGACCTTGATCGAGTAGGCGCCCGCCGGGCGACGGAGCTTCGCGGCCCGCGCGGAGGCGATGGCGACCGTCGGCGCGACCGTATCGGCGTTCGTCGGCGCGACCGTGTCCCCGTCCTCGGACTGATCCGGCTCGGCACCCCAGTCGACGACGCCAAGAGTGCCCCGCCAGGTCACGAGCGACCCCGGGGCGTAGCTCGGGCTGCCGAGTATCTCTCCGTCGCGCAGTGATACGCCGCCCCGGAGGCCCGCGTAGCTGCCGCTTCCGTCGACGCTCTGCCAAGCGAGATAAAAGCCGGGGTCCAGGATCGAGACCGTGAGGCCGCCGGTGCCGTCGTCGCATGTGAACCGCCACGTCGTCCCCGCGCTGCTCCACGGGTCTTCGACGAACGTTCCCGTCGCGCAGAAGGGCGCCCGGGACTTGAACGTCCCTCCCCGGAAGGGGCCGAAGAAGTACACGCGTTCCACTCCCAAGTTCCTTCGAAGGTGAGCTCGAATTCGGTCGCCGCGCTGCGGGCGGGGGCGGCGAGCACCGTTGCCGCGCCTACACCGATCAGGCCGGCGAGGCCGAGCGCGAGCGCCGCGGCCCACCTCGACGATCTGCGGTACATCGTCATCTCTTGCTCCTTTCCATTCGGGTTGCGCGACGAAGGCTCGGACAGCGCGATGGAGGCGGGCTTGAGCGCGGCTGGAGAACCGGTCGAGGCGGGTGGTACGGTCGCTCTGTCGTTCGTCGGAGGCGGTGGCATGGAGTTCCTGATCCTCGGGCCTCTCGAGGTGCATGAGGGGGAGAAAACGGTCAGGCTCGGCGCCGCCAAACAGCGGGCGCTGCTCGGCGTTCTGCTCCTGCACGCGAACGAGACCGTGTCCATGGCCCGCCTCGTCGACGAGCTCTGGGGAGAGCGACCTCCGGCGACGGCCGAGAACCTCGTCCAGGGGTACGTGTACGCGCTACGGAAGCAGCTCGGCGACGGCGTCGTCGAGACCCAGGCGCCTGGGTACAGGCTCCGCGTCGACCCGGGCTCGCTCGACCTGCTCGAGTTCGAGCGACTCGTCGAGGAGGCGCGAACGGCTCCGGTCGCGCACTCGATCGAGCTGCGCAGACGGGCGTTGGCGCTCTGGCGTGGACCGCCGCTCGCCGACGTCGCCCTCGAGGGGCCGGAGCGTCACAGCCTCGGCCGTCTCAGCGAGCAGCGTCTGACGACGCAGATCGAGCGCATCGACGCCGAGGTCCAGCTCGGGCGCCACGCACATGTCCTCGGCGAGCTCGAGGCGCTCGTCGCCGAGCATCCGTACAAGGAGCGGGCGGCAGCGCTGCTCATGCTCGCCCTCTACCGCTCGGGGCGCCAGGCCGACGCCCTCGAGGTCTACCGCACGGTCCGGGACGGCTGAGCGACGAGCTCGGGCTCCAGCCCGGCAAGGAGTTACGCGACCTCGAGGCGGCGATCTTGCGGCATGACGACGCGCTCGCGGCACCGATCGCAGTGCCGGAGTCATCCGTCGCGGAAACCGCGACGACCGAGCCGGAGCCGCCGACCGCGCCGGCTCCGCGACGTCGGCGCCGGCTCGCGCTCGGCGGCGTGCTCGCCCTGCTCGCCGCCGCCGGGGTCGTCGCCGCGGTCCTCGTGCTCCGCGACGACGCGCCGGTCGTCGTGCCGCCGAACTCGGTTGCCGTGATCGACGCGGACACGAATCGAGTCGAGAGCAGCAGCATTCCCGTCGGGATCAGGCCGGGCCCGGTCGCCGCAGGGGCGGGGTTCGTCTGGGTAGGCAACCTCGACGACAGGTCGCTGTCGCGCATCGACCCGGCCACGAACGAGCAAGGAGCCATACGTCTCGAGGTGACGCCGGATGCCGTGGCCGCCGACGGCGCCGCGGCCTGGGTCGTGGACGGGCGGCTCGGCACGCTCTACCGGGTCGAGGCGGAGTCCCCGATCGTGTCCGACGCGATCCGGGTCTGGCAGAGATCGTTCGGATTCCAGGGCGCCGGGGTGGACGTGGGCAAGGGGTCGGTGTGGACGGCGGGCGGTGGCGCGATGCTCGCGCGGTGGGATCCGGCGACGCTCGCCGGCGACGCTTCTTCTTGACCGCCGCCGGCCCTACGGCGCTCGTCTTCGCGTACGGATCCGTCTGGGTCGCAGCCGCGGCCGCCGAGGTCCAGCAGTTCAGCCCCGACACGTACGACCTCGGCCCCGTGGGCACCGCAGAGGTGGGGCGCGCCCCGAGGGGGATCGCCGCAGGCGCAGGAGCGATCTGGGTGGCTTGCCGGGACGACGACGTCGTGTGGCGGATCGGAGCCGATCTGGGCTTCGACCCTTCGAGGGAGATCATCCCGGTCGGCAACGGCCCGACGGCCGTTGCGTTCGGCGCAGGCGCCGTCTGGGTCGCGAACACGGGCGACGGCACGGTGTCCCGCATCGATCCCGAGACCAACGAGGTCGTGGAGACCATCGAGGTCGGCAACGCTCCCGCCGGGATCGCCGTCTTCCGCGGGCGCGTCTGGGTCTCGGTGCAGGCCTCCTAGTCTCTGCGACAGGCGACGGCGAGGTCGAGCGCCGGCCGCAGAACCATGCAGCCCACGCGCTCCGAGACGATCGTCGCTTCGTTCAGCACGCCCAGAACGGCGACGGGTGCGACGTCGCGGGCGATCATCGCGTCCACGTCGGCAAAGGCCAGGTCACGCGCCCGCCCCTGTGGCAGGCGGGCTGCCCGGGCAAGCGCCGCGCTCGCGAGCTTCGAGCGCACCCGAGTCAGCGTCTCGCCTCCCTGGAGCCGCGTCTCCATGAGGAGGCTGAGGTGCTCGTGCGCGTCCCGGATGCTCGGGGACCAGAGGAGGAACGCGATGTCCCACTCTGCCCGTGGACGGGTCAGGCTCGCGAGGAGCTCCGCACCAAAGTCCCCCCCGGGGTGAGTCTCGATCTGGACTCGGAGACCGATCTTCGCGAGCTGCTCCTTCACGAGCTGGGCGGTCTCCATCGCCGCCGCGACGGCGCTCACGGACAGCACGGCCGTGGCGTTTCGCAGGTGGCCGCGCGCGAGCTTCCGCGCTCGCCCGAGGTCGCCCCCGAGCGGGTAGACGTCCGCGTCCCGAAAACCGGGCACGTCGGGGGGAAGGAGCTGGTCCGTAGCACGAGACAGGAGGGGCCCGTAGCTCGACGCCACGTGCGCGCGCCGGTCGAGCGCGAAGTTGACGGCTTGCCGCAACCTCGGGTTGTTCCGGAAGAGCGGCCGAGATGAGTTGAACGCGAGCAGGCGCAGCGTGAGGCCCGGCCGCACCCGGAAGCGCCCGTTGAGCCCGTACTTCGCCTCGAAGTCGAGCCCCGCGGCCGCGAAGACGCCGGCGAACATGTGGCCCCAGTCGGCGTCGCCGCGCTCGATGCTTCGCAGCAGCTCCACCGGGTTGCCGCCCCGAAGGTTCACGTCGAAGCCGTCGAGGTGGACCTCGCGCTCGCCGTCATAGAAGCGGTTGCGCCGGATCTCGATCCAGTCGCTCGCTCGGAACTCCTCGACGACGTACGGGCCGGCCGACGGGAACTGGCTGTAGCCCTCAGCCGACGCCGGCAGCCAGGGCGGGACCGCGCAGAAGAACGGCAAGGCCGTCCGCGCGACGAAGTTCGGAGCCGGGCGCTCGAACCTGACGACGAGCGTGTTCCCGCGAGCGACGACGCCTCTTGCGCTCTCGGCTCTGCCCGACAGCACGTCGGCTGCTCCGACGATGTCGCGCACGAAGATCGCGCCGGGCGAGTTCACGACCGGCTGGAGCACTCGGTTGATCGCCCGGGCGAATGCGCTCGCGCGCACCGGCTCGCCGTTCGAGAAGCGGAAGTCGCGGCGGAGCGTGAACGTGTACGTCTTCAGGTCCGCCGAGACGGAGTAGTAGGCCGCCACCTCCGGCTGCAGGCGGAAGCTCCTCGGCGACCGCTTGTCCGGGTAGGTGTAGAGCCGCGCGCAGGTCGCCTCGAGGAGCGACCAGCCGGCCTGCGAGAAGGAGAGCGCGGGATCGAGGTGGTCGAGGCCCGCTGCCGAACTCGAGACGCTGACACGGAGGATCCCGCCGTCCTGCCCACGCGCGCTCGAGCCCGGCTGGGCGATCACGATCGCCGCCACCGTGGCGAGCGCTACGGCGAGCAACTGACGCCTCATGGTGCCTCCTTGGAAGGCCTGCCCGTCGGCCAGCCTACGCCTGCGCCTTGCGTTCGACCAGGTCTCATGCCGGGGACGATCGCGGCCCCCGCTTGAGCGTCGCTGGAGCGGCGTTCGAGCGGACGCCACAAAGATGATTCGGGCTATGGTCACCGCCTCCGCCGACAACGAGAGGTTGTACCGAGCGCATCTGAAAAGTCCTGCAAATCAGTAGTTTTGCGTTGTCATAACTGACTCGCGCGACGTACATCGTGTGTACAACCACACACGCTGGCAGCCCGTAGGTGCTGCTTACTCGCACGCGTTGCAGTTCGTCGCGGGTCGGTCCCCGGGGATTTCTGATCCGCGGGGCGAGGAGTGAGATGGAGCCAGGAGAGGATCCCTGCGCCCCGCGCCGCGGCCAGCGCGCCGCCCGCCCTCGGCTCTGGAGGCGGCGAAGGTGCGCTGGTGAATGTCTATCGAGCTCGGGCCATCTGGCCCGGCGCTCGGCGCTACGGCGCGATGTTCTGGTTGAGACGGAAGTAGTTGGTCGGATCGTACGTGCGCTTGAGCTCGACCAGGCGCTCGTAGGTGCGGGCGCCGTAGGCTTGCTGCACCCGGTCGGCTCCCTCATCGCCGAGAAAGTTCAGGTACACGTGGTCGCCCGCGTGCGGCTGTATCGCGTCGAAGAAGCCCCGCGCCCAGCCGATGTGGCGGTCGGCCTCGGGGTGGTCCTCGGTCCAGACGGCGTTGATGTTCACGTTGTGGGCCGCGCCGCGCTGGCTGAAGGCCGTCTCGCCCTCGGCCACCCGACCGAGGGCGCCGCCGAGCTGGAAGACGATGGTGTAGGACTTGGGCGAGGTGGGCGCCGATGAGTGCTCGACGAGCGTGTCGATCGCATCATCGGTAAGCGGCGGCAGCTCGACCGACTTCCAGTAGCGGTGCCACCCGTGCGGCACAAAGGGGTCGAACATCGACTGCAAGGCCGTGTAGGGCTTCGGCTCGAGCAGGTCGACGATCGGACGGCCGAACTGCTTGAGCGGGCGGACGACCTCGGCGCCCTCGTCCGGAGATCCCGCGTAGCAAGCGCCCACCATCAGGATCGGCACGCCGTGCACCTCCTCCGGCAGGAAGGGGAGCGGCGGCGCCACCGACAGCTCGAAGATCGTGGTCAGCTCGTCCGGCGCCGCGGCGATGAACTCTCTGTAGAAGCGCAGCACGTCGGGCGCGTCGGCGAGCGGGTGAAAGATCGGTCCCGCGAGGACGTTCGGGCCTACGGGATGGAGTCGGTACTCGAACGAGGTGACGATCCCGAAGTTGCCGCCGCCGCCGCGGATGCCCCAGAAGAGATCGGGGTTCTCCTCCTCGCTCGCAGTAACGAGCTTGCCCTCGGCCGTCACGACGTCCGCGGAGACGAGGTTGTCGACGGTCGCGCCGTACTTCCGCACCAGCCATCCGATCCCGCCGCCGAGGGTCAGCCCTGCGATGCCGGTATGGGTGACGATCCCGCCGACGGTGGCTAGGCCGAAGAGCTGCGTCTCGCGGTCGAGCTCGCCCCAGAGCACGCCAGCCTCGGCCCGTGCCGTGCGGGCCACGGGATCGACCCTGATCCCCTTCATCGGCGATAGGTCGATCACGAGGCCGCCGTCGCAGAGCGCGTGGCCGCCAACGCCGTGACCGCCCGATCGCACCGCCACCTGGAGATCGCGCTCGCGGGCGAAGCGGACCGCGGCGACGACGTCGGCGACTCCGGTGCAGTGCGCGATGCAGGCCGGGCGGCGGTCGATCGCGCCGTTCCAGATCCGGCGCGCGGCGTCATAGCCCTCGTCGCCCGGGCCGATGACGGGGCCGTGGAGGAGATCGGGTAGAGGCTCGACGTCGATGATGGTTGCCTCGGATGTTGCCGTCTCGGTAGCCATACCCCGACCGTACGCCCGAGCCTCCGACGGAGGCTAGACCGAGTTTCGAACCAAGCGGTTCGAATTTCGAACCTGCGCTGAACTGCGGGGGTAGCATGCGGAGCACCCATGCGCAGCTACGCGCAGTACTGCCCGATCGCCAAGGCGAGCGAGATCCTCGGCGACCGCTGGACGCTTCTGATCGTGCGCGAGATGCTGGGCGGTGCGAGTGGGTTCAACGAGCTCCAGCGCGGCCTGCCGGGGATCTCGCGCTCGGTCCTGACCGAGCGCCTGCGCTCGCTGGAGCGGGCTGAGATCGTCGAGCGGCGCACCGGTCCCAAGGGCAGGACGCTCGAGTATCGCCTGACGCTCGCCGGCCGCGACCTCGAGCCGGTCGTGCAGGCGATCGGCGAGTGGGGGGCGACCTGGTCGTTTACCGATCCCCGCCCCGAGGAGCTCGACCCGGACCTGTTGATCGTCTGGATAGCGCGCCACGTCGATCGGCAGCAGCTGCCGGCTGACCGCACCGTGATCAAGTTCGAGTTTCGTCACCCCGCAAAGCGCTACTGGATGGTGCTCGAGCCCTCCGACGTCTCGGTCTGCCTTCAGCATCCCGGCTTCGACGTCGACCTCGAAGTGATCGTCGACACCGCCACCCTGTACCGCGTCTACTTGGGCCGGGCAGAGCTGGGCGACGCGATGCGGGCTCGCAAGTTGACCGTGACCGGCCCGCGAGCGCTGCAGCGGGCGTTCGGTCGTTGGTTCGCCTGGAGCTCGTTTGCCCCAGCGAGCCGCTCCGCCGACGAGCGCCGCAGGGCGGCGTCCCGCCTTCGGGGCCCCACCAGGGTCACGATCGCCGAGTGAGCGAGGGCGGGCGGTCCGGGTCGCCGCCATCCAGGCGATGCCGGTGATCCTCGACGCGGAGGCGACGATCGAGAACGCCCGCGCGCTGCTGGGAGAGGCGGCTGCGGATGACGCCCAGGTCGCCGCTGCCCGAGGCCTTCGTCCCCTCGAGTACTTGGGTCGCATCTTGATCGCGCGGATCGTCAACTCCGAGCCGTCCCGGCGCGCGACCTTGATCGAGTCGTCAAAGTCGTCCGCAGTTGTGTCGCCTCTGCCGACAACGAGCGATTGTACGCCGCGACGTACACGCTCGTCTCCGCTTCCTGCACCGAGTGTAGTTCGTTGCAGGCTGCGAATGGCTTCGTTGAGCAAAATCGTGGTTCCTCGCCAGTCACTGCAACCTAAGGGCCTGGACTTCTAATCCGCGGGTCGCAGGTTCGAATCCTGCCGGGCGCACTAGGGCAATGCGGCTTCAGCGGTCAGGCGCCGACGACTATGAACGGCGCCCAGACGCGGGCCAGGTCGCCGCTCAACGCTTCGAGCGGCTCGTCGTCTGCGAGATCGTCGACGAACTCCGCATCGAGCGGTAGCGCCGCCGTCGTGTCCACAGCGCCGGCCGGAGCGCCGCGGCGGCGTGTCGTCATGGCGTCGTCGCCATCCCCACCGAGCGCGACGTAGCTCTCTGCGAGCTCGGCGCCCGACAGCGCCGCCACCGCGCGCTGCGCTGCGTGCAAAGCAGGAGCGGCGGCGACGCCCTCCGCGAGATGCTCATGGAAGCGAGCCATGGTCACGCAGGCCGGCGCGTCGTCGACGGGCCAGAGCGACACGACCGAGCGGCGGACGCCGGCGGCGAACAGCCCGCGCGCCAATCCGACTGCGTCGCCGGCCATGCTGGCCGCCCCGCGGCCGCTATCACAGGCCGAGAGGACCGCGAGATCGGCTGCGAAATGCAGGCCGACGAGGTCGGCGACTGTCAACTCGTCGCGCCCGGCGAGCACGAGCGACGAGGCGCTGGGTGCGATGGCGTCGAGCCGTCCATGCGCCGCGAGGTGGACCAGATCGCAGTCGACAAGCGCGCCGCGGATCTCGCGCTCGGTGGCTTCGGCGTCGACCCGCGCTTGCACGCCGTATGATCCGCGCGACCGACTCTGCCTCGACGGCCGCCCCGGGAAGCCGGCGCAGCGACGGGTGCGCGCCGGGGTCGAAAGCCGGATCGCCGACGACGAGCGGCCGCGCCCTCGCCGCGGGATCGTCGACTCTCACCCGCTCGAGCAACGATGCCGCCGGCAGGTACGAGACGACGTGCGTCTCGCCGAGGGGGCGCCCGTTCCACGGCAGCACATGAAACGGGAGGCCGTTGAGGCGCCCGTACGGGACGACGATGACACGCTCGCAGTCGTCGAGCACAGCGCCGACAGGGCCGAGCAGAAGCTCGCCCAGCTCGTCGGCCTCGACACCGGGCCGACCGTTGCTGCAGCCACGATGAACGGCGTGGACGAGGCGTGCGAGGACGCCGCTCGGCCGCTGCGCGAGCGCGTGCTCCGCCCTTCCAGCCGTGACCGCCCAGACCAACAGGTCCCGGTCGATGACCTGGTACTCGAGGAGCGCTGCGCGCGGGGGCAGCCGCTCTTGCACGTGCCGAAGGCCGACCGACGGCTCCGTCCTCACGCGGCGCGCGAGCGCGCGCGGCGCCTGTGCTTCGACGTCGGCCTCGACCGCGACCACTTCGTCCTCGGCGTCCGCGACGAGCGCGATCAGCTTCGCGACCTCCTCCTCCCCTGCTTCGGTTGCGTAGGCGCGGTAGAGACGTTCGTGGGCCGACTGCCATTCGGCCGCCACCTGCCGCCAACGGCGGACGGTCGCGTCGTCGATCCCCTCTCCGGGCGCATCGGCGAGAAGCGCCGCCAGCGCGAGCGCGCGTGCACGGTCGCTGAGCGCGAATGCACGCTCGAGCGCCTCGCCGTCGCCGCTCGCATCCGCACGCGCGATCTGCGCGCGAGCCGCCGTGAGATAGAGGCTCGCGACCTTGATGTCGTCCGACGCCATGACGCGGTCGGCGTCGCGGCGCAGCCTCGCGAATTGCTCCTCGAACTGCGCGACGGCGGCTTCGGCCAACGCGACGGCGCCGTCGGGATCGACCGCGCCGAGCGCGGCCTCGGCGCGGTCGAGCAGGTCGAGCCAGGACCGCTCGGTACCGTCATCGCCCATCTCGGCGAAGAGCGCCACCGCGGTCTTGTAGTCGCGCGCGCGCACGGCTAGCGTCGCGAGGATCGCGCGCTCCTCCGGGGCGGCCGCGGCCAGGAGCTCGTGCAGACGAGCGCGGGCTTCGTCGAAGCGATCTGTGGCTGCCAGCACGACGACGGCGAACGTGCCGTCCGGTACGCCTGAGCTTTCGAGCGCCAGCGTGTCGACCTTCGTCAGAGCGTCCTGGTACCAGCGTTTGGCCGTCGCCACACCGCCGGCCCGCGCCGCCTGTCCACCACGTTGGAACGACAGATACGGATCGGCGAGGTCGAGAATCCGCCGCGCCATCTCGGCGGTGGTGGTCAGCATGATCAGCTCATGCTTGGAGATCTCAAGGTCGGCGTCCGCGAGCAGGTCCTCGAGCGTGTCTGCGGCACGCGCACGTGCCAGCTCGGCAATGTGCTCGGCGTCGACGACGCCGACCGAGCCTGCTTCGGGGACGCCGGGAAGCGCGAGCAGCGCGCGCAGCCGAGTCATCGCCCGCTCGAGGCCTCCGACGTTGGTTCCGGCAGCAGTCGCCGACTCCGACATGTGCGCATTGACGATGTCGACGACGACGTTCACCTGCCGCATCCACTCGAGCCGCTCGCTCTTCGCGTCGGCGACAGGCGGCAACGTCGCCAGTGCCTGGCGCAGACGAGTCGCCGCCCGCAGACCGAGCTGCTGGCGCGCGTCGACCGCCGCGAGCTCGAGCAGCAGCGAGGCGGTGACCTCGGCGCCGCTGCGGGGGAGCAGCGGGACAGCGAGCGAGTACGCGACGTCTGCGCGCTCGTACTCGCCGGCGGCGAACCACTGCGCGCCAACGCGCTGGAGCAGCCGACCGAGTCCGCTCGTGAAGCTCGCGCTGCCGTCCTTCTCGGCCCAGTCGACGAGCTCCGCGACCTTGCCGCGCGGGCGGAGGTCGAAGCGCGTCCCCGCGTCGCGTCGCGTCGCCGCGACCTTGTCGGCGGCGACGGAGGCGATCAGCCGATGGACGACGGTGAGCCAGGAGCCGGCGACGTCGCCGGCGCTCGCGAACGCCGCCTCGGAGGCAGCAAGCTCGGCCAGCTGCGTCTCGTAGTCGGAGCGGTGCCAGGCGAGCGCCGCCCGTCTCAGCGCCAGCGCACCGTTCGCCCGCGGCTCGGCGACGCCGGCGAGCATTGCGCCAGCCTGCTCGTAGGCCTTCGCCGCCCGATCGTCGTCGCGCTTGTCGGCGAACGGTGAGGGCACCGCCGACGGCGCGAGGTCGAGGCCGAGGCCTTCGGGCGACGATCCCGGCGCTGCGTACCAGTCGCCCTCCACGAGGGACGCACAGGCCTCGCCGACGGGGTCCGGTATGCCGTTGGTGCGAAGGTAGGCATGGATCTTGCGGACGTTCTCGAGCGACGCTTCGGCGGCGGCATCGTCGCCGGCCCGGCGAAGCAGATCGGCGTGCGCGAGCGTGGTCCAAGCCAGCGACCACGTCGCGCCGCTCGCCTCGAGAACGACGTTCAGGTGCTGAAGCGCATGCCGCCCCTGCTCGACGAACCCCGGTATCGCCAGCGGAATCTGGCGAACGTGCCCCTCGATCAGCGCTCGCACCGAGAGAAGAAGGTCGAGATCTCGAACGCACGCCTCGAGCAGCCTGGTCTCGGGATCGTCGGAGACGTCGTCCGGATATGCGGGGCGGGCCGCATCGACGGCGACGATCTCGGCGCCGCAGTCGCCCGGGTACCAGTTGCGATCGACCGTCCACGCCCACGCGCGACAGGCGTCGATCCGTCGCTGCCAGACTTCGTGCCCGTGCACAAGCGGGCCTGCCTCGTCGAGAAGACGCGACGCTGCGCGCGCCTCGCCGGCGACGAGGGCGGCGCAGGTCGCGTCGAGAAGGTGCACCAGTGCCCGTTCCGGATCTGCACGCGCCGCCTCGAGCGCGGCCTGCCGTGCCGGGCCGGGCCGCCCGCGTCGCTCCTCGGCGATCAGGGACACCAGAAGCTGCGCACCTGGCCGCGCCTGCTCACTCATCGCGTGCGGGAAGCTCGACGCGAACCGGCTCGATGCCGTCCCCAAAGCGCGTCGTGTAGCCGTGCTCCGTCGCCAGCGCCGGGTCGGCCCAGCGCTCGGTCCGCGGCGTCGGCGCGTAGTTGAACCAGACCATGCTGCCGCGTGGTGCGCTCGTGACGACACGGGCGAGGGCGATGTCGTCGGGGTGGCCGAAGCGCTCGCCGCTCGTCGAGATCACATAGTGCTTCGCCGGGACGAGCGCCAGCGCATTGGCGCTGACGTTCTTCTGGCTGCCGTGATGGGGCACCTTGACCGCGTCGACCTCGATCGGGGTCCCACCGCGCGCGTTGACGAGCGCCCACAGCGCGCCGCCCAACACGCTCGGGAAGGCGTCCGCGCCGAAGAGGCAGCTCGCCCCCCGGTGTTCGAGCAGGAAGGCAATGCTGCTGCCGTTCGGCACCGACGTGTCGTTCGCCGTCTTCGTCCCGGCCAAGGCAGCGAGGTCGTCGAGCGGCTCCGCGGGCATCGCCAGCTCCGTTTCCTCCGACTCCCCGCGCTGGACGCGCGCCAGCTCCGCTTCCCACTTTCGCCGCAGGGCCCGCAATCGCTTCGGGGTCGGCGACAGGAGCGTGATCCGCGGCCCTCCAGGCGGCGTCAGCTCGCGGACGGTCCGATCGTCGGGGGTGACGATGGCGTTCCCGTCGACGACTCGGTTCCACGGCAGCGCGCCCGCGCGGGTGGCGCCGGTGAGAAGCTGAACGAGGTCTTCCCCTTCGGCGACGCTTCGAGTCTGGAGCCCCTCGTCTTCGGGTAGCTGCGGCAGGCCGTTGAACCAGACGTCCCCGAAGGTGACGTCGCTCCGCTCGAGCAGCGGCAAGACGCCGCCGATGTGGTCGGAGTCGATGTGCGTGATGACGACCACGTCGATCTCGCGCTCGCCGGCCGGCAGCGCATCGACGCGGCTCGTGAGGGCTGCAGCCGCCTCCGGCGGGCCGCCATCGACGATCATGCGCCAAGGCCGCGCGCCGTCGCGCAAGCATTCGATCCAGAGGCAGTCGCCATAGGCCGCGGGCAAGACCTCGACGACCATCGCCGTCGCCATCCGTTCGATGGTACGCCACCTTCCGCGGACGTTCTCGCAGACCGGGTCGGAGGTTTTGATCCGCCCGGACGCATGCGCGAAATCGGTCGTGCGCGCCGCGCCTATCCCAGTGCGCGCTCGGCGCGGAGCCGCCAGGGCTCGGCGCCGAGCTCGCCGAAGGCGCTTCCGGCCGCGGAAGCGTGCGGACCGGCGTCATCCTCGCGGCCGGCCAGCGCCAGGCGCTCCGCGTACGCGAGATGCGTGCGAGCTAGCTCGAACCGTCCGATGACGTCGGTGCCCGGCTCGAGGGCTACCTGGAACCAGTGGTCGAGCTCGCGGTCGGACGCGAGGATCCCACGGCCGCGGGCTGCGGCTGCGATCGCCGACGACCTGCCCGTGCGACTCGCCTCAGCCTCGAACCCGGCGAGCTCGTCCGCCGCTGCGGCGACCTCACCGGCGCCGATCAGCGCCTCGACGAGGTCGGGGGCTCGATGAGGCTGGACGGCCGCGTCGCACCACCCGTGTGCTCGCTGCTCCCGGCGGACCTCAGTGAGGTGGGTTGCCGCGGCCGCGTGATCGCCTCGACCGAGCTCGAGCAAGCCGAGTGCCGACAGAGAGCGATCGAGCCGGGATCCAGCGCCCAGGCGTTCGGCGAGCTCCAGTGCTTGCGCGGCGAACCGCCGGCAGTCGTCCTCACGACCTTGAGTGGCGGCAAGCCAGGCGAGCCCGGCCGCGGCAAGCCCGCGGTCGGCTGCCTGTCCCGTCTCCCGTGCGAGCGTCACGGCTTCGGAGAGCTGGGTCGCGGCGGCCTGCCAATTGCCGTCGTCGAGCTCGACGTCTGCCAGACGCACGAGCGCGTACGCGAGGACGCTGACGGAGCCGCTCGTGCGCGCGAGCTCGATCACCCCCTCGAGCTCGTGGCGAGCGGCCTCGCGCTCACCGACGAGGCGAAGCGCATTACCGAGATAGACACGTGACGCGGGTGTCGGGCGAAGCGCCGCGTTCGACGCCAGCTCTCGAGCGTGGTGCACGAGGTCGCGTGCTGCCGCCAGGTCGCCGCCCAGCACGAGCGCTGTTCCGAGGGCGATCGCAGCGGAGAGCTCCTCGAGGCTGGCCGGGGTTGCGAGTGCCAGCGCCCGGCGGCCGGTCGCGACCGCGGCGGCTGGATCACCGGCGCGCAGGGTTGGGATCACGGCCTCCGTCAGCAGGAGGCACGCCGTCGCCGGCGTGTACGTCGACCCTGCGTCGGCGGCATGCAGCAGGATGTCGCGTGCGCGCGCGGCTGATCCGGAGCGAGCGAGCACCCTGCCTAGAAGCAGCTCTGCGGCTCCGCGCGACTCGGATGACGGCAGGTGCCCTAGAGCCTCCTCCAGGTGGTCGATGGCTGCGGCCGTGTGGCCCGCCCGGTGCGATGCGTCGGCGGCGGCCACGAGCCTGTCGGCGCGCTGTACGTCGTCGGGTGTGATGCGAGCAGCGAGCTCGAATGCCCTGCCGGCGGTCGCGAATGCACTACGGCCGGCCGCTGCTCCACCAACATCTGCGAGCTCGGCAGCCGTCTCCTCGTTCGGAGCCGCAAGGGCGAGCGCACGGTGCCAGGCGCGGGTCTCCGGCCGCTCGGACGCCTGCCCCAGTGCTCGGTGCGCTGCGCGGCGTTCGGAGCGGAGCGCACCGTACGCGACGGTTGCGCGCGCGAGCTCGTGCCGGAACACGATGCTCTTGTCGGATCGGGTGACGAGGTTGGCGGCCACCGCCGGTTCGAGCGTTTGCTCGTCCCACCCGAGCTCCGCGAGCGCACGACCGACGACCGCCGGTGGCTCGCCACTGCCCAGAGCGACGACGACGAGTGCCTGGCGCGTCTCTGCCGGCAGCGCCGAGATGCGGGCAAGAAACGCCTGCTCGGCGGACCGGCAGACTGCAAGCGCCGAGGCTGCCGGCTCGGCTCCCGAGAGCTGCGCGCTCGTCAGGCTCTCCGGGATCTCGAGCAGCGCGAGGGGGTTCCCGGCGGCTGCATCGATGACGTCCGCGGCAACCGCGGCCGCGAGTCTTGTCCCGTATCGCCGGTCGAGCAGGGTAAGCGCGGCTGTGCGGTCGAGCGGGTGAAGCTCCAACACGTCGGCGCCCTCGCCGGGCGGGCCCTCCGTCGCGACGATCATGGCGATCGAGCAGTCGGCCAGGCGTGACGCAATGAACTCGATCGCCTCGCGCGAAGGCTCGTCGAGGAGGTGTGCATCGTCCACGAGCACGAGGAGCGGCTGCGAGCGAGCTGCGGCGGCGAGTAGCGAGGCCGCTCCGGTGTAAACGGCAAAGCGGTCATCCGGCGGGCGTCCGTGATCGTGATCGCCGAGCGCGAGGGCAAGCGGGGTCGCCTGCGCATCCGGCAGCTCCGGCAGCAGGTCCCGCACGGGCCGGCACAGCGCAGCGAGCCCGGCCATGGGTTGCTCGGCAACCCGTTCGATCCCGACCGTACGCAGCACACGAATGTCCTCGGCATCGCGCTCGGCAGCCTCGAGCAGTGCGCTCTTTCCCGCACCCGCAGGGCCGATGAGGGTGAGTGCGCCGCCGCGTCCGGCGCGCGCCCCGGCGATCAGCGCGCGCAAGCGCGCGAGATCGTTGTCGCGACCGAGAAGACGCCCTCCGTCGGCGACGGGCTCGTTTCTCAGGCGCGTCGGTCGTTTGCCGTGCGCAAGCGCGCTCTCGAGCCAACGCCGAAACAGTTGCCGGGCGGTCGCACGAAGCTGGGGAATCGAGGCCGCGTACTCGTCCAGAAACGCGTCGAGGGATCCCTGCCCGTACCGGCCCTCGAACGTCTCGCCAAGCGACGGCCAGGCAGCGAACCAGTCCTGAACTTCCTCCAGCGTCGTCTCCAGGTGGCACTGGATCGCATAGGCGACCTCTCCGTATCGGAACGCCTGGTTCTCGTAGCGAGGCGAGCGAGCAAGACGAGTCGCGCCATCCGGGAGCGTGAACGTGTCGCAGTGCCACTGGAACACCTCGAGATCGGGCGGCAGCCCGCGGAACACCGGATCGCGCCGCGCCGCTTCGCAGAGGAACACGGGGATCACTCCGAGCTCGGGCTCCGGTCCGAGGTAGACACGCCCGCCCAGGGCGCTGGCGAGGAGCTGCGAGCCGAGACAGACGCCGAAGTACGGCACGCCCGCCGACACTGCCTCGCGAATCGCCCGCTTCTCGGATGCGAGCCACGGGTACTCATCGTCGTCGTATGCGCTCATCCCGCCGCCCATGACGACCAACAGCTCATACGCGCGCCAGTCGGGAAGCTGATCGCCGCGATCGAGCAGCACACGGTCGACGTCGATGCCGCGATCGACGAGCACGTCCCCATATACGCCGAGCGGATTCGAATGCAGATGCTCGAGCGCGAGTGCTCGCACGAGGGTCGAAGCCTAGTCCCCGAGCATCACACGTTGCGGTCGATCCTCAATCCGCGGGTCGGAGGTTCGAATCCTCCCGGTCGCATCGAGGAGTCACAGGCAGAGCCCGTGATCGCCGGAGCGACCACAGGCTCTGCCGTTCGCTCTAAGCGATCGCGGCGACTTCCGTCGCCTCGGGACCCTTCGCGCCCTCGCGCTGCTCGAACTGCACGCGGGCACCTTCGGCCAGCGACTTGAAGCCGTCGCCGACGATGTTGCTGTGATGGACGAAGAGATCCTTCGAACCCTCGTCAGGGGTGATGAAGCCGTACCCCTTGTCATCGTTGAACCACTTGACGATTCCGTTAGCCATAAAAAACACCTCCCTTGCTACTTCACGAACGCGTAAGGAAGGCGCAGGGCCAAACCGGACTCGCTCTGAATTTCAGGAGTCAACAGTAGCAGCGACCCCACGGAGTCTCGGGCAGCCGGTACCGCCGCAGCCTAGACTGCCGCTATGACGAAGCGCTCCGAGAAGCCGAAGAAATCACCGAAGAAGCAGCCGCAGAAGACTCTCAAGGAGCGCCGCGCCGAAAAGCGGGCAGCAAAGAAGTTCGGCTCCGGCTAGCCCGCTTACGGCATCCGTCGACGGTTCCGGCTCGACTTCCGCAGCCAGACGGCGGACTACCGGAGATCGTCGATGACGTAGTGCTCCGGTGTGTCGAGGTCCGGTTCGCCGGGCCGGAGGTGCATCGCCACTCCGATCTGCTCGATGCGAAAGCCGCGAGAGAGCAGTCGCCGATACGCATCGAGGCGACCGGTGTTGACTCCGGCGACGAGCCGCCCCAACCCCGAGTCTGCGGCGAACGCCTCGCAGGCGTCGAGGAGTCGCTCGAACCGGACGGCTGCGCCCGCGCCCGGACGAACCGCCGCGATCTTGACGTAGCAGGTATCGCTACCGGCTTCGCTCCCGGCCCCGCAGTGACAAACAGCCACGCCGTCCAGTTCGTCGTCACCGGGTAGCACGACCGTGTCGCCGATCCGCTGCGTAGCTGCGGCGACGATCTCGCGCTCGAGATCGAGACCGTGGAAGACAGCGTCCGTGAGCTTGCGAATCTCGTCGAGCAGCGGGGCCTGCCGATCGGCGGTCTCATGCGATGCGAGCGCGTATGGGCCGCTGGCATTCGCGGCGATCGGCTTGGCGGCGACGACCATGAGGCTGCCCGGCCAGAACCCGTGTCTCTGGTAGAGGCCGATGTGCTTGGGGCTCGACGCGAAGGTGAAGAGCCCGGCTTGCCTCACTCCCCACCGCTCGAACGACTCCAGGACCGGCTGGAGCAACCGGCTTCCGATGCCACGATCCCAGAATCGGGGATGGACGGTGAGTGGGCCGAAGAAGCCGAACGAGCCCCAGCGGGCCGCGAAAACCGATCCGACGACGTCGCCGTCGACCTCGGCCGCCCAGGCACAGTCCGGCGCCGCCCGATGCCGCGTCCTCACGTAGTCCCTGTCTCCGAAGGTCGCGGCGGGATCGGGAAGACCGTGAAACGTGCCGAACGCCAGTCGCAGGACCCGATCGGCGGAGTCGAGGTCGTCGGCAAGCAGCGGTCTGACGCGTACCCCTCGCTCGGACGACTGCACGTCTCGATGAGCCCCGGCCTCAGGCGTGCGACGCGCGCCAGCCGCCGGGTGCGTACGACGTGCGCACGGATTCGACGTAGGGCACCGGGCTCACCACGGCGCCGATCTCGACCTGCACGTGGGGCTCGACGGTGGGCTTCGCGGTGCCGCCGTCCTCCTCGCCCCAGACGAGGGTGACATCGGTCCCGGGCTCCGCATGCTCGGGATCGAGCACGGCGAGGGTCAGCATCTTGCCCTCGTTCGAGCTGTAGCCGATCCAGGTCGAGATGCCGACCGTCTCCCCGTCGCGGGTGACGCGGTCGAACTGGTGCATCGAGTACACGGCCGAGGGCCAGTCGATGAACTTCGCCCGCTCGCCGCTCTGGAACATCGTTCCGATCGTGCGGGTCACGTCCTCGTCGTCGAGGGCGAGCGTGACCTTCTGGCGGTGGTCACCGCCGGCCATCTCCTCCAGCGCCTCCCGACCGACGAAGTCGTGGTCGAACGCGACATAGCTCCCGTACCCGAGGTCCCACGGCGTGAAGTAGTAGTCCTCGATCTGGTCGCTGACGAAGCTGCCGCCGATCGAGGCGGACCCCTCGTAGCCGGTCGCAGGCAGCCACTCGCGGTAGGCCTGCATGCTCTCGCCGGAGTACACGGCCGGCAGCGGAGAAGGGATCCATCCGGACTCGAGCGTGTTGGACGAGTACGCCCGTCCGCCCGCCAGCCGGAGGCCGAGATCCTCGCCGGCCGTCACGAGCGCCTCGCGGACCGCTTCGCCGTCGTCCCACGGGCCGAAGAGCTCCCACCCCGGCTGACCGACCATGCCGTGGCGCAACGCACCCACCGTCCTGCCCGCCATCGTCACGGTCGTCGTGCGGAAAAAGCCGAGCTCGGGCGGAGTGGCGCCGAGCGCCCTCTCGATCACCTGCATCGCGTTCGGGCCCTGCAGCTGGAAGCGGAAGGACCTGCGGCGTCCGTCCGTTCGCAGCGCGCTCCTCAGGTCGAGATCGACCTCGACGTCGTACCCGCCGGTCTCCGCGTGGTAGAGGATCCAGTTGAGCGCCGGTGCCCGGCCGACCAGCTCGAAGCGGCCCTCGCCGAGCGCGAACAGGATGACGTCCCCGATGACGTAGCCGTCCGGGCTGCACGGCACGAAGTGCTTGGCCCGATCGCCCGTGTACCCGTCGAAGCTGTTGACCGCGAGGTCCGAGAGCAGCCTGAGCGCGTCCGGGCCCTCGACCGCCAGGTCGTTCATGTGGTACGAGAGGTTGAAGAGGACGCACGTCTCCTGCCAGGCTCGCTGCTCGTCGCGCCAGTTCGTGTACTCCGGCGGCACCCCGGGATAGACGTTCGGCCCCGCCTTCGCGTTGCGGAGGAGCTCGACCGGGCTCTCGGCCGCCGCCAGCACGTCTTCGAGACTCCGATGACTAGAGGACACCGCGACTCGCATTGTCGATGCCACCCCGCAGCAGGCCCCGCCTCACCGCGTCGGCGACGTTGAAGAGGTGTTCGCGCATCGCGAGCTCGGCCTCGGCCGCACGCCTGGCGCTCACGGCCTCGACGATCGCCGTGTGCTCGGCGACGGACGCCGCCGAGCGGCCCGGGATCAGGATCGTGCGGTACTGGTAGCGCACCGTCTGGGCGTTCAGCGTGTGGATGAGGCGAACGGCGGTTGCGTGGCCGGAAAGCTCGAGAAGCGCGGCGTGCAGGTCGGCGTTCGCGTCCGATGCCCCGAGGAGATCGCCCTGCTCGAGGAGCTCTCGCTGACGCGCGAGACATGACTGCAGGCTGGCGACGCCCGCGTCGTCGATTCGTTCGGCGGTTTGGCGGACCGCGAGGCCCTCGAGAACGGCGCGCGCCTGCAGGATCTCCACGGCCTCGTCGTCACTGACGCGGCGGACACGCGCGCCGCGATGCGGCTCGCGAACGACGAGCCCGTCCTGCTCGAGACGGATGAGCGCCGTGCGCACGGCGCCGCGCGACATCTCGAACGCCGTCGACAGGTCGGACTCGACGAGGCGGGCATCGGGAGCGATGTCACCGCGGACGATGGCCTCGCGGAGGGCGTCGTAGCTCGAAGTGACCGCCATCGTGCGGGACGCATACTGCCGAAACGTCGCAAGGATCGTCAACAATCCTGTTAGATATCCCCGTGGACCGTGGGACGATCGCGGTGCTCGGTCTCGGCGAGGCCGGCGGGCGCCTTGCCGCCGATCTCGTCGACGCTGGCCTCGAGGTGACCGGCTACGACCCCGTACCGAACTCGGCGCCGCACCGCGTCACCCAGGCCGCCGACCCGGTTTCGGCCGTCTCCCGCGCCGCTGCCGTGCTTTCCCTGACGACGGCGTCGACTGCGCTCGCCGCGGCCGAGTCGGCGCTTCCGGGTCTGATGACCGATGCGCTCTACGCCGACCTGAACACGGCGTCGCCCGCACTGAAGCGCGACGTCGCCGCGCTCGTGGCCGGAGCCGGCGCACGCTTCGCGGATGTCGCGCTGCTCGGACCGGTGCCGGTCAGTGGGCTCGGGACGCCTGCCCTGGCGTCAGGTCCTGGCGCGCAGGCATTCGCGGACGTGCTGGGACCCCTCGGCATGCCGGTCGAGGTCGTGTCGGATCAGGCCGGGGACGCCGCGACACTCAAGCTCCTTCGCTCGGTGTTCATGAAGGGGCTCGCCGCCTCGGCGCTCGAGAGCCTGCGCGCGGCCGAGGCCGCGGGGCATGCGAGGTGGCTCGAAGGAGAGATCGCGGCGGTCCTCGGAGAGCCGCTGCTCGAGCGACTCGTCGAGGGGAGCCGTCGGCACGCAGTGCGCCGGGTGGACGAGATGCAGGCGGCACGGGAGGAAATCCACTCGACGGGGAGGGCAAGGACGCGAATATGCGTTCGTCCGCGAGAGCGACCCGGACGCGAGGGTGGAGATCGTCGGGCCCAACCTGAACCTGATCCGGGTCTTGGCCAGCCAGCCGTTGGTCGCTGACCGCCGGTCTCGTTCACGTGGAATGGCCGCACCGGCACCGGCGCCCTTGCCGATCCCAAGGACCGCTACCGGCTCAGGGTGCTGCTCCCCAACCGGGATCGGGACATGGTCTACCCGCGCCGGATCTCGGTGCGGGCGACCGGCTCGCAATGACGGCCTCCCCCCTCGAGCTCGGGGGAATGCTGCTCGCCTGCGGAGGGGCAGCGGCGGCCCTGCTGGCCCGGGATCCGCGGTTGCGCTACGGAGCCGCGGCGATCGCGCTGGTGACGACGCCGGCCTTGGTCGCAGGCGACGTCTGGCAGACCGAGCGCTTCGTCGACCTGCGGGACGATCCCGCCAAGCTGATCGCCTTGATCGTCGTCTCGGTGGCTGCGGTGGGCGCCCTCGCGGCCGTCTTCTACCGCATCCCGTGGGCATTTCCCGTCAGCGCGTTCGCGGCCTTGCCTCTCCGCGTCCCGGTGCAGCTGGGCGGCGAGACCTCGCACCTCTTGTTGCCGCTCTACCTGGTGATCGCCGCGGGCTTCGCGTGCTTCGCCTACCGGGCGCTCGGCCGCGAGGGAGTTGGCGTCACGGACAACCGCCCTTCGGTCGACGCGAATGCCGCGGGCGCCGAGGCGCCTGCTGTCGTCTGGCTCTACCGCGCTCTGGCGGCCACGCTCGTCGTGTACGCGATCCAGACCGCGTTCTCGGCCGACGTCTCGAACGCGATCGAGAACGCCGCGTTCTTCCTGGTCCCCTTCGCGGTCATGTTCGTGCTCCTCACCGAGGTCCGCTGGACTCTCCGCCTCTTGGGCGGGGTGCTCGTTGCCGTGACCGGCCTTGGCCTGCTGCTGGCCGCAGTGGCGTTTTGGGAGTACGCGGCGCGGGATCTGCTGCTCAGCAGGGGGAACCTGCTTCAGGCGAACCAGCTCCACCTCTACTTCCGGGTCAACTCGGTCTTCTACGACCCCAACGTCTTCGGCCGCTACCTGGCGCTCACCCTGGTCGCCCTGGGCGCCTATCTGGCCTGGGCCCGCGGCACGCGCGGCCCCGTCGCCGCTGCCGCTGCCGCGGCTGTGCTGCTGGCGGCGCTGGCGCTCAGCTACTCGATCAGCAGCTTCGGTGCCCTGCTGGCGGGCCTGCTCGTGGTCGTGGCGCTGCGCTGGAGCGTGCGCCGGGCGCTCGCGGGCGGCGTGGCGATTCTGGCCTGCGGGGCGATCTTCCTGCTCGTCAGCGGCACCGGTGAAAGCGACCTCGGCTCGGCAAGGGACATCGACACGACCACCAGCGGCCGGGTGGACCTGGTCAGGGGCGGCTTCGAGCTGGCCCAGGACCGGCCCATCTGGGGTTGGGGCTCGGGTTCCTTCGGGGCGGCGTTCTCGCGCCACATCGAGCGCGCCGGCACCACCGTCTCGCACTCGGAGCCGATCACCGTTGCCGCCGAGCAGGGCGCGATCGGGCTGGTGGTGTACGCGGCCCTGGTCGTCTTGGCGCTGGTCGTTCTGTTGAGTGGCGGCAGCGCGTCCGCTGGGACGGCCGCGGCCGCGGCCGGCTTCGTGGCGATGCTGGTCCACAGTCTCAGCTATGCGGGCTTTGCGATCGACCCCGCAACCTGGGCGCTCCTCGGCATCGGTGTGGCGCTGCGGCGCTCGTGGCCAGTTCCGGCGGCGGCGCCCGCAGCAGTCGGCGACCGAGGCGTCCTCCCTCCCCGCGACCGGCGACCGGCCGCGGCCTAGCTCCAGAGGCACCACCGGGTGTTCGAGTACCTGCGCCGGCTGGCCACCACGGGGGCCGCATACACGGCCTCCAGCGTGCTCTCGAAGCTGATCGCGGTCTTCCTGCTGCCGATCTACACCAGCTATCTGACCCCCAGCGACTACGGCGCCGCCGAGGTGATGCTCGCTTCGGTGATCGCGGCGAGCATCATCGTCCGCCTCGGGGTGATCGAGGCGATCCTGCGCTTCTACTACCTCGCCGGGGAGCGCCCAGAGCGGGTCGTCTCGACGGGCTTCGCGTCGCTGTTCTGGGGCGCCACGGTGGCCGCCGCGATCGCCCTGCCCTTCGCCGCCCCGATCTCGCAGGCCTTGCTGGATCGCGAGGATGCCGGGCTGGCGCGGCTGGCGATCCTCGGCCTCTGGACGCTCACCCTGTACGAGTACGCGCTGACCCTGCTCCGCCTCGACGAGCGGGCGCGCGCCTACTTCGGGATCACGGTCGCCAACGTCCTGGTCACGATCCCGTTCACGGTCTGGCTGATCGTGGTCCAGGACGAGCGGGCCAGCGGCATTCTGCTCGGCACCTTCGCGACGGGTGCCGCGTTCACCGTCTGGATGCTGTGGCGGCAGCGCCGGCGGCTGTCGCTGGTCCCGGACCTGGCGCTCCTGCGGCGGATGTTTCGCTTCGGGCTGCCGACGATGCCCGCCGAGCTGTCCCTGTACTCGCTCAACTTCATCGACCGGATCATCCTGGTGCGCCTGGCCGGGCTCGCCGAGGCCGGCCTGTACGCGCTCGCGGTCAAGTTCGCTCAGGGCATCAACGTGCTCGCTCGCGGCATCCAGCTCGCCTGGCCGCCGCTCGCCTACTCGATCCAGGACGACGAGGAGGCGCGCCGCGCCTACTCCGTGATCCTCACCTGGTTCGCCGTGGTGCTCGCCTTCGGGGTCACGGGGCTGTGGCTCGAGTCGCGCTGGATCGTGCGCCTCCTCGCGGCGCCCGAGTTCTTCGATTCCCACGAGGCGGTTGGGCTGCTGGCCACGGGCATCGCCCTGTACGCGCTCTACCTGGCGATGGTGATCGTCCTGGGGCGCACCGGCCGCACCGAGTTCAGCTTTCCGCCGACGATCGCCGCCACGGCGACCAACATCGTCCTCAACCTGGTCCTCGTGCCGCCGCTGGGGATCGTCGGTGCAGGGCTGGCGCTCGTCGCCTCCTACCTGGTGGTCGTGGTCCTCATGTACGTGTTCACGCAGCGGCTCTTTCCCGTCCCCTACGAGTGGCGGCGCCTGGCCCTGATCGTGCTCTCGGCGGCGGCGCTGATCGGCGCGGGTGAGGCCCTGCTGCCCACTTCGGGGTTCGTCGGCCTGGTGAGCCGCACCGCGCTCTGGCTCGCCTATCCGGCGGTCCTGTACGCAGTCGGGTTCCTCCACGAGGAGGAGCGCTCCCGGCTGGTGGCGTTGCTCCGTCCCTCGGCGATCGCCGCCCGCGCCCGCGCCCTGCGCGCCGCCTCGGCGCCCCCTGGCGCCGAGGGGGCGCCGGCCTCCGGCGAGGGCCGCGGCTCGGCCCCGAGGTCTACGAGGCCGCCGCCCGCGACGAGGACCGCGGCGGGGCGTGACCCACCTGAGCCGCTGACCGCCTCGCCGTCCTGCCGAGACCCCGGTATCCGATGCCTATCCAGGATGGTGGGTGCCGCCCGTTGACACGAGCTGCGCGTTGTACGCCTCGGCCGCCTCGCGCATCCCCTCACCCCGGCTGGGACGAAGCGCCTGGCGGGCGTGAAGCCAGTACCAGCCGGGCTCGTGTCCGGGCATGAAGATCGCGGCGATCGCGCGCGGGACGTACGACCAGGCCCAGAGGATGCGGGCGAGCGATGGCCGCCGGCCGCGAGTGGTGCTTGCGCATGTACATCGCCCGGCCGCGGTGAAACTGCACCACCCGGCGAGCGCCGGCCGAGCGGTCGGTCGCGAGCTGCTCGTGGTGGATCGCCCTCGCGGCGGGAACGTGGAGGATGCTCCAGCCGGCGTCTCGCATGCGCTTCTGGAAGTCGACCTCCTCCGAATAGACGAAGAAGTCGGGGTCCAGGAAGCCCACCTGGACCGCGGCCTCGTGCCGCACCAGCATGGCCGCCGACTGCACCCAGCCGACGTCGCGCGCCCCTCCGCCGTCGCCGGCGGAGGTGCCCGCGTCCTGGGTGACCAGCCGGCGATGCAGGAAAAGCGCCTGGGCCAGCGCCGTGCCGGGGCCGGGCAACCGCCACGCGCAGGGGATCGGCCGGCGGTCGGGGTCGAGTAGCTGGGCTCCCGCCGCCGCCGCCTGGGGGTCGGCGCGCAGCGACTCGAGCAGGGCCTCGGCTCCGCCCTCGAGGATCTCGGAGTCCTCGTTCAACAGCAGGCAGAAGCGCCCCCGAGCCTCGCGCAGGAGCAGCGAGTTGTTCTCCGCCAGGCCGGCGCGGCGGTCGCGGGCGATCACCCGGACTTCCGGAAAGCGCCGCGCCACGGCCTCGCGCGAGCCGTCGTCGGAGGCGTTGTCGAGAACCATGATCTCGTGCTCGACGTGCTGGGGATGGGTGCGGCCGATCGCCTCGAGGCAGGTGAGCAGGAATTCCCGGCCGTTCGTGTTCACCACGCAGTAGGAGAGCTCCATCAACCAAAATCCTCGCGGATGCGGGTTCAGATCGTCGATCCCCCGGCATATACGCCGCCCTATGACCGCTCGCTGTGCGCCGCATTGGCGCGGGCCGGCGCCGACGTGGAGCTGATCACCAGCCGTTTCGCCCACGGGCCGGTGCCTCCCGCCGAGGGATACCGGGTCAGCGAGAGCTTCTATCGACGCTCCGCCGAGGCGAGCTCCCAGACGCGCCGCCGCCGGGCGCTGAAGCTGGCCGAGCACGCCGCCGACATGCTCCGCCACCGTCGCGACGGCGCGCGCGCCGACGTCGTCCACTACCAGTGGCTGACGCTGCCGCGGCTCGACAGCCGTCTGTTGAGCGCCGCCCGGCCGCGCGTGCTGACCGCCCACGGCTGGCTCCGCGAGGAGGCCTGGCGGGAGCGTCCCGGCCGGGGGCTGCGCCGGCTCTGGGAGCGGATGGACGCGATCGTGACCCTGTCGGAGTACGGGGCGGTGCGCCTGCGGGAGCAGGCGGGGATCCCGGCCGAGCGGGTCCGCGTGATTCCGCACGGCGCCTTCGACTACCTGACGCGGCTGCCGGACCCTCTGCCGCTGCCGGACGAGCTGGCCGCCGTGGAGGGGCCCGTGATCCTCTGCTTCGGCCTGATCCGCCCCTACAAAGGGGTCGACCTGCTGCTCGAGGCCTTTCGCTCCGTGGAGGGAGCCGAGCTGTGGGTGGTCGGCCGGCCTCTGGGGGTCTCCATGGACGCGCTGCGCGAGCTCGCCTCGCGGGCTCCGGGCCGGGTGCGCTTCGTGCCCCGGTTCGTCTCCGATCGCGAGCTGCCGGCCTACTTCCATCGCGCCGACCTCGTCGTCCTTCCCCACCGGGACGCCGAGCAGTCGGGCGTTCTCTACGTGGCGCTCGCCTTCGCGAAGCCGATCGTGATGAGCGCCGTCGGCGGCTTCGGCGAGGTCGCCGAGCACGGGGCCGGGCGGCTTGTGCCCGCCGGCGACCCCGAGGCGCTCGCCGGCGGCGCTGAACGAGCTGCTCGCCGATCCCGCCGCCCGCGAACGGCTCTCGGCCGCCGCCCGCGAGGCCGCCGCCGGCCCCTACTCCTGGGACGCGGTCGCTGCCCAGACCCTGGCGCTCTACCGGGAGCTGGTCGGGTGACCATCCTCGCCGCCGCCTTCTGGATCTCGGTCGGATTGCTCGTCTACACGCACCTCGGCTACCCGGCGCTTCTGTGGCTCTTGACCCGACTTCGGCGCGCCACGGAGGAGGTGGCCGAGGTGGACGAGCCGCCCAGCGTGTCGCTGATCGTCGCCGCACACGACGAGGAGGCGAGCATCGCGCGCTGGGTCCGCGCGACCCTCGCCCTCGACTATCCGCGCGAGCGGCTCGAGGTGGTGGTCGTCTCGGACGGGTCGGCCGACCGTACCCTCGAGTTGGCGACGGAGGCCGGCGCCGATCTGGTGCTCGAGGTGCCGCGGGGCGGCAAGGTGGCGGCGCTCAATGCCGCGGTCGAGAGGGCGCGCGGGGAGGTGCTGGCCTTCTCGGACGCCAACGCGACCTGGGAGCCCGATGCGCTCGCGGCGCCTGGTGGCCCGCTTCGCCGATCCCGCGGGCGGGCTACGTGTGCGGACAGCTTCGCCTCGAGGGCGCGGGAGGCGAGAACCAGGAGGGGCTCTATTGGCGGTACGAGATGGCCGCCCGGGCCCTCGAATCGCGCCTCGCCGGCGTCACGGCCGGCAACGGGGCGATCAACGCGGTGCGCCGCGAGGCCTACATCGCGCTCGAGCCGACCCGCGGCCAGGACATCTCCCTCCCCTACGAGCTCACCAAGCGAGGCTGGCGCGCCGTGTTCGAGCCGGGGGCGGTCGCCCGTGAGCCGATGGCGGCGACCCTCGGCTCGGAGTTTCGGCGCAAGCGACGGATGCTCGCCGGGGCCTGGGCGACGATGCTGCGCCACGGGATGCTCTCGCCGCGCGGCTACGGGCCCGCCTACGCCTTCGAGATCCTCTCCCATCGCGCCCTCCGCTATCTCTCGCCGCTCCTCCACCTGGTCGCGCTGGGGACGAACCTGGCGCTCCTCGGGCAGGGCGCGCTCTACGTCGTCACCCTGGCCGCCCAGCTCGCCCTGCTCGCCGCCGCCGCGCTGGCGCCCGTGGTGCCGCTGCGCGCCTTCCAGGTCGCTCGCTACTACGTCGCGGTCACCGCGGCCAGCGCCGCCGGCCTCTGGGACTACCTGCGCCGCGGCGTGCCGCGGACCTGGGAGAAGGCGGAGGGGACGAGATCCGAGGCCTGGCCATGAGCCGGGCGCTGGACATCGTGCTCGCCGGCATCGGCCTGGTGCTGGCGGCGCCCCTGCTGCTGATCGCGGCGATCGCGATCAAGCTCGACTCGCGGGGCCCGGTGATCTACCGCCAGCGCCGGGTGGGCAAGGACGGCCAGGAGTTCGAGGTCCTGAAGCTCCGCACCATGCAGACTCGGTGCCGACCCCGTGGGCGTCGGCACGCCGGTGCTCGAGGGCGACCCCCGGGTCACCCGGGTCGGCGGGCTGCTTCGCCGCTTCTCGCTCGACGAGATCCCCAACCTCGTCAACGTGCTGCGCGGCGAGCTGGCGCTCGTCGGCCCCCGTCCCGACGCTCGCCGCCCAGGTCGAGCTGTACACGGAGCGCCAGCGCCGCCGGCTCGAGGTGAAGCCCGGGATCACCGGCTGGGCGCAGGTCAACGGACGGGCCGGGATTCCGTGGGAGGAGCGGATCGAGCTGGACGTCTGGTACGTGGACAACCGCTCGCTGGCGCTCGACCTTCGCATCCTCGCGCGCACCGCTCGCCTCCTGCTCAGCGGCCACGGGCTGTACGGATAAGGTGCCGGGCATCGCCAAGTTGGGAAGCCATCGGCGAGCCCTGTTTGCATCGCTCGCGACGTTGGCGGCCATCGCCGCGTTCGCGGCCACCAGCACGACTCACGCGGGGACCCGCGCCGGCGTCACTTGTCGCTTTGACAACGCCGAACACAGGCTGACCGTCACCTTCCACAACGACGATGCCAACGGGGGAATCGTCCGGGATGGTGACGACCTCGTCGTCGAGGACGTCTTCGGGCCGCTGGGCTGCGCCGGCGCGCAGGATCCGACCCGCTTCAACACCGAGCGCGTTCGCGTCCGCGCCCGCGCAGCGAGCGTGGACGACCTCGAATTCGAGCTCGACCTTACGGCTGGTCCGTTCGCGCCCGGGTTCAGCGATGAAGGGGACGGCTCGTCCGAGATCGAGTTCGCGGTCACGTTTCCGGCGGGGTCGGGCAGCCGGGTGCCGATCGGTGGGAGACGGGGGCCGAATCGGATCGTTCTCGGAGAGTCTCGCTCAGGGTCAGGGCGCGAACCTGAACGCCGCCGAGGATGTGGACGACCCCGACGTGACCATCCGCGGGGGACGCCCCTGGTCTCTGGCTTTCGCGGAGCGGACGTCATCTCGGCGCGCGGCGGGCGGCGGCTTCATCGGTCCGTATCCCTGGTCGAGTGTTCGCGTTCGGCGCGCGCGGCGACGACCTGCTGATCGGAGGCCCGAAGCGCGACTACTTGATCGGCGGTCGAGGGCACGACACGATGAAAGGCGGCCGCGGCGGGGACTTCCTCGGCGCTCGCGACGGCACCCGCGACGTGGTCAGGTGCGGGCGGGGCTCCGACGACGCCAAGGTCGACCGCATCGATCGGCGGCGTGGCTGCGAGGACGTGCGCACGAAAGGACCGTCGCCCGGCTGACCGGCCGCAGGGCGAAGTAGCTGGCCCCCTTTCCATGGATAGGTAGGGTGCGCGCGCGATGACGAGGATCGAGCTGCGCGACTTCGAGCCCGGGGACGCGGCGGCTGTGCACCGCTGGTTCAACGACCCGCGGGTCACCGCCGACCTGGTGGGCCGCCGGGCGAGCTTCACCGAGGATGACGCCGGCGGATGGGTCGAGCGGGCGATGGACCAAAGCCGCGATCGCAAGTGGGCGATCCTGTTGGACGGGAGCAGCGAGCCGGTTGGCTTCGTGGCCCTGTTCGGGCTGGAGCGCGACACCGGGCCGGAGCTTGCGGTGCTGGTCGGCGATCCGGACGCGTGGGGCAAGGGGGTCGCCCGCGAGGCCGAGCGCCAGGCGTGCGTGCACGCCTTCGAGGACAGCACGGCGCCCACCGGATCCACGCCGAGATCCCGGCCACGAACCAGGCCGCCCAAAAGGTGGTCACCTACCTCGGTTTCAAGCGCGAGGGGGTGATGCGCCGGGCGATTCGCCGCGGCGACGAAGCCGTGGACAACGAGGTCTGGGGCCTATTGCCCGAGGAGTTCACCGGGTTTGAGGACGGGCCGAGCTGATCGGCGATCGCGATCCGCCGCCCGCCGAGCTGGTCGCCGACCGGGGAAAGGCGGCGCAGACGGACGACTTCTTTCGCTCCCGCCCCTTCTACGACGCGGAGGGTGTCACCCACACGCTTCGGATCGAAGCAGGCGGCTCCGTGATCGCCCTGCCGCTGGTGGTCCGCGGGATCCCCGATACCGGGCTCTCCGACGCGATCTCGCCATACGGGTATCCAGGAGCGGCCGTGGGCGGCGAGCGCGGCGCGCCCCCGGATCCGGCCGCGATCGACTGGTCGGCCGCGGGGCTGGTGAGCGTCTTCGCCCGCGAGCGGCTGGTCGGGGACCCGTGCCTGGCGAGGGCAACCGAGCGCTCCGCCGTCCAGGTCCACGACCCGTCGCGACCGCGGAGCCTACGGTCGCGCTTCGGCGAGCAGATCCGCCGCAATCGCAAGCTCGGCTACCGGGTCGAGGCTCTGCCGGGGCCCGAGACCTCGGTCGAGCAGCGAACCAGCTTTCACGCCGCGTACACGGAGACCATGCGGCGCGCGGAGGCGGCGGAGCGCTACCTGTTCGAGCCTGACTACTTCGGCGCGATCCTCGGCTTCGAGCGCTCCTGGCTCGTGCTCTGTCGCAGCCCGGAGGAAACGACCGCGGCCGGGGGCATCGCGGCGCTCTCGGACGGGGTCCTCCACTACTACCTCGGCGGCACCGCCGAAGCGCACCTCGGCGACTCCCCTTTCAAGAACGTCGTCGAGGCGATGATCGAGCTCGCCGGCGAACTCGGCGTCACCCTCAATCTCGGCGGCGGCGTGCGGCCCGGCGACGGCCTGGAGGACTTCAAGCGCGGCTTCGCCAACGGCGAGCTGCCCTTCCGCACGCACGAGATCGTCTGCGACCCCGGCGCCTACCGGCGGCTCAGCGAGGGCCGCGAGGACTCCGGATTCTTCCCGCTCTACCGCGCTCCGTAGAATCGCCGCTGCGATGGACGCGCTCCGCCGCACCAGCCGCACCGCCAGGGTCGCCTCCCTGCTCTCGCTCGGCGCCTTGGCCGTGCACGAGCTCCGTTACCTGCTGGCCTACGGCGACCGCGCGTGGTGAGGCGCTCGCGAGCCAGGGGCACGCTTACCTGTCCGACCTCGGCGGGGCGCTGGTCACCGTCATGCTCGCCACCTTGCTGGCGACGCTCCTCGCCGGCGCTCTGGCGCCGCCGGCCCGCCGGCCCGGTCAGGCGGCGAGCAGCGCCTTTCCGCGCACCACCGCGCTCTACGCCTTCGCGCTGCTGGCGATCTTCTGCGCCCAGGAGCTGACCGAGGGGGCGGTTGCGGCGGGCCACCCGGCCGGACTGGCCGCCGTCCTCGCTCACGGCGGCTTCCTCGCCGTGCCGCTGGCGCTGGCGGCGGGCGCGGTGTGCTCGCTGGTGTGCCTGGCGCTCCAGGGAGTCGAGCGGACCTTGGCGCGGAGGGCACCCCACCGCCCCGCCCGCCCGCGCCCGCCGGCCCTGGTCGAGCCCCACGCCACTCCGGCTCGGGTGCCGCTCGCGTCGCTCAACCTCGCCTTCGGCTTCGCGCGGCGACCGCCGCCGCTCCTTCCGGTCGGCTGATCCGTGCCGCGGGCGTTCGCCCGTGGCCCACCGTTGCGCGGCATTCCCGCGCGGGAAGGAGCATCTGATGCAATCCAGAAGACTCAGCGTCGGCTTGGCCGCGGCCGGGATCGCGGTGGCCGTGGGGCTGTTCATCGTCCTGAGCGACGACGATGGATCTGACTCCGGCTCGACCACGACCGCCACGCGCACGACCACGACGGACGGGCCTCCGAAGACGACCTCAACCGCCCCGGAGCCGCCGAGGATCGCGTTTCGCAACGGCGCCCCCGTCGGCGGGGTGCAGGAGATCGAGGTGGAGAAGGGGGACCCCGTCCGCATCGACGTCACGTCCGACGTCCCCGCCGAGGCGCACGTCCACGGCTATGAGCTGACGGAGGAGGTGACGGCCGGCCAGACCGCGAAGCTCGACTTCCCTGCGAGCCTGGATGGCGTGTTCGAGATCGAGCTGCATCTCCACGCCGGCAGTGAGGAGGGGAGCGAGGTCCTGGTGGCGGAGCTGAACGTGACCCCGTGACCACCCTGCTCCTGCCGCTCGCCCACGGGCTGCTGATCGGCCGCCAGGACCTGCCGATCCCGGCCTGGCTGTTCGCGTGGGGGGCGTCATTGGTGCTGATCGTCTCGTTCGTCGCCCTCTCGGTCGCCTGGCGGGACTCGAAGCTCTCCTCGGATCGCTGGCGCCCGGTCTCGGAGCGGCTCTCGCGTCCCCTCACCGGGCGCGCCGCCGAGATCCTCACCGGGGCGATTGGCGTGTTCCTGCTCGGAACGGTGGTCTACGCCGGGCTCGAGGGCACCGACGAGCCGAACCTGAACTTCGCGGTCACTTTCGTGTTCGTGACCTTCTGGCTCGGCATGGTGGTCCTCAGCATCCTGCTCGGCGACCTGTTTCGGGCCTTCAACCCGTGGCGGGCGATCGCGCGGACCGCGGGCGGGTTGTTCAGGGTGATCGCCGGCCAGCCCCACTCGCCGCCGCTCCGCTATCCCGAGCGGCTCGGGCGCTGGCCGGCGGTCGCCGGGATCGTCGCCTTCGTCTGGCTCGAGCTGGTCTATGGCGCCAGCGGCTACGAGACGCTCGGCTTGGAACCGAGCACGGTCGCGGTGGCCACCCTCGCCTACACCGCCTACACGCTGATCGCGATGGCCCTGTTCGGGGTCGAGACCTGGCTCGGCGCGGAGAGGCGTTCTCGGTCTACTTCGGGATGTTCTCCCAGCTCGCTCCGCTCGAGGTCCGCGACGGGCGGCTCGGGGTCCGCCGCCCGCTGGCCGCCGCTACGCACTGGGCCGGCGTCCCCGGGTCCATCGCGCTGGTCGTCGCGACGATCGCCTCGACGACCTTCGACGGCGCCCAGGAAGGGCTGTGGCAGGAGCCGATCAGCGACCTCTTCGAACGCCTCACCGACCTCGGCCTGGGGCCGACCGCCGCCTTCCGGACTTCGCTGTCGGTCTTCTTCGCGCTCACCCTGGCGGGAGTCGCGGCGATCTACTGGGCCGGTGTGCGAGGGATGCGCACCGTGCGCGGCTCCCCGGCGCTGAGATCCCTGGGTCGCTCCTTCGCCCACACGCTGATCCCGATCGGGGTCGCCTACCTGGCCGCGCACTACTTCAGCCTCTTCGTGTTCGCGGAGCAGGCGCAGTTCACCTACCTGCTCTCGGACCCGCTCGGCGACGGCTCCGACCTGTTCGGCACCGCCTCGAGCGGGATCGACTACGGGCTGCTCGGCGCCAACACGATCTGGTACGTGCAGGTGGCGGCGCTGGTCACCGGGCACGTCGCCGGCCTGACGCTCGCGCACGACCGCGCGATCACGGTCTACGGCGACCCCGACCGCGCCTCACGATCTCAGCGATGGATGCTGCTGGTCATGGTCGCCTTCACCTGCCTGGGCCTGTTCCTGCTCTCGCAGGCCAACGCCTGATGCTTCTCGTCCTCGCGCACGTCGCCCACTGGTACTTCTGGCCGCTGTACGCGCTGCCGGTGCTGATCGTGCTCTGGTCGGTGATCGCGACCACGCTCCGCGAGCGCCGGGCGAGCAGGGAGGGGGAAAAGCGGCGCGGGGAGTGAGCTATGGGGTGAACGGGACTGCCTCGGGGCCACGGCCGCGGAACTGGTCGCGGAAGTTCCGGATCGCGTCCAGCGTCTTTTCCCCCTCGTAGCGCTTGCACCCCATGAGCTGCGTCCAGGCGGTGGCCGCGACTTCGTACGGCATCCGCGGGTTCGGGAACAGCAGCATGCCGGATGGGCTGTCGTCGAAGACCCCCTTGAGGGCGAGCTGGTCCGCTTCCGGCAGGTCGGGCGCGTACTGGATCTCGACCCGGCCGTGCTCCAGCGAGTGGACGAACTCGATCTCCTCGGGCGCCTGCTCGTAGGCGCCGTCGGCCTGCACGAACTCGGTAATGACATGGTCGCCCGAGGTCGGCGGGTTGGTGCGGTAGTTGGGGGCCTTGGCGTCGGGCTCCAGGTGGGTGCTTCCTTCGTCCGGCAGGCCGAGCCGCAGGGTGCAGCCCGCATCGGCGGCGGCGTTCTCCAGGTCGAGGTTCTGAACCGTCGGAGGGGAGGTGCCCTCGCGAGCGTCGGGGGCGACCCCGTTGAGGCCGCCCGTCGCAGTGTCGATGTGGGCGGCGGCCGGGGTGTCCTCGTCCGAGCCTCCCCCGCCGCCGGCGATCGCGATCACGATCCCGGCCAGAACGGCTGCGGTCAGCACCCCGGCGACCGCGTAGCCGAGGATCAACCGCTTCCGCGCGGACAGCGCCTCACGCTGTTCGGCCTCGAGCCTCGCGGCTCGAAGGCGCTCCTTCTCCTCCTTGCGGGTCGCCATCCGGCGGGCCAGGGTAGCGGACCCGCTAAGACGCGCTCTTAACCCGCGATGTCGCTCGCCGCCCGCGCTGCGCTGTCGCCCTTGGGCTGGCGCTCGGCGAAGACCTGCTCGAGGAAGCCGGCCAGCTCGTCGTTGAGCCGCGCGGGGGTGAGGCGCCACTCGAGGATCGAGTTGGCGTCCACCATCCGGGCGTTCGGGATCTCCTCGATCAGCATGCCGGCGTCGGAGAACGGGTGCAGCGGATCGTTGGGATGACCGATGACGAGCGCGGGGTGATCGATCCGCTGGCGTTCCTCGGGAGGCGGCGCGGCGCCCCCGAACAGGACCCCCTCCAGCACCGCCCGCGAGGAATCGGGGTCGCGCCGCAGCCAGTCGAGCCCGATGTCCAGGAGGTAGTGCGTGCGGGGAACTCGCTGGAGGGCCTGCGAGGTGACGCTCAGCAGCGGCCCGCCGAAGCGCAGGGCCATGAGCATCGGCGTGAAGATCATCGCGGCGCCCACCAGCGCGTTCTCGAGCACGGGCATCTCGATGAACAGCCCGCCGGCGCTCTCGGGGTGGTGGACGGCGAGCTCCAGGGTCACGTTCGCCCCCAGCGACGTTCCTCCCACCACCGGCCGCCGGAGCCCGAGGTGATCGACGAGCGCCGCCGCCTGGTTCGCCAGCGAGCTCATCGTGTAGATGCGCATGTCGTCGGGCTTGTCGGACTCGCCGTGGCCGAGCAGGTCGACGGTGATCACGCGGTGGCCGCGCGCGGCCATCGCCGGAGCCAGGCGGTCGTACATGCGGCGGTTCATCAGCAGGCCGTGAATCAAGACCAGCGCCCGGTCGCCCTCGCCGTGGACGTCGTAGGCGATGCGGTGGCCGCGGTAGAGGAATGAGCCTTGCTCGTCAGCCATGAGGGCGGCGAGTCTAGTTGAGGCCCGCGGGCGCGGGCGCGGGCGCCGAGGCCGGCGGTGAGAGTCGCTCGCTCCCACGGCCGCGCGACTCGCAAGGCGCCGAGCACGGCCCGCGTGGCGGTTGCCTTGTTCAGCGTGTAGAAGTGGATGCCCGGCGCACCGCCGGCCAGCAACTCCTCGCACTGGCGGGCTGCGTAGGCGGTGCCGAGCTCGGCCTCGGCGTCCTGGTCGCCCCCCAGGGCCTCCATCGCCTCTGCCAGCGGCTCCGGAATCGTGGCCTCGCAGAGCTCGCAAAAGCGCCCGATCTGGGCGTAGCTGGCGATCGGGATCACGCCGGGGATGATCGGGACCTCGATCCCGGCGGCCCGCGCCGCCCGCACGAAGTCGAAGTAGACGCGGTTGTCGAAGAAGAGCTGGGTGATCAGGAAGGTGGCGCCCGACGTGACCTTGGTCTTCAGGTAGGCCAGGTCGACCTCGAGGCTGGGCGCCTCGGGATGGACCTCGGGGAAGCAGGCGCCGCCGATCGCAAACGGGTAGCGCTCGGAGATGAAGGCCGCCAGCTCGGCGGCGCAGTCGAGGCCCCCCTCGGGCCGCTTGAACTCCGCCTCCCCCCGGGGCGGGTCGCCGCGCAGGGCGAGGACGTTGTCGATCCCCACCGCCTGGAGCCGGTCGAGGATCTCGACCAGGCCCTCGGTCGTCTCGCCGACGCAGCTCAGGTGCGCCATCGTCTCCAGGCCGTGCTCGCTCTTGATTCTGTTGACGATCTCGACCGTACCGTCGCGCGTCGTACCGCCGGCGCCGTAGGTGACCGAGACGAACGACGGCTCGAGCGGCTTCAGGGCCTCGACGGTCTCGAACAGCGTCTCGACGCCCTCCGGCGTCCGCGGCGGGAAGAACTCGAACGAGAACACGGGGCTCCCGGTGGCGAGAATCGTGTCTATGCGCATGATCGGGAGATGGTAGAGGCGTGAACGATTCGACTAGCCGGGGAGCTCGCTCCAGCTCCAGATCACGGCGGTGCCGTGCTCGTAGCCCAGCGTGCTCAGCGTGCCCGTGGCGAGGGCGAACAGGGCGCCGTTCTCGGGCGCCAGCCCGAGCCAGCGAGCGGCCAGGACGCGCAGCATGTGGCCGTGGCCGAAGGCGATCGAGTCGGCGGGAGCCGCGCGAACCTCGGCGATCACGCGGTCGGCCCGGGTCCCCACCTCGGCGGCCACCTCACCATTCGGGCAGCCGTCGCGCCACAGGCTCCAGCCGGGGCGCCGGCGCTGGATCTCGGCCGTGGTGATGCCTTCGTAGTCGCCGTAGTCCCACTCGCGCAGCTCCTCGCGGACCTGGGCCTCCGCCCCCAAGCCCGCGAGCTCGCAGGTCTCGACCGCGCGGCGCAGCGGACTCGTCAGCACGAGGGCGAAGCGACGGTCCGCGAGGCGCGGCGCCAGCTGACCGGCAAGCTGTCGGCCGTTGCCCGTGAGCGGCAGGTCGGTGCGGCTCGTGTGCCGTCCGCCGGCGCTCCACTCGGTCTCGCCATGCCGGGCGAGCAGGAGCTCGTTCACGGGCCTGTGGCCGGGGAGAAATAGGCTGAGCGCGAGCGAATGATCGGGAGCGGGTCGAGCAGCATCGCGAGGCAATCCGCCCGTCCGGCGGACCCTCCTGCATCTCGCGCCCCACCCAGACGACGAGGTGATGGGAGGCCCGGCGATCATGCTCGCGCTCCAGGCTAGCGGCCATCGGATCGTCAACCTCGCCTGCGGCATGGGGCGGGCGGCGGACCGGGAGCGCCGCCAGGCCGAGGCCCGGGAATCCTCCAGGCGCACGGGGTTCGAGCTGATCATCCCCAGCCGGCCCGTGGCGATCGGCTCAGGCGACGACCTCGACGCCGCCCAGACCGAGCTGGCCAAGCTGATCGGCGAGCTGGTTCGCTCCGAGGCAGTGGACATCGTCTTCTCCCCGAGCCCCCACGACCGCCATCCCGGTCACGAGGTGGTGGGCCGCGCAGCGCTCGACGCGTTGGCGCCGCTCGGGGGCAGGGCGCCGGTCTGGTGGATGTGGGGCCTGTGGGCGGATCTGCCCTTTCCGACGCTGATCGCCCACTTCGGCCCCGAGCGCCTCCGCCAGATCCTGCAAGCGCTGGACGCGCATGCCGGCGAGTTGGAGCGAAACGACTACCGCCGCCTCGTGCGAGGCCGGGCGGAGGCCAACGCCGTCTTGGGCCCCGAGCGGGTGTTCGGCCTCGGGGCCCGGGGAGGCCGAGGGGAATTCGCCGAGCTGGCCACCGAGGCAGTCTTCAGGGACGGGGAGTGGCTTCTCGGCAGGCCGAGGGAGCTGGACGCACGCGAGCCCCTTGCCGAGCCCACGCGCGAGCCGATCTCCGCCTGGCTCGAGGGACCCAGCCTCAGCCAGCGCTTCGGTACGCCGAGCGGCAC